>NZ_JAXBQQ020000019.1:0-1429 GCF_047520695.2 Stenotrophomonas sp. AR029 | reverse complement strand
CGCACGACTGGGAAACACCGATGACCGTCACCGGCAGCCTGCTGCTGGCCGCCACGCATATCTGGAACGCGCGGCACCGGCACTACCCCTTGCTATTTGCCGTAGCGGCGCAGCAGTTCGACCAGCACCTCGGCCTCGGCCGCCCGCTGCTGCGGGTCTTCGGCGCCGACCACATGTTCCTGCAGATGCTCGTGCAGCAGCTCCATCAGCAGGCTGTGGGCGGCACCGCGCACGGCGGCAACCTGCACCAGCACGTCCGCACAGTCGCCGGCCTCACCCTCCGGCCTGTCCAGCGCCTGCTCCAACGCCGCCACCTGGCCGCCGATGCGGCGTACCCGGGTCAGCAGCTGCTTTCGATTCCTGTGTACATGGGCCATGGGCGCATCGTATACCCTATGGGGGTATCCTTCCACCCTCTGGTCTTTCCATGCACCTGGATGCCCTCGCCGCCGCCCGTCGCCACGAACACCGCTTCGACGACGGCAACCCGCTGGCCGAACGCAATACCCGCCGCGCTCTGTGGCTCACCGTCAGCATGATGCTGGTGGAAATTGTCGGCGGCTGGTGGTTCAACTCCATGGCCGTGCTCGCCGACGGCTGGCACATGAGTTCGCACGCACTCGCGCTGGGCCTGGCAGTGTTCGCCTACCGCTGCGCGCGCCGCTACGCGCACGACCCGCGCTTCGCCTTCGGTACCTGGAAGATAGAGATCCTGGCCGGCTATACCAGCGCCATCGCCCTGCTTGGCGTCGCCGCGCTGATGGCGGTGCAATCGCTGGAGCGGCTGTGGGTACCGGCAACGATCCACTACAACGAAGCCATCGCCATTGCTGCGGTCGGGCTGGGCGTCAACCTGCTGTGCGCCTGGTGGCTGCACGACAGCCCGGGCCACGTGCATCACCACCACGGGCATGACCATGGCCATCACCACGGCCACAACCACGATCACACCCATGCGCACGGTCACGACCTCAACCTGCGCTCGGCCTATGTGCACGTGCTGGCCGACGCCGCCACCTCGGTGCTGGCCATCATCGCCCTGCTCGGCGGCAAGCTGCTGGGCCTGACCTGGCTGGACCCGGTGATGGGCCTGGTCGGCGCCGTGCTGGTCACGGTGTGGGCGATCGGCCTGCTGCGCGACAGCGGCCGCATCCTGCTCGACGCGCAGATGGACGCGCCGGTGGTGGCCGAAGTACGCGAGGTGATCGAACAGGGCCCGTGGCCGGCGCGCCTGGCCGACCTGCACGTCTGGCAGGTGGGTCGCGGCAAGTACGCGGTCAGTGCCAGCGTGGTCACCAGCGACGCAGGTCTGGATGCCGATACCGTGCGCAATGCACTGGCGATCCATGAGGAGCTGGTGCATGTCACCGTGGAGATCCACCGCAGCACCTGACCTGCATCCGGTAGTGCCGGCCGCTGGCCGGCACCC
>NZ_JAXBQQ020000018.1:0-2023 GCF_047520695.2 Stenotrophomonas sp. AR029 | reverse complement strand
CAGCTGCACGGCGATGCCGTTGCCACCGTACAGCACCGCGCCCTTGCCCAGCGCCAGTCCGGCATCACGCGTGGAACGGATCCAGGCGCCGCCGTGCTGCTGGCTTACCAGCGATCCGCCATCGATCTGCAGGCGGCCGCCATCGTTGACCACTGTCGCCCACGAGCCCTCGCCTTCGGTCAATACGTGGGTGTCGTGCAGCACAACGTCGCCGGTGCCACCGGCCATCACGCCGGTCGCGTCTGTACCGGTGGTACGCACCACCGAGCCGTCCAAACGGATAGTACCGCCCTGTCGCGCAACCACCGCCGAAGCCTGGTCGCCCTCGGTCGTGATCCAGGAACCCACCATGTCTACCGTGGGAGGCGTTGCGCCGACACGGCTGCCATCAGCCAGGAGGGCCGTTGCTCCGTGGCCCGATGCCTGCAACGCACTCTCGTGGACCGTGGCCTTGCCACCTTCCAACCACAGGGCCACACCGGAATCGGCCAGCGCGCTGAGGCTGGAACCGCGCACCTCCAGCGCGTTGTTGCCCGACGAGCGAATACCGTTCCCGCCACTGATGAAACTCGATTCAACCTTGGCCGTATTGCGCTCTCCGGTGATGGAGAGGCCTGTGCCGGATCTGGCGCCTTCTACGCCTGCAGCAGCCTCAAGCCGGCTCTCGCCGACCAGGACGGTATGGTCACTACCCGTTATTGATACTGCATTGCTCCCGCTGGAAGAAACAATGCTGTTTCCAAGGGTGAGCTGGCTTCCGTCGCCGCGGACGTCGACCGCTATGTAGGTAGCGCTCAGCTGGCTGCCGGATACCGTGCCCATGCCACTGTTCAGGTCCAACGCGATGACCCCGCTCAGCTCGCTGCCGGCGATATCCAGCTGCCCCTTGTAGATACGTGCCGCCACGCCGCCTCCAGCATGAATCCGGCTGGCGTAGACCTGTGCCATCCCTCCGTCGGCCAGCGACAGGCCCGCCGGACTGAAGAATTTCTCCTGGTCACTCAAGACGATCTCAACGCCATGCAGCGCCAGCCGCGCACTTTCGCGCACAACAATGCCCCGGGGTTCGAAGAACGACCCCGGTGCAGCCGGTTTTTCAACGATGCGGACATTCCGCAGCACGATCTCCGATGTACCCGTGGCCAGGATGCCGGTGCCCGAATTCCCCTGCAGGTCCACCTGCACGCCCTCCAGCAGCGACGTTCCACCGGTCGCTACGAAGGCCGTGTCGCTGTTCGAGGTGATCTTCCCGCCCCGCATCTGCAGGCTGCCGTCCTGTACCGAGATACCAGCGCCACTGCTTTCGGCCGTCGTGATACCGACGTTCTCGAGGATAACGTCCCCTCCGTCCACCGAAACTCCGGTGCTTCGCAAACCTCCTACCGAAATGTCCATGTTCGAGACATGCACCGATGCCGCGGACCTCGCGGAAATGCCGTGTGCATCGCTGCCATTGGTCTGGATGCTGCCGCCATCCAGCACGATCCGGCTGCCGTCGCCTTCCGCCAGGACCGCTGGACGGCCGCTGCCCGACTGGTACAGGTTCACCGCGCCTGCGGGGACGATGGAACCGCCGTTGAGCGCGTGGAAGAGTGGACGGCTGGAGGCTCGATAGTCACCGGCTGCAGGCGTCTGCTCATCACCGTCGGCGATGACCTGTTGCGCATGCGCCGAGAAGCCGGCGAGCACGCCAGCAAGCAGCCCCAAAGAGGGGACGACACGATGATTGCGACACATGAAAGCGCTCCGACGAAAGGCGATGTCGCAAATGGTCCTTTCTGTCGCGGAGGCCATCCATGCAACTTGTTGCAATCAGGCAGTACAGGGGTCGGTGGGTTCATCTGGCGTTGCGCGGCCCGCATTGCAGACCCGCGCTGGCGGCCAGGAACGCCACCGGGCGTCGGCCCGGCGCTACAACGATGCTGTTGCTACCAGCGCCGTGCCACGCCCAGCTGTGCGCTCGTCTGGCGGTAGCCGTGATCACCACGCGAGACGTTGAGGCCACCCCAGGCGGACAGGCCGC
>NZ_JAXBQQ020000017.1:0-2172 GCF_047520695.2 Stenotrophomonas sp. AR029 | reverse complement strand
GCGGCCTGTCCGCCTGGGGTGGCCTCAACGTCTCGCGTGGTGATCACGGCTACCGCCAGACGAGCGCACAGCTGGGCGTGGCACGGCGCTGGTAGGACAGCATCGATGTAGCGCTGAGCCTACGCCCGGCGGCTTTCCTGGCCGCCAGCGTAGGCCCGCAATGCGGGCCGCGCAACGCCAGATGAACCCACCGTCCCCTGTACTGCCTGATTGCAACAAGTTGCATGGATGGCCTCTGCGACAGAAGGGACCATTTGCGACATTGCCTTTCTTCGGAGCGCCTTCATGTGTCGCAATCATCCTGTCGTCCCCTCTTTGGGGCTGCTTGCTGGCGTGCTCGCCGGCTTCTCGGCGCAAGCGCAACAGGTCATCGCCGACGGTGATGAGCAGAGGCCTGCAGCCGGTGACTATCGAGCCTACAGCAGTGACGCTGCGCCGGTATTCCACGCGCTCAACGGCGGTTCGATCATTCCCTCAGGATCGGTGAATCTCTACCAGTGGGGCGCCGACGTTCCAGCTGTCCGGGTCGAAGGCTCGGGAAGCCGCGTTGCGCTGGAAGGGGGCAGTATCTTCTCTGGGGGGAGTAGCGCGCCCGGCATCTCTGTTGGCACGGGAGGATACGCCCGTCTTTCTGGCGTGCATCTGGAAACCCGCTCTTCGAAGGCCGTGGCCGTGGCGGTCGATGGTGAAGGGAGCCGGGCCGTGATCGAGGGCGGCAGCATCCAGACCAACGGCAGGCGTGCGCATGGCATCTCGGTGGGTGCTGGCGCGGTCCTGCAGGCGTCCGGCACACGCATCACAGTGAGTGGTGAGAGCAGTAGCGGAGTTCTCGTCGAGGGAGGGGAGGTTGCTCTGGAGGATGTGCATATTCAAGGTTCTGACAAAGGGTCCACGGGCCCTGCTATCGACGTATCAGGCGGCCGGCTGCAGATGCGGGGAGGGACGATCCTGGCACGGCGTGGATACGCCTTGAATGCGACCGGAGGGACCACGACGCTGGACGGGGTGCTGGTGGAACTGCCGGCGGGCCCGAGAGAGGGCATCATGGTTGCCGGCACAGCGCACGTGATGCTCAGGGATGTACGAATTGTCGAGCAGCCCATGTCACCCAGAGATATCCATGCCATCCGGGTGCGGGAGAACGCCAAGGTGACGCTGGATCGTGTCGCGATCGATCTGAGCGACAAGGATGGCGGGTCCTATCCCAAAGGGCTGTCCCTGGCGGCCGGCGCAACCGCGACGGTCAATGACAGTCGCATAGTTGCCGGTGGTGGTGTAGCTATCGACAGCTACAACGGCACGCTGGTTGTTGCCGACAGCGAACTGAGCGGCGCCCTCGCTTTGGCCCTTGGCAGCAGTGCTGTTGCGATATCCGGAAGTCGATTGCGTAGCGATCTGTATCACGCCATTAACGTGATTGGTGACGGAAGCCGACTGAGCCTTCACGGCAGCGGTGTTTCCGCAATAGGCGATGCGTTGTCGATGACTGGAGCGGACAATCACGTGGACGTCGTGGGCAGTCGGCTTGAAGCCTCTGAGGGAGAAGACCGGTATTTCCGTGCCGGCCTGCGGCTTTCCGGCGAGCGAAGCACGGCCCATGTCGATGCCAGTGCGGTTGTGGGCGGCATCGGCGTGAGCCTGTCTGGAAACACCTCGCTGGATGCGCGCCATTCGGAACTGCAGTCCACGGCTGCGGGGGGCGCGGCACTGTGGCAGGAAGGTGGCGTGGCGAGGGTGCATGAAAGCGCGCTGCGCGCATCTGGCACCGGTGCGGCTGGCTTATGGGTCGATGGCAGGCATTCTGCCACGCCGCAGGCCGAGGTGATCGGATCCTGGGTTGAAACGACTGGTGACGATTCGCCTGCGGTGGTTGCACGCGATGGCGGCACAGCGCACTTGCGGGAAAGTGCCGTCGTCACGCGAGGTGCCCAGGCGCATGGCGTACTGGCAGCGGGTACGGGTGAAATCGTCCTGCATGACACCCACGTATTGACCGAAGGCGAGGGCTCATGGGCGGCAGTAATCAACGATGGCGGGCGCCTGCAGATCGATGGCGGATCGCTGGTAAGCCAGCAGTACGGCGGCGCCTGGATCCGTTCCACGCGTGATGCCGGACTGGCGCTGGGCAAGGGCGCGGTGCTGTACGGTGGCAACGGCATCGCCGTGCAGCTG
>NZ_JAXBQQ020000016.1:0-2828 GCF_047520695.2 Stenotrophomonas sp. AR029 | reverse complement strand
TGTGCGGGCGTACTGCGAGAAAAGACAATCGCGATGGCGCATGTCTTGTTTGGCTGGTTGCAGCTTTCGTACTGCGGATGGATTTGCAACAAGTTGCATGGCATTCGGTGGCGTACGGGGCGAAAGTTCCTGCCTATACCACCTTTCGATTCCTGGACGCCATGAACAACCTCACCCGACAGCCTCTGGCGGCAGCATTGATGCTGGCCCTGGTTCTACCCGCAGCATCGGTTGCCGCCGCTCCTCCCGGCGTGCCCTGCCCGAGCATTCCGCGCCCGGCTGATCCGGGTGATCCTGCTGTAGAGGTGTCCTACCTGTGTGGCGTTGAAATCGCCGCCCACGATCTCTGGTTCGATCGGTCGCTGGAGGTCTACGACGCCACCGTGATCGGCAGTCGCGATCGCTGGCCAGGCGTGGAGATGGATATCAATCAGCGTGGTTATCTGGTGATGGAAGACAGCCGGGTCGAGACTGCAGGGACGATGTCCGACGCCGTGGTGATGACCAGCAACCATGTGGACGGCGCAAGGATCAGCCGGTCGCACCTGCGGACCTCCGGCGAGGCTTCGACGGGGCTGTACGTAGGCAATATTTCGCCGGACGCGTCAGGATTCATCGCCAAGGCGAATACGACCACCGTGATCGACAGCTCGATCTTCACGCAGGGCCAGGATAGTGCGGGCGTCGCGCTCAATCCCAGTGCGTGGCTGCAGCTGCGCAACGTGGACATCGCGACCCAGGGTGACAGGGCGTTCGGCCTCTGGAACTATCGATCGGATGTGGCCATGCAGGGCGGCAGCATTCGCACAGCGGGGGAAGACAGTACGGGGCTCTACGTCGAGTCGGGTCACATTGGTTTCGGAGGCCCGTCGTACGCCTACGTGGGTCGTGCCCAGCTGTACGGTGTGCAGGTTCGCGTTGAGGGCAATGGTAGCAATGGCATCGTTGCAGGCTATCGCGGCGCTGACGCGGGCCGTGCAGGCATGGGCGCCGAACTGATGCTGCAGGACAGCCAGGTACAGGCGCTGCAGGGCGATGCAGTGCGCTTCCTCGATGGCGATGCCAATCGATTGGAGATGGTCAACAGCGTGGCAGAGGGCAGCGACGCGGCGCTGCGCATGGCGGTTGGGCATGGTCAGGTGCGGGTGAACCTGCACGCATCCAAGCTGCTTGGCGGAGGGGCTGCGGCGATCGTCCTGGAGGCACCCGATACCCGGGTGCAGCTGCGCGCGCAGGCGGGCAGCGTACTTGCGAACGAGCGCGGTGCACTGTTCGATATCGGCCGCTTCGCCGCGGCCGATGTCCAGCTGCAGGGCAGCCTGATGCGGGGGGGCGCCCGCGTCGCGGATGTTGGCCGGCTCGATGTCGCATTGCGCGAGCGCAGCGTCTGGCAGGTGGACGGCAACGCCATGGTCGATCAGTTGAGTGTGCAGCGCAGCGAGGTGTCGCTGGCCAACGGCCATGCAGGCGATCGCTTCGTCGTGCGCGGGGATTTGACCCTTGACGAAGGTCACCTGCGCCTGGATACGGTGCTGGGCGGGGACGCCGCAGCCAGTGATCGCTTCGACGTCCAGGGCGATTTCCTGGGCAATGGTACGGTCTCGGTGGTCGGCGTTGGCGACGGGGCCGCAACCGACAAGGGAATCCCCTTGATCACCGTGGGCGGGCAGTCGCTGGCGACGCTGGCCCTGTCCGGTCGTGCGGTCGGCGGCATGTATGAGTACTTCCTGCATCGCGATAACGCCGATGGTGACTGGTACCTGCGCTCGCAATTGACCGCCGTTGACCCATGCGATGACGATCCGGCTCTGCCCGGCTGCGGCGTCGATCCAGTTCCTGGTCCCGATCCGGCACCGGAGCCGACACCGGAGCCGGGGCCTGATCCAACCCCGGAAGTTCCATCACTGCCTGACCCGGCAGGCGTGCTGCGACCGGAAGCGGGTGCCTATCTGGCCAACCGGTGGGTGCGACAGGCGCTGCTGCAGCCACGCCAGCCTCTGGCCACGAATGAGGGGCGGGAGGGCGTACGCGGGTGGACCCGGGTCGAGAGTGGTCAGGCGCAGCTGCCGGGACTGGTGGATCAGCTGCAGCAATCCGCGCAGTGGAACAGCCTGCAGCTGGGCGCCGACCTGGGCGTGTTCGACGCCGGGCGTGGCCGCGCTGGCGTGTCGCTGTTGTCCGGGCGTGCCGATGCGCAGTCGCGCTCGTCCCTGACCGGCTATGCCGCCCGCGGCCGGGTGCAGTCCAATGCCCTCGGCGTGTACGCCGGTTGGCAGGGTGAGGCCGCTTATGTGGATGCTGCAGTTGTGCATGCGCGCTTCCGCAATCGCGTGCAGGGTGATGCGCTGGCGCCAGAGCACTACCGGTCGCGCGCACGCCAGGCATCGCTTCAGGCCGGCTACCGCCTGCCGCTGGGCACGCTTGGCGGCACCGTGCTGACCTTGCAACCGGATGTACAGATCGTCCAGTTCCGCGATCGCGGCAACCTGCACGTGGAGGCAACCGGCACTTCGATCGCACATCCAAACCGTACCGCGTGGTCACGGCGCCTGGGGTTGCGCCTGGAGGGGCAGGGTGCCGAAGGACAGGGCTTAGTGGTCAGTCCATGGCTGGCCGCCCACGGGTATCGCGATACGGGCCGATCCGAGCTCGGTTTCGGCAACGAGACAATCGCCGGTACTACACCGCGCAGTCGCTACGAAGTGGGAAGTGGGGTACGCATCCAGTTCCGGAGCGGCCTGTCCGCCTGGGGTGGCCTCAACGTCTCGCGTGGTGATCACGGCTACCGCCAGACGAGCGCACAGCTGGGCGTGGCACGGCGCTGGTAG
>NZ_JAXBQQ020000015.1:0-2500 GCF_047520695.2 Stenotrophomonas sp. AR029 | reverse complement strand
TAGGGGAGGCGAAGGGAAACCGAGTCTGATAAGGGCGCATAGTCGCGGGCAGTAGACCCGAAACCGGGTGATCTAGTCATGCCCAGGGTGAAGGTGCGGTAACACGCACTGGAGGCCCGAACCCACTCCCGTTGCAAAGGTAGGGGATGAGGTGTGATTAGGAGTGAAAAGCTAATCGAACCCGGAGATAGCTGGTTCTCCTCGAAAGCTATTTAGGTAGCGCCTCATATGTATCCTCTCGGGGGTAGAGCACTGTTATGGCTAGGGGGTCATCGCGACTTACCAAACCATTGCAAACTCCGAATACCGAGACGGACTGTATGGGAGACACACGGCGGGTGCTAACGTCCGTCGTGAAAAGGGAAACAACCCAGACCCACAGCTAAGGTCCCAAATTTTGTGCTAAGTGGAAAACCATGTGGAAAGGCACAGACAGCCAGGAGGTTGGCTTAGAAGCAGCCACCCTTTAAAGAAAGCGTAATAGCTCACTGGTCGAGTCGGTCTGCGGGGAAGATTTAACGGGGCTAAGCACAGAACCGAAGCTTGGGGTGCATAACTTTGTTATGCGCGGTAGAGGAGCGTTCCGTAAGCCGTTGAAGGTGGATTGAGAAGTCTGCTGGAGGTATCGGAAGTGCGAATGCTGACATGAGTAACGATAATGCGGGTGAAAAACCCGCACGCCGAAAGCCCAAGGTTTCCTTGCGCAACGTTAATCGGCGCAGGGTGAGTCGGCCCCTAAGGCGAGGACGAAAGTCGTAGTCGATGGGAAGCAGGTTAATATTCCTGCACCTCGCGTAAGTGCGATGGAGGGACGGAGAAGGTTAGGTGTACCAGGCGTTGGTTGTCCTGGGGAAAGGCGGTAGGTTTGGATCTTTGGCAAATCCGGGATCCTCTAAGACCGAGCACCGAGACGAGCCTTTATGGCAAAGTCACTGATACCACGCTTCCAGGAAAAGCTCCTAAGCTTCAGCTTACGCAGACCGTACCGTAAACCGACACAGGTGGGTAGGATGAGAATTCTCAGGCGCTTGAGAGAACTCGGGTGAAGGAACTAGGCAACATGGCACCGTAACTTCGGGAGAAGGTGCACCCTTTTTGGTGGCTCGTGCGAGCTATAGCTGAAGAGGGTCGCAGTAACCAGGCCGCTGCGACTGTTTATCAAAAACACAGCACTCTGCAAACACGAAAGTGGACGTATAGGGTGTGACGCCTGCCCGGTGCTGGAAGGTTAATTGATGGGGTCAGCCGCAAGGCGAAGCTCTTGATCGAAGCCCCAGTAAACGGCGGCCGTAACTATAACGGTCCTAAGGTAGCGAAATTCCTTGTCGGGTAAGTTCCGACCTGCACGAATGGCGTAACGACAGCGGCGCTGTCTCCACCCGAGACTCAGTGAAATTGAAATCGCTGTGAAGATGCAGCGTTCCCGTGGCAAGACGGAAAGACCCCGTGAACCTTTACTATAGCTTTACACTGAACGTTGAGTTCGTCTGTGTAGGATAGGTGGGAGGCTATGAAACCATGGCGCTAGCTGTGGTGGAGCCATCCTTGAAATACCACCCTGTCGTGCTTGACGTTCTAACCTGGGCCCATTATCTGGGTCGGGGACCGTGTATGGTGGGTAGTTTGACTGGGGCGGTCTCCTCCTAAAGAGTAACGGAGGAGCTCGAAGGTACGCTCAGCGCGGTCGGACATCGCGCACTGTGTGCAAAGGCATAAGCGTGCTTGACTGCAAGATCGACGGATCAAGCAGGTAGGAAACTAGGACTTAGTGATCCGGTGGTTCTGTATGGAAGGGCCATCGCTCAACGGATAAAAGGTACTCCGGGGATAACAGGCTGATACCGCCCAAGAGTTCATATCGACGGCGGTGTTTGGCACCTCGATGTCGGCTCATCACATCCTGGGGCTGTAGTCGGTCCCAAGGGTATGGCTGTTCGCCATTTAAAGTGGTACGCGAGCTGGGTTCAGAACGTCGTGAGACAGTTCGGTCCCTATCTGCCATGGGCGTTGGAGATTTGAGAGGGGCTGCTCCTAGTACGAGAGGACCGGAGTGGACGAACCTCTGGTGTTCCGGTTGTCACGCCAGTGGCATTGCCGGGTAGCTATGTTCGGAAGCGATAACCGCTGAAAGCATCTAAGCGGGAAGCGCGCCTCAAGATGAGATCTCCCGGGGCACAAGCCCCCTGAAGGAACCATGTAGACTACGTGGTTGATAGGTCAGGTGTGTAAGTACAGCAATGTATTGAGCTAACTGATACTAATGATCCGTGCGGCTTGACCATATAACCTCAAGTTGCCTTGGCTTTACGACAGCGTCGTAAGAGCATCCAAGTGCACGCTACGTCACAAGAACTATGCGAGGCTGGCGCCTTGTCCCACAGGGACGAGTGCGACACTCCAAAAGCCTCCCTGGTGAAATTAGCGCTGTGGAACCACCCGATCCCATCCCGAACTCGGAAGTGAAACGCAGCTGCGCCGATGGTAGTGTGGCTCAAGCCAT
>NZ_JAXBQQ020000014.1:0-7327 GCF_047520695.2 Stenotrophomonas sp. AR029 | reverse complement strand
GCTGTTGCCCGAGGCGATCTCGCCGGCGGCCAGGGTGATGCTGGAGGCGCTGGCCTGGATCTGGCCGACGATCTGGGTCAGCTGCGCGACCGTGGCGTTGGCATCGTCGCGCATGCGGGCGAACACGCCCTGGTAATCGCCGTGCATGCGCGTGGTCAGGTCGCCCTCGGCGATGGCCGACAGCAGCTGCGACAGCTTGCCGAGGTTGTCATCGCTGACCGCCATCATCGCGTTGAGGTTTTCCAGCATCAGGCGGAAATCGTGGTCGAAGCGCTGCGCATCGCCTCGGCGGCTGAAGTCGCCGGCAGCAGCGGCGCTGGCCAACTGCTTGATCTCGGCGTTGATGCGGCCGAGGTTGGCCTTGACGGTGTCGACGGTGGTGGTCATCGCCGCCTTCTCGCCCGGGTAGCGGGCGATGTCGCGGCTCAGGTCACCAACCGCGTACTGCTGCACCACGTCCAGCACATCGTGCAGGGTCTGCACGTGGCTACCCACCAGGGCGTTGGTTTCCTGGACCATCAGCCCGTACTCGCCGGGGAAGGCGCTGGCGTCGATGCGGTAGCTGAGTTCGCCACCGTCGTGGCGGCGGGCCATTTCGCGCTGGCCGGTGATTACGGCATGCAACTGCTGCTGCATGCCGGCCATGGCGTCCAGCAGGCGGCCGGTTTCATCGTGCGGCTGCGGGCCGATATGGCTGTCGAGCTTGCCGGCGGCGATGCCCTCGGCGACGGCCGTGGCCTGCTTCAACGGCACGGCGATGCGATTGCCGATGACCCAGCTCAGGGCCAGTACGATCAGCACCAGGACGCCGCCGGAGACTGTCATGATGGCAGTGAACACCAGCGCCTGCTTCTGCACGTCGTCCATGTAGACGCCACTGCTGACCACCCAGTTCCACGGCGCAAACAGGCCGGCGTAGGCGACCTTCTCGACGTCGCCCTTGCTGCCCGGCTTGGCCCAGCGGTAATTGACGAAGCCACCACCGGCGCGGGCGGCTTCGACCTGGTCGTAGTAGATGCGCACACCGTCGTCGGTGCGGAAGTCCTTCATGTCCTTGCCGACCAGGTCCTTGCGGAACGGGTGCATCAGCAGCCGGTAGCCGGTGTCGTAGACGTTGAAATAGTAGGTATCGCTCTCTGCACGCATCACTTCCAATGCCTGCAGCGCGGCGCGCTTGGCAGCCTCTTCGCTGAGTTCGCCGGTACCGGCCAGGCGGTGGTAGTGCTGCAGGATGCCGTAGCTCAGTTCGACCTGGGTCTTCAGTGCGGTCTTGCGGGTCTCGTTGAGATCCAGGTACTGCATGCGGGCGGCGATCACCGAGAGCGCGATCACGCCGAGCGCGATGAGCAGCGTCAGCAGGTTGAGCTTGCGCCGGACGGAAAGATTGCTGAAGTAGTGTTGCCAGCGATGCAGGAGATTCATCGAGCAGGACCAGGTCGAAGCGGGCGGGCGGCGCCGAGCCGGCCAGCGGCGGGATGCGCCGTGACAACCCCGTTATCGGCCGATGCGGCGGGGGATTGAGGCGTGCTGTCGGAACGTATTCAGGTTTCCTTGCAGCGGCGGCTGCGGCGCTGCCTGCGGCAGGCTGGTTTTGAAGCAACAGCAACAGCAACAGCAGTTGGTCGGCACTGGATTGTCAGTAGGTGGCTGGGCCGGGGTGGGCAGCCAGGACACGCCGTAAACCCGTCCATGGGGGCTCGATGGCGCCATCCATGGCGCCAACGGTCCTGCCTACCCACCCCGGCCCAGCCCGGCATTTCGGTGTCGGACGGAAAGAGCGTTGGGGTTCCAGATGGAAAGAGGGGTCAGATCCGTTTTCCTGCGGAAAACGGATTTGACCCCGGAAGTGACCTGGCTTTTGTTTTTTGCTCTTCTTTCTTCAATCCGGGGTGGACGCGCACGGAAACTGTCCGTGGCCGGGAGGGTGGGTTGCGCAGGGGTGTCCGCGGCATGGATGCCGCGGCCAAGCCCCCATGGACGGGTTCACGGCGTCCCCTGCGCGACCCACCCTCCCGGCCCGAGCGAAGGAAATCCGCAGCTTTCCGTGACCACCCCGAGGGGCTTCGCCGTTGGCTGGATATCCAGATACCCCGTAAACAAAAACGCCCCAGCACAGGGCCAGGGCGTGTTCGTGGATCAGGTCAGGCCGGCATCAGAATTCCTGCCAGTCTCCGTCGGCCAGTTCGGTGGCCATCGGGCGACCGCCGGCGGTGCGGCGGGCCGGCGGTGCGACCGGTGCCGGGGCGGCCGGCGCGGTGGCTCGCGGGGCCGGGGCTGCGGCGACGCGCGGGGCGGCGACGACCTCGGCCTCATCGACCACGAAGATCGACACCGCTTCGCTGAGATGGCCGGCCTGTTCTTCCATCGCACGTGCGGCAGCGGTGGCTTCCTCCACCAGCGCGGCATTCTGCTGGGTGGTTTCGTCCATCTGCACCACGGTCTGGTTGACCTGCTCGATGCCGGCCGACTGTTCCTGCGAGGCGGCGGAGATCTCGGCCATGATGTCGGTCACGCGCTGCACCGAGGCGACAATCTCGCCCATGGTGGCGCCGGCCTTGTGCACCAGCGCCGAGCCATCGTTGACCTTGCCGACCGAGTCGTCGATCAGGCCCTTGATCTCCTTGGCGGCGGCGGCCGAGCGCTGGGCGAGGGTGCGCACTTCGCTGGCAACCACGGCAAAGCCGCGGCCCTGTTCACCGGCACGCGCGGCTTCCACGGCGGCGTTCAGTGCCAGGATGTTGGTCTGGAACGCAATGCCGTCGATGACGCTGATGATCTCGGCGATCTTCTTCGACGAGGCTTCGATGGCGGACATGGTGGTGACCACCTGGCCGACGACCTCGCCACCCTGCGAGGCGACGCCATGCGCGCCGATGGCGAGCTGGTTGGCCTGGCGGGCGTGCTCGGCGTTCTGGCGCACGGTGGAGGTCAGTTCCTCCATCGAGGCCGCGGTTTCCTCGAGGTTGGCAGCCTGCTGCTCGGTGCGGCGCGACAGGTCGCTGTTGCCCGAGGCGATCTCGCCGGCGGCCGAACTGATCGCGCGGCTGGACTGCTTGATGCGGGTGACGATCTCGCTCAGCTGCGCGGCGGTGGCGTTGGCATCGTCACGCATGCGGGCGAACACGCCCTGGTAGTCGCCGTGCATGCGCACGGTCAGGTCACCCTGCGACAGTGCCGCAAGCAGGCCGGAGATCTGTTCGATGCTGCCAGCGTTGGCATCCAGCAGGCCGTTGATCTGCTGGGCCAGCTGCAGGAAGAAGCCTTCCTTGTCGGTCGCGTCGATGCGGCCGGACAGGTCGCCGGCGGCAGCCTGGGCGATCACGCGGGCCACTTCGGCTTCGACCTGCGCTTCCTGGGTACGGTCGCGCCATTCCACCACGTAGCCGACGGTGTCGCCGCCTTCATTGCGGATGGTCGAGACCACCTGGGCGAACTGGGCATCGCCATACTGCATCGGGCGACGGGCGACGCCGTGTGCCTTCAGGTTACCCAGCAGGGTCTGGTCCATCTCGCCGCGGTGTTCAAGCACGGTGACCGGCTTGCCGATCAGCGAGGCCTGGGCATCGAAGTCCGGCAGGTCGCGGCGAACTTCGTCCTGGTACTGGCTCAGGGTCTGCTGCAGGGCGCGGTTGCTGTAGACGATGGTGTTGCTGGTGTCGGTCAGGTACACGCCGGTCGAGCTGTAGTCCAGCGCGGTACGGATGCGCAGATTCTCGCGGGCCACGGCCTGGTCGGTCTCGATGCGCTCGCGGAGGTCGCGCTGCATGCGCTGCATGGCCTGCATCAGTTCGCCCACTTCGTCCTGGCGGCTGACGTCGATATGACCATCGAGCTTGCCACCGGCGACGTCGTTGGCGACCGAGACGGCGCCACGCACGCTGCCGACCAGTGCGCGGGCGAACAGCCACACCAGCACCAGGCCGAGTGCGGCGCCACCCAGCAGGGCGATCACGGTCAGCACGGCCGAGGCGGAATAGGTGGAGGCGGCCTCTTCGCGCGAGGCGCGGGCGAGGCGGTTGTCTTCGGCGATCAGCGCTTCCAGCGCCGATGCAGCCTTGCGGTGCTTGGTACGGGTTTCGCCGACGAAGGTATCGATGGCATCGTCTGGCAGGTCAAGTTCCAGCATCTCGGTGACGCTGTCATAGGACGCCAGCGCATCCTTCCATTCCTTGGCGAAGGTGTCGAACAGCTTCTTCTGTTGTGCGTTGTCGACCAGCTTCGGATAGTCCTTGATCGACTTGTCCATGCTGGTGCGCAGGTCGACGGCCTGCTTGCGCGCATCGGACTTGACGTCGTCGCTGGCGCGGATCAACTGCTGGTAGGCGGCATTGCGGTATTCGCCCAGCATGCCGCGCATCTCGCCGGCGAGGCGGATGCTTTCCATGCGTGAACCGGCCAGCTCGGTGGTGACGTTGTTCAGCGAATGCAGGCCGCGATAGGCGACGATGCCCTGCAGCAGCATCACCAGCAGGAGGACGCCGAAGGTCAGCAGCAGCTTCGGCATCAGTTTCAGGTTGTTGATCCACGGCATGGGCGTTGCGAGCTCCTAAGGCAGACGCGCCCGGGCATCGGGCCCGGTTGCAGCAGAAACCACGCCGGCACCAGGTCCGGCGTGGTTCGACGGACAGCGGATTACTTGATGTTGGCCAGCTTCAGCCCAGCCGGCGAGCTGACTTCGATTTCCGCGCGCGAGGCGTCGCGCTGGATCTTGCCGATCACGCAGACGGTCTTGCCTTCCAGGGTTTCCAGCGGGAAGGAGAACTTGCCGCGGTTCTCGCCGGCGATGCGGGCCGAGAAGGTGTGGCGCGGGAAGGCGCCGCCCATGTACAGGAAGGTCGGCTGGCCTTCGGAACCTTCTGCGTAGCGGGCCTTTTCAACCTTGCCACAGACCATGCCGTCCTTGCCGACCGAACGCGGGGCCAGTTCCGGCGGGATCATGTCAGCCGACTGGGCGAAAGCGGAGGCGGCGGTGGTGGCCAGGACAGCGGCCGAAACGAACGCAAGCAGGGACTTCATCGAGGGGTATCTCCGGGGATGGTAACGGTCGGGCCGGCCCTGCGCGCTCCTGCGCGGCCGGCTTCTGTCCCCCTATCGGCATCGCCGGGGGGAACTGAAGGGTTTTGTGACCGGAACGTGAAGCAGTTCCGTTTACTCAGGCGGCGACGTCTTCGGTGAGGCTGGCCTGGCCCATGTCGGCGCTGTCGAGCAGGGTCTCGATGTCCAGCAGGATCAGCATGCGATCGTCGTGGGTACCGATGCCGGAGATGAAGCGGGTATCGACAGCGGCACCGAATTCCGGGGTCGGTCGGATCTGCTCGGCCGACAGCGGGATCACGTCGGAGACGCTGTCGACGACGATGCCGACCACGCGGTCTTCGACGTTCAGCACGATCATCACGGTGAAGGCGTCGTAGCGGGCGTTGTCCAGGCGCAGCTTCAGGCGCAGGTCGATCACCGGGACGATGGTGCCACGCAGGTTGATCACGCCCTTGATGTAGTCCGGGGCATCCGGCACGCGGGTAACCGCGTCGTAGCCACGGATTTCCTGCACCTTGAGGATGTCCACGCCGTAGTGCTCGTCACCAAGGGTGAAGCTGAGGAATTCGCCACCGGTGCTGGCGGCGGAGCTGGTCTTGTCGTTCATCGAGGGGTCCTGGTTCTGCCGGAAGTCCCGGTGTCAGGCTCGATATCGGCCCCGCTGGGGGGGACTTTAGGTGCCCGGGCAGTGGATGGGGTCAGATCCCTTTTCAGGGAAAAGGGATCTGACCCCGGCATGCGTTCCAGGGTTGCCGGCCATCGGCCGGCACTACCGGTCGGGCGGCCTCAGAGCTCGCCGTTGCGGCGTGCCTTGCGTTGGCGGTCGATGCGGAAGATGTAGCGCTGGATGGCGCTGTCGGCGCCGCGCGGCAGGCTGTCGAAGCGCATGCCCACGCGCTTGACCTCGATGCCGTTGGGCTGGCGCTGGGGCAACAGGTTGCAGACCACCAGCGCGATGTCCAGGTCGGGGCCGTCCGGCAGCGACAGCTGCGCCGGATAGCGCTTCTGCAGGCCGAACACCGCGCAGTCATTGGGAACCACCACGGCCAGGCCACCGCCACTGATGTCCACCACGCGCATCGACAACGCTTCGGCGCGCGCTTCGCCGGGGGGCAGCAGCAGCTGCGGTGAGTCGGTGACCGGGGTCTCCAGCCGATACAGCTCGCGGCGCTGCAGGTGCACCAGTTCTTCCGGAAGCGGGGCGCGGAAGGCCACGTGGCCGTCGTTGTCCACGCGCTGCAGTTCGTGCAGGCGGAAACGCACCAGCACCCGTTCGAGCTGGGCGAAGCACAGCAGGTGATCGGCCTGCTCGGCGGCGCGGTTGGAGGCTTCCTGCGGGCTGCCATCGAGCAGCAGGTAGTCCTCGTCCTCGTCGAGGTCGAGCAACGCAGTGGGGAACGAACGGTCACGGCCGTCGATGTGCGCGTTGATCAGTGATCGCTGGTCGATCAGCGAGCGCAGCAGCTGCCGCAGCTGGCGCGGGTTGCGGACCAGGAAGCGCTCGTCAGCGGCGTCGGCCGCGTGGACATCATGCACTGCAGTGTCGTTGCCGTCGGACATGGAATCTACGGTCAGGGGCGGGCGCCAGCACGCGTTGGTGCGAGGCTCGATGGGGATATCGGCCTCTGCACCGGATTATGAAGTGGGATTTGCATCACTTTCTACGCGTAAGGGGTCAGAACTCCTGCCAGTCGCCGTCGGCAGCCAGTGCCGGCTGGGCTGTCGCGGTGCGCAGCGCACGTGCCGGGACCGTTCTTGCCGCCGGTGCGGCGGCGGCGACCTGGCGCGGTACCGGTGCCGCCAGCGGGCGTGCCGGAATGGCCGTCGTGCCGTGCGATGCCAGCCGGAAGCGGGCCACGGCTTCACCCAGCTGCACGGCCTGGTCCTCCATCGCACGTGCGGCAGCGGTGGCTTCCTCCACCAGCGCGGCATTCTGCTGGGTGGTTTCGTCCATCTGCACCACGGTCTGGTTGACCTGCTCGATGCCCGCGCTCTGTTCCTGCGAGGCGGCGGAGATCTCGGCCATGATGTCGGTCACACGCTGCACCGAGGCGACGATCTCGCCCATGGTGCTGCCGGCCTGGTGCACCAGGCTGGAGCCCTCGGCGACCTTGCCGACCGAGTCGTCGATCAGGCCCTTGATTTCCTTGGCGGCAGCGGCCGAGCGCTGGGCGAGGGTGCGTACTTCACTGGCAACCACGGCGAAGCCGCGGCCCTGTTCACCGGCACGCGCGGCTTCCACGGCGGCATTCAGCGCCAGGATGTTGGTCTGGAACGCAATGCCGTCGAT
>NZ_JAXBQQ020000013.1:0-30217 GCF_047520695.2 Stenotrophomonas sp. AR029 | reverse complement strand
ATCGACGGCATTGCGTTCCAGACCAACATCCTGGCGCTGAATGCCGCCGTGGAAGCCGCGCGTGCCGGTGAACAGGGCCGCGGCTTCGCCGTGGTCGCCAGCGAAGTGCGCACCCTCGCCCAGCGCTCGGCGGCTGCCGCCAAAGAGATCAAGGGCCTGATCGACGACTCCGTCGGCAAGGTTGCCGAGGGCTCCAGCCTGGTCCACCAGGCCGGCAGCACCATGGGCGAGATCGTCGCCTCGGTGCAGCGCGTGACCGACATCATGGCCGAGATTTCCGCCGCCTCGCAGGAGCAGAGCGCGGGCATCGAGCAGGTCAACCAGACCGTGGTGCAGATGGACGAAACCACCCAGCAGAACGCCGCGCTGGTGGAGGAAGCCACCGCTGCCGCACGTGCGATGGAAGACCAGGCCGCACAGCTTGCAGATGCCGTGGCGATCTTCCGGCTCGACAACCAGGTCTCGGCCGCGATGCAGGCCGTTGCCGCGCGGGTCGAGCCGGCGAGAGTCACCACCGTGGCACCTCCGCAGCCAAGCCGCGCGGCAGCACCTGCACCGATATCGCCACGTCGTAGCAGCAACGCCGGCACCTTCGTCGCCAGCGACAGCGACTGGCAGGAATTCTGAGACCCACCCGTAGCGGCTTCGGCCGCTGCCCCCGCCGATGGACACGTCCCCCGTGCAAAGTCCTACTCCCATCGTTACCGGCCCACGCGAATTCGAGTTCGCCGACCGTGATTTCCGCCGCGTCTGCGACCTGATCTACCAGCGCGTGGGCATTGCGCTTGCGCCGGCAAAGCGCGACATGGTCTATGGCCGCCTTTCGCGCCGCCTGCGCACGCTGGGCATGCGCAGCTTCCAGCAGTACCTGGACCATCTGGAGCAGGAAGATGGTGACGAGTGGCAGGCGTTCACCAACGCCCTGACCACCAATCTGACCTCGTTCTTCCGCGAACCGCACCACTTCGACAAGCTGCGCGAAGAACTGCAGCAGCGCTCCAGCCGCACGCCGTTGCTGCTGTGGTCGTGCGCGGCGTCCACCGGCGAAGAGCCCTATTCGATGGCGATCACCGCGTGCGAGGCCTTTGGCACCCTGAAGCCGCCGGTACGCATCATCGCCACTGACGTCGACACCCAGGTGCTGGCCACCGCCGGCCGTGGCGTCTACAACATCGATCGCGTCGCCAGCCTCGATCCGGACCTGCGCCGCCGCTACTTCCAGCGTGGCAGCGGCCCCAACGAGGGCCAGTGCCGCGTGCTGCCTGCGCTGCGCGAGCTGATCGAATTCCGCCCGTTGAACCTGCTCGCCCCGCGCTACGACGTCGGTGGCCCGTTCGACGCACTGTTCTGCCGCAACGTGATGATCTACTTCGACAAGCCGACCCAGCGCGCGATCCTCGGCCGCCTGGTGCAGCACCTGGCCGATGACGGTCTGCTCTACACCGGCCATTCGGAGAACTATCTGCACGCCGCCGACCTGATCCAGCCCTGCGGCCGCACCCTGTACCGCCGTGCGGCGAAGGCCGGCGCATGAATGCCTCGCTGCGTACCGACGATGTCATGCGCTACCAGGATGCGCGCTTCCAGACCGTCGCCGCCAAGCTGCTGCCGACCCAGTACCTGGTGGTCGATGACACCACCGCGCTGACCACCACGCTGGGCTCGTGCGTAGCCGCCTGCCTACG
Organism: Stenotrophomonas sp. AR029; assembly: GCF_047520695.2. NCBI lineage: Bacteria > Pseudomonadati > Pseudomonadota > Gammaproteobacteria > Lysobacterales > Lysobacteraceae > Stenotrophomonas > Stenotrophomonas sp. AR029. The sequence goes on along the minus strand of NZ_JAXBQQ020000013.1, from coordinate 28,532 downwards.
CGACCCGGTGCTGAAGATCGGCGGCATGAACCACTTCCTGCTGCCCGAGGGCAACGCCGGTGACGGCGCGCCCGCGCGCTACGGCAGCTACGCGATGGAACTGCTGATCAACGACATGCTCAAGCGTGGTGCCCACCGCAAGCGCATCGAGGCCAAGGTGTTCGGTGGCGCCAACGTGCTGAAGGGCTTCACCAGCAACCCGGTTGGCACCCGCAACGCCGAATTCGTGCGCCAGTACCTTCAGGCCGAGCATATCCCGATCATTGCCGAGGACCTGTGCGGCATCCATCCGCGCAAGATCTGGTTCTTCGCCGATACCGGCCGCGTGGTGGTGCAGCGCCTGCCGCATGCGCATGAGGCCGAGGTGGCCGCCGCCGAATCGGCGGTGCGTGCGCGCCTGTCCAAGGCGCCGGTCACCGGTGGCGTGGAGCTGTTCGAATGACCTTCACCGGCAACGCCCCCTGCCGGGTCCTGATCGTCGACGACTCCGCCGTCGTGCGGCAGATGCTCACGGAAATCCTGTCCAGCGACCCGGCCATCGACGTGGTCGGCACCGCGGCTGACCCGCTGTTGGCACGCGAGAAGATCAAGCGCCTGCTCCCGGACGTGATCACCCTGGACGTGGAAATGCCGCGCATGGACGGGCTGGCGTTCCTGGAAAACCTGATGCGCCTGCATCCGCTGCCGGTGGTGATGATTTCTTCGCTGACCGAGCGAGGCGCCGACACCACCCTGCAGGCACTGGCGCTGGGCGCCGTGGATTTCGTCTCCAAGCCCAAGCTGGACGTGGCCCGCGGCCTGCAGGGCTATGCCGAGGAGATCATCGCCAAGGTCAAGATGGCGGCGCGCTCGCGCGTGCGTCCGCTTGTGCGTGCCAGCGCCCCCAAGCTCACGCTGGACGCAGCGCCGGCGACGCGTGCTGCCTCGCCGCAGTTCCGTACCACCGACCGCCTGATCGCGATCGGCTCGTCAGCCGGTGGCACCGAAGCGCTGCGCGTGGTGCTGGAAGGCATGCCTGCCGATGCACCCGCCGTGGTGATGACCCAGCACCTGCCGGCCAGCTTCAGCAGCGCCTTTGCCGAACGCCTGGACCGACACTCGGCAATGGCCGTGCGCGAGGCCAGCGACGGCGAAGCGGTGCTGCCCGGCCACGCCTACCTCCCGCCCGGCGGCAAGCACCTGCGCATCATCCGCGACGGTGCGCGCTGGCGCTGCCGCGTCGACGACGGCCCGGCAGTGAACCGGCACAAGCCCGCGGTGGACGTGCTGTTCCGCTCGGTCGCGCAGAGCGCCGGTGGCAATGCCATCGGTGCCATCCTCACCGGCATGGGTGACGACGGCGCGCGCGGCCTGCTGGAAATGCGCCAGGCCGGCGCCCCAACGCTGGTGCAGGACGAAGCGACCAGCGTGGTCTGGGGCATGCCCGGTGCCGCGTTCAAGCTGGGCGCTGCCGAGGAACAGGTGCCACTGGAGAGGATCGCCGAGCGGTTGCTCGCCCTCGCCCGCGGCTGACAGGCCCCTGTAGAGCCGAGCCCACGCTCGGCTCCGCTCCCTGCTGGACACCTGCAAGAGACGTCAGGCTCCATTGCCGATCCGCCGCCAGCACTTTCGACCATTGATGTTTCAACGGCGCTGATCGAGGTTTGATCCTGCCGCAAGCCATGCGCGCCAAACGGGAGGCCCGCAGGACACCGACTTGGAGCGCGGCTGGAGCGGGTCGTATAGTCAGGTATCGCACAGCAATGGAACGCCGATGAACGTTACCCCGCAAGGCCGCGCTGCTCGGGTACACAGGGTGGGAAGTCCTGGTAACGGACAATACCCACTGCGCAACCTGTCGCATTTGCCCGGATGTGGCGCCGTCGTTCGCGATGAGACCGCATGTTCCAAGGATCAATCCTGCAGCGACATGGACCGCTCATGCTGAAATCCGTCCCCAGCCTTGCTCATGTTGCGTTGATCGCCTTGATCACACTGGTTGTTGCAGGCTGCAACAAGGAACGCTCGTTCCCGGTCTATCGCGAGAATCCTGCGCCAAGGGATGCGCTGCCGATTGTGATTCGGGTCCACGATGCACCCGTGGATGTTCCCGTTCCTTCGGTCTTCGTCACGTATGAGATAGACCCACTCTGTCTGCCTCCGGTCAACAATTGGGAGGGGGTGCAGTACGAGCCGAACCAGCACAAGGTTGAGGTTCAGGCACAGCGCCTCAGTGCAACTGAATTCAGCAGTGCTGTTTTCAACGACGGTATGGAAGTTGCCGACTATTACGGTCGTGGCCCGTGCACTTGGACACCCGTGCTCGTGGAAGCTTCATTCGCCTTCATCATTGATGGTCGCCCAATTCGAGCGTCCGTCGCAGCACTGTTCAAGGAAATTGAGGGCGGGAGAACCTTCACTGCTTACGTAAAGCGCGCATTGCCGCCCTTGACCACAGGACAGTCGACAGAGCGGACGCCAACCGAGCCTTCAAGTTGGTACGAAAAGATGCCCCCAGAGAAGCGCGAGGAGTACTTTCCAATCGAAGTCTCCACACGGATTGAAGGAGCATCGCAATGAATCCTAGAGAAAGCGCGGCGCTTTCGGACAATGTCTATAAGGACCCGCTTCCGCCCGTCAGTTCCGACATCACCGTCGGCGGAACAAAGTATGAGGTCCTCGCTTGTCGTGACTCTGGGAGCGGATATCAGGGCATTGTCTACCTCAACATCAATACAAAGGAAGTCATCGTCGCCCATCGCGGTACCGAGTTTGATCGTCAGCCCATGCTTGATGGCGGCATCGACGCCGCGATGGTCACCGCCAGAGTCAACGCGCAACTGACTGACGCGCTGGCGCTGACAAAGCAAGCCCTCAGGCTGGCCGAAGAAAGGGGAGCCGGGCCAGTACACGTCACCGGCCACTCCCTTGGCGGCGCGCTCGCACAGATCACTGCACACCACTACAACCTCCCCGGCGACGCGTTCAATCCCTACGGTGCCGCCGGGCTGGCATATCGCCTTCCTGAAGGCCAGCCAGCCAGCGCGGCACCCTTCACCAACCATGTGATGGCAGGCGACCTGGTCAGTGCCGGCGGTCCCCATTACGGCAAGGTCGAGATGTATGCGCTGCCCAGGGAACTGGAGATCCTGCGCAACGCCGAGCACGGCCAGCGCATCGCCTCGATCGGAACACCCGGGATGAAGAGCGGCCATGTCATGTCCGCCGCGGTGGCGGTCCAGTTGGGCGACTCCCATCGAGTGGTTCATTTCCTTGATCGCATGACCGATAAGGGCCCGGTGCAATCTGTACTGGACAATCCACAGGCGCGCGTTACGGATCCTGAGGACCTGCGCCGGATCGCAGACTACCGCAGTGATGTTCATCAACTGCGTGCGGGTGCGACCGTGCTTGTCGGCGGCGGGCCCGGTCTGCTGCGCGACGGTATCAATTTCCTGCGCGGTGTCGAGGAAGCCGGTGCATACGCCCGCCACGAAGCTGAAGCCGAGCAGCGGGCCCGCAATGCGCTCAGGCCTGGCGATAAACTGATCCAGGATGCAACCGACAAGGGCTCGCCCTCTCTCAGCAATCCCGCTTTCTCTCCCAGGACCCCTTTGCAGGAGAGCATTGAATCAACCTTGGACAGGGCAGGCCTGGATCCCAGGAAGGAAGGCCATCCAGACCATGCGCTCTACCGGCAGATTCGCGAGGGTGTATCCGCCGTGGATGCCAGGCACGGGAGCAGCTTCGATGAAACCAGTGAGCGCGTGACGGCCGGCCTGCTTGCGGCGGCCAAGGGCAGCGGCCTGGAACGCGTCGATCACGTTGTACTGGGCAATTCACCCAGCGATGGCCCAGCCTCTCGCATGTTCGTTGTGCAGGGAGCGCTCGACAATCCAGTAAACCTGCGGGCGTCGGTTCCAATCAGTGAGGCCGTCAATACGCCCGTAGAACAGTCGCTCGCCAAGGCCGAGCAGATTTCGCAGGCACAACAGGTCGCCCAGCAGGACCTCGCCCACGAGCAGGCCCTCACCGCGAGGCGGATGGGCTAGGCCACCTGGCCGGGCACAATGAAAAACCCGGCTTTCACCGGGGGTTTTTCATTTCAACGGGATGCCGGCCAGCGGCCGGCACTACCATGCGTCGTCCGCTCACAAAAAACCCCCGGCGCGAGCCGGGGGTTTTCCGTTACCGCATCAGGCAGCGACCGTGCTGGCCACGTCCTGGTATTCCTCGATCTGGTCGAAGTTCATGTAGCGGTAGATCTCCGCACCATTGGCGTTGATCACGCCGATGTCCGCCATGTACTCCTCCTTGGTCGGGATGCGGCCCAGGCGCGAGCAGATCGCCGCCAGTTCCGCCGAACCCAGGTACACGTTGGTGTTGCGGCCCAGACGGTTCGGGAAGTTGCGGGTCGAGGTCGACATCGCGGTGGAGCCTTCGCGGATCTGCGCCTGGTTGCCCATGCACAGCGAGCAGCCCGGCATTTCCATGCGTGCGCCGGTAGCGCCGAAGGTGCCGTACACGCCTTCCTTGGTCAGCTCCGAGGCGTCCATCTTGGTCGGCGGGGCCACCCACAGGCGGGTCGGCAGGTCACGCTTGCCTTCCAGCAGCTTGGCAGCGGCGCGGAAGTGGCCGATGTTGGTCATGCACGAACCGATGAACACCTCGTCGATCTTGGCACCGGCCACTTCGGACAGGGTCTTCACGTCGTCCGGGTCGTTCGGGCAGGCCACGATCGGCTCGTGGATGTCAGCAAGGTCGATTTCGATGACGGCGGCGTACTCGGCGTCCGCATCCGGCTCCAGCAGCTGCGGGTTGGCCAGCCACGCTTCCATCTTCTCGATACGGCGCTGCAGCGAGCGCGGATCCTGGTAACCCTCGGCAATCATCCACTTCAGCAGGGTGATGTTGCTGGTCAGGTACTCGATGATCGGCTCCTTGTTCAGGCGCACCGAGCAACCTGCCGCCGAACGCTCGGCCGAGGCGTCGGACAGTTCGAACGCCTGTTCGACCTTCAGCTCCGGCAGGCCTTCGATTTCCAGGATACGGCCGGAGAAGATGTTCTTCTTGCCCGCCTTGGCCACGGTCAGCAGGCCCGACTTGATCGCGTACAGCGGGATCGCGTTGACCAGGTCACGCAGGGTCACGCCCGGCTGCATCTTGCCCTTGAAGCGCACCAGCACCGACTCCGGCATGTCCAGCGGCATCACGCCGGTGGCAGCGGCGAAGGCGACCAGGCCCGAGCCGGCCGGGAACGAAATACCCACCGGGAAACGGGTGTGCGAGTCACCGCCGGTGCCGACCGTGTCCGGCAGCAGCATGCGGTTGAGCCAGCTGTGGATCACGCCGTCGCCCGGGCGCAGGGAAACGCCGCCACGGGTGGAGATGAACTCCGGCAGAGTGTGGTGCGTCTTCACGTCCACCGGCTTCGGGTAAGCGGCGGTGTGGCAGAACGACTGCATCACCAGGTCGGCCGAGAAGCCCAGGCAGGCCAGGTCCTTCAGCTCGTCACGGGTCATCGGGCCGGTGGTGTCCTGCGAGCCGACCGAGGTCATCTTCGGTTCGCAGTAGGTGCCCGGGCGCATGCCCTGGCCTTCCGGCAGGCCACAGGCGCGACCAACCATCTTCTGCGCCAGCGAGAAGCCCTTGCCGGTATCGGCCGGCTGCACCGGCAGGCGGAACAGGTCGGTCGGGGCCAGGCCCAGCGCTTCGCGCGCCTTGCCGGTCAGGCCACGGCCGATGATCAGCGGGATGCGGCCACCGGCACGCACTTCGTCGAACAGCACGTCGGACTTGACCTGGAACTCGGCGATCACTTCGCCGTTCTTCAGCGCCTTGCCTTCGTACGGACGCAGCTCGATGACATCGCCGTGCTCCATCTTCGACACGTCCAGCTCGATCGGCAGCGCACCGGCATCTTCCATGGTGTTGTAGAAGATCGGGGCGATCTTGCCGCCCAGGCACACGCCGCCAGCGCGCTTGTTCGGGATGTACGGAATGTCATCGCCGGTCCACCACAGCACGCTGTTGGTGGCCGACTTGCGCGAGGAGCCGGTGCCGACCACGTCGCCGACGTAGGCGACCAGGTGGCCCTTGTCCTTCAGCGACAGGATCTGCTGGATCGGGCCGCGCTTGCCGTCTTCTTCCGGGGTGAACGGCGCGTCGTCGCGCTTGTTCTTCAGCATCGCCAGCGCGTGCATCGGAATGTCCGGGCGGGTGGTCGCGTCCGGTGCTGGCGACAGGTCATCGGTGTTGGTTTCGCCCGGCACCTTGAACACGGTGACGGTCAGGCTCTGCGGCACTTCCGGGTTGCTGGTGAACCACTCGGCATCGGCCCAGCTCTGCAGCACGGCCTGGGCGTTGGCGTTGCCGGCCTTGGCCTTCTCCTGCACGTCATGGAACGCATCGAACACCAGCAGGGTCTTCTTCAGGCCGTTGGCGGCGATGGTGCCGACGCTGGCGTCGTCCAGCAGCTGCACCAGCGGTGCAACGTTGTAGCCGCCGAGCATGGTACCCAGCAGTTCGGTGGCGCGCTCGCGGCTGATCAGCCGGTTCTGCTCGCTGCCCAGCGCGATCGCCGCCAGGTACGAGGCCTTGACCTTGGCCGCGTCATCGACGCCGGCCGGCACGCGGTGGGTCAGCAGGTCGAGCAGGAACTCGGCCTCGCCCTGCGGCGGGTTCTTCAGCAGTTCGATGACATCGGCCGTCTGCTGCGCGCTCAGCGGCAGCGGCGGGATGCCAAGCGCAGCGCGCTCGGCGACGTGGTGGCGGTAGGCTTCCAACATGACAACTCCCGGGTAATGCGTAGGTTGAAAAATCAAAAGTGGGCTCAGGCGTGCGGCACGATCAGCTTCAGGCCCTTGAAGTAGTCGCGGTAAAACGTGTCGTTCCAGGTGATCAGGCCGTCGCACTGCAGCAGTGCGTGGGCGCCGACCATGAATTCGTCCAGGCTGCGACGGCTACCGCCGCGCTGGCGGTGACGGCGGTGCATCTCGCCGGCGCGCAGCGCCGACTTGGCTTCCATCGGGTTGAAGTGCACGCCCATCTCTTCCAGCGCTTCGAGCACCTCGGCACCACCGCGCAGCGATGCGCACACTTCGGCGAGGGTTGCGCCACAGACCACCACGCGGCCACCGACCAGGCTCTGCCGGAGGATGGCTTCCACGGCATCGGCCTGCGGGCCATTGCTGAGCAGCTCGACCAGCACCGGCGAATCGACGGCGATCATCACGGCTTACTCCTCGTCACGCACCGCGCGCACGGCCGCGTCGGATGACTCGAAGCCGTCCAGCGCGAACTTGCCGCGCGCCCGTGAAATGGCATCGTCAACACTCTTGCGCAGGATGATGCGGCTGCCGTCCAGCTCGACCTTCAGCAGCGTGCCCTTGGTCAGGCCGAGGGCATCACGCACCGCCTTGGGCAGGGTGATCTGTCCGCGTTCTGCAACGGTGGCTTCCATGGGTAGGCCTCAAAAAGTATGTATGAATTATACATACCTGACGTAAACACCTCAAATCGGGCGAACTGTGACCTTGAACCAGAATCAGTCGCATTCGACCGCTAGACTGGCCGGGCAGCACTCGCTGTACCGGGCCGGGACACTCCGGCACCGCACGCCCCCTTCGTCATAAAAGGACGTTCAATGCGCGCATTCATCCTGACCCTGGCTCTGGCCACCCCCCTGGCCCTGGCCGCAGGCCCGGCCCACGCCAATCCGTTCGCGGCCCACACCACCGGCACTGAGATCACCCAGAAGCAACTGGACGAGCTGGAGGTGGGCAAGGCGACCCAGGACCAGGTCCGCGAGAAGTTTGGAGCGCCGACGCGTCGTGAGCAGCTTGGCGACATCCAGGTCTGGTACTACGACTACGCCAAGATCAAGCACTTCGGAAAGAACGTGCAGGAATCGACCGTCTTTGAGTTCGGCAAGGACAACGTACTCAAGGTGAAATCCAAGGGCGCGGCTCCCGCCAAGACCGGCAATCCGTTCCTGGGTGGCTGATCGCCACTGACTGGCGCGCTGCCCGTCGGCGGCGCGCCCCCCGTGCCCGGTCAAGAACGCCTCGACCGCCACGATGACCATCGCTCAGCACGGCTCCGCCCCCAGCGCCTGCAGCCCCCCCATGCTGTCGTCCTCCTGTCCCCCGGCGCCATACGGCACTGCCTCGAGCCTGTCAGCCCGCACTAGGTTCGGCGGCGCCATGACACGAAAACTACATACGAATTTATAACCTTGCGTTCTGAGCCCGCAGTTCTGCGGCCCCGACGGCATCGGCGATACTGGCCTTCTGCCCGGCGGCACGGACTGCCGGCCACCGCAAGCAGGCCTGCCCATGCGCGGGCCACTGCAAGCCATCCGCAAGAAGGAGTTAACCCGCATGAGCGATTCGTTCTCCACCCGCAGCCAGCTGAACGTCGGTGGCAAGACCTACGACTACTTCAGCCTGCCCACGCTGGGCCAGCGCTTCGATATCTCCCACCTGCCCTACTCGATGAAGATCCTGCTGGAGAACCTGCTCCGGCACGAGGACGGCGGCATCACTGTCGGCAAGGACCACATCGAAGCCGTGGCCCGCTGGAACCCGGCGGCCGAGCCGGACACCGAGATCGCGTTCATGCCGGCGCGCGTGGTCCTGCAGGACTTCACCGGCGTGCCCTGCGTGGTCGACCTGGCCGCGATGCGCGATGCGGTGGTCAAGCTCGGCGGCAAGCCGGAGCAGATCAATCCGCAGATTCCCTCCGAACTGGTCATCGACCACTCGGTGCAGGTCGATGTGTTCGGCAAGCCCGACGCGCTGGACCTCAACGGCAAGATCGAGTTCCAGCGCAACCAGGAACGCTATGGCTTCCTGCGCTGGGGCCAGAAGGCCTTCGACAACTTCAAGGTGGTGCCGCCCAACACCGGCATCGTCCACCAGGTGAACCTGGAGAACCTGGCCCGCGTGGTGATGACCGCGCAGAAGGATGGCAAGGACATTGCCTACCCCGACACCGTGTTCGGTACCGACAGCCACACCACCATGATCAATGGCATCGGCGTGCTGGGCTGGGGCGTGGGCGGCATCGAAGCGGAGGCCGCCATGCTCGGCCAGCCGTCGTCGATGCTGATCCCGCAGGTGGTCGGCTTCAAGCTGACCGGCAAGTTGCCCGAGGGCGCCACCGCCACCGACCTGGTGCTGACCGTCACCCAGATGCTGCGCAAGCTGGGCGTGGTGGGCAAGTTCGTCGAGTTCTACGGTGACGGCCTGCAGCACCTTCCGCTGGCCGACCGCGCCACCATCGGCAACATGGCCCCGGAGTACGGCGCCACCTGCGGCATCTTCCCGATCGACGCGGAATCGCTGAACTACCTGCGCCTGTCGGGCCGCAGCGAAGAGCAGATCAACCTGGTCGAGGCCTACGCCAAGGCGCAGGGCCTGTGGCACGAACCCGGCAGCCCGCACGCCCAGTACAGCAGCACGCTGGAACTGGACATGGGCACGGTGAAGCCGTCGCTCGCCGGCCCGAAGCGCCCGCAGGACCGCGTGCTGCTGGAAGACGTGCAGAAGAACTACCGCGAAGCGCTGGTCGGCATGACTGCCAACCGTGACAAGCGCAGCGAGGACGTTGCCACCTTCGTCAACGAAGGCGGCGGCGCCGCGGTCGGCAACGAGCAGCTGGCCAAGGGCTTTGCCGACATCGAGATCGAAGGCCGCAAGGTGCGGCTGAAGGATGGCGCAGTGGTCATCGCCGCCATCACCTCGTGCACCAACACCTCCAACCCGGCGGTGATGATCGGTGCCGGCCTGCTGGCCCGCAACGCAGCCGCCAAGGGCCTGAACCGCCAGCCGTGGGTGAAGACCTCGCTCGGCCCGGGCTCGCGCGTGGTGACCGATTACCTTGAAAAGGCCGGTGTGCTGAAGGAGCTGGAGAAGATCGGCTTCTACGTGGTCGGCTATGGCTGCACCACCTGCATCGGCAACTCCGGCCCGCTGCCGACCGAAGTCAGCGCCGCCATCGCCGCTGGCGATCTGGTGGTGACCTCGGTGCTGTCGGGCAACCGCAACTTCGAGGGCCGCGTGCACCCCGAAGTGAAGATGAACTACCTGGCCAGCCCGCCGCTGGTGGTGGCCTATGCCATCGCCGGCACCACCGACATCGACCTGACCACCCAGCCGCTGGGTACCGGCAGCGATGGGCAGCCGGTGTTCCTGCGCGACATCTGGCCAAGCAACAAGGAAATCGGCGATGTCATCGCCGCCACCATTGGCCCGGAGATGTTCAAGCAGAACTACGCCGATGTGTTCAAGGGTGACACCCGCTGGAACACCATCGCCTCGCCGGACGGCAACCTGTACGCGTGGAGCGACGCCTCCACCTACATCAAGAACCCGCCCTACTTCGATGGCATGACCATGCAGACCGGCAGCATCGACGACGTGCACGGCGCACGCGTGATGGGCCTGTTCGGCGACTCGATCACCACCGACCACATTTCCCCGGCCGGCAACATCAAGAAGGACTCGCCGGCAGGCCGCTTCCTGCAGGAGCGCGGCGTGCAGCCGGCCGACTTCAACAGCTACGGCAGCCGTCGCGGCAACGATGACGTGATGGTCCGCGGCACCTTCGCCAACATCCGCATCAAGAACCTGATGTTCGGTGGCGAGGAAGGCGGCAACACCCTGTACTACCCGGCCGGTGGTGGCCAGCCGGAAAAGCTGGCGATCTACGACGCGGCCATGAAGTACAAGGCCGACAAGGTGCCGCTGGTGGTGCTGGCCGGCAAGGAGTACGGCACCGGCTCGTCGCGTGACTGGGCGGCCAAGGGCACCCTGCTGCTGGGGGTGAAGGCGGTCATCGCCGAGAGCTTCGAGCGCATCCACCGCTCCAACCTGGTCGGCATGGGCGTGCTGCCGCTGCAGTTCCGCAACGGCGAGAACGCACAGACGCTGGGCCTGGACGGCTCGGAAGTGATCGACATCACCGGCCTGCAGGACGGTGCCAGCAAGCGCGCCACGGTCACCGCGACCAAGGCCGATGGCACGAAGAAGACCTTTGAGGTCTCGGTAATGCTGCTGACCCCGAAGGAAGTCGAGTACTTCCGTCATGGCGGCCTGCTGCAGTACGTGCTTCGCCAGCTGGCAGCCAAGTAATGGGTAACGCCGGGCCATGCCCGGCGAATCCCGGGAGCAAACAGCAAGGGCCGGATCCTCACGGATCCGGCCCTTGCTGTTTCACCGCAGCCAGGCATGGCCTGGCTCTACTGCCTCATCGGCGGCATCGGGATGGATGCCGGATGCCCGCTCAGCGGCGCGGCGCATCCGGGTCGGTGCGCAGGGCCTTCAACAGGCCCCACATGTAGAACGCCAGGGTGAACGAGAACGGCAGGCCGCACAGCACCACCGCCGTCTGCATCGCGCTGAAATTGCCAGCCAGCAGCAGGCCGACGCTGGCCACAGTGATGCCGGCGGCCCAGAACACGCGCAGCCAGATCGGCGCGTCATGGCCATCTTCCACGCCATCGTCAACGCGACGGGTGCACAGGTTGGCGATCATCAGCGTGCCCGAGTCGACCGGGGTCAGGAACAGCACGAAGCCGATCACCACCGCAGCACCGGCCACGTACGGCGCCGCAGGCAGGTATTCCAGCAGCTTGAACAAGGTCATCGCTGCATCGTGCTGGGCCACGTCACCCAGGATCGCCTGGCCATGGTTGAGCACCAGGTCGATGGCGGTGTTGCCGAAGATCGACAGCCAGGCCAGGGTGAAGCCGAGCGGGATCAGCAACACGCCCAAGATCACTTCGCGGATGGTGCGGCCGCGCGAGATGCGCGCCACGAAAAGGCCGACGAACGGCGCCCAGGCGATCCACCACGCCCAGTAGAACAGCGTCCACGAACCCATCCACTCACGGCCCTTGGGGTCGTTGAGGTACATGTCGAAGCTCTTGCGCACGAACGCGCCGAGGTAATCGCCGGTGTTCTGGATCAGGCCATCGAACAGGTGCAGGGTCGGGCCGGTGACCAGCACGAACAGCAGCAGGCCACACAGCAGGCGCACGTTGAGGTTGGACAGCCAGGCAATGCCCTTTTCCACGCCAGCGACTACGCCGATGGTGGCCACGACCATCATCACCAGCACGATCACCACCAGCACCTGCGGCGTATCCGGGATGTGGAACAGGTAGACCAGGCCGGACTGCACCACCAGGGCGCCGATGCCGAGGTTGGTCACCATCGAGATCAGCGTGGCCAGAATGCCGAAGCCATCGACCATGTCGCCGATGCGGCCATGAATTCGCTCACCGAAGACCGGGTACAACGCAGAGCGCAGCGCCAGCGGCAGGTCCCGGCGATAGGCGAAATAGCCCAGTGCCACGCCGACCAGCGCATACAGCGCCCAGCCATGCAGGCCCCAGTGCAGGAAGGTCAGCATCATCGCCTCGCGGCCGGCGGCCACGGTGCCGCCGGGCTGCCCGGGCGGGTGCAGGAAATGGTCCAGCGGCTCATAGGCGCCGTAGTACAGCAGCGCGATGCCGATGCCGGCCGAGAACAGCATCGAGACCCAGGCAACATAGCCAAAGGCCGGTGACTCTTCGTTGTGGCCCAGGCGGATGCGGCCGTACGGCGAGAACGCCAGCCACAGCACGAAGCCCAGGCACAGCACGATCAGCAGCATGTACCACCAGCCGAACGCGGCCGAGACCTCGGCCTGCGCCCATTGCAGCCAGTGCTCGCTGCCTTCGGGATAGAGCACGGTGAGCAGCCCGAGGATGCCGATCGACACTGAGGAGCTGAGGAAGACAAAACGGTTCAAGCGCAGGGGCGAACGCTTGGGATGAGCCAGGGAAGACATGGGGTCGTCTCATCAAGTCCGAGGGAGCACATGGGCGGGGCCGGACCGGTAAACCGGGCCCATGGCGTGGGGCGCGAGCGCATCCTATGGTTTATTGATTGAACGTTCAATCAATAAAAAGCATAATGGCGGGCAGCCCGATCCTTCGGGTCGCAAACCGTGGAGAGACAATGCCGAAGAAAGGCGTGGAACCGGTACGGCGCGAACAGCTGATCCGGGCCACTTTCCAGACCATCGACGAGATCGGCATGGCCGATGCCACCGTCGCCACCATCGCGAAGAAGGCGGGGTTGTCCAGCGGCATCGTCGCCCACTACTTCGGCGACAAGGACGGCCTGCTCAATGCTGCAATGCGGCAGATCCTGCGCGAACTGAAGGACGCCGTCGCCCGCTACCGCGCAGACGCCGGCGACGATCCGCGCGAGCAGCTGCGCGCCATCGTCGATGGCAACTTCGACGACAGCCAGATCAACGGCACCGCGATGCGCGTCTGGCTCACCTTCTGGGCCGCCAGCATGCACCAGCCGGAACTGGCCCGGCTGCAGCGCGCCAACGACCAGCGCCTGTTCTCCAACCTGTGCCACCAGTTCAACCGCCTGCTGCCCCACCCGCAGGCCCGCCTGGCTGCCCGCGGCCTGGCCGCGATGATCGATGGCCTGTGGCTGCGCGGCAGCCTGGTCGGCGGCCAGTTCAACGCCGAGAAGTCCCGGCGCATCGCTTACGGCTACATCGACTTCCAGTTGCAGGCTGTCGCGCTATAAGCGCTCCAGCACCCGCCCCCTTCCAAGGAGTACGCCCCATGACCACCCTGCCCGTCCAACAGCTCTACATCCACGGCCAGCGCGTCGATGCCACCAGCGGCAAGACCTTCAAGACCGTCAACCCGGCCACCGGCGAGGTGATCGCCGAGGTGCAGGTCGCCAGCCAGGCCGACGTCGAACGTGCCGTGCAGAGCGCAGCCGAAGGCCAGAAGGTGTGGGCCGCAATGACCGCCATGGAGCGCTCGCGCATCCTGCGCCGCGCCGTCGAGCTCCTGCGCGAGCGCAACGACGAACTGGCCCACCTGGAAACCCTGGACACCGGCAAGGCGCTGGCCGAGACCACCACCGTGGACATCGTCACCGGTGCCGACGTGGTCGAGTACTACGCCGGCCTGGCCACCGCCATCGAAGGCATCCAGCTGCCGCTGCGCGAATCGAGCTTCTTCTACACCCGTCGCGAGCCGCTGGGCGTGGTCGCCGGCATCGGCGCATGGAACTACCCGATCCAGATCGCCATGTGGAAGTCGGCGCCGGCGCTGGCTGCCGGCAACGCGATGGTGTTCAAGCCGTCGGAAGTGACGCCGCTGACCGCGATCCGGCTGGCCGAAATCTACACCGAAGCCGGCGTGCCGGCCGGCGTGTTCAACGTCGTGCAGGGCCCGGGCCGCGAGATCGGCCAGTGGCTGACCGAGCACCCGGTGATCGAGAAGATCTCCTTCACCGGTGGCGTCGCCACCGGCAAGAAGGTCATGGCCAGCGCGGCGTCCTCGTCGCTGAAGGAAGTGACCATGGAGCTGGGCGGCAAGTCACCGCTGGTGATCTGCGATGACGCCGATCTGGACCGCGCCGCCGACATTGCGGTGATGGCCAACTTCTTCAGCTCCGGCCAGGTCTGCACCAACGGCACCCGCGTGTTCGTGCCGCGCAGCATGCTGGCCGCATTCGAGGTGGCCGTCGTCGAGCGCGTCAAGCGCATCCGCATCGGCGACCCGATGGCCGCCGACACCAACTTCGGCCCGTTGACCAGCTTCCCGCACATGGAAAACGTGCTGCGCTACATCGAGAGCGGCAAGGCCGAAGGTGCCCGCCTGCTGACGGGTGGCGGCCGTGCCACCGAAGGTGCGCTGGCCCAGGGCGCCTACGTGCTGCCGACCGTGTTCTCCGACTGCCGCGATGACATGACCATCGTCAAGGAAGAGATCTTCGGGCCGGTGATGAGCATCCTCGCCTATGACGACGAAGACGAAGTGGTGCGTCGTGCCAACGACACCACCTTCGGCCTGGCTGCCGGCGTGGTCAGCAAGGACATCAGCCGCGCCCACCGCATCATCCATCGCCTGGAAGCCGGCATCTGCTGGATCAACACCTGGGGTGAATCGCCGGCCGAAATGCCGGTCGGTGGCTACAAGGAATCCGGCGTCGGCCGCGAGAACGGTATCTCCACCCTCGGCCACTACACCCGCATCAAGTCGGTGCAGGTCGAGCTGGGCGACTACGCCAGCGTGTTCTGACCGGCGCGCCCCGAGCACGCCCCATCGTCCGGCCACCGCGCCGATCCGACATTCCGCCGGGACGCCTGCATGCAGCGCGCCCCGGCCTGCAGGAGACACCCATGAGCACCCATAACGAGTACGACTACATCATCATCGGCGCCGGTTCAGCCGGCAACGTGCTGGCCACCCGCCTCACCGAAGATGCCGATGTCAGCGTGCTGCTGCTGGAAGCCGGTGGCCCGGACTACCGGCTCGACTTCCGTACCCAGATGCCGGCTGCACTGGCCTTCCCGCTGCAGGGCAAGCGCTACAACTGGGCGTACAAGACCGATCCGGAGCCCTTCATGAACAACCGCCGCATGGACTGCGGCCGCGGCAAGGGCCTGGGTGGCTCGTCGCTGATCAACGGCATGTGCTACATCCGCGGCAACGCGATGGACTACGACAACTGGGCCAGCATGCCGGGCCTGGAAGACTGGACCTATCTGGACTGCCTGCCCTACTTCCGCAAGGCCGAAACCCGCGACATCGGCCCCAACGACTACCACGGTGGTGATGGCCCGCTGCGGGTGACCACGCCGAAGGCCGGCAACAACGAACTGTTCGCTGCGATGGTCGAAGCCGGCGTGCAGGCCGGCTACCCGCGCACCGACGACCTCAACGGCTATCAGCAGGAAGGCTTCGGCCCGATGGACCGCACGGTGACCCCGAACGGCCGTCGTTCCAGCACCGCCCGCGGCTACCTGGACCTGGCCAAGCCACGCCCGAACCTGACCATCGTCACCCACGCGCTGACCGACCGCATCCTGTTCTCGGGCAAGCGCGCGGTGGGCGTGCAGTGGCTGCACAACGACCAGCCGCAGCGCGCCACCGCCCGCCGCGAAGTGCTGCTGTGCGGCGGCGCCATCGCCTCGCCGCAGATCCTGCAGCGCTCGGGTGTCGGCCCGGCCGACCTGCTGCGCAGCCTGGACATCGACCTGGTGCACCACCTGCCCGGCGTCGGCGCCAACCTGCAGGATCACCTTGAGATGTACCTGCAGTACGAATGCAAGAAGCCGGTGTCGCTGGCGCCGGCGCTGAAGCTGTACAACCAGCCGGCGATCGGTGCCGAGTGGCTGTTCCTGGGCACCGGCATCGGCGCCAGCAACCAGTTCGAGGCCGGTGGCTTCATCCGCAGCGACGCCGAGTTCGACTGGCCGAACCTGCAGTACCACTTCCTGCCGGTGGCGATCAACTACAACGGCTCCAACCCGATCAAGGCGCACAGCTTCCAGATGCACGTCGGCTCGATGCGCTCGCCCAGCCGTGGCCGCATCCATGTGCGCTCGAAGGACCCGCGCGAACATCCGAGCATCCTGTTCAACTACATGTCGCACGAGCAGGACTGGCGCGAATTCCGCGCGGCGATCCGCATCACCCGCGAGATCTTCGCGCAGCCGGCGCTGGCCCCGTACAGCGGCCGCGAGATCTCGCCGGGCAGTGCACTGCAGACCGACGCGCAGATCGATGCATTCGTGCGCGAGCATGCCGAAACCGCCTACCACCCGTCGTGCTCGAACAAGATGGGCCATGCTGATGACCCGATGGCGGTGGTCGATGGCCAGGGTCGCGTGCACGGCCTGGAAGGCCTCCGCATCGTCGATGCCTCGATCATGCCGCAGGTGGTGACCGGCAACCTCAACGCGCCGACCATCATGATGGCCGAGAAGCTGGCCGACGTGATCCGCGGCCGCACCCCGCTGGCCCGCAGCACTGCGCCGTACTACAAGGCCAACGGCGCACCGGTGCGCAAGCAGGGCTGACGCAAGCGGCCCGGTTGGCGCCACGGTAGTGCCGGCCGCTGGCCGGCACCAACCGGAATCCCGATCGAGCGCAGATGCCGGCCAGCGGCCGGCACTACCCAGCAAAGAGGCCCTTCGGGGCCTCTTCGCGTTTTCCCTACGGCGGGGTATGCTGCAATGACCGGCCGTTGTCGATACGCTCAGGGCCGGAACCTAATACATCACGATTCCTGGAGGGGGAATATGAGTCTGGATCGTCCCTGGCTGCAGAGCTATCCGAAAGGCGTTCCCGCCGAGATCGACGTCAACGAGTTCCATTCGGTAGCTTCGGTCTTCGACGCTTCCGTCGCGAAATTCCGCGACCGTCCCGCCTACTCCAGCTTCGGCAAGGTCCTCACCTATGGCGAGACCGACGCGCTGGTCAATCAGTTCGCGGCCTACCTGCTGGGAGAGCTCAAGCTCAAGAAGGGTGACCGCGTCGCCCTGATGATGCCCAACTGCCTGCAGTACCCGGTGGCCACCTTCGGCGTGCTGCGCGCCGGCCTGACCGTGGTCAATGTCAATCCGTTGTACACCGCGCGCGAGCTCAAGCACCAGCTGATCGATGCCGGCGTGACCGCACTGGTGGTGGTCGACAACTTCGGCGACACCGTCGAGCAGGTCATCGCCGATACGCCGGTCAAGCACGTGATCACCACCGGCCTGGGCGACCTGCTTGGCGCCAAGGGCGTGATCGTCAACTTCGTGCTGAAGTACATCAAGAAGATGGTGCCCAACTACCATCTCAAGGGCGCGGTGCGCTTCCGCCAGGCGCTGAAGATCGGCAGCCGCCACAGCCTGCCCCAGGTCGAGATCGACCACGACGACATTGCGTTCCTGCAGTACACCGGCGGCACCACCGGCGTGGCCAAGGGCGCGATGCTGACCAACCGCAACCTGATCGCCAACATGCAGCAGGCCTCGGCCTGGATCAGTGCGTCGGGCATCGAGATGGGCAAGGAGTGGATCATCACCGCCCTGCCGCTGTACCACATCTTCGCACTGACCGCGAACGGGCTGGTCTTCATGAAGTTCGGTGGCTGCAACCACCTGATCACCAATCCGCGTGACATGAAGGGCTTCGTCAAGGAGCTCAAGTCGGTGCGCTTCACCGCCATCACCGGCGTCAACACGCTGTTCAATGGCCTGCTCAACACCCCCGGCTTCGACACGGTCGACTTTTCCTCGCTGAAGGTCACCCTGGGCGGCGGCATGGCGGTGCAACGCGCCGTGGCCGAGCGTTGGAAGAAGGTCACCGGGGTGACCCTGGTCGAGGCGTATGGCCTGACCGAGACCTCGCCGGCGGCCTGCATCAACCCGCTCACCCTGACCGAATACAACGGCTCGATCGGCCTGCCGATCCCGTCCACCGATGCCTGCATCAAGGACGACAACAGCGCCATCCTACCGCTGGGCGAGGTCGGCGAGCTCTGCATC
Source organism: Stenotrophomonas sp. AR029 (assembly GCF_047520695.2). NCBI lineage: Bacteria > Pseudomonadati > Pseudomonadota > Gammaproteobacteria > Lysobacterales > Lysobacteraceae > Stenotrophomonas > Stenotrophomonas sp. AR029. The sequence goes on along the minus strand of NZ_JAXBQQ020000013.1, from coordinate 10,205 downwards.
AAGGGCCCGCAGGTGATGAAGGGCTACTGGCAGCGCCCGGAGGAAACCGCCAAGGCGATCGATGCCGACGGCTGGCTGCATACCGGCGACATGGCGAAGATGGACGAACACGGCTTCTTCTACATCGTCGACCGCAAGAAGGACATGATCCTGGTGTCCGGCTTCAACGTGTACCCGAATGAAGTCGAGGACGTGATCGCGATGATGCCGGGCGTGCTGGAAGTGGCCGCGGTCGGCGTGCCGGACGAAAAGTCCGGGGAAGTGGTCAAGGTGGTCATCGTGAAGAAGGACCCGAACCTGACCGCCGAAATGGTCAAGGAGCATGCCCGGGCCAACCTGACCGGCTACAAGCACCCCAAAATCGTTGAATTCCGAAAGGAGCTGCCGAAGACCAATGTCGGCAAGATCCTCCGCCGCGAACTCCGCGATACGCCCGCCCAGTAAGGGTTTGCGGCAATTTGAACGATGCAGGGCCCGGGGCGGAAACGTCCCGGGCCCTTTCGCATGCGACGCCCCTGGGGCGGTGTAGCATCGCCGCGTGTGTGGACCGTTCGGCCCGCCGGCCACCCACCTGACACTGCGGGCCGCATGCCGAGGACCCTTCCATGAGTACCATCGAAAAGCTGCCTTCAAGCGGCTCACCGTTCGCCACCATCCGCACCGAAGACAGCGCCGGCGGCGCTGCCCACTGGCTGTTCATGCACGCCGATGCCGCCACCGGGATCCGCCCCTGCTGCCGCAAGGACATGCTCGACGAGATGTGGAGCTACATGGCGGCCATCACCCGCAGCCCTGCCGAACGCCACAGCGGAACATTGCGGCATTTCGTGCTGGCCTCCGATGCCGTCGCCTACAATCTGGGCGGCGACCTGGACCTGTTCACACGCCTGATCCGCGAAGGCAACCGCGACCTCCTGCTGAACTATGCCCAGCGCTGCGTGGAGGGCGTGCACCACCTGCACACCGGGTTCGGCGGCGACGTCCGTTCGATCGCGCTGATCCAGGGTGACGCCCTCGGCGGCGGGCTGGAAATGGCCCTGGCCTGCCACACCATCGTCGCCGAGGAAGGCAGCGGACTGGGCCTGCCGGAGGTGCTGTTCGGCCTGTTCCCGGGCATGGGTGCGTACTCCTTCCTGTGCCGGCGCGTGTCCCCCCACCTCGCCGAGAAGATCATCCTCGACGGCCGGGTCTACAGCGCCGAGGAGATGCACGCGATGGGCGTGGTCGACGTGCTAGTGAAGAAGGGCGAAGGCCGGGCGGCGGTGGAAGAACTGATCCGCCAGCAGCAGCGCACACCGCAGTCCTATCTGGCGATGAACGCCGCACGCGCCATCGCCCAGCCGGTCAGCTACGACGAACTGCTGGAGATCACCAAGGTTTGGGTCGATTCCGCCCTGGCCCTCGGCGACCGTTCGCTGCGCACCATGGACCGCCTGATCAAGGCCCAGACCCGTCGCGCCAGCCTCGACGCGGCCTGATTCATCCCTCCCCCAGGATGGGTTCAAGCCCGGTTGGCCACCGGGCTTTTTTTATGCACCCTGCCGTGGTTCAACGCGCCTCGCCATCGTCGGCAGCGCCGCGCAGCCGGCGTTCGGCCCGTGCCTCCAGCGCGCGCCGGCCTTCCTTGATCGCCTCCTGCAGGATGCCCAGGCGCTGGCGCCATTCGGTCTTCAGCTGCCAGTCGGCCATCCGCATCAGCTCGCCGGCACGGTTGGACGCGCGCATCAGGCCAAGGTTGCTGGCCACGCCCTTGATCGCGTGGGATTGTTCGCGGAACACATCCCACTGCGTGGCCTCACCGGCCTGCTCGGCCTTGCCCATGCAGCCCGCCACGTCCTCCAGGCACTGGCGGATGAACTCACGTTCGAAGCCCTCGCCCATCCCCAGCGAGGCCAGCTCGTCCAGCACGCTGCTGTCGAGCACCCCATCCTGCAGCGCCATCGGTCGCACCACCGGTGCGGCCATGGTCTTCAGCTGGGCGTTGCTGGCGATCTCGGCCAGGGTATCGAGCAGGCGCACCGCCACCACGGGCTTGGCCAGGAAAGCATGCGCCCCAGCCTGGGTGCAGCGCTGGATCGCCTCGGGCGTGACATCGGCACTGAGCACCAGCACCGGCGTGCGCGGACCGCCGCCGGCCTGCATCACCCGCAACTCCTTCAGCATGTCCAGCCCACTCATGCCCGGCATGTGCAGGTCGACGATGACCGCATCGAATTCACTGTCGGCCAGCGCATCCAGCACTGCCTCACCGCCGTCCACGCACAGCACGCGATGCCCGGCCTTCTGCAGCAGGCGCTGCAGGACCATGCGGTTGGCCTCGTGGTCGTCGGCCACCAGGATCTGCATGCTGCGCACGCGGGCGCGATGGCGCAGGAACGGGTCGGCAAATGCGATCACGTTGCCACCCGGCCCCGCGTCGTCGTCGCCGGTCAGGCTCGGCACCGCACCCGGCACCTGCGGTTGCGGCGGCGCGAACGGCAGCTCGACCCAGAAATGGCTGCCGCGCGGCGGGTTTTCCAGATAACCGATATCGCCGTCCATTGCTTCGACCAGGCCCTTGGCGATGGTCGTGCCCAGCCCGGTGCCCTCGTGGCGACGCGCCATGCTGACGTCAGCCTGCTCGAAGGCATCGAACAGCCGCGCACGCATGGCCGGCGCTACACCGATGCCGGTGTCGAGGATGTCGAAGCGCAGCCGCACCGCGCCACTGGTATCGGCCTGCACCACGCTGACACGGATTTCGACCCGGCCGTGATCGGTGAACTTGACCGCGTTGCCGGCCAGGTTCAGCAGGATCTGCCGCAGGTGCCCGACGTCTCCGCGCACGCGGGGCGGCACACCATCGGCGACCTTCACCCGGTAATCCAGGCGCTTGGCCTTGGCCTGCGGCAACAGGATCAGCCCGATCGCCTGGATCACGTCGGCCACGGCGAAGTCTTCGGCCACCACGCGCAGCTTGCCGGCCTCGATGGCCGAGATGTCCAGCACTTCCTCCACCAGCGCCAGCAGGCTGCGCGACGACGCCTGGATGGTGTTGAGGCACTCGCGCTGCTCATCGTCCAGGCGCGTGGTCGCCAGCACTTCGGTCATGCCGTTGAGGCCGTTCAACGGCGTGCGGAACTCGTGGCTCATGTTGGCCAGGAAACGGCTCTTGGCCTCGCTGGCACGGCGCGCCTCGGCCATCGCTTCGGTCAGCTGCCGCAGCAGTGTCGAGAAGTACAGCGGCACCGCCGCCAGGCCGAGCCAGAGGCCGATGGCCAGACGGAAATTCTGTTGCCAGTAAGGCGTCAGCAGCACCGTGCAACCGAAGCTCACCATCGCCATCGCCACCGCCACGTACAGGTAGTGGTTGCCGAAGCGCATGCCGTTGCCGACCGTCACCCACATCACCACGATGTAGACCCAGGCCAGCGGCTCGCCCATCTGCACCATGCCGGCAGCGATCAGGCCATAGTCGGCGAGCATGCCCAGCACGCGGCGGGGATCGGAACGCGCCGGCCGCCACAGCAGCCAGCCGAACAGCAGCAGCGACAGGCTCAGGCCGGTCAAGACGATCGCCAGCACGCCCACGTACTGCGTGTGCGGCAGATCGTGGCGCGGCGCCGGCAACAGCACGTAGGCCAGGATCAGGCTGATCAGGACAATACGGACGATCTGCTGGCCGTGTTCGCTGTCCTGGCGCTGGGACAGGCGCAGCCGCAGCTGCGACAACAGCCGTTTCACGCGCCCAGCCCCGGGCGCGCGGACGCCATCGAATGCTCGGCGCAGATCTGGTCCAGCTGTTCGCGGCCGCGCAGCAGCGCGTCCACACATCGGGGATCGAACAGCCGTCCACGCTGGGCGTAGAGATAAGCCAGGGTGGCTTCCATGGTCCATGCTTCCTTGTACGGACGGGGCGAAATCAGGGCGTCGAAGACATCGGCGACAGCCACGATGCGCGCTTCCAGCGGAATCGCATCGCCGACCAGCCCATCAGGATAGCCGCTGCCGTCGTAGCGCTCATGATGACGCAGTGCGATCAACGCGCCAACCTGGATGAAACGATTCTGGCTGCCGCTCAGCAGTTCATGGCCAATCCGCGGGTGCCGGCGCATGATCGCCAGCTCCTCCTCGTTGAGCTTGCCCTGCTTGAGCAGCACCGCATCGGGAATGGCGATCTTGCCCATGTCATGCAGCGGCGCAGCCATTTCGATCAGGCGCACCTCCTCCTCGGGCAGCCCGAGCTGTTCGGCAATCAGGCCGGCCACACGTGCCATGCGCTCCAGGTAGGCGCTGGTGCCGGCATCACGGAACTCGATCGCGCGCGCCAGCCGCGACAGCGTTTCGCGCTCCCGCTCTTCGACCTCATGCATGCTGGCCAGCAGGCGCTGCTCCAGCGACAGCGCCCGTTGCTTCACGTTCTCGGTCTGCTGGCGCAGCTGCAGCAGGTTGTAGCAGCGCGCACGCAGTTCGCGCGGGCGGATCGGCTTGACCAGGAAGTCGATGACCCCTGCTTCCAGTGCCGCCTGGCGGATCGGCTCGTCACCGACCACGGTGATCAGGATCACCGGAATGTCGCGGTGCTTGGGCAGCCGACGGAAACGGCGAGCGAATTCCAGCCCGTCCATCTCCGGCATGCGGTAATCGAGCAGCAGCAGGTCGACCGGATGGGCTTCACACCAGGCCAATGCGGTCAGCGGATCGCCGAAGTCATACACGCTCAGTTCCGGCGCGATGTCTTCGATGACGTGACGCAGCATCGTCCGGGCGGAAGTCTGGTCATCAACGATGACGATATTCAACGCGTACTCTGCCTGGTTTTTCGACCACGCTGGATCATCAGCAGGCGAGGATACTCTGCCGCTGCGAACGCTCGCACCCTGCATCGGCCTGACTCCCGTGTCGTGCATCCCGATTCATGATCGTCATCACAATGTGAAGCGGACTCCCCACACCGTGCCCTCCCCTAACGCCGATCAAGCCATAGCAGGCGTCAAGGTAGTGCAATTACGATACGCCGAGTGCGGGACGCGTCAATCGCGCCGTCTCGTTTCGGGACGGCGCGCACAATCGGGAGTCAAAAAGGTGACTTACTGCTCCGGACGCATGTACGGGAACAGCAGCACATCGCGGATCGAGCTGCTGCCGGTCAGCAGCATCACCAGACGATCGACGCCGATACCCAGGCCGCCGGTCGGGGCCATGCCGTACTCCAGCGCACGGATGTAGTCGGCGTCGTAGTGCATGGCCTCGTCGTCGCCACCTTCCTTCGCGGCCACCTGGGCCTGGAAGCGCTGAGCCTGGTCTTCCGGGTCGTTCAACTCGGAGAAGCCATTGGCCAGCTCCTTGCCGTTGACGAACAGCTCGAAGCGGTCGGTGTAGCCCGGATCATTGTCGTTGGCACGGGCCAGCGGCGAGACTTCCACCGGATGGTCGGTGATGAAGGTCGGCTGGATCAGGGTGTGCTCGACGGTGGCCTCGAAGATCTCAAGCAGCAGCTTGCCCCAGCCGTAGGACGGCTTGACGCGGATGTTCAAGCGCTCGCAATGGCGCAGTAGCGCGTCACGGTCGGTGCAGTCGGCAACCGAGATTTCCGGGTTGTGGTGGCGCACGGCTTCGTCCATGCGCCAGCGGCGGAACGCCGGGCCCAGGTCGATCTTCGCCCCGTCCCACTCGACCTCGGTGCTGCCGTTGACTGTCCTGGCCACGTCACGGATCACGCCTTCGGTCAGGTCCATGATCTCGTTGTACGTGGCATAGGCCTCGTACAGCTCCATCATGGTGAATTCTGGATTGTGGCGGGTGCTGACGCCTTCGTTGCGGAAGTTGCGGTTGATCTCGTACACGCGCTCCAGGCCGCCCACCGTCAGGCGCTTGAGGTACAGCTCCGGCGCCACGCGCAGGTACAGGTCCAGGTCCAGCGCGTTGTGGTGGGTGGTGAACGGCTTGGCCGCCGCGCCGCCGGGGATGTAATGCATCATCGGCGTCTCGACTTCCAGGAAGTCGCGGTTGTCCAGCCACGCACGCATGGCGCGGATGATCTTCGAGCGCTTGATGAAGACCGCGCGCGACTCCGGGGTGACGATCAGGTCGACGTAACGCTGGCGGTAACGCTGCTCGACGTCGGCCAGGCCATGCCACTTGTCCGGCAACGGACGCAGCGACTTGGTCAGCAGGCGGATCGACTCGGCCTTGACCGACAGCTCGCCGGTCTTGGTGCGGGTCAGGCCACCTTCTACGGCGATGATGTCGCCCACGTCCCAGCCCTTGAACGCGGTGTAGGCATCGCCCAGCACGGCCCCCTGCAGGAACAGCTGGATGCGGCCGGACTCGTCCTGGATCTGCGCGAAGCTCGCCTTGCCCATGATGCGCTTGGCCATCAGGCGGCCGGCCATCTTCACCTGGCGGCCGTTGCCTTCCAGCGCCTCGGCGGTCCACTGTTCGGCATCGGCGAATTCGTCCTGCAGGCGGCCGGCGAAGTCCTCACGACGGAAATCGTTCGGGTACGCGATGCCCTGCCCACGCAGCGCTTTGAGTTTCTCACGGCGCTCGGCGATCAACTTGTTCTCGTCGACGGGGGGGGTATCGGTAGCTTCGCTCATGGATCTGCGGGAATCGTGTAGTGAGGGGGGATGCTGCGCCCGGCACAGCCGGTTGCCCAGCATACCAAAACCGCCCTGCCCAAGCCGGGAGAGGGGTCAGATCCCTTTGCGCAGCAAAGGGATCTGACCCCATCCGGGACCCTACCTGGCCCCTGGATATCTACCTGTTCCCGGGGAACGCCTGGCGCAGCTCGTCCACCAGCACCCGCTGGTTTTCCGAGTAATCGATCGGTACCGACACCAGGTGCACCCCGCCCTCGTTGAAGGCCGCCTGCAGGGTCGGGATGAACTGCTCGATGGCGGTCACCTCATGCCCCTTGCAGCCATAGGCCTCGGCGTACTTCACGAAGTCGGGGTTGCTGAAGGTCATGCCGTAGTCGGTGAAGCCATCCACCGCTTGCTTCCAGCGGATCATGCCGTAGGCGCCGTCATTGAGGATCAGCACCACCAGGTTGAGCCCCAGCCGGCGCGCTGTCTCCAGCTCCTGGCTGTTCATCATGAAACCACCATCACCACACACCGCCAGCACCCGCCGCTGTGGATACAGGATCGAGGCCATGATCGCCGATGGCAGGCCCGCGCCCATGGTCGCCAGCGCGTTGTCCAGCAGCAATGTGTTGGCGACCTGGGTACGGTAGTTGCGGGCGAACCAGATCTTGTACATGCCGTTGTCCAGCGCCACGATGCCGTCCGGCGGCATCACCTGGCGCACGTCGTGCACCAGCCGCTGCGGTGTGAACCCGGCCTCTTCGGCGCGGTCGGCCAGATGCTCGAGGATGGTCGCGCGCAGCGGCAGCAAAGCATCGGCGTTCGGCACCGCGCCTTCGATGCGGTCGGCCAGTTGGGTGAGCGAACGGCCGATGTCGCCGATCACCTCCACCTGCGGGAAGTACACCTGTTCCACCGCCGCCTGCGAGTAGCCGATATGGATCACGGTCGGGCCACCCGGGCGCATCACGAACGGCGGCTTTTCGGTCACCTCGTGGCCGATGGTCACGATCACGTCAGCCTGGTCGATCGCCATGTGCACGTAGTCACGCTCGGTCAGCGCGGCGGTGCCCATGTACAGGCCCGAACCTCCGGCCACCGCGCCCTTGCCCATCTGCGTGGTGAAGAACGGGATGCCGGCGCGCAACACAAAGGCCGACAGCGCTTCACTGGACTGCGGTCGCGACGCCGCCGATGCGATCATCAACAACGGCCGCTTGGCATTGCGGATGATCTCAGCCGCCCGATCCAGCGCCTCCGGGCTGGCAATGGGACGGTCCACCGCATGCGGCGGAATCAGCGCCACGCCCTCGACCTCATCGGCCGCGATGTCTTCGGGCAGCTCCAGCAGCACCGGGCCCGGGCGCTCCTCCTGAGCGACACGGAACGCCTCGCGGACGATGGTCGGGATCGTGCGCGCCGAGACGATCTGCCGCGCCTGCTTGGTCAGCGGCTTCATCGTGCCGACGATGTCGACAATCTGGAAGCGCGCCTGCTTGCTGGCGACGATGCCCTTCTGGCCGGTGATCATGATCACCGGCCACGCACCCAGCAGCGCATAGGCGGCGCCGGTGGTGAAGTTGAGCGCGCCGGGGCCGAGCGTGGCCAGGCACACGCCGGGCTTGCCGGTCAGGCGGCCATAGGTTGCAGCCATGAACACCGCTGCCTGTTCGTGGCGGGTGATGACCAGCTCGATGCTGGAATGACGAAGCGACTCGACCACGTCGAGGTTCTCTTCGCCGGGAATACCGAAAATGCGCTCGACGCCTTCGTTCTCAAGCGCGGCGACGAGCAGGTCTGAACCCTTGGACATTGGAATGCCGTCCTTTTCGCTGGACTGGTGGTGGATCGTTGCAGGAAGGATGAGAGCCGCGCGTCAACGCTTGTCGAACCACACCGTCTGCGCGTTGACGAATTCGCGGATGCCGAAGTGCGAGAGCTCACGACCGAAGCCACTCTTTTTCACGCCGCCGATCGGCACGCGCGGGTCTGAAGCGGAGAAGCCGTTGACGAACACGCCGCCGGTCTGCAGCCGGCGCGCCAGCTGCATGGCCCGTGCGCGGTCGCCGGTCCACAGGTTGCCGCTCAGGCCGAATTCGCTCTGGTTGGCCAGTTCCACCGCATGGTCGGCGTCGCGGGCGCGACTGATCGAGGCCACCGGCCCGAAGGTCTCGGTATCGAAGGCCTGCATGCCAGGCTCTACGTCGGCCAGCACGGTGGGTGCATAGAAGGCTCCAGGGCGATCCAGCGGGTGGCCGCCAACCAGCAGCCGCGCACCGGCCTCCACCGAAGCCCGTACCTGCGCATCGAGCTGCTCCAGCAGGTCCTGGCGCGCCATCGGGCCGATGCGGTTGGCCGGGTCGCGGCCATCGCCGATGGTCAGTGCCTGCACCTTCTGGCAGAACTGCGCCACGAAACGATCGTAGACCGCGTCTTCGACGATGATGCGCTTTCCGGCGATGCAGACCTGCCCGGTGTTCTGGAAGCGCGAGGCCACCGCCGCATCAACGGCGGCGTCCAGATCGGCGTCGGCCAGCACGATGAACGGATCCGAGCCCCCCAGCTCCAGCACCACCTTCTTCAGCGCCTGCCCGGCCTGGGCGGCGATGCTGCGGCCTGCGGCCACGCTGCCGGTCAGGGTCACTGCGGCGATGCGATCATCGGCGATCGCGCGGCTGGTGCCCTCGCGGCTGATGTTGGCGGCGATGAAGGTGCCTTCCGGCAGCCCGGCATCGCGCCAGGCCGCGTCGAGCAGCTGCGCGGTACCGACGATGTTCTCGGCCGGCTTCAGCAGGAAGCCGTTGCCGCCCATCAGGATCGGCACCGCCGCACGCATCACCTGCCAGTACGGGAAGTTCCACGGCATGATGCCCAGCACCACGCCCAGCGGCAGGTAGGCCACATAGGCCTTGTCGTCGAGCACCTGGGTCGGCTCGTCGCGCAGGAACTGCGCACCGTGGTCGGCGTACCAGTCGCACAGCACGGCGCACTTCTCGATCTCGGCCAGCGATTCGGCCTGCACCTTGCCCATCTCGGCGGTAGCCAGCGCGGCCAGCTTTTCACGGTCACGCCGCAGTACGGCGGCCATCGCACGCAGTACGTCTGCGCGCTGTTCGAGGCTCTTGACGCTCCAGGCCGCAAAGCCGACCTGGCCGCGATCGAGGATGGCTTCCAGTTCGGCGTCGGTAGCGAAGGGGTGGCTGGCGATCTGCTGGCCGGTGGCCGGATCACGGGAAATGGCGGTGGTGGGGGCAGCGGACATGCAGGGCTCCTGTTGTCTCGGCAACGGGCAGCGGCCCGTCTTCTGCACAGGAATGTGAACCCGATTGGCGGAGGCAACAAGGCGTCTGCTTATCCTGTGACCTGCACTTACCTGTCTGAATGGGGCTGTTTGCAGGGCTGCGCCCTGCACCCGCAGAGGCCAGGGCAACGTCAAGGTCAAAGGCCTGCATTCCGTGGGATGGCGGGGTGGGTCCGGTTGCGGGGGACGGCGTGAATCGCCCTCCGGGGTCCGGCCCAGCCGCCGGCGGCTGGGCGTTCGGGCGCTTGCGAAGCAGTGCTTCGCAAGCAAAGCGCCCTCACCCATGTAGCCTCGGTCGCGCCATCCATGGCGCTCACGCCCCCGCAACCGGGCCC
>NZ_JAXBQQ020000012.1:0-34785 GCF_047520695.2 Stenotrophomonas sp. AR029 | reverse complement strand
TGCGCCGATGGTAGTGTGGCTCAAGCCATGCGAGAGTAGGTCATCGCCAGGGTTTATACCCAAAACCCCGCTGCTGACGCAGCGGGGTTTTTCTTTGTGCGCAGGAAATGCGGGTGGTGCCGGCCGCTGGCCGGCACCGCCATGGCTGCACACCGGCCGGTAGATCCACGCGATGCGTGGATATTCTCTGCGGGCAGCCACAGCGCCAGCCAAGGTTGGCCGCTACCGGCGGGAGGTCAGACAGTGGGCTAGGCCGTAATTGCCAGCCAGCGGCCGGCACTACCGGTAGATCCACGCCGTGTGTGGATGCGGCGCCAAACAGGGTTGGCCGCTCCTCACGGCAGGTCCGGAAGCGGACTTTTCCTGACCCATCACGCAGAAGCAGGTAAAAAACGGCGCCCTGCGGGCGCCGTCTTGATCAGGATCGCATTGCAGGCCCGGATCAGGCGGCCCGCGGGACCTCGTGCGGTTCCTGCTGGCGGAACACCGATACTGCCTCGGTAAGCGTCCCCGCCTGCGTCTGCAGCTCGCGTGCGGCCGCGGTGGCTTCTTCCACCAGCGCCGCGTTCTGCTGCGTGGCCTGATCCATCTGCACCACGGTCTGGTTGATCTGCTCGATGCCGATCGACTGCTCCTGCGAGGCCGCCGAGATCTCACGCATCAGATGGCTGACATTCTCCACGCCGCCGACAATGCCCTGCATCCGCTGGCCGGCGTCGGCCACCAGCTGGGCACCTTCGCCCACCTGTCGGCCTGCCTCATCGATCAGCTTTTTGATTTCCTGTGCGGCGGCGGCGGAGCGCTGCGCCAACACGCGCACCTCGCTGGCCACCACGGCGAAGCCACGGCCCTGCTCACCGGCACGTGCGGCTTCCACCGCCGCATTGAGCGCGAGGATATTGGTCTGGAAGGCGATGCCATCGATCACGCCGGTGATGTCGCCGATCCGCTTCGAGGCGCCTTCAATCGCCTGCATGGTGTCGACAACCCGCTGCATCGCGGTGTTGCCGTCACTGGCGGCGCTCTGCGTGGACGCAGCCAGCTCACTGGCCTCGCGCGCATGCGTAGCATTCTGGCGCACGGTGGCGGTCAGCTCCTCCATCGAGGCTGCGGCTTCCTGCAGGTGCGCCGCCTGGCGCTCGCTGCGCTCGGACAGCGCACCATTGCCTGCAGCGATCTCGCTGGCGGCGGTACTGATCGAGGCCGCGCACTGCTGGATGCGGCCCACCATGCGCGCCAGCTGGCCGGCGGTGGCGTTGGCATCACGCTGGATCGCGGCGAAGGCACCGTGGTACTCACCGTGCATGCGCCGATCGAGATCGCCGTTGGCCAGCGCCGAAAGCATCTGCCGCACGTCGTTGACGGTGCTGCCCAGCGTATCGAGCAGCTGGTTGATGCCACCGGTCAGGCCATCGAGGAAGCTGGCGCCTTCGGTTGCCTGCAGGCGCTGGCCGAGATCGCCGGCAGCGGCAGCAGCGACGATGCCGGCCACGGCGTTCTCCAGCGCCAGCTCCTGGGTACGGTCATGCCATTCCACGGCGAAACCGAGGCGCATGCCCTGTGCATCGAACACCGGGGTGACCACCTGGGCGAAGTGCACCGGGCCGATCTGTACCTTGCCGTTGTGGCTGGCCTGCAGGCCATTGAGGATGGCGCGGATGCGGTCCGGGTTGGCATGGAAGCGATGGATGCTGCTGCCGACCAGGCGTTCGGCATCGAAGTCAGGGAAGGCCTGGCGCAGTGTCGCCTGCTGGTTGCGCAGCAGAGCCACCACCGAGCGGTTCACATAGCGGATCACGTGATCATTGTCGGCGATCATCATCGCGGTGCGCGAGGCATCCAGCGCCTGACGGATCTGCGCATTCTCGGCATGCGCCTCAGCCTCACGCCCACGTTGGGCCTGGACGTGGCGCGCGGTATCGGCCAGCGCATGGGCCAACGAGCCGGGTGCATAGGATGCGGTGTCGGCATGTGCGCCCAGGTCGGTGCCCGTGGCGATGTCGCGGGCCAGCGCAGCCAGCCGGCGCGGGCCGTGGCCAAGCGCCTCGGTCTGCTGGCGCAGGCGCAGCGCGACCTGGCCGAGGAATGCCGTCAGCCCGGCGAACAGGCCCGCCTGCAGCAACGTAGGTCCCACTGCTGCGCCCTGCAGCAGCGGCGCCAACAGCGCGAGCGTGCCGATGCCGCCGGCCAGCCATACCGGCAGGCGATCACGATGGCTCAACAGCACGCCCAGCAGCAGTGCAATCGGCAAAGCCGGTGACAGGCCCGCGATCGCGCACAGCCATGCCAGCTGCAGCGACAACAACAGCGCCAGGCCATTGCGGGTGACGCTATGGCCCGCCTTGGGACCGGCCAGCCAGATGGCAGGCAGCACAGCGGCCGCGACCAGCGAGGCGGTCAGGACATGAGGCCCGCGCAGGGCCAGCACCAGGCCGGCCACCGCCAGTGCCGCACTGCCGATCAGCAATCGGCGGTCAGCGCGGTGGGCGAGCTGCTGCAGATGCGGCAGGCGGGCGGTATCGGGGGGACGAGTGGATGCAGCGGACATCGGCGACTCCTGGATCAGCAGACGACAACGGCCACACGGTGACGCACGCACGAGTGCGTGGCCAGGGCATGGACCGGGAATTCGGGGAATGCGACGCAATCAACGTCGCGCAGACGGGGCGCCGTGACCACATCCTGTGGGTGACGGAGCAATGGAGCGGGCATGCGGACTTCCTTGCAGGACCAGACACACGCCGCAGGCCCGACCGGGCCCACGTGCTGCGGACGCAGTGGCCCGCAACTGATGTATCGGCCGGAAGTGCGCAGAATGAAGTGCAGCGGACGCTGCGACTCAGCCGGCGTTGTCGTTGCCGAGGAAGCGCAGGATCACCTCGGCGATGCGTGCCGGGTCTTCCATATGCAGGTGGTGGTTGCCGGGAAACACGGCCAGCCGTCCATCACGCAGGTGCTGCAGGCGATCACTGCGCATCGGCTCGGGATAGTAGGACTGCGCCGGCGTGGCATAGATCACCTGCGTCGGGCAGGTGATGGCCTGCAGCAGGTTGTCGATCTGGCCTTCGCTGAGGCGGATCGCAGTGGGCAGCATCAGGCGCGGGTCGCTGCACCAGCGGTAGCCACCTTCGACCGGTTCCACGCCGCGCTCGACCAGCAGCCGTGCGCAGGGTTCGCTGAGCTGGTTGGTCATCATCCGCGCGCGGATCGGCGCTGCCAGATCGGGGAACACGCGCAGCTGCTTGCGTGCCAACGCGCGCGTGGCGTTCACATGCTCGCGCAGGCGATGCGCCGTTTCTTCCTCGGGACCGCGCAGGCCGCCGAGTGCTTCGATCGCCACCAGCCGATCAACACGGTCGCTGACCGAGGCGGTAAGGCTGGCGATGCCGGCACCCATCGAATGGCCGAGCAGGCTGAATCGGTCCCAGCCCAGTGCGTCGGCGACATCGAGTACGTGGCAGATCGCGGCGGCCGTGGTGTAGCTGGCACCCATCGGCAGGTGCGCGCTGTGACCGTGGCCGGGCAGATCGATGGCAACCAGCTGCAACGCCGACAGGTGCGGCGCCAGCGGCACGAAGCTGGCGGCGTTGTCGAGCCAGCCATGCAGGGCCAGCACGCGTGGGCCGCCGCCGTGGTTGCGCAGGCCGGCGACGCGTGCGCCCCCGACCTGGAGTTCAAACGGTTGCAGGCTCATGCCAGCGAGGACACGGCCAGCCGTGCCAGGGCGCGTGCATGCTCCGGCTCGGCGTTGAGGCAGGGGATGTAGCGCATCGTCGCACCGCGCTCGGCCAGTGTTTCGGTGAAGCCCAGCGCAACCTCTTCCAGCGTCTCCAGGCAGTCGGTGGCAAATCCGGGGCAGACCACGTCGATCTGCTTCACGCCGGATTCGGCCAGCGCCCACAGGCTGGGCTCGGCATACGGCTGCAACCAGCGCTCGCGGCCGAAGCGCGACTGGTAACCCATCTGCCAGTCGTCCTTGCCCAGGCCCAGTGCATTGGCGATGGCCTGCGCACTGGCCTCGCAGCGCTGCGGATACGGGTCGCCCGCGTCGGCCAGGCGCTGCGGGATACCATGGAAGGAGAACATCAGTTTCTGACCGCGACCGTGCTGTTCCCAATAGCGGCGGATCGATCCGGCTATGGCCTCGACCCAGCCGGGATCGACCGAGTAGTCCCGCACCAGGCTCACGGTCACGCCCGGGTTGCGGCGCTGCCACGCATCGACCCGGTCTTCGACCGAGGCGGTGGTGGTGGTGGAGTACTGCGGGTACAGCGGCAACACCACGATCCGGCGCGCGCCGTCGGCGGCAAGACGGTCGAGCTCGCCGGCCAGCGCCGGTTCGCCGTAACGCATCGCATGGCGTACCGTCAGGGTCGGCAGCAGGGCCTGCATGGCCTGCGCCAGCTGGCGCGTATGCACCATCAGCGGTGAGCCGTCGGGCAGCCAGACCTGGGCGTACTTGGCCGCCGACCGGCCGCTTCGCAGCGGCAGGATCAGCCCGCGCAGCAGCGGCTGCCAGAGCAGTGCCGGAATCGCGACCACGCGCGGGTCGGACAGGAATTCGGCCAGGTAACGGCGTACGGCGGGGGCCGTCGGCGTCTCGGGCGTGCCTAGGTTGACCGCCAGCACGGCGGTATCGGGTGCGTCGAGCATGGGCGGTATTGTCGCCTATCCGGCGCCGCACCGGGATGCAGGGTTCGGATTGCAGGCATAGCGCGCATCAATGCGGGCAGGGAACGCTCATTGGGGATTCATGACAACACCACTAATTTCAGTCACTTGCTATATCTTCCTACGGACTGACTTCTGGAGCCTGCCATGCGTCGCCCGATCCAAGCCCTGCTGATCGCCGCCAGCCTGCTGTCCAGCCAGGCCATGGCCGGACCGCAGGAAGACCAGCGCGCCCGCAACGCCGTGCGCGTGCTGGCCGAAATCCAGGAAATTCCTGAACAGGGCATTCCGGATAAATTGCTCGACGAAGGCCGCGCGGTCATCGTCATTCCCGACACGATCAAGGCCGGTCTTGTCATTGGCGGTCGTCGTGGCCACGGCCTGATGTCGGTGCGCATGCCCAATGGCGCATGGTCCAACCCGGTGTTCGTGAAGCTCACCGGTGGCAGCATCGGCTTCCAGGCCGGCGTGCAATCTTCGGATGTGGTTCTGGTGTTCCGCAACGACCGCAGCCTGGACAATCTGGTCAACGGCAAGTTCACGCTCGGCGCCGATGCTGGCGTTGCCGCCGGTCCGGTTGGCCGCAATGCCGCCGCCGCCACCGACGGCCAGCTGAAGGCCGAGATCTGGTCCTGGTCGCGTGCCCGTGGGCTGTTCGCGGGCGTCGCGCTGGATGGTGCGGTGCTGCAGATCGACGATGCCGCCAACCTTGACGCCTACGGCAGCAACACCACGCCGCGCATGATCTTCGAAGGTCGCGCCGCCGGTGCGCCGTCGATGGACGTGGTCGCCTTCCGTGATCGTCTGGAAGAGGCCACCTACGCCGCCCGCAACAACCGCAACGGCAACGGTGGCAGTGCACCGCGTCCGGCGGCGACCCCGGCGGTTGCGCCGGCGCCTGTTCAGGCCGCGCCGGCCGCCCCAACCGAAGCCACCACCGCGCCGCTGCAGAACGTGCCGCAGAACCCGCCGCCGCAGCAGCAGGGCTTCCAGCCGGTCAACGACGGCGAAATCCGCACGGAAACGCTGGGCGGAAACTGACTTTCGTCACGCGCGCCGGCTGACACCCGGTGCGCTATGCTCGACAGCCTGATCACTAACGTAACGAGCGTCTTTATGGGCAGTTTCAGCATCTGGCATTGGTTGGTCGTGCTGGCCATCGTCCTGCTGGTGTTCGGCACCAAGCGCCTGACCAGTGGCGCCAAGGACCTCGGCTCGGCGGTCAAGGAATTCAAGAAGGGCATGCGCGACGAAGACAAGCCGAACGCGCAGCTGGGCGATGAGTCGCGCAGCCAGGACGCCTCGCGCACCGCGCAGGACGAGCACGACCGTAACGCTCGCTGATCCGGAGCGGTTGCGGTGTTCGATATCGGCTTCAGCGAACTGCTGGTGATCGCGGTGGTCGCCCTGGTGGTGCTCGGTCCCGAGCGCCTGCCCAAGGCGGCCCGCTTCGCCGGCCTGTGGGTGCGCCGTGCCCGCAATCAGTGGGATTCGGTGAAACAGGAACTGGAACGCGAACTGCAGGCCGAGGACATCAAGCGGCAAATGCAGGAGGTGCGCCAGGGCATGCAGGACACCGAGAACCAGCTGCGCGCCAGCGGCGAGGCGATCCGTCGCGAAGCGCAGCAGGCGCAGCAGCAGGGCGATGCGCTGGCGCAGGAAGTACGCGCGCCGGCGCCTGCGGATCCGCCGCCGCATATGGGCGGCCTGCCGCCTGCCGATGCACCGGTACAGGAGGGCATTGCGCCAGAGCCGATGCCGGCGACACCCCCTGAAGCCGGTGCTCCGACGCCGCAGCGCACGGAGCGCCAGCCATGAGTGAACAGGATTTCGGCGAAAGCTCGCTGGTCGAACATCTGGTGGAACTGCGCGGCCGCCTGGTGCGCGCATTGCTGGGCCTGGGCGTGGTGCTGCTGGCGCTGCTGCCGTTTACCCAGAAGCTGTACAACGCGCTGGCCGAACCGCTGGTCTCGCAGCTGCCCAACGGGCAGACGATGATCGCGACCAATCCGGCCGGCGCCTTCTTCGCGCCATTGAAGCTGACCTTCTTCGTTGCCCTGTTCGTGGCGGTGCCGTGGCTGCTGTACCAGCTGTGGGCCTTCGTCGCCCCGGGGCTTTACGCGCGTGAGAAGCGCCTGGCGGTGCCGCTGCTGGTGTCTTCGGTACTGCTGTTCTACACCGGCTGTGCCTTCGCCTACTTCCTGGTGCTGCCGGCGGTGTTCCATTTCCTGACCACCTTCAGCCCGGACGTGATCGCGATCACCCCGGATGCGAATGCCTACCTGGATTTCGTGCTGGCGATCTTCTTCGCCTTCGGTGGCAGCTTCGAACTGCCGGTGGCGATGGTGATCCTGGTGCTGCTGGGCTGGGTGACGCCGCAGCAGTTCAAGGAAGGCCGTGGCTACGCGATCGTCGGCATCTTCGTGCTGGCGGCGGTGCTGACCCCGCCGGACGTGGTCTCGCAGCTGATGCTGGCGATCCCGATGTGCCTGCTCTACGAGCTGGGCATCCACGCCGCACGCTGGCTGGTGCCGTCGTCGGCCGTGAAGAAACCCGCCGCCTGAAAAAAACAAAAGGGGACGGAGGGGATTAAGTCGCTATCGGCACAGTGGCACAAACGACTTAATCCCCTCCGTCCCCTTTTTCGTCAGGCGTGGAAGATGTCGCTTGAGGTCGGGGTGGTCGGGACCGGCGGTGCGGCGCGACTGCCACGGTGCACGAACATCTGCTTCCACGCGGCATAGACCGCGCCGACATACAGCGGCATCAGCACCGTGGTCAGCACCAGCTGGGCGATGAAGGCGGCGGCCAGCGGGCCACCGATCAGCATCGCGATCTGGATCACGATCACGAACAGGATGTAGATGCAGAACGCGGCGATCAGGCCGAGCACGGCGAACACGATCATCGCGCCGATGTTCTCGATGCAGCCCTGCAGGCTCAGGCGCAGCGCGTGCATGCCGCTCTGCTTGTCGAACACCACCAGCGCCGGCTGGGTGAACATTGCCAGCGACAGTGCGACCGCGCTCAGGAACACCAGCAGCATCCACAGCGCGATGCGCTTGGCCGGCAGGTTGGCCACCAGCGCCGCGGCATCGTCCGGCTTGATCTGCTGGCCACTGCGGCTGATCTCTTCCATCTTGGTCATGACCTCGCTGAAGGCGGTGAAGCCTTCGCGACCGATCATCATGAACAGCAGCGCGCCCAGCAGCAGTACCGCCAGCACCTGGATCGCCAGCGGCACCAGCAGGTGGCTGACGCGGTGGTCGCGGATCGGCTGCAGCAGGTGCGAGGACAGGCCCGGGCGGCCTTCGTCGATCTCACCCACGGCGTAGAGCATGCCGCCGAACATGATCGGCGAGATGGCCAGGGTCATCAGCTGCACGGCCATGCCGGCGGCGCCGGGAATCAGCGTCGACAACAGGGTGACCACCCAGCTCACCAGCAGCCAGGCCAGGCCGATCCGGGCCAGCTGCAGCGGCGCACGCCGATACAGCGAGAACGTATCCAGCAACCACTGGGCGCCCGCCGAGGCCGGCAGCTTGCGAATCTCTTTCATGGACATCCGGGAAGGACAGGAGGGGACGGGCGGTTGCCCGTGCCGCTGATTATCCCTGTTTTGCCGCCGGCTGGGCTGAAGACAGCCGCGCCTGTCGGACGAAGCGGCGCAGCAGCTGGCGGGCCAGCGGTGCGGCGCTGACTGCGCGCTCGATGCTGCGCGCACAGCCGCCGTGGCGGCCGATGCAGTCGGCGCGGGCGCGCACGTAGCCGCGCATGTGGTGGGTGGCGAATTCGGGGTGGAACTGCACGCCCCAGGCCTGGCGCCCCCAGCGGAACGCGTGGCAGCCATCCAGCGGCGAGCGTGCAAGCACCTCGGCACCGTCGGGCGCGCGCAGCACGGTCTGCAGGTGGATGGCGTGGGCGGCAAAGTGCTGCGGCAGGCCCTGGAACAGCGGATCCTGTGCCGCCTGTGGCTGCAGCTCCAGTTCGATCGTGCCGGACTCGCGCCCGGCCGGGTTGTAGGCCACCTCACCGCCCAGCGCATGCGCCAGCAGCTGGTGGCCGTAGCAGATGCCGAACACCGGCAGGTCAGCGTGGGCGGTCTGGCGCAGCCACGCCGCGCTGCGCTCGCTCCAGTCGGCGTGGTCAGTAACGAAGGCGGCCGAGCCGGTCACCAGTACCCCGGCAAAACCGTGCGGATCGGGCAGGGCGCCACCGTGTTCGACATCGACCACCACCGTCTCATGTTCCTCCAGCCCGGCGGCGACGCGGATCCAGTGCGGAAAGCGCCCGTAGCGGCGCAGCGACGGTACCGGGCGGCCGGTTTCAAGGATCAGGAAGGGGGCTGGGTTCATCCGGGGGCGGCAGCACTGACAGGACTTCCTCGATTGTAGTCAGCCCCTGCGCCACCTTTTCAAGCCCGGCCTGGCGCAGGGTTCGCAGCCCTTCAGCGCGCGCGGCACGGGTGAAACCGGCCAGATCCATGTCGGCGCGGATCTGCCCGCGCAGCCGCGAGCCCAATGGCAGCAACTCATACAGGCCGATGCGGCCGAGGAATCCGGTGCGCCGGCACTCCAGGCAACCGACCGGACGACAGGGCGTGGCGGCATCTGGATATGCAGCCTGGCTATCAGCCAGCACCGCCCAGTCGGCCGCACCGAGGGTGTGCGGCTGCTTGCAGTGCGGGCACAGGGTGCGCACCAGGCGTTGGGCGAGGATGCCGTTGAGGGTGCTGGCCAGCAGGTAGTGCGGCACGCCCAGGTCGAGCAGGCGGGTGACCGCCGACGGTGCATCGTTGGTGTGCAGGGTGGACAGCACCAGATGGCCGGTCAGCGAGGCCTGCACCGCCATCTGCGCGGTTTCCAGGTCGCGGATCTCGCCGATCATGATGATGTCCGGGTCCTGCCGCAGCAGGGTGCGCACGCCGCTGGCGAAGTCCAGGTCGATGTTGGCCTGCACCTGCATCTGGTTGAACTCGGGCGCGATCATCTCGATCGGGTCCTCCACCGTGCACACGTTCACGTCCGGCGTGGCCAGCCGCTTCAGCGTGGAATACAGGGTGGTGGTCTTGCCCGAGCCGGTCGGGCCGGTGACCAGCACGATGCCGTGCGGGCGCTCGACCAGTGCATTCCAGCCAGCGGCCTCCTGCGGGCTGAAGCCGAGCTGGTCGATGCTCTTGAAGGCGGCATCGGGGTCGAAGATGCGCATCACGCACTTCTCACCGAAGGCGGTGGGCATGGTAGACAGGCGCATCTCGACCTCGCGGCCACCCGGCGAGCGGGTCTTGATGCGGCCGTCCTGCGGGCGCCTGCGCTCGGCCAGGTCCATGCGGCCGAGTACCTTGATGCGGCTGACCACCGCGGTCATCACTGCCGGCGGCACCTCGAACACCTTGTGCAGCACACCATCGATGCGGAAGCGCATGCGTCCCATCTCGCGGCGCGGTTCCAGGTGGATGTCCGAGGCGCGCTGCTCATAGGCGTACTGCAGCAGCCAGTCGACGATGTGCACGATGTGCTGGTCGTCGGCATTGACGTCGCCGGTGCGGCCCAGCTCGACCAGCTGCTCGAAGCTGGGCAGGGTGGTGTTGGCCTCGCCGCGGACGTCGCCGCGCGCGCCACGCACCGAACGGGTCACCCCGTAGAACTCCATGGTGTAGCGGTGCAGGTCGAGCGGATTGACCACCGCCAGCTCGATGCGGCGGCGTGTCAGGTGCTGCAGGTCGCGGCGCCATTCCTGCACCAGCGGCTCGCTGGTGGCCACCAGCACCCGTTCGGCATCCACTGCCAGCGGCAGGAAGCGGTGGCGACGGGCATAGGCGTGGGAGACCAGCGCGGTGACCGCAGCGACGTCGACCCGGGTCGGATCGATGCGCAGGTAGCGGGTGCCGGTGCGTTGGGCCAGCCATTCGGTCAGGCGTTCCAGGGTCAGTTCGCCGCCGTCGCGGGTGGCCAGCTTGAGGTTGGACAGCAGCACCAGCGGGTGCACTTCACTGGCATTGCGCGCGCCCTGTGCGGAAAACCGCATGCGCTCGCCCTCGTGCTCGGCGACCAGGCCGTCGGCCAGCAGCGCCGCACCCACCTGCTCGAAATGCAGGCGGCCCCACGGCAGCGGGATGCCGCCTGGCTCGCCGGGCGTGCCCACCGGCAGCCGATGTTCCATCTGCCTGCTCCTCCCGGGTACGGAATGCCCCGCAGGTCGGCCGTTATACTAGCGCACCCTCTTGCCGGCCAAGACTCGTACGCATGTCCGCGACCCCGACCGTTCCGATCACCTTCCAGGGCCTGATCCAGACCCTGAACCAGTTCTGGGCCCAGCAGGGCTGCGTGCTCATCCAGCCGCTCGACCTGGAGGTGGGCGCCGGTACCTTCCACCCGGCCACCTTCCTGCGGGCGATCGGGCCGGAAAGCTGGAACGCGGCCTACGTGCAGCCGTCGCGCCGCCCGACCGACGGCCGCTACGGCGAGAACCCGAACCGCCTGCAGCGCTACTACCAGTACCAGGTGGCGATGAAGCCGGCGCCGGACAACATCCAGCAGCTGTACCTGGATTCGCTGAAGGCACTGGGCATCGATCCGCTGGTGCACGACCTGCGCTTCGTCGAGGACAACTGGGAATCGCCGACGCTGGGCGCGTGGGGCCTGGGCTGGGAAGTCTGGCTCAACGGCA
The DNA here is from genome assembly GCF_047520695.2 of Stenotrophomonas sp. AR029. Taxonomy (NCBI): domain Bacteria; kingdom Pseudomonadati; phylum Pseudomonadota; class Gammaproteobacteria; order Lysobacterales; family Lysobacteraceae; genus Stenotrophomonas; species Stenotrophomonas sp. AR029. The sequence goes on along the minus strand of NZ_JAXBQQ020000012.1, from coordinate 23,445 downwards.
TGGAAGTGACCCAGTTCACCTACTTCCAGCAGGCCGGTGGCCTGGAGTGCCGCCCGGTGCTGGGCGAGATCACCTACGGTCTCGAGCGCCTGTGCATGTACCTGCAGAACTGCGACAACGTCTATGACCTGGTCTGGACCTACGGCCCGGACGGCCAGCCGGTGACCTACGGCGACGTCTACCACCAGAACGAGGTGGAGCAGAGCACCTACAACTTCGAATACGCCGACGTGGACGAAATGTTCCACCGCTTCGACGCCTGCGAGCGTGAAGCGCAGAAGCTGGTGGAAGTGGGCCTGCCGCTGCCGGCCTACGAGCAGGTGATGAAGGCCAGCCACACCTTCAACCTGCTCGATGCGCGCCGCGCGATCAGCGTGACCGAGCGCCAGCGCTACATCCTGCGCGTGCGCGCGCTGGCCCAGGCGGTGGCCAGGGCGTATTACGAGCAGCGCGAGAAGCTGGGCTTCCCGGGTGCGAAGAAGGCCTGACCGCCTTCCTGCACCGTCCCGCTTTTCATCAACTACCCGGGGCGCCGGACGCGTTGCGCGCTGCGCCCCCACCACAGGATCGAACCGATGAGCCAACTGTCCCCCCTGCTGATCGAACTGGGCACCGAGGAGCTGCCGGTCAAGGCGCTGCCGGGCCTGGCCCAGGCGTTCTTCGACGGTGTTGTCGAAGGCCTGCGCAAGCGTGGCGTCGCGCTGGAGCTGGGCGATGCCCGCCCGCTGTCGACCCCGCGCCGGCTGGCCGTGCTGCTGCCGGGCGTCGGCCTGGAACAGCCGGAACAGCACAGCGAAGTGCTGGGCCCGTATCTGAACATCGCGCTGGACGCCGAAGGCCAGCCGACCAAGGCCCTGCAGGGCTTCGCCGCCAAGGCCGGGATCGACTGGACCGCGCTGGAGAAGACCACCGACAACAAGGGCGAGCGCTTCGTGCACCGCGCGGTCACCCCGGGCGCGAGCACCGCCAGCCTGTTGCCGGAAATCCTGCGCGAGGCGATCGCGGCGATGCCGATTCCCAAGCCGATGCGCTGGGGCGATCACGCCTGGGGCTTCGCCCGCCCGGCGCACTGGCTGGTGCTGCTGCACGGCGCCAACGTGGTCGAGGCCGAACTGTTCGGCCTGCAGGCCGGCCGTGCCAGCCGTGGCCATCGCTTCCACCACGACCAGGCCGTGTCGCTGGCGCAGCCGCAGGATTACGTTGAAGCGCTGCGCGCCGCGTTCGTGCTGGTCGACCCGAGCGAGCGACGTGCGCGCATCGTCGCCGAGGTCGAGGCCGCTGCAGCCGGGGCCGGTGGCAGCGCCCGCATCACCGACGACAACCTGGAGCAGGTGGTGAACCTGGTCGAATGGCCGTCGGCGGTGCTGTGCAGCTTCGAACGCGCCTTCCTGGCAGTGCCGCAGGAAGCACTGATCGAAACGATGGAGATCAACCAGAAGTTCTTCCCGGTGCTGGATGCCGCCGGCACGCTGACCGAGAAGTTCATCGGCATCGCCAACATCGAATCGAAGGACGTGGCCGAAGTGGCCAAGGGCTACGAGCGGGTGATCCGCCCGCGCTTTGCCGATGCCAAGTTCTTCTTCGACGAGGACCTGAAGCAGGGCCTGATGTCGATGGGCGACGGCCTGAAGACGGTGACCTACCAGGCCAAGCTGGGCAGCGTGGCCGACAAGGTGGCGCGCGTGGCCGCACTGGCCGAAGTGATCGCAGCCCAGGTCGGTGCCGATCCGGCGCAGGCCAAGCGGGCTGCCGAGCTGGCCAAGAACGACCTGCAGTCGCGCATGGTCAACGAATTCCCGGAACTGCAGGGCATCGCCGGCCGCCACTACGCCGTGGCCGGTGGTGAATCGGCCGACGTGGCGCTGGCCATCGACGAGGCCTACCAGCCACGCTTCGGTGGTGACGACATCGCGCTGTCGCCGCTGGGCAAGGTGCTGGCCATAGCCGAACGCGTGGATACGCTGGCCGGTGGTTTCGCTGCAGGCCTGAAGCCGACCGGCAACAAGGACCCGTTCGCGCTGCGCCGCAATGCGCTGGGCCTGGCCCGCACGATCATCGAAAGCGGCTTCGAACTGGACCTGCGCGCGCTGATGGCCAGCGCCAATGCCGGCCTGGCCGCGCGCAACGTGCAGGCCGATGTCGGCGAGCTGTACGACTTCATCCTCGACCGCCTGAAGGGCTACTACGCTGACAAGGGCGTGCCGGCCACGCACTTCAACGCCGTGGCCGAGCTGAAGCCGGCTTCGCTGTACGACTTCGATCGCCGCCTGGATGCAATCGGCACCTTCGCCGCGCTGCCGGAGGCAGAGGCGCTGGCCGCGGCCAACAAGCGCATCCGCAACATCCTGCGCAAGGCCGAGGGCGAGATTCCGGCGCAGATCGACGCGGCACTGCTGCAGGAAGATGCCGAGCGCGCGCTGGCCGAAGCGGTCACCGCCGCCATCGATGACACCGGCGCCAGCCTGCACCAGAAGGACTATGTGGCGGTGCTGGCACGCCTGGCGCGCCTGCGTCCGCAGGTCGACGCGTTCTTCGATGGCGTGATGGTCAACGCGGAAGATCCGGCACTGCGTGGCAACCGCCTGGCGCTGCTGACGATGCTGGGCGAGCGCCTGGGCAAGGTGGCGGCGATCGAGCATCTGTCGAGCTGACGCCCGTATCGGTAGTGCCGGCGTTGTCTATCGGGGTCATTGCCGACATCGTGGACGATGCCGGCATCCTGATTGGTCGGTTGCGACAATCGACACTTTGCGGTGTATTTTGACCGCCACTTAACAACCGATCCGCAATGACGTGATGCATTTCGCATCGTCACCTCCGGTCGGTATGCTGTGCCGCATGCAGCCAAAGAAATACGCCCTGCCGCTGATGGTCCTGTCGCTGGCCGCCACTTCCGTGGTCCATGCGCGCGGCACCATCGACAAGGTGGACATCAAGGGATTGGACAAGGGCGACGACGCCGCAATCATCGAGAACATCCAGGAATCGCTGTCGCTGTACGACACGATCGGCAAGGAGCAGGGCGAATCGCGCCTGGAGTACCTGCTGTCGCAGGCCGAGCGGCAGACCCGCCAGGCGCTGGAGCCGTTCGGCTACTACAACCCGGTGATCAAGGTCGAGGCGCCGCGTGAGGACGAGCACGTGCGCGTGCTGATCCACGTCGACAAGGGCGCCCCGGTGACCGTGCGCCGCGAGCACATCGACATCACCGGCCCGGCGATGTACGACCAGTACCTGCAGGACGACCTGGCCGCCTTCAAGCCCCGCAAGGGCCAGCGCTTCGAGCACACCCAGTACGAAGCCAGCAAGATCACCATCACCCGGCGCCTGGCCGAGCGCGGCTACTTCGATGCCGACTACACCCAGCGCCAGGTGCAGATCACCCGCGCCGACAACGCCGCCGACATCGACCTGACCTGGGACAGCGGCCGCCGCTACAACATGGGCCCGGTGCGCTTCGAGCAGGATTACTTCGTCGACAAGCTGTTCGATCCACTGGTGTACTGGGACCAGGGCAGCTACTACCACGAGGGCAAGCTGGACCGGCTGCGCGAGTCGCTGACCAAGCTGGACTACTTCAGCGTGATCGACATCCAGCCGCGCCCGGACCAGGCCGACGAGAACGGCGAAGTGCCGGTGGACGTGAAGCTGACCCGGGCCAAGCGCACCATCTACACCGCAGGCCTGAGCTACGGCAGCGAGAGCGGCCCGGGTGTGCGCGGTGGCATCGAGCGGCGGTTCCTGAACAACCGCGGCCACAAGATGAACACGCAGCTGGACTATGCGCAGAAGCGCAAGAGCCTGGTTACCAGTTACCGCATTCCGGCCTTCAACTGGCTTGATGGCTGGTACACCTTCGCTGCCAGCGCGTATGACGAGCAGACCGACTACATCGACCTGCGCAACTTCAAGCTGATCGCCAGCCGCAGCGGCGAGATCAACGAACACTGGACCGCGATCGCCTCGATCAACGCGCTGCGCGAGCGCTGGCGCTATGCCTCCGGCACCGAATTCACCGACGCGGTCTACAACACCTCGACGCTGGTGTACCCGCAGATGGTTGCCGACTACGTCAACGTCGACGACGAGATGTTCCCGCGCAAGGGCATCAGCGGCGCTGCAACGGTGCGTGCCGGCGTGGAAGGCGCCGGCTCGGATACCAGCTTCGTGCAGGCCAACGCCGTGTTGCGCTGGTACATCCCGGTGGGTGAAAGCAATCGCCTGATCCTGCGCGGCGAGGGCGGCACCACCTGGACCAGCGATCTGGTGGCGATGCCGCCGAGCCTGCGCTACTTCGCCGGTGGTGACCGCAGCATCCGCGGCTACGCCTACCGTGAGGTCGGCCCGCGTACGCCGAAGCCGGACAAGTACGCGCTGGGTGCCAAGAACCTGGTGATCGGCTCGGCCGAGTACGAGCACTACTTCAACGGTGGCCCCTGGGGTGCGGCGGTGTTCGTCGATACCGGCAGTGCCTTCGACAACACCATCGACCTGCATACCGGCGTCGGCTTCGGCGTACGCTGGAAATCGCCGGTGGGCCCGGTGCGCATCGACGTGGCGCACGGCCTGAACAACCCGGATTCGCAGTTCCAGCTGTACCTGAACATCGGAGCGGACCTGTGAGCGCGTCCGCACCGACCCCGAACACCCCGCCGCCACGCGTGCGCTTCTATCGCCGTCGCCGCTTCTGGGCATGGTCCGGCGCCGGCGTGATCGGCCTGGTGCTGCTGGCCCTGCTGGCGGTGTACTGGCTGCTGCAGACCGTGGCCGGCCGTGACGTACTGCTGGCCCAGGTGGTGGCGCGGCTGCCGGTGGGTGCCAGCTTCACCTGGGACAAGGTGGAGGGTCCGGTGGCCGGACCGCTGACCCTGTACAACGTCGACTTCCGCTATGACGACATCCATTTCCATGCCGAGCGTGCGCACCTGGAGCCGGACCTGCGCCCGCTGCTGGGCCGCAAGCTGCTGCTGGACAAGCTGGAGCTGACCAACGCGACGTTGAACCTGGCCAAGAGCGATGAGCCGTTCAAGCTGCCGTCCTGGCCCGATTCTCTGCCGCAGATCGAGATGCCGCTGGCGATCCAGGCCGATGCCATCGCCATCGATGGCTTCCGCATCAGCCAGGCCAACGAACCGGTGATCGACATCAGCCGCGTGCGCGGCGGCATCGAGATCGCCAACGGCGAGTTCCAGGCGCACAAGCTGGTGGTGGACAGTGACATGGGCAACTTCACTGCCCAGGGCCGTTACATCCCGGCCAAGGACTACGACACCGATGTGACGGTGACGGCGGTGTTGCCGGCACCGCGTGGGCGCACAGCCGCTACCGTCGGCTTGGTCGCCCGCGGTGACCTGTCGCACATGGAAGTGGCGATGGCCGGGCGTGCACCGAAGCCGCTGCACGCGATGCTGGTGTTCGATGGCCGCACCGACCCGACGTGGAACGCCAGCGTGCGCAGCGACGAGCTGGATCTGGCGTTGCTGTCGCCGGCCTTGGCGAGCTCGGCGATCACGCCGTTGTCGCTGGATTTCACCGCTGCTGGCAAGGGCGGCAATGCCAACCTGCGTGGCAGGGTGAAGCAGGGCGAGCAGGAACTGGAACTTGCACCGTCCATGGTGTCATTGCAGGACCAGGTACTGAAGGTCTCGCCGCTGCTGCTGAAGGGCCTCGGTGGCGAAGCCCGCCTGGAGGGCACCGCCGATTTCAGCCAGGAAAACCAGCAGAAGCTCAACTTCTCGGTGGTCGCGCGTGACCTGACCTATGTACCGGCGCCCGATCCGAACACCGCCGGCAGCGCACCGGTGCCGGTCACTCTGAAGGAAGCACGCTTCGGCCTGGCCGGTACCCTGAAGGCCTGGGCGGCGATCGGCCGCGCCGAGGTCGAACGCGAAAAGCAGAAGGCGCAGCTGCACTTCGATGTGCGTGGCAACGACCAGGCCGCGTCGATCCACCAGCTGCAGGCGCAGACGCCCGGTGGCCAGCTGCAGGTGGAAGGCCAGGTGGCGTGGGCGCCGCAGCTGGACTGGGACGCCAAGGCCACGCTGAAGGACTTCGACCCCGGATATTTCGTGCCGGGCTGGAACGGCCGCCTGTCCGGCAACCTGGCCTCCAAGGGCCGCCAGCTGCCGCCGCCGGCCAATGCCGCACCGGGCACCTCGGGTACGCTGGAAGCCACGGTGGACCTGCCCTCGCTGAAGGGCATCCTGCGCCAGCGCAATCTCGACGCACAGGGCAAGTTCGCACTGCAGGGCGCGCAGGGCCAGGGTGACCTGAAGCTGTCGCTGGGCAGCAGCCGGGTGACCGTGTCGGGCAAGGTCGGCGACCGCCTCGACATCGATGCGCGTTTCGAGCCGCTGCAGTTGAGCGACCTGCTGCCGGCCGCCGACGGTGGCCTGCGTGGCCAGGTACAGGTGAAGGGCCCGCGCGATGCGCCGGACATCACCGCTGACCTGGTCGGCAACAACCTCAACTGGGATGGCTACGGTGCCGAGAGCGTGAGCATCAAGGGCCGCCTGCCGTGGCGCGGCGACAGCGGCACGCTGGCCGTGCAGGGCCAGCAGGTCAACGCGGGCATGCTGCTGGAGCGGCTGAACATCGACGCACAGGGCAGTGTGTCCAACCTGCGCCTGGCCGCGCAGACCCGCAACGAGATGGGTGCGGTCGAGCTGCAGGGCAGCGTGCGCCAGCAGGGCACGCAGTGGCGTGGCGAACTGGCGTCGCTGCGCATCGCACCGGTGAAGGGCGATGCCTGGGCGCTGCGTGCACCGGCGGCGTTCGCGATCAACGGCAGCACCTACACCCTGTCCGAAGCCTGCCTGGCCGCCGCGAGCAGCGGCGCGCTGTGCGCACAGGCCAACTGGCCGCGCGAAGGCCTGGTGGTGCGCAGCGACGCGCTGCCGCTGGCGCTGGTGCAGCCGTGGTTGCCGCCGCAGTCCGGGCGCCGCATCTACCTTCGCGGCGATGTCAGCCTGGACGCGCACATCCGCCCGCGCGGCAACGCCTGGGAAGGCCATGTGGAGGTGCGCTCGAAGGAAGGCGGCGTGCGCCTGGGCGAGAACCGCAACACCGTGGGCGATACCACCCGCGGCGAGCTGGTGCGCTATGACCAGTTCTCGCTGAAGCTCGACATGACCCCGGCCAGCATCAAGGGCTACCTGGGCATGGGCTTCCAGGGCAATGGCTTCGTCGACGCCAAGATGCAGACCGGCTGGGAAGCCAGTGCGCCGCTTAATGGTGAGCTCTACCTCAACATGTCGCGGCTGTACTGGCTGGAGCTGTTCTCGCCGGACATCGTGCGACCGACCGGCCTGATCGAAGGCCACGTCAGCCTGCGCGGGACGCGAGGCCAGCCGTCGCTGGGCGGTGACGCACAGCTGAGCAACTTCAAGGGCGAATTCCCCGCGCTGGGCCTGACCTTCGACCAGGGCAAGGGCAGCTTCGTGGCCCAGCCCGATGGTTCGGCCAAGATCACCGCGCAGGCCAACTCGGGCCAGGGCACGCTGTACGTGGACGGTGGCCTGTCGTGGTTCGGCGATGCGCAGCCGCTGCAGCTGAAGATCCATGGCGAGAACGTGCTGCTGTCCAACACCAGCGAACTGCGCATCGTCGCCAACCCCAACCTCGACTTCACCCTGGCCAAGGCGGCGATGGAGCTGCGCGGCACCGTGCACGTGCCCGAGGCCGACATCGATCTGGAACGCTTGGACCGCGGCACCTCGGTGTCCGAAGACGTGGTGGTGCTCGACCCGGCCGATCCGGAAGAGTCGCGCACCTCGCCGCTGGACATGGACCTGACGGTCAGCCTGGGCGACAAGGTGAAGATGACCGGGTTCGGCCTGAAGGGCGCGCTGACCGGCAAGATGCAGGTCTGGGCCAAGCCCGGCCGCGAAATGACCGCCAATGGCGGCCTGGAAGTGAGCGGCCGCTACAAGGCGTATGGGCAGGACCTGACCATCACCCGTGGCAACCTCAACTGGAACTACAACGCGGTGTCCGACCCGCGCATCAACATCCGCGCCGAGCGCCGCATCGGTGATGTCACCGCCGGCATCGACGTGACCGGGCGTGCCCAGCAACCGCGTGCCGACGTGTGGTCCGATCCGGCGATGTCGCAGTCCGAGGCACTGGCCTATCTGGTGCTGGGACGCAGCCTGACCGGCGCCAGCAGCGACCAGGCGCAGCAGGTCAACGCGGCCTCGGCGGCGCTCTCGGCTGGCAGTGGCCTGCTCGCCTCGCAGCTGGGTGCCAAGCTGGGCCTGGATGATGCAGGCGTGAGCCAGTCGCGCGCGCTGGGTGGTTCGGTGATCGGCGTCGGCAAGTACATCTCGCCCAAGCTTTACGTGGGTTACGGCGTGTCGCTGGTGGGCGCCGGTTCGGTGATCACGCTGAAGTACCTGCTGCGCCGCGGGTTTGATGTGGAAGTGGAATCGAGCACGGTGGAAAACCGTGGTTCGATCAACTGGCGGCGGGAGAAATGACCGGGTCGGGGGCGGCGCCCTTTCGTTGAAAGGGTCCGACCCCCGGCTTCTTCAGCTGCGGCGCAGCCGCTGGCGGTGCCCGGACAGGTCCATGCTCCACAGCAGCAGCGCACCCAGCAGCGCCGGCAGCACGCTGAGCACGGACAGCATCATCAGGAATGACACTGGCAATTCCATGCGGACGGGCTTGCCCCGGCGCAGCTGGTAGCGGATCCATGCCGTGGCCAGCACGGTCCAGGCCAGCAGCCAGCACAGCGGTGCCAACCACAGCGAAGGCGAGGGCACCCACAGGTAGACGGCGGTACCGACCACTGCGATGGCTGCGCAGGCGACCGGCAGGGCCAGCCAACGCAGCCGGGAAGGCGGCACGGACGGGTCTTCAGGGGCGCTCTGCCAGACGAACAGATGACGCAGGCCAATGGCCAGCAGCGTGCCGAGCAGTGGCGCCAGCGCTGCCGTGCCCAGCACGATCGCCCTGCGCTGCTCTTCCGACTGGTAGGGCAGCAGCGTGTTGGCGATCTGGGTGGTGGCCAACGCGATGAAGGCCATCAACGTCAGCGCCACGCTTGCCAGCAGTGCACGCAGCAATGACAACTGTGCTGCGGTGAGGCGGGTGACATCGCTGGCGCCGGCCCAGAAGCGGGCTTGGCCCGCATCGATGCCGGGCGGCAGAGGACGGTCCTCCTGGCAGCCCAGTACGTCCATCAACGCTGCGGCCTGGCGCGGCACGCGCAGCGGCAGCGCGGACATCAGGTTGCGCAGGTGCGAACGCGGTTCGCGCAGCTGCTGAAGGCGGCTGGCAGCGTCATCGTGGCTGGTCCAGCGTCCGCCACGCGCCTCCATCTGCTGGGCCAGCAGATCGGTCTGCGCGGGCAGTTGCAGCCAGTCCTGCCAGGCGTGTTCGGCCAGCTCGCGCAGTTCGCCTGGTGCCAGGCCGCAGCCCGCGTCGTCCCAGCCGAAGGCCTGGTAAAGCGCCGCGGCTTCGGACAGGTTCATGGGCGCCTGCCGCGCGCGCAGCGCCTGCAGCACCCTAGCACTGGCTTCAGCGCGCTCGTCCAGGGACCACTGGCTGCGCAGACCCTGCAGGTACACCGCGAAAGGTTGCGGGTCGGTGGATTTGGCGCGCTCCAGCAGGTCCATCCAGTTGCTCATGGGTTTGCCTCGTGTGGGGGCTGCAGGCTTGAACGATCACTGTCTGCATTGCCGGGGGAGCTGGAAAATGCCCCGCGGAGGATTGCGATGGCGGCCAGCAGGGCGCACGTCAGAAGCAGTGCCAAAGCGACCGTTCGCCGCGTGAAGCGTCTGCGTGACGGCACGGAATGGTGCAGGGCGTCGCATGCGGCCGCCCAGAACATGACCTGCCTGCGCTGCAATGGCGGTGGGAGCGCCACGTGCGCCATCACAGGCACGCCGACAAGGTAATGCAGCGTTTCACGCATTTCGTGCCGCGTGCCCGCGGACAGCGCCTGGATGCGCGCGCGCAGTGGGTGCCAGGGGCCACTGAGCCGGGCGACACGGGTGCGGGCCTGCACCACCGAAACCGGCGCATTCTCAAGATGCATGTAACGGGCGAGCGCGGTCTCGTTGCCTGGCACCAGCAACCAGCACAGGTGCATGCTGTGGCCGAGGGCGGCCATGTCGTAGCACTCGCGGATACTGTCCCGGTCATACCACTGGAAGCGGTCGGCCAGCTGCTCGAAGTTCGCTTGCGGGAACGGCGTAGTGCCCTTCATCAGCCGTTGCCAGGTTGCCAGGTTCACCGCGCCAGCATCCGCAGGGGGCTGCGGTTCCGGGGACTGCTGCAGCCAGGCTGCGAAGTCTGCCGGATCGCGTTGCTGACCGTTGCGGACGATGCGGTCGGCAAGCGCCTCGGCGGCAGATGGCCCTGTCGAATGCGTGGTGCCCAGATCGATTCCTGCGATCATCGGTCCTTCCCTAGTATCCGTGCCTGATTCTAGCCAGCATCGGTGCCCCCAACCATCAGCCGTTGCCCCATGCGGCCCCAGCGGCTATGGTCCCGGGCTGTTCTGTCGTACCGGATTGCCTCATGTCACCACGCAAAGCCCTTCCCACCGCCCTGGCCCTGGGCCTGACTCTCGCCGCCGGTGCCCACGCCGATGAAGGCATGTGGATGCCGACCCAGCTGCCGGACCTGGCCAAGCCGCTGCAGGCCGCTGGCTTCAAGGGCAATCCGGCCGACCTGGCCAATGTCACCGCGCCGCCGCTGAGCGCGGTGGTGCGCGCGGGCGGCGGCACCGGCTCGTTCGTGTCCAGCGACGGCCTGCTGCTGACCAATCACCACGTGGCGATGGGCGTGATCCAGTACAACAGCTCCCCAGAGCACGACCTGATCAACGGTGGCTTCATCGCCAGGGACCGTGCCGATGAGCGCCCGGCCAACCCGGACTTCCGCGTGCTGGTCACCGTCGGCTTCGACAAGGTGACCGACCAGGTGCTGGCGCAGGCCCGCGGCAAGACCGGCCGTGCCTACTTCGATGCCGTCGATGCGGCCAGCAAGCAGATCGTGGCCGAATGCGAGAAGGATGGCAGCGTGCGCTGCTCGGTGGCCAACATGTACTACGGCACCGACTTCTACCGCATCGCCCAGCTGGAACTCAGCGACGTGCGCCTGGTGTACGCGCCGCCGCGTGCGATCGGCAACTATGGCGATGAGATCGATAATTTCATGTGGCCGCGCCACACCGGTGACTTCACCCTGCTGCGCGCCTATGTGGGCAAGGACGGCAAGCCGGCCGCCTACAGCAAGGACAACGTGCCCTACCAGGCGCCGGCACACCTGCAGATGTCGGTGGAGGGCCCGAAGGAGGGCGACTACGCGATGCTGGCCGGTTATCCGGGCATCACCTACCGCCACCGTACCGCGGCAGAATTCGCCGGCCAGATCGACACCGTGCTGCCGCGCCGCGTTTCGGTGTTCCAGCAGATGATCGACACCATCGAGGCGGCAACTGCCAAGGACGCGCAGGCACGTACCCGTTACGCTTCGCAGCTGCAGTCGCTGAAGAACAACCGCAAGCGCGCCGCCGGTGAGCTGGAAGGTCTGCTGCGCAGCGACGCCAAGGCCCAGCGTGCCGCCGACGAGACCGCGATGCTGGCCGCCACCGACCGCAGGTACCAGAGCGACATCAAGGCGCTGCTGGCCAACCTGTCACAGGGCGCGGCGGTGGGCGAGCGTGACCTGCTGCTGGACCAGATGGCCGCACAGAGCCAGTTGCTGCGCTCGGCGCTGCTGCTGGAGCGCCTGCGCATCGAATCGGCCAAACCGGACGCGCAGCGCGAGAGCGGTTACCAGCAGCGCGACCAGGCGATGATCGAAGGCGTGCTCAAGCAGGTCCAGCGCCGCTACGCACCGGAGGTCGAGAAGGCCCTGCTGACCACCCTGCTGACCCGTTACCAGCAGCTGCCGGACGCGCAGCGCGTGGCCGAGTTCGACGCCGCCTTCGGCCGTACCCCGCAGCAGCTGGCCAAGGCACTGGATACCCTGTACGCCGGCACCCAGCTGGGTGACGAGGCGCAGCGCCTGTCGCGCTTCGCGGCTGCGCGCGAAGGCAAGGCCCTGGCCGCCGATCCGCTGATCGCCGTGGCCGGCCCGCTGGTGGCCGCGCAGCTGCGCATCGAGAACGAAAGCAAGACCCGCGAGGGCGAGCAGCTGCGCCTGCGCCCGGCCTACATGCAGGCGCTGTTCGCCTGGCGTGCCAAGCAGGGCCGCGCCGTGTACCCGGATGCCAACCGCACCCTGCGCATCAGCTACGGCAAGGTCGAGGCACTGCACCCGCGCGATGGCGTGACCTACTCGCCGGTGACCACCGTGGCCGGCATCGTCGAGAAGAACACCAACGCCTATCCGTTCGACGCACCCAAGCCGCTGCTGGCCGCGATCGCCAAGGGTGACTTCGGCAGCACCGCCGATCCGGCACTGAAGACCCAGACGGTCAACTTCCTGACCAACCTGGACACCACCGGCGGCAACTCCGGCTCGCCGGTGCTCAATGCCAAGGGCGAACTGATCGGCCTGAACTTTGACAGCAACTGGGAGTCGGTCAGCGCCAGCTGGTGGTTCGACCCGCGCTACAAGCGTGCCGTGCACGTGGACATGCGCTACCTGCGCTGGCTGCTGGCCAAGGTCTACCCGGCGCCGGAACTGCTGAAGGAAATGGGCGTGCCGGCCCAGTAAGAAGCCGGCCACGACCCACGGTCGTGGCCCGCACCGCGTAAGCCCCCACACTGGTGGGGGCGGTTGCCCCCAACGAGCCCGTACACCCGGCCGCGCCTGGCCTACACTGCGGGTTCCTCCGACGGAAACACACGCGTGGTCTCCAGTTGGGTCCTGCTGCTGGTCTCGGTTGCCTATGCCGCGCTGCTGTTCGGCGTGGCGTGGTGGGGCGACCGTCGGCCGATGTACCCCGACCGGCCGTGGCTGCGGCCGGTCGTCTACAGCCTGGCGCTGGCGGTGTACTGCTCGTCGTGGACCTTCTACGGCGCGGTCGGCACTGCCGTGCGCAATGGCGTGGGCTACCTGCCGATCTACATCGGCCCGCTGCTGCTGCTGTTGTTCGGCTGGCGCATCATCGAGCGCCTGGCGCTGATCGCACGCAGCCAGAACGTGGTCTCCATCGCCGATTTCATCTCCTCGCGCTTCGGTCGCTCGCGGCGGCTGGCGGCGCTGGTGGCGATCATCGCGCTGATCGGCATCATTCCGTACCTGGCGTTGCAGTACAAAGCGGTGGCGATGAGCCTGCAGGTGCTGACCGGCAACACCGGCCCGACCGGGTTCTTCACCGACCCGGCGCTATACGTGGCATTGCTGATGGCGCTGTTCGCCACCCTGTTCGGTACCCGCCAGGTCGATGCCACCGAGCACCACCACGGCATGATGCTGGCGATTGCCTTTGAATCGGTGATCAAGCTGCTGGCGATGCTGGCGGTGGGCGTGTTCGCCTACCTGTGGCTGAGCAACCGCACCGACGCGGTGGTCGAGTCGGTGCATACGCTGTTCACCGGCCTGCCGCCGGTCGGCTTCATCTCGCAGACCCTGCTCAGTTTCCTCGCCATCATCTGCCTGCCGCGCCAGTTCCACGTGGCCGTGGTCGAGTGCGGTGACGTGCGCGACGTGCGCCGCGCGCGCTGGATGTTCGGCGGTTACCTGGTGCTGATCTCGGGCATGGTGCTGCCGATCGCCACCGCCGGCGTGACCCTGTTCGGCACCGGCGGCGGCGTCGCCGACGACTCGATGGTGCTGGCGCTGCCGTTGGCCGAAGGCCGCAATGCGCTGGCGCTGATCGCCTACGTGGGCGGCTTCTCGGCGGCCACCGGCATGGTCATCGTCTCGTCCATCGCGCTGGCGACCATGGTCAGCAATGATCTGGTGATGCCGGTACTGCTGCGTCGGAGCGGTGACCACCAGGAAGCCGCTGACGTCGCCTCGCGCGTGTTGTGGATCCGCCGCCTGGCGATCCTGCTGCTGGCGCTGATGGCCTACAGCTACTACCGCACCAGCAGCAACGACAGCACGCTGGCCTCGTACGGCCTGATGGCGTTCGCAGCGGTGGCGCAATTCGCGCCCGGCCTGATCGGCGGCCTGTACTGGCGCGGTGCCAGCCGGCGCGGCGTCGAAGTGGGCATGCTGCTGGGCTTTGCCACCTGGCTGTACACCCTGCTGCTGCCGGCGATGACCATGGCCGGCTGGGTCGACGCCGCCTGGGTACAGCACGGCCCGTTCGGCATCGAGTGGCTGCGTCCGCAGCAGCTGTTCGGCATGTCCGGCTGGGACCCGCTGACCCACGGCACGTTCTGGTCGCTGCTGGTCAATGCGGCCACGATGATGCTGGTGTCCGCACGCTGGCGGCCCGGCGTCGACGAGCGCCTGCGTGCGGCACCGTTCCTCGACCCGTATGCCGAGCGCCCGTCGGTGGCCGGCGGCTGGCCCGGGCATGTGCATGTGGGCGACCTGCTGGCGCTGGCTTCGCGCGTGGTCGGCGAACGCCATGCACGGCGTTCGTTCTTCGAGCAGGCGCAGTCGCTGGGCCGTGAGCTGCAATCCTCGGCACCGGCTGACCGGCCGTGGGTGCAGTTCACCGAGCGCCTGCTGGCCGCCTCGATCGGTGCGGCATCGGCGCGCCTGCTGCTGACCAGCCTGCTGCGTGGCTCGGGCATGGACCTGGGGGAAGTGGTGGCGGTGCTGGACGAAGCCGGGCAGGAACTGCGCTTCAACCGCGAGATCCTGTCGACCACGCTGGAGAACATCAGCGCCGGGGTCAGCGTGGTCGATCCGGACATGCGCCTGACCGCGTGGAACCGCCGCTACCAGGACATGTTCGGTTACCCCGACGGCATGCTCTACGTGGGCCGCCCGGTGGCCGACCTGATCCGCTACAACGCCGAGCGCGGCGAGCTGGGCGAGGGCGATATCGAAGTGCAGATCAACCGCCGCATCGGTTACATGCGCGCCGGCTCGCCGCACGTGTTCGAGCGCACCCGCAGCGACGGCAAGGTGATCGAGATGCGTGGCCAGGCGCTGCCCGGCGGCGGTTACGTGACCAGCTACAACGACATCACCGACTACAAGCACGCTGAAAGGGCGCTGCTTGAAGCCAACGAGACGCTGGAACAGCGCGTGGCCGAGCGCTCGCATGAGGCCGAGGTCGCGCAGCAGTCGAAGACCCGTTTCCTGGCGGCGATCAGCCATGACGTGCTGCAGCCGTTGAATGCGGCGCGCCTGTTTGCGTCCGCGCTGCGCGACAGCGATCACGTGAGCGACGAACAGAAGCATCTGGCCGAACGCGTGGACGCGTCGCTGCGCGCTGCCGAAGAACTGCTTGATGGCCTGCTGGACGTGTCGCGGCTGGATGCCGGTGGCCTGCACCCGGTGATCGGCGAATTCGATGTGAGTGCGTTGATGCGCGAGCTGGCCGCGCAGTACACGCCGGTCGCCGCAGGCCGTGGCCTGCGCCTGGACCTGTTCGCGCGCGCGGCCTGGGTACGCAGCGATCGCCGCCTGCTGCGCCGCGTACTGCAGAACTTCCTGGCCAATGCGCTGCGCTACACACGCCAGGGGCGCATCGTGCTGGCCGTGCGCCAGCGCGGCGACGAGGTGGAACTGCAGGTGTGGGATACCGGCCCTGGCATTCCCGAACACCACATGCGGCAGATCTTCGACGAGTTCCACCGCTACCAGCAGCCGTTCGACTGGGGCGAGCAGGGGTTGGGCCTGGGCCTGTCGATCTGCCAGCGCATCTCGCGCCTGCTCGACCATCGCCTCAATGCACGCAGCCGCGTTGGCAGTGGCTCGATGTTCTCGATCATCCTGCCGCGGGTGGCGCCCTTGCCCGGCTACACCGAGCCTGCCAAGGCGACCCAGGCCGTGGCCACACCGGTGCGCAGCGATTCGCTGGCGGGCCTGCGGGTGCTGTGCGTGGACAACGACGAGGAAATCCTCGACGGCATGCGCGCACTGCTCGGCCGCTGGCAGGTGCAGGTGATCACCGCCGCCACCGTCGACCAGGCACTGGAGAAGATCGCCGAGCGACCGCAGGTGATGCTGGTGGACTACCACCTGCACGATCGCATGGATGGCCTGGATGCGCTGGTGGCGCTGCGCGAGGCGGCCGGCTACCCGCTGCCGGGTGCGCTGCTGACCGCCGACGGACGTGACGAGCTGAAGCGGATGGCACGCGAGCGTGGCTACCGCGTGCTGACCAAGCCGATCAAGCCGGCCTCGCTGCGCGCCTTCCTGGGCGCGCTGCGGGATGCGCAATAGATCCACGCCATGCGTGGATGCGACGCCAGGTAGTGCCGGCCGCTGGCCGGCAACCACGCAATCGCTCGCTTCCGATGCGTTACCCCACGCCGTGCAGGTGTTCGTACAGGATGGTCGCGCCGATGATCACCAGGATCACGCCACCGATGATCTCCGCACGCTTGCCGACCATGCTGCCCAGCACGCGGCCGAGCATGATGCCGGCGGTCACCATGGTCAGTGTGCACAGGCCGATGACCGCGGCCATCACGCCGATATGCACGTCCATGAAGGCCAGGCCGATACCCACCGCCATCGCGTCGATGCTGGTGGCGAAGCCGGTCAGCGCCAGCTTCCAGAAGCCGTGGTGCTGCGAGGGATCCTCGTCATCCTCGGCGCTGTCCGGGCGCAGGCCGTTGTAGATCATGTGGATGCCCAGCGCACCGAGCAGGCCGAACGCGATCCAGTGGTCGAAGGCTTCGACGTACTGCAGCGCGGCGCGGCCGAGCAGCCAGCCGATGATCGGCGTGATCGCCTCGATGACGCCGAAGATGATGCCGGCACGCAGTGCATCGCGGAACACCGGCTTGCGCATGGCCGCACCCTTGCCGATTGCGGCGGCAAAGGCATCGGTGGACATGGCAAAGCCGATCAGGAGGATCGAAATGGGGGACATGGACAGCGGCTGAGGTCGGGCAAGGACGGACGCACGGCTCGCGCTCGCGCCCAACCTGACGTTGCGCGCGCGGGCCGCTGGTCTCGCCAACCATCATGGTTGTCCACGCCACGGCGCACTGGCCGAGTATGTTGACGTGGACGATTCCTGCGAAGGAATCCGGCTACTCCCCAAGGGGACGCGAAGCTTAGCATCGCGATCCGCGCGTGGCGCATCTACAGGCAAACGCGCAGGCAGGGCTGGTTTGTATAGCGATGGCTATAACACGGGCCAAGCAAAGGCGTGCCAAGCAAGCTTGGCACCTACCAGGGCGGTTTCAGACGTTCCAGGCGAATGCCGGCCAGCGGCCGGCACTACCGTCAGTCTTCCTCGGGCGGCAGCACGATGGCGTCGTCGTCGATGGCCAGCTTGCCGGCCATCAGCACGGCCTGGGTGCGGTTGGTCACGCCGAGCTTGCGCAGGATGGCGGTGACGTGGGCCTTGATCGTCGCTTCGGAGACGTTGAGGTCGTAGGCGATCTGCTTGTTCAAGCGGCCAGCGCCGAGCATCTGCAGGACACGGAACTGCTGCGGGGTCAGCTCGCGCAGACGCTGGCCCACTTCGCGTTCTTCGCTGCCGGTGGGCGGCACGTTGTGCGCTTCCGGCGGTGCCCAGGTCTCGCCATCGAGGATGGTGCCCAGCGCATGGCCGATGGTGTCCGAATCCGCAGACTTCGGGATGAAGCCCAGCGCACCGTGGTCGAGCGCGCGGCGCATCACCGTGGCTTCTTCGCGCGCGGACACCACCACCACTGGCAGCTGGGGGTGCAGTGAGCGCATGTGCACCAGTGCGTTGAAGCCCTGCGCACCGGGCATGTTGAGATCCATCAGGACCAGGTCGGCGTCGTTGTGCTGGTCGGCCAGCGCGTACAGCGCTTCCACGCTGTCGGCCTCGAACAGCTGCACGCCGGGGATGACCCGCTGCACGGCTCCACGCAGGGCTTCGCGGAACAGCGGGTGGTCATCGGCAATCAGGAGGGTGGTCATGGTCGGGGGGAACCGTGGGGGAAACCAGATGGGGTCAGAGCCCTTTCCTGGTGGAAAGGGATCCGACCCCGGGTTCTGCATCAGCGCACCTTGCGCTCGTCCACCAGCGACGCCACCACCGACGGATCGGCCAGGGTCGAGGTGTCGCCGAGCTGGTCCGGCGCGTTTTCGGCAATCTTGCGCAGGATGCGGCGCATGATCTTGCCCGAGCGGGTCTTCGGCAGGCCCGGTGCCCACTGCAGGTGGTCCGGTGTGGCGATCGGCCCGATCTCCTTGCGCACCCAGGCGATCAGCTCCTTGTGCAGTTCATCGCTCGGGGCCTCTTCGGCCACCAGGGTGACGTAGGCGTAGATGCCTTGGCCCTTGACGTCGTGCGGGAAGCCCACGACCGCCGCTTCGGCCACCTTCGGATGCGAGACCAGCGCGCTTTCCACTTCGGCGGTGCCGATGCGATGGCCGGACACATTGATCACGTCGTCGACGCGGCCGGTGATCCAGTAATAGCCGTCTTCGTCGCGGCGGCAACCGTCACCGGTGAAGTAGCTGCCCGGGTAGGTGCGGAAGTAGGTATCGATGAAGCGCTGGTGGTCGCCGTACACCGTGCGCATCTGGCCCGGCCAGGAGTCACGGATGATCAGGTTGCCCTCGGTCGGGCCGTCCTGGATCTCGCCATCGGCATTGACCAGCGCCGGCTGCACGCCGAAGAAGGGCAGGGTGGCCGACCCCGGCTTGAGGTCCATCGCGCCGGCCAGCGGCGAGATCAGGATGCCGCCGGTTTCGGTCTGCCACCAGGTATCGACGATCGGGCAGCGGCTGTCGCCGACCACTTCGTAGTACCAGCGCCAGGCTTCCGGATTGATCGGCTCGCCGACGCTGCCGAGCAGGCGCAGCGACGCGCGCGAGGTCTTCTTCACCGGCTCCTCGCCTTCGCGCATCAGCGCACGGATGGCGGTCGGGGCGGTGTAGAAGATGCTCACCTTGTGCTTGTCGATGACGTTCCAGAAGCGCGAGGTGTTCGGATAGTTCGGCACGCCTTCGAACATCAGCGAGGTCGCACCGTTGGCCAGTGGCCCGTACACGATGTAGCTGTGGCCGGTGACCCAGCCGACGTCGGCGGTGCACCAGTAGATGTCGTCCTCGCGCAGGTCGAACACCGCTTCATGGGTGTAGGCCGCGTACAGCAGATAGCCGCCGGTGGTGTGCAGCACGCCCTTCGGCTTGCCGGTGGAGCCGGAGGTGTAGAGGATGAACAGCGGGTCTTCCGCGTTCATGCGTTCCGGTTCGCAGGTGGACGGCTGGCTGTCCACCACATCGTGGAACCAGCGGTCGCGCGGGGCCTGCATGTCCACCGCGCCGCCGGTGTGGCGCACCACCAGCACGGTTTCAACCGTGTTCGTGCCCGGCAGCTTCAGCGCGGCATCGACGTTGGCCTTCAGCGGAATCCTGCGGCCACCGCGCAAGCCTTCGTCGGCGGTGATGATCAGCTTGCTCTGGCAGTCGCTGACGCGGTCGGCGATCGAGTTCGGCGCGAAGCCACCGAACACCACCGAGTGGATTGCACCGATGCGCGCGCAGGCCAGCATGGCTACTGCGGCGTCGACGATCATCGGCAGGTAGATGGTGACGCGGTCGCCTTTCTTGACCCCAAGGTTGCGCAGCGCATTGCCGAGGCGGCAGGTGCGCTCATACAGTTCGCGATAGGTCACGTGCTGGGCCGGTGCATCCGGGCCGTCCGGCTCGAACAGCAGGGCGGTCTTGTCGCCGCGCGTCTCGAGCTGGCGATCCAGGCAGTTCACGCTGGCATTGAGCTCACCATCCTCGAACCACTTGATGTGGAAGTCGGACAGGTCGTAGCTGACGTTCTTGATCTTCGTCGGCTTGCGCATCCATTGCAGGCGCTCGGCGGCCTTGCCCCAGAATCCATCCGGGTCGGTCACCGACGCCTGGTACTGCTGTTCATAGGTCTTCTTGTCGATGCGTGCCTTGGCGGCGAACTGCGGATCGACGGGGTAGATATCAGCCATGGCACCCTCACTTGCACGTTGACTTTGTATGTGCGGTCGCAGCATCGCAACGACCGATCCCCCTCAGTTTGCCCCATCCACCCCCGGCCGCGTCACCACCCTGGTTAGACCATGGTCGAAAGTGAGCGCCCTGCAGGGCCGGGTTCGACCAATGGCGAATAGCCGCTATACATAATCGCCCCGCAGTCTCGGCTCGACCGTGCCCCACGCGCGGCATCACCTTGCCACTTGGGAGAGAGGGCAACATGAGCCACCGTACGTTGAAAGCCGTGCGCACACCTTTGGCGGCCTGCCTGCTGGTCGCCCTGGTCGCACCGGGCATGGCGTTCGCAGAGACCGCCAAAGAGAAGGCACTGGAAGCACGCGTTGCCGAACTGGAACGCCAGGTCCAGCTGCTGCTGTCTTCGCAGCAACAACAACAGACCCAGATCAGCCAGACCCAGCAGGCGGTAACCGAAGTGCGCACGGTGCAGGCCGAGCAGAAGCCGGTTGCACAGGTGCCGGCCGGCAAGCAGCCGATCCAGGTCACCACCATCACCCCGGGCGCGGCACCGGGCACCACGGTCAAGATCGGCGGCTTCATCAAGGCCGACTTCCTGGCCACCCAGACCAGCGATGGCCAGCTGGCCGACGACGCCACCGGCCGTTCGCTGTACCTCCCGGGCCAGACCCCGGTGGAAGGCGCCGGCGGCAGCGGCAAGCGCTCGGGCACCGATTTCAACGCCCATGCCAAGTTCTCGCGCTTCAACCTGGGCATCGACAACGTCAGCGAATCGGGCAACAAGGCCGGTGCGTTCTTCGAGATGGACTTCTTCGGCAACTCGCTGGGCAACCAGACTGCCACCAATACCTACGGCGTGACCCTGCGCCACGCCTACATGTACTGGAACAACTGGCTGGCCGGCCAGACCTGGTCCAACTTCATGGACGCGGCCGCACTGCCGGAAGCGGTCGACTTCGTCGGCCCCACCGACGGCGTGATCTTCGTGCGCCAGGCCCAGGTGCGCTACACCCAGGGCGGCTTCAGCGTCGCGCTGGAAAACCCGGAAACCACCACCCTCACCGGCACCCGCAACCCGGTCACCGGCGCCTGGACCAACGCCAGCGCCAACTCCGACCGTGGCAGCCTGCCCGACCTGACCCTGCGCTATGGCTGGAAGGGCGACTGGGGCACCTTCGGTGTCGGCGGCATCGTCCGCCAGTTGAAGGTCGACAACCAGGCGACCGGCGCGAAGGCCGACAAGGTGGCCGGCGGCCTGACCCTGGGCGGCAAGTGGGTGATGGGTGACAGCGATTCGCTGCATTACCAGCTGACCGGTGGCGAAGGCATCGCCCGCTACATCGGCCTGGGCATCACTGCCGACAGTGCCTATGACGTGGCCCGCGACGAACTCAACCCGACCGGCGTGCTGGCCGGCTATGTCGGCTGGCGGCATGCGTTCTCGCCGAAGCTGCGCACCAACCTGATCTACGCGCGTAGCGACTACGACAACGACAGCATCCTCGGCCCGCTGGTGACCAAGAGCGTGCAGAGCATCCGCGGCAACATCTTCTATTCGCCGCTGCCCAAGGTCGATATCGGCGCCGAGCTGATGTATGGCCGTCGCGAAGTGGAGAACGGCAACAAGGGTGACATCACCCGGTTGCAGTTCACTACGAAGTACAGCTTCTAAGAGCGTGCCGGCCAGCGGCCGGCACCTACCGAGATGGGGTGCCGGCCAAGGTCGGCATCTACCGAATTGAGTGCCGACCAACGGTCGGCACCCACCAACAACGATTGCTTCGGAGGGGAAGCGTCCCATGTCCAGTACACCCAGCACCGCACATAAAGCGGGCACCCTGACCAAGGGCCACAAGAAGGTCATCTTCGCCTCGAGCCTCGGCACGGTCTTCGAGTGGTATGACTTCTTCCTGTACGGCTCGCTCGCGGCCATCATCGCCAAGCAGTTCTTCAGTGGCGTCAATGAAACCACGGGCATGATCTTCGCCCTGCTGGCGTTCGCCGCCGGCTTCTTCGTGCGCCCGTTCGGCGCGGCCTTCTTCGGCAGCCTCGGCGATCGCATCGGCCGCAAGTACACCTTCCTGGTCACCATCCTGATCATGGGCATCTCGACCTTCCTGGTCGGCGTGCTGCCCAACTACGCTTCGATCGGTTTCGCCGCTCCGGTGATCCTGATCATCCTGCGGCTGGCCCAGGGCCTGGCGATGGGCGGCGAGTACGGCGGTGCCGCCACCTACGTGGCCGAGCACGCGCCGGACGACAAGCGCGGCCTGTACACCAGCTTCATCCAGTGCACCGCCACGCTGGGCCTGTTCCTGTCGCTGCTGATCATCCTGGCCTGCCGCATGACGCTGGGCAACGAGGCGTTCGAAGCCTGGGGCTGGCGCATTCCGTTCCTGGTGTCGATCCTGCTGCTGGGCATTTCGGTGTGGATCCGCCTGCAGCTGAGCGAATCGCCGCTGTTCCAGCAGATGAAGGCTGAAGGCAAGGGCTCCAAGACCCCGTTCCGCGACAGCCTGAAGGGCGGCAACCTGAAGCTGATGCTGCTGGTCCTGCTCGGTGCGGCGGCTGGCCAAGCCGTGGTCTGGTACGGCGGCCAGTTCTACGCGCTGTTCTTCCTCAGCAGCATGCTGAAGGTCGATGCCACCACCTCCTACCTGCTGATCGCCGCAGCGCTGGCACTGGGCACGCCGTTCTTCATCTTCTTCGGCTGGTTGTCCGACCGCATCGGTCGCAAGAAGATCATCCTGGCCGGCTGCCTGCTGGCGGCCATCACCTACATCCCGATCTTCAAGGGCCTGACCCACTTCGCCAACCCGGCCATCGAAGAAGCCCGCAGCAGCTCGCCGGCCCTGGTCGTCGCCGATCCGGCCACCTGCTCGTTCCAGTTCGATCCGGTGGGCCTGCGCAAGTTCACCAGCTCCTGCGACGTGGCCACCGCCGCGCTGACCAAGGCCGGCGTGCCGTACGACGTGCAGCCCGCCGCCGCCGGCTCGCTGGCGATGGTGAACGTGGGCAGCGCCAGCGTCCCCTCGTATGAGGCCGCAGGCCTGACCAAGGAAGAAGGCAAGGCCAAGGCCGATGCGTTCGGCGCGGAACTGAAGACCGCCCTGACCTCTGCCGGCTACCCGGCCAAGGCCGATGGTGCGCGCATCAACATCGCTGGCACCATCTTCATGCTGTGGCTGCTGGTGCTGTACGTGACCATGGTCTACGGCCCGATCGCCGCCTACCTGGTCGAACTGTTCCCGACCCGTATCCGCTACACCTCGATGTCGCTGCCGTACCACATCGGCAACGGCTGGTTCGGTGGCTTCCTGCCGGCCATCTCGTTCGCGCTGGTGGCCGGTACCGGCAACCTGTACTACGGCCTGTGGTACCCGATTGCGATCGCACTGATGTCGGTGGTGATCGGCGGCCTGTTCCTGCGCGAAACCAAGAACGTGGATATCACCAAGTAACCGGCGTGCCGACCAACGGTCGGCA
>NZ_JAXBQQ020000011.1:31451-35246 GCF_047520695.2 Stenotrophomonas sp. AR029 | reverse complement strand
AACTTGTTGCAAATCCATCCGCAGTACGAAAGCTGCAACCAGCCAAACAAGACATGCGCCATCGCGATTGTCTTTTCTCGCAGTACGCCCGCACAACGCTGTTCCTGTACAGCCGAGCCATGCCCGGCTGCTTTTCGATCAGATTGCGGTGAGCCGAGCATGAGTTCGGCTCCACAGGAATGTCGCGATTGCCATGCCGAGGCGCGCGCCACGCGTCTGCAACATTTTTGAATTTTCAAATCTTTCTCATTGGCAGTGCTGGCGCTTCCCGCAAATGATGTGGCGCCACCGACAACGGGTGGCACGGGCTTGCAATCCCGTTTGATCGATGTTGTTTACGCTTGCCTGCCGGCGTCGCCCATCCCCCCGGGCGGCGTCGGCAGGCATTCTGTCCGCGCTCACGTGGCGGGCGGTGCATGGGGGCCTTGTGCCCGCCGGCGTTTGTACATCGGTCACCGGTATTGCAACCACGCACCGTCCGCCACCCTCGCTGTTAAGCAGGGTGGCTCCTTCGTCGCACGCACAAGGAAGCCGCCATGACTGCCACACACTACCCGTACCTGTTCGCCACCCTTGGCGAGGCCGCCAACGAACTGCCCGAGGCCATCGCCCGTACGCTCGAAACCACACTCAGTGCCACCCAAGGCAGTACCGCACCTTCAGCCACCACGCTGCTGGCATGCCTGCAGCGCATCCGCCAGGTGGACGCCGCCGACGGCCAACCCTGGCCAAAGAAGGGTCACACGTCGGGTCACCGGATGGCCATGGCACGCGCGGACCGCGCCAATGCCGGGCTGACCGTGTTGCTGGAACTGCTGCATGCGAGCGAACGGACGCGTGTGGATGGCGATGAAGATCAACAGATTGGAGAGGACGTGCGCGAAGGCTTGCTTCTGGCGTGCCGAGGGCTGTCTGAATATGTGGATGTGCAGTTGCACTGCACGTGAGCACACAACCATGGCAGCTGTCGAAGTGCCCACAGTCAGGGCAATTGGGGCTCGTGTTTGCAAGAAATTGTATGGCCCGTCAGTGCACCAGTGTCGATAGTGCTCTCTTCTTTCCTGGAGGGTACTGATGCACAAGATGATGGTTCCACTGACAAAACGCTATGCACAGTTCAATGGCCGCGCAAGCCGCAGCGAGTTCTGGTGGTTCCAGCTGTTCATCCTGATCGTTTCGATCCCGCTGTATCTGCTGAGCTTCTATGCCGGCCACAGTGGTTCGCAGGGCCTGGCGCTGGTCGCTACCGGGCTGAGCGTAGTGATGTGGCTGGTGTTCGCCTTGCCGTGCATTGCCGCAACCATTCGCCGCTTGCACGATACCGATCGCTCGGGCTGGTGGATGCTGCTGGCGTTCGTGCCGTTTGCGAGCCTGGTGCTGCTGGTGTTCCTGGTGCTGCCCAGCACGCCGGGCGACAACCGCTTCGGTGCGCCAGTTCCGCACGTATAACCAGACCGCGTTGGTAGGTGTCGACCTTGGTCGACATGGATGTGCCACCGGATGCTGACACATCCGTGCCAACCAAGGTTGGCACCTACCAGAGCAACATCGATGTGCTTCACTTGGGGTCAGATCCCTTTGCGGCGCAAAGGGATCTGACCCCACCCCGAAGGTTGACCCAGCAGGGCAGTACCGCTGCGGCTACGCGAAGTGCTGGTAGCCGCCGTCGGCGGCTTCGCCATCCACATGCACGCCCTGCCCTCCGGCCATCCGACCGATGCGGGTGAGCGGCACGTCCAGCGATTCGGCCAGGTAGTGCAGCGCGTCACGCTGGTCGGCAGCCGCGGTAAAGCACAGCTCGTAGTCGTCGCCACCGCGCAGTGCGCAGTCGCGTGCGGCCTCACGACCGAGCAGCTCACGCAATGCGTGCGAGATCGGCAGCGAGTCGGCATCGACATGTGCGGCCACGTTGCTGCGCGTGGCGATATGACCGAGGTCGGCCAGCAGGCCGTCGGACACGTCCACCGCCGCGTGCGCGAAGGCCCGCAGGCGCAGGCCCAGGGTCACGCGCGGTGCCGGCCGCAGCAGGCGCAGGCGCAGGCTTTCGTAGTCGGCCAGCAGCGTGGCGGTGGCGATGCTCAACGCACCCTGTTGCCACAGGCGCAGCGCACCGGCGGCATCGCCGAGCGTGCCACTGACCCAAATGTCATCGCCTGCCTGTGCGCGGTCGCGCCGCAGGGCCTGGCCGCGCCCGACCTGGCCCATCGCGGTCACCGACAGCGACAGCGGACCGCGCGTGGTGTCGCCACCGATCAGCGCGATGTCGTGCTGGTCGGCCAGGGCGAAAAAGCCATCGGCAAAGGCCTCGATCCAATCTTCAGATGCTTCCGGCAGCGACAGTGCCAGCGTGCACCACGCCGGGCGCGCGCCCATCGCGGCCAGGTCCGACAGATTGACCGCCAGGGTCTTCCAGCCGATGTCGAAGGCCGGGGTTTCCACCGGGAAGTGCACGCCGCTGTTGAGCGTATCAGCGGTGACCACCAGCTGTTCGTTGGCGCGCGGCTGCAACAGCGCGGCGTCGTCACCGATGCCGAGCAGGATGTCGTCGCGCTCGAGGGTGCGGGCGCGGATGCGGTCGATGAGGGCGAATTCGGCCAGGGACATGGGGCGTTCCCGCTGTTGTACGTGCCGCGCAAGGCGCGGTGGGCGGTAGTGCCGGCCGCTGGCCGGCAACCTCAGGATCCCTGCAGCTGCCGGCCAGCGGCCGGCACTACCACAGGCGGGTCAGTGACCCGATTCGACCTTGCGCCATTCCACGGCGGCACGATCCAGCACGCCGTTGACGTAGGTATGGCCATGTTCGGAACCGAAGCGCTTGGCCGATTCGATGGCCTCGTTGATCACCACGCGGTACGGCACGTCCAGGCGGTAGCGAAGCTCGTAGGCGGCCAGGCGCAGCACCGCGCGTTCGATCGCATCCACTTCCTCGATGCCACGGTCCAGGTACGGGCCGAGCGCTTCGTCGATGTCGCGACGGTTGTCGAGCACGCCGTGCACCAGCGCCTCGAAGTACGCCAGGTCGGCGATTTCGCGGGCCTGCTCGTGGGCGAACTGGGCGATCAGCGACTGCGCGTTGCCGCCGGAGATCTGCCAGGCGTAGATGGCCTGCACGGCACGACGACGGGCGCGCGAGCGCAGCACCGGATCGACGCCATCGCGGCGGACGGGTTTACCGGAGGGCTTGCCCTGGGTGTTCTTGTTCATGGCAGTTGCTCCAGCAGATTGACCATTTCCAGTGCGGCGAGTGCGACTTCCTCGCCCTTGTTGCCGTGGCTGCCGCCTGCGCGGGCCTCGGCGTCTTCAACGCGTTCCACCGCCAGCACGCCGTTCAGCACCGGCACGCCGAAATCCAGCTGCACGCGCATCAGGCCTTCGGCGCAGCGGTCGGCCACGTGTTCGTAGTGGCGGGTGTCGCCACGGATCACGCAGCCCAGGGTGAGGATGGCGGCGTGTTCATGCGCGGCGGCCAGGCGTGCAGCCACCAGCGGCAGTTCCCAGGCACCCGGCACGCGGATCACGTCGATGTTGGCTTCGGTGATGCCGTTGCCGGCCAGGCTCAGGCGGGCGCCTGCGACCAGCGCGTCGGTGATGCGGGCGTTCCAGCGGCTGGCCAGGATGGCGAAGCGCGCCGACTCGGGAGTGCGAAGATCGCCTTCGTAGTGGCTCATATGCGGCTTGGGGGACTCGATAAGGGGGTAATTCTAGCGTGGATGGGCCCCGGCCGTGGCTGGCGGGGGCCTTCAGGGTGTGCCGACCAACGGTCGGCACCCACCGGTAGTGGGGGGCGCGCGGGCG
>NZ_JAXBQQ020000011.1:0-31441 GCF_047520695.2 Stenotrophomonas sp. AR029 | reverse complement strand
CCCCCCCCCCCCCCCCCCCCCACCGGTAGTGCCGGCCGCTGGCCGGCTCTACCCATTACAGGGTCACCGTCTCCACCACTTCCAGGCCGTACCCGGCCAGGCCGATCTGGCGGCGCGGGGTGCCCAGCACGCGCAGCTTGCCCAGGCCCAGGTCGGACAGGATCTGTGCGCCGGCACCGTTGCGGCGCCACTGGCCCACGTCCTTGTCCTTGCCCGGCACCACCGGCGCCGGCTGCTGGCGCAGGCGGGCCAGCAGGGCTTCGCCATCGCGCGGGGCCGACAGCACCACCATCACGCCTGCGCCCTCGGCATCGATTGCACGCAGGGCGTCGGTGGCCGCCACGCCGAAGTCGTCACGGCGCCAGTGCAGCAGGTCGGCCAGCGGGTTTTCCACCTGCACGCGCACCAGGGTCGGTGTTTCCGCATCCGGCGTGCCGCGCACCAGGGCGAAATGCAGGTCGTGGGCGATGCGGTCGCGGTAGGTCACCAGCTTGAACGGGCCGAATTCGGTGTCGATGTCGCGCTCGTCCACACGTTCAACAGTCTTTTCGGTGGCCAGGCGGTAGGCGATCAGGTCGGCGATGGAGCCCATCTTCAGGCCGTGCTCGCGGGCGAACACTTCCAGTTCCGGGCGGCGCGCCATGCTGCCATCCGGGTTCAGGATCTCCACCAGCACGCCGGCCGGTTCCAGCCCGGCCAGCATGGCCAGGTCGACGCCGGCTTCGGTATGGCCGGCGCGGGTCAGCACGCCGCCCGGCTGGGCGATCAGCGGGAAGATGTGGCCCGGCTGGTGCAGGTCCGACGGCTTGGCGTTGGGCTTGACCGCGGTGCGGATGGTGTGGGCGCGGTCGTGAGCCGAGATGCCGGTGGTAACGCCCTCGGCGGCCTCGATGCTGACCGTGAAGTTGGTCTGGAACTGCGCGGTATTGGCCTGCACCATCGGCGCCAGGCCGAGGTCGGCGGCGCGGGTGCGGGTCAGCGGCAGGCACACCAGGCCACGGCCATGGGTGACCATGAAGTTGATGTCCGACGGCTTGACCAGCTCGGCGGCCATGATCAGGTCGCCTTCGTTCTCTCGGTCTTCGTCATCGACGATGACCACCATGCGGCCCAGGCGGATGTCTTCCAGGATTTCCGGAATCGGGGCGAAATTCATGCGGCATCTCCGTGTGGGTGCTGACCGTTGGTCGGCACACTGATCAACCGCTCCACATAGCGGGCGACCAAATCGATTTCCAGATTGACCGCACTGCCCACGCCGGTGGCAGAGAAGGCGGTGTTGGCCACGGTGTGCGGAATGAGGGCGACTTCAAAGCCTTCATCGTCCACTTCGTTGACGGTGAGGCTGACGCCGTCCACGCAGATCGAACCCTTCTTGGCGATGTAGCGGCGCAGCGAGGCCGGCGCGGCGAAGCGCCAGCGCTGGGCACGTGCATCTTCCTGGATGGACAGCACCTGGCCGAGGCCGTCGACGTGGCCGCTGACCAGATGGCCGCCGAGGCGGTCGGTCGGGCGCATGGCCCGTTCCAGGTTGATGACCGCACCCTCGCCCAGCTGGCCCAGCGTGGTCAGGCCCAGAGTCTCGGTGGAGGCGTCGGCCTGGAAGCTGCGGGCATCGAACGCGATGACGGTGAGGCAGACGCCGTTGATGGCAATGCTCTCGCCCATCTGCACGTTGTCGAACGGCAGATTCCCGACATTGAAGGTGAAGCGGACATCGCCGCCGATGGATTCGCGTGCGGCCAGACGGCCGACGCCTTCGATGATTCCAGTAAACAAGTAACGTTCTCCGCGAAAAGTGAGCGAAAAACGCCGCAAGGCAAACAGGTGCACGCAGGGCAAGAGCCCTGTGGCACCGTCTTCTTTCATCCGGACTATGACCGTCGGCTCCGGCATTGGACCGGATCTGCTGACCCCCGGCCGTGGGCCGGGGCGCTCGCGGGCTCGTGCTTGCGCACCTACCGCCGGTGGGGAATTGCACCCCGCCCTGAAGACGTTTGTGTACCGGCGAACCGGCCCGCGCAGTGTACCAGCCCGTGCTGAACGGGGTCGGATCCCTTTCCGCAGGAAAGGGCTCTGACCCCATGGACCGGTGGCGCAGCAGCACTGGGGTCAGGGCCGTTTCCCGATGGCAAACGGATCCGACCCCCAACCCCGGTCCGCCCCAGCCTGTGACGGCCGTCTCTCGCATTTTGTAAAACTTTCATTAAAATCCGCAGCGGACGACATGAGGTCGCCACGGGCAGCCGCGAGGGCAGGCCCGCCAATGGACTGAAACTCACAGGAATTCCCATGCGCAAGATCCTGATCGTGGCCGCCCTGCTGGCCGCCGCCCCGTTCTCGGCTTCGGCCGAGGCCCTGAGCTACACCTACGTTGAAGGCGGCTGGACCCAGGTCCAGGTTGACGACAACCTGCTGGACGACCCGAAGGTCGACGGTGGCTACCTGCGCGGTTCGGTCGCGCTGGCCGAGCAGGTCTACGTGTTCGGTGGCTGGTCGCGCACCAGCAAGACCCGCCACTACGGCGAAGATTCGCTGAAGCTGGAACTGAACCAGCCGGAGCTGGGTATCGGCTACCACATGCCGTGGACCGACCGCCTGGACTTCACCGCCGATGCCGCCTGGGTGCGCCAGAACGCCGAATCGACCCTGCGTTATGACGGTGTGCGTTACCACGGCAAGGACCACACCAACCTGGGCCGCGTCACCATGGGCATCCGCGGCAAGCCGTCGCGCATGACCGAAGCCTGGGCCAAGGCCGGCTACATGGATGGCGGCAACAACTACAAGGGCACCTGGGTCGGCACTGTTGGCGGCCAGATCAACTTCACCAAGACCTGGGGTCTGGTGGGCGAGATCTCCGGCTACCGCGACGTCACCCAGTACTCGGCCGGCGTCCGCGCCAGCTTCTGATCCAACGGTCGCTCCTCGTCGTGCGATCGAACGGGCCCCGCAAGGGGCCCGTTTTTTTTGCCCCGCGCGTCGGCACGTGATCACAGGGCGCCGTGGGGCCTGCGCAAAGATGCGCTAGGCTTGCGCGCCTCTGGAACAGGAAACACCGTCATGAAGACCCCCTTGCGTACCCTGCTGGCCAGCGCCCTGCTGGCTGCCCCGCTGCTGGCCAGCGCCGCCCCGGCCACACTGACGCCCGAACAGGCCTTCGATCTGTATGCCCGCGTCCTGCTGGAAGACGACGCCGCCGCGACCCGCACCCTCAACGATGCGCTGAAGCCCGCCTTCGACGGCCAGGACGCGGTAACCCCGAACCCGGGCGCATTGGCCAAGGCGCTGGCCGAACCGTGGCAGGTCGTGCTTGCCAGCACCGGCGCCAAGGCCGACGCGGCCACCAGCGAAGCGCTGTATGCCAAGGCCCTGCGTGATTCGAAGTGCCGCGCCAGCAAGAGCGTGATTGAAGACAACGAATACGTGGACGACCAGAAGCTGGCGCGCATCACCTTCAGCTGCCAGGTGCCCGACCTGGGCAAGGTACGTCCGCTGTTCGCCGCCAGCCTTGCCGCCGACGCCAGCCCGGCCTCGCGCAAGCAGTTCACCGACGCCTACACCCAGGCGCTGCAGAGCGGCGCGCGCGTGCCGGTCAGCGGCACCTTCACCCTGTACCCGGCCAAGGACAACGGCTACTGGTACAGCGGCAACTTCGATGATCTGGTGGGCACCGTGACCGGGGCGCTGGCACCGTTCGAGGAATGGATGCAGGACGTGCAGGCGGCCAGCGCACCGAAGGTGACCGGCGTACCCGGCTGCGACCTGCTGCTGCAGCAGCACCGCAGCTGCGTGGCGAAGATCGCACCCGACCAGATCAGCGGCGTGGATGCGATGGCCGAGGAACTGAAGGCCAAGGCACAGGTGAAGTCGGCCGATGAGATGACGCAGGAGTGCAAGGCGCTGCGCCCGATCGCCGAGATGATGTGGACGGACGAGTGCACATGAGCACGATGTAGCGCCGTTGCCTGCAGCAGGATCAATGGCACTTTCAGAACCGTTGCATGGTCTTGCGCACACTGCGTGATCAATGCTGTTGTCCTCTTCCACGAGGGCAACAGCATGAAACACCGCACAACCTCGACCACGGCCCTGCTTGTCGCGCTGATGGCGTGCTGGCACGCCGAAGCGTCCAGACCCAGGACATTCTTCGTGCAACCTTCGGTTGCGTTCGAGTCGACCCAGCTGCGCGACCGCGACATCGACGCGCAACTGAGCGAGAACGACGATTGCCGCGCGTTCCTGCAGTACCACGATCAGTGCGCACCGTCGGTACTGCCGGACGAGTACGACCAGGGCATCAGCCGGCGCAGGCTGCGGTGGAAGTCAACGCAACTGACGGGAGAAGCACTCGGTGCCTACTGCCGTGACCTGCATCTGCTGTGGAAGCAGCAATGGAAAGAGCAGTGCCCTGCCCACGAGGACGAGGGCACCTAACAGCGCCGGAACGGGGCCAGTGCCCCGCCATTGCCTCACGGGCGCAACAGCAGCCGGATGTCCTCGCCGACCTGGCGCTGGTCAACCACGCGCAGACGGCGCTGCTGGCCCATTGCCTCGATGCCCAGGCCCGCCAGCAACGGACGACCGTTGTCGCCCAGCAGCGTGGGCGCCTGGTACAGCAGCAGTTCGTCCACCCAGCCAGCGCGCAGCAGCGCACCGGCCAGTGTCGCGCCGGCTTCGGTATGCACCTCGTTGATGCCACGCTCGGCCAGCAGCGCCAGCACCGCACCCAGATCCAACCGCCCCTCTGCGCTGGGCACGCTGGCAAATTCGGCGTCGGCCGCATCCGGTGCGCTCACCGCCGCATCGTGCAGGTACAGCGTCGGCGCACCGCCCTCGCGCACACGGCTGCATTCGAGCGAACGCAGGCGCGAATCGAGCACCACGCGCAGTGGCGGCATCACTTCGGCACCGGCCAGGCGCACGGTCAACATCGGGTCGTCGGCCAGCACGGTATCGGCGCCAGTCAGGATCGCACCGGCGCGAGCGCGCCAGTGCTGCACGTCCTCGCGCGCAGCCGGCCCGGTGATCCACTTGGAGCTGCCGTCGGCCATCGCGGTGCGGCCATCGAGGCTGGCGGCCAGCTTCACCCGCAGCCACGGGCGGTTGCGCTCCACGCGTGACAGGAAGCCCTTGTTGAGCTCGCGCGCCGGCGCCGCCATCAGTCCTTCGGCAACCTCGATACCTGCATTGCGCAGCAGATCGAAGCCACCGCCATCAACCTTCGGGAAGGGATCGCGCATCGCCGCCACCACGCGCGTCACGCCCGCTTCGATCAGCGCCAGTGCGCACGGCGGCGTGCGCCCGTAATGGGCGCAGGGCTCCAGGGTGACATAAGCGGTGGCACCGCGGGCCTCGCTGCCGGCTTCGCGCAGTGCGAATACTTCAGCGTGCGGCCCCCCTGCGCGCTGGTGCCAGCCCTGCCCGACCACGCGTTCGCCGTGGGCGATCACGCAGCCGACCATCGGGTTGGGCCGGGTGGTATAGGCAGCGCGCTCGGCCAGACGCAGCGCGTTGGCCATGTGCAGGTGGTCGAGGACGGAGAACGATGGTGTCATGCGACCATGGTAACGCCGCCGGTGTGGATGCACGCGATCGGTAGATCCACGCCATGCGTGGATGGATACCTCCGTGCCAACCAAGGTTGGCACCCACCAGATCATGGGCGCCTCCGTGCCACCACAGCGGTGTCGGTCAGCCCTTCTTTTTCTTGGTCAGGGCGATCACATCGCCCAGCAGCTGCAGCTGTTCGGTGCTGGACGGCAGGTCGCGCTCGAGCTTCTCGATCTCCTCGCGGAAATCGGCCACGTCCTCGAAGCTGCGGTACACCGAAGCGAAGCGCACGTAGCCCACGTGGTCGAGCTTGCGCAGTTCGTTCATGACGAACTCGCCAACCTTGATCGAGGGCACTTCGCGCTCGCCGCTGATGCGCAGCTGGTGCACCACCGCGCGTACCGCCGCCTCGATCTTGTCTTCGGGCACCGCGCGCTTCTGCAGCGCGCGGTCGAACCCCGCGCGGACCTTGCGCTGGTCGAACGCTTCGCGGGTGCCATCGCTCTTGACGATGGCCGGCAGCTTCAGCTCGACCGTTTCCAGAGTGCTGAAGCGCTCGCCGCAGGCTTCGCATTCCCGCCGACGGCGAATCGTCGCGCCGTCTTCAGAGACGCGCGAGTCGATGACCCGGGTATCGGCATGTTGGCAGAAGGGGCAATGCATGGAACGCCTGGCTCAGGGAGCAATTGCCACGATCATGGCAGCGTCGCAAAGGTACCTGAGAAAGGGCGCCGCAGCAAATGCTGCCTGCGCGGAAGCGCCTGCATTCTGGCCACCCGAGGTGTGCGGCGAGTTCGTGATGTCCGGCTCAACCCGGTGCGGGCGGCGGCGATGCCACGCGTGACCAGCGCAGCCACGCCAGGTGCCCGGCCATCACCAACAGCGGTGGGCCAAAGCCGAGGAAGGCCAATGTCGAGATCTCCCCGTGCTTGAAGGTGAAGTACAACGCGGCGGCGATCACGCCCAACGCAGCCAGCACGCCCAGCGCCAGGCCGGCCCAGGCGGCAACCGGTGATTGGCGCAGGCCGGCAACACCGCGCCACAGGAACAGCCCGCTCAGCCACAACCACGACAGCAGGCCGATGATTCCCGCCGACGACCACAGCAGCAACAGCGTGTGCTCGTCGCCCGTCAGGTACTTGCCGTCCCATACGACCATCAGCCCCAGCACGGCACCCGTACCGCCTGCTGCCACTGTGGGCAGGCCCACCAGCAGGCCGGCAATGGCCATCCCGCGCTTGTGCAGGCGCTCATCCATGCGTTCGATGTCCTTCCATGGGCCACGTCATGCGCGGCGCTTGATCCACACCAGCACCGCCGCCGGCACCAGCATCGATGGGCCCAACAGCAACAGGGCGATGCCTTCGGCGTGGACCGTGATGCTCCACCACAGCGCCAGCCCCAGCGGGGGCACAGCGGCAAGACCGCCGGCCAGCAGCATCCACCACCAGAGGCGATGCACCTGCAGCCCGGCACGCCCCTGCAGCAGATACCCGGCGCTGAGCCACAACCAGGCCAGGCAGCCGGCAATGCCGGCCAGGCCCCACAGCGGCATCACCGTCACCGCGGCCAGCGTGCCATGGCCGAACTGGCCCAGCCCCGTCAGCAGCAGCATCGTCGCCGCGACACCGCCCACTGCCAGGCTGGGCAGGCCAAATGCCACCGCCAGGACGGCATACAGGTACTTGAGGCGGCGCTCATCCATGCGCGGGATTCCTGGTGACGGGGTCAGAGCCCTTCCCTGCGGGAAGGGATCCGACCCCGGCGGCGATCAGCCGTAGACCGGGTACTTGCGGCACTGCGCGCTGACGGCATCACGCACGCGGGCGATGACGGCATCATCGTTCGGCGCGTCCAGCACGTCGGCGATCCAGTTGGCCAGGTCCACGCAGTCCTGCTCGACGTAGCCACGGGTGGTCACGGCCGGGGTGCCCAGGCGCAGGCCCGAGGTCACGAACGGAGAACGCGGATCGTTCGGCACCGAGTTCTTGTTGACGGTGATGTGAGCCTTGCCCAGCGCAGCTTCCGCATCCTTGCCGGACACGTCCTTGCCGATCATGTCGACCAGCATCAGGTGGTTCTGGGTGCCACCGGAAACAATCTTGTAGCCGCGCGAGATCAGCGTGTTGGCCATCGCCTGGGCGTTCTTCACCACCTGCTGCTGGTAGGCCTTGAAGCCCGGTTCCAGCGCTTCCTTGAAGGCCACGGCCTTGCCGGCGATGACGTGCATCAGCGGACCGCCCTGGATGCCCGGGAACACGATCGACTGCAGCTTCTTGACCAGGTCTTCGTCGGCGCCCTTGGCGATGATGATGCCGCCACGCGGGCCGCGCAGGGTCTTGTGGGTGGTGGAGGTAACGACGTGGGCATGCTCCAGCGGGCTCGGGTAGACGCCAGCGGCGACCAGGCCGGCCACGTGGGCCATGTCCACGAACAGGTAGGCACCGACCTTGTCGGCGATGGCGCGGAAGCGCGCCCAGTCGATCACCTGCGAGTACGCCGAGAAGCCGGCGACGACCATCTTCGGCTTGTGCTCCAGGGCCAGGCGCTCGACTTCGTCGTAATCGATCAGGCCCTGGTCGTTGACGCCGTACTGCACGGCGTTGAACAGCTTGCCCGAGGCATTGACCTTGGCACCGTGGGTGAGGTGGCCGCCGTGGGCCAGGCTCATGCCGAGGATGGTGTCACCCGGCTGCAGCAGGGCGAAGTACACGGCCTGGTTGGCCTGCGAGCCGCTGTGCGGCTGCACGTTGGCGTAGTCCGCGCCGAACAGCTGCTTGAGGCGGTCGATCGCCAGCTGCTCGGCGATGTCCACGTATTCGCAGCCACCGTAGTAGCGCTTGCCCGGGTAGCCTTCGGCGTACTTGTTGGTCAGCTGGCTGCCCTGGGCTTCCATCACCGCCGGGCTGGTGTAGTTCTCGCTGGCGATCAGCTCGACGTGGTCTTCCTGGCGCTGGGTCTCAGCGGCGATGGCCTTGGCCAGTTCGGGATCGTAGGTTTCGATGCGGACGTCACGCGGGAACATCGGGTACTCCAGCAGGCAGGGAAAGGGGTACGGCTCAGCCCCTGATTGTAGCCCCGCACCGGCCTGCCGGGGCCGAAAAGGCCGGGGCCGGCACTCCCGAAGGAATCCGGCCCCGTATGGTTTCCAGGGATGTTGTGGGATCAGGGCCCTTTCCGTTGGAAAGGGATCCGACCCCGGCCGCGATCCTCAGCGACTGTTGATGATGTAGTCGGCGATGATGCCGGTCGCCACCGCCACCAGCAGCATGTTGCCGCGGTCGTCGCGGATCCAGTGGTGCCCATACGGCGGGCGGCGCAGGTGGTAGCGCGGGTAGTCGTTCACCACATAGATCGGGCCGCGGTAGTAATCGCGGTAGCGGTGGCCGACCTTCCAGCCGTAGCCCGGGCCGTAGACCACGCGCGGCGGCGGCGGGGCCGGGCGGTAGTAGCGGTCGTGATCGCGGTGCCAGTCGCGGCGGTCGCGCTCCCAGTCGCGGCGTGCCTCGCGGCGGTCGCGTTCCCAGTCACGGCGGTCCTGTCGCCATTCGCGGCGGTCCTCGCGCCACTCGCGGCGGTCATGGCCGCGACGGTGGTCGTTGTCGGCAAAGGCCGGGGCCACCGCGCCGAACGCCAGCACAGAGGCCACGGCGCCGGCCATTACTCGATTGATGCGCATGTCAGACCTCTGCTTGGGTGGTGGTGAGCCCATATTGCGCAACCGATCTGAACCGTTTCCGGCTGGAAACGCTTCCCGCTGCAGGACTGTGACGCAGTATTCAGCCCACGGCCAGCCCGACGGCGCCTGCCCGGCGCGGCCCGGAACCGGTTCCGGCTATAATTGCGGGTATTCCTTTCCAGTCTGTGCCCGCTGCCACAACGGGATGTTCCCGTGATGGGCCGGGCGCAGGGCCGCGCCTACGGAGACCTCATGTCCTCGCAATACATCTACACCATGAACCGCGTGTCCAAGGTGGTCCCGCCCAAGCGGCAGATCATCAAGGACATCTCGCTGTCCTTCTTCCCGGGTGCCAAGATCGGCCTGCTGGGCCTGAACGGCGCCGGCAAGTCCACCGTGCTGAAGATCATGGCCGGCGTGGACACCGATTTCGAGGGCGAGGCCCGCCCGCAGCCGGGCATCAAGGTCGGCTACCTGGCCCAGGAACCGGAACTGGACCCGAACAAGACCGTGCGCGAGTCGGTCGAGGAAGGCGTGGGCGAAGTGCTGCAGGCGCAGGCTGCGCTGGAAGCGGTGTATGCCGCCTACGCCGAGGAAGGTGCCGACTTCGACGCGCTGGCCAAGGAGCAGGAGCGCCTGGAGGCGATCCTGGCCGCCGGTGATGCGCACACCCTGGAAAACCAGCTGGACGTGGCTGCCGATGCGCTGCGCCTGCCGCCGTGGGATGCCAAGATCGCCAACCTGTCCGGCGGTGAAAAGCGCCGCGTGGCA
Source organism: Stenotrophomonas sp. AR029 (assembly GCF_047520695.2). Classification (NCBI taxonomy): domain Bacteria; kingdom Pseudomonadati; phylum Pseudomonadota; class Gammaproteobacteria; order Lysobacterales; family Lysobacteraceae; genus Stenotrophomonas; species Stenotrophomonas sp. AR029. The sequence continues at coordinate 21,438 of NZ_JAXBQQ020000011.1, read as the reverse complement.
CTGTGCCGCCTGCTGCTGCAGAAGCCGGACATGCTGCTGCTGGACGAACCGACCAACCACCTCGACGCCGAGTCGGTGGAATGGCTGGAACAGTTCCTGGCGCGCTACACCGGCACCGTGGTGGCGGTCACCCATGATCGCTACTTCCTGGACAACGCCGCCGAGTGGATCCTGGAACTGGACCGCGGCCGCGGCATTCCGTGGAAGGGCAACTACACCGAATGGCTGGTGCAGAAGGATGAACGCCTGAAGCAGGAAGAAAACCAGGAAAAGGCCCGCCAGAAGGCGATCCAGAAGGAACTGGAGTGGTCGCGCCAGAACGCCAAGGGCGGCCGTTCCAAGGGCAAGGCCCGTCTGGCCCGCCTGGAAGAGCTGCAGTCGCAGGACTACCAGAAGCGCAACGAGACCAACGAAATCTTCATCCCGCCGGGCGAGCGCCTGGGCAACATGGTGATGGAGTTCAAGAACGTCTCTAAGAAGTTCGGCGACCGCCTGCTGATCGACAACCTGTCGATGCTGATTCCGCCGGGCGCGATCGTCGGCATCATCGGCCCGAACGGCGCCGGCAAGTCGACCCTGTTCAAGATGATCACCGGCCAGGAAAAGCCGGATTCGGGCGAGATCGTGATCGGCCCGACCGTGCAGCTGTCCTACGTGGACCAGAGCCGCGACAAGCTGGAAGGCAACCACAACGTCTTCCAGGAAATCGCCGGCGGCCTGGACATCCTCAACATCAACGGCATCGAGATCCAGTCGCGCGCCTACATCGGCCGCTTCAACTTCAAGGGCCAGGACCAGCAGAAGATGGTCGGTTCGCTGTCCGGTGGTGAGCGTGGCCGCCTGCACATGGCCAAGACCCTGCTGCAGGGCGGCAACGTGCTGCTGCTCGACGAACCGTCCAACGACCTGGACATCGAAACCCTGCGTGCACTGGAAGACGCGCTGCTGGAGTTCCCGGGCAACACCTTCGTGATCTCGCACGACCGCTGGTTCCTGGACCGCATCGCCACGCACATCATCGCTTTCGAAGGCGACTCGCACGTGGAGTTCTTCCAGGGCAACTACCGCGAGTACGAGGAAGACAAGAAGCGTCGGATGGGCGATGACGCTGCGCCGAAGCGCCTGCGCTTCAAGGCGCTGAAGTAAGGCAACCGGAAAGGCCGCGCTCGCGCGGCCTTTCTCCTTTCGGTAGGTCACCACCGTTGGTGGTGACGCTTTGAAGCGTACCGACCAACGGTCGGTACCCACCACCAACGGTCGGTACCCACGTTCTGCATTCGGGTAGGTCACGACCGTTGGTCGTGACACCTTAGTCGCGAGAATCTCCATGTCCCTGTTCGAGCGCATGTTCCAGCTGCAGCAGCACGGCACCACCGTGCGTACCGAGCTGCTGGCCGGCATCACCACCTTCCTGACGATGTCCTACATCGTCTTCGTCAACCCGGAGATCCTCGGCACCACCGGCATGGATGCGGGTGCGGTGTTCGTGGCCACCTGCCTGGCCGCCGCGCTGGGTTCGGCGGTAATGGCGCTGGCGGCCAACTTCCCGGTCGGCATGGCACCGGGGATGGGCCTGAACGCGTTCTTCGCGTTCACCGTGGTCGGCGCTGCCGGCCTGCCGTGGCAGCAGGCGCTGGGGGCGGTGTTCATCTCCGGCCTGGTGTTCCTGGTGCTGTCGCTGACCGGTGTGCGGGCATGGCTGGTGTCGGGCATTCCTTCGTCGCTGCGCTCGGCGATCGTGGCCGGCATCGGCCTGTTCCTGGCGATCATCGCACTGCAGAAATCCGGCGTGATCGTCGGCAACGAAGACACGCTGGTGGCGCTGGGCCCGTTGAACACGGCGCCGCCACTGCTGGCGCTGGCCGGTTTCCTGTTGATCGCAGTGCTGGAAGCACGCCGGATCCGCGGCGCGATCCTGATCGGCATCCTGGCGGTGACCGGTGCGGGCTGGGCATTGGGCGACGTGCAGTACCAGGGCCTGGTTTCGCTGCCGCCGAGCCTGGCCCCCACCTTCCTGCAGCTGGACCTGCCGGGCCTGCTGCACCATGACGGCGGTGCGCCGATCGCGGTGTTGCTGCAGGTAGTGCTGGTGTTCGTGCTGGTGGAAGTGTTCGATGCCACCGGCACCCTGTATGGCGTGGTCGGTCGCGCCGGACTGCTGAAGCTGCCGGGCGCGCAGAAGCGCTTCGGCCGCGCGTTGCTGGCCGACAGCACCGCCATCGTGGCCGGTTCGGTGCTCGGCACCAGCAGCACCACCGCTTTCGCTGAAAGCGCCTCGGGCGTGCAGGTGGGTGGCCGTACCGGCCTGACTGCGCTGGTCGTATCGGCGCTGTTCGTGGCCGCGCTGCTGTTCTCGCCGCTGGCGGCGATGGTGCCCAGCTATGCCACCGCACCGGCGCTGCTGTTCGTGGCCGGCCTGATGCTGCGCGAACTGGTGGAAGTGGACTGGAGCGACCTGACCGAATCGGTGCCGGCCGCACTGTGCGCGCTGGCGATGCCGTTCACCTACTCCATCGCGAATGGCCTGGCGTTTGGCTTCATCGCGTATGCGGCACTGAAGGCCGGCACCGGCCGCTGGCGCGAAGTGCATCCGGCGGTATGGCTGGTGGCGGTGCTGTTCACCCTGCGCTACGCGTTGGAGTAAGCACACGGTGGTGCCGGCCAGCGGCCAGCACCACCGGTCGCTGGGTTCACCTGCTGCGCACGGTGCTCTGGGATGATGCGGGCATGGTTGCGCCCGTCCTTCCCGCAGATCCGTCTTCGCCGTTGCGCCGCCGCCTGCTGCGCGCGGCCGTGCTGGCGCCGTTGGCCGGTACGCTCGCCACCCTGCCCGGCTGCTCGCTGCCGGTGCAGGTCGACGGCACCTTCCTGCAGCCCTGGCGCAGCCACCTGCAGTGGGGACTGGCCGACTGGCAGCGCTCGTTGAAGCTTGCACATACGCTGGGCTGCCGTCAGCTGGTGCTGCAATGGACCGGCATCGTCGGCGGCAGTGACGACGACTGGTCACTGCCCGACGGCAGCCTGCAGCAGCTGTTCAGCGCCGCCAGCGAGAACGACATCCGCATCCGCGTCGGACTGCCCTTCCAGCGACGCTGGTGGCAGGTGATCGGGGCCGACGATGCCACGCTGCAGGCGTTCCTTGCCGACAGCCTGGAGCATGCACGCCGCTGGTTGGCACAGGCGCCCTGGGCGCAGGTACCCGCCTTCGAGGGCTGGTACCTGCCCTACGAGCTGGAGCAGTACCACTGGGCCGATCCGGCACGCCAGCAGTGGCTGGCGCAATGGCTGCACGGGCTGGCAGACGCCGCCCGCGCGCGCGGCGGTGACTGCGCGATCTCCTGCTACTTCAGCCGCCTGCAGACCGACGGCAACCTGGTCACGCTGTGGCAGGCAGTGCTGGCACAGGCCACGCTGCGGCCGATGGTGCAGGACGGCGTGGGCGTTGCCGGCGCCGGCAACGTGCAGCAGCTTCAGCCGTTGCTCGATCACTTCCACGCGCACGACATCGGCTTCGATGCGATCGTCGAGCTGTTCCGCGAACTGCCCGGCAGCGCCGCTGATGGCAGCGGGTTCAAGGGCGAGACTGCCGATGCCGCGCGGATCCAACGGCAGCTGGCGTGGGCACGCGACAGCGGCGCACAGCACGTGCTGGTCTATGCGCTGGAGCCGTGGCTGACCCAGGACACGCCGCAGGCGGCGGCGCTGCGGCGGCGGTGGGGGTTGCCTCAGTAATATAGGATGGCGGTGGCGAACAGGCCCTTGGCGCGCTGCGTATCACCGCCACCGATCGCAAAGCGGTACTGCACGGTCAGGTCGAGGTAGGAACGCGGCGTGTTGTAGCGGTCCTCGCGGAACCAGTAGCGCACGCCCAGGCCCGGCCCCGCGCCAAGTGACCAGCTGCGCTGCGTATCGTTGAGCGCGAACGACTGCGACGGGAACAGCGGGTAACGGATCTCGCGCACGCGCGAGCGCTGGTCCAGCCAGTCCGCCCCCACCACCAGATACGGCGTGACCACCCAGTGGGTCTGCCCGGCGCCAAAGCGGAAGCTGCGTCCGGCGCGCAGTTCACCGGCCGCGAACCACTGTTCGCGATGCAGGCGCCCGCTGGCATCGCCGATCCGCCGCACCGGTATGCCGTTGGCATCGAGTGCATCGAGCGTGAAATGCGCGCTGTTGTCATCCCATGTGTAACCGCCCTGCGCGTAGCCGCTGACCATCCACCACTGGTTCACGTCGGTGCGCAGGTCGGTACCGTGGTAATAGCCGTAGGTCAGGTAGGACATCCAGCCACCGGAACCGCTGGCCAGGCGGTAGCGGGCCAGCGTGCTGGCTTCCAGTGGCGGGTTCAGGGCCAGCTGCAGGCTGCACTGCACGGCCGCGGACGCGGGATAGACATCGCCCGTGCGGGTGGCGCTACCGAGAAACTGGCGGCGCTCGATGCCGGCGCTCAGGCCGGTCTGGCCGAAGGCGTAGCGCATGCCGAACGAGGCGATGGTGGACGGCCAGCCGGTGGTGGAACGCGAGCGGCTGAGACGGTCGGCGCGAGCACGTGCGTCGGGTGTCGATTCGCCGGTGCACGGGTCCACTGCGCGGATCGATTCGTAGGTGCCGCCCTCGTCGTACAGCGTGTTGAGCAGCCGGGTGTACAGCTCCAGCGTGCCATGCTGGTCATTGAACGCCGGGGGCCGCCAGAACGCTTCCAGCGTGCTGAACACCGAATCGCCCGACGTACTGATCGCCGCGCCGCCGACATTGGTCGCGGCCTGGCGCGCGCCGCGGAAACCGGCCGAGGCGATCACGCCCCACTCGCGCGAATAGTTGGCGATGGCATTGCGCACGTTGTAGCGCTGATGCGCATCCAGAGGCAGCTCACCGGCGTCGGCGCGATCAATGGCGCTGCGCAGCAGCGACACCGCCTGCGGATGATCTCCGTTGGCCGCACTCGCGTACGCCTGGTCGATCACCACGCTCTTGGGTGCCTTGCCGGTGGCCTCGGCGGCACGGAAGTCGGCCAGTGCGCGCGCCGGTTCACGGGCCTTCTGGTTGAGGTAGCCGCGTTGCATCAGCGCCACCGCGTCATCAGGGTGTTGTGCCAGCGTCGCATCCAGGCGCAGCCGCGCTTCGTCCTGCTGGCTGCGGTTGCCTGCCGCCAGCGTGGTGGTCAGCAGGCCTTGCAGGTCTGCATCGTCCGGTGCGAGTTGCACGGCCTGCCTTGCCTCACCGATGGCCTCGGCAAAGTCCTGCCGCGCGTAGGCTGCATATGCGCGCTGTGCGGCACCACCGTCGCCCTGCAGGTCAGCCGGCATCAGCTCGCAGACATTGCCGGTGCCATCCGACTGGCAATGCTGGAACGGCGCCGGATAGGCCTGCGCACTCATGCGCGGACGCTCGCGACTGGATCCGGTCGCCCTGGCGCGCTGCTCGATGCCCTGCTGCAGCAACTGCTGCGCGCGAGCATCGCCCACATCCGTGGGCAACGCCGCCTGCAGCGGCGCCAGCAGTGCAGCCGCACGTATGCGGTCCCCAGCGGCCAATGCCGCATCCACGGCCAGCAGGCGCACGTTGCGCTGTTGCGTTGTGGACCCCGGCATGGCAAGCGCGGTGTCGAAGTCCTCATTGGCAAGCACGGTCTTGCCCAGGCGCTGGCGCAGATAACCGCGCATCACCCGGGCATTGAGATCGCCGCCGTCGGCCTGCAGTGCCTGGTCGGCGCTGCGCTCGGCGTCGGCCAGCTGCCCCTGCTGCAGCTGCGCGGTGATCAACAGCAACCGGTACGAAGCAACATCCGGCGCAAGCTCGACGGCGGCCCGCGCCTGCGCGACGGCCGCCGCATCGTTCTGCGTGGACAGCGACTGGTAGGCCTGCTGGGCCTGCAGCAGCGCGCGCTGGCGGGCCAGCGCCACGCGCCGCGCGTGCAGTTCCTCGACGTTCGGTGCGCCCAGCTGCAGCGCCGTGCCGATGGCCGCGTCGGCCAGTTCGGCCTGTTGCTGTGCTTCCAGCGCCGCCACCCACAGCATCGCCCAGGCGCCCTGCTTCGGCTGCTGGCGGAAGGCCTGCTCGGCCTTGCTGGCTGCTTCCCGCATGCGCCCGGCGTCATAGGCAGCATAGGCCTCGGTGGCCAGCGTGTAGGCCTGCTGCCTGGCGCGGTCTGCGCCGCTGCCGGCCGCGCGCGGTGGGGAGGGGGCGCGCCCGCCCCTGGCATCCGGGGGCGTGCTGCGCGCAGCGGTGGCAGCGGCCAGTGCCGGCAAGGCCGGATCCTTCAACCCGGCATCCAGTGCACGGCGCGCCTGCTGCTGCGCCTCCGCCGACCGGCCCAGTTTCTGCAACGCATAGATCTGCAGCAGGCGCAGCCGCACCACGTCCGGGCGCAACCGGACAGCTTCGCTGGACTGCTGGTAAGCCGCTTGATAGTCGCCGCGCTCGTAAGCGGCGAAGGCCTGCTCGGCGATGCGGTATGCAGCGCCGGACAACGGCAGCGGCGCATCGGCCTGCGCCAGCACCGGCGCGGCGGCCGTGGCCAGTGCCACGGCAATGACGGTGGACAGCAGCGTGGTCTTCATGCGGGCAAGGCTCCGGGAGGCGGCGACTGCAGCGCGGCCGCACGCCGGCGCTGCTCCTGCATGGCCTGGGCCACGGCCTCTTCGGTAGTGATGCCCTGCTTGACCAGGTAATCGCCAATGCGGCCATCGCGCTGCGGCTTGTACGCATCCAGTGCGATCTCGAAGCGCGCGTGGTCGATCAGGCGCATCTCCACCAGCAGGTCGCCCAGCAAGGGCACGTTGTCCAGCTGCCAGTGCTGGTCGCCGCCGATCAGGCGCAGGCCAGCGTTGATTTCGCTTTCGCGGGCGATGCTCTGTTCGATGTGTGCGCTGCGGGTTTCCTGCTTCAGCAATGCCAGCGCGTCTTCGGGCAATGGGCTGGCCACGGCCAGCCGCAGTGTCTGCTGCTGCCGCGGCGGTAGCGGCAGCATGCGCCACTGCACGCAGGCATCGGCGCTGACCGGGAATGAGCCCGCGCGCAGGTAGTCGACGTCGATGACCGCACGCGGCAGGTCGCCCTGGAAGGCGATGGCTTCGGCCAGGGTTTCATCATCCAGCCAGCCCTGGGTTAGCAGGATGCGGCCCAGCGGCTGCCGCCGGCCGGCATGCTGCTGCGCCAGCGCCTGCTGCAGCCGCTCCGGTTCCACCGCCTGCCAGGTGGTCAACAGCTCACCGAGCTGCTTGCGGGTCTGCACCAGCTGTGCCGCATCGGGGAAGTCGTGCATGGTCTTGTCCCAGACCATGCGCTTGCCGAACAGCAGGTAGGCCAGGAACACCTTCCATGCGCGGGCGGTGGCCATGAAGTTGATCATGTTGCCGACCACCATGCGCGGGATCGACATCAGCGCATGCTCCCAGCCGTACAAGCGGTTGACGAAGTAGAAGCGCTGCACGACGCGGGTCGCCAGCGCCGCCGTGGTCAGCAGCGCGACATTCATCTGCCAGGTACCGGCCTGGAACACGCTGGGGAACTGCATCGTCCACACCCCGGTCGCCTTCAACAGCCAGAACAGCAGCAACTGCAGGAAGATGAGGTAGGCGATGATGCTGACGAACGAGGTGATGATGCCCTTGCGATCGCGCGCCAACAGGTACTTGGTAGCCAGCGAACCGCGCCAGCCCAGCGACTCCCAGCTCTGCAGGCCGATGCCCAGCACCCAGCGCGCCTTCTGCCGGTACGAGGCGCGGAAGTTGTCGGGGAAGTACTCACGCACGCACAGTGCCATCTGCTGGGTGCGCTCGCGCACCGGCCCCCAGCCGAACCAAGACGGCCGGCGCACGCGGAACTGCACCGGGAAGCGGGCGAAGATCGACTGCATGCCCATGGCTGCCAGCCGCGCACCGACGTCGTAATCTTCGGTGAGGCTGTCGGTGTTGAAAGGCTGGTTGTCGGTCTGCGCGCTCAACGCCAGCAGCGCACGCCGCGAAAAGCAGGTGCCGACGCCGGCCGACGGCACCATGCCGGACACGCTCTCGCGCACCACCAGGTCCTTGGCGTGCCATTCGGCGAACTCGTCCATATAGACACCGGCCACCAGTTCGTACCATTCGCGGTCCAGCGAGGTGACCGGCAGCTGGATCATGTCCTTGCGCGGCAGCAGGTAGTTGTAGAAGCGCAGTTCCATCGGGTGCAGCACGTCTTCGCTGTCGTGCAGGATCACCCCGGCGAACTCGATGTCGTGGCGCTTCTCGTAGTCGAAGATCGCCAGGATCAGCCAGTTCAGGCAGTCGGCCTTGCTGGTCGGTCCGTCATGCGGCACCTCCACGCGACGCAGGCGCTTGTAGCGACGGCGCATGCGCTCGACTTCGTCGATGGTCTGCTGGTCGTTGGGATAGGTGCCGACGAACACGACGTACTCGCGGTAGTCGAGCACGTTGATCATGTTCTCGACCATCTGCGCGATGACGTCGTACTCCATCCACGCCGGCACCATGATCGCCAGCGGCTGTTCCGGCCGCTGCAGCAGGTCTTCCTGGGTCAGCGGCCGGTACGCGTCGCGGCGCTTGACGGTCAGCGCGCGCCAGCTCTCGCGCACCCAGTACCAGACATCGATGAACAGATCATCGAGGCTGGAGATCAGGATCAGCACGGCCACCGCCGCCGCCGTGGTTTCGAGGGCGGCGTAGTAGTTGGCCAGCTGGATGTTCCAGAACAGACCGTCCACGGTGGATCAATGTCCTGCGTTGGCGGACTTGCGGCGGCGCACCTGAGTGACGCGGGCGGCCAGCAGCGCGAATACGATCACGCCGACCAGCAGCAGCAACCAGACCATGTGCCGTTCCCACTTCGATTGCGGATTGCCATCGTGCGCGAGGCGCGTGCCATAGGGATCCTGGCGGTCGAACTCGCGCACGACGTCAGTGCCGTCAAGCACGGCAAGATCGCCGCGCAGCAACCGGAACGGTGCGCTGAACGACGGTGCCTGTGCACCGAGGTCGCTGTAGAGAACGCCCAACTGGCCGCCGGACGATCCCACCTGCACCACCGCGGCGTGATCCAGGCCGCTGACATCCAGCAGCGGTTGCGACGTGCCACCGACCCGCAGGTGGCCGTCCTTCTGGCCGGCCACATCGACACCGCCCGGTGCAACGCCGAAGGCCAGCCATGGCGCGCCCGGGCTGACCGCGGCACCGGCATCGACCACCTTCAGTTCCGACGCCTCCGGCGAGGCGCCCACTGCACTGGCCACCGCGATGACCTTGCCCAGCGAGGCCGGTGCATCCTGCAGCCAGGCGCCGGGCACGAACACCTGGTTGCCGCGTGACAGCTGGCTGCTGGCACCGACGAAATCACTGCCCAGCGAGCGCCTGGCCAGGGTCAGGTGGCTGCTGGGCAGGATCGAGACTGGATAGCCGGTCGCCGGATCGTGGCAGTAGGGGCGTGCCGGTTGGCGCAGGAAGCTGACACGGATCTCGTTGCGCGCCGACAGCGCGTAGGCCGGTACCTTGGCCACCAGCCGTTGCGGTTGGCCGTTGGCCGACAGCACCTTGCCGCCCAGCAGGTAGTCGTTGAGGTAGATCGTGGCCACCGCGCCCTGACCCGCCGCATTGGGGGCCGCCGAGACATCGATCACCACTTGCTCGGGCAGGCGGCCATCGGCCGACAGCGTGCCCAGATCGAAGCTGGCGCTGCGGTCGGCGCGGGTCACCACATCCATGGTTCCGGCGATGTTTCCGAGCCGGCTCAGCAGTACCTGGTCACCGTCCAGTTTGGGCGTTCCTGCTGCGCTGACCTGCAGGCTGCGGCCCAGCGCATAGCTGCGCCACTGTTCGGCGAACAGTCCGGCCACCTTGCCCGCTGCCGCCGGGTCGACCACCAGCGTCGGACGGCCCGCAACGGCCACCACGCTGACCGAAGCGTTGGCGGCGGGCTTCTCCAGGCCGCTCATGTCAGTACCGCGCCACGCAGCAAACGCTGCGCCCGCATCGGTGCCCGCCGCGCCGACCTGTGCGGCCAGCGCATCCAGCGCCGCGCGTACGCCGGCGCGCAATGCCTCGCTGCCGATCATCACATCGGCGGCAAGCGGCCCGCTGTCACGCAACGACAGCAGCGCCCCCACTTCGGCCAGATCCTTGATCGCGTGCACGCGTTCGCCCGTAGCCAGCGCTGCATAGGCCGGCACGCCCTGCAGGCTGGCCGGGACGCTGATGCCGGCCAGGTCGACGCTGTCGCCGACCTTGGGCAGCGCCACCACCTGCACCTGCTTGCCGCCGGCCTGCAACGCGGTACCAATGCGCCAGGCGGCATCATAGGTTGGCGCCTGCAGCGCCTTGCCCTCCACCAGCAGGCGCACCCGCGGTGGCAGCGCGCCCCAGGCCTTGGCGACGGTATCCACGGCACGCCCATCGAAGCGGTAGCTGAAGCGCGAATCCGGCGACAACCGCAGCACATTGGCCGGCGCGCTCTGGTCGGCACATTGATAGTCGGACACGATCGACCACCAGCCGACACCGACCCGCACGAAGCCGTTCTGGCGGGGTTCGCCATCGATGGCCAGCAGCTGGCTGGCATCGCCCTGGGCATCGGTGATCGAACGCGCGGCGACCGGATCGCCATCCACCGACCACAGGCCTGAAGTGCGCCCGGCGTGGCCACGCACATAGCGCCCATCGAGCTGCAGCTGCGCATCGCGGGTGGCAACGCCGGCCGGCACCGGCAGGTAGACCTCGCGCTGGCTCTCCTGCCCACTGAGTACCAGCGGCTGGCGGAAGCCGAGTTCGCGCAGGGTCATCTGCCGGCTCACCGTGCTGTCGCCGCTCCATTCTGCGAACTGGCCGGCGACGCTGTCGGCGGCGTGGGCACTGCCAACCGCGCACGACAGGACGAACGCGGCGGCGGAAACAAACAGGGGACAGCGGCCGGTCTGGCTCATGGCGTCACTTCATGGAGAGGGTGGTGGGCGGCACCGCCGCTGCGGAGACCGGGCGAGAACTCGGGAAGAGGAGCGCCACGCAGGGCGGCGACGATGCGGGCGCTGGCGCGGCCATCGCCATAGGGACTGCCATCGGGGTCGAAACGGGTCGGCTGCGGTGGCTGTGCCAAGGCCGCATTGACCCCCTCGACGATGCGCGAGGGCGTGGTCCCGACCAGCGTCACCACACCGGCCTCGACCGCCTCCGGGCGCTCGGTGACGTCGCGCATCACCAGCACCGGCTTGGCCAATGCCGGCGCTTCTTCCTGCACGCCACCGGAGTCGGTGAGGATGACGTCGGCGCGCTGCATCAGGCGCACGAAGCGCAGGTAGTCCTGCGGCGGCACCAGGTGCACGTTGTCGAGGTTGCCCAGGTGTGCGTTGACCGGTGCCTGCACGTTCGGATTGAGGTGCACCGGGTACAGCACCTGCAGGTCCGGCCGCTGGGCCAGTTCGGCCAGCGCACGGCAGATGTCCTCGAAGCCCTGGCCGAAGCTCTCGCGGCGATGGCCGGTGACCAGCAGCAGGCGGCGCCCGGGGGCGAGCATGTGGAAGGGTTCGTCAGCCTGGGCACGCAGTGCCGGGTCGGCATCCAGGCGCTGCACGGTCTGCTGCAGGGCATCGATGACGGTGTTGCCGGTGACCAGGATCTGACCGCCCAGATGCTCACGGGCCAGGTTGGCGCGCGAGCCGGGAGTGGGTGCATACAGCTGATGACCGACCACGTCGATCACCCGCCGGTTCATCTCCTCCGGCCATGGCCGGTTGATGTCGCCGGTGCGCAGGCCGGCCTCGACATGGCCGATCGGAATGCGGTGGTGGAACGCGGCCAGGGCGGCGGTCATCGCCGTGGTGGTATCGCCGTGCACCAGCACGCGATCCGGGCGGACCTGCGTGTAGAGCGCGTCAAGCCGCTCGAACAGCCTGGAGCACAGGCCATTGAGGGTCTGGTTGGGCACCATGACATCCAGGTCATGGTCGGCGGTGATCTCGAACAGCGACATCACCTGGTCGAGCATCGCCCGGTGCTGGCCGGTGATGCAGACCACCGATTCGATGTCCGCAGCCTCGGCCAGGGCGCGCACCAGCGGCCCCATCTTGATCGCTTCCGGTCGGGTGCCGAACACCGACAGGACCTTCACCGGGGTGCTCCGGAAGGACCGTACTGGAGAATGCCAGTAGCTGTAGCCACGTCTGGATCCTTTCGGCGTTCCCGCCCAATGCCCGCAGGCAGGAGACGGTCACCTCATGAGGAAACTCCAAATTCGCGACGTCCATCACATTAGATTGATGGTACGTGCGTCGTGGCACTGATCTTCATCGTTGGAAGATCAAGACGCAGTCAACGCCGCCCGTGGGACGGGCGACGTTGCGGCGGAACGCAGCAGGGACAGCCGCCCGGGCGGCCTTACTCGTACTGGATGGTGAAGGTGGCCTGGCCGTTCGCGACACCCGCACCCACCGTACCGGCCTGGGTCTGCACATAGCGCGCGCGCAGCGGCAGCGCCATGACGCTGGTCCCCGGCGCGGTGGTGCCGACGTTGATGGTCTGGCCGAAGCGCACTTCGCGCTCGGTGGTGCCAACGCGCTGGACCATCTGGATGCCGATGCGGGTGGCGCTGTTGCTGGCTGCGCTGAGCTTCAGCACACCCGGCATGTTCGAGCTGTCCTGGTCGGCATCGAGGCGGATGCCGATCTTGCTCTGGTAGGCGGCAACATTGCTGCCCTGGCAGTTCAGGCGGATCTCGAAATCACGATCGACCGCGCGCGAACCGACACCGGTGAAGGTGGTGTTGGGCACGCTGCCGAAGTCGACGGCGATGTTGCGGCTGCCGGCCTGCACTTCGCAGGTCGGGCTGACCACGGTGGTGCCCGAGCCCTTGAAGGTGGAGGTCAGCACCGGTCGGCCGGCGCCATCACCGTCGAAGTAGTACGTGGTGAAGCGGCCGTTCGGCGCGATCACGCCCGAGCCTGTCTGTGCCGCAGTCTTGATCAGCTGGATGCGGAACGTGCCTCCGACCAGCGAGATGGTGCTGTTGCTGGCGAAGTTGATGGTGTGCGGATAGTAGGTCTGGATCGCGCCGGAGTCGCGGTACAGGCGGATGCCCACGCCCGCCACATCGGTTTCATAGACGTTCGAGAAGCCGGCCACCGGACGCTTCTGCGCGGCGTTGACGTACTCGCCGATGGAACGGCCACCGGACCAGTCGCAGCGTGCCACGCTGTTCTGCTGGTTGATCGGTTCGCTGATCTCCTTGATCACGCCACCGACCGGCGTGCTGGGCAGGATCACGATCTGGCCCATGTCCATGGTCACGTCCTGCGCGGTGAACCAGCTGGACTGGATGCGGCACGACGCGCTGGCCTGCTGTGCCAGCAGTGCGCCACCCAGCAGTACAAGGGCCGTCAGCGCCTTGCGGCCACGGGAAGAAATCATCGGCATGCTGCCTCCAGCGGAATGAAGCCGGTCTTGGACGCATCGGCGCCCGCCGGAACCTGGTAATCGATGGTGCAGCGCTGGTCGGCACCGGCGCCCCACTCCACCAGCAGGCGGCCCTGGTTCTTTTCACTGCGCACGTACAGGCGGCCGCCCTGGCTGACCATGCCGACCGGCTGGCCCTGCTCATCCTTGACCTGTGCACCGAACGGCATGCTGCGGCCATCCGGGTTGCGTACCTGGATCAGCAACGCGTTGCCCTTGCGGGTATCGAAGCGCAGGTAGCTGATGGCACCGGCGAACGGTGCGATCGACTGGCTGGTGCTTTCCAGCTCGACGTCGTGGGCCATGCCCTGCGGATCGAGGGTGACGGTGTTGAGGCGGTACGGCGACACGTACGGCACCACGGCGTAGCCGCGGCCATCGACGCGCAGGCCCGGGGCGTTGCTGACGATCGCATCGCGCGCGCCCGGTGCCTCGACCAGCACCATGGTGTCGCCACGCTGCGGGGTGAAAGTGAAGCCGCCCGGATGCACCACCACGCTGCCGTTGGCACCGACGGAGGCCTGGCGGAAATCACGCGAGTGGCTGTAGGTGGCATTCAACGCGGAGTAGCGGCTGCGGTATTCGGCATTGCCGACCGCCGTGGTGCCACCCTCGCGGGAATCGGACAGGGCCACGCCGTAGCTGAAGTTGTTGTCGACGCCGGCCGAACCGGTGATGCCGACGCGGCTGTTGTCGTAGCCACCGCGGTCGCGCACGCCCAGATCGGCACTGAACGACACCGGGTGGGTACCACGGCCCAGCGGCACGCTCATCGACAGCAGGTACTGGGTGTCGGAACGGCCGAGCACGCCTTCTTCGGTGCGCAGCGCCGAGAAGCCGTAGTTCACCGAACGCCAGGCGTTGTTGTAGCCCACCTGGTACTGCTTGGAGGTGCCGGAGCGGTCATAGAAGTCACGCACCGAACCGGTCACGTACAGCGCACCGCCACGACGGCCCAGCGGCTGGTTCAAGGTCACCTGGAACTGGCTGCGCTGGCGACCACGGGTGGTCGGATCGATGCCGCGCTTGTCCGAGTCACCGCCATACAGCGCGTCCTGCAGGCTGTAGAAACCTTCGGTCGAGTAACGGTAGGCGGCCAGGGTCAGGTTGGTGCCGGTCTCACCGATCATGTTGCTGTAGCTCAAGCGCACGCTGGCGCCGGTGTGGCTGCCGTAGTGGTCGAACGAGGTGCGTGCATGGGTGACGTCTGCCGCGAAGGCACCGACCCGCGTGGACAGGCCGACACCGTACAGCAGCGACAGGTAGCCATCGCTCAGCGCGCTGCCGCCGTACAGGGTCAGCTGGTTGCCGATGCCGCGCTGGTAGGTGCCCTGCACCAGCCAGGGTTCGTCGGCCAGCAGCTTGTTGCGCACCTGGCCGGCGGTCAGCGAGTAACGCGACACGCCTTCGCGCAGCATCTGCGGCACCGAGCCGAACGGCACCTTGAATTCGCGGCGGCGGCCATCGGCCTCGATCACGCTCACTTCCAGGTCGCCGCCGTAGCCGGTCGGGTACAGGTCATCGATGACGAAGTTGCCCGGCGAAACGGTGGAGGAGTAGATCAGCTGCTGGTTCTGGCGCACTTCGATGCGTGCGTTGGTCTCGGCGATGCCGCGCACCACCGGCGCGTAACCGCGCAGCGAATCGGGCAGCATGCGATCGTCGCTGGCCAGGCTGGCACCGCGGTAGCCGATCGAGTCGAACAGCTCGCCGGTGGTGTAGGCCTCACCAATGGTGAGCATGCCGCGCACCTGCGGGATGCCGCGCTGTGCGTAGGTGGCGATGCTCTGCCAATGGCGGCCGTCACCCTCGGACCAGGTCAGGTTGGAGTCGTGGCGGAACTGCCAGCCACCCAGGTTCAGGCCGGCATTGAGGCCGAGATAGGCACTGCGGTTGCGCTGGCCACCTTCGACACGGCTGTTGCTGTCGATGGCATTGAAGCTGTAGCCGACGAAACCGGCATTGATGCCGCGGTCCCACAGCGCCGGGTTGACGTAGCCGCGTGCCTCACGGCGCAGGAACACCTGCGGGATGCTGAGGTCGTAGCGCAGGTTGCCGCTGTCGTAGACACCATAGGCGTTGGCCATGCGCTGCTGCACCGGCACGCAGCTGGTCGTGTCGGTCGGCAGCGTCGGGTCCTGCTGCAGCAGCACGGCCTCGCTGTCCACGCCCATTTCTTCCAGCATCGGCAGCGGCAGGCAGGCGTCGACACGGCCCTGTGCATCGGCCTTGAACTGCAGGTCACGACGGCCCTGCCAGGCACCGTTGACGTAGACATCGACACGGTAACTGCCGGCCACCATCGGGTTGCCGTTGCTGAAGGCAGCCAGGTCGACCTGCTTGGCCTGGCCGGACAGGAAGCTCGAATTGAACTGGGCCGATTCCGGTGCACGCGCGTTGGCCGCACCACTCTGCGCCATCAGCGCCTGTTCGCCGAGATTGGCCGGTGCAGCCAGCGCCCATCCTGGGCAGGCCGCGCCAACAACCAGCAGGCAAAGCGCCTGATGGATCGACAATGTCAATCTGTTTCCGATCACACTGACATTCCTTCAATTCGCCGCACGGCGGCGGTGGCGGGATGCGCAGGCCCTTGGCCGGCGCGGCGCGTTCAGCTCCCGGTGCTGTCGAGGCGGACGGTGTGCTCGACCCGGCCGCCGTAATCGTTGATGGTGATGAAGCGCACCTGGTTGGTGCCCGCCGGCGCGGCGAACTCCAGGCTCTGCTTCGGCGCGACCATCGCGCCCTTGTCCTCGACGGCCTTTTCGCCGCTGCCGGTCACGGCATGCACTTCGGCCAGAGTGACGTGGAAGGGGCTCGGGTTTTCCACCCGCAGGCGGTCGCCATTGCGGGTCCAGCGCAGCGCTGCCGGTGCGTCGTTGGCGACGCCCTTCAGGCCCTGCGGCCGGTAGAAAAGCTTCAGGCGCGAACGGAACGCAACCTGCAGGTAATTCTGGTCACCACTGTCGGCGTTGTCCGGCGACGGCGGTACGTCCAGCACATTGAGCCAGAACACCGTCTCGCGATCGGTCGGCAGCTGCGCGCCGGAGAAGATCAGGCGCAGCGCCTGGCTGCGGCCCGGCTCGACGCGCGCGATCGGCGGCGTCAGCACGAACGGAGCATCGCTGGTATCGGCGGTCTGGTTGGCGTCGCCACTGTCGATCCAGGCCTGGACCAGTGCGGGCGAGTCGCCCACGTTGTCGACCTGCACGGTGACTTCGCGTGCCTGTGCCGGGTAGATCACCCGCGTGCCATTGACCACCACGCCGGCCAGTGCGTTCTGGCAGAGGGGCAGCGTGAACGCTGCCAGCAGCAGCGCCCGGGGAAAGAGTGCTTTCATCGGAAGTACTACGCTCGAGGGGTGTGGCCAAGGGCCGCGGAGCACTGGCCGGCGCGTACGCCGGCCAATGCGGGTACGGCTACGATCAGTTGTAGATGATCGTGTACTTGACGCTGCTGGTGACGTCGCCCGGGGTGGCGGCGGCAGTGGCGTAGTACTCAGCGTAGTAGTTCAGGTCGGCCGAGCCGTCGGTGCCGACGGTGACCCACTGCGAGTTGGTCTGGGCCAGGCCAGCGCCAGCCGCCTTGATCGGGAGGAACTGGTTGTTCGAGCCCAGCAGCTGCAGCTGCACGTTGGTGGCAGCGTTGGCCGAGGCCTGGTTGACCAGGCGGCCGCTGTTGAAGTCGACGGTCGAACCCGGCTCGAAGTAGGTGGCGACGTTGCCGGCGCTGCACTTGGTCAGGTTGATGGCGAACGGGGTACGGCCCGCAACGGCACCGGCGGTAGCCAGGGTGTTCTTCGACACGGTCGGCAGGGTCACGGCGAAGTCCTTGCCGCCCGGGGTCGAGATGGTGCAGGTCTTGTCGGTCACCTTGCCATTGAAGGTGATGGTGCCGTCGGCGGCGTTGGCGGCCAGCGGAGCGGCGGCCAGCATCAGAGCGGCAATGAGGTTGATCTTGTGCATTCGCTTTTACCTAACCCTACTGAAGAGATGAGAAGTAGAGGAGGAAGCAAGGAGCACTGCCGGGCTAACAAGACCCATCCTTGCGTCTCACCTGTGGCCGGACTCGGACATACCTTCCCCTGAATCCGTGACGCAAGTATATGCACAAATGTGATGAAAGTCTCATTATTTTTCTGAACGCCAATTCATTGACGCTCTGAATGTGACGTGATAGGCGGAATCTGCGCCTGGGAGGCGTGAAAGATTTGACGACGGGGCCGCCAGGTCGCGGCCGACCGTGGATGACGCGTTGAGAGGCGCGTTCGGCAGGCGCGGAAACAGGCCTTTTTCAGCCGGAAATCGCCTTATTTGATGCGCATCACTCTTTCTTGGTGATGGCCCTAGCAGATTCGGATTTGTCCTATTAAAGGCGGATCGAACCTGTCGCTAACTAGGACACACCGAACCAGAGAACGTGTCATGAGGAATTCCATTCTGCTGTGTGTGGCCCTGATGTCCGTCAGTGCGCTGGCCCAGGCCAGCAGCGGCAGCATCCGTTTCAGCGGCCGCATCGCCGAGCCGGGCTGCACGACGAACCTGTCCCAGGGTGAGCTGAGCCTGGCGGCCTGCCCGCCGTCGGCCAAGGGCTCGACGGTGGAAGTGACGGCACTGGCCGATGGCCAGGCCGCGACGCTGCGCGATGGCAAGCGCCAGGGCCAGAAGCTGTCGGTGTCGGCCAGCGCGATGCGCGCCGGCGATATCGCCTTCTCCGAGCGTTACAGCGTGCAGGCTTCGAAGCAGCAGCCGCTGCAGGGCGCCTACCTGGTGGTGGTCGACTACCTGTAAGCCGACGTATTTACGCCGGCGGCAGCTCGAAGACCTGGCGCAGGTAGGCCAGGTAGCCCGGGTCGTCGCACATGCTCTTGCCCGGCGAATCGCTGAGCTTGGCCACCGGCTGGCCGTTGCAGCGGACCATCTTGATGACGATGTTGAGCGGTGTCGGGCCCAGGTCATTGGTCAGGTGGGTGCCGACACCGAACGCGACCTGGCAGCGACCGCGGAAGTAGTCGTACAGGCGCATGACCTTGGCGATGTCGAGCCCATCGCTGAACACCAGCACCTTGCTGCGCGGATCGACCCGGCGCTGCTGGAAGTGCGCCAGCATGCGGTCACCCCAGTCGAACGGATCGCCTGAGTCATGGCGCACACCGTCGAACAGCTTGCAGAAATACATGTCGAAGTCGCGCAGGAACGCGTCCAGGCCGACCACATCGGACAACGCGATGCCGAGGTCGCCGCGGTACTCGCGCGCCCAGGATTCCAGTGCCGCCACCTGCGAATCACGCAGGCGCGGGCCGAGCGCCTGGAACGCCTGCAGGTACTCGTGGGCCATGGTGCCGTGCGGGGTCATGCCGTACAGGCGCGCGAAGTGGACGTTGCTGGTGCCGACCAGCTGCGGGCCGAGCGCGTCGCGCAGCAGCGGCAGCAGCCGGGCATGCCAGTCACGCGAGTAGCGGCGACGGCTGCCATAGTCGGCGATGCGGCATTGTTCGAAGCCGGGGGTATCGCGCAGCAGCGCGGCCTTGGCCTGCAGGCGGCGCTCGCCTTCGGCGAAGTCGGCCGTGGTGGTGTTGCGGAACCAGACTTCGTTGATGATCGCCAGCAGCGGCACTTCAAACAGGATGGTGTGCAGCCACGGGCCGGTGATGTCCAGTTCGATCTCGCCGGGCACGGCCGTCGACGCACGCAGTTGGATGTACTTGCGGTCGAGGTGGAACAGGCCGAGGAAATCGGCGAAATCCGGCTTCACGAAGCGCAGGCCACGCATGTAGTCCAGCTCCGCGTCACTGAAGCGCAGGCTGCACAGGTGGTCGATTTCTTCGTCGATCTGGTCGATGTAGCGGGCCAGGTCGATGCCGGGCGTACGGCACTTGAACCGGTACTGCACCTGGGCGCCGGGGTGCTGGTGCAGCACCGCCTGCATCATGGTGAACTTGTACAGGTCGGTGTCGAGCAGGGACTGGATGATAGGCATAGGGCGGATTATGCGCCCGGCAGGGTGAACCGGGGTGCCTCCGGCCACGCTCGGCTCACGGGGAACAGCATTGGTAGATCCACGCCATGCGTGGATGCTCCTGCGGCGCTACAACGACCTGCGCAGCAGGCGCGGCACCAGCATCGCCGCATGCGCCCAGATCGCGGCCCACACCGCAACGCGTACCGGCAGCGAGCGCTGCCTGGCCTCGAACTTCTGGAAGTAACGCCACAGCCCCCTGTGCTTGTGCCATTCCACGAAGAATGGCCGCGAACGGCTGGAGACGCCGCGCACATGGGTAACCTGCAGGTCGTTGGCGATCGCCACCACCGCGCCGGCCTCGCGTGCGCGACGGCACAGATCCAGGTCTTCGGCATGCAGGCGGTAACCCGCATCCCAGCCACCGATGCGCTCGAACAGGGTACGCGGCATCATCAGCAGCGCACCGGACAACGCCGGCACCGGCTGCACGGCCTGGTGCGGATCGCGCGGAACCGCCAGCTTCGAACCCTTGCCCGGCGAGCGCAGCATCAGCAGGAAATCCGGATCGCGACGGCGCACCGCTTCATCGGCGTGGCCGTGCTCGTCCACCTGCTCCACGCCCAGCAGGCAATCGCCCAGCACCTCACCACGGCTGCGCAGTTCGGTCAGGGTGTCCGGCTCAATCATCAGGTCCGGGTTGATGAAGGCCAGCCAGGGGCTGTGCGAGTCAGTCACGCCCTGGTTGTTGGCGGCGGCAAAGCCGGGATTGTCCGGATTGCCGACGAAGCGCACGCGCGGGTCATGGCTGGCGTGCCGCTGCACGATGTCCAACGTGCCATCCAGCGAACCATTGTCGATCACCCGGATCTCGGCGATGTCCTGCGCCTGGCGCAGGCGCGACAGGCAGGCATCGATGGTGCTGCCACTCTGGTAGGTGACGACGATGGCGGCAATGGCTGCATTCAAACGGGAGGCTCCGGCGCGGGCGGGACGAACAGGTCGCCCTGTTCCTTCGGCATTATCGCCTGCCGCATGCGCTGCTGCAGGTCGGCACGCAGACCGTGCAGTGGATCGTGCATCAGGAAATCGGCCAGCCGCGGCACCCAGGCCGGCCAGCGCGCGGCCAGGGCCTCCAGATCGCCATCGCGGCTGACCGCCTCTCCTGCCCGGCCGACGAACGCGGTCTCGCACAACACGTTGCGCCACCCCAGGCCCGCCATGCGCAGGCTCAGGTCGACCAGCGCGGCATTCCAGCCGGCATAGCTGTCCACGTCCAGGCCACCGGCACGGCGGCGAGCGTTGCCACGTACCAGCACCGCGTGGGTGACCGCCGATGGCAGCTCCGGGTGAAGCGTCGGCAACGTGGCGCAGGTATGCGCCAGCAAGGCCGGGTCATGGGGTTCGGGATTGATCTCGCCCAGCCGTGGCCACGCCGCGGTCTCGCCGGCATTGCACCAGGGGGTCGCGGTGGCAATGGCGGCATCGCGGGCGAAGGCATCCTGCAACTGCTGCAACCAACCGGGCGACGGCACGCTGTCCGGCGCCAGCACGGCCACGTCCAGGCCATCGCAGGCGCGCAGCATCTCGTCCAGATGGGCAACCTCGCCCAGTGGGCGCGCGCGCCGGGTGTACTCGGCCTGCAGCGGCGTATGCGCCAACCAGTGCTCGACCACGGCCTGCGCACGCGGCCCTGCCTGCGCGTCATCGGCCAGCCAGACCGCGGTGCCCGGCGCGGTGCCGGCATCCAGTGCGGCCAGGCAGCGGTCGAGCGCGGCATCGTCCACGCACAGCGGCAACAACACGATCGCCCCCATCCCGCCTCCGTGGTTGTCGGTGGCCACAGCGTAGCACCGGGAGGGTATCGGCCGGGTTGCACCCGGCACCCGCGGTAGTGCCGGCCGCTGGCCGGCAGCAGCCGAAGCAGAAGCTGGGTTCCTGCGGGATGGCGGGGTGGGTCCGGTTGCGGGGGACGCCGTAAACCCATCCTTGGTGGCTTGGCCGCGGCATCCATGCCGCGGCCCCCCCCCCCGACCCGACCCACCCCGCC
>NZ_JAXBQQ020000010.1:0-41749 GCF_047520695.2 Stenotrophomonas sp. AR029 | reverse complement strand
GTGTCGGATTGCGGCGTCCCCGCAATCCGACACCGCCCCGCCATTCCACGGAATGCCCGCTTTTGACGTTGCCGTTGCTTGCAGCCTCGGCAGGTGCAGGGCGCAGCCCTGCCGATACCCTTAACCGGCCGGTGGGCAGTACGCCTTGATGGCGGCCTGCGCCAGCCCCTTCTGCGCGGTGTGCTGCTCCGGGGTCAACGGGGTATCGGCCTTGCCATCACCATCGGTGTCCTGCATCACCTGGCCACCGCCGTCCAGCAGGGCCAGGTTGGCCCGGGCCGTGCTGCACTGCTCGGGAACCGGCGCGGCCGGGGTCTCGGTGCTGGCCGCGGCCTGCGGGGTGCGGGCCTGCTCGCGGGTCTCGTACTTCTTGCCCGCCGGTGGGGTCTCCGAGTACTGGGTCACGCCATGGGCGTCCTTCCATTTGTAGACGGGACCGGCCACGGCGTTGGCACTGGCCAACAGCAGCAGGCATCCAAGGCAGGACAGGGCACGCATGGCAAACTCCACGGAATGGGCGTAGAACGCCGATTGCAGCATTGGCGCCGAGCACTGGCAAGTCGATTAAACTGGATTCCATGGACCCGATCACACCGCCGCCGCGCTCGCGCACGATTTACCTGCTGCCCAACCTGTTCACCACCGCCGGCCTGTTCGCCGGTTTCTACGCGATCATCGCCGCGGCCAACGGGGATTTCGTCAATGCCAGCATCGCCGTGTTCGTGGCGGCGGTGATGGATGGCCTGGACGGGCGCGTGGCGCGCCTGACCGGTACCAGCAGCGAATTCGGCGTGCAGTACGACTCGCTGGCCGACCTGGTCAGCTTCGGCATGGCCCCGGCGCTGGTGATGTACCACTGGTCGCTGTCGTGGCTGAAGTTCGATGATCCGCTGCTCGGCCGCGTCGGCTGGGCCGTGGCCTTCCTGTATGCGGCCTGCGCGGCACTGCGCCTGGCCCGCTTCAACACGCAGGTGGCGGTGGTCGACAAGCGCTGGTTCGTTGGCCTGGCCAGCCCGGCCGCAGCGGGCCTGATGATGTCCTTCGTCTGGGCGTTCGCCGACGGCAACCTGGGCTGGGATGGCAACCAGCTGCGCTACGTGGCGCTGGCAGTGACGATCATCGCTGCGCTGCTGATGGTCAGCCGTATCCGTTTCTGGAGCTTCAAGGGCGGCGCGGCCAAGGGCACCCGTTCGGATCGCGTGCCGTTCCTGGTGCTGGCGCTGGTGCCGGTCGCCATTGCCATCGCGGTGATCGACCTGCCGCGCGTGCTGTTCGCGGTCGGGATCCTGTACGCCCTGTCCGGCCCGGTGATGTGGGCCGTGCAGCGCCTGCGCAAGAAGCCCGAGGCCGCGTGAGCCAGGACCTGCCCGTGCTGTGGTCGCCGGCCCAGCAGGCCTGGCTGCAGGCCATGGGCTATACCGTCTATCACGACGGCCAGCTGGCCGCCGAGCTGGATGCCGCATTGCAGTTGAGCGTGGCCGAAGCCGAGGCCAGTGTTGCCCCGCCGGAACCGGAGCCGGTGCGGGCCGCTGTGCCGCCGCGCGACGCCCGCGCCGCGACGGCGACCGCAGTACGCGCGGAACGCCCGGCTCCGCCGCGCCGCGAAACGCCGGTCAGTGCCCCGGATACCGTGCCGGCGGCTGAGCGCCCGCTGCCCAGCGGCAACGCACGACAGCCGGTGGTACGCCTGCCCGATCGCCTGCAGATCGCGCTGCTGCGCGCGTCCGGCTGCAACCCGAACGACCCGGCGACGCAGGTGCTGATGGACAGCTGGCCGCTGGACCAGCTGCGCCGTGACCCGGCCGCCAAGCGTGCGCTGTGGCCGCAGCTGCGTGCCCTGCGCAAGCGGGGTGCGCGGTGAGCGCGGTGACCCGGCCCGGCCCGGTCAGCCTGCGTGCGCTGCGCGAGAGCGACCTCAATGCCGTGATGGCGATCGAGCTGCGGGGCTATCCTTTTCCCTGGACCCGCGGCATTTTCATCGACTGCCTGCGCGCCGGCTATCCCGGCCTGGCGATGGAGCGCGATGGCCTGCTGGTCGGCTATGGCGTGCTCAGCATCGCCGCGGATGAAGCGCACGTGCTCAACATCTGCATCGACCCGCTGGCACAGTCGCGCGGGCTGGGCCGCCAGCTGCTGCGCGCGATGGTGCAACTGGCCGCCGACCGTGGTGCCCAGCGCGTCTTCCTGGAGGTGCGTCCGTCCAACACGCCGGCGCTGGCGCTGTACCACAGCGAAGGCTTCAACGAGATCGGTCGCCGCCCGCGTTACTATCCGGCCGCACAGGGCCGCGAGGACGCGGTGGTGATGGCGATCGAGCTGGTCGACGGCGACCTGCAGGTGATGCCGCCGCTTTAACGCAGACGGGTTGCCGGCCAGCGGCCGGCACTACCGGTTGCCGCCAACCTTGGTTGGCAGCAATGCGCCGACCAAGGTCGGCTACTACCAAGGCGTGCAATGGCATATCCGGTAGGTGCCAACCTTGGTTGGCACGCTCTGCTCACGCCAGGCGCAACGCCAGCACGCCACCGACGATGAGCGACGCTGCCAGCCAGCGCGCGCGTGGTATCCGTTCGCGCAGCAGGAACACCGAGATCAGCAGCGCGAACAGGATCGAGGATTCGCGCAGCGCCGAGATCATCGCCACCGGCGCCTGGGTCATGGCCCACAACGCCATCGCATAGGAGGCGGTGGTGCCGACGCCACCGGCCAGTCCCAGCGGCCAATGCTGCCGCGCATAGTCCAGTACCGCGCCGCCGCGCGTGTACAACGCCCACAGCGGCAGCGGAATGCCCGACAGCAGGAACAACCACAGCGTGTAGCTGAGCGCGCTGCCGGACTGCCGTGCACCCTGCGCATCGACCAGCGTGTAGGTGGCGATCATCGCTGCGGTCAGCAGCGGCAGGCGCAGTTGGCCGCCACGCGCACCCACTGCCATGCACAGGATGCCGGTGCTCACCAGCACCACACCCAGCCACGCTGCAGCGGGCAATGGTTCACCGAGCAGGGTGCCCGCCAGTGCGACCAGGATCGGCGCGCTGCCACGCATCAGCGGGTAGGCCAGGCTCATGTCGACCTGCTGGTAACAGCGTGCGACCAGCCCGTAATAGGTCACCTGCAACAGCACCGATGCGCCCAGCCAGGGCCAGCTGTGCGCGGCGGGAAAAGGCAGGAAGGGCAGGGCGGCGGCCGACAGCAGCGCGGCGCTGCCGGTGACCAGCACGGTGCCGAGGAACTTGTCCGGCCCGCGCTTGACGATCGCATTCCAGCTGGCATGCAGTGCCGCAGCGGCGAGAACCAGCAGGAAGATCGAAAGAGGCATCCGGCGATGATGCCATGCGGCGGAAATGGAAACGCCGGGCATCGCCCGGCGTTTCCGATTCCGCTTGGGTGGGTGCCAACCTCTCCCGGCGTGGTAGGCGCCAACCTTGGTTGGCACGCACCAGAGCGCGGCGTTACAGCTTCGCGCGCTGTTCGCGCAGGCCGGCCAGCTGGGTGTTCCAGTCGGCCAGGCGCACGCGTTCCTGCTCGACCACGGCCGGCGGCACCTTGTCGGTGAACTTGGCCAGCTTGGTCTCGCTCTTCTCCTTTTCGGCTTCGACGCGAGCGATTTCCTTGTCCAGGCGCACGCGCTCGGCATCGAGATCGACCAGGCCTTCCAGCGGCACCAGCAGCTTCAGCTCGCCCACGATCGCGGCGGCCGCCGGCGGTGCGCTTTCGCCTTCGGCCAGCCACTGGATGCTGTCCAGCTTCAGCAGGAACGACAGCGAGGTGCTGAAGCGTTCGATGCGCACGCGGTCCTGCGCCAGGCCGGCCTGCAGGCGCAGCGGCACCTGCTTGGACGGTGCGACGTTCAGTTCGCTGCGCACGCGACGCACCGCGCTGATCACCGCCTTCAGCCATTCCACGTCGGCCTCGGCCTGGGCGAAATCACCGGCGAATTCGGCGGCGGTCGGGTACGGGCGCAGCGACAGCGTGGTTTCGGCCAGGCCCAGGCGCGGGGCCAGCTGCTGCCACAGCTGTTCGGTGATGAACGGCGTGAGCGGGTGCAGCAGGCGCAGCAGCGCTTCCAGCACGTACAGCAGGGTGTGGCGGGTGCTTTCGGCATCAGCCGCGTCGGCACCGTTCAAGGCCGGCTTGCTCAGCTCCAGGAACCAGTCGCAGAACGCGTTCCAGGCGAACTCGTACAGGCACTGCGCCAGCAGGTCGAAGCGATACGCGGCGAAATGGCCCTGAGCTTCGGCGGTGGTGGCGGCCAGGCGCGCGAGGATCCAGCGCTCGGCATCGGTGCGCGGCTTGGGCACGCCGGTGAACGCAGCGCCTTCGGTGTTCATCAGGGCGAAGCGGCTGGCGTTCCACAGCTTGTTGCAGAAGTTCTTGTAGCCCTCGGCGCGGTTCATGTCGAACTTGATGTCGCGGCCATGGGTGGCCAGCGCGGCGATGGTGAAGCGCAACGCATCGGCACCGTGGGCGGCGATGCCGTCCGGGAATTCCTTGCGGGTGGCCTTCTCGATCTTCTCGACCATCTTCGGCTGCATCAGGCCGCCGGTGCGCTTGGCGACCAGGTCGTCGATGGTGATGCCGTCAATGATGTCCAGCGGGTCGAGCACGTTGCCCTTGCTCTTGGACATCTTCTGGCCCTGGCCGTCGCGGATCAGGCCGGTGAAGTAGACGTCCTTGAACGGGATCTTCCCGACCAGGTTGTCGGTGGCCATGATCATGCGCGCCACCCAGAAGAAGATGATGTCGAAGCCGGTGATCAGCACCGACGATGGCAGGTAGCGGTCGAAGCCGCGCTCGGCCATGGCCTGCTCATTCGGCCAGCCCAGGGTGGAGAACGGCCACAGCTGCGAGGAGAACCAGGTCTCCAGCACGTCGCTTTCCTGGTTCAGCACCACGTCGCTGCCCAGGTTGTGCTTCGCGCGCACGTCCTCTTCGCTGCGACCGACGTAGCAGTTGCCGGTGGCGGCATCGAACCACGCCGGGATACGGTGGCCCCACCACAGCTGGCGGCTGATGCACCAGTCCTGGATGTTGTTCATCCAGTGGCGGTAGGTGTTGATCCAGTTCGGCGGCACGAAGGAAATGCTTCCGTCCTCGACCAGTTCCAGGCCACGCTTGGCCAGGTCGTCCATCTTCACGAACCACTGGTCGGTCAGGTACGGCTCGATCACCTGGCCGGTACGGTCGCCGCGCGGCACCTGCAGCTTGTGCGCCTTGGTCTCGACCAGGATGCCCAGGTCTTCCAGTTCGGCCAGCACGGCCTTGCGCGCTTCATAGCGGTCCAGGCCCTGGAAGCGTTCCGGCGCGTTTTCGTTCAGCGCCGCCACCGGGGTGAACAGGTTGATCATCGGCAGGCTGTGGCGCACGCCCACTTCGTAGTCGTTGAAATCATGCGCCGGGGTGACCTTGACCACGCCGGTGCCGAACGCGCGGTCCACGTAGTCGTCGGCGATCACCGGCACGCGGCGGCCAGTCAGCGGCAGCACCACGCTCTTGCCGATCAGGTGCGCATAGCGCTCGTCCTCCGGATGCACCATCACCGCGGTATCGCCCAGCAGCGTTTCCGGGCGGGTGGTGGCGACGACCAGGTAGTCGCGGGTTTCGCGCAGCGTTTCCACGCCGTCGGCATCGCGCTCGACGTGCTCGTAGCTCAGGCCTTCGTCCAGCGTGTAGGCGATCGACCACAGGAAGCCGTCTTCCTCGGCGCTCTCCACTTCCAGGTCGGAAATGGCGGTCTTCAGCACCGGGTCCCAGTTCACCAGGCGCTGGCCGCGGTAGATCAGGCCCTGCTCGTACCAGCGCACGAAGGCTTCATTGACTGCCGCCGACGGCTGCGGGTCCATGGTGAAGGTGCTGCGCGACCAGTCGGCGGAGGTGCCAAGGCGACGCATCTGGCGTTCGATGGTGTCGCCGGACTGCTGCTTCCACTCCCAGACCTTGCCGATGAAGCCCTCGCGGCCCAGCGAATCGCGGGTCTCGCCCTTGCCTTCCAGCGCCAGGTTGCGGCTGACCACCATTTCGGTGGCGATGCCGGCGTGGTCGGTACCGACCTGCCACAGCGTGTCGTAGCCGCGCATGCGGTGGTAGCGCACCAGCGCGTCCATCAGGGTCTGCTGGAAGGCGTGGCCCATGTGCAGGGTGCCGGTCACGTTCGGCGGCGGCAGCAGGATGGTGTACGGCTCGCCCGTGCCGGACGGCTTGAAGTGGCCGGCCTTCTCCCAGGCCTCGTAGAGGTCGGTCTCGAAGGACTTCGGGTCGTAGCTGGAGGCGAGTTGGGTCATGCGGGGGAACCAGGAGGTAATCGTTGAAGGATCAGGGCGCGGCGGCGGCCCATCAAGGGGGCCGGGGCGCGCTCACATGTCATGCTTGTTCAGGTCGTAACCGGCGGCCTTGTACTGGCGCCAGCGCTCGCGCAGCGGTTCGCGCGCTTCCGGATCGGCCGGCACCACTTCCAGCACGCGCTCGCACTGGCCCAGCCAGGGCTCGTCGCGCAGGTTGATCACCAGCGGACGCGCCGGTGCCTCGGTGCCGGGTACCGCGATCAGTACCAGGGCCTCTTCCTCGTCCATGTCTTCGCCGGCGATCTGGTGCGGGATGTAGGCGTCGTTGTCGAAGGCCCACAGCAGCTCGTCCAGCTCCTCGGCCTGGGCCTGGTCACGGGCCAGCACCAGGGTGAACAACCCGGCGTCGTTGGCCTTGCGCGCCAGCTCACAGACCAGGCGAAGCGGCTCGGTCAGGAAGCGGGGCTTGGCGATCAGGTAGAAGTCGGCGCGGGGCATGGCAGGGTCCGGGTCAGGCAGGGGCCCGGCAGTGCCGGGCGAGGCCCCGGCCGGCGTCTGCCGGCCAGGGGCGGGTACGGCATCAGGCGCGGGCGGCCTGGTCCAGCAGCCACTGGCTCAGCAGGCCGACCGGGCGGCCGGTGGCCATGCCACGCTTGCCTTCATCGCTGGCCACGCCGGCGATGTCCAGATGGGCCCAGCGCTGGCCTTCGGTGAAGCGCGACAGGAAGCAGCCCGCGGTGATCGCGCCGGCCCAGCGGCCGCCGATGTTGTAGACGTCGGCGAAGGTCGAATCCAGCATCGGCTGGTACTCGTCCCACAGCGGCAGGCGCCAGGCGCGGTCGAACACATGCTCGCCGGCGGCCAGCAGTTCATTGGCCAGGTCGTCGTGCTTGCTCATCAGGCCGGCGGTCTGGTGGCCGAGGGCGACCATGCAGGCACCGGTCAGGGTGGCGACGTCGACCAGCGCGGCCGGCTCGAAGCGCTGTGCGTAGGTCAGCGCGTCGCACAGGATCAGGCGGCCTTCGGCGTCGGTGTTGCCGACTTCGATGGTCTTGCCCGACATCGAGGTGATCACGTCGGACGGACGGTAGGCATTGCCATCGATGGCGTTCTCCACCGCCGGGACCACCACGACGAGGTTCAGCGGCAGCTTGGCCTTGACCGCAGCGACGAAGGTGCCGATGACGTTGGCGCCACCGCACATGTCGTACTTCATTTCCTCGATGCCGCCCTGGGTCTTCAGGTTGACGCCACCGGTATCGAAGGTGATGCCCTTGCCGACCAGCACATAGGGCTTGGCGTCGCCTGCACCGGTCCACTTCAGCACGACCAGGCGCGGGCGGTTGGCCGAGCCACGGGCCACGGCCAGCAGTGAGCCCATGCCCAGCGCTTCCATCTGGTGCTCGTCGAGGATCTCGGCTTCGGCACCCTCGTGCTCGCCGGCGAACTTCACGCCCACGTCGGCCAGATAGGCCGGGGTGCAGTAGTTCGGCGGCAAGTTGCCCAGCTCACGGGCGAACTCGACGCCGGCGGCAATGGCCTGGCCCTGAGCCAGCGCCTGCGCGTCGTCACCGGCGATGGCCAGCTGGGTCAGACCGGCGTCGTCGGCCTTCTTCTTGCCCAGGGTGGCGGTATAGCGGTAGGCGGCGTGATCGGCGGCGATCACCGCCTGACGGATCGCCCAGGCCGCGTCGCGGTCCTTCACCGCCACTTCGGACAGGGTGAACAGTGCGCTGCGGGCAGCACCGGCCTTCAGCGCGCGCACGGCGTCGCCCACGGCCTTCAGGTACTGCGGCACGCCGAAACGGGCGGCTTCACCGAGGCCGACCACCAGCACGCGCGGGGCGGTCACGCCCGGCAGGTCGTGCAGCAGGGTGGTTGCGCCGGTCTTGCCGGACAGGTCGCCACGCTCGGCCAGCGCCGCCAGGCGGCCACCGCTGGCGGCATCCAGGGCCTGCGCGGCCGGGGTCAGGGTATGGTCGGCATACGCGCCGACCACCAGGCAATCAACGGTGGCAGCGGCCGGAGCAACGTGGTTCAGGGTGAATTCGAGGGCCATTGAGCAGATTCCATTGGCGAGTCCGTACAATCGCAGGCCGTTTACGCCCAGACAGTAGACTGGGCGGCACCGCGAACGAACCCCAGAGTTTAAACCACCGCCCCATGCTGAAGCTCGACCGATACCTGCTGGGCGATTTCGTCCAGAGTTTCCTGGCTACCCTGATCGTCCTGCTGGTGGTCAGCGTGGGCGGCGTGCTGGTGGACATCCTCGGCAACATCGCCGACGGACGCCTGCCGGCCAAGCTGCTGTTCTCCCAGCTGGGCCTGCAGTTCATCGCCTACCTGCCGCTGATCCTGCCGCTGGCATTGATGCTGGGCCTGCTGCTGGCCGTGGCGCGGCTGTACCGCGACTCGGAAATGGCGGTCATCACCGCCATTGGTGTCGGCCCCAAGCGACTGCTGCGACCGCTGCTGATGCTGGTGGTGCCGGTGGTGCTGCTGGTCGGCGCCTGCTCGCTGTGGCTGGGCCCGTGGGCAGGCCGGGTGGCCGAGCAGATGATCATCGAGGCCAACCGCAGCGTGCTGATGGCCGGCCTGGAGCCGGGCCGGTTCACGCCGCTGCCCAATGGCGGCGTGGTCTACCTGTCCTCGATCTCGCCTGACGGCACCGAGCTGGGCAAGGTGTTCATGCAGCGGCAGAAGGACGATCGCCTGGAAGTGGTGTCGGCCAACAGTGGCCGCATGTACTTCGAGGGCACCCGCCAGCGTTTCCTGGAGCTGGATGATGGCCACCAGGTGGAAGGCCCGGTGGCCGCTGGGCTGGATTACCGGCTGGCGACCTTCGCCCGCAACGACGTGGCCCTGCCCGATGGCGCACAGACCCGCACCGAGGACGACCCGGAACTGATGCCGACCCTGCAGTTGGTCGGTGATGCACGGCCGCAGGCGCAGGCGCAGCTGCATCGCCGGCTGGCACCGCCGCTGATCGCGCTGGCGTTCGCCCTGCTGACCGTGCCGCTGGGCCGCAGCTCGCCGCGCCAGCAGCGCTATGGACGCATGATGCTGGCCCTGCTGGCCTACATGGTGGGCACCAACCTGATGTTCATCGGCAGCGGCTGGATTGCCAACGGCAAGATTCCGCCCGCGCTCGGCCTGTGGTGGTTGACCCTGCCGCTGCTGGCGCTGGCGATCTGGATGTATGTACGTGATGGCCGCCTGGCCCGCCCGAAGGGAGCCCGCGCATGAGGCTGCGCCCGATGCGTTTCGACCTGTACCTGGGCCGGTCGGTGTTCACCACCGTGCTGCTGACCTGGGCGGTGCTGGTGGGCCTGGACGTGGTGATGGCCTTCTCCGGCGAGTTCAAGGACATCGGCAAGAACGGCTACACCCTGGGCCATGCCGCCGCGTGGGTGCTGTACACCGTGCCGCGCCGCGCCTACACGATGTTCCCGACGGCCGCGGTGATCGGCGCACTGATGGGCCTGGGCCAGCTGGCCGCGACCTCGGAGCTGACCGCACTGCGTGCACTGGGCCTGTCGCGCAAGCGCCTGAGCGTGTCGGTGGCGATTGCGCTGTCGCTGCTGACCGCGGTGATGGTGCTCAGCGCCGAGACGCTGGGCCCCTGGGGCCAGGACCGTGCCGATGCGCTGAAATCCAGCGCCAAATGGGGGCGGGATATTGCCACTACCCGTTACTCGGGGCTGTGGGCACGCGAAGGCGACACCTTCCTCAATGCGCAGAGCGGCGAGGAGCAGCTGGTGGGCGACAAGGGCACGCGGCTGATCCTGCGTGATGTGCGCCTGTACCGGGTCGCCGAAGACGGCAAGATCGCCTCGTTGACCCATGCCGCCACCGCCGAGCACGACAAGGACGGCTGGGTGTTGACCGGCGTGCGCCGCGACACCTTTGGCGAGCG
The DNA here is from genome assembly GCF_047520695.2 of Stenotrophomonas sp. AR029. Taxonomy (NCBI): domain Bacteria; kingdom Pseudomonadati; phylum Pseudomonadota; class Gammaproteobacteria; order Lysobacterales; family Lysobacteraceae; genus Stenotrophomonas; species Stenotrophomonas sp. AR029. The sequence continues at coordinate 31,552 of NZ_JAXBQQ020000010.1, read as the reverse complement.
CTCGGCAACCCGTCAGGAAGTGGCACGTGAGCCCTGGAACTCGAAGTTGGACCCGGCCGCGCTGGCGACCGGTATCGCCAAGCCGCGCAACCTCAGCGTGTCCGAGCTGAGCACCAGCATTGCCTACCGCGAACGCAACGGGCTGGACGCGCGCGATTTCGAGGATGTGTACTGGAGCCGCTGGTTCTATCCGGTGAACGTGCTGGCCCTGTGCCTGGCGGCGGTGCCGTTCGCGTTCGGATCGCTGCGCAGCGGCGGCATGGGCAAGCGCTTGTTCCTGGGCATCCTGTTCGCATTGGGCTTCTGGCTGCTGCAGCTGTTCTTCGGCCGCATGGCCGGCGCGCTGAAGTTCGATTACCGCATTGCCTACGCGTTGCCGCCGATCGTGATGCTGGCGGTATCCGGACTTCTGTTCCGGCGCAAGTCGGGCTGATTCTGATTGTTGTAGAGCCGAGCCTGTGCTCGGCTGTCACGTACAGTGCGGAAAGCAGCCGAGCACGGGCTCGGCGCTACAGACAGCGCCTTACCGTTTCGGCATCCGCACCAGGCGGGTACCGCTGGCGCGGTCGTGCCAGGTCAGGCGTTGGCGGTCGACCCACGCCCACCAGAATCCCAGTCCGCCCAGCAGCAGGGACAGCGTGCCCACCGCAAAGCGCAGCCACAACTGGCCGCGCCGCAACGGCGTGCCATCGATTGATCGCACTGTCAGCCGCCACGGGCGCATGCCCAGGGTCTGTCCACCGCGGCGCCAGCTGGCCGTCGCGTACCAGCCCGTGATCGCCCAGCACACCGCCCAAAGCAGCCACTGCCAGGCACTGAACGGCGCGATGTTCTCGCGTTGCGCGTGGCCGCTGAAGGTGTAGGCGAGGGTGAACAGCGTGCCGGCCAGCATCCACAGCGCCAGCACCGGCAGTGCGTCGTAGACCATCGCCAGCACGCGCCAGGCCAACAAGGCACGTGGGCGGGGCATTTCGGTAGCGGCCGCAGGGGCCGTGTCGGTGGCAGGGCGGGACATGCGCCGAGCATACGCAAAGCTGGCCGTGCCCGCAGTGGCCCTCGTATCCTGCACGCATGGCCCTTGTCTCCACCCCCGCAGAACGCCGCCAGCTGGTCCAGCAACTGCCCGAGCTTCGCGCCGACGACGGCGTGCGCATCCAGCGCTTCCTCGATGCGATCTGGGCCGAGAACGGCCTGGCCCGTGCCACCCTCGACAGTTACCGGCGTGACCTGGAAGGGCTGGCGCGCTGGATGGATGGGCGCGACGGTGGCCTGGCCGGCATCGAGCGTCCTGGGCTGTTCGATTATCTGGCCTGGCGCACCCGGCATGGCTGGTCACCGCGCAGCAACGCGCGCCTGCTGTCGGCGTTGCGGGCGTTCTTCGCCGATGGCGTGCGCCGCGGCGAACGCAGCGAGGATCCCAGCGCGCTGCTGGACCCGCCGAAGTTGCCACGGCTGCTGCCCAAGGCGCTGGCCGAGAGCCAGATCGATGCGCTGCTGGCGGCCCCGGACGTCGACAGCCCATTGGGCCTGCGCGATCGCGCCATGCTGGAACTGATGTATGCCGCGGGCCTGCGCGTGAGTGAACTGGTGCTGCTGCCCGCGACGGCGGTCAACCTGCGCCAGGGCGTGCTGCGGGTCACCGGCAAGGGCAGCAAGGAACGGCTGGTGCCGCTGGGAGAGGAATCCCAGCACTGGCTGGAGCGTTACCTGCAGCAGTCGCGCCCGCAGCTGGTCGGCAAGGGCAAGGTGCATGCCCTGGCGGATGGGCAGGCCCCGTTGTTCATTGAACCGACGCTGCATGCGCTGACCCGGCAGGCGTTCTGGCATCTGGTCAAGCGCCACGCACAGGTGGCCGGCATCGACCCGGCGCGGATCAGCCCGCATGGGCTGCGGCACAGCTTCGCCACCCATCTGCTCAACCGCGGTGCCGACCTGCGCGCGCTGCAGATGCTGCTCGGCCACAGTTCATTGTCGACCACCCAGATCTACACCCTGGTAGCGCGCGAGCACCTGCAGAAGCTGCACGCCCGCCACCATCCGCGTGGCTGAGTGCCGGGCTGAATCGCTGCCCGGGGCGCTGCCGGGCGTCGCTGCCCGGTACCGGCGGCTGTGTCAGAATCCGGGGTCTTCTTCTGTCGCGGACCGCTCCATGCTCCGATTTGCCATCGCCGCCGTGTTCGGTGCGCTCAGCCTGACCGCCTGCGCCCAGCCGGCTCCGCCGGCCGCCAAGGCACCCGCCGCCGCTGCGGCCAAGGCCAATCCGGCCGCGAATGCGCCGGCCGACCAGGCGGTACGCGCCGCATTGACCGCGTTGAACCCCGGTTTCCAGGTGGACTACATTGGCGCCGCGCCGTTCCCCGGCTTCCGCGAGGTCGTCGTTTCAGGCCAGCTTCTGTATGTGTCCGATGACGGCCGCTACCTGTTCCAGTCTCAGCCCTACGACACCCGCGCCAAGGGCCCGGCCAACAGCGAAGGCCTGCTCGGCTATCGCCGCGGCCTGCTGGCCAAGGCCAATCACGGCGATCGCATCGTGTTCGCCGCGCCGAACGCCAAGTACACCATCAGCGTGTTCACCGACATCGAGTGTGGTTACTGCCGCAAGCTGCACCAGGACATCGCCGAGCTCAACCGCAACGGCATCACCGTCGAGTACCTGGCGTTCCCGCGCATGGGCCTGGGCAGCAAGGACTACACCGACATGATTTCGGTCTGGTGTGCAGCGGATCGTCGCCAGGCGCTGACCAACGCCAAGCGCGGCGGCAACGTTCCCGCCAGGAACTGCACCAATCCGGTGGCGATGCAGTACGCGCTGGGCCAGCAGCTGGGCGTGAATGGTACGCCGGCGATCTTCGCGCCGGACGGCACCCAGCTGGGGGGCTACCTGCCGCCGGCACAGCTGCGTGCGGCGTTGGAGAAGCTGTCGGCCAAGCGCTGACGCAGAATTGTGGAGTCGAGCCATGCTCGACTGCGGAAACATCAGCCGAGCATGGGCTCGGCTCCACAGATCAGAGGCCGGGGGCGCAAAATGCGCCCCCGGCTTTTCCCTTATTTCAGGCCATCACTGACTGCCTTGGTCAGCGTGCCCTGCGCATCGTCACCGCTGAACTCCCAGACGAACGCGCCGCCCAGGCCCTGGGTCTTCACGTAACCCATCTTGCGGGTGATGTTGGCCGGGGTGTCGAAGCTCCACAGCGTGCTGCCGTTGTAGATCCAGGTGGCACCGGCGGTGTTGTCGGTGTAGCCCGGCCACGCCAGGTTCTTCAGCACCTTCCAGTCCTCGATGCCGGCTTCATACGTGCCCGGGGCGGCACCGCTGGCGGTCTGGTACAGGCCGTTGTTGGCATTGGCCACGCCGGTCCAGCCACGCCCGTAGTAGCCGATGCCCAGGTTGAGCTTGGCGGCGGGCACGCCACGGCTGATGAAGGCCTCGATGGCGTCGTTGCTGTTGTACAGCTTCTGGTCGCCGGTGGACGGATCATTCGGCGAATCGAACAGCGCCGACTGGTGATTGGTCTTCGCATCCCACGCGCCGTGGAAGTCGTAGGTCATCACGTTGATGTAGTCCAGGTACGGGTGGTACGCCGCCGGATCTGTGACGCGGATCTTGTCGATGCCGGCACCCACCGCCACCGTCAGCAACAGGCCCGGACGCACCGCATCGAGCTGGCGGCGGAACTCGGCCATCAGCGCGGTGAAGTTGGCGTTGTCTTCCGGCTTGCCGCATTCGATGCCGCAGGCCACCGGGTATTCCCAGTCGATGTCGATGCCGTCGAACACGCCCAGCGCCGCACCGGCGCCGCCGGCACCGTCGGTCACCGGCAGGTTGCCCTTGATGTAGGCGTCGATGCACGAGGCAACGAAGGCCTGGCGGTTTTCCGGGCGCGCCGCGCTGGAGAAGCCGCGCGACCAGGTCCAGCCACCCAGCGAGATCAGTACCTTCAGGTTCGGGTACTTGGCCTTGAGCTGCTTGAGCTGGTTCCAGTTGCCGCGCAGCGGCTGGTCCCAGGTATCGGCGCTGCCGCTGACACTCTCGGCGGCACTGAAGGCCTTGGTGTAGTCGGCGAAGGCATCGCCACCGGCACCGCTGTTCGGATCCGACGGCTGGGTGATGCCGACTTCGCAGCGGTTGTTGCGCACGTTGCCGAACGCGTAGTTGATGTGGGTCAGGCGCGCCGCCGAACCGCTGCTGTCGATGTTCTTGACCCGGTAGTTGCGGCCGTAGATGCCCCACTGCGTGAAGTAACCGATGACCCGCTTGCCGGTGGTGCCACCGTCACCGGCCAGCGTGGTGGCGCTGATCTCGGTGCCCTGCGCCGACGCGTTGCCGGCGTTGTCGCGCGCCCGCACGCGGTAACGGTAGGTGGTCGATGCGGTCAGCCCCCCATCCACATAGCTGGCACTGGACGGCGAACCGACCAGGCTTCCGTTACGGTACACGTCATAGCCGGCCAGGCCACTGCCACCGGTGTTGTCGGTGGATGGGCTCCAGCTGAGCGCGATGCTGTTGGCAGTGCGCGTTCCGGCCGCCAGCCCGCCGGGCACGCTCGGCGCGGTGGTGTCGCCGCTGGCGGCGTTGACGGTGATGGTGACCGTCGCCGTGCTGGCGGTGGCATTGTTGTTGTCAGTGGCCACCGCGCGCAGGGTATGGCTGCCGGCGCTGGCGTTGGTCCAGCTGGCTGCATACGGCGCACTGGTGGCCACGCCGAGCGTGCTGCCGTCGCGGAAGAATTCGACCTTGGCGACGCTGCCGTCCGGATCGCTGGCGGTGGCGGTCACGTTGACCGTGCTGCCGGCGCTGAAGGTGGCGCCGTTGGCCGGCGAGGTCAGGCTGACCACCGGCGGCTGGTTGGTGCCGCTGCCATCGCAGGCACCGAGGTTGGTGTAGTAGGGCGCACCGGCCGGATGGTCCGGTGGCGCGTTCCAGATGTCCTGGTTCGCCCGATAGAGGACGCCTCCTTTCTGCAGGGTATCGCCGGCCCGGTAGATCTTGGCCTGGTCCCACTGGGCCACGCCGGCACAGCTGGCAGCCTGCGCCAGGCCGGGCAGGGCGGCGCTGCCGGCGGCCAGGGCAAGCAGCCAGGCCAGATGGCGGGGACGACAGCTTCGGGTCGAACGTTCGGCACTGCGCACAATCGGGTCGTACATGGGTGAGTCTCCGATCAAAGGGCGCGCGGGCCCCGATGGCGCCGCGCGTGACGCAGGTCCGGGCATCGCCCGGGAAGGCGACGGAGGGGCCGGACGGAGGCACCTGGGAGGCCGGGGAGAGAGTCCGGCACCAGGTGGGGACAACGTTGTCATCAATCGCGTGGTCAATCCGTGAGCAAGCGCATGGTTCGGCGATTTGGGCGGAAAGCGGCGCTGGCGCGCAGTCGGCGGCCATCGGCGGAGCCCCTCGTGGCTGGGGCTTGCCGCGAACAGCGGATTTCTGGGGGTTGGCCGGGCGGGTGGGCTGCGTAGGGGGCGCTGCAAGTACGTCCATGTAAGCTCGGTCGCCGCATCCATGCGGCTCACGCCCCTGCGCAGCCCACCCGCCCGGCCACGGACAGGTTCCTGCGCGGCCAGCCACGAAAGACAGAAGAAAAAAACAAAGGCAAAAGCCGGTCGCTGCGCTCTTCAATGCCTGATTTCTGACATTTCCTGGTTGCCGGCCAGCGGCCGGCACTACCGGGAAGCGTCCACGCATGGCCGCAGATCGCGGGAAACTGTCGGGGCGGGGTGGTGGGAGCCAGCAGGACCGTTGGCGCCATGGAGGGCGCCATCGAGCCCCCATGGATGGGTTTACGGCGTGTCCTGCTGGCTCCCACCGCCCCGCCAGCTCACAGAAGCCAGCTCTTGCTGTTGCTTTGGCCGTTGCTGTTGCTTTGGCCGTTGCCGTTGCTTCGGCCGTGGCCTCGGCGGGTGCCGGGCGCCGCCCGGCCAAAGCCCACCCCCCGCTTCCGGTACAATGTCGGGCCCGTTTCCCAACTACGGTTCCCCGGACATGATGGTCCTCGAGGGCGCGCCCGCCCTGTCGCCGTTCCGCCGCGAACGTCTTGAATCCCGCCTGCAGTCCATCGCTCCCTCCCTGCGCATCAGCGGCGCCTGGCACGTCTACTTCGTGCAGCCCGAAGGCAGCGCCGCCCCCGACCTGACCACGCTGTGCCGCATCCTCGAAGCGGCGCCGCAGGCCGAAGCCGTGGCCGAAGGCGCAGTCAGCCGCATCGTGGTGCCGCGCCTGGGCACGCTGTCGCCGTGGTCGAGCAAGGCCACCGAACTGGTCCGCGGTGCCGGCCAGCCGGTCAGCCGGGTCGAACGTGGCCTGCGCATCGACGTGCAGGGCTGGCCGGCCGATGCCGACGCTCAGCAGGCGCTGGTCAAGGCGCTGCACGACCCGATGACGCAGTCGGTGCTGGAGACCGTGGAGCAGGGCCAGGCGCTGTTCTCGGCGCCAGCGCGTGGCGAGCTGGAACGCGTGCCGGTGGACCAGCTGGAGGCCGCCAACCAGCGCCTCGGCCTGGCCATGGCCCAGGACGAGATCGACTACCTGCGTGAACGCTTCACCGCGCTGGGCCGCTCGCCGTCGGACGTGGAACTGATGATGTTCGCGCAGGCCAATTCCGAGCACTGCCGCCACAAGATCTTCAACGCCAGCTGGACCATCGACGGCCAGGAGCAGGACCGCTCGCTGTTCCGGATGATCAAGAACACCCACCAGCAGACCCCGCAGCACACGCTCAGCGCGTACAGCGACAACGCCGCGGTGATCGAAGGCCATCCGGCCTCGCGCTATCGCCCCGATCCGGCCAGTGGCGAATACCGCCGCGAAGCGCAGGTGCCCAGTGCCTTCCAGATCAAGGTGGAAACCCACAACCACCCAACCGCGATCGCACCGTTCCCGGGCGCCTCGACCGGCGCGGGTGGCGAGATCCGCGACGAAGGCGCGACCGGCCGCGGTGGCAAGCCGAAGGCGGGCCTGACCGGCTTCTCGGTCTCGCACCTGCGCATTCCGGAATTGCCGCAGCCGTGGGAGGCGCCGCGCGCGCTGAACCCGCGCATGGCACCGGCGCTGGAAATCATGACCGACGGCCCGCTCGGCGGCGCCGCGTTCAACAACGAGTTCGGCCGCCCGAACCTGCTCGGCTACTTCCGCAGCTTCGAGCTGCCGGAAGGCGCCGATCTGGTGCGCGCCTACGACAAGCCGATCATGCTGGCCGGTGGCCTCGGCGCGATCGACCGCGTGCAGGTCGACAAGATCCCGCTGCAGGCCGGTGATGCGGTGATCGTACTGGGTGGCCCGGCGATGCTGATCGGCCTGGGCGGCGGTGCGGCCAGTTCGGTGGCCTCCGGTGAAAGCGCCGAGGACCTGGACTTCGCCAGCGTGCAGCGCGACAACCCGGAAATGGAGCGCCGCTGCCAGGAGGTCATCGACCGCTGCGTGGCGATGGGCGCCAACAACCCGATCAAGTTCTTCCACGACGTCGGCGCCGGTGGCCTGTCCAACGCCATCCCCGAACTGCTGCACGACTCGAACGTCGGTGGTGTCATCGACCTGGGCAAGGTGCCCACCGATGATCCGTCGCTGTCGCCGATGCAGCTGTGGTGCAACGAGTCGCAGGAACGCTACGTGCTGGGCGTGGCCCAGGAACGCCTGGCCGAGTTCGCCGCGCTGTGCGCCCGCGAGCGCTGCCCGTTCGCTGCGGTCGGTGTGGCCACCGCCGAGGAACATCTGGTGGTGGCCTACGGTGCCGTGCCGGGCCACACCCCGGCCGATGCACCGATCGACCTGCCGATGGACGTGCTGTTCGGCAAGCCGCCGAAGATGCACCGCGATACCGCGCACCCGCCGGCACCGCGCTGGCCGGCGCTGAAGACCGGTGGCCTGGACCTGCAGGAAGCCGGCCTGCGCGTGCTCGCGCACCCGACCGTGGCCTCGAAGAACTTCCTGGTCACCATCGGTGATCGCAGCGTCGGCGGCCTGACCGCGCGCGAGCAGATGGTCGGCCCGTGGCAGCTGCCGGTGGCCGACGTGGCAATCACCCTGGCCGACTTCGACGGCGTAGCCGGTGAGGCGATGTCGATCGGCGAGCGCACCCCGCTGGCCCTGCTCGATGCCGCTGCTTCGGCACGCATGGCGGTGGGCGAAGCGCTGACCAACCTGTGCGCGGCCCCGGTCGATGCGCTGGATGAGATCAAGCTGTCGGCGAACTGGATGGCCGCGGCCGGTCACCCAGGCGAAGACGCGCTGCTGTACGACGCGGTGAAGGCGGTGGGCATGGAACTCTGCCCGCAGCTGGACATCAGCATCCCGGTGGGCAAGGACTCGCTGTCAATGCAGGCGCAGTGGCACGACCAGGGTGAAGCGCACAAGAGTGTGTCGCCGGTGTCGCTGGTGATCTCGGCGTTCGCGCCGGTCGCCGACGTGCGCCAGCAGTTGACCCCGCTGCTCGACCGGGAGGTGGACAGCGAGCTGTGGCTGATCGGCCTCGGTGCCGGCAAGCAGCGCCTGGGGGGGTCGATCCTGGCCCAGGTGCATGCCGACCACGGCGACCTGCCGGCCTTCGCCGGTGCCGCCCCGGACCTGGACGATCCGCAGCGCCTGCGGGGTTTCTTCGAGCTGATCCGCGATGCACGCCAGTCCGGCCTGCTGCTGGCCTATCACGACCGCAGCGACGGCGGTGCTTTCGCCGCGCTGTGCGAAATGGCCTTCACCTCGCGCCTGGGCCTGGACATCGCCCTCGATGCCTGGGGTGACGATCCGTTCCGCAGCCTCTTCAACGAAGAACTGGGCGCGGTGGTGCAGATCGCGCGCGAAGACCGTGCAGCGTTTGCCGACCTGGTTGAACGCCATGCATTGACCGAATGCGCGCAGCGCATCGCCAAGCCAACCACCGCACCGGTGGTGCGCGTGTCGCTGGGCGGCGAGAACCTGGCCGAGTGGCGCTGGGAGGCCTTGTTCGATGCCTGGTGGTCGGTCACCCACGCGATGCAGAAGCGCCGCGACAACCCGGCCAATGCCGATGCCGAGCGCGAGATCGCGCGTGCCTTCAACGCACCGGGCCTGAAGCCGAAGCTCAGCTTCGACCTCAACGAGGATGTGGCGGCACCGTTCATCAGCAGCGGTGCGCGTCCGCGCGTGGCGGTGCTGCGCGAGCAGGGCGTCAACGGCCAGATCGAAATGGCCAACGCCTTCGAGCGTGCCGGCTTCCGTGCCTTCGACGTGCACATGAGCGACCTGATTGAAGGCCGCGTGGCTCTGCAGGATTTCACCGGCCTGGTGGCCTGTGGTGGCTTCAGCTATGGCGACGTGCTCGGTGCCGGCCGTGGCTGGGCCACCTCGATCCTGGAGCGCAGCGCACTGCGTGATGCCTTCGCCGCGTTCTTCGCGCGCGAAGACAGCTTCGCGCTGGGCGTATGCAACGGCTGCCAGATGATGAGCCAGCTGAAGAACATCATTCCGGGTGCCGAGCACTGGCCGCAGTTCCGTCGCAACGCCAGCGAGCAGTTCGAAGCCCGCACCGCGCTGCTGGAAGTGGTGGAATCGCCGTCGATCCTGCTGCGTGGCATGGCCGGCTCGCGCCTGCAGGTGGCGGTGGCGCATGGTGAAGGCCAGGCCGTGTTCGACAATGCCGTCGACCAGGCTGCTGCACGTGTCTCGCTGCGCTACATCGATGGCAATGGCAAGGTGGCCAGCCAGTACCCGCTGAACCCGAACGGTTCGCCGGACGGCATCACCGGCCTGACCAGCAGCGACGGCCGCGTCACCATCATGATGCCGCACCCGGAACGTACCCCGCGCGCGCTCAACCTGAGCTGGGCACCGGCGGAATGGCAGGGTGATTCGCCGTGGATGCGCATGTTCCGCAACGCGCGGGTGTGGTGCGGCTGATCGCATCGTTCCGCGCAGGCCGCAATGCCACCGCGTATGGAAAAACCCGCCGCTTCGTCGGCGGGTTTTTCTTTGCGCGCGTGAAACCCTTGTCGTGCCCGCTAGTTACATCGGTTTTCATGCGCCAGCGGTCCGTCACGTGTACCTAACAAAATACTTTTATAAACACGTGAAATGGTGAACTGCTTCACGGCAATAGCATTTGTCGTGTCAAAGTCTTGACGATCTGCAAAGTTGCCGTTAACACTTGAACCCCGTTTCAGAACCATTCATTCCGCAGTAACCGCTCGGCGCACGCGCTCGGTTTTCTGTCGCTGCGCGCCGTTCGGCAATACCCCGCAGTAAATCACGCGAATAAACGCCCCCAGGGGACGTTGGGCCACAAGGCCCGGCGGTGGCGTTGCTTTGCCCAAAACCAGTCCAATCAGGAGCCGTACCGATGAATCGGATTTATCGCAAGGTCTGGAACAAAGCATTGGGTCAGTTGGTGGTGGCCTCGGAACTGGCCTCCTCCGACAGCAGCGGTGGTGTTGTCGACCAGCGCCGCGATACGACACAGGCCACGCCCGCGCTGTTGGCGGTGGCACTGGGCCTGGTACTGGGATTGGGCATGAGCGGTTCCGCCATTGCACAGTCAGTGCAGATCGGCGGCAGCGCTACCTGCGTCGCATTCAGCGGCAAGCTGCTGGAAAAGTGCCTGATCGAAGGCTCGGCCACGGCCAAGGGCAGCAACGCGGTGGCGATCGGCAGCAACAGCAATGCCAGCGCCGCCAACAGCGTGGCGCTGGGCGCTGGCTCCAAAGCAGCGCGGGCCAATACCGTGTCCGTCGGCGACGCCGGCAAGGAACGGCAGATCACCAACGTGGCCGCTGGTACCCAGGCCACCGATGCGGTGAACAAGTCACAGCTGGATGCGCAGGCGCGCGCCACGCAGGCCGCGCTGGCGGATGTCGCCGCAGATGGAAACCGCTATTTCAAGGCCGATGGCGCAGGTGATGACAGCGACGCGGCGAAGATCGACGGGCAGGGCGCGGTTGCAGCGGGCGCCGGTGCGCAGTCGTTGGCCAATGCCACCACCGCCATCGGTACCCAGGCGATTGCCGCCGGCCTGGGCGCCAGCGCGTTCGGCCAGGGCGCATTGGCAATCGGTGACGCCAGCGTGGTGGTCGGGCAGAGTGCTGCCGCGTTCGGTCTTGGTGACACCGCCGTCGGCGCCAGTGCCTACGCTGCAAGCGAGAATGGCGCGGCCACCGCCCTGGGTGCGCTGTCCGAAGCCACCGCCGATGGCGCCACTGCCGTGGGTGGCGGTGCCGTGGCGATGGGCCCGGGCAGTACCGCACTGGGCCGCGGCGCCACTGCCGCCAATGAAGCATCAATCGCGGTGGGTGCGTTCAGCACCGCCGTCGGTGAGTACAGCACCGCGCTGGGGTCCAACTCGGCGGCGGTTGCCACCGGCAGCGTGGCGCTGGGCGCCGGCTCGCTGGCCGACCGCGTCGATACCGTCTCTGTCGGCGCCGCCGAATATGGCCTGACCCGGCAGATCACCAGCGTCGCTGCGGGTACTGAAGATACCGACGCGGTCAATGTCGGCCAGTTGAAGAACGTGGCCGCCGTGGCCGATGCCACGGCCAAGCGTTTCCAGGCCACTGGCAGCAGCAACAGCGACGCCGGCGCGCTGGCCGAAGGTGACGAGGCGCTGGCGGCCGGCGAGGCGGCCAACGCCATCGGCAACGGCACCACCGCCGTGGGTGCCGGCGCCACGGCCGTTGCGCAGAACGCCACCGCCGTCGGCAACAACGCGCTGGCGTCGGGCCAGAACAGCGCCGCGTTCGGCAACAACGCACAGGCCAACGGCCCGGGCAGTGTCGCCGTCGGTGGTGCTGCGGTGGATGCCGACGGCAACCCGCTGATCACCAGTGGCGGCGTGCCGGTGGAAACCGGCGCCACCAGCGCAGGTGTCGGTGGCACCGCAGTCGGCGCCAGTGCCGAAGCCAGTGGATTTGCGGCGTCGTCCTACGGCGTTGGCGCGTATGCCGCCGGTGCGCAGTCGTCGGCATTCGGTGCGGTCGCCAATGCCATCGGTGACTACTCCACCGCACTGGGTACGCAGAGTACCGCCACCGGTACCAGCAGCGTCGCCATCGGCGGCCCGGCCGACCTGATTCCGGGCCTGGGCTTCTTCGTGCAGACCCAGGCCAGCGGCGAAGCCGCCACCGCGGTCGGCGCCGGCGCTATCGCCAGCGGTGATCGTGCGGTGGCCAACGGCAGCCTGACCGAAGCATCCGGTGTGGAATCCACCGCCGTGGGCTACTTCGCCTATGCCCCGGGTGAGAATGCCAGCGCGCTCGGTGCGCAGACCTGGGCCAGCGGTGCGCAGAGCACCGCCGTCGGTTATTACGCCACCGCTCGCGGTGCCAACAGCGTTGCACTGGGCGCGAACTCCGAAGCTGTCCGCGCCAACAGCGTAGCGGTCGGCAGCGCAGGCAACGAACGGCAGATCACCAGCGTTGCCGCGGGCAGTGAAGCCACCGATGCGGTCAATCTGGCCCAGTTGAAGGGCGTCGCTGCCGTGGCTGATGCCACCGCCAAGCACTTCCAGGCCACCGGCAGCAGCAACAGCGATGCCGGTGCGCTGGCCGAAGGCGAAGATGCGCTGGCCGCCGGCGAGGCGGCCAACGCGATCGGCAATGGCACCAGTGCACTGGGTGCGGGCGCCGTCGCCATCGCGCAGAGCGCCACTGCCGTCGGCAGCAATGCGCTGGCTTCGGGGCAGGGCAGCGCGGCCTTCGGCGCGGCGGCCACCGCCAGTGGCAGCAACGCCACCGCCCTGGGAACGCAGAGCAGCGCCACCGGCGCCGGCAGCGTCGCCATCGGTGGCCCGGCCGACATCGTGCCGGGCATGGGCCTGTATGTGCAGACGCGGGCCAGCGGTGTGTCCTCCACCGCGGTAGGCGGCGGTGCGGTCGCCAGTGGTGACCGTTCGTTGGCCAACGGCAGCTTCACCGAAGCAGTGGGCGCGGAATCCACCGCGCTGGGTTACTTCGCTTATGCCGCAGGCGACAACGCCAGTGCACTGGGCGCGCAGACCTGGGCCATCGGCAAGGACAGCACGGCCATCGGCTACTACGCCACCGCTGGCGCCGAAAACAGTGTCGCGCTGGGCGCCTATTCGGGCTCCAATCGGGCCAATACGGTGGCCGTGGGCACCAATGGCAATGAACGCCAGATCGTCAGCGTGGCCGCGGGTACGCAGGCGACGGATGCAGTGAACAAGGCGCAGCTGGACGCTGTGGCCAGCACCGCCGACGGCACCGCGCGCTTCTTCCAGGCACAGCCCGAAGCGGGCAGTGATGCCGGTGCGTTCGCCGAGGGCGAAGGTGCGGTTGCGGCCGGCTCCTCGAGCAACGCGGTCGGTGCTGGTGCAGTTGCACATGGCGCTGCCGCGTCAGCGATCGGTGATGACAGCGTGGCGGTGGGTCGCAACAGCAGCGCCACCGGCAACGGCGGTGTTGCCATCGGTGGCCTCGGACAGGCCTACGACGAGTACAACCAGCCGATCATCGGCGCCGACGGAAAGGCGCAACAGGTGGGCACCACGGCGGTTGCCGATGCCACGGCGGTCGGCAGCGGTGCGCAGGCCACCGGTGCCGTGAGCAGCGCGTTCGGCAATGCCGCCAAGGCCAGCGGCGACAACAGCTTCGCGGCCGGCGGCAAGTCGCGTGCGACCGGCAGCTATGCCGTTGCGGTCGGTGACAGCGCCTTCGCCAGCCGCGATGACAGCACCGCTGTCGGTGGCTACAGCTGGGCCACGGCCAGTGGTGCGAGCGCCTTCGGTTCCGGTGCATGGGCCACCGCCACCAACGCCTCGGCGTTCGGCAACGCGGCATGGGCCAGCGGCAGTGGCGCAACCTCCATCGGATACAACAGCTGGGCCAATGGTGCCAGCTCAACCGCAGTCGGCCGTGGTGCCTTCGGCTATGGCGACAACAGCGTGGCGCTGGGCTTCCAGGCGCTGGGTAACAGCCTCAACAGCATTGCCATCGGCACCAACACGGTGGCCGGTGGTGAAAGCGCGATCGCGCTCGGGGCCGGTAGCAACGCCAGCGCCAGCAACGCTGTCGCGCTCGGCGCCGGCTCGGTTGCCAACCGCGCCCGCAGCGTGTCGGTCGGCAGCACCGGCAACGAGCGGCAGATCACCAACGTCGCCGCTGGCACCCAGGCCACCGATGCGGTGAACAAGGCACAGCTGGATGCGGTCGCGAGTACCGCCACCACCACCAGCCGCTTCTTCCAGGCCAGTGGCAGCGGTGACGACGTAGCCGGTGCGCTGGTGGAGGGTGACAACGCGCTGGCCGCCGGTGATGCGGCCAACGCCATCGGCAACGGTGCCACCGCACTCGGCAGTGGTGCCAATGCGCTGGCCAACAACGCGCAGGCGATCGGTCTCAACGCGCTGGCCAGCGCCGCCAACGCCAGCGCCGTCGGTGCCAACGCACAGGCGACCGGTGAGTACGCCACCGCGCAGGGTGCGGAAAGCGAAGCCAGCGGCGAGCAGAGCGCGGCGTTCGGTGCCGCCAGCATCGCCAGTGGTGCCGGCAGTACCGCCAACGGTGTGTTGTCCGAAGCCTCCGGCGAGGAAGCCGTGGCGGTGGGCTACTTCAGCAATGCCAGCGGCAGCGGCGCCACCGCGGTCGGCAGCGAAAGCGTCGCCAGCGGCACGGCGTCGGCAGCGTTCGGCATCGGCGCCGAAGCGACCGGTGGCTACAGCACCGCCATCGGTGGCTATTCCCAGGCATCGGCGTTCAACGCCACCGCTTTCGGCAACTTCGCCAGTGCCACCGGTTCCAACAGCGTGGCGCTGGGCGGCGACTCCGAGGCGTCGGGTGCCTACAGCACCGCCACCGGCCAGGGTAGCCTGGCCACCGGCACCAACAGCGTCGCCGTCGGTGGTTCGCTGTTTGGCGTGCTGGCCACCGAAGCATCGGGCAATTACTCCACCGCCGTCGGTGGCGGCGCCTGGTCCGGCGGCATCAACAGCACCGCACTGGGCAACGCCGCCGAATCGCGCGCTGCCAACAGCGTGGCGCTGGGTGCCGATTCGATCGCGGACCGTGACAACACCGTGTCGGTAGGCGGTGCTGGCAACACCCGCCAGATCACCAACGTGGCCGATGGCACGCAGGGCAATGATGCGGTCAACAAGAACCAGCTTGACGCCGTAGCCGCAGCAGCGGAGAAGACCAGCAGGCAGTTCCAGGCCAGTGGCAACGCCGAGGGTGAAACCGGCGCCCTGGTCGAGGGTGACAACGCGCTGGCGGCCGGTGATGCGGCCAACGCCATCGGCAACGGTGCCACCGCACTCGGCAGCGGCGCCAATGCACTGGCCGCCAACGCCACGGCGGTCGGCATCGATGCGCTGGCCACCGGCAACAACGCCGCAGCACTGGGCAGTACCGCACAGGCCACCGGCGAAGACAGCCTTGCGCTCGGTACCGGCGCCAGCGCCAGCGAGCTCGGCGCCAGCGCGGTAGGGGCGCGTGCGCAGGCCAGTGGTGCGTACAGCACCGCGACCGGCACCGAATCCAACGCCAGTGGCACGCAGGCACTGGCCAGTGGCTTCCGCAGTGCCGCCTCTGCCGATGGCACCACCGCCGTCGGTGGCTATGCCGAAGCGAGCGGACGCCTCGGCACCGCGTTGGGCTACGGCTCGGCCGCCAGCGGGGCCAACACCACCGCGGTCGGCTTCGGTGCCGCCGCAGCCGGTACCGGTGCCGTGGCCGTGGGCCAGTCCAGCGAGGCCAGTGGCGAGGAGAGCGTGGCCATTGGTGGCAGCACCTTCTTCGGCTTGATCCCGTCGCGTGCCAGCGGCACCGGCGCGGCGGCCTTCGGTGCCGGCGCCTGGGCGACCGAAGATTACGCCACCGCGATCGGCTGGAATTCGTGGGCGGATGCCGCAGATGGCACGGCACTGGGCGCCAGTGCCACCGCCAGTGGGTTGAACAGCGTGGCGCTGGGCGCCGGCTCCAAGGCCGAGCGCGACAATACCGTGGCCGTGGGCACCGCGGGCGGTGAGCGCCAGGTGACGCATGTGGCAGCCGGCACCGAGGCCACCGACGCGGTGAACAAGGGCCAGCTGGACGCGGTTGCCAGCGTTGCCGACAGGACTGCCCGGCAGTTCCAGGCCAGCGGCAACGCCGACGGCGAAGCCGGTGCCCTGGTCGACGGCGACAACGCACTGGCCGCCGGTAACGCGGCCAACGCCGTCGGCAACGGCGCCACCGCGCTGGGCAGCGGAGCCAATGCCATGGCCGTCAACGCCACCGCCGTCGGCGTCGATGCCCTGGCCACCGGCAACAACGCCGCGGCTCTGGGCAACAACGCACAGGCCAGTGGTGTCGACAGCGTGGCGGTGGGCAGCGGCGCCAGCGCCAGCGAACTCGGTGCCAGCGCCAGCGGCACCGGTGCCCAGGCCAAGGGTGCCTACAGCACCGCCAGTGGTGCGCAGGCCACGGCCAGCGGCACGCAGTCGCAGGCCAGCGGCTTCCGCGCCAACGCCTCGGCTGACGGTGCCTCCGCGCTGGGCAGCTATGCCGAAGCCAGTGGCCGGCTTGGTACGGCGGTCGGCTACGGCAGCAAGGCCACCGGCGCGAATGCCACCGCAGTGGGTGTCAGCGCCAATGCGTCGGCAGCCGGCAGCATCGCACTGGGTGCCGGCTCGGTGGCTGATCGTGCCAACACCGTGTCAGTGGGCAGCAGCACCAGTGATCGTCAGATCACCCGTGTCGCCGCCGGTACCGAGCGCACCGATGCAGTCAATCGTGGCCAGCTCGATGCGGTCGCGGCGACCGCCGATGGCACCGCACGCTACGTCAAGGCCACTGGTGCGGGTACCGCCAGTGCCAGCGGCAGCGATGCCGCTGCGGTCGGTTCGGCCGCCACTGCCAGTGGTGCACGCAGCAATGCGCTGGGTGCCAACGCGATGGCCATTGGCAATGGTGCGCTTGCACTGGGCAACAGCGCCGGCGCGTCCGGTGCGAACTCGGTGGCTCTGGGGGCGGGTTCGCGTGCGCTCGATGCCAACGTGGTCTCGGTCGGCGGCGGCAATGGCACCGATGGCCCGGCCACGCGGCGCATCGTCAATGTGGCCGACGGCCGCATCGCTGCCGGCAGCACCGATGCGGTCACCGGTTCGCAGCTCAACGTCACCAACCAGCGCGTGGGCGCAGTGGAAACCCGCGTCGGTGATTTCGATTCGCGCATCGCGACGGTCGAGACCACGGCGGCCAGTGCAGTCGGCTATGACGACGCCAGCCGTGATCGCCTGACCCTCTCCGGCTTCCAGGGCACCACCATCGACAACGTCGGTGCCGGCAGCATCGCCGCCGGCAGCCGCCAGGCGATCAATGGCGGGCAGTTGTTCCAGTCGCTCAGTGATGCCGCCAGCTTCCTCGGCGGTGGCGCCAGCGTCGGCATGCAGGGCGTGTTCGTGGCGCCGAACTACGTGATCCAGGGCGCCACCTACAGCAACGTCGGCGATGCGCTCGGTGCGCTGGACCGCAAGGTCAGCGAGATCGATCGCCGCACCGCCGGAGGCACGCGTTCGGGAACGGCAAGCCTGCGTTCGATGAGTGCCTCGCTGGATGAAAGCGCACTGGCCAGCGTCGCCGACGCACCGGCCACCGCCGACGCGGCACCGGCCAGCACCGCACGCGTGCAGGGCACGCCGACGGCCGCCGCCGCCGGTGCCGGGATTCCGGTTGGCACCCCGGCCACGGGCTTCAATGCCGTCGCCATGGGGGAGGGCGCAGTGGCCAGTGGCGCCTCGTCCACCGCCATCGGCCAGGGTGCCAGTGCCACGGCTGCCAACGCGGTGGCTTTGGGCCAGGGCTCGGTTGCCGATCGTGCCAACACCGTGTCGGTCGGTAGCGAAGGCAACGAACGCCAGGTCACCAACGTCGCCGCCGGCACCACTGCCACCGACGCCGTCAACAAGGGCCAGCTGGACCGTGGCATGGCCACTGCCAACAGCTACACCGACAGCCGCGTGCAGGCCGTCGCCGACAGCTTCGATGTGTTCAAGGGCGAGATCGACGGGCGCCTGCGCCACATGGATCGCCGCATCGACCGCCAGGGCGCCATGAGCGCGGCGATGCTCAACATGGCCACCAGTGCCGCCGGTATCCGCACCCAGAACCGGGTCGGCGTCGGCATCGGTTTCCAGGGCGGCGAGTCGGCGTTGTCGCTGGGCTACCAGCGTGCGATCAGCGATCGCGCCACGGTCACCTTCGGCGGTGCCTTCAGCAGTGACGACAGCTCGGTCGGCGTTGGTGCCGGCTTCGGCTGGTAAGCCAAACCACTGCGCCGGCGGCCACCCACGCCGGCGCCAAACCTGCAATCAGGGCCTGGGGGGAGGTCACGGCAATCCCGGCTGGGCCGGCCGGGAGTCGTCAAGGAATGATGGCCGCAGTGTTGGTTCGATCCATGACCCAGAAGAGGAATTTCGACGTGATCAAGAAGCAGAACCTTCGCATCAATGTGCTTGCCGCCGCCGTGCTGTCGATGACCGCGGTGGGTGCCGTCCACGCCGCCGGGTTGCCGACCCGTGAACCGGTGCGCCAGGCCAGCACCGCCGAGCCGGGCGCCGAGCGCATCATCGTCAAGTATCGTGCTGGCACCGCTGCGGCGGACGACCGTTCGGCCAAGCTGTCCGCCGTGCAGTCCGCGCTGACCCGCGCCAGCCTGTCCGGTGGCGCCGCCCGCGCCAGCACGCTTGGCCCGCAGGTCGTGCGCAAGCTCGGCGTCGGTGCCGACCTGATCCGCCTGCAGGGCCGCCTGGCGCCTGCGGAACTGCAGCGCGTGCTGAAGGAGCTGAAGGCCGACCCGGCCGTGCAGTACGCCGAAGCCGACGTGAAGCTGCGCCGCACCGAGCTGCGCGCCGGTGACGTGCAGCCGGCGCTGGCGCCGAACGATCCGTACTACCAGCAGTACCAGTGGCACCTGCACAACGCCACCGGTGGCATCAACGCACCGTCGGCGTGGGATGTATCGCAGGGCGAGGGCGTGGTGGTGGCCGTGCTCGACACCGGCATCCTGCCGCAGCACCCGGACCTGGTCGGCAACCTGCTGGAAGGCTACGACTTCATCAGCGACGCCGAGACGTCGCGCCGTGCCACCAACGATCGCGTGCCGGGCGCGCAGGACTATGGCGACTGGGTCGAGAACGACAATGAGTGCTACACCGGCTCCGTCGCGGAGGACAGCTCCTGGCACGGTACCCATGTGGCCGGCACCGTGGCCGAGCAGACCAACAACGGCGTCGGCATGGCCGGTGTCGCGCACAAGGCCAAGGTGCTGCCGGTCCGCGTGCTCGGCAAGTGCGGTGGCTACCTTTCCGATATCGCCGACGCCATCACCTGGGCCTCCGGCGGCACCGTGGCGGGCGTGCCCGCCAATGCCAACCCGGCCGAGATCATCAACATGAGCCTGGGTGGAAGTGGCAGCTGTGACGGAACCTACCAGGATGCGATCAATGGCGCGATCTCGCGTGGCACCACCGTGGTCGTGGCGGCCGGCAACGAGACCGACAACGCATCCAAGTACCGTCCGGCCAGTTGCGACGGCGTAGTGACCGTCGGCGCCACCCGCATCACCGGCGGCATCACCTACTACTCCAACTACGGCACCCGCGTGGACCTGTCCGGTCCGGGTGGTGGCGGCAGCGTCGATGGCAATCCGGGCGGCTACGTCTGGCAGTCCGGTTCCGATGCGGCCACCACGCCGGAGTCAGGCAGCTACAGCTACATGGGCATGGGTGGCACGTCGATGGCCTCGCCGCACGTGGCTGCCGTCGCTGCACTGGTGCAGAGCGCGCTGATCGCCAAGGGCAAGGATCCGCTGGCCCCCGCCGCGATGCGCGCGCTGCTGAAGGAAACCGCGCGCCCGTTCCCGGTCAGTATCCCGGCCGCCACTCCGATCGGCACCGGCATCGTCGATGCCAAGGCGGCGCTGGCCAAGGCACTGGAAGAGCCGTGCACCGAGAACTGCGGGCCGGTGGCGACGCCGCTGACCAACAAGGCCGCCGTGGGGGGCCTGAACGGTACGGCCGGCAGCAGCCGCCTGTACAGCTTCGAGGCAGCCGCCGGAAAGCAGCTCAGCGTGATCACCTACGGTGGCACCGGCAACGTGTCGGTCTACATCGCCCAGGGACGCGAGCCGAGCGCCAGCGACAACGATGGCAAGTCGACCCGTCCCGGCACGTCCGAAACGGTACGGGTGAACAAGCCGGTGGCAGGCACCTACTACATCAAGGTGGTGGGCGAAGCGGCCTACAACGGCGTGAGCATCCTCGCCACGCAGTAAGCCTGACGTGTCGTAGTTGAACGGCCGAGGCCCGTCATCCTGTGTGACGGGCTTCGTCTTTTTACGAAAGCTGGCCGCAGGGCGGCGGAAATCATGGCTTAACTGCTAAAGTCGGTCCGATTGACAGGAGAGTCACGTGAACGCGCTCGCTGCAACCGTTACCGACGATGCCGAAGGCCGCATCCTGGATGCGCTGCTGGCACGCGGCCGGCTCAAGGAAGGAGACCTGGCGCGCGCGCGGCCGCTGCACGCCGAGGCCGGCGGCAGCCTGCTGGGCCTGCTGGTGCGCCTGGGCCTGGTGTCTGAACGCGACCAGGCACAGGCCAGCGCCGAGGTGCTGGGCCTGCCGCTGCTGGAGGGCAAACAGGTGCCGGAGGCCCCGCCGCAGGCGCTGGCCGAGGGACTGCCGCTGTCGCTGCGTTTCCTGAAGCAGTTCCATGTGTGCCCGCTGGAGTTGAATGAACACGGGGTGCGTCTGTGGCTGGCCGATGCCCACGATGCCTATCCGCAGCAGGCCGTGCAGTTGGCGCTGGGGGTTCCGGTGACACCGGTGCTGGGCATGCGCGCGGAGATCGATGACCTGGTCGAGCGCTGGTTCGGCCAGGGCCGCAGCGCGATGGGCGCGATCGTGGAAACCGCCGATGGCGAGGGCGGCGCGGTCGACGATATCGAGCACCTGCGCGACCTCGCTTCGGAAGCGCCGGTGATCCGTCTGGTCAACCTGGTTATCCAGCGTGCGGTGGAACTGCGCGCTTCGGATATCCATGTCGAACCGTTCGAGAGCCGGTTGAAGGTCCGCTACCGGGTCGATGGCGTGCTGATGGAGGGCGAGAGCCCGCCGGCCAATCTCACCGCCGCGGTGATCAGCCGCATCAAGATCATGGCCCGGCTCAACATCGCCGAGCGCCGCCTGCCGCAGGACGGCCGCATCATGCTGCGCGTGCAGGGCAAGGAGCTGGACCTGCGCGTGAGTACCGTGCCTACCGCGCATGGCGAAAGCGTGGTGATGCGCCTGCTGGACCGCGAAACGGTGGTCTTCGATTTCCACCGGCTCGGCTTCACCGACGCCTTCCTGCCGCAGTTCCGCAAGGTGCTGGAACAGCCGCACGGCATCCTGCTGGTGACCGGCCCGACCGGCTCGGGCAAGACCACCACGCTGTACACCGCGCTGAGCCAGCTCAACACCGCCGACGTCAAGATCATCACGGTGGAAGATCCGGTCGAATACCAGATCGAGGGCATCAACCAGATCCAGGCCAAGCCGCAGATCGGCCTGGATTTCGCCAACGCGCTGCGCAGCATCGTCCGCCAGGATCCGGACATCATCATGATCGGTGAAATGCGCGACCTGGAAACCGCGCGCATCGCCATCCAGTCGGCACTGACCGGCCACCTGGTGCTGTCCACCCTGCACACCAACAATGCGGCCGGTGGCATCACCCGCCTGCTCGACATGGGCGTGGAGGATTACCTGCTCACCTCGACCATCAACGGCATCCTGGCCCAGCGCCTGGTGCGCCGGCTGGAGCCCACCCATGCCGAACGCTACGCAGCCTCGCCAGAGGAGATCGAACGCTTCGAGCTGCGCCGCCTGCAGCCGGAGGGACCGATCCACCTTTACCGTCCGAAGCCCTCGGCGCTGGCGCCGACCGGCTACCTGGGGCGTACCACCATCATGGAATTCCTGGTGATGAACGATGCGCTGCGGCGTGCGGTGATGCGTCGCGATGGCATGGGCGAGATCGAGCGCATCGCCCGCGAAGCCGGCATGCGCACCATGTACGAGGATGGCCTGTCCAAGGCGCTGAGCGGACAGACCACCATCGAGGAAGTGCTGCGCGTGACCGAGGAAAGCTGATGCGCGCAGGACGCCGGGGCTGACATGCCGAACTACCGCTACAAGGCGCTCAATCCGCACGGTGAGGTCTTCGACGGGCAGATGGAAGCGGCCAGCGAGGCCGAGCTGATCGCGCGCCTGCAGGACCAGGGCCACCTGCCGATGGAGACGCAGCTGGCCGACGCCGGCGCGATCGGCGGCCGCAGCTGGCGCAACCTGCTGCAGCAGCGCCCCCTGCAGGGCGCCGCCCTGCTGCAGTTCACCCAGCAGCTGGCGACCCTGCTCGGTGCCGGCCAGCCGCTGGACCGCGCGCTGTCGATCCTGCTGGGGTTGCCCGAGGACGAACGATCGCGCCGCGCGATCACCGACATCCGCGACGTGGTGCGCGGCGGTGCACCGCTGTCCACCGCGCTGGAACGCCAGCATGGGCTGTTCTCGCGCCTTTACGTGAACATGGTGCGCGCCGGCGAAGCCGGCGGCAGCCTGCATGAAACCCTGCAACGCCTGGCCGACTACCTGGAGCGCAGCCGCGCGCTGCAGGGCAAGGTCATCAACGCGCTGGTCTACCCGGCGATCCTGCTGGTGGTGGTGGGCGGTGCGCTGCTGTTCCTGCTTGGCTACGTGGTGCCGCAGTTCGCGCAGATGTACGAGAGCCTGGACGTGGCGCTGCCGTGGTTCACCAATGCGGTGCTGCAGCTGGGCCTGTTCGTGCGCGACTGGTGGGTGCTGCTGCTGGTGGTGCCGGCGCTGCTGGCGCTGTTCTTCGAGCGCAAGGCGCGGCAACCGGCGTTCCGGCTGGCGCTGGATGGCTGGCTGCTGCAGCGCCGTGGCATCGGCCGTCTCGTCGGTGAACTGGAGACCGCGCGCCTGGCGCGCACGCTGGGCACCCTGCTGCGCAACGGCGTACCCCTGCTGGGCGCACTGGGCATCGCGCGCAACGTACTGGGCAACCGCGCGCTGGCCGCCGATGTGGAAGCGGCCGCCGATGAAGTGAAAAATGGTGCCGGCCTGTCGCTGGCACTGTCGCGCGGCAAGCGCTTCCCGCGCCTGGCCCTGCAGATGATCCAGGTCGGCGAGGAATCCGGCGCCCTCGATACCATGCTGCTGAAGGCCGCCGACACCTTCGAACAGGATAGTGCCCGGCGCATCGACCGCCTGCTGGCGGCGATGGTGCCGGCGATCACCCTGGTGCTGGCCTCGGTGGTGGGCGCGGTGATCGTGGCCGTGCTGGTGCCGCTGTACGACCTGACCAATGCCATCGGTTGACGATGGCACTCCCTGCAACCCCGACACTCCGCAACTGAAAGGACCGTCCATGATTGCCCGTCGCCGACCGATCCGCCTTTCCTTCACCGCCGCGCGCAACCAGTCGGGCATGAGCCTGCTGGAAATCATCATCGTCATCGTGCTGATCGGCGCGGTGCTGACCCTGGTCGCCAGCCGCGTACTGGGCGGTGCCGACCGTGGCAAGGCCAACATCGCCAAGGCGCAGGTGCAGACCGTGGCGTCCAAGATCGACAACTACCAGATCGACACCGGCAAGCTGCCCGGCTCGCTCAATGACCTGGTGACCGCACCGGCCGGTGTTGGCGGCTGGCTCGGTCCGTACGCCAAGCCGGCCGACCTGAACGACCCGTGGGGCCACGCCCTGGAATACCGCGCACCGGGCGAAGGCCAGCCGTATGAGCTGGTCAGCCTGGGCAAGGATGGCAAGGCCGGCGGTAGCAGCGTCGACGCTGACATCCGCTACCAGCCGTAACCGCGCATGACGTATTTCCTGCCGCGCCGGTTGCCCCACCCGCGCCTGCACGGCAGGCGCGCGGCGGGACTGTCGCTGCTGGAAATGCTGCTGGTGATCGCACTGATCGCGGCGATCGGCCTGATCACCGCCGCTGGCCTGTCGCGTGGTTTCGCCGGCATGCAGCTGCGCAGCGCCGGCAAGGACATCGCCAGCCAGCTGCGCATGGTGCGCGCGCAGGCAATCGCCCGCGGCGAACCGCAGCGCTTCGTCATCGAGCCGGCGCGGCGGCGCTGGGAGGGCGCCAACCAGCGCCACGGTGAGGTGCCCGCACAGCTGCAGGTGCAGTTCGAAGGCGCCGCGCAGCTGGCCACCGCGCCAGGGCAGGGCGTGATCGAATTCCATCCCGATGGTGGCTCCAGCGGTGGCCGCATCCGGTTGCAGCGCGACGGCGCCGAATGGCGCGTCGACGTCGGCTGGCTCACCGGCGAGGTCCGCTCCGGCCCCTGGCGGGCGCAATGAAGCGGCGCGCGCGTGGCTTCACCCTGCTGGAAGTGATCATCGCCTTCGCCCTGCTGGGCCTGGCGTTGACCCTGCTGCTGGGCAGCCTGTCCGGCGGCGCAAAACAGGTGCGCGATGCCGAGCTGCGCACGCGCGCGGTGCTGCATGCACAGTCGTTGCTGGCCGAGGCCGGCGTTGACGCACCGCTGCAGGTGGGCAGCCAGCAGGGTGACTGGGAACAGGGGCGCTATCACTGGGAACTGCAGGTTCAGCCGTGGGTGGAACCACGCGCTGGCAATGTCGTGCAGGCCACGTCACCGGGGACCCCATGGCTGGCAGAGCTGCAATTGCAGGTGCGTTGGGGTGACAGCGAGCGCGAGCAGCTGCGCTGGCGCAGCCTGCGCCTGTTGCCGCCCGACCTGGAGAATGCGCGGTGAGGCGCCGCGCCGCAGGTTTCACCCTGGTCGAAGTGATGCTGGCCACCGTGCTGCTGGCCGGCGGCCTGGCGTTGGCCTTTGCCAGCGTGCGCTCGGCGATGGCGGTCAGCCAGCGTGGCGAGCAGATCGCCGCCGAGAGCGAACGCATGCGCGCGGTCGAGTCCTTGCTTCGCAGGCAGCTGGCGGGCGCGTTGCGCACCCCGCTTGAGGTTCCGGACCCCACCCGCGAACCGATCTTCTTCCAGGGGGAGGAGCAACGCATGTTGTTCGCCGCCGACCTGCCCGGATACCTCGGCCGTGGCGGCCCCTACCTGCACGCGCTGCAGGTCGACGGACGCGATGGCCAACAGCGCCTGCTGCTGGACCTGGTGCTGCTGCAGGAAGGCGAGCGCATCGCCGAGAATCCACCGCGCCCGCCCGAGGTGCTGGTGGAGAACCTGAAGTCGGTGCAGCTGCGCTATCGGGGTATCGATGCCAGCACTGGGCAGGTGACCGACTGGATGCCGCGCTGGGACGACACCCGCCGCCTGCCGATGCTGGTGGAGATCCAGATCGTGCCGGCCCGGGGAGCGCCGTGGCCACCGCTGGTGGTGGCGCTGCGCGCCGGTGGCAGCGGAGGCGCGCGATGAGGCGTCAGGCTGGGGCGGCATTGGTGCTGGTGCTGTGGCTGATCGCGTTGATGACCGCGCTGGTCGGCGCATTCGCGCTGAGCGCACGGGTCGAACACCTGCAGCAGCGCGTGCTGGATGACGATGCACGCGGGCAGGAACGTGCGCGTGCCGGCCTCGAATATGCCCTGCTGCGCCTGTCGGCCGATCCGCAGCGCGCGCCCTGGCGTGCCGATGGCCGGACCTATCGCTGGCAGTTCGACGACGCCAGCATCGAGATCAAGGTGCTGGACGAGAACGGCAAGATCAACCTGAACCTGGCCGATGCCGCGCTGCTGACCGCCTTCCTCAAGGCGCTGGGTGAAGACGATGCCCAGGCCCGGCAGCTGGCCGCGGCCATCATCGACTGGCGTGACGAGGACAGCCTGCTGCAGCCGGGCGGTGGTGCTGAAGCGCAGGACTACGCCGCAGCCGGGTTGCCCTATGGCCCACGCAACAAGCGCTTCGAGACCCTGGGCGAGCTGCAGCGCGTGCTGGGCATGCGCGGCACGCTGTACCGGGCGATGTTGCCGCACCTGACCCTGTACAGCCGCCAGGCCCGGCCGGATCCGCAGTTCGCCAGTGCGCCGGTGCTGAGCGCGCTGGGGCTGGATGCGGACAGGGTGATGGCGCAGCGCGCACAGCAGGAGCGTGATGCAGATTCCGCTGGTGGTACGACAACGCTTGCCAGCAGCAGCGGCACCTATAGTATCGAGTCCGCTGCCATCGACAGCAGTGGACGCAGGTCGGTGTTGCAGGCAGTGGTACGCAGTGGCTCGGGCGGGGTTCCCGGGCGGACCTACACAGTGCTTCGCTGGGAGCAGGGAATGACAGCAAGATGACGGCGTGGCAGGACAGTCTGCGGCAAGTGCAGGGCCGGATCGGCCCGGGTGCTGGCCGCTTCCTGCGCTGGTGGCGGCAGTCGCTGCTGGCCTGGGTACCGGTGCGCTGGCAATGGGCGTTGGGCTGGGGCCAGGCCCGCCTGTTGCTGCAGCCTGAGAGCGACCAGCTGCAGGTCTGGCGTGAGGCCGGTGAACGCCGCGAAGTGGTGGCGCGCCTGCCGTGGCCGCTGTCGCCGGTGGAACTGGACCGGGTACTCGAGCCGCGCCTGCGCAGCCTGCCCCGGGTGTGGCTGCTGCCCGCGGCGGATGTGCTGCGGCGCACGCTGCGCCTGCCCGCCGCGGCGGCTGACCGCCTGCGTGCCGTGGTCGGTTTCGAAATCGACCGGCAGACCCCGTTCGAAGCGTCCCAGGTCAGCTATGACGTGCGTGAACTCGGCGCGGGCGGCGAAGGGCAGTTGCAGGTCGAACTGGTGGCGTGGCCACTGCGGCAGCTGGAAGCATGGCGCACGCGGGTGGGCCAATGGGCCGATGCGCTGGCCGGCGTCGATGCCATCGATGCGCAGGGCAACGTGTTGCAGGTGAACCTGCTGCCGCCCGCGCAGCGCCAATTGCGGCCAGACCCGATGCGGCGCTGGAACCTGCTGCTGGCAGCGGCATCCGTCGTGATGCTGGTACTGGCCGCGGTGCAGTTGCTGGACAACCGCCAGGCCGCCGCCGACGAACTGCGTGCGCAGGTCGAGCGCAGCGCGCGCAGCGCGCGTGGCGTGGCCAGCGAACGCGCGCAGCTGCAGGCGCTGATCGATGGTGCTGCGTTCCTTGAGAAGCAGCGCAACCAGCGCGCCGGTACGGTGGAGATCTGGAACGAACTGACCCGGCGCCTGCCGGAAGGCACCTACCTGGAAAAGCTGGCGATCGAGAACAACAACCTGCAGCTGATCGGCCTGAGCCGCGAAGCATCGCAGCTGGTGCAGCTGCTGCAGGATGCACCGCAGTGGCGCAAGGTCAACCTGACCGGGGTGCTGCAGGCCGATGGCGCGGCCAGTGGCCGCGACCGCTTCACCATGACCGCCGAACTGCAGCCGTTGCCGGCCGCAGCACCGACCCCGGAGGCGGCCGATGCCGATGCCAAGCGCACGCCGTGATCGCTGGTTGGCGCTGGCACTGCTGCTGGCAGTGCTGGGCCTGGCTTATCTGCTGCTGGTGCACCCCTGGTTCACCCAGCCGCTGCGTGCGATCGATGCCGATGTCGCCGCCCTGCGCGAACGCGAGTCGCGCGTGCAGGCGCAGCTGCAGCAGCAGCCGCAGATCGAACAGCGCCTTCGCGCTACCCGCGAGGCACTGCAGCAGCGGCCAGGCTTCCTGCGCGAAGCCACTGCCGAAGCTGCCGCCGCTGCATTGGGCGCCCGGCTGCAGGATGCGGTGGCGATGGCCAGCCCGGGCAACCGCAGCTGCACCATCAGCAACCGCACGCCGCTGACCGACAACCGGCGCGATGCCGAGTTCGTGCGCGTCGCCATGCAGGTGCGCCTGCGCTGCGGCGTGGCCGAACTGGCCACCGTGCTGCACAGCCTCGAAACCGGCAGCCCCCGCCTGTTCGTCGACAACCTCAACCTGATCGCGCAGCGCTTCCAGCAATCGCCGAACGAATCGGGGCTGGGCCTGGATGTGTCCTTCGAGCTGGCCGGCTATCTGCTGCCAGGCGCCGCCGCCGACGGCACGGTACCGGCACCCGCTGCGGCACCGTCCACGTCGCCGGCCGAGGCCACGCCTGCGCCCCAGCCGGCGCCCCCGTCCGAAGGGCCGGAGGTGGCCGATGAAGCTTGAGCAGATCAGCCTGCGTACCGGCTTCCTGCTGGCACTGGCCGGCTGGGCGGCGGCGGTCTGGCTGTCAACCGTGTTCGGGCTGGGCAGCCAGCTGCCGGGCGCCGACGGTGATGCCGACGCCGCGCCATCGCTGCCATCGCTGCCGCCGCTGGCGGCCGAGCGCATGGCCAGCGCCGACAGCTACAGCGCGATCGGTGAGCGCCCGCTATTCGCCGAAGACCGCAGGCCGCGGCCCTATCTGCTGGGGGGCAGCGAACCGGCGGCCAGTGCCGCGTTGCGCCTGACCGGCGTGCTGCTGACCGGCGATTTCGGCATGGCCACCTTCACCACCGAACAGAACCGCTCGCTGCGCCTGCGTCTCAACGGCGAAGCCGTGGATGGCTGGCAGCTGGTGGCGCTGCAGCCGCGCCAGGCCACGGTGATCGGCCCCGGTGGCAACCAGGTCCTGGAACTGGCCGTGTTCAACGGCCAGGGCGGTGAGCCGCCGACGGTGCTGCGCGGTGCCAACGGTGTACCGCCTGCAGGTGCGATCGTTGTGCCGCCTTCGGCGGGTGCTCCGCCGGCGCCGTCCCCGGTCGCGGCCACCCCACCGACGCCGCCCGCCGGCAATGCCCCCACACCTGCGGCGTCAGCTGCAAAAACACCACCGGCCAACAACAACGGTCCCAGCGAAGCGCAGATGCAGGCCATCCGCGAACGCATCCAGGCCCGTCGCCGCCAGCTGCAACAACAGCAGCAACAACCGTCGCCGCCCCCGGGCGATGGCACCAACCGATAGAGTGAATGCATGAACCTGCGTTTTCTTCCCTGGTCCTTTGCCCTCGCGCTGCTGGTCGGCTGCAGTACGGTGTCCGCGCCGCACGTGCAGCGCAACGGCAACCTGTCGCCCAGTGCCGATGCCGGCCAGGCAGCCGACGTCGCCGCCGATGCCGCCCGCGAGAGCCAGGGCGCACCGCAGGCGGTGATCCGCCGCGGCACCGGCACCATGATCAACCGTGAGGCCGCGCGCGCACCGGCACCGGCGCTGCATGGCGCCAGCACCGGCGAGGCCACCTTCAACTTCGAAGGCGAATCGCTGCATGCGGTGGTCAAGGCCATCCTTGGTGACATGCTTGGCCAGAACTACGTGATCGCACCGGGCGTGCAGGGCACGGTCACCCTGGCCACGCCCAAGCCGGTCTCGCCGGCGCAGGCGCTGAACCTGCTGGAGATGGTGCTGGGCTGGAACAACGCACGCATGGTCTACAGCGGTGGGCGCTACAACATCGTCGCCGCCGACCAGGCGCTGGCCGGCACGGTCGCGCCGAGCACCGCGCCGGCGGCCAGCGCACGCGGCTTCGAGGTCCGCGTGGTCCCCCTGCAGTTCATCTCGGCCACCGAGATGAAGAAGGTGCTGGAGCCGTATGCGCGCCCCAACGCCATCGTCAACGTGGACAGCGGCCGCAACGTGATCACCCTCGGTGGTACGCGCGCAGAACTGGAAAACTACCTGCGCACCGTCGAGATCTTCGACGTCGACTGGTTGTCGGGCATGTCGGTGGGCGTGTTCCCGATCCAGTCGGGCAAGGCTGAGCAGGTCGCGGCCGACCTGGAAAAGGTGTTCGGCGAAGAGAGCAAGACGCCCAGTGCTGGCATGTTCCGTTTCCTGCCGCTGGAGAACGCCAACGCCGTGCTGGTGATCACGCCGCAGGTACGCTACCTGGACCAGATCCAGCAGTGGCTGGATCGCATCGACACCGCAGGTGGCAGCGCCCGCCTGTTCTCCTACGAGCTGCGCTACATCAAGGCACGCGACCTGGCCGAGCGCCTCAGCGAGGCCTTCGCCAGCAGTGGCAACCGCGGCGGCTCCGGCCCGGCCTCGCTGGCACCGGGCGCCATCCCGTCGCAGCTGGGCGGTGACGGCGATCGTGGCATGGACAACAACAGCAGCACCCTCGGCTCGACGCTGGGCGGGAGCAGTGGCAGTAGCAGCAGCAACGGCAGCCTGAACCTGCCGCAGCGCCAGCCCGGCAACGTCAGTGTCAGCCTGGAAGTGGAGGGCGACCGCGTCGGCGTGTCGGCGGTGGAGGAGACCAACACCCTGCTGGTTCGCTCGACGCCGCAGGCCTGGCGCTCGATCCGCGAGGTGATCGAGAAGCTGGACGTGATGCCGCTGCAGGTGCACATCGAGGCACAGGTGGCCGAAGTCGCGCTGACCGGTGACCTGAAGTATGGCGTGAACTGGTTCTTCGACAACGCCGTGGCTGGTCGCGCGCTGACCGGCGCACTGGCAGGCCTGACCCTGCCGCCGGCAGCGGGCGGTTCGTGGAATACCTTCGCCGGCGGTGTCACCGGCAACGACGGCGTGGGCTGGGCGTTCACCGGCCACAACGCGGCCGCCGTGGTCAGCGCGCTGGACAAGGTCACCGACCTGCGCCTGCTGCAGACACCGTCGGTGTTCGTGCGCAACAACGCCGAGGCCACGCTCAACGTTGGCGACAAGGTGCCGATCAACACCACCACGGTGAACACCGGCGTGGGCACCAGCACCTACAGCTCGGTGCAGTACATCGACACGGGCGTGATCCTCAAGGTACGCCCGCGCGTGACCCGCGATGGCACTGTGTTCCTGGATATCGTGCAGGAGGTCAGCAGCGCCTCCGACGTGCCGGACGCCTGCAACCCGAACGAGCGCAACTGCAACCCGCGCATCTCGACCAAGAAGCTGTCCACCGAAGCGGCGGTACAGAGCGGCGACACCATCATGCTGGCGGGCCTGATCACCGACTCGGCCACCGATGGCAGCAGCGGCATTCCGGGCCTGAGCAGGATTCCGGTGGTCGGTGCGTTGTTCGGGCAGAAGACCCGCACCAGCCGTCGTTCGGAAGTGATCGTGCTGCTGACCCCGACCATCGTCCGCAACAGCCAGGAATCGCGCAACCTGACCGATGAGTACAGCAAGCGCTTCCGCGCGATGGAGCCGCTGAACCAGCCGCGCGCGAAGAAGTAAGGGGTTTACGGCCGGGCGGCGCCCGGCACCCGCGGTAGTGCCGGCCGCTGGCCGGCAACAGCAGCGGCAACAGCCAAAGCCACAGCAACAGCGGGCATTCCGTGGGATGGCGGGGCGGTGTGGGTGGGCAGGACACGCCGTAAACCCCCAGACCGGCCCAGCCGCTGGCGGCTGGGCGTTCGGGCGCTTGCGAAGCAGTGCTTCGCAAGCAAAGCGCCCTCACCCCTGGGGGCTCGATGGCGCCATCCATGGCGCCAACGGTCCTGCCCACCCACCCCGCCCCACCTCTGACAGATTCCCGCGGCTGTTGGCAGGTGTCGACCTTGGTCGACACGGTAGATCCACGCCATGCGTGGATGACTGTCTGTCAGATTTCGAAATCAGGAAATGGGGTCAGATCCGTTTTCCGCTGGAAAACGGATCTGACCCCCATCAGCACGTCCAACAGATCGCAGAAATCTGTCGAAGGCGGGGTGGGTCCGGTCGCGGGGGGGGCCGCGGCATGGATGCCGC
>NZ_JAXBQQ020000009.1:0-75268 GCF_047520695.2 Stenotrophomonas sp. AR029 | reverse complement strand
GATGGCGCCATCCATGGCGCCATCGAGCCCCCATGGACGGGTTTACGGCGTGTCCTGCCAACCCACACCGCCCCGCCATCCAACGGAATGCCCGCTGTTGCTGTTGCTGTTGCTGTTGCTCGGCCTCTGCGGGTGCAGGGCTGCAAGCCCTGCCGAACACCCCTACTTTCGCGGCAGGTAGGTCACCAGGGAAAGGTCGTGCCGGCTCTCCGGCACCAGCGCCACGTACTGCAGGTCCAGCAATCCCCGCGTGGGATGGTTGAGCTTCTTCGCACCTTCATCGAACCGCCGCACGTCGTGCTCCGGCCACCACCGCCGGAACGCCTCGCTGTGCGCGGCGATGTCCTCCACCAGCGCCAGGAACGGCGCCTTGTCCGGCGCCTGCGCCATCGCCGCGCGGAAGCCGGCCAGCAGGCCGCGGGTCATTTCTTCCCAGTTGAGGATCAGCGTGCGGTACGGCGGGTACAGGAACATCAGCCGCAGCGTGTTGCGCTCATGCGGCGCCAGCTGGCTGTAGTCCACGAACAGATCGGCGATGGCCGGGTTCCAGGCCAGGATATCGAATCGGGTGTTGCGCACATAGGCCGGGATCGGCTGCATCGCTTCGACCAGCTGGCGCAGGCCGTCGGTCACGCTCTCGTCCGGCGATTCCAGCGGTACGCCATAGCCGGACAGCGCGAATGCATAGGCGCGTTCGTCGTCGCTCATGCGCAGCACCTTGGCCAGGCGCTCGAGCACTTCGGGCGAGGCGCGCACTTCACGGCCCTGCTCGATCCAGGTGTACCAGCTGACACTGACCCCGATGGCCAGCGCCACTTCCTCGCGCTTCAGGCCCGGGGTGCGCCGCCGCCCGGCCGGGAGGCCGAGCGTGGCGGGGTCGACACGGGCGCGGCAGGCCTTCAGGAAGCTACCGAGTTCCTTGCGTTCACTTTCGCTGCGCATCATCGCCCTCCGCTGCGGAAGGCGATGATATCCGCGCAGGCGCGTCGATCAGGCATCGGCGCGCTTGGAGCCCACGGCCAAACCGGCCTTCAGGCTGGCCTCGACGAACTCGTCCAGGTCGCCGTCCAGCACCTTCTGGGTATCCGAACGCTCGATGCCGGTACGCAGGTCCTTGATACGGCTCTGGTCCAGCACGTAGTTGCGGATCTGGCTGCCCCAGCCGATGTCGGACTTGGTGGCTTCCACCGCGTCCTTCTCGGCGTTGCGCTTCTGGATCTCCAGTTCATACAGCTTGGCGGCCAGCATCTTCATCGCGTTGTCGCGGTTCTGGTGCTGGCTGCGGCCGGTCTGGCACGCCACAACGATGTTGGTCGGGATGTGGGTGATACGCACCGCCGACTCGGTCTTGTTCACGTGCTGGCCACCGGCACCGGACGAGCGGTACACGTCGGTACGCAGGTCGGCCGGGTTGATGGTGATGTCGATGTTGTCATCGATTTCCGGCGACACGAACACCGAGGTGAAGCTGGTGTGGCGGCGGTTGTCCGAGTCGAACGGCGACTTGCGCACCAGGCGGTGCACGCCGGTCTCGGTCTTCAGCCAGCCATAGGCATAGTCGCCTTCCACGCGCAGCGTGGCCGACTTGATGCCGGCGACGTCGCCACCGGAGACTTCCATCAGCTCGGTCTTCCAGCCGCGCGATTCGCACCAGCGCAGGTACATGCGCAGCAGGATCTCGGCCCAGTCCTGGGCTTCGGTACCACCGGCACCGGCCTGGATGTCGACGAACGCCGCCGCATTGTCCATCTCGCCGGAGAACATGCGCTGGAACTCCAGCTTCTCCACGTGCGCCTGGTGCTTGTCGAGGTCGGCGACCACCGCCAGTGCGGTCTCCTCGTCCTGCTCGGACTCGGCCAGCTCCAGCAGTTCAGTGGCGTCGTTCAGGCCATCGAGCACCGAGGCGATCCCGCCCACGGTCTTTTCCAGGCTGGAACGCTCGCGGCCCAGGTTCTGGGCGTACTCGGCGTTGTTCCAGACGTCGGGGCTTTCCAGCTCCCGCGTTACTTCTTCAAGACGCTCTTTCTTGGCGTCGTAGTCAAAGATACCCCCGAAGCGACAGCACGCGATCGGTCAGATCGGTGATGCGCTGGCGGACAGGATTCAGTTCGATCATGTCGGCGGTTATGCATTCAAAAGATGACTGGTAATGATACCGCAGGCCGTGGGCGCCCGGAATGAGGGCCTGGGCCTGCGCCGGGGAGGCGCGAGCGTGATGCGTCGGCGCTGCATTCAGGCAGGCGGTACCCGCCTTGGCGCGGGGAGCCAGCCAGGCTGCAGCCGCCCCCACACAGGGCCTCCTTGCCCCAGAGCGGCGTCGACGAGGGTCTTCCTTGGCCCACCCTCGGACGGCCATTTGGGGCAGTTGACTATTTAACCTCGAACTCGCCCACCAGCACGGTCTCGGCACGGTCCTTCAGTCGCATCGTCACCATCTGATCCTTCTGCTTGGCCGTGCCCCAATGAGTGGTCAGACGCAGCATCAGTGTCGTCGCGCCGGTGACCAGTTGCTGGCGGCTGCCAAAGTAGTTCGCCTCCACCTTGTACTTGCCCGGCTTGGCGTTGCGCAGCGAGAACTGTTCGGGGCCATAGCCGCCGGTGAAGTCCTGCGACATCTGCCCGCCCTGGTAGGTCAGCCGGTTGCCGTAGTAGGCGCGCTCGCCGTTCGGGTCGGTTACCCACAGGTCCATGTCGCTGTTGTCGGCGTCCCACGACAGCACCACGCGCAGGTCCAGCGGCATCGCCTGCAACAGGCGCGGGTCGATGCCGGTGGTATCCAGCCGGGGCGTGCTGCCGGCCACCAGGTTGGTCAGCTCATCCAGCGCGATCAGGGCGATGCCATCGAAGCGGCTGTCCCACGGCCGCACCACCACCTGGTACAGCGGCGCCAGTGCCTGCTGTGGCTTGCCGGCCGCTGCCAGCGCCAGGCCCAGGTCGCGGAAGCTCTGCGGTTCTTCCTGGCCCATCGCCAGCACCTGCTCGAACACCGGCACCGCCAGTGCGGGAGCATCGGCCTGCATCAGTCGGTAACCGAGCACGCGCAGCAGGTGGCGGTTATCCAGATCCATTTCGGCCAGGTTCGACAGCACCCGCAGTGCCAGCTCGCGCTGGCCCTGCTCCAGCAGCAGGTCGGCCACATCGAGGAAGAAGGCGCTGCTGTCGGCGTGGGCATCGCGCTCGGCCAGATAGCGGTCATAGAGCTGCGACGGCGGGCCCTGGCGCAGGCGCCGGGCGATGGCCGAGTCCGGCTGCCAGGCCGCCAGCTGGATGCCGAGCTGGCCATCGTTGGCGGCCGCAGCGGCATCGACCGTGCCGCCGGTGACCACAATCGCATCCAGTGCATTCTCCGACGCGGGCGCCGGACGACGCGCGCGTGCGCTGGCGGCCTGCATACGCTGCTCGGCCGCTGCTGCCGTCGGTGCAGGGGCGGGCGGAGCAGCAGGTGCAGGGGCTGCCAGCATCGCCACGGGTGCGGATTCGGTTGCGTAGTCTGCGGATGCAACGTCCAGCGCCATTTCCTTGGCCTGCGGCGGCGCATCCTTCGGCCAGCTACGGCTCCACCACTGCTGGCGCTCCTTCCAGCGGGCGGCCACTTCATCCAGGCGCTGGCGATCCCCAGCGGCGCGATCCCTGACCTGCACTGCAAACCTGGCGTCGTACTCCGCGCGCAGCGTGCCCGAAGGACGGATCGCATAGCGCAGGTAGTCCTCCAACGTCTCCAGCACGATCAGCGAGGTATCCGGCCCCACCAGGCCAAACCGTTGTGACAGGCGCTGCATCGCCTCGCGGTTGCCACGACGGTCGGCGGCCAGCTGCTGCAGGCGCGCCTGCGCCCACAAACCGGCCAGCAGTTCACCGTCCTTGCTCTTCTGCGTCGCTGGCAGCGCTTCCCACTCGCCGTCGCCCACGCGCACCCGCATCGGCACACCGTCGGCTGCCAGTCGTGCGTGCAGCCACAGCCAGCCGTGGGCTTCACTGCGGCGATCGATCACTACATCCTGCACGCCGCGTCCCGCATCGACCTGCACATCCATCGGCGACGCCAGCAACGCGTGCGCCGCCGCATCGACATCCTTGCCCAGCGCGATGAAGCGACCGCCATGCGCCTCACTCCAACCACGCAGCCGCACGGCATCAGTGCGCGCACCGGCACTGCTGATCGCAAACAGGCGCTGATCGGGTGCCATCGCCGGTAGCTGTTCCGGGCCATAGGTCAGCAGGCCATCGCTGACCAGCAGGTATTCCTTCACGCCCGGCTGCGGCTGCCACTGTGCCAGCGCGCTGGCACCGTCCGGGCGCACGGCCTGCAGGGCAGCGCGCAGTTCACTCCAGTTGCCGGCGCGGATGCGGAAGCGACGCACCGGCTCGGCGCGATCGCGGAGCACGGTCAAGGCCACGGTGCCGTCGCGCAGCGCAGCGAAATAGCGATCCAGCAGGGCGAACTCACGTGTGTGATCGCGCTGGCCCGCCGAACCGGAGCCATCCCACAGCAGGCCGATTTCGCTCGGCAGTTTGCGCGGCGTGCTGCTGGCCGCCACCGGCAGCTGCGCCAGCAGATAGTGGCCATCCTGCCAGGGCGCCACCTGCACCTGTGCCTGGCGGGTCGCCGGCAGATCCCACTGCAGCTGCTTCGGCAGCTGCGCCCCTTTGCCCTGCCACTGCAGCTGGCCCGCGCTGATGCGGAATGGCGCCGTACCTGCGGTGGTCGTGCCAGGTGCCTGCAGTTTCAGTTCAACCGAGGCTGCACCGGCGGCAAACTGCAGCGGCAGCGTCCACTGCCAGCCTTGGCCGGCGAAGGCCAACGGCTCGCGGATCACCAGCTGCACGCGCCGGCTGCCGCCGGCCGGCAGCGGATAGATGCGCAGGCGGAACTGGTTGCCGGCGGTCTGTTCCAGCAGGCCCGGGTCAACGCCGCGGCGGGCAATCTCCTCGAACACCTGGCGGCCGCGGTCCTTCGGCACCGGCACCGCGTCACGCATCTCGCCGTTGATATCCAGCGCGAAGCCGCTGATCTGCTGGCCATCGGCCAGGGGGAACTGCAGCTCGCCCTCCAGCACGCGCCGGTTCGGGTTGTGGAATTCCAGGATGATCCGGGTCTGGGCGATGCCCGCCTGGACCCCGCCCTCGATGCGGGCGTGTCGCAGTTGGACCGCCTGCTCAGCCGCCGGTGCGATCAGCAGCGGCGTGGCGGCCTGCGGCCGGGAGATCGGCGGCGACTGCGCGCCAGCGGGCCAGGCCGCAAGGGCCAGCAACAACACAATGCAGCAACGGGCGAAGACCATGACCGGACTCCAGTGGGATCGTGGACCCTTGAACGCACCAGCAGCCGTAACGGGGTTGGGAGACCCAAAAAGGGGACGGAGGGAATTAAGTCGCTTATGCCCTGTTTGCCAGTTGCGACTTAATCCCCTCCGTCCCCTTTTTCTCAGGCGGGCAGGCAGTGCTCCACGATCAGCTGGATGGCGCTGCCGCCGCGATAGTCGTCGCAGGCCAGCCGGTAGGCGAGGTGCACGTGTCGGCCGGGCGCATTGCCGTGCCAGCCGCCGAAGTGGATCGCGTTGATCGTGCCAGGCACGCCCGGCAGGCGCAGTTCCAGCTTCAGGTGGCGCTCCTTCAGCACGCGCCAGTTGGCCACTTCGAAGTGGCCGTCGAACAGGGGTTCGGGGAAGCCCTGGCCCCATGGGCCGGCCAACCGCAGCGCATCGGCGTGGCGATGATCGAGCTCGTCCGCGGCCAGTTCGCCGTCGCTGAGCACCTGCTGCTGCAGTGCCGCCGGGTCGAGCATTTCCAGCACCACGGCGACGAAGGCGGCCTTGAAGTCATCAACGTGGTCAAGCCGCAGGCTGAGGCCGGCCGCCATGGCGTGACCGCCGAAGCGGTCGATCAGGCCCGGATGGCGCGCATCGACCAGCGCCAGGGCGTCACGGATGTGCAGGCCGGGAATCGAGCGCGCCGAGCCACGCAGCGTGTCGGCGCCCGGTTCGGCCGGAGCGAAGGCAATTACCGGGCGATGCAGGCGATCCTTCATCTTCGAAGCGACCAGGCCGACCACACCGGGATGCCAGTCGGCATCAAACAGGCAGGCGGCTACCGGCCGTTGCCCGGCCATGTCCAGCACCACGCGGGTCAGGGCCTGCTCGGCATCGTCGGTCATCGACTGCTGCACCGCGCGGCGTTCTGCGTTGATCTGCTCCAGCGTCTGCGCGATCTCGCGCGCCTGGCGCGGATCTTCGGTGAGCAGCAGCGCGATGCCCAGCGCCATGTCTTCCAGCCGGCCCGCCGCGTTCAGGCGCGGGCCGAGTGCGAAGCCGATGTCGGTGGCGGTCAGTCGCGCGGCATCCCGGCCACTGGCTTCGATCAGTGCACGCAGGCCGACACAGCCCTGCCCTGCGCGCAGACGGCGCAGGCCTGCGCTGACCAGCGCACGGTTGTTCGGGTCCAGCGCTACCAGGTCCGCAACGGTGCCCACCGCCACCAGATCCAGCAGCGTGGTCAGGTCCGGCCCCTTGCCATCTGCGAAGACGCCGGCCTCGCGCATATGCCGGCGCAGCGCCATCAGCACATAGAAGATCACACCAACACCGGCCAGCGATTTGCTGGGGAAGGCATCGCCATCCAGGTTGGGATCGACGATCACGTCGGCCGGCGGCAGCTGCGGCCCCGGCAGATGGTGGTCGGTGACCAGCACCTGCCAGCCGCGCGCCTTGGCCGCGGTGACACCGGCATGGCAGGCAATACCGTGGTCGACCGTGACCAGCAGGTCCGGCTGCAGCGCGGCCAACTCTTCCACCAGCGACGGTGACAGGCCATAGCCATGCACCATGCGGTTCGGCACCGCGTGGAAGACGTGTTGCGCGCCGAGCATGCGCAGGCCACGCACGCCGACCGCACAGGCGGTGGCGCCATCGCAATCGAAATCGCCGACCACCAGGATGCGCTTGTCGTTGGCGATGGCTTCGATCAGCAGGCCCACTGCATCATCGATACCGGTCAGCAGCTCGGGCGCGTGTAGGCTGCCCAGTTTCGGCAGCGCCAGCTCTGGCGTTCCCGCACCACGGCTGGCATAGAGTCTGGCCAGCAATGGCAGCGTGCCCTCTGGCCAGCTGCCGGGCACGACCGCATCGCGGCGGCGGATCAGCGGTGTATCAGAGGGCGGCTGCGCAGCATCGGCGGCAAGGGACATCGGCATCGCCGGTTACGAAAGACCCGCACATCATAACGTGCACCGCTCCCCCGGTCGGCTGCCGCTGCTGACGAGGCAACCTGGCTCTTCGGCCAGCAGCATTTGGATTTCACGACCGCATCTTCCATGCTTGCCTGCCCTGGAACGGACTTCCATCCATGACCCGCACCCTGCTGACCGCGCTGATGGCACTCACCGTGGCCCCGGCCGCCCACTCCGCGACGCCTGAGCCCAGGCCCGGGGTCGAATTCGAACACAACGACTGGTCGCTGGCCTGTGACAACACCCGCACCTGCCGCGCCGCCGGCTACAGTCCGGAAGAACCCGGCAACCTGCTCAGCCTGATGCTTGAGCGCGCCGGCGGCCCGGGTGCGAAGGTGATCGCGCGGCTGCGCAATGGCGAGGATGGCGAAAGCCCGACGCCGACCGGGGCACTGCGCCTGCGCCTGAACGGCAAGGACCTGGGCCCGGTGCGCGACACCGGCGACGGGGACAAAGTGTTGTTGCAGCAGGCACAGACCGATGCACTGGTCGCCGCACTGCCGCGCCAGGCACGCATCGAGATCATCGACGGCAAGGGCAAGGCCTGGCCGATCTCCGACCGCGGTGCAGCGGCCGTACTGCTGAAGATGGACGAGGCACAGGGCCGGCTGGGCACCCCCGGTGCGCTGGTGCGGCGTGGCGACAAGCCCGAAGCAAGCGTGCCTGCGGCGTTGCCGGTGCCAGTGATCGTGCGCGGCACGCTGGTGGCACCGCGCGCCTCGGACGCGGCACTGGCGAAAGCACCGGGCCTGCGCAAGGCACTGATCGCCAGCCTGCCCAAGCCGGATGAGTGCGGCCGCCTGAGCGATGGCGGGACAGATGAAATCGAGATCCAGCGACTGGACGCCCAACATGTGCTGGCAGGCACCAGCTGCTTCGTGGGTGCCTACAACTTCAGCAGCGGCTACTGGGTAGTGCAGGACAAGCCGCCGTACGAAGCACGCTTCGTCACCTCCGATGCAGAAGACTTCGATCGCGACGACGCTACGTTGAGCGGTCGCTTCCGTGGGCGCGGCGTCGGTGACTGCTTCTCCGGCCACGACTGGGCTTGGGATGGCGCGCGATTCGTGAAGAGCAGCGAGTTCACCACCGGGCAGTGCCGGGGCGTTGCGGGTGGGCACTGGACGCTGCCGACGGTGGTCAGCGAGGTCCGTTGAGGCGCCGCTACCTGCGGTAGTGCCGACCGCTGGCCGGCAACCCCGACAAACCCTGGGGGGTCAGAGCCGTTTTCCGATGGAAAACGGATCCGACCCCGGTCAGTCGTGCAGCTGGCGCGGCTTCTTCCAGAACTGCCAGCGCTGGCCACGGTCCAGCTGGAACTGCAGGCCGTCCTCGAAGTCCAGTACCAGCCGCTGCAGTTCGCCACGCTTGAGCGCGGCCAGCAGCGGCCGGATCGCATCATTGCCGAGCTGCTGCAAAGAGCGCAGCTGGCGCAGGTCGACCAGCGCATCCACCGCCTGCTCGCCATCCACGGCCACACCAGCCGCCAGGGCCAGGCCCTGCAGCAGCGCGTCCCGGCTGCGCACCTGCGCGTGCGGCGTGCTGACCGACACCGGCATCACGCCACCGCCCCAGAACCACAGCGAATTGATCGGCTGTTGTCCCTGTGCGGCACGCTGCTGGTTCCAGGAATGGTTGTGCAGCAGCACCTGCGCCTCGGTCATCAGCGCCCGCCAGCGACGACCGCCCTCGCCTTCGGGCAGATGCGAGAACAGGTCATCGCCGAGGACCTCGTCGGGGCTGTCGAAGTCCGGCAGCTCGCTGTCGATCGGCAGCCGCAGGTACCAGCGCGAGGGATCGGGTGCGTCGAGCACGAAGCCGGCATCGGCGAACAATGGCTGCAGCACCGGCAGCAACGCGAGGCTGTCGGCCAGCGTCGGCCGCAGTGTTTCGCCGTAGGCCATCATCCGCGCGCCGTGCATGTCCGGCACCATGCAGGCCGGATCGGCACGCAGCCAGCTGGCGCCGGCGGCATCGCCGACGTCGCGCTGGCGGGTCAACGCGGCCACCGGCCAGTGCGGCGCGGCAACCGAGAAATGGCGTGTCAGCTGCGCGCGCTCGCCCGGCACGACCTGCGCCGTCGTGGCACGGCCGAGCGCGCGTGCCACATCGTCCGGCAGCGCAGCCGCGGCAAAGCGGCTGCGTGCAGGCAACAGCAGGGTCGCCGTCGCCACGCGGTCAGTCCACGTAGCTGACGCTGACGATCTCGTACTCGCGCTGGCCGGCCGGGGCGTCGATCACGATCGAATCGCCTTCCAGCTTGCCGATCATCGCCCGCGCCACCGGCGAGGAAATCGCGATCAGGCCCAGCTTGATGTCCGCTTCCAGGTCACCGACGATCTGGTACTTCTTCTCTTCGTCGGTTTCCACGTCGGCCAGCGTCACGCTGGCGCCGAACACCACCTTGGAGCCGGCATTGAGCTTGCTCACGTCGATGATCTCGGCGTGCGACAGCTCGCCCTCCAGCTGCTTGATGCGGCCTTCGATGAAGCCCTGTTCCTCGCGCGCGGCGTGGTACTCGGCATTCTCCTTCAGGTCACCGTGCTCACGCGCTTCGGCAATGGCGGCGATGACCTTCGGGCGCTTGACCGACTTCAGGTGATCCAGTTCGTCGCGCAGCTTCTGCGCGCCCTTCATGGTGATGGGGGCTCTCATGCATTCAACTCCTTGTGCAGTTCCTGCAGCGACCAGACGGGGCCGGTGCCGCGGAATTCCAGTGAATCCACCAGCGCCTTGGCGCCGGCAATGGTGGTCGAGTAGGTGACGCGATGCTGCAGCGCCTCGCGGCGGATCGAGAACGAGTCGTTGATCGCCGAACGACCTTCGGTCGTGTTGACGATGTAGACGATCTCGCCGTTCTTGATCGAGTCGACGATGTGCGGACGGCCTTCGACCACCTTGTTGATGATCTCGCAGTCCATGCCGTGCTGCTGCAGCCACGCGGCGGTGCCACGGGTGGCGACCAGGCTGTAGCCACGCGCCAGCAGCGCCTTGGCCACCGGCAGCACGCGCTTCTTGTCCGGATCGCGGACCGAGACGAAGGCCTTGCCGACCGGCGGTGCCTTGATGCCGCCGGCTTCCTGCGCACGCGCGAAGGCGGCGTTGAAGCTGCGGCCCACGCCCATCACCTCACCGGTGGAGCGCATCTCCGGCCCGAGGATCGGGTCGACGCCCTGGAACTTGGCGAACGGGAAGATCGCTTCCTTCACCGAGTAGTAGTCCGGCACGATTTCCTTGGTCGCGCCCTGCTCGGCCAGCGTCTTGCCAGCCATGCAGCGGGCGGCGATCTTGGCCAGGGGCATGCCGGTGGCCTTGGACACGAACGGCACGGTGCGCGAGGCACGCGGGTTCACTTCCAGCAGGTAGATGGTGTCGGCACCTTCATCGCTGGTCTGGATCGCGAACTGGGTGTTCATCAGGCCGACCACGTTCAGGGCCTTGGCCAGTTCCACCACCTGGCGGCGCAGTTCGGCCTGGGTTTCAGCCGACAGCGAGTACGGCGGCAGCGAGCACGAGGAATCGCCCGAGTGCACGCCAGCTTCTTCGATGTGCTCCATCACGCCACCGATCAGGACGGTGCCATCCTTGTCGGCGATGATGTCGACGTCGCACTCGACAGCATTGTCGAGGAAGCGGTCCAGCAGCACCGGCGAATCGTTGGACACCTTCACAGCGTCGCGCACGTAACGGGCCAGGTCGGTTTCGCCGTAGACGATTTCCATGGCACGGCCGCCCAGCACGTAGCTCGGGCGCACCACCAGCGGGTAGCCGATCTCGCGGGCCAGCAGCAGGGCTTCCTGATCATTGCGGGCGATGCGGTTCGGCGGCTGCTTCAGGCCCAGCGTGTCCACCAGCTGCTGGAAGCGCTCGCGGTCTTCGGCCAGGTCGATCGAGTCCGGGCTGGTGCCGATCACCGGCACGCCGTTGGCTTCCAGCGCGCGCGCCAGCTTCAGCGGGGTCTGGCCGCCGTACTGCACGATCACGCCCTTCGGCTGTTCCAGTTCGACGATTTCCAGCACGTCTTCCAGGGTCAGCGGCTCGAAGTACAGGCGGTCGGAGGTGTCGTAGTCGGTCGACACGGTTTCCGGGTTGCAGTTGACCATGATGGTTTCATAGCCATCCTCGCGCAGCGCCAGTGCCGCGTGCACGCAGCAGTAGTCGAACTCGATGCCCTGGCCGATGCGGTTCGGGCCACCGCCCAGGATCATGATCTTGTCGCGGTTGCTCGGCGCGGCCTCGCACTCGTCCTCGTAGGTCGAGTACAGGTAGGCGGTACCGGTGGAGAATTCACCGGCACAGGAGTCCACGCGCTTGTAGACCGGGCGCACCTTGTGCGCACGACGCAGCGCGCGGATGGCGGCTTCGTTGGTGCCGGTCAGCTGCGCCAGGCGCGCGTCGGAGAAGCCGGCGCGCTTCAGCTTGCGCAGGCGTGCGGCATCCAGCGCATCGATGCCGCCGGCAGCGACTTCGGCTTCGGCCGCGATGATTTCCTCGATCTGGTCCAGGAACCAGTGATCGATGAACGACAGTGCGTAGATCTCTTCCACGCTCATGCCGGCGCGGAACGCATCGGCCACATAGAACAGGCGCTCCGGGCCCGGCGCCTTCAGCTCGCGACGCAGGGTCTGCAGGTCGTCTTCGTTGCCCAGGTCCAGGCCGGTCGGGTCGAAGCCGACCTTGCCGGTTTCCAGGCCACGCAGGGCCTTCTGCACCGACTCCTGGAAGGTGCGGCCCATCGCCATCACCTCGCCCACCGACTTCATCTGGGTGGTCAGGCGGGCATCGGCGGCCGGGAACTTCTCGAAGGCGAAGCGCGGGATCTTGGTGACGACGTAGTCGATGGACGGCTCGAACGAGGCCGGGGTCAGGCCGCCGGTGATTTCGTTCTTCAGTTCGTCCAGGGTGTAGCCCACGGCCAGCTTGGCGGCGACCTTGGCGATCGGGAAGCCGGTGGCCTTGGAAGCCAGCGCCGAGGAACGCGACACGCGCGGGTTCATCTCGATGACGACCACGCGGCCGGTCTTCGGGTTGATGCCGAACTGCACGTTCGAGCCACCGGTATCGACGCCAATCTTGCGCAGCACGGCGATGGAGGCATCGCGCAGGCGCTGGTATTCCTTGTCGGTCAGGGTCTGGGCCGGGGCCACGGTGATCGAGTCACCGGTGTGCACGCCCATCGGGTCCAGGTTTTCGATCGAGCAGACGATGATGCAGTTGTCCGCAGTGTCGCGGACCACTTCCATCTCGAATTCCTTCCAGCCCAGCACCGACTCTTCCACCAGCACTTCGGTGGTCGGCGACAGTTCCAGGCCGCGGCTGACGATCTCGACCAGCTCTTCGCGGTTGTAGGCAATGCCGCCACCGCTGCCGCCCAGGGTGAAGCTGGGGCGGATGATGGTCGGATAGCCGACGCGGGTCTGGATTTCCAGCGCTTCGTCCAGGGTGTGGGCGACGGCGGCAGTCGGGCACTCCAGGCCGATCTCACCCATGGCCACGCGGAACAGCTCGCGGTCTTCGGCCATGCGGATCGCTTCGCGCTTGGCGCCGATCAGTTCGACGTTGTACTTCTCCAGCACGCCGTGGTCGGCCAGGTCCAGCGCGCAGTTCAGCGCGGTCTGGCCACCCATGGTCGGCAGCAGCGCATCGGGCTTTTCCTTGGCGATGATCTTCTCGACCGTCTGCCAGTTGATCGGCTCGATGTAGACGGCGTCGGCCATCTCCGGGTCGGTCATGATCGTGGCCGGGTTGCTGTTGACCAGCACCACGCGGTAACCCTCGTCACGCAGGGCCTTGCAGGCCTGGGCACCGGAGTAGTCGAACTCGCAGGCCTGGCCGATGACGATCGGGCCAGCACCGATGATGAGGATGGTCTTGAGGTCAGTGCGCTTGGGCATTTTCTTCTCTAAGTCAGTACAGCGTGACAAGGGGGGTGATCGCACGCTGTCGATCAGGAATCTTGATCCGCAGCGCCGCGCCGGGGGCAGCAGCGATGCGGGGTTTACGGTCCATCGCGACGCCACCGGCAGGCCGGCGGCGTACTGATCACGCCTTGG
This sequence comes from Stenotrophomonas sp. AR029, assembly GCF_047520695.2. Taxonomy (NCBI): domain Bacteria; kingdom Pseudomonadati; phylum Pseudomonadota; class Gammaproteobacteria; order Lysobacterales; family Lysobacteraceae; genus Stenotrophomonas; species Stenotrophomonas sp. AR029. The sequence goes on along the minus strand of NZ_JAXBQQ020000009.1, from coordinate 61,990 downwards.
CCTGCTCCATCAGCACCACGAAGCGGTCGAACAGCGGGCCGACGTCGTGCGGGCCCGGCGACGCTTCCGGATGGCCCTGGAACGAGAACGCCGGCACGTCGGTGCGGGCCACGCCCTGGTTGGTGCCGTCGAACAGCGAACGGTGGGTCACGCGCAGGGTCGGCGGCAGGGTTGCTTCATCGATCGCGAAACCGTGGTTCTGCGAGGTGATCATCACCCGGCCGCTGTCCAGGTCCTGCACCGGATGGTTGGCACCGTGGTGGCCGTGGCCCATCTTCATGGTCTGCGCGCCCGAGGCCAGGCCGAGCAGCTGGTGGCCCAGGCAGATGCCGAAGGTCGGGATCTTCACATCGATGAAGGTCTTGATCGCTTCGATGGCGTAGTCGCAGGGTTCCGGGTCACCCGGGCCGTTGGACAGGAACACGCCGTCCGGCTTCAGTGCCAGCACCTCGGCGGCCGGGGTCTGCGCCGGCACCACGGTCACTTCGCAGCCGCGCTCGGCCAGCATGCGCAGGATGTTGGTCTTCACGCCGAAGTCGTAGGCCACGACCTTGTACTTGGCCGGCACGCTGACGAAGGCGTTGGCATCCAGGTCCAGCTGGCCCTCGGTCCAGGTGTAGGTCTTCTCGGTAGTGACGACCTTGGCCAGATCCATGCCCTTCAGCCCCGGGAACTTGCGGGCGGCTTCCAGTGCCTTTTCCACGTCGATGTCGCCGGCCATCAGCGCACCGTTCTGCGCACCCTTCTCGCGCAGGATGCGGGTCAGCTTGCGGGTGTCGATGCCGGCGATGGCGACCACGCCACGCTGGATCAGCCAGTCCTGCAGCGACACCTGGCTGCGCCAGTTGCTGGGGCGGCGCGGAACGTCGCGCACGATCAGGCCGGCCGACCACACCTTGGACGCTTCGTCGTCCTGGTCGGTCATGCCGGTGTTGCCGATATGCGGATAGGTCAGCGTGACCATCTGCCGGGCGTAGGACGGGTCGGTCAACACTTCCTGATAGCCGGTCATGGCGGTGTTGAACACCACTTCACCGACGGACAGGCCGGGCGCGCCTACGGATTCGCCCTCGAATACGGTGCCGTCTTCGAGGACGAGGATTGCGGCTTGGGTCACGGGAATCTCACTTTGGCTACCGAGGGGGCTGCCGAAGTCACGCCTGCGCTTCACGGAAATCCGGTTGCAAAAAAGCGCGGACGTACGGTCTGGGACCGGTCCGGCTTTCGTGATTCGGCGAGTGCGAATTGTAGCGCTGCCGGGGCGCTCACGCCAGCGGTTATCGCGCATTGTGAACAGGCGATTGCGCATTCATTTCAATCCGGCGGCGTATGCGGGCCGGAGGCGGGGTCGGATCCATTCCCGAATGGGAAAGGCTCTGACCCCAGGCGCCCTCGGATGGGGTCAGAGCCCTCTCCGCTGGAAAGGGATCCAGCCCCAGGAATCAGCCCGCCTTACTGCAGCAGGTCCCGCACGCGGTAGCTGCCCGGGGCCCGGCCCTGCAGCTGGCGGGCGGCAAACAGGGCGCCGCGGGCGAAGATGTCGCGATTGGTGGCCCGGTGTACCAGCTCGATGCGCTCGCCCAGCCCGGTGAACTGCACCAGATGCTCGCCTACGATGTCGCCGGCGCGCAGGCTGGCGTAGTGCGGCTCCGCCCCGCCCCGCTGCGCGGCCGCGCCCAGGGTCAATGCAGTGCCCGATGGCGCGTCCTTCTTCTGGGTGTGGTGCGATTCGACGATGTCGCAGTCCCAGCCGGCCAGCGCCTGCGCCGCGCGCTCCACCAGTTCGTCCAGTACCGCCACGCCCAGGCTGAAGTTCGAGGCCCATACCAGCGGGATCTTCGCCGCCGCGGCGTCCAGCGCCTGGCGCTGTGTGCTGGAGATACCGGTGGTACCCGACACCAGCCCGGCACCCCGCTCCACGCACAGCGCCAGCATCGGGTCGAAACCCTCCGGCAGGCTGAAGTCGATCGCCACATCGAACACCGGCGCACCGGGCAGCTCACTGGCGCCGAAGAACGGCACGCCATCGACCACGCGCTGCGCCGGCGCACGGCCGGTCACTGCAGCCACGATCCGCAGGGTTTCGGGATGTTCGGCGGCCAGCCGCAGCAGGGCCTGGCCCATGCGCCCGGAGGCACCGTGAATGAGCAATCGCAGAGGAGTCTGGTTCATGCCTGCAGGCTAGCGGCAGCACGCCCGCTCCGGCAAGCGCCATCGCTGCGATGCTGCATGCCCCTGCGGTGACGGGTTTGCCACTGGACGCGGCAACGCTCCCCTTCAAGTCTGTGGCCCTTCCCTCAGCCCGGGCAAAACCCATGAAATCCTCGACCGTCTTCAGCAAATGCGCCAGGAAGACCGGTTATGCCGGGACGTCGACCACGCGCTACCGCTTGCTGGATGCCGCCCTGCTTGTCGTTAATCACCAGCGCGCCAGCGAAAGCCGGGGCTTCTATGTGAATGCTGGACTCTACTTTCCAGAGCTGCTCGCGTATCCCCTCGCGCCTGACGATCTTGAAACGGCTTTCCGGTACCGCTCCAGCATTCCCACGCCCCATGTCGACTGGCGGATCGAAGAAACGCCGGGCCTGCGCCGGACCTTCATCCAGCAGGATCTTGATGACCTGCTGGAGGCCGGCAACCGCGACGCGCTGAAGGCCCTGCTGCTCGATGCCCTGGCCGACGTGGCGGGTTTCGCAGCAGCCCATGGAAACCGCGAATCGGTGCGGCGATTGAATCAGGGCGGGAACTTCCGCGCGATCATCCGCAGAGAGGTCTGAACCCTGGAAAGCGTGCGGGTCGAAAGTTCGCGACCTCCGGACAGCCGCGGTCGAGCATGGCTGGACGCTACTTCTTGGTCGGCCCGCAGCTGTCGCACCCCCCACAGGCACCGCCACCCCCACTGGCCGGCGGCGCGATCTTCCGCCCCAGCGCCTGCAGCCAGGCCGCGCGACCCGGCTTCAGCAGGGCCAGCGCCAAGGCCCCGCGCAGCGTGCGCACGGTGCCCGGGAACTGCTTCTTCAGCACCACCCAGGCACTGACCAGCACGGCCACCGCGATGATCAGGTACTGGATCAGCAGCCCGGTATCCATCAGCCGCCTCCCAGCGCCTTGGTCACCTGGTAGGTGATCAGCGCGGCCACGTAAGCCGCGGCAAACAGGTAGAACGCGGCAAAGCCCATCTGCTTCCACGAATTGGTCTCACGCTTGATGGTGGCCAGCGTCGAGATGCACATCGGGGCGTAGATGTACCAGACCAGCAGCGACAGCGCGGTCGCCAGCGACCAGCCATCGCTGATCAGCGGGGTCAGCGCCTGGCTGGCGGCATCGTCATCGGCGGCCGACAGCGCATACACGGTGGCCAGCGAAGACACCGCCACCTCACGCGCGGCCAGGCCCGGAATCAGCGCGATGCAGATCTGCCAGTTGAAGCCCAGCGGTGCGAAGAACACCGCCATCGCATGGCCGATCCGGCCGGCGTAGCTGTAGTCGATGGCCGGCATCGTGGCATCGGCCGGGGCCGCCGGGAACGACAGCAACACCCACAGCAGGATGGTCAGCGCCAGGATGATGCCGCCGACGCGCTTTAGGAAGATCATGCCGCGCTCGTACAGGCCGACCGCCAGGTCACGCACATGTGGCAGGCGGTACGACGGCAGCTCCAGCATCAGCGGATGCTCGCTCTTGTCGCGGCGCCACTTCTTCATGATCCAGGACATCGCCAGCGCACTGAGGATGCCGGCGGCGTACAGGCCGAACAGGACCAGGCCCTGCTGGTTGAACACCCCCCACACCGTCTTCTGCGGAATGAACGCACCGATCAGCAGGGCGTACACCGGCAGGCGCGCCGAGCAGGTCATCAGCGGTGCGACCAGGATGGTGGCCAGGCGGTCACGCGGGTCCTGGATGCTGCGCGTGGACATGATGCCCGGCACCGCGCAGGCGAAGCTGGACAGCAGCGGGATGAACGAGCGGCCGGACAGGCCGGCGGCGGCCATCATGCGGTCGAGCAGGAACGCCGCACGTGGCAGGTAGCCGGATTCCTCCAACACCAGGATGAAGAAGAACAGGATCAGGATCTGGGGCAGGAACACCACCACGCCACCGACGCCGGCGATGATGCCATCGGTCAGCAGGCTGGCCAGCGGACCCTCTGGCAACACGCTGCCAACGAGAGCACCGAGCCAGGCGAAGCCAGCCTCGATGCCATCCATCAACGGCGTCGCCCAGGCGTACACCGCCTGGAAGATCAGGAACATCACCACTGCAAGGCTGATCAGCCCGAACACCGGGTGCAGCAGCCAGCGGTCCAGCGCGTCGTCGATCTTCGCGGTCCGCGCCGGCATCCGCACGGCGACCGACAGGATCTCGCGCACCTTGGCGTGGTAGTCGATGCCACCTTCCGGGGCCGGCACCGGTGCATCCAGATGCGGCACCATCGCATCAAGGCGTTCGACCAGGGCCTTGGCACCCTGCTTGCGCACCGCTACGGTCTCCACCACCGGTACGCCCAGCTCGCGCTCCAGCGCGGCCACGTCCACCTGGATGCCACGGCGCTGGGCCGCATCGACCATGTTCAGGGCGACCACCATCGGCTTGCCCAGCTCACGCAGCTCCAGCGCGAAGCGCAGGTGCAGGCGCAGGTTGGTGGCGTCGATCACGCACAGCAGCACGTCCGGCGCAGCTTCGCCCGGGTAGAAGCCCCGGCACAGGTCACGGGTGATCGCCTCATCCAGGCTGGCCGGATGCAGGCTGTAGGCACCCGGCAGGTCGAGCACGGCGAATTCGCGGCCGGACGGCGCGCGCAGGCGACCTTCCTTGCGCTCTACGGTGACGCCGGTGTAGTTGGCGACCTTCTGCCGGCTGCCGGTCAGCTGGTTGAACAGCGCGGTCTTGCCGCTGTTGGGGTTCCCGACCAGCGCGATGCGCAGCGGTGAGGCGGAGACAGTGGCGGTCATGCACGTCGTTCCTGGCTGGCAGCGTCGACCACGACGCGCTTGGCTTCACTGATCCGCAGCGCGAACCGGGTGAACCCGACCTGCACCAGCAGCGGCTCGCCCCCCACCGGGCCCTTGGCCACCAAGCGTACTTCCTCGCCATTCACGAAACCCAGCTCGCGCAGGCGACGGGCAATGGCATCGTTGGCATGCAGGTCCTGCACGGACTCGACCACGGCCGAGGTGTGCAGCGGCAGTTCGGACAGCGTCATCTAGCGTGTTCTCTGCTGGATGTAAATGGTTCTCGATTCTAACATTCCCGCGTCGCGTCATGGCCCATGACCAATGGCCCGCTATGATCCATACAGGTATGGAGTGACCCTGGAATCCCATGAACGATGCTTTGCAGATCGAGCGCCGTGGCGCTGTCCTCACCCTCTGGCTGAACCGGCCGGAGCTGCACAACGCCTTTGACGCCAGCCTGATCGCCCGGCTGACTGCCGCACTGGAAGCCGCCGGCGGCGATGATTCGGTCCGGGCCGTGGTGGTCGCCGGTCACGGCGCTTCCTTCTCGGCCGGTGCCGACATGCAGTGGATGCGCGGCATGGCCGCCGCCAGCGAGGCCGACAACCGCGAGGACTCGCTGGCCCTGGCGCGGCTGATGCGCACCCTGGACGAGCTGCCCAAGCCGACCCTGGCCCGGGTCCATGGCGCCGCCTTCGGGGGCGGCGTCGGCCTGGTCGCCTGCTGCGACATCGCCATCGCCAGCACCTCGGCCCGCTTCGGCCTGACCGAAAGCCGCCTCGGCCTGCTGCCGGCGGTGATCTCGCCCTACGTGATCGAGGCCATCGGCCCGCGCCAGGCGCGGCGCTGGTTCGCCACCGGCGAGCACTTCGATGCCGACACCGCGCTGCGCATCGGCCTGGTCCACCAGCTGGTCGAGCCCGAACGCCTGGACGAAGCCCTGGAACGCCAGCTGGCCCTGCTCGACAAGGCCGGCCCGATCGCCTCGTCCACCGCCAAGCAGCTGGTGCGGCAGGTCCGCGACAGCCATGACCGCGACGCGCTGGATCGGGATAATGCCGCCCTGATCGCGCGCCTGCGGGTGTCCGCCGAGGGCCAGGAGGGCCTGGGCGCCTTCCTCGACAAGCGCGCCCCCCACTGGGTCACGGAAGCCTGAACATGCTCGATCATCTTGGTTTGACCAGCGCCGACCTGGCGCGCAGCAGGACCTTCTTCCTGCAGGCACTGGCGCCGCTGCAGATCGGCGTCGTGATGGAAGTGAGCGCCGAAGAAACCGGTGACCACGACCACATCGGCTTCGGCAGCGACGGCAAGCCGTTCTTCTGGCTCGGCAATGGCGGCACCACCAGTCACGGCGTGCACGTGGCCTTCGCCTGCGCCAGCCGTGCGCAGGTGGATGCCTTCCATGCCGCCGCGCTCGCCGCCGGCGGCCGCGACAACGGCGCCCCGGGCCTGCGCCCGTGGTACCACCCGGATTACTACGCCGCCTTCGTGCTCGACCCGGACGGCAACAACATCGAAGCGGTCTGCCACCGTCCGTCCGATGGGGCAGCCGCATGAGCGATTACGTCCGCATCGTCGAGGTCGGCCCGCGTGATGGGCTGCAGAACGAAAAGCAGTCGGTGTCCACCGCCGACAAGATCGAACTGATCAACCGCCTGTCGGCCACCGGCCTGCGCAGCATCGAGGCGACCAGCTTCGTCAGCCCGAAGTGGATCCCGCAACTGGCCGACGCCGCCGAGGTCTATGCCGGCATCCAGCGCAGGCCGGGCGTGCACTACCCGGTGCTGGTGCCGAACGAACAGGGCTACGACCGCGCCCGCGCGGTGGGCGTGGAGGAAGTGGCGGTGTTCACTGCCGCGTCCGAGGCCTTCAACCGCACCAATACCAATGCCGGCATTGACGAGTCGCTCGCCCGGTTCGAGCCCATCCTGCGCCGCGCCGCCGCCGATGGCGTGCGCGTGCGCGGCTACGTCTCCACCGTGCTCGGCTGCCCCTACCAGGGCGAGGTGCCGCTGGCCGACGTGGTGCGCGTGGCGCGCGCGCTGCACCAGATGGGCTGTTACGAAATCTCGCTGGGCGACACCATCGGCGTCGGCACCCCGCGCAAGGCACGGGCGATGCTGCAGGCAGTGGCGGCCGAGATTCCGATGACGGCACTGGCCGTGCACTTCCACGACACCTACGGCCAGGCCATCGCCAACATCGCCACCTGCCTGGAAGAAGGCGTGCGCGTGGTCGACAGTGCCGTCTCCGGCGCCGGTGGCTGCCCGTATGCCAAGGGCGCCAGCGGCAACGTCGCCAGCGAGGACGTGGTCTACCTGCTGCAGGGCCTGGGCCTGGACAGCGGCGTGGACCTGCCGGCACTGGCCGAGACCGGCCGCTGGCTGGCCGGCCTGCTCGGTCGCGCTACCGCCAGCCGCACCGGGCAGGCGCTGGCCGCCGCAGGTTGACCGCCGCACTGCGCCGCACTGCTGCGGCGGCGCAGTGCACAACAGCGACGGTCGCAGCTTCCGTTAGAATCGGCGGTTCTCGAACCTGCAGGACCGTTCAATGCAGCTGTCTTCCGTACGTGCCGTGATCACTGGCGGCGTCTCCGGCCTCGGCCTGGCCGTGGCCCAGCACCTCGTCGCCCAGGGCGGCAAGGTGGCCCTGTTCGATCTCAACGACGACAAGGGTGCGACCGCCGTTGCCGGGCTGGGTGCCGACAACGCCCGCTATTTCAACGTCAACGTCAGCGATGAGGCCGCCGTGGCTGCGGCCATCGACCAGGCCCACGATTTCCTCGGCGGCCTGAACGTGGCAATGAACTGCGCCGGCATCCTCGGCGCCGGCCGCGTGCTGGGCAAGGACGGCCCGATGCCGCTGGCCGGCTTCCAAGGCACGGTGATGGTCAATCTGGTCGGCAGCTTCAATGTCGCCAAGGCCGCGGCCAACCGCATGCAGCACAACGAGGCCGGCATCGATGGCGAGCGCGGGGTGATCATCAACACGGCCAGCATCGCCGCCTATGAAGGCCAGATCGGCCAGGCCGCCTATGCCGCCAGCAAGGGCGGCGTGGTCTCGATGACGCTGCCGATGGCGCGCGAACTGTCGCGCTTCGGGATCCGCGTCAATACGATTGCTCCCGGCGTGTTCTGGACGCCGATGGTGGACGGCATGCCCGAAGCCGTGCAGCAGTCGCTGGCCGCCTCGATCCCGTTCCCGTCGCGGCTGGGCAAGCCGGAAGACTTCGCCAGCCTGGTCGGCTTCATCCTTGGCAACACCTACCTCAACGGCGAGACCATCCGCCTGGACGGCGCTACCCGCCTCGCTCCGAAGTGATTCCCCCGGGCGCCGGGACGGCGCCCTCCCCCAACGACCTAGATCACCATGAAAGCCAACGACATCAAGAAGGGCAACGTCGTCGAGTACAACAACGGCGTGTACCAGATCCGCGACATCGAGCGCAGCTCGCCGCAGGGTCGCGGCGGCAACGTCCGCTTCCGCTTCATCATGTACAGCGTGCCGGGCGGCAACAAGCTCGACGCCAGCTTCGATGCCGACGACAACCTGGTCGAGGTCGAACTGCTGCGCCGCCAGTCCACCTATTCGTACAAGGACGGCGATGCCTTCGTGTTCCTGGATGACGAGGACTACACCCCGTACACCCTGGATGCGGACGTGATCGGCGATGACGCCGGTTACATCACCGACGGCCTGACCGGCATCTACGTGCAGGTGATCGACGAGCAGCCGGTGGCGATCCAGCTGCCGGCCTCCGTGGTGCTGGAAGTGATCGAGACGCCGCCGGAACTGAAGGGTGGCACCGCCACCAAGCGCCCGAAGCCGGCCAAGCTCAACACCGGCATCGAGATCATGGTGCCGGAGTACATCGTCAACGGCGAGCGCGTGCTGGTGAACACCGCCACCGGCGAATTCGCCGGCCGTGCCGACTAAGCACCCTGCGCCGATCGTCTGCCGATCGCTGCCTGCGGCAAGTTCGCCGCAGGCAGCAAGCGGCGCATCGCTGACAGCAGTTGTGTAGAGCCGAGCCCGCGCTCGGCTGCGGTGGGTTGAACAGGTGCTGCAGCCGAGCGTGGGCTCGGCTCTACAGGAAACTTACGGCTGTTTCGCACCGAAGTTGCCGCAGCCATGGTACTGGCGGGTACCGACAGTCAGCATCGCCTTGGCCTCGAATGCCTCGCCGCTCATGTCATCCTGGCAGGTGGTGCGCTGGAAGCTGAGCTTGACGTCGGTGCCGTCGGACGCCTTGCCGCTCCATCCATCAGCGCCCTGGGTGGGCCTGGCCACGTCAAAGCGGCGCTCGCCGTAGTCAACTTCCACCTGCAGGCCCGGCATATCGCCATCGACGACTGCTAGCCATCCAGGTTCATTGCCGGTGGCACGGAACGCGGCATTGCCGGCGCTGCCATCGCCTTCGGTGGCTTCCACCGCATGGCACTCGCGATCCGGCTCGCCCTTCAGGCTCAGCAGGCCATCATCGCTGCCCTTGGTCCAGAAGCTGTTGCCAAGGCCATCGTTGTATTTGGCGCCCGATGCCGCGCGCTCGGAGGTCATGGCGAAGCCACGCTCGCCGATCACCAGCGTGGCAGCATCCTCGCCATTGAAGGTCGCGACCACACTCAGATCACCACACTGGTAGGCGGTCTCGCTGCCACCTTCCGTGTTGGCGCTCGGCTGCGGCGTGGCAGGCGGGGCGTCATTGCTGCCCGCCGCGGGTGCCTGGGCCGGCTGGCACGCGGCCAGGACCAACCCCAGGGAGGCTGCCAACAGACTGGGTACTACACGCATGGCTCGACTCCTTGTCGACACTACAGGAATGCTCGACCCTACCACCTCGGGGTGAGCGGGGCCTGAAAACGGCCTGACCGCACTCATGCGGCCAGCACCGCCATCGACAGCAGCTGCGCGCCACTGCCGCCGGAACTGCAGGTCCAGACCCGCAACAGGCGCAGCTTCAGTTCGCGCTCCAAGCCCTGCCGCCACACCGACATCCGCACGTCGCTGGACAGCAACGCCAGACGGCCACACAGCAGCGTTTCCACCGCGTGCAGCTGCAGGCTTCGTACCTGCAGGTCTCCGGCCAACCAATCACCCAGCCACGGCAGATCGAGCATGCGGCCACCGTGGCCGTCCATCAGGAACAGGGCCGGCGATACCAGCGCGTTCAACGCATCGTGATTGTTCTCCAGCAGCGCTGCGCACAGGCGCTGTTCCAGCGCCAGCAACTGCTGCTCATGCAGATCTTCAACGATGTTCCGTTCCATCCACGGTTCCTCCCGGCATCGGCCGGCGCCTGCGCAGGCGCTGCGCGATCCACTGCCGCGCGCCCTGCACCACTACATAGAAGACCGGCACGAAGAACACCGCCAGCACGGTCGCACTGACCATGCCGCCGAACACACCGGTTCCAATCGCCTGCTGGGTTTCCTTCGACGCGCCCTGCGCCAGCATCAGCGGCACAACGCCCAGCGCGAACGCCAGCGAGGTCATCACGATCGGGCGCAGGCGCAGCCGCGCCGCCTCCAGCGCTGCTTCAACCAGACCGCGCCCCTGCTGCTGCAGCTGGCGCGCGAATTCGACGATGAGGATCGCGTTCTTCGCCGACAGCCCGATCACGGTGATCATGCCGACCTTGAAGAACACGTCGTTGGGCATGCCGCGCAACAGCACCGCGGCGACCGCGCCAAGCAGGCCCAGTGGCACCACCAGCAGCACCGCCAACGGAATCGACCAGCTCTCGTACAGCGCGGCAAGCACCAGGAACACCACCAGCATCGACAACAACAGCAGCCACGGCGCCTGCGCCCCCGACTCACGCTCCTGCAGCGACTGGCTGGTCCACTGCAGGGCGAAGCCGGACGGCAGTTTTGCGGCCAACCGCTCCATCTCCGCCATGGCTTGGCCGGTGGACACGCCAGAGGCCGGGGCGCCGGACAGGTTCAGCGCGGGGAAACCAAGATAGCGTTGCAGCTGCAACGGCGCTTCGGTCCAGTGCGGGGTGACCAGCTCGGACAACGCCACCATGCCGCCCTCGCTGTTGCGCACGTACAGCTTCAGCACGTCTTCCAGCTCCATCCGGTGCGGCGCATCGGCCTGCAGGATCACCTGCTGCAGCCGTCCCTTGTTGGGGAAGTCGTTGACGTACTGCGAGCCCATGGCTGCCGACAGCGTGCTGCTGATCTGCTCGAAGCCCACGCCCATTGCCTCGGCCTTGGCCCGGTCGATGTCCAGCCGCACGCTGGTGCCGGCCGGCAGGCCATCGGCATGCACCTCCGACAGCAGCGGGCTGGTTTCGGCCAGCTTCAGCAGCTGCTGCAGGGCCGCGCGCAGTTCGGCCTGGCCCTGCCCGGTGCGCGCCTGCAGCGCCAGCGAGAAGCCGGACGAACGTCCCAGGCTGTCGATGGCCGGCGGCATCACGCTCATCACCTCGCCCTCGGCAATCGTGGCCATCGCCTGCTGCGCGGCCTCCACCTCACCGGCCGCGGTTGCGCCTGCGCGCTCACCCCAGTCCTTCAGCATGGTGTAGGTCAGCGCCGCACTCGGGCCGGAACCGGAAAAGCTGTAGCCGAGGATCGACTGGTTGGAGCCGATGCCCGGACGCGAGGCCACGTGCCGTTCGTAGGCTTCGACCACGGCCAGCGTACGCTCGGCCGTCGCCTCGGCCGGCAGCTGGATCGAGGTCATGAAATAGCCCTGGTCTTCTTCCGGCAGGAATGCGCCCGGCAGCCAGTGCAGGCCCAGCAGCAACGCCGCCACCAGTGCGGCGAACACGCCCATCACCCGCCCGCTCCGCTGCAGCACCGTCGCCACACCACGCTGGTAACGCCCGGTCATCCGCTCGAAGCCTTGGTTGAAGGCGCCGAACAGCCCGCCGCGACCGTGATGGCCGTGGTTGGCCTGGCGCAGCAGGGTCGCGCACAGCGCCGGCGTCAGGCTCAGGGCCAGCAGCGCCGAGAACAGGATCGACACCGCCATCGCCACGGTGAACTGACGGTAGATCGCGCCCACCGAACCGCTGGCGAACGCCATCGGGATGAACACCGCGGTCAGCACCAGGGTAATGCCGATCACTGCGCCGGTCAGTTCACGCATCGCCTTGATGGTGGCCTCGCGCGGCGGCAGGCCCTCCTCGGCCATGATCCGCTCCACGCCCTCGACCACCACGATCGCGTCGTCGACGATGATGCCGATGGCCAGCACCATGCCGAACATGGTCAGCACGTTGATCGAGAAGCCCAGCGCCAGCATCACCGCGAACGTACCCAGCAGCGCGATCGGTGCGACCAGCGCCGGGATCAGCGTGTAACGCCAGTTCTGCAGGAACAGGTACATCACCGCGAACACCAGCAGCATCGCCTCCAGCAGGGTCTGCACCACCTTCTGGATCGATATCTCCACGAACGGCGCGGTGTCGAACGGGATGCTCGCTTCCACCCCGCGCGGCAGCAGCGGCGCCAGCTCAGCCATGCGCTCACGCACCGCCGCAGCGGTACGCACCGCGTTCGCGCCCGGGCGCAGCTGCACGCCGGCGGCGGTGGCTGGATGGCCGTCCTCGCGGGTGCCCCAGGCATAGCTCTGCGCGCCCAGCTCGACGCGGGCGACATCACCCAGCACCACCCGTGAACCGTCGGCGCCGGCACGCAGTACGATCGCCGCGAACTGTTCCGGCGTGGACAACTGGCCGTCGGCACTGAGCGGCACGGTGATGCGCTGGCCTGGAACACCCGGCGAATCACCAATGCGTCCTGGCGAAATCTCCAGGTTCTGCTGCTCGATCGCGGTTGCCACATCGCCCATGGTCAGGCCGTAGCCGGTCAACCGGGTCGGGTCCAGCCACACGCGCATCGCCTGCTCGGCACCGAACAACTGCACGCGGCCGACGCCATCGATACGGCGCAGCTCTTCGATGATGTTGCGCGCCATGAAATCGCCCAGCGCCGCCTCGCTGACGCTGGCATCGGGCGAACGCAGGCCGACCAGCATCAGGAAGCCGGAATCAGCGGCCTCCACGAACAGCCCGTTCTGGCGCACGCTGCGCGGCAGCCGCGGTTCGATCGCCTTGATGCGGTTCTGCACGTCCACCTGCGCCAGCTCCGGATTGGTGCCGGGCTTGAAGGTGGCAGTGATCGACGCTTCGCCGGACGCGTCCACCGACGACTCGAAGTACAGCAGGTGCTTGACGCTGGACAGCTCGCGCTCGATCAGGCCAACCACGGCATCATTCAGCGTCTGCGGGCTGGCACCCGGGTAGCTGGCATAGATGCTGACGCTGGGCGGGGCGACTGCTGGATAGCGCTCCACCGCCAGCCGCGGGATCGCCAGCACGCCGGCCAGGATGATGAAGATCGCCAGCACCCAGGCGAACACCGGGCGATCGATGAAGAAACGTGCCATGTTGGATTTCCCTGGAGGGACCGGCCCCGGAAAGGCTCAGCCCTTGCTGCCGGCCTGCACTGCACCGGCGCTGGCGACCGGCATCTGCCAGTCGCGCGCATCGACCACCACGCCTTCCTGCAGGCGCTCCTGGCCCTCGACCACCACCTTCTCGCCGGCCTTCAGGCCCGTGCGCACCAGCCACTGGCGATCGACACTGCCGTCCACTTCCAGCGTGCGGATCACCGCCTTGCCGTCGGCGCCGATCACCCAGGCATAGGCCTGGCCACCGGCGCTGCGCAGCACCGCCTGCTGTGGCACGGTCAATGCACTGGCCGGCGCGCCACGTGGCACCCTCGCGCGCACGTACATGCCGGGCAGCAGCTGTCGCTGCGGGTTGTCGACCAGGATGCGCAGGATGACATCACCGGTTCGCGCATCGACATTGATGCCGGAGAACAGCAGTTGGCCGCGTTCGGGCAGTGGCTTGCCGCTGGCACCGATGATCGTCACCGGCAGCTCGCCGCCACCGGCGGCACTGCGCTGCAGAGACTCCAGCTGCGCCGCCGGTTGGCGCACATCGACATAGACCTGGTCGATCTGCTGCACCACTGCCATCGGCTCGGCATCGGCCACGCCCACCAGTGCGCCTTCGGTCACCAGCGCCTGGTCGATGCGGCCGGCAATCGGCGCGCTGACCGTGGCATAGCGCAGGTCAAGCTGGCGACGGGCCAGGATCGCGCGCGCTTCGTTCACCGCGGCACGGGCCTGTTCGTACTCGGCACTGGCATCGTCGCGATGCTGTTGGCTGACCGCCTGTGCGGCGGCCAGCGCATGCAGGCGCTGCGACTGCACGCGGCTGCGGCCCAGCGCCGCTTCGCTGCGCTGAAGGGCTGCCAGTGCCGAATCAACATCTGCACGGAACGCCGCCGGATCGATCTGGAACAGGGCCTGGCCGGCGCTCACTTCTGCGCCTTGGTCGAACAGGCGGCGCTGCACGATGCCGCCCACCTGGGCACGGATCTGTGCGGTGCGCACGGCAGCCACGCGGCCGGGCAGTTCGTCATCGCGCTGTACCACCTGCGGGCCGACGGTGACCACGCTGACACGCGGTGCGGCTTCGGGAGTGGCTTCGGGGGTTGAGCAGGCCGTCATGGCCAGGGCGAGGGCCGCGATCAACGCGACCGGAGTCCTGAAGGTTCTCATTGCTGTGCACAATGCCGCGCAGGCGGCGGATAGGTTCTGAAGCGCGCAGTGTGCGTGGCAATGATGGGGTTTCGATGGAGGAACTGTGGAGATACGATGGAGGCAAGCACCTTACGGCCCCGCCCCTGCATGCATGCCTCCCCCGCCCTCGCCGCCCTGGTCCTGATCGTCGAGGATGAGGCCGAGATCGCCGATATTCTCAGCGCCTACCTGGAACGCGAAGGACTGCGCACGCTGCGCGCGGCCGATGGCCATAGCGCACTGGACCTGCATCGCAGCGCCCGCCCCGACCTGGTCCTGCTCGATGTACAGCTGCCACGCCTGGATGGCTGGAGCGTGCTGACCCAGCTGCGCCAGCGTGGTGAGACGCCGGTGATCATGCTGACCGCGCTGGACCAGGACCTGGACAAGCTGACCGCGCTGCGCATGGGTGCCGACGACTACGTGGTCAAGCCGTTCAACCCGGCCGAGGTGGCGGCGCGCGTGCGCGCGGTGCTGCGGCGTACGCTGCGCGCCTCGCGCGTGGACGCGCCCACTGCGCTGCGCGTCGGCCCGCTGCTGATCGACTCGGCCACCCACGCCGTGCACGTGGAGGGCGAAGGCTATAGTCACGAAGTGCTGCTCACGCTCACCGAGTTCAAGCTGCTGCACTGCATGGCGCTGGCACCGACCCGCATCTTCAGCCGCAGCGAGCTGATGCACGAATGCCTGCCGGAAAGCGAAGCGCTGGAGCGCACTGTCGACAGCCATGTCAGCAAGCTGCGCCGCAAGCTGGACGAAGTGGGCATGGTCAATGTTCCGGCCAGTGTGCGCGGCGTCGGCTACCGGTTGATGGCTGACCGCTGATGGCCCGACTGCGCCGTTCCGGGCTCAGCCGCCACATCATCGTCTCGATGTCGCTGATGGTGATCGGCGTCATCGTGATGATGATCCTGTCGTCGTGGCTGCTGTACGCGGTGCTGGTCGAGTTCTTCCCCGGAAGTACCGAAGAGCCGGAAAGCTGGCTGCCGACCGGGCCGGAGCTTGCATGGATGGTGGGCGTGATCCTGACCGGCCTGGCGCTGGCCATCGCCGCCTCGTTCCGCCTCGCCCACCGCATCCTGTCGCCGTTGAATTCGCTGGTGGACAGCGTGCGTGCGCTCGCCAGCGGTGACCTTGGGGCGCGCGCCAACGTCGAGGAGAATTCGCCGGGCGAAGTGGCAACCCTGGTTGAGGACTTCAATGCGATGGCGCGCCGCCTGCAGCACATGGAGAGCGAGCGCGCGATGTGGCATGCGGCCATCGCACATGAGCTGCGTACTCCGGTGACGATCCTGCGCGGCCGCCTGCAGGGACTGGCCGAGGGCGTGTTCCAGCCGGACGAGTCGCAGTTCCGCAGCCTGCTCGCCCAGGTCGAAGGGCTGTCGCGACTGATTGAAGATCTGCGCGTGCTGAGCCTGTCCGACAATGCGCGGCTGGACGTGCGTCGCGCACGCACCGACGTGGTGGCCGAGGTGCATTCGGTGATGACGCTGGTCGACCCGCAGTTCCGCGCTGCGGGCTTCGTGCTGGAACTGGAAACCAGCCGCGAGGAACACAACGCGCACTGTGATCCCACGCGCCTGCGCCAGGCGCTGCTGGCGCTGCTGGAGAACGCGCGTCGCTATGCCAGCCCAGGCAAGGTGCGCATCGCCGTGCATGACACGCCGGGCCATGTGCAGGTGGCCATCGAGGATGAAGGCCCGGGCATTGATCCGGGACTGCATGCCGACATCTTCACTCCGTTCATGCGCGCCGACGGCTCACGTTCGCGCCAGGGCGGTGGCAGCGGGCTCGGCCTGGCGGTGGTCAAGGCCATCGCCGATGCACATGGCGGCCATGCCTACTGCACGCCCGGCAGCTGCGGCGGCAGCCGTTTCGTCATCGAACTGCCGCGCCAGTAGCCGGTCCAGCGGCCTGCGTGCGCAGGTGTGCCCCCAGCGCGGCCAGATTGGCGTCGATCGCATCCATTTCCTCACGCTGCCGCGCCGGCAACTGCTGGCGAAGCTGCACACGCAATGCCTGCCATGCCGGTACCGCCTGCGCACTGGCAGTGGTCACGGCCGCAGACAGCAGTACCTGCTCGTCGCCCAGAGGCAACCCATAGCCGCCGTCCTGCAGCAGCGTCCCTGGGCGCAACCACTGCCCACTCTGCGCCAGCAGGCCGCGCAGGCTGCGGGTTTCCGCGCTGTCCGCAGCAGCCAGCAGCTGCCGCTTGAGCACATCGCGTGCCCGCAGCTCGGCACGCCGCTGTGCGGCCTGTTCCAGCAACAGCAGGCCGGCACTGGCGCGCAGGTCGCCCTTCAGCAGCCACGGTGCCCGTTGTTCCGCCGGCAGCTTCAACCAGCCGCGCACATCGCGGGCGGGCAGGCTCAGCTGGGTCGCCGCCACTGTGAACAACTGCTGGTAGTGGTCGCGCGCGGAAGCGAAGTAATAGCCCTGTGCCTGCGCAGCGTTGCGGTCCGTGAGTACCCGCTCGTCGAGCATGCCCAGCCGCGCCAGCCGGCGCTTGAGACCGCGCGGACTCAGCTGGGCCAGCCCGGCCTCGCCCAGCCGCGGCACTCCGGCCTGCAGCAGCTTGGCGGTCTCCACCGCACAGTTGTTGCTGACGAAGTAATAGCGCCCGTCATAGCTCCAGTGCACCTGGGCGGTGCGCTCGAGCAGGCTGGCGATCTCATCGCGCTGCAGCCGCAATGGCAGCGACTGCAGGCCGCGCAGTTCGACCTTGGTGTACTCGTCCACCACCTGCTGCAGCGGCAGCACGAACAGCCGCGACGGGTAGCCGCCGGTCAAGCCGCGCCAGTTGGATATCTGCACGTCGCCCACGAACGCGCGGAAGGACAGCACGCGGTGGTGTTCGAGATCCAGCCTGCAGTCCGGCCCCGGTGCGCGCCCGGGCCTGCAGATCACCAATCGCAGCATGCTGTGGCCCCAGCGGCTCATCGGCTGCGCGCTGCCTTCGGCGAACAGGTAATCCACGGCGTAGACACGCGCGGGGTCGAGCTGCAGCAGCGATGCCGCCCCCTCTTCCGATTCGGCCTGCAGCAATGGCAACGCGGTCGCGCAGTGCGACTGCGGCAGCGATGGCGGGGTTCCGAAATGGGCCTGGTACCACCGCGCCAGTGCCGGGCGCCGGCAGGCGAACTCGCTGTCGAGCACGAAATGCTCGGCGTTCACTGCCAGGTACTCGGCCGGGTCCTTCAGTTCATACGCATCGGGGCTGCGGTCACGGAAGTCGTTGTCGCCACGGCCGAGATGCCAGGGCTTGCGCTGCCAACCCGCGAGGTCACGCCATCGCATGCTCTGCGACCAGTTCGCACCGCCACGGTCGGCGACGTGCGTTAGTTCGTGTACCAGCGCGCTGCGGCGTGCGCGCCGGGCGCCCGGCGCACTGTCGCCCAGCAGACTCCGGCGCAGCACGATACGGCCAGCGAAGGTGCGGCCATGCACATCGGCCGGCAGGTCATCCGTCCAGCGCACCCGCACCTGCGCCGGCAACGCAGCCAGCAGGCCGTCCGGCAATAGTGACTGCACGTCGGCCAGGGTCTGGCTGGCGAGCCGCTGCTGTGCCGGATCGAGACCGGACGGATCAAGCTGCAGGCGATCAGCTGCAGGCGCGACGTGGGCGGTCAGCAGTAGAGCCACGCCAAGCGTGGCGGCGTTCCGTGCAGATGTCATGCAGTTGCCGGCCAGCGGCCGGCACTACCCGAAGGCCGGATCAACGGGCCAGCAGCGCGCGGGCCAGTTCCAGGTCGCTCTGCAGCTGTGCGGTGGCGCTCTGCTCACGCAGGTGGACCAGCGCGGCCTGCAGGCGGGCGCCACGGATCTGGCCGTCGCTGGCAACGAACGCAGCGGCATCGTCGCGCGCGGCCAGCACCACCTTGTCATCACCCGAGCTGCTGCCCGAGGAGCCGGAGGAAGCGCCGGTGGCCGAACCGGCCGAGGTGCCGGCGAAGCTGGAAGCGAAGCCGGCCAGCGGCAGGGACAGCAGGGCGAGCAGCAGAAGCTTACGGGTCATCGGTTCGAAGCCGGTTGTGAGGATGCGTGGAGCGTAACGGGTGCGTGAAGGATTTGCCCGGCTCAGGCGTCGAACAGCTTGCCGGGATTCAGCCGCGCTTGGGGATCGAACGCGCGTTTGACCGCCTTCATCAGCGCGATTTCGGCCGGGCCGCGGGTGCTGTCCAGGTAGCCCTTCTTGACCAGGCCGATACCATGCTCGGCCGAGATGCTGCCATCGAAACGCGCCAGCACCTGCGCCAGCAGCTTGGTGACGTGCTCGCACTGCGCCACGAAATCGGCGTCACTGGTGTCGTCGGGCTTGAGCACGTTGATGTGCAGGTTGCCGTCGCCGATGTGGCCGAACCAGACCACGTCGAAGTGCGGGTAGGCTTGCCCGATCAGTGCCTGGGTCTCTGCCAGGAACGCCGGCATCGCCGAGATCCGTACCGAGACGTCGTTCTTGTAGGGTTTGTAGCGCGCCAGCGATTCGGTGATGCCTTCGCGCAGGCGCCACAGCTGGGCGGCCTGGGCGTCGCTGGCACTGATCACCCCGTCGCTGACCCAGCCGTTGCCCATGCAGTCCTCGAAGGCCGCCATCGCCGCCGCTTCCTGCGCTTCGTCGTTGGCGGCGAACTCGGTGACCACGTAGTACGGGTGCACCTCGTCGAACGGCGCCTGCGCACCGTGCGCCAGCACATGCTCCAGCGCGCGGTCGGTGAAGAACTCGAAGGCCTGCAGCTGCAGGCGCGCGCGGAACGCGGCGAACACCTGCATCAGCACTTCGAAGCTGGGTACGGCCAGCAGCATCACGTTGCTGGCCGGCGGCGGGTCGGTCAGCTTCACGGTGGCTTCGACGATCACGCCCAGCGTGCCCTCCGAACCGATCAACAGCTGGCGGAAGTCATAGCCGCTGGAGTTCTTGATCAGGCCCTTGTTGAGCTCGAGCAGTTCGCCACTGGCGGTGACCACCTTCAGCCCGGCGATCCACTCGCGGGTGTTGCCGTAGCGGATCACTCGGATGCCGCCGGCATTGGTGGCAACGTTGCCGCCGATCGTGCACGAGCCGCGCGCGGCGAAATCCACCGGGTAGATCAGGCCGTGGTCCAGCGCGGCGTTGTGCACGGCCTCCAGCGGCATGCCGGCCTGCACCACCAGGGTGCGATCGACCGCGTCGTAGTCCAGCGCCCTGTTCATCCTCTCCAGGCTGAGCACGAGCTCGCCGTTGGCCGCCACCGCGCCGCCCGAGAGGCCGGTGCGGCCGCCCGACGGCACCACCGCCACGCCCTCGGCGGCACTCCAGCGCATCACCGCCTGTACCTCCTCGACCGTGGCCGGCAGTGCGATCGCCAGCGGCGCCGGCGTCCAGCGCCGGGTCCAGTCGCGCCCGTAATGCTCCAGGTCGGCCGGGTCGGTCTTCAGCTTCAGGCCGGGACAGGCCTGCTGCAGCGAGGCAATGCGGGAATCGGTCATGACGGTCCAGCGCGGGGCGTGAAGAACGGGCAAGCGTGCCAGCGGCACGCGCCAGCGTCCAGCCCTGCAGACAGGCAGATAGCTACGGATGCAACCAATTGCGCACTGCACCATGAGCGCCGTGATCTGGCATAGTGGTTGGCCCCTGTCCCACTGGCCGTGTTGCCCCATGTCGCCGAAGAAGACCTCGTTCCCGAAGCAGGATATCCGCGTGCTGTTGCTGGAGGGGGTCAGCCAGACCGCCGTGGAGGTGTTCAGCGCCGCCGGCTACAGCCAGATCGAGGCACACACCAAGGCGCTGCCCGAGGACGAATTGAAGGCGCGCATCGCCGAGGCACATATTGTCGGCATCCGTTCGCGCACCCAGCTCAGCGCCGAGGTGCTGGCCGAGGCGAAGCGCCTGATCGCAGTGGGCTGCTTCTGCATCGGCACCAACCAGGTCGACCTGGATGCGGCCGAACTGGCCGGCATCCCGGTGTTCAATGCGCCCTATTCCAATACCCGCAGCGTGGCCGAGCTGGTGATCGCCGAGGCGATCATGCTGACCCGCGGCATCCCGCAGAAGAACGCCGAATGCCATCGCGGCGGCTGGTCGAAGTCGGCCAGCGGCAGCCATGAAGTGCGTGGCAAGACGCTGGGCATCATCGGTTATGGCCACATCGGCACCCAGGTCGGCGTGCTGGCCGAATCGCTGGGCATGCAGGTGATCTTCCACGACGTGGAAACCAAGCTGGCGCTGGGCAATGCGCGTGCCGCGGCCAGCCTGGACGACCTGCTGGCGCGCGCCGACATCGTCACCCTGCACGTGCCGGAGACGCCGGCCACGCAGTGGATGATCGGCAGCACCGAGCTGGCGAAGATGCGCAAGGGTGCGCACCTGATCAACGCCGCGCGCGGCACCGTGGTCGACATCGATGCGCTGGATGCTGCGCTGGCCAGCGGCCACGTCGGCGGTGCCGCGCTGGACGTGTTCCCGGTCGAACCGAAGGGCAACGGCGATATCTTCGAGTCGCCGCTGACCCGCCACGACAACGTGATCCTGACCCCGCACGTGGGCGGCAGCACGCTGGAAGCGCAGGACAACATCGGCGTGGAAGTGGCAGCCAAGCTGGTGCGCTACAGCGACAACGGCAGCACCCTGTCGGCGGTCAACTTCCCGGAAGTGACCCTGCCCGAACACGAAGACAGCCTGCGCCTGCTGCACATCCACCAGAACGTGCCGGGCGTACTGTCCAAGGTCAACGAGATCTTCTCGCGCCACAACGTCAACATCGACGGCCAGTTCCTGCGTACCGACCCGAAGGTGGGCTACGTGGTGATCGACATCACCGCCAGCGAGGCACAGGCCGCCGCCGTGCGCGACGAGCTGGCCGCGATTCCGGGCACGCTGCGGACGCGCATTCTGTATTGAGCAAGGCGTCGCCGGGCATACCCCGGCGGAGT
Organism: Stenotrophomonas sp. AR029; assembly: GCF_047520695.2. Taxonomy (NCBI): domain Bacteria; kingdom Pseudomonadati; phylum Pseudomonadota; class Gammaproteobacteria; order Lysobacterales; family Lysobacteraceae; genus Stenotrophomonas; species Stenotrophomonas sp. AR029. The sequence goes on along the minus strand of NZ_JAXBQQ020000009.1, from coordinate 40,517 downwards.
GCTTCCGGCATCGCGCCATCCACGCATGGCGTGGATCTACTGGCGTTTCGCGCGATCCCGCAGTAGATCCACGCCATGCGTGGATGGAACACCTCAGAACCTTACGGCGTGGAGGTTCTTGTAAAAGTCCCAATGGATCAGAACCCTGTCTTCCATCGACAGGAACAGCGTATCGACGAAATCCAGCTCCTCGGCATGAACCAGCCAGTCCTGCAGGCGGCTGCCCAGCGAAGGTACCGCCCCATCCACCTGGACAACCGTCAACGCAGCCTCGCTTGGCAAGCCAACAGCATCTGCAATGTCGCTCAACTCCTGCGCCAGCCGCTCCCGCCCCACCCCGGGGACCTCCAGGCGTGATGGCACGCGCTCCCAGTCGATGGATGTGATGACTGGCAATGCAGCCTTGATCATCGCAAGGGCAGCATCCTGCTTCGCCTCGCCACACGCATGAGCCGCAACAAACGCGGCACAGCCGTCCGAGAGCATCAACGTGCCAGCCAGCGGCGCGCCATGCGCTGCATGGATTCATCCGATTCGGGGTCGGCCGCGACCTCGGTTACCGGCCGCCAGGCCAGGTCCAGCGATTCCTCGCTGAGCACGAAGGCCTCGCCACCCAGCGCCCGGATCACGAAACGCACGTCGTAGTGCCAGTGCCCCGGCACGTCCTTGCGCTCCGGAATCCAATGCTTGTCCAGATCGAAGATGGCCGGGTCTTCCAGTACCAGGCCGCTCAGCCCGGACTCCTCCTCGGCTTCCTTCAGCGCCACCTGCGCCAGATCACGGTCGCCGTCGGCGTGACCGCCCAGCTGCAGCCAGCGCTGCAGCTTTCGGTGATGGGTGAGCAGCAGGCGCTGGCCGTCGGCACTGACCAGCCAGCAGCTGGCGGTGAAATGCCCGGCCAGCCGTTCGCGACGGAACGGATCTTCTGGATCGTCCAGCAATGTGCCGAATTCGGCAGCCAGTGCGTCGTAGGCGGGCTCGCGGCGGGCATAGTCCCGCAACAGGCCGCGCAGGCGATCGTCAAGCACGGCAAGGGTTTCGGCGGTCTGGCGCATGAATGGGGGCGGTTCGGAAAAATACTGCTCATTATCGCCGTTCATTGTTGCGATTGCGCTTGTGCGTTGGCTTCAGCTTTGGCTAAGGTACAGCGGGCCGTTCGCACGGCCTTCACCATTCAAGGTTGCCGGCAACGTATCGGCGGCCCACCCCATCCGATCATTAGGAAGTACTGCATGCTGAAAGCTCTGTTGAGGGTCAAGCCGGTCCAGCCGGCCGGGCACGTCGATGCCGGCGAACCCATCGAAGGCAGCCTGGACGGCGAAGCCACGTTGAAACGGACCCTCACGGCTAAACACCTCATCCTGCTTGGCGTGGGTGCGGTGATCGGCGCTGGTATCTTCGTGCTGACCGGCCAGGCCGCAGCCAACCACGCCGGCCCGGCGGTGATGCTGTCGTTCGTGCTGGCCGGCTTCGCCTGCGCCCTGGCGGGCCTGTGCTACGCCGAGTTCGCGGCGATGATGCCGGTCTCCGGCAGTGCCTACTCCTACTCCTATGCCACCCTCGGCGAAGGCATGGCCTGGTTCATCGGCTGGTGCCTGGTGCTGGAGTACCTGTTCGCCTCGGCGTCGGTCGCGGTGGGCTGGTCGGCCTACCTGATCAGCTTCATCACCACCACGCTGCACATGCCCTTCCCGGACCTGCTCAGCGCCGCACCCATCGCCTGGACCGGCAGCGAGTTCGTATCTTCCGGCAAACTGTTCAACCTGCCGGCGGTGCTGATCGTGGCGGCGGTGTCCGGCCTGCTGTACGTGGGCGTGACCCAGTCGGCGTTCGTCAACGCCATCATCGTGGCGATCAAGGTCACCGTCATCTGCCTGTTCATCGGCATCGGCGCGGCCCACATCGATCCGGCCAACTGGCAGCCCTTCATTCCGGAAAACACCGGCGTGCCGGGTGAGTTCGGCTGGAGCGGCATCTTCCGCGCGGCCACCATCGTGTTCTTCGCCTACATTGGTTTCGATGCGGTCTCCACCGCCGCCGGCGAAACCAAGGACCCGCAGCGCAACATGCCGATCGGCCTGCTCGGCTCGCTGGCCGTGTGCACGATCGTCTATATCATCGTCTGCGCGGTGCTGACCGGCATGATGCCGTACCACCTGCTGGGCACCGACAAGCCGGTGGCGACCGCGCTGGAGCCCTACCCGACCCTGTCCTGGCTGAAGACCCTGGTCGAGATCGGCGCCATCGCCGGCCTGTCCTCGGTGGTACTGGTGATGATGATGGGCCAGACCCGCATCGCCTACACCATTTCCCGCGACGGCCTGCTGCCGAAGTTCTTCGGCAAGGTCCACGCTCGTTTCCGCACACCCTATTGGGCCACGATCGTGGTCGGCGTGATCGCCGCCGCACTGGCCGGCCTGGTGCCGCTGAACGTGCTGGGCGAACTGGTGTCGATGGGTACCCTGCTGGCTTTCGCCACGGTCTGCATCGGCGTGCTGGTGCTGCGCTATACCAAGCCGGAGATCCATCGCCCGTTCCGCGTGCCGGCGGTGTGGATCATCTGCCCGCTTGGCGCTGCGGCCTGCCTGTTCCTGTTCTGGCAGGCGTTCGTGGTGCACTGGCACCTGTTCGTCGGCTGGACCGTGCTGGGCATGCTGATCTATCTCGGCTATGGCATGCGCAACAGCAAGCTGGCCCAGTAACCCTGATCCGCCTACGGGCCGGCCCTGTGCCGGCCCGTCCGTTTTCCCCGCGCGCCAGACACCGCGCGCTTCGACAAGACCACCACACATGTTCAAGCAACTGTGGGCCACCAAGCACCCGCATGCCGCCCATGAAGACGCCAACGGCCTGAGCCTGCGCCGCCACCTCGGCCCCTGGGGCCTGACCGCCCTCGGCATCGGTGCCGTGATCGGCGGCGGCATCTTCGTCATCACCGGCCAGGCCGCCGCCAACCACGCCGGCCCCGCGATCATGCTGTCGTTCGTGCTGGCCGCCATCTGCTGCGCCTTCTGCGCGCTGGCCTACGCCGAGTTCGCCTCGATGGTGCCGGTCTCCGGCAGCGCCTATACCTATACCTACGCCACCTTCGGCGAACTGTCGGCCTGGTTCATCGGCTGGATGCTGGTGCTTGAGTACGGCGTCTCTGCGTCGGCGGTGGCGGTCAGCTGGACCGGCTATTTCCTCAGCCTGCTCAGCCAGTTCGACATCCATCTACCGGCGGCGCTGGTCAGTGCGCCACTCGATGCACAGCTGCGCCCCACCGGCGCGATCGCCAACCTGCCGGCCGCTGCGCTGGTACTGCTGCTGACCTGGCTGTGCTACGTCGGCATCAGCAAGTCATCGGCAATGAACATGGCGATGGTCGTGCTCAAGACCGGCCTGATCCTGCTGGTCATCGTGGTCGGCTGGAAGTACGTGGACACCAGCAACTGGACGCCGTTCATCCCAGCCAATGAAGGCCCCGGCAAGTACGGCATGGAAGGCGTGCTGCGTGGCGCGGCGATGGTGTTCTTCGCCTACATCGGCTTCGAGGCGGTGTCGGTGGCGGCGCAGGAATCGAAGAATCCGCAGCGCGACATGCCGATCGGCATGATGCTGTCGCTGGTGGTCTGCACCGTGCTCTACATCGCGATGGCGGCGGTGATGACCGGCCTGGTGCCGTTCCAGCTGCTGGGCACCGACGAACCGGTGGTGACCGCGGTGGCCGCGCATCCGCAGCTGGGTTGGCTGCGCTGGGTGGTCGAGGTCGGCGCGCTGGTCGGCCTGTCCTCGGTGGTACTGGTGATGATCATCGGCCAGCCGCGCATCTTCATGATCATGGGGCGCGACGGCCTGCTGCCGCCGGTGTTCACCAGGATCCACCCGAAGTACCGCACCCCGCACATCAACACGGTGATCACCGGCATCGGCATCGCGCTGCTGGCGGCGCTGTTCCCACTGGACATCCTTGGCGAGCTGACCTCGATGGGCACGCTGATCGCGTTCGCGGCGGTGTGTGCCGGCGTGCTGATCCTGCGCCGCACCCAGCCGGACCTGCCGCGCCCGTTCCGCATGCCGATGGCCTGGCTGATCTGCAGCCTGGGCGTGCTGAGTTGCGTTGCCCTGCTGTCGGCGATGACGATGCACAACTGGATGCTGATGGGCGTCTGGACCTTCGTCGGTTTCGTGATCTATTTCTGCTACGGCTTCAGGCACAGCCGGCTGCGTGTGAAGTAGGGTTTTTTGCATTGCAGGGCCTGCGGCCCTGCACCCGCTGGAGCAACGTCAACAGCAACAGCTGGACTGAGGGTTTGGCGAGGAGGGGGGAGATTGCGGGGGACGCTGCAAGTACATCCCTGTAAGCTCGGTCGCCGCATCCATGCGGCTCACGCCCCCGCAACCTCCCCCCTCCCCGCCTCCGACAGTCTCCTGGCACGTCCGGTAGATCCACGCCATGCGTGGATGAATTGCGTCTGAGAGATGAATTCTCTCCGGTCGATGAATTCCCTGTAGAGCCGAGCCATGCTCGGCTCCGAGCAAGCGCAGCGCCGCGACCCGCTTTTCGCTTTTCCTTCTTCACTCCGTGGCCGGCCGTACACCGGAACCTGTCAGAGGCGGGGCGGGTGGGCCGTGTAGGGGCGCTGGCGCCATGGATGGCGCCATCGAGCTTACAGGGACGTACTTGCAGCGTCCCCTGCACGGCCCACCTGCCCCGCCCCGCCCATGAACCGCTCTATACGACCCGCCACGAGGGGCTCAGCCGTTGGCCGAATCCAGTAAAATCGTCGGCATGAACGCCCCCACCTTCCCCTACGACACCGCGCGCCTGAGCGAACTGGCCCAGCTGCTGATCGACAACGTCCGCGAACTGGCCCATGCCGGCTGGACCCCGGCCACCAGCAGCAACTTCTCCCACCGCCTGGACGATCGCCACGCGGCGATCACGGTGTCCGGCAAGGACAAGGGCCGCCTGATCGAGGACGACATCATGGTGGTGGACTTCGACGGCCAGGCCGTCGGCCGTCCGCTGCGCCCGTCCGCCGAGACCCTGCTGCACACCCAGTTGTACCGCCGCTTCCCGGAGGTCGGCTGCGTGCTGCATACGCACTCTCCGGTGCAGACCATCGCCTCGCGCCTGTACGCGCCGCAGGGTCATATCCGCCTGGAAGGCTACGAGCTGTTGAAGGCCTTCGCCGGCAACAGTACCCACGAAATGGCCATCGATGTGCCGGTGTTCGCCAACACCCAGGACATGAACGTGCTGTCGAAGCAGGTCGATGACCTGCTCGACCGGCAGAACCTGTGGGGCTATCTGATCGATGGCCACGGCCTGTACGCCTGGGGCCGCGACATGGCCGAGGCACGCCGCCACCTGGAAGCGTTCGAGTTCCTGTTCCACTGCGAACTGGAGCTGCGCAGGCTGCGCGGCTGAACCGGCGCGCAGGTGCAGATGCCGATCCGGAATCTGCGCCCTACACCCACCCTGCTACCCTGTCTTCCCCCCGAGACGTTCAAGCTGCCGCCATGAGCCGACTGCGCATCTACGACGACACCCGCCCCGATTCGCCGCTGCTGGACACCCAGGACGGCGCGGTCATCACTGCCGAGCTGCAGAAGATCGGCGTCACCTTCGAGCGCTGGCAGGCCACCGCGCCCGTCGCACCGGGCGCCAGCCAGGAGGAAGTATTCGCCGCCTACCGCGCTGACATCGACCGCCTGGTCGCCGAGCGCGGCTTCAAGAGCGTGGACGTAGCCTCGATCGCCCCGGACAACCCGAATCGCGCCGAGCTGCGCAAGAAGTTCCTCGACGAGCACTTCCACAAGGAAGACGAAGTGCGCTTCTTCGTTGCTGGCTCGGGCCTGTTCACCCTGCACGTGGGTGACAAGGTCTATGAGATCGAATGCGTGAAGGACGACCTGATCGCCGTGCCCGATGGCACCACCCACTGGTTCGACATGGGCGAGGAACCCAGCTTCGTGGCGATCCGCTTCTTCACCGAGCCGGACGGCTGGGTCGGCCATTTCACCGGCACCGACATCGCGCAGAAGTTCCCTCGTTACGTACCCACCCAGGCGTCCTGATCCATGCAAGCCCGCGTCATCCTGACCGACATCGAAGGCACCACCAGCAGCATCTCGTTCGTCAAGAACGTGCTGTTCCCCTATGCGCGCAAGGCGTTGCCCGCGTTTGTCGCCGAGCATGGCCAGCAGCCTGAAGTCCGCCGCTGGCTGGACGCGGTGGCTACCGAGATCGGCGGTGCCTGCAAGGACAATCTGGTAGCCGAGACGCTGCAGGGCTGGATCGACCAGGACCGCAAGCACACCGCCCTGAAGGCGCTGCAGGGGCTGATCTGGGACGAAGGATACCGCCGTGGCGACTACACCGCGCACTTCTACCCGGAAGTGGCGCCGGTGCTGAAGGGCTGGCACGCTTCCGGCCTGCCGCTGTACGTGTACTCCTCCGGTTCGGTGCCGGCGCAGAAGCTGTTCTTCGGGTTCAGCGACGCCGGCGACCTCAGCCCGCTGGTGTCGGGCTGGTTCGATACCGAAGTCGGCGGCAAGCGCGAGGCCGACAGCTACCGCCGCATCGTGCAGGCCATCGGCGTACCGGCCGGCGAGATCCTGTTCCTGTCCGATGTGGTGGAAGAACTGGATGCCGCCCGCGAAGCCGGGTTGCAGACCCGCCTGATCGATCGCCTGGATGATTACCCGATGCCGCGTACCGGCCAGGCCGCCAACGGCCACGAACGGGTCGAGAATTTCCAGCAGATCCAGCTGTAAGCAAAATGGTAGGTGCCAACCTTGGTTGGCATGCTGCTGGTGTGCCAACCAAGGTTGGCACCTACCAAAGCGGGAAACCCCTCAACGGTCGTTGAGGGTCTTCACCTTCAGCGCTTCGCGCAGGGTAACCAGATCCACCGGGCCGCGCACCGCGATATCACGTGTTTCGCCCGGCAGCAGGTCCAGCAGGTTGTCTTCGACCTGCACATCCAGCGCGCCGAAGTCGATCCACGCCGCGCGCACGTACGCCGCGCTTTCCAGCCGCAGACGATAGTGGTCCCCTTCGATGGACAACGTGGCCTTGAGTTTCTGCCGCGGCAACAGCTGGTCCTTGGCCTCAACGAAACCGACCACCTGCCGCGCGCTCACGTCGCCGTGCTGCAGCAACTCGAACACCGCCACCGTACGCGTCGGGTCGGCACCGGCCAGCAGCTCTGCATCGCTGAAATCGCCCATCGAGGTGACACCCGCCGCCACCAACGTCACCGTTTCCTCGCGACGACGCAGCACCTTCCCCTCCACGTCCATCACCCGCAGACGCCAGCGCGCTTCCAGTGAGGCGCCATCATTGATCAGGCGCACCCGCGTGCTGCCCTCGTCGCGCAGCGCTGCCACCGTCACTGGCGCGAAGAAACGCCGCGCGGCGAAGTGCAGCGCCTTCCAGCGGCCGAAATAGTCCACGCTGGACCACGAGGCGCCGGGCCAGACATCGTTGAGCTGCCAGTACAGCGAACCCATCGTGTATGGCCGCGAGGCGCGATGATGCAGCGCCGCCAGTGCGATGCCATCGGCCTGCATCACTTGGCTGAGATAGACGAAGTCCTCGAAGTCCTTCGGCGTGCCGTAACCCAGTTCGATGTAGTGCAGCAGGCGGCTGTTGCCCTCGCCGGCCATGAATTTCTGGTGCGCGCGGATCACCGGGCTGTCGATGCGCTGTTCGGCGCGGGTGGCGATCTGGTCCACTGTCGCCACCGACGGCCACGCCTGCAGCCCGTACTCGGACATGAAGCGCGGCGTCTCGCGCAGGTAGGCCTGCACCGGCAACGCCGGATTGCCCCAGACCTGCCAGTAGTGCTTGTCGCCACGCGTTGAATCGTTGGCCTTCTCGTCAAGGTCGTTGCTCGGTGAGCTGGACCAGTACGGCACGCCCAGCCCCTCCTCGCCCACAACCTGGCGCAGGTCGTTGCCGAACAGGTCGACGTAGCCCTGCCAGACCTTCGCCGCAAATGCCGGGTCGGCCGCCTTCAGGTCGCGGCCGTGGCCCCAGTCCTTCCAGGCGGTTTCTTCCTCGTTGTTGCCACACCACAGCACGATGCTGGGGTGATGGCGCAGACGACGTACGTTGTCGCGTGCTTCGGCCACCACGTTGGCACGAAACGCCGGATCGTAGCCCGGCTGCATGCCGCCGCCGAACATGAAGTCCTGCCACACCAGCAGGCCCAGTTCGTCGGCGATGTCGAAGAACGCGTCGTCCTCGTAGTAGCCGCCGCCCCAGTTGCGCAGCATGTTCATGTTTGCGTCGCGCGCGGCCGTCAGCACCTGGCGCAGGCGTGCGGCATCGACGCGCGCGGGGAAGGCATCGAACGGAATGACGTTAGCGCCCTTGGCGAAGATCTTCACGCCGTTGATGACGAAGGCAAAGCCCTGCCCGCCCTTGCGGTCTTCCTCGCGGCGCAGTTCGACCGTGCGCAGGCCGATGCGCTGTTCGCGCGCCAGCTCCGGCGTGCCACCTTGGTCCAGGCGGGCCTGCACCATGTAGCGGTCCTGCGCACCGTGGCCGACTGGCCACCAGCGCCGCGGATCGGCCAGTTCAACCGGAACCTCGATGCTGTTCTGGCCGGGCTTCAGCAGCACCGTGCGCTGCACCTGGGCCACGTTGCGGCCCTGCGGATCGCGCACATCCACATTCACCACGGCCGAGCCCGCCGCCGCGCCCTGCTCCACTTGCAGCAGCACGGCCAGCTTCGCCTGCTCCGCGCTCAATGCATCTGTACGCACCGCAAGATCGGTCAGGCGGTGAGCCTCCCAGGCCTGCAGGTCAACCCCGCGCCAGACGCCGGCGGTGACATAGCGAGGCCCCCAGTCCCAGCCAAAGTGGTAGGCCGGCTTCCGCGCGAAGTTGCCGACCATCGCCTCCTTCGGCTCATCGCCATACGGCGACGGGTAGTTGCCAGCGATTTTGTGCGGCATTGCCTGCACGCCCGGCAGCAGGGTGCGGATAGGCGAACGGAACACGATCTGCAGTTCATTGTCCCTGGCCCGCAGGCGCCCATTCACGCGCGCGCGCCAGGTCCGGTGCGCGTTGTCCGCGCGCAACAGCGGCTTGCCGTTGAGGCTGACGTCGGCGTAGGTATCCAGACCGTCGAAGCGCAGCTCGGCATTGGGCTTGGCCAGCGTCGCCGCATCCACGTCGAAGCGGGCGCGGTACTCCCAGGCGGCCAGGCCGATCCATTGCAGTTCGGCCTCTGGTGCGCCGACATACGGATCACGGATCAGTTCGTGAGCCAGCAGGTCGGTGTGCACGCTGCCCGGCACCGTCGCCGCCCGCCATTGCTGCAGACCTGGATGAGCGGCGCCCTGCGCGTCGCCGGGCAGCATACGGAACTCCCACTGTGCCTGCAGCGGCGTGGCAGCGACCGGGAAGGCGGACGCCGCGATCAGCAGCAGGAGCAGGCGGACAACGAGGGGAAGGCGATGCACGGGATGCTCCTGTCTTTCCGCCGGGCATGGTCCGGCGCTACCTGCAAGTCCAGTTCACGGCAGCGCCGGGCCATGCCCGGCGCTGCCGTGAACTGGACTTGCAGGTAGCGCCGGACCATGCCCGGCGCGCCAACCTCAACGCACCACGTTCAACACTTCGTAGCACGCACCCATGGTGTGGTAATCCACCTTGCCGGCCGGGCTCTTCTCGTCGCTGTACTTGCGATTGTCGGCATCGAGGATGCGGAACCAGGCGCCGTACCGGTGATCGACGAAGTGTTCCCACGAATACGCCCAGATACGCTCGTACCACTGCCAATAGCGGTCATCGCCGGTACGCTTGGCCATCAGTGCGGCGGTCGCAAGCGTCTCCGCCTGCACCCAGAAATACTTGTCGTCGTCGCAGACGAAACTGTCGCCACCGATCGGGGCGCCATCCATGCCCGGCTGCCGGCGCGACTCCGGCGCGAAACCGTAGTACAGGCCACCCCGCGCCTCGTCCCAGCTGCGCGCCACGGCCACGTCGAACAGGTGCTGCGCGGTCGGCACCAGCCAGTCGACTTGCACATGGCGGTCCAGGATCAACAACAGCTTGGCCCATTCGGTCTGGTGGCCCGGCTGGAAGCCCCACGGGCGGAACAGGTGCTTGGGGTCGTCCAGGTTGTAGTCCCAGTCGATCTCCCAGTTGGAATCGTAGTGCTCCCACACCAGGCCACCGGCCTTGGCGGCCTGGCGGCGGGTCATGTTGTCGGCCAGCTGCAGCGCGCGCTCCACATAGCGCTGTTCGCCGCTGGCCTCGAAGGCGGCCAGCATCGCCTCGCACATGTGCATGTTGGCGTTCTGGCCACGGTAGCCGGTGAAATTCCACTGCCCATCGGCTTCGTCCTTGTAGAGGCCGTGCTGCGGCTCCCAGAAGCGCGCTTCCAGCAGCTGCCAGGTCTCGTCCATCCATGCGCGGGCCTGTTCGAGACCGGCCTTCAGTGCGCAGCTGTAGGCCAGCAGCACGAACGCCACGCCGTAGCAGTGGTTCATGTCATCCTCGACCTTGCCATCGCGCAGGGTCCAGGCGTAACCGCCGGTGGCCGGGTTGCGGTGCACCTCGCGCAGGTAGCGCACGCCGTGCTCGACTGCCTCACGGTATTCGGCGTTGCCGAATTCGCGGTAGGCCATCGCATAGTTGAAGACGAAACGCGTGCTGCTCACCAGATGGCGATGGTTGGCGTCGTAGATGCTGCCGTCGTCACGGAAGTAGTGGAAGAAGCCACCGTTCGGGTCGATGCAGCGCGGGTGGTAGAACGCCATCGTGTCGGCGATATGCGCGCGCAGGAACGCGGGCGAACGGAAGTCGGGGGAGGTGCTCATGCGGTAATGTCCTGGGCCTGCAGCAGCTGCTGCACTTCATCGAGCGAGGGCATCGCGGCGAACGCGCCCTTGCGGGTAACAGCCAGCGCACCGACCGCAGCACCGAAGCGCAGCGTGGCGGTGATCGCCTCCGGGTCCTTGCAGAAGGCGGCAAAACCGGCACCGGCGCCGCCGCGCTCCAGCAGCCCAACCAGCACGCCACCGACGAAAGCATCGCCAGCCGCCGTGGTGTCGACGGTAGCCACGCGGAAGCTTGTGATCGTGCCGTGGTTGTCGCGCGTGTACCAGTGCAGCGTGGCCGCACCGTCGGTGACGATCACCCAGCGCGCGCGCGCAGCGAGCAGGCGCCGCAGTACCGCTGCCTCGCCATCGGCACCCAGCGGCGCGGCCAGGTAGTCCAGCTCCTCGCGCGACAGCTTGACCAGGTCGGCGCGTTCCAGCGCCTGCCACAGGCGCGGTGTCGGGTCCTCGTTCGCCGGCCACAGCGCCGGACGCAGATTGAGGTCGAGGCTGACCACCGCGCCAGCCGCACGCGCGCGATCCATGCCGGCGAAGGTCGCCTCGGCGATGGCCGCTTCGGTCAGGCTGTTGGAACAGACATGGAAGCACTGTGCGCTGTCGAAGCACGCCGCCTGGAAGTCGCTGTCACGGAACAGCAGGTCGGCTGCCGGCGGGCGATAGAAGCTGAAGCTGCGCTCGCCGCTGGCATCCAGTGCGACGAAGGCCAGTGCGGTCTTGGCCGCATCGGTACGCACGATGTAATCCGTGCCCACGCCGTGCTCGACCAGGCTGTCGGCCAGGAAGTCGCCGAACATGTCGCGGCCCAGCGTGCCGACGAACTGCGTCTTCGCACCCAACCGTGCGGCCGCAACGGCAACGTTGGCCGGTGCACCACCGGCGTACTGCAGGAAGGCGCGCGGCGTGTCGGCCGAGGCCGGCGGCTGCGCTAGTAGATCGATCAAAATTTCGCCGAAGCAAACGATGCCACCCATTCCGGACTCAGCCTCCCTGCGTTGCGGAGGCCGGCGTACGCGCGCCGACCAGTCCGTAGAAAATGATGTAGCCGTAGCACAGCAGCGGCAGGATGAAGCTGGCCTGCACACCGATGTGGTCGGCCAGGACGCCCTGCAGGTACGGCACCACGGCACCGCCGACGATGGCCATGATCAGCAGGCTGGAGCCCTTGTTGGTCAGTGGCCCCAGGCGCTCGATGCTCAGCGCGAAGATGGTCGGGAACATGATCGAGTTGAACAGGCCGATCGCCACCACCGAGTACAGCGCGATGTTGCCGGAGCTCAGCATGGTCGTGACCAGCAGCGCCACGTTGACCAGCGCGAAGATCGCCAGCAGGCGGCTGGGCGAGAAGCGCGCCAGCAGCGCTGAACCCGCGAAGCGGCCGATCATCGCCATCGTCCAGTAGGCCGACACGTAGTGCGTGGCTTCCTGTTCGCTGAAGCCACCGATGTTGGGCATCGACAGGTAGTTGACCAGGAAGCTGCCGATCGACACCTCAGCGCCGACGTAGAAGAAGATGCCCAGCACGCCCAGCAGCAGGTGGCGCTTGCGCAGCGCATCCAGGTAGCTGTGGTGGTGGCCCTGGTCGGCCTGCTCGGTGGCGTCGCTCAGCGCCGGCAGGCGGAACAGGAACACGAACAGCGCCAGCAGCACCAGCGCCACGGCCAGGCCCACGTACGGTCCCTGCACGGCCTGCGCCTCGGCGGCACGGTAGGCCAGCTGCTCGGCCGCCGGCAGCGCCGCGATGTCGTCAGCGCTCTTGACAGTGTTGGACAGGATCAGCATGCCGCCGAAGATCGGCGCGATGGCCGTGCCCAGCGAGTTCAGCGCCTGCGCCAGGGTCAGGCGGCTGGAACTGGTCTGTTCCGGGCCCAGCAGCGCGACGTACGGGTTGGCGGCGACCTGCAGCACGGTAATGCCCGTGGCCAGTACGAACAACGCACCGAGGAAGGCGCCGTACACGCGCAGTTCGGCCGCCGGCCAGAAGCCCAGCGCGCCAATGCCGGCGATCACCAGTCCAGCCACGATGCCCTTCTTGTAGCCCAGCGCCGCCACCAGGCGGCCCGCCGGCAGCGACATCAGGAAGTAAGTACCGAAGAAGGTGAACTGCACCAGCATCGCCTTGGCGTAGTTCAGTTCGAACACCGCCTTCAGGTGCGGGATCAGGATGTCATTGAGGCAGGTCAGGAAGCCCCACATGAAGAAGATCGTGGTCACGACAGCCAACGCCTTGCCGTTGGTGACGGCGGGTGCGTTGCCCGAAGAACCCGATGGACGGGGCGTTGCGGAGATCGGCATGCGGTACGCGCCTCGATGCGCGGAAGGTCGTTGTTGCGTGGAAGGGGTATGCGGAAGGAATCAGTTCGGTCGTGCGGCACTGCTTTCGCGGATGCGCAACTGCACCGGCGCGACCGTGCGCCGAGGCGGCGCGTCGGGTTCGTCCAGCCGCTGCAGCAGCAGCGCCGCAGCCTGGCGGCCACGCTCGCGCGGGTCGGCGGTGAGCGTGGTCAACGGCGGTACGGCCACCGCCGCCTCGGAAATATCATCGAAGCCGGTGACGGCGAAATCGCCGCCCGGACGGATGCCGCGCGAGTTCAAGCCCAGCATCAGGCCCAGCGCGACGGTGTCGTTGTAGCAGACCGCCGCACTCGGCCGATGACCGTCGGCGAAGAGTTCATCGGTGCGCGCTGCCGCTTCCAGGCGGTTCGGGGCCGACTCGATCATCCAGCCCGGCGGCAGCGAAAGACCGGCCTCGGCCAGCGCCTGCTGGAAACCCGCGCGGCGCTGGTGGCAGGAACTGGATGCGGCGTGGCCCCCGAAGAACGCGATCTGGCGGTGGCCGCGCTCAATCAGGTGGCGCGTGGCCAGATAGGCGCCGTGCTGGTTGTCCAGGGTCAGGAAGTCCCAGTCGGCCCCGGCCAGTTCGCGGTTGAACAGCAGCACGTTGGCATTGGCACCCAGTGCCTGCCGCAGCTGTGCGGTATCGCTGCCCTCGGCCGGCGACAGGATCAGGCCGGCCGGGGTGTGCTCCATCAGCGTGGACAGCACCGCCTGCTGCCGCTCCGGCGATTCACCCGTGCTGCCGAGCAGGGTCACGTAGCCACGCCCGCCCAACGCCTCGTCCACACCCGATGCGAACTCGGCGAAGAACGGGTTGGAGAGATCGTTGATCACCAGCGCGATGCTCGACGAGGTACGACGGCGCAGGTTGGCCGCCGCGCGGTTGTAGACGTAACGCTGGCGGCGCAGTTCGGCCTCGACCTTGGCGCGGGTATCGACGTTGACCAGCGGGCTGCCACGCAGCACCAGCGACACGGTTGCCCGTGACACGCCGATCGCGCGCGCGATGTCGGTCACCGTCACCGCCTTGCCGGCGCGCTTGCTGGGACTGTTGCCGTTGTCGTTCATCGTCTTCCCGGACTCCGCTGGAGGCTCAAGCCTAATGGATCAGGGCCGTGTCGTGCCGTGCCGTTCGCTGGGTCAGCGCGAACGGCACAGTCCGGCTCAGCGCAGCTGGCTGCCCGGTGCCGCGCACCAGGACACCGGCAGGTCCTTCACCGCGGTGCCCCAGCCCTGCTCCGGCGCCTTCGCGTCGAGCGCGAACTGCAGGCGCGGGCCCTGCTGCAGGCGGTCCCAGTCCAACCACACCGGTGCATGCGCCTGGCCGTCGACCCGCACACCCTGCACGTATTGCAGGCGGCGGCCATCGGCTCCCTGCGCGTCGATGCGCAGGGTTCGGCCATTGCCCATATCCACTTCGACCTTGCTGAAGCGCGGCGCGTGCAGCAGGAACTGGCCGCTGCCCGGCACCGCCGGGTACACGCCGATGGCGCTGAACAGGTACCAGGCCGACATCGTGCCGAGGTCATCGTTGCCGGTCACGCCATTAGGGGCATTGGTGAACAACTGCTGCGCGGCACGCACCACGGCGGCGGTCTTCCACGGCTGGCCGATCAGCGTGTACAGCCACGGCGAGTGCAGGTCCGGCTCGTTGTTCGGGTTGTAGCGGAACTGGTTGTAGTAGCTGTACGGCCCCACCACCCACGCCTTGCGGGCGGCATTGAGCGGATCGGCCTGCAGCGCGTCCATCGCGAAGAACGCATCCAGGCGGCGACCGGCCTGTTCGCGGCCGTCCATCGCTTCGACCAGGCCGGGCACGTCCTGCTGCGCCAGCCACTGGTACTGCCACGCCGTGCCCTCATGGAAACCGTGGTGCGAACGCGGGCTGTAGTGGCCATCGGCCGGCGTGTACCACTGGCCATCCTCGGTGCGCGGGCGCGGGAAGCCGGTGAAACCCGTCTCGGCATCCCGCACCTGCGGGTCCCACACCTTGCGCCAGTTGCGGCCACGCTCACGCAGCGTCGCCGCATCCTGCGCATGGCCCAGGCCATCGGCCATCTGCGAGAGCGCGCAGTCGGCCAACGCATACTCCAGCGTGGCCGAACCACCATGGTGTGGATCGACATCCATGCCCTTGGACGGGAACGCGCGGTCGTAGGCCACATAGCCCTTGTCCAGGTAGGTCGGGTTGCCGGAGCGTCCGGCCATGCGCGAGTTCAGTGGCGGCGTGCCGAAGGCATTGCGGCGCAGTGCATCCCAGGCCTGTGATTCACGGCCCTTGAGCGCGCCGAAGCGCCACAGGTCGACCATGAACGGCGTGACCGGATCGCCGGTCATGATGTTGGTCTCGAAGTTGGCATAACCCCAGCGCGGCAGCCAACCGACCTGTTCGTCGATCGCCAGCAGGGTACGGCCGATGTCGCGCGCCACGTCCGGGCGGGTCAGCGCCAGCCACTGGTTCTGCGCGCGGTAGGTATCCCACAGCGAGAAGTACTCGTAATAGGTCCAGCCATCGGCGCGGTGGATACCGTCGTCATAACCGCGGTAGCGGCCGTCGGCGTCGTTGCCGGTCATCGGCTGCAGCAGTGCGTGATAGACCGCGCTGTAGAACACCGCGCGGTCGTCGGCAGTGCCGCCCTGAACACGCACCCGGCCCAGCTGCTCGCGCCAGGACTGCTGGGACAGCGCACGCATGCGGTCGAAGCCGAGCAGCACCCCATTCTGCATGCCTTCTGCGCGCAGGTTGGTGCGCGCGCCTTCGGCATCCACGTGCGAGATCGCGCTGACCGCCGTCACCGACTGGCCCTTGGCCAGGTCGAAGCTGAGCCAGGCGCCGTTCGGCTTCTGCTCGCCTTCCATGCTGTGGCGCGCGCCCGGCAGGCCACCGCCCTCACCCCAGGTGCCATGCGCCTTGAACGGACGGTCAAACTCGATGCGGAACCAGGTGGTGTACTGGTGGCCGCCACAGAAGCTCTTGGTGACCAGTTTGCCTTCCACCACACGATCGCCGACCACATCGACCACGCTGCCGATCACCGAATGGCGCTCGTTGGCCTGGCCGACATTGACGAGCACGTGGCCATCGCCGCTGCGCTGGCTGAAGGTGTAGCGCTCGGCGGCGGCACGGGTGCGCGCGGTGGCTTCCGCATCGATGCCGCCGTAGCTGGTCAGGCGCACCTTGTAGTAGCCGGCCTGGCCGACCTCGCCATCGTGGGTGTAGGTCGATGCGTAGGCCTTGTGGTCGAACTGCTTGGCATTGCCGGTATCGAAATCGCCGCCCGGACCGATCGAACCGGTCACCGGCAGCACCGACACCTGCCCGCCCTGTTCCCAGCAACCCGCGCCGGACAGGAAGGAGTGGCCGAACCCGCGGATCTTCTCGTCGTCATAGCGCCAGCCCGAGTAGTGGCTGCCGATCGGACTGACCTGGATCAGGCCGAACGGTGCCGACGCACCCGGGAACGTGTTGCCGTCGTCCTTGCTGCCGATGAAGGTATTGACCTCGCGTTCCAGCGCGGCCGGTGCGGCCTGCAGCAGCACCGGCACTGACGACAGCGCGAGCAGGCAGGCCAGGCGCACCAGCGGGCGCGAGGACAATGGGACGGCGGGAGCGGACGGCACTGGACGCATGTCGGGTTCCTGTAGTCGATGACGCGGAGGCAGACGGCCGGGGCCGTCCGGCACCGTTCCGCTGAGCCCTGCCCTGACCTGCAGAGAGCTCCCCCTGGAATGACGCCCGACCCAGCAGACCGTGAATTTAGATCGATTCAAGTAGAGCATGCAGGTTCAGCCGAATGCATTCTGCGGCGCAGCATGAGATGGGGTGTTCGGCAGGGCTGCGCCCTGCACCTGCCGAAGCAACAGCCGAAGCCGAAGCAAAGGCCGAAGCAAAAGCTGGTTTCCTGAGGGATGGCGGGACGGGTCCGGTTGCGGGGGACGCCGTAAACCCATCCCTGGGGGCTTGGCCGCGGCATCCATGCCGCGGACACCCCCGCAACCGGACCCACCCCGCCTTCGACAGATTTCCGCGATCTGTGGATCCACGCCATGCGTGGATGAATCTCTGTCGGATAACGAAATCAATCGGGGTCAGATCCGTTTTCCAACGGAAAACGGATCTGACCCCATGCCGTTCCACATTCCGTCGCCAGGACAATCCAACCGTCACCGGGAAACTGTCGAAGGTGGGGCGGTGTCGGATTGCGGGGTGTCCGCGGCATGGATGCCGCGGCCAAGCCCCCATGGACGGGTTTACGGCGTCCCCGCAATCCGACACCGCCCCGCCAAGCCACAGACAACCCAGAGCCGCTTTGGCTTTGGCTTTGGCTGTTGCCGGCCAGCGGCCGGCACTACCGCAGGTGCAGGGCGCAGCCCTGCCAACTCCCCCTCCCCTGCGCACGAAAACGATTTCACTGATTTCAGCAAACCGTCATCCCTTCGCCACGCCAGTACCATATTGCGCAGCAGCATGCGCCTGCGGGCGACCCGTGCTAAAAAACGCCCGCCCATCGCTTAGATCGATCCAAGACGACGCTGCGATGGCCGGGAGTTGGGGGAGCAGCAACAGGACGTACCAGGCCACGCGCGCGGCGCCACTGGCAGTTGCTTGGCGACAGCGACAAAGTCACTTCAAATTAGATCGATTCAAGTTGTCCGTGCCACGTCACCGGATCAATCCATGAGAGAGGGAGAGATGGGAATGAAGCATTCAACACGTACGCATGGTCAGGACGCATTGTCGTTGGCCATCGCGCTGGCCTTGGCCGCCGCCGTCATTCCGGGTGGCGCCGCCGCGCAACAGGCCGCTTCCACCGGCTCGCAGGACGCCACCACCCTGGACAGCGTCCAGGTCACCGGCTACCGCTACGCCACTGAAAAGAGCCTCGAGCAGAAGCGCGACGCCAACGCGGTGGTCGAGGTGATCACCGCCGAGGACGTCGGCAAGTTCCCCGACAAGAACGTGGCCGACGCACTGCAGCGCGTGCCCGGCGTGGTCATCACCCGCAGCGGTGGCGAAGGCAAGAGTGTCAGCGTGCGCGGCCTCGCGCCGGACCTGACCCTGACCCAGTTGAACGGCAACTTCGTCGCCTCGTCGGAGACCAACAACGAAGCGACGCGCTCCTTCAACTACACCCTGCTGCCATCGAACATGTTGTCCAGCGCGGAGCTGTTCAAGTCGCCGGAAGCACACATCGACGAAGGCGGCATCGGCGGCACGGTCATCCTGCATACCCGCCGCCCGCTGGACATGGAATCCAACTCCGGCTACGTGAACCTGGAGGGCACCACCTCCGATACCAGCCACGATGTCGATCCGCAGGCGTCCGCGCTGTACTCGTGGCACAGCAAGGATGAGCGCTTCGGCGTCCTCGTCGGCGTGACCCAGCAGAAGCGCACCACCCGCACCATGGAAGCCAGCACCGAGGACTACCAGTGGTACGGCAATGGCACCACGGCCCGCGATGCCAACGGCAACCTGCTGGAGCAGGATGGCATCCACTACTGGTGGGGCCAGTCCGGCTTCAACAACCAGGCTGGCAAGAACTACAGCGAATTCTTCATGCCGACCTCGGTGAACTTCGCGGTGAAGGAAGAAAAGCGCGAGCGCAAGGGCGGCCAGCTGACCTTCCAGTTCAAGCCGGTCGACAACGTCACGATGACCGCGAACTACTTCCGCTTCGAGCTGCAGGGTGACTACACCCAGAACATGCTGAAGGTGCCGGAGTGGAACCTGGCCCGCTACAACCAGGACGGCAACTGGGCCGGCGGCCGCCTGCTCAACGGCCTGGATTTCGACCCGAGTGGCAGCATCGTCACGGGTGCGCAGTACCAGAAGCTGGCCGGAAAGACCTATTACTGCAGTGAGGAAGAAGCAGCGGCAGCCGGCCTGGAACCCGGTGGCTGGGGCCCGGACGACTGCACCATCCCCACTCCGCAGCTCACCGGTGGATACAGCAAGGAAAAGGCACTGTCGCAGACCGCCGACCTGACCATCGACTGGGATATCAGCCCGCTGTGGAAGGCCTCGTTCACCGGCGGCCGCACCTGGTCCGAAGGTGGTCCGTCGATGAATTTCCGCATGTCGGCCAAGCCGCGCCGCAAGGTTGGCAACCAGTGGCAGTCCGGCAACCAGTACACCGCCTGGGACCTGACCGGCACGCCGTCGGTGCAGTTCTCGCCGGACCTGCAGCAGCAGTTGATGGCGGGCGTGGCCGAAGTCGATACCGGCTCGACCGATTCGTCGTGGATGCAGACCGAGGTCAAGCAGAACTACTTCCAGGCCGACGTCACCAAGCTGTTCGAGGCCGGCTGGCTGGATTCGATCCAGTTCGGCGCCAAGTACCGCGATGGCAAGGTCCACCGCAACACCGGCAACACCTATTGGGTGTGCCCGGGCCTGGATCCGTCCGACTATGACAACAACCGCTACCAGGCCGGTTGCGATCCGACCGCAGGCGATGCGCAGCCGGGCTTCTTCCTGTCCAACCCGATCAGCAACATCACCGGCGCGTTCAACGCCAACGTGTTCCCGGGCATCAACTACCCGGCCTACATCGACTACCTGAACAAGACCTACGGTGGCTCGCACAACCGCACCGAAGAAGACTTCGTCTACGACGTCAACGAGAAGATTTATTCCGGCTACTTCCAGGCCAACTTCCGCACTGAGCGGGTACGCGGCAACATCGGCGTGCGCGTGGTGCGGACCAAGCAGTTCGCCCAGTCCAGCGATTCGGTCGAGCGCTTCAACGACTATTTCGTCGACAACGCCAGCGGCGCGCCGATGAGCTGCGATGATCCGGCCGCCGACCCGAACCTGCGCTGCCAGGGTGGCTTCGTCCGCCTGCCCGACCCGCAGGTGCGCGACAAGGTGTATGCCCTGTCGTCGCTGGAAAAGACCTATACCGACGTGCTGCCCAGCTTCAACATTGCCTGGGACATCACCGACAACCTGGTGCTGCGTGGCGCGGCGTCGAAGGTGGTCGCGCGCCCGAGCTACACCAGCATCGCCTATCCCGGTGGCCTGCGCTACATCAGCGAAGAGTACGCCAACGACCGCCGCGTCACCGGCGGCACCGACACGCCCGGCTGGTACGGCTCGGGCAGCAACAAGGCGCTGGAACCGTTCAAGGCGGTCCAGTTCGACCTGGGCCTGGAGTGGTACTTCAAGCCGGGCGCGGTCGCAGGTGTTTCGCTGTTCCGCAAGAACGTGGACAACTTCACCGTGCCGGTGGTGCGCGACCAGCAGATGAACGTCGGCGGGCAGTCGGTCACCGTGCAGAAGTACGAGACCCAGGCCAATGGCCGCGATGGCGTGTCGCAGGGCGTGGAACTGTATGGCCAGTACACGTTCGACTTCGGGCTGGGCGTGCAGGCCAACTACACCTACAACGACACCAACCTGGCCTCGATCGTGCTGGATGGCGAGGAAATCGGCTCCTCGCCGCTGGTCGGCAGTGCCAAGAACCAGGCCAACGTTACGGTGTTCTACGAGAACGAAAAGTTCCTGGCGCGCGCCTCGTACAACCGTCGAGGTGAAGTGGTCGGCGGCCTGAACAATGGCATGACCACCTACACCAAGCCTTACAGCCAGCTTGACCTGAACGTGGCCTACAACCTCACCCCGGACTGGACGGTGACCGCGGCCGTACTGAACGCCACCAAGTCCGAGCTGCGCAGCTACATCGGCAACGACAGCCAGGCCCGCCTGCTGTCCAATCTGTACGCCGGGCGCCAGCTGTATTTCGGCGTGAACTGGAAGTTCTGAGGCAGCGCCGGGCCTGGCCCGGCGCAGTCTTGCCCGCCCCGACGGGAATGGTCCTCCACGGCAGCCGCGCTGGTACAGGCGGCTGCCGTTTTCATTTGCCTGCACCGCCGTTCAGCCACCTGCTTGACCCTGCCATCGTTGGAAGGTGCACACTGGTTTCACCTCACGAGCACCGAAGGAGCTACAGATGGAATTCCATGTTGACGGCATGACCTGCGGCGGCTGCGCGCGCAGCGTGACCCGCGCGATCCAGCAGATCGATCCGAGCGCCAGTGTGGTGGCCGATCCGCCGACCGGCCTGGTCAAGGTGCAGACCACTGCATCACAGGAGCAGGTGTTCGCCGCGCTGAAGGATGCGGGGTTCCCGCCGCGCACTGCCTGATCCCCTGCTTTCTGCCACAGCGGAGCCCGCCCCCTGCACTGTCACTGGGCGGGCTTTTCAGTGCATGCGAACATGAAAACTCAGTGCTTGCGTGCGCGGCGGCGCACCGCGCCGGTCTTGGCCGCTTCCACCGGCAGCGGAGCCTCATCGTCTTCACCCAGCCGCTGCAGGATCGGGCATTCCGGGCGCTCATCGCCGGCACAGCAGCGGATCAGCGATTTCAGCGTGTCGGCCATCTGCCGCATGTGCTCGATGCGCTGTTCCAGGTCGGCGATGTGCTGCTCGGCCAGCTGCTTGACGTCGGCACTGTGGCGCGACGTGTCGTTCCACAGGCCCAGCAGGTCGCCGATTTCGGCCACCTGGAAGCCGAGATCGCGCGCGCGGCGGATGAAGCGCAGGCGATGGATGTCGGCCTGCGAATACGCCCGATAGCCCGACTCCGTTCTATCCGCCGCAGGAATCAGGCCGATCTGTTCGTAGTAGCGGATCATTTTCGCCGACACGCTGGAGGCCTTGGCGGCGTCACCGATATTCATGCGATTCTCCTTCAGTGGGTCGCAACGGCGGCATCCGCCATCGGCGGCTGGAAGCGGCGCAGGCGCAGTGCGTTGCCCAGCACGAACACACTGGACAGTGCCATCGCACCGGCCGCGAACACCGGCGACAGCAGCACGCCCCAGACCGGGTACAGCACGCCGGCGGCCACCGGAATCAACGCGGTGTTGTAGGCGAAGGCCCAGAACAGGTTCTGCCGGATGTTGCCCAACGTCGCCTTCGATAGCGCAATGGCGTTCGGTACGCCCTGCAGGTTGCCCGACATCAGCACCACGTCGGCCGACTCCACCGCGATATCGGTGCCGGTACCAATGGCAAGGCCGACATCGGCTTCAGCCAACGCAGGGGCATCGTTGATGCCGTCACCAACGAAGGCGACGTGGCCGTGCGTGGCCTTCAGCCGGCGCACTGCCTCGACCTTGCCTTCCGGCAGCACCTCGGCCACCACTTCATCGATGCCGAGCTGGCGCGCGATCGCCTGCGCGGTCCCGGCGTTGTCGCCGGTGATCATCGCCACCTTCAGGCCCAACCGATGCAGTGCCGCGATCGCTGCCGGGGTGCTCGGCTTGATCGGATCGGATACCGCGATGATCGCGGCCAGGCGACCGTCGATGGCGGCATACAGCGGCGACTTGCCCTGCGTGCCGAGTTCCGCCGCCAATGCTGCGAATGCAGTGATGTCCACGCCCAGGTCGCGCATGAAGCGATCGGCACCGACCTCCACGCGTGCACCCTCGACACTGGCCCGCACGCCCATGCCGGTGACCGATTCGAAGTCGACCATGCCCGGCAACGTGATGCCCTGCCCGGTCGCGGCATCAACAATCGCGCGGGCGATGGGATGCTCCGAGCGCGACTCCACCGCGGCCACTGCCGCCAGAACCCTGTTGCGATCGAAGCCGGCAGCAATCTCCAGGTCGGTCAGGCGCGGGCGGCCTTCGGTCAGCGTGCCGGTCTTGTCCACCGCCACCACCTGCGCGTCCTTCAGCAGCTGCAGTGCTTCGCCCTTGCGGAACAGCACGCCCATTTCGGCGCCACGACCGGTTCCGACCATGATCGAGGTCGGCGTGGCCAGGCCCATCGCGCACGGGCAGGCAATGATCAGCACCGCCACCGCATTGACCAGTGCAAAGCTCAGTGCCGGCGATGGACCGAAGATCAACCAGACCGCGAAGGTCGCCAGCGCGGCCAGCATCACCGCCGGCACAAACCACAACGTGACCTTGTCGACCACCGCCTGGATCGGCAGCTTCGAGCCCTGCGCCTGTTCGACCATGCGGATGATCTGCGCCAGCAGGGTCTGCGCGCCCACGGCCGTCGCCCGCACCGTCAGTGCGCCCTTCTGGTTGACCGTGCCACCCACCACGCTGCTGCCCGGCAGCTTCTCGACCGGAATCGGCTCGCCGCTGATCATCGATTCATCGATGTAGCTGCGGCCTTCAACCACCTCGCCATCCACCGGCACGCGCTCGCCCGGGCGCACTTCCACCAGGTCGCCGCTCTGCACTTCATTGATCGGGATGTCGACCGCGCGGCCGTCGCGGATCACATGGGCCACCTTGGCCTGCAGGTTGACCAGGCGCTTGATCGCTTCAGAGGTGCGGCCCTTGGCCCGGGCCTCCAGGAAGCGGCCGAGCAGGATCAGCGCGACGATCACCGCCGCCGCTTCGTAGTAGACGTTCACCGTGCCCGGCGGCAGCAGCCGCGGTGCAAAGGTCGCTACCACCGAATAGCCGAACGCCGCGGCGGTGCCCACCGCCACCAGCGAATTCATGTCCGGCGCCAACCGCAGCAGCGCCGGGAACCCCTTCTGGTAGAAACGGCGGCCCGGAATGGCCAGCACCAGCGCGGTCAGCACGAACTGCAGGTACCAGCTGGCCTGCATGCCGAGGGTGGACATCACCCATGCGTGCATGCCGGGAATCAGGTGCGAGCCCATTTCCAGTACGAACACCGGCAGTGCCAGCGCGGCCGCCACGATCAGGTCGCGCTTCAGTTCGGCGCGCTCGGCATCCTTCTTTTCCGCAGCCTGGTCATCGGACTGCACACCCGCCTCGATCACACGTGCGTCATAGCCGGCCTTGTCGATCGCGGCGACCAGCGCAGCCACGTCCGCCATGCCACGCACCGTGGCGCGCTCGGTGGCCAGGTTGACGCTGGCCTGGCTGACGC
Source organism: Stenotrophomonas sp. AR029 (assembly GCF_047520695.2). Lineage (NCBI taxonomy): Bacteria > Pseudomonadati > Pseudomonadota > Gammaproteobacteria > Lysobacterales > Lysobacteraceae > Stenotrophomonas > Stenotrophomonas sp. AR029. Next base: position 16,461 of record NZ_JAXBQQ020000009.1, on the reverse strand, counting down.
CGGGCACGGCCAACAGCGCGCGTTCGACACGGCCCACGCAGGAAGCGCAGGTCATGCCTTCGACCGCCAGTTCGGTGGTCGCTGCGGGCACGTCATAGCCCACCCGCTCCACTGCCTGGACAAGCGCCGCGCGATCCACCGGGCCCGACGGACGAATATCCGCCCGCTCGGTGGCCAGGTTCACCGAGACACTGCCCACGCCCTCGACCTTGGACAGTGCTGCCTCGACCCGGCCTACGCAGCTGGCGCAGGTCATGCCCTCGATGGGCAGGCTGATGGTGGAGGGGCTGGCGGGGGCGGCAGCGGCGCGCGGCGTGCTCATGATCGGATTCCCGGGTTTCCTTCTGGATGCGGACAGGCTAAACCTTGCCATCGTGGGAAGGTCAAATCCAGCCTGTCCGCATGCCTGAAGGGGGGCGCCGCCCCCGGTGTTCCGTTTCCGCATCCACGCATGGCGTGGATCTACCGGCGGAGGCCGGTCTCCTCAGAAGGTGAACACATACTCCAATGCGAACTCGCGGCCGACCGCGCTCAGCAACCGGGTCGGGGCGAAGTCATAGTCCAGCTTGTACGGGTCCTTGTGGTTCCAGCTGGCCGAATTGAACACGTTGTTGACGTAGACATTGACCTTGGCGTGCTCGGTCACCTGGTAACCCACGTTGACGTTCCAGGTGATGAACGGCCCGACCCGGCCGAAGTAGCGCGAGGTCTGCTGGCCCGCGTTGGGGTTAGGGTTCACCGAGCCATCCGGCAGCTGTGCCGGTTCCAGGCAGTTCAGCGACGGACTGTCACTGGGCACGTAGCCGTCGGCGAACGGCAGGCAACCGCCGGGATTGTCCAGGCGATCGGTGCCCCAGTGATAGCGCACGCCCGGCACCGAACCCACGCGGTCGGCATAGACGTTGGCGTTCCAGTTGCCGCGCTGCCAGGCCAGGCTCGCGCGCAGCTTGCTGCGCAGGTCCCGGTCGCGCCGTTCCGGGTTCGGGTCGTTGGCGTAGCGCTGTTCCTTGGTCGAGATCTGGTTGGTGTAGTTCAGGCCCAGCTGGAAGCTGCCCCACTGCGCGGTTTCCAGGCGATAGCGTGCAGTCAGGTCGATACCGCGCACTTCCCGGCTGGCCAGGTTGAACGGGCCGCGCTCGATCGACACCAGCCGGCCGCTGCTGTCACGGTTCACGCGGGCAAGGATGCCGGCGCAATAATCGCCACCGGCCGGATTGGCCCACGGCGTGCCATCGATGTTCTTGCCGGTCAGGCAGCCGGCCTCGCTGGCCAGCACCTCGTCAGCGCCGACATCGACGATCATGTCTTCCAGCTTGATCGCCCAGTAGTCGGCGCTGACCGACAGGTTCGGCATCACGTCCCAGACGAAGCCGACCGTCCACGAATCGCCGGTTTCCGAACGCAGCAGCGGCGTGCCACGCCGGTTCACGTCGAAGGTGTACCAGACATCGGTGTTGCCCACGCCACAGTTGTTGACCAGGTAGGCACCGCTCTGGATGCAGCGCAGGCGGTCATAGGTCTGCACTTCGGAACTGCTCGGCTGGCCCAGCAGATAGTGCATGTCCGGCGCGTGGAAACTGGTGGCGTACGAGCCACGCACCAGCAGCGATTCGACCGGGCGCCATTCCAGGCCGACGTTCCAGGTGGTCTCCTTCTGGCTGCCGATATCCAGCGTTTCACTGCTGTCATCGGCCTTGTAGTTGCCATAGCGGTCGTAGCGGGCGGCCGCGGTGGCCGTCACGCTCTCCAGCAGCGGGATCTTGAACTCGACGCCGGCCGAGTAACGGGTGCGCTCGCCGCCACCGCGATCGACGTTCTGCAGATCGAAGTCGATGCCGGCGCGCGGGTCCGGGCTGAGGTGATAGCCCTGCTGCGCGACTTCGGCCACGGCGGCGAACGAGATCGGGCCGGCCCAGCCCTGGAACAGTTCGCCGGTGATATCCGCCGAGGCCTGGTTGACCCACGATGACGCGCGGTTCCTGGCCACCGCACCCATCTGCCAGTACTGGTCCGGCGTGAGCGGATTCCACCAGCGCGATTCGTTCAGCGCGTAGATCGCCTCGCCGTTGGCGGTGGTGCCCAGGCGCGGGCCGAGGAAGTAGTCGTACGACTTCTGCTTGTCGACCACGTTCTGCCGTTCTTCCACGCGATAGTAGGAACGGCCCACCGTGGCGCTCCAGTCGAAGCGGTCGGCAAGGCGTCCACGCAGGCCCGCGCTCCAGTCCCATGACAGCTCGCGGTTGGTGTTGCGCAGGGTGTCCAAGCCGCCGACTTCGTTCGGGGTGAACTGGCGCACGCCCAGGATCGGGCGGTTGCGGTTGGCATCCCAGTAGTAGCCGTTGTCATCGTCGATCAGCGAGACGCTGGGTGGATTGGTGCCCCAGATCGCTTCGGAGCGGTACGCCGCCAGGTTGGTCCAGGCCTGCAGGTCGCTGCTGAAATCGAAGGTGGCATACAGGTTGCCGGACACGTTCTCGGCACCACCGGTCAGCAGCCAGTTGGCGTAGTCGGCGCTCATGCCGCACAGGCGGCCGGTGTTGGTGATGCGGTTGGCGGCGTAGTTGTAGACCAGTCGATCGGCCGTGTAGTACTCACCGTCGAACTTCTCGCAGGTACCGGTGGGCGGCGCCAGGCGCTGGCCCGTCGTCGGATCGATCAGCGCCAGCCCGGCCGTGGGACGGAAGCCGACCTTGCGCTGCTCCATGTTCCAGGACGCATACGGCGCATCATCGGCATCGTCCATCTGCGGGCGGTCGCGGCCGAACAACGGATCGCGCTTGGTGTACTGCAACGCATAGGTCACGCTCCAGTTGTCACCCGTTTTGCCGCCGGCCCATGACAGGTCCCAGGTGTCGCGCCCGCCTTCGGTGGAGGTGCCGCCGCGCACGCGCACTTCGTCGCCGTCGTAGTTGGTTTTGAGGATGACGTTGACCACGCCGGCGATCGCGTCCGAACCATAGATGGCCGAGGCGCCGCCGGTCAGTACTTCGATGCGTTCCACCGCTGCGGCCGGAATGTTGCCGTAGTTGGAGAAATTGGTTTCACCGCCATACGGCAGCGGGTAATCGGCCACGCGACGGCCGTTGACCAACAGCAGCGAGCGATTCGGGCCCATCCCGCGCAGGTTCAGCCCGCTGGCATTTGGCGTGTGCGAACCCCACTGCGAGGCGGCTTCGACGGTACCGGTCGCTTCGGTGAGCGTCTTCAGCGCGTCGTACACGCTGACGAAGCCCTCTTTCTGGATCTGCTGCGCGGTGATCACGTTGACCGGGGCCGGACCTTCGACCGCGGCGCGCTTGATGCGCGAACCGGTAACGGTGACCGCGTCCAAGTCCTTGGTGGACGAACTGGCCGCTTCCTGTGCACCAGCGGCCAGGGGAAACAGGACCAGGACCAGTGCCTGGGACAGCAGGTGACGACGCTTGCGAACGGACTGAGCCATGGGTGATTGCTCTTGGAAAGGGTGGACGCACGGACGGGTGGTGGCGTAGCACGACGGCTGATCCGGGTACCGGGATCGGTTCACGACCGTCCCAGCCCCTCCCCTGTGGATCGATCCAAACTAAAGCACAGCTGAACAGCGCCGGGCATGCGGCGATGCAGCAACCGCTGGCGGAATGCCGCTATCGGCTGCCGGTATCCAGAACAATCAAAGGGTTGCGCAACATCGCTGAGAGAACGGCGCACACGACAATGACACGAACGCGACAATCGCGCGCGGAACGGTTTTGTCCGCGTTGTCGCGTGCGGCGGCAGCGGGGCGTTGTAGAGCCGAGCCCGTGCTCGGCTGATGTCGTTTGCCGCAAAGCGCAGCCGAGCGTTGGCTCGGCTCTACAGCAGAAGCGGGCTACCTTGCGCCGTCCAGCGCCTGCCGCAGCGCGGCCACGGTCGCGGTGGCGGTCTGGCTCCAGTCCGGGTCCAGGCCGCGCAAAGCCGGGTTCTGGAACTGCATGGCCGAGCGGCGCAGGCCCTTGGCCGAGGCGTGCAGTTCGGTGCAGCCGGTCCGTCGCGCAACGGCGGCGATGTTGGCCGGGCCCAGCCCGGCGCCGGCCATCACCGTGATACGTCCCGCTGCCTGGGTGACCAGACCCGCCAGCACATCCGCGCCGGCCTCGGCGCTGACCTGGCCGCCCGAGGTCAGCACGCGCTGGCAACCCAGCTCAACCACCTGCTCAAGTGCCGCAGGCAGATCGCGGGCAGCATCGAAGGCGCGATGGAAGGTCACCTGCAGCGGCCCGGCGGCCTGCACCAGTTCACGGCACAGCGCCAGATCGATCCCGCCCTGCACATCCAGCGCACCGATCACCACGCCATCGCAGCCGAGCGCGCGGCACTGCGCGATGTCACGCAGCATCAGTTCGGTTTCCAATGCGTCGTAGTGGAAATCACCCGGGCGCGGGCGCACCAGCACGAACAGCGGAATCGACAGGCGTTCCCGGGCAATCGCGATGGTGGCAAACGACGGCGTGGTGCCACCCTCGGCCAGGTTCTCGAACAGTTCGATGCGGTCGGCACCGCCGGCCTGCGCGGCCAGCGCCGAGGCCAGCGAGTTGCTGGCGATCTCCAGGGTCAGCCGCGTGCTCACGCCTGAGTGCTCGTGTAGATCGACGGCGAGTCGCGCAGGTCGTCCTGGCGCTGTCCATCGCACACGGCGTAGACGAAGCCGCGGTGCAACGCGTAGGCACCCACCTCGCCCTGCTTGTTCATGGCCAGGAAGCACACCTGCAATGTTCTGCTCGCTTCGGGGCGCTTGCGCACCACGCGGTCGATGGCTTCGCGGCAGGCCTGCGCGGGCGAGCGCCCTTGGCGCATCAGCTCAACCACCAGGAACGAGGCGGCGTTGCGGATCATCTCCTCACCCACGCCCGAAGCAGTGGCCGCGCCCACTTCGTTGTCGACATACAGGCCGGCACCGATGATCGGGCTGTCGCCGACCCGGCCGTGCAGCTTCCAGGCCATGCCGCTGGTGGTGCAGGCGCCGGCCAGCTTACCGCGGGCATCCAGCGCCAGCATGCCGATGGTGTCGTGGTTGTCGCTGTTGCCAGGAATACTACGACGCTCGGCATTGATCTGCGGCTGGTACTTCTCGGTCTTCAGCCACTCGCGCCAGGCCGCTTCGGCCTGCGGCGTCAGCAGGTGCCTGCGTTCAAAACCCTGCTGCACCGCGAACTGCTGCGCGCCCTCGCCCACCAGCAGCACGTGCGGGCTGTTTTCCATCACTTTGCGGGCCACCGACACCGGATGCAGGATGTCCACCAGCGCGGCCACTGCGCCACAACGGCCATCACCATCCATGATGCTCGCATCCAGGCTCAGCACCCCGTCGCGATCCGGGTTACCGCAATGGCCGACGGTGGGGTTGCACAGCTCGCTCTCGGCCCAGCGTGCACCGGCTTCAACTGCATCCAGTGCGCTGCCACCCTGCGCCAGCACCTTCCACGCGGCCTGGTTGGCCGGCACGCCGAAGTCCCAGGTCGAAACCACCCTGGCCCCACCCTGCGTGCGCGCCTGCACGCCCGGCAAGGCCACCATGCCTGCGGCCAGTGCGCCGGCCTGCAGGAACTGCCTGCGATCCACCATCTTCCCCTCCCAGTCTGCAATGCACGGCCGGCCCGATGCCGGCCACGCCGATCAGTCGTGCGTGGGCTGCCGTGCGGCGTACCAGACCGCTGCGCCGAGAACGCCCAGCTGGCCATGCTCCACGCGCCATACCGGCACCTGGCGCAGCACCTCGGTCAGCACGCCCTTGTTGAGGAAGCGCTCACGGAAGCGACCATCGGCCAGGAAATCCTGCACATGCGCGGAAATACCCCCGGCCAGGTACACCGAACGCGCACCCACCGCGATCGCTGCGTCGCCGGCCAGGCTGCCCAGCCAGGCACAGAACACCTGCAGCGTTTCCACCGCCAGCGCATCCTCACCGCTGCGCGCGGCACCGATCAGTGCCTCGGTACTGCTCCACACCGGAGTGACGCCACGCAGTTCGCACAGGCACGGATACAGGTTCATCAGGCCACTGCCGGACAGCACGCGCTCGTTGTCCACGTGCGGCCAGCGCTGCAGCAGCTTGTCCAGCACCTGCAGTTCCAGCGCGTTGCCGGCGCCGAGCGCGGCATGGCCGATCTCGCTGGCCAGCACCGGACGCTCGCCGTCGGCAAAGCGCAATGCTGCACCCAGGCCGGTTCCGGCGCCCAGCACCAGCGCCGGGAACGCCTGCGCCGGGTCAGCATCGCCATTGAGCGGCACCAGGGTGTCAGGCTGCAGGTAGGGAATGGCCAACGCCACCGCTTCAAAATCATTGATCAGCTGCAGCTCATACAGCCCGGACTGCACCCGCGTGGCCGACAGCGAGACCGTCCACGGCAGGTTGGAATTGATCAACACATCGCCATCGAGCAGGCCGGCGATGGCGACCACCGCGGCCTGTACCGGCTGGCCGAGGCCAGCGGTGAAATCGGCCAGGATCGCGGCCAGGCTGGGGTGCTCGGCGCAGGCGTAGGTGCGATGGCTGCCCAGCAGTGGTGCCTGGCCGGCTTGCGTTTCAGCCAGCGCCAAACGGGCGAAGGTGCCGCCGACATCGGCGACAACGAGACTGCGCGGAAGACCGCCGCGGGCGGAGTCGGTGGAAACCGGAGACGCTGCTGCGATGGTCACGCTGGCCTGCTTGGATCGATTGAATCGCCCCGATTCTCAGGCATCGGGGCGGCTTTGCCTAGCGCGCCGGCGGTTCAGGTTGGACTACATGCCTTCCTGTTCGGCCACCTGCACACCATCCACCAGCACGCGCAGGCGCTGCGGGCGGAAGCCGGCGAACAACAGCGGCCGGGTGCGCTCGACCAGCACCTCATGGCCGGCGATGTGGCGCAGCCACGACTGTACCAGCGAGAACGAGAAGTGGGTGCCCGGATGCAGCGGATGCTGCACCCAGACCTTCTCGGTGGCGCTCTGCAGCAGCATCGCGCCGGTGAACCAGTGGCGGCTGAGGGTGACTGGCGTGGTGCCGGCCATGAAGCGGATATCCATGCGGGGTCCTTTCGCTGGAGCGGAGATGCGGGGGATCAGGGCTGTGCCGTCTGCAGGCTGTAGCGGGTGGTGGCGGTGAATACTGCACCATCAGGCTGGGTAGAGCGTACTTCGACCTTGTGACTGCCCACTGCCAGGTCGGTCGGCAGCGCGCCACGCCACAGGTGCGGCGACGCGGTGGCCTCCGGCGAACGGTCGTAGCCGCGCAGGCTGTCAGCCAGATCGTCAGCCACGTTCTCCACCATCAGGCGCGGATCGGGCTGACTGACCTGCTTCATCGGCTGCCAGGCACCGCCATCGACGCGGTACTCGACCACGCTGGCGTCCTCGCCCATGTAGACGTTGGCGTAGACACCCCACGCCGGATAGGCCCCCTGGCGCAGCACCTTCGGCGCATGCAGGCCGATCTGCTCGCTGGCCGGCTTGCCGGCCACGCGGTACTGCAGTTTGTAGCTGCCATTGCCGGCGACGTCCAGCAACGCGTAGCCCTTTGGCGTGCCATCACTCATGGCGCTGTCCGGCACGCCGGCGGCATCCTTCACCCCGGACCAGAATGCGCCGCAGTTGGCACCGACGTTGTATTCGTGCAGCGGCTTGTCACCGTTCCAGCCGTCGGCCTTGCCGTGGTAGACGTGCTGCTGGGTGTGGCTGTGCCCGCTGAGCACCAGCACGTTGCGGAAGTCCTTCAGCAGGTCGAACAGGCGCTGGCGGTCAGCATGACGGAAGGTCTCGCGCCCCGGCGCGGCGTCGAACAGCGGGATGTGCATGCCCAGCACCAGCAGGCGGTCCTTGTGCAGGCCTTTCAGGTAGCTGGCAAGGAAAGCGAACTGGTCTTCGCGCAGGCCACCGACATACTTCGGCCTTGCGTTGGGGTCATACACCACGTCGTCGAGGAACACGAAACTGGCACCGCCCTCTTCCACCGCGTAGGTGTCCGGGCCGTAGATGTTGCGCCAGCTGTCCAGCGAATGCTCGTCGCTGGCTGCATCGAAATCGAGGTCGTGATTGCCCGGCACATGGAACCACGGCACGCCCAGCGACGTGGTGACCTTGTTGATTGCCGGATACAGGGTCAGATCGTCGTTGACGATGTCACCCAGGGTGGTGCCCATGCGCGCCTTGGTCTGGCCGACCAGCGGCGACACGATCGACTGCTGGTAGTAGCCGATGTCCTTCAGGCTGGCGGTCTGGGAGTCGGTGAAGACCAGCATCTGGAAGCCGCGACGGCTGTCATGGCGATCCGACTGCAGCGCGAAATCCCAGTTGCGGGTGACATCGCTGGTGGCGGCGATGCCGCCGTACTTCAGCGCCGGCGAGCCGTTCGGGCGGAAGTGGCGCCAGAACGAAGGCAGGCCGTCTGTCGCCTTCGGGAACGAATACGCATCGGGCTTGATCACGAACACGGTCTGGCCGTCACGCACCGGAAGGCTGTAGCTGCCATCGGCGGCGGTCTTGACGATCGTCTCGCCGTTGGAGACCTGCACCCCGGCCAGGCCCGGATCGGTCGCACCGCGGCCCGGCTTGCCTTCACGCTCCAGATAGACCTTGCCGGTGACCACGGTGTCCGCAGCCCAGGCCGGCGAGGTCAGCAACAGGCAGCACAGCCAGGCAGCAGGCAGTTTCACGGGAGGCATCCGGCAGAAAGAGACGCGGTATTGTAGAGCCGAGCCACGCTCGGCTGCATTGCCGGCGGGTAGTGCCGGCCGCTGGCCGGCAACCCTTGGATGTCCGACGATCAGGAGGTTGCCGGCCAGCGGCCGGCACTACCACGCTTCAACGATGGCGTTTTTCCAGCACCGCCCGCGCATCGTCCAGCGACAGACCGCGCGCGCGCAGCAGTACCAGCAGGTGGTACAGCAGGTCCGAAGCCTCACCGAGCAGCGCCTCGTCATCCTGCGCAACCGCAGCCAGAGCGGTCTCCACCCCCTCCTCACCCACCTTCTGTGCGATGCGGCGGATGCCGCCCTCGAACAGGCTGGTCGTATAGCTGCCCGGCGGGCGCTGCGCCTCACGCATCGCGACCAACTGGTCCAGCCCGCCCAGGAAGTCCTTCGGCGCCTGGTCGAAACAGCTCTCCGCACCCGTGTGGCAGGTTGGCCCCGCCGGGCGTGCCGTCACCAGCAGCGTGTCGGCATCGCAGTCGACACTGATCGATTGCACCGCCAGGACGTTGCCGGACTGCTCGCCCTTGGTCCACAACCGCTGCTTGCTGCGGCTGAAGAAGGTCATGTGGCCGATGGCCAGCGTGGCCGCCAGCGATTCGGCGCTGACATAGCCCAGCATCAGCACCTGCAGCGTATCGGCATCCTGCACCACGGCCGGCAGCAAGCCGTCACCCTTGCCCCAGTCCAGTGCCTGCAATGCGTCCAACGAAGGCCTGACTTCAATAGACATCCCGCACCTCGATCTGCTGTCCGCGCAGGTAGCGCTTCAATTCTGGAATGGCGATGGCGCCGCTGTGGAACACGCTCGCCGCCAGCGCACCATCGACGTCGGCCTGATCAAAGGCTTCGGCGAAGTGCTCCATCGCACCGGCGCCACCGGAGGCGATCAGTGGCACCTGGCACAGTGCCCGCGCCTGCTGCAGCTGCACGACATCGTAGCCACGGCGCACACCGTCGCTGTCCATGCAGTTCAGCACGATCTCGCCAGCGCCACGCCGTTGAGCTTCGACGATCCAGTCCAGGGTACGCAGCGGTACCGCCTGGGTCTTGTCCGGGTCGCCACTGAAACGGCGCACCCGCCACTGGCCGTCCGCTTCACGTACCGAGTCGACACCCACCACCACGCACTGCACGCCGAACTCGTCGGCCAGTTCAGTGATCAGTTCCGGGCGGCCCAGCGCGGGGGAGTTGATCGACACCTTGTCGGCACCGGCGAACAACACGCGACGCGCGGCTTCCACGCTGTCGATGCCACCGGCCACGCAGAACGGAATGTCGATCAGGCGCGCGATGCGCTCGATCCACGCCACGTCCACCGAACGCGCCTCGGGGCTGGCGCCGATGTCATAGAACACCAGCTCGTCGGCACCCTGGTCGCGGTAGCGCTGCGCCAGCTCGGCGATGTCGCCCATGTCGACGTGGTCGCGGAAGCGCACGCCCTTCACCACGCGGCCATCGCGCACGTCAAGGCAGGGAATGATGCGGCGGCTCAACATGCCAGCGCCTCCGCCAGGTCCATGCGCTGCTCCAGCAGTGCCTTGCCGAGAATCGCACCACCGCAGCCAGCGGCACGCGCCTCGGCCACATCGGCCACGTCACGGATGCCGCCGGACGCCTGCACCGCCACCCCCGGCAGCAATGCCGACAGGTGCTGGTAGAGGCCGATATTGGGCCCGGCCAGCATGCCGTCGCGGGCGATGTCGGTGCACAAGAGGTGGCGCATGCCGGCGCGCGCGTAGCGCTGGGCCAGGTCATCCAGGGTCACCCCGGCGTTCTCGGTCCAGCCGTGCACCGGCAGCTGCCACTGCCCCTGTGCGTCCTGGCGCGCGTCCAGCGCAATCGTGATGCGCTCGGCGCCAAATTCCTCCAGCCAGCCGACCACTTCATCGGGGCGGCGCACCGCCAGCGAGCCGACCACCACGCGGCCGGCGCCAGCATCAAGCATGCGCGCCACATCGTCGCGGCCACGCACGCCACCACCGGTCTGCACCTGCAGCGGCGTCTGCGCGCGGATCGCCGCCAGCAGCGGTGCCAGCGTATAGCCACCGGCGCGTGCAGCATCCAGGTCGACCAGATGCATCCACTGCGCGCCCTGGGCGGCGAAGGCCTGCGCGCGCGGCAGCGGATCGTCGCCGTAGGAGGTTTCCTGCGCGTAGTCGCCCTGGCGCAGCCGCACCACGCGGTCATCGCGGATATCCAGCGCGGGGTAGACGATGAAACTCATGCAGCGGTGCCCTCGAGGAAATTGCGCAGCATCAGCGAGCCGGTCTCGCCGGAGCGCTCGGGGTGGAACTGTGCGCCGTAGTAACGCCCCTGCTCCACCACGGCAGTGAACAGCCCACCGTGGTCGCACGCCGCGACGGTGTGGGCATTCAGCGGCGCCGCGTAGCTGTGCACGAAGTAGGCGCTGGCCCGCTCCGGGACACCCTGCAACAGCAACGACTCCCGCAGCGGCAGCAGCCGGTTCCAACCCATGTGCGGCACCCGGATGCCACAGGCCGGCACCAGCTTGCGCACCACGCCCGGAATCAGTCCCAGTGTTTCTACGCCCGCTTCCTCGGAACGTTCGAACAGCAACTGCATGCCAAGGCAGATGCCCATCAGCGGCACCTGCAATCGCTGCAGCGGTTCCACCAGGCCCTGCGCGTGCAGGCGCTGCATGCCGGGACCGGCGGCGCCGACACCGGGCAGGATCACCCGCTGCGCACCCACCAGTTCGTCCGCATCGCGCACCAGCCGCACCGTCGCGCCCAGGCGCTCCAGTGCGTAGCGCACCGAGCCCAGGTTGGCACCACCGGCATCGATCAGCGCGACGTCGCTCACAATGCCCCCTTGGTGCTCGGCAGTGCCGTGCCCTGCCGGGCCAGCGCCGGGCGCAGTGCGCGCGCCAGCGCCTTGAAGCAGGCCTCCACCTTGTGGTGATCGTTGTCGCCGCGTACCTGCAGGTTGAGGTTCAGGCCACTGGCATCGCACAGCGAACGAAAGAAGTGCGGCACCAGCTCGGTCGGCATGTCGCCCACCCGCTCGCGCTTGAATTCGCCCTCGAACACGAAGTACGGGCGGCCGCTGAAGTCCAGCGCAGCGCTGGCCAGGGTCTCGTCCATCGGCAGGGTGAAGCCGTAGCGGCCGATGCCGCGCTTGTCGCCCAGCGCCTCGCGCAGGGCCTGACCCAGCGCCAGCCCGGTGTCCTCGATGGTGTGGTGCTCGTCGATGTGCAGGTCGCCCTCGGCCTGGATGTCCAGCGCGAACCCGCCGTGCTTGCCGATCTGTTCCAGCATGTGGTCGAAGAAGGGCAGTCCGGTGGCGATGCGCGCATCACCGGCACGGTCCAGATCGAGTTCAACGCGGATCTTCGTCTCCTTGGTGTTGCGCTGGACCACGGCAGTACGCGGCGCGTCGGCCAGCGCATGGGCGATGCCCGGCCAGTTCCACTCGCCACCGAACTGTTCGGTGCGCAGCTGGAAGCCACGGATGTTGAGGTTGTCGGCGAACTGCAGGTCGGTGATACGGTCCCCCACCATGCCCGAACGCGCCCAGTCGATGCTGCGGTCCTGCAGGTAGGCGGTCATCAGGCCGATGCCCGGCTTGCGCGTGGGCGCGTTGTCCTGCGGCCAACTGCAGTCGATCAGCACGTCACGGAAGGTGATGCCCTGGCTCTCGAAGATCTGCAGCATCAGGTCGTTGGGGCCATCGAAGCTGGCGCGTGGGTAGCTGTCGCTGCCCAGGCCATCCTGGTTGGTGACGATCACGAACTGGTAGCCGGCATCACGCAGCTTCAGCAGCGCCGGGATCACCTGCGGCACGAAGCGCAGCTTCTCGTAGGCGTCGATCTGGAAGTCGGACGGCTCCTCGATGAGGGTACCGTCGCGGTCGATGAACAGGATCGGGGTCATGCTGCGGCCCTCCGCGCCGACAGGGCCGCAAGCACGCGGTCGTTCTCTTCGGGACTGCCGATACTGATGCGCAGTGCATCACCCAACTGCGGCGCGGCGCGCTGGTCGCGCACCACCACGCCCACAGCCAGCAGCGTATCGAACGCGGCCTGGGCATCGGCGAAGCGAACCAGCAGGTAGTTGCCGGATGAGCGGTAGACGCGACGCACGCCGGGCAGGCCCGGCAGCGCCTCGCGCAGGCGTTCGCGCTCGGCAATCACCGTGGCTACGCGCTCGGCGGTGATGGTCAGCGCGGCGGGTTGCAGCGCCTGCACCGCCAGTTCCGTGCATGGCGTCGGCACCGGGTACGGCGCCTGGCAGCGGCGCAGCACGGCAATCAGCTCCGGGGCGGCGATCAGGGTGCCAACGCGGGCGGCGGCAAGAGCGTGCGCCTTCGACAGCGTGCGCAGCACCGCCAGATTCGGGTTCGCGGCCAGCAGCGTGGTCGCCGACGGACGCTGCGCGTACTCGACATAGGCCTCGTCCACCACCACCAGTGCTTGCCCGCGCAGCGCAACCACCACCCGCTCGACTTCGTCCAGGGCGATGTCACTGCCGGCCGGGTTCGACGGGGCGCACAGGAACACCAGCTTGGCACCTTGCGCCTTGGCCGCGTCGACCACCGCATCCAGATCGGCACGCAGGCCATCTTCGCTGTCCACCAGCGGCACTTCAATCAATGCGGCGCCCTGCAGGCGTGCGCAGACGGCGTACATGCCGAACACCGGCGGCGTGACCACCACGCCGTCGCGGCCCGGCACGCACAGCGCGCGCACCAGCAGATCAATGGCCTCGTCGCTGCCGCGGCCGACCAGCAGCTGCTGTGGCGTCACGCCGTACAGCGCCGCCAAGCCTTCGCGCAACGCCAACGGTTGCGGCTCCGGATAGCGCCGGCTGCTGCCAGCCGCGTCGGCCGTATTGGCCCAGGCGGACTCGTTGGCGTTCAACCAGACCTCGCCCTGCACCGCTGCGCTGCGTGCCGAGCTGTAGCCGGCGAACGCCTGCAGATCCGGACGCACCAGCGCCAGCACCTCCTCGACAGCCGCGCTCATGCCGCCACCTCCATGCGCAATGCCACCGCACGCTCGTGGGCATCCAGGCCTTCGGCGCTGGCGATGATGCGCGCGCAGCCGCCGATCGCGGCCAGGCCGGCGGCACTGGCGCTCTGCACGCTGATCAGGTTCTGGAAGCTGGCAACGCTCACGCCGCTGTAAGCACGCGCGGCGCCGGCGGTGGGCAGCACGTGGTTGGTGCCGCTGCAGTAGTCACCCAGTGCTTCGGGGGTGTAATCACCCAGGAACACCGAGCCGGCCGCCTGCACCTTGTCCAGCCAATCGCGCGGTTCACGCAGCGCCAGGATCAGGTGTTCGGGCGCATAGCGGTTGCTGATCGCGAAGGCCTCGTCCAACGAATCAACCTGGATCAGGCGCGACGCTGACAGCGCCTGCCGCGCAATCTGCTGGCGCGGCAGCAGGGCCACCTGGCGCTCGACCTCAACCTCGACCGCGGCCAGCATCGCGGCATCGTCGGTCAACAGCAGCACCTGTGAATCCGGGCCGTGCTCGGCCTGCGACAGCAGGTCGGCGGCGACGAACGCCGGATTGGCGCCAGCATCGGCAATCACCAGCACTTCGGAGGGACCGGCCGGCATATCGATGGCGGCGGCGCCATCCTGCGCGACCTGCTGCTTGGCTTCGGTGACGAAGCTGTTGCCGGGCCCGAACAGCTTGTCGCAGGCCAGAACGCTGGCGGTGCCATAGGCCATCGCGGCGATCGCCTGCGCGCCGCCCAACTTGAACACGCGCTGCACGCCGGTCAGGCGCGCGGCTACCAGCACTGCCGGATCGGCGCTGCCGTCGGCGCGCGGCGGCGTGCACAGCACCACCTGCGGGCAACCGGCCAACTGCGCCGGAACGCCCAGCATCAACGCGGTGGACGGCAGCGGCGCGCTGCCGGCCGGCACGTACAGGCCCACCCGCCCGATCGGGCGCAGCATGCGTTCGCAGACCACGCCTGGCGCGGTTTCAACTGCGTATCCCTTGCCCATGCCGGCGGCGTGGAAGCGGGCGATGCGCTCGGCGGCGTCCACCATGGCCTGGCGCAGTTCGGCGGGGACAGCGGCTTCGGCCGCCGCGAACTCGGCTTCGCTCACTTCAAAGGACGACAGTTCGACACCATCGAAGCGTGCGGTGATCGCACGCAGCGCGTCGTCGCCCTGCGCGCGCACCTGTGCAATCAGCGTCGCCACCGCGTCGCGGGTCTGCTGCGCCACGGTCTGCACCGGGCGGGTCAATGCCGCGCTGCGCGCGGCCTCATCAAGTTGGGACCAGATCAGACGGTTCATGCCAGCGACCGCTCCACGCTCAGTACCATGAGGCCCTGCGCACCCGCGCGCTCAAGTTCTTCCATGCGCTGCCAGCTCAGCGGGCCGGGGCACATGGTCTGCAGGCGCAGCGCACCGCCATCGGCCGGCAACCGCACCAGCGGCTCGGCATCGGCCAGCAACTGCGCCAGCGCGTCGACGCGATCCTCGCTGGCGCGGAACATCAGCAGCTTGCGGTCCTGGCGCTGCACCACGCCATCGAGGCGGCGCAGCAGCATCGCGCGCAGCGATGCACGTGCATCTTCGGGCACCCGTACTGCACCGGCCAGCACCGCCTCGCTGTCGAGCAGGTTGTGCACCGGGGTCAGCTGATTGGCGCGCAGGGTGGCGCCGCTGGACACCAGATCGCAGATCAGGTCGGCGGTGCCCAGGCGCGGGGCGATTTCGACCGAACCGGACAGCTCGACCACCTGTGCGTCCACTCCCTGCTCGGCCAGCCACTGCGTGAGGATGGCCGGGTAGCTGGTGGCGATGCGGGTGCCGGCCAGCTGCGCCGGACCCTGCCACTGCCATTCCTCGGGCACCGCCAGCATCAGCCGGCACTGGCCGAAGCCCAGCCCGCGCAGCGCCTGATAGGCGTCCGGCAGGCCGACCTGGCGGCGTGCCGCGGCCTGTTCGTCCAGCTCGTTGCGGCCGACGATGCCGAGGTCGCAGACGCCGTCGGCGATCAGGCCGGGGATGTCGTCGTCGCGCACCAGCAGCAGGTCCACCGGCAGCGATTCGCCGTAGCAGAACAGCTTGTCGCGGCTTTCGCGCCAGCTCAGGCCACAGGCGCTGAGCAGGTTACGGGCGGGCTCGGCCAGCCGGCCACTCTTCTGGATGGCGATACGCAGCCGGTCTCGTGCCGGCGCTGCCTGGGTTGCACTCATGGGGGAGGTCTCGAAGTTCGGAACGGGGCGCGGATCAGCGCGAAGCAAGGCGGTCGATGGCAGCGGCATAGCCTCGATGGCCGTGCTCGAGCGTGCGCGCCACCCGTCCGGTGGTGGTCACGCTGACCCCGGTGCGCTCGTGGATCTCGCGGTACGGCACGCCCTGCTGCAGCAACGGCACCACCTTCCAGCGGTCGGCCATGGCTTCCAGTTCGGCCGGAGTGCACAGGTCGCGCAGGAAGGCTTCCACCTCCTCCGGCTCGCGCAGGGCGGCAAAGGCCAGGGCCAAGGCTTCCAGGTCGGCCTTCGGGTCTTTGGCGGCAATCTCGGGGCGGGCTTTCACGGGGTCGTTTCCATGCATCAATGTAATATCGCGTTAGTACATTAGCGCATTCTTGCGCAGTGCGTCAAATCGGGGGTTGAGGGGGCGGCAAGGCTGCTGCCCTGCACCCGCTAGATGCCGAAGCGACGTCAAATGCTGGATGGCTGAGGGTTGGCGGGGTGGGTCCGGTGGCATGGGACGCCGTAAACCCGTCCATGGGGGCTTGTCCGCGGCATGCATGCCGCGGACAAGCCCCCATGGACGGGTT
>NZ_JAXBQQ020000008.1:5946-164063 GCF_047520695.2 Stenotrophomonas sp. AR029 | reverse complement strand
GCTCCGCGGTCCGGCCCAGCCGCTGGCGGCTGGGCGTTCGGGCGCTTGCGAAGCAGTGCTTCGCAAGCAAAGCGCCCTCACCCATGGGGGCACGATGGCGCCATCCATGGCGCCAACGGTCCTGCCCACCCACACCGCCCCGCCTCTGACAGATCCCGTGCGCTGTCGGTGGGTGCCGACCGTTGGTCGGCACATCTGTCTGACATCGAATGAATCATCCACGCATGGCGTGAATCTACTGGCAATTGCGGTTGTTGGCGCGCGCGGCTGTTGGTGGGTGTCGACCTTGGTCGACACAGAGTGAGCGCAGCAAGCGACCCGCTTTTGCTTTTCTTTTTCTTTTCCGTGGTTGGACGCGCGCAGGAAACTGTCAAAGGTGGGGCGGGTAGGCCATGCAGGGGCGTTGGCGCCATGGATGGCGCCATCGAGCTTACAGGGACGTACTTGCAGCGTCCCCTGCATGGCCCACCCGCCCCACCAAGCGCGGCTTTTGCTCCAAGCGTCAAACCACGAGGGGCTCAGCCGTTCGCCGCCGCAAACGCCGGCCGCGTCAGGTTGTCCGCCTCGCCATCAGTGCACAGCACTTCGTCTTCGATGCGGATGCCGCCATACGGACGGAAGAAGTCCACGCGGTCCCAGTTGATCGCATCGCCGTGGCCGGCGTCCTTCACTTCGTTCAACAGCATGTCGATGAAGTACAGGCCCGGTTCGATGGTCACCACCATGCCCGGTTCCAGCACGCGGGTCAGGCGCAGGTACGGGTGGCCCGCCGGGCGCTCGATGCGGCCGCCCTCGTCGCTGGCCGCGAAACCGGCCACGTCGTGCACCTGCAGGCCGATCAGGTGGCCGATACCATGCGGGAAGAACGCGGCGCTGACGCCGGTCTCCAGCGCGGTCTGCGGCGAGACCTTGATCACGCCGAAGTCCTTCAGTACGCCCATCAGCGAAAGATGTGCGTCCACGTGCAGCTGCTTGTAGTCGAAGCCCGGGCGCACCGCTGCGCACATCCGCTGCTGGGCGGCGTCGACGGCGGCGATCATCGCCGCAAACTCGTCGTGGCCCTGCGCGGCGTAGGTACGGGTGATGTCGCTGGCGTAGCCGTGGGCACTGGCGCCGGCATCGATCAGGAAGCTGCGCAGCGGCTGCGGTGCCTTGCGGCCCAGCTCGGTGTAATGCAGCACAGCGGCATGTTCATTCAGCGCCACGATGTTGCCGTACGGCAGCTCATTGGCATCCTGGCCGACCGCCTGGCAGTACGCCATGTGGATGCTGAACTCGTCGGCGCCATTGCGGAATGCGGCCTCCGCAGCGCGGTGGCCGCGCACGCCCAGCACCTGGGCCTGGCGCATCAGTGCGATCTCATACGGTGTCTTGCTGCCGCGGTGCCATTCCAGGTAATTCACCACCGGCGCCGGGTTGTTCGGTACGTAGTTGCCCAGCGCGCTCTGCGGCTCGCCGAGGATCGCGCAGCGCGATGGACCGGCCGGCAGCAGCGCCAGCGCGTCTTCCGGCTTGCGGATGATGTGGATGTCGAAGTGATCCACCCACCAGCCGCTGGGGGCATCCGGCACCACGTGCCAGTAGTCGAAGGGCTGGTGGAAGATCACCGCCGGGCGCTTGCCGGGGCTGAACACGATCCAGCTGTTGGGCACGCGGGTCAGCGGCAGCCAGGCCTTGAACTGCGGATTGACCGCGTACGGGTAGTCGCGATCATCGAACACCTGGTAGTGCAGAGTGCCGCTGGGCACCACCAGGTGGTCGAAGCCGCCGCGGGCCAGCGCCTGTTCGGCACGTCGGCACAGCACGGCCAGGTGGTCGGGATACAGGGCGCCGGGGTCTTGCTGGATCATTGCGGTGGCTCGACACGGAAAACGGCCCTAGATTCTGCCGCATAGCGGGAAAAACCGCTGTGCTGGAACCGGCACTCAGGCCGTCGAAACCGGCCCCTCGTCGCTGTCTTCGCCCACCCACCGGCGCAGCAGCTGCCGATGCTCGCGCGACAGGGTGAGGAAGCGGAAGCCGGTCCAGCTCTGTCCGGGGGCGTGTGCGGGTTCGCTCCACAGCAGGTGCACGCCCACGTCGATGTCCTGGTGGCGGCCATCGCCCAGCGGCAAGGGGAAGCGCAACTGGTACAGCGCATCCTCGCGCAACGGTGCGCTGGCCAGCATCAGCATGCCGGTTTCGGAGATATTGCCGAGCCGGCCGACCACGCTTTCGCGCATCTGGTCGGTGACCGGTACCAGGTCCGAGACCTGGCGGCGCGGCGCGCGGCGGGTATCCTGCGGCGGTTGGGTGATCATGCGGAAGTCTCCTGCGTATGGCCGGCCGCCAGTGCACGCAATGCGCCAAGGCTGGCCTCCCAGGCACGGTCAACCAGCCGGGCCTTGTCCTCAGTGACCAGCTGCGCCTGGCCGGCACTGATCTGCCGGGCCAGCGTATCCAGGTCGGTATCGGCGATCTTCTGCCCGCGCGGATTGACCAGCAGGGCGTGGCCGGTCAGCAGGCTGTACCAGGACAGGCGCTGGCGGCGCAGTGTGCCATCGCCGGTATCGATGTCGAACCAGCTGCCGAAGGGCAGGGAGGACAGCTGCTGGTAAGCGGCTTCCTCGGCACTGCTGCGCGGTGTGGCCGGCGTCGTGCCGGCGGCCGTACCGGCGTGCTCGCCCAGGCGCGCGCGTGCCTTCAGGCGGGCACTGAGTTCGGTACGCGAGGTGCTCTCGTCCTCGCCGCCAGGCGTGGCCAGCCTGCGTGCGACGGCGGCGGCTTCCTCGGCGTGGTAGCCGACCTGCAGCAGGGCGGCCTCGACCTCGGCAGCAAGCGTTGCATCGGTGCCGCCGGGTGCATCAACGGGTTGCGCGGTGATGGCGGCGATGCGTTGGGTCTGCTGCAGGCGTTCCTGCCACTGCGGTGAATCGTCGCCGTGGCGCAGGCGGGTCAGGGTGAGGGCATCGGCCCAGGCCTGACGCAGCAGGGTCTGCACGAAGCGGGGCGGCTCCTGCGCGTCGCAGCACTGGTCGATCTGTGCACTGGCCTGTCGCCGCGCGAGTTCCAGCCGCTCCTTGCCGCGTGCAGCTTCCACATGGCGGCGCTCGGCCAGCTCGGCGCGATGCGCTGCGGCACGCTGATGCTGCTGCACGTCCTCGTTCGCGCTGGCGAAGGCCTCCGGCGCCCGCGCATCCTGGCCCAGCAGGCCCTGCACGCTCTGTGCCATGCGCTGCAGCAACTGCGGGTCGACATCATCGTCGGCCAGCCAGTTGGCGCCGACTTCGGCAATCTGGTTGAGCAGTTCGCGCGCGGGGTGCTCGTCGCGCACGAAGAAGCCGGGGTCGGCCATTGCCGCACGTGCCAGCGGCACCTGCAGGCGCGCCAGCAGGGCGGCCGGCACCGGGTCCGGACGCTGCTGCTGCTGCACCTGCTGCATCAGCATGCGCAGCAGGTCGAGGCTGTCGCGGTCGTGGCTGCCCAGCTGGGCCTGCGTGCCATGCTCGCTGCGCAGTTGCGCCACCACGGCCGCCTGCAGGTCGGCTACGCCGGTGGCGGCGCTGGACTGCGCCTGCAGGCGTGCGAGGACCGCATCCACGGCTGCGCTCGGCACTGCATCGCGATCCGCAGGTGCTGCGCTGGCATGGCGTGCGTGCTGCAGCAGCGCATGCAGCGCGCTGCCCGTAGAGGTGGTCAGGCCCGGCAAGGCCGCGCCGGCCGTGCTGTCATCCTGGAAAGCGTCCTGCACCAGGCTCGACCAGGAGCCGCCCGGTGCCGATCCGTTCCAGCCGGTCAGTGGCGCGGCGGCACGCTTTGCCGGCTGCGTGGCGCGACCACCGCCCACCGACTGGGTGATGATCCGCCGGGTGCTCGATGAACGCGCCAGATAGGGGGTGTAGACCAGGCCGGGCAGCACGCCATGCTGGGCCAGCAGGGCATTGGCACGGTCGAGGATGTCGCCCAGGCGTTCCAGTACCTGGCGTTCGAAGCTGCGGTACAGCGCCAGCTGAACGTCGACAGCGAGCGAATCCTGTTCGGCAATCCGGCGCAGCATGGCGCACAGTGCCTGCGGTGCCAGCGGCAGGGTGTCGGCCTCGAAGGCCGGTGCTGCCGCCAGTACGCCCAGGCGTTGGCCCAGCAGGTTCAGCGTGTTGGTCGAACGCAGCGTCTCCCGCCGCACCATCTCGGTCAGCAGCAGGTCGCGGTCCACTTCATGTTCATCGACCAGCGACAGCCCGAGCATGCCGGGCTGCGGCGGCGGCGTGGAACCGGGGCTGAAGTGGGCCGTGGGTTCGCGCAGCCGTATCAGCGCATCGGCCACGGCATCAAGCATGCGGTCAGCGAAATGACCGGAGAAGGCATGCAACTGGCCGCGCTGGGCCATCAGCTCCGCCTGCAGCTGCGGATTGCGCGCGCGATCCGCGTCGTGCAGCAGCGTCTGCTCCAACGCTTCGACGGTCAGGATCAGCGGCGCGGCCAGCGTCTGCCGGCACAGGCCGATCAATGCGCCCAGCAGCTCACGCACCCGCGGTGGCAGGTCGCTGGCGGCCAGGCGGGTTTTGTCGGCAGAGGTAATGGAAAAGACAGCTGACATCGGCGAGCGGTACCCGGATTCCCGCGGATCGATCTTGTGAATCTACCGTGTCGGCCGCAGTCGGCGCTACTTTAGGGTGAACGTGTCTCGCGTCTGCTGGGGAGGGACGACGGATGAACGGTAGTGCCGGTCGCTGGCCGGCAGCGCTGTCTCCACCGGAGTGCCGGCCAGCGGCCGGCACTACCCGCTACGGCGCAAGGTCTATTCCTCCAGGAACAGGCTCACCACATCATTGGTGAATCGGCGGCCCAGCTCGGTTGGCTGTACGTGGCCGTCCGCCACATCCAGCCAGCCGCGCTGGACGGCCTCGGCCAGCGGTGCGTCCAGCACGCTGCGTGGCAGTCCGGTACGCGACTCGAAATCGCGCAGGCCGAAACCTTCGTGCAGGCGCAGCAGGTTGAGCATGTACTCGAACGGCAGCCGCTCCGGCGCGATCACGTCGTCACCACCGAACGAGGCCGGGGTGCCCGCGCTGTCCAGGTAGGCCTGCGGGTGCTTCAGCTTCCAGCGGCGCAGCACGTGTTCTTCGGCACCCGAGCTGATCTTGCCGTGCGCGCCAGCACCGATGCCCAGGTAGTCACCGAAACGCCAGTAGTTCAGGTTGTGCGCACTCTGGCGGCCAGGGCGTGCGTAGGCGCTGACTTCGTACTGGTTGAAACCGGCCTGCGCCAGCAGCGTCTGGCAGTGCTCCTGCATGTCCCAGGCGTTGTCTTCATCGGGAATGCCCTGCGGCGGCCGCGCGAAGAACACCGTGTTCGGTTCCAGGGTCAGCTGGTAGTGCGAGATATGGGCCGGTTGCAGTGCAAATGCGCGTTCCAGATCGGCCTCGGCACCGGCCAGGGTCTGTTCCGGCAACGCGTACATCAGGTCGATGTTGAAGTTGTCGTAGCCCGCGTCCTGCGCCATCTTCACCGCGCGCTCGGCTTCGCCACTGTCGTGGATGCGGCCCAGACGCTTGAGCATGGCATCGTCGAAACTCTGGATGCCGAAACTGAGGCGATTCACCCCGGCCGCGCGGTAGCGGTCGAAGCGGCCATGTTCGGCGGTGCCCGGGTTGGTTTCCAGGGTGATTTCGGCATTGGGCGCGAAGCGCAGGCGTGCGCTGGCCTGCTGCAGGAAACGGTCGATTGCTTCCGGCGGGAACAGGCTGGGGGTGCCGCCGCCGAAGAACACGCTGTGCACCACCCGGCCCCAGACCAGCGGCAGGTCCTGGTCCAGGTCACGCAGCAGCGCGTCGATGTAGGCGTCGAACGGCAGCTCGCCCTTGGCCTGGTGCGAATTGAAATCGCAGTAGGGGCATTTGCGCACGCACCACGGCAGGTGCACGTACAGCGACAGCGGTGGTGGCACCAGTCGCGGCGGGCTGTCGTGGTCAGCGGAGCAGGCTTCGCCCGGCAGGTGGTTGCAGTGGTCGTGGTCGTGCGGCATGGGCTTGTTCGGTAGTGCCGGCCACTGGCCGGCTTCCCTGGTTCGATCGGGTGGCGTCAGTACAGCGTCGCCAGCTGCTGCTTGAGCTGGTGCAGGGCAATGGCACGGTGGCTGATGGCATTCTTCAGTGCCGGCTCCATTTCCGCGGCGGTCAGGCCGTGGGTGGTGTCCAGGAATACCGGGTTGTAGCCAAAACCATTCGTGCCACGCAGCTCGCGGATGATCTGTCCTTCCCAGCGGCCTTCGCAGATCAACGGCTGCGGGTCGGTGGCGTGGCGCAGCAGCACGATCACCGCATAGAAGCGGGCGCTGCGCTGGCCGTCGGGAATGTCGGCCATCGCGTCCAGCAGCTTGGCGTTGTTGGCCGCGGCGTTGGTCGGGTGGCCGGCATAGCGCGCGCTGTACAGGCCGGGCGCGCCGCCGAGTGCGTCGACGATCAGGCCCGAATCATCGGCCAGTGCCGGCAGGCCGGTCGCTTCGCAGGCCGCGCGTGCCTTCAGCAGCGCATTCTCGACGAAGGTCAGGCCGGTCTCTTCCACGTCGCCCAGGCCCAGTTCGGCGGCCGAGGTGATCTGCAGCGGCAGGCCGGCGAGGATCTCCTGCATCTCCACCAGCTTGCCGGCGTTGTGGCTGGCCAGTACCAGTTTCTTCATTGACGGGGCTCCAGCAGGTCCCAGGTGTTGCCATACAGATCGCGGAATACCGCGACCGTTGCATAGGGTTCTTCGCGCGGCGCTTCCAGGAACTCGACTCCCGCGGCAAGCATCGCCGCGTGGTCGCGGTGGAAGTCGTCGGTGTTGAGGAAGAAGGCGACGCGGCCACCGGTCTGGTTGCCGATGCGGCTGCGCTGCGCCTCGTCGCTGGCACGGGCCAGCAGCAGGGCGGCGGCGCTGCCGTCGGTCGGGCCGACCACCACCCAGCGCTTGTGGCCCTGGTCGATGTCCTCCAGCAGCGCGAAGCCGAGCTTGGCGGTGTACCAGGCAATGGCTTCGTCATAGTCGGCCACCACCAGGGTGGTCAGGGCAAGGCGCCGGTTCATGCCGACAGCGCCGCCTGCTGCGCGGCCAGCAGCTCGGCCACGCCCTTCTCGGCCAGGCCCAGCAGCGCGTCCAGTTCATCGCGACGGAAGGCATGGCCTTCGGCGGTGCCCTGCAGCTCGATGAAGCCGCCGCCGTCGTTCATCACCACGTTCATGTCGGTGTCGCAGTCGCTGTCTTCGGCGTAGTCCAGGTCCAGCACCGGGGTGCCGCGGTACACGCCCACCGACACCGCCGCCACTGCGCCCAGGATCGGGTTGCGCTTGATGTCGCCGCGCTTGATCAGCACGTTCACTGCATCGACCAGGGCCACGTAGGCGCCGGTGATGGCGGCGGTGCGAGTGCCACCGTCGGCCTGCAGCACGTCGCAGTCCAGGGTGATAGTGCGCTCGCCCAGCGCGTTGCGGTCCACGCACGCACGCAGGCTGCGGCCGATCAGGCGCTGGATCTCCAGCGTGCGGCCGCCCTGCTTGCCGCGGGCCGCTTCGCGATCACTGCGGGTATGGGTGGCGCGCGGTAACATGCCGTACTCGGCGGTGACCCAGCCTTCGCCCTTGCCGCGCAGGAAGCCCGGCACGCGGTTCTCGACGCTGGCGGTGCACAGCACGCGGGTTTCACCGAAGCACACCAGCACCGACCCTTCGGCGTGGCGGGTGAAGCCGCGTTGGATGACGACCGGGCGGAGCTGGTCGGGCTGGCGGCCGCTGGGGCGGGAATCGGACATGGTGCGGGTTCCGTAATGGCGAGGGAGTACGCCGCCACGCCCGCGGCCTTCACGGTGCGGGCAAGGGGGCTCTGGTGAGGGCGCTAGGGTACCATTCCCCCTTTGCACGCACCGGACACATTCCATGATTCGAAGCATGACCGCCTATGCCGGCGGCGAGCGGGTCACCCCGTGGGGCACGCTGGGCTGCGAACTGCGCTCGGTCAACCACCGCTTCCTGGAGGTCGGCACCCGCCTGCCCGAGGAACTGCGGGCGCTGGAACCGCAGCTGCGCGAGCGCATCGCCGCGCGCCTGAGCCGCGGCAAGCTGGATCTGGTGATGCGGCTGCGTGCGCCGGAAGCAGCGGCCAACCTGCAGGTGGACGAGGCCCTGCTGGGCCAGCTCGGCCGCCTGGCGCACCGGCTGACCTCCGATTTCCCCAACCTGCAGGTCAGCTTCACCGAGCTGCTGCAGCTGCCCGGCGTGACCCGTGGCGAGGCCACCGATGCCGCGGCCCTGCAGGCCGAGGCACTGGCCCTGCTGGACCAGGTGCTGGACGGCTTCGTCGAGGCGCGTGAACGCGAAGGCGGCAAGTTGTCGGCGGCCATCAGTGAGCGCGTGGACGGCATCGAACGCATCGCCACCGAAGTGCGCACCTTGATTCCGGCCATTCGCGACGGCCAGCGCGCCAAGCTGGCTGCACGCCTGGCCGACCTGCCGCACCCGGTCGACCCCGGCCGCGCCGAGCAGGAACTGGTGCTGTGGCTGCAGAAGCTGGACGTGGATGAGGAGCTGGATCGCCTCGGCAGCCACATTGTCGAGATCCGCCGCGTGCTCAGGCAGCGCGAGCCGGTCGGCCGCCGCCTGGACTTCCTGCTGCAGGAGTTCAACCGCGAAGCCAATACGCTGGGCTCGAAGTCGGTGGACAGCCGTACGTCCAATGCCGCGGTGGAGCTGAAGGTGCTGATCGACCAGATCCGCGAACAGGTGCAGAACATCGAGTGATGTTGCATCCAGCATTACAGCAGGGGCGCCTTCGGGCGCCCTTCTCATTACAGCGTCTCAGCGGACGCTGACACCCGGCAGGCCCGCGCTCAATCGCCCCACGACGGCTGCCTGGCCGAACCCTGCGTCGTGGAAGCAGGCCAGCACCGCGTCCACCGCTTCCGGGGCGCAGGACACCAGCAGCCCACCGCTGGTCTGTGGGTCGGTCAGCAGCGGCTGCCAGTGTGCCGGCAACCCATCGGCGAAACGCACCTCCGCACCATACGAGGCCCAGTTGCGGTTGGACGCGCCGGTCAAGCAGCCGCGCTGCAGCAGCTCCAGGGCCTGAGGCAGCAGCGGCACCTGTGCGCTGTCCACCTCCGCAGCGACACCACTGGCGCGACACACTTCCAGCAGGTGGCCGAGCAGGCCGAAACCGGTGACATCGGTCATCGCGTGCACACCGTCCAGCGCGGCCAGGGCCACGCCCACGGTGTTCAGGCGGGTGGTCGACGCGATCATCTGCTGGTAGCCGTCGGCGTCCAGCACTTCTTTCTTCAGCGCCGACGAATACACGCCCACGCCCAACGGCTTGCCCAGCACCAGCACATCGCCGGCGCGGGCATCGGCATTGCGCCTGAGCCGCTGCGGGTCGAGCACGCCGATCGCGGCCAGGCCATAGATGGGTTCCACCGAATCGATGCTGTGGCCTCCAGCGACCACGATGCCGGCATCGGCGCAGGCACGCTCGCCGCCCTGCAGGATGCCGCTGATGGTCTCCTGCGGCAGCGTGTTGATCGGCATGCCGACGATGGCCAGCGCGAACAATGGTCGTGCCCCCATCGCGTACAGGTCCGACAGCGCGTTGGTGGCGGCGATGCGGCCGAAGTCGAACGGGTCGTCGACAATCGGCATGAAGAAATCGGTGGTGGCGACGATTGCCTGGCGGTCATCGAGGCGGTACACCGCGGCGTCGTCGCTGGTCTCGCGGCCGACCAGCAGTTCGGCCGGTGCCGGAAGCGCTGGCACGCCACGCAGCAGTTCGGACAGCACGCCCGGCGCGATCTTGCAGCCGCAGCCGCCGCCGTGTGCCAGCGAAGTCAGTCGTTGCGGGGAATCGGCCGTTGAAGGGGCGGGGGACTGCGCGTGCGTGGCCATGCCGACATCTCCTGCGGAAACACCAATGGCGGAAGGCAGCAGGAGTCGAACCTACCAGGGAACGATCGACGCCCCCTACTGGGTTTGAAGCCCAGCCGCATGCCCGGATGCGCATGCCTTCCGAAAGTACGGCGGCACCGGTGGGCTCAGTCGCGGGCTGCGTTCCACTGCAGGTCGCCGCGCGGCCGATGCTGGTCACCGACGCGTCGAGTGTAGCCAACGCGGTTGAAGAACTCCAAGATCTGGATGCTGCGCTTGCGGCCCAGGCCGATGGCATCGCGGAAGGTGGCCGCATCCACCGTGCCGGTGGCCTGCGACAGCTGCGCGACGATCGCGGCCAGCTCGGCAATGCGGGCCGGTGCATAGAACAGGTCCGGCACTACCTGGAACAGTTCGCCACGCGCGGTAGCGCGGCGCAGGACGGCGCGGACCTCGTCTTCGGCCAGACCAACGTCGGTGGCCAGCGTGCGCACCCACGGTGGATCGAAGCGACCGGCGTGCAGCTGCGGCAGCACGCATTCGAGCAGAAGTCGTTCGCGTTCCGGTGGCGCATGGTCATGGCCGGGCAGGCGCCACCAGGCGCCCACGCGCTGCACGCTGCCGTCGTCCAGCAGGCCTTGCAGCAGGGCATTCCACAGGCTCGCTGCAAGCGCGGGCAGCGTACTGCGCTGCAGGCGCCCGCTATCAACACCGGGCTCGTCCGGACGTCGCTCGTGCCAGCTGCGCAGCGACGTGATCACCTGTTCGCGAAGCGCCTGCCAGTGCGAAGCAAGGATGACCACCGTGTCTTCGTGGGTGACGATGCGCCGCGTGCCCGCAGGAAGATCGATCCGGTCGGCCGCGCGCCGGCAGTAGCGTTGCAGGGCGGCCATGGCTATGCCGAAGGAAGCCTGCTGCAACAGCGGGCCGATTCCCGCACCTGTGGCCAGCTGCTCCAGTGCGCCCAGCCAGGCGAGCCGTGCCTGGCTGCGCCGGCGCCGCTGTGGCGGGTCCGGATCGAGCACGATGCCACCACCTAGCGTGCGGATGGCCGCTGAATCACGGGCGATGAAGCGATCACCGCACATCGCGCAGACCGGTGCATCGAACACCAGTTGCACCAACTGTCCGTCGCCGTGATCGACGTCCTCCAGCAGCACCACATGGGCCTGCCGGTGCATCGTGCCCCAGTGGATGTGCAGCGGCGCCCAGTCGCGCAACGGTGTTGCCAGTGCGGAAAGCCGCAGGCGTACGTCGACGCGACGGGTCGCCAGCAGGGCGCGCGGGTCGGCGATCCAGTCGCCACGGTGGATGTCGTCGCGGGCGATGGCAGCCAGGTTCAACGCACAGCGCTGCCCGGCCATGGCGTGTTCGCTGGCCTGGTTCTGCGCGTGGATGCTGCGTACGCGCACGTCAGTGGCGGCCGGCATCAGCTGCAGATGCTCACCCACGGCAGCGATGCCGCCGTGCACTGCGCCGGTCACCAGCGTGCCGTGGCCGGCCAGCGAGAACACGCGGTCCACCGGCATGCGGAACAGCTCGCTGCGCAGTTCGGCCTGGCGCGTGTTGGCGTTGTCCGACGCCCACGCGTGCAGCTGGGTACGCAGCGCGTTGATGCCAGAATCGTCTGGTGCGGTGCTGTTGCAGGCGAATACGGGGGAATCCTGCAGCGGCGTTCCGGCCAGCAGCGCGGCGATCTCGATCTCGACCCGGGCGATGCGCGCGGCGTCCACGCGGTCGATCTTGGTCAGAGCGACTGCACCGCGATCCACGCCCAGCAACTGCAGGATCGCCAGGTGCTCGCGAGTCTGCGGCATCACACCGTCGTCGGCGGCGATCACCAGCAGGGCGACATCGATGCCGGTGGCGCCGGCCACCATCGTATGCACGAAGCGTTCATGGCCCGGCACATCGACGAAGCCCAGCGTCGCCTCGGCACTCCCGCCGCCTGTGCTTTCCACCGGGACATAGGCATAGCCCAGCTCGATGGAGATACCGCGCGTGCGTTCTTCCTGCAGGCGATCGGTTTCGATGCCGGTCAGTGCGCGCACCAGGCTGGTCTTGCCATGGTCGATATGCCCGGCGGTGCCGACGATCATGCCTGCAGCGTGCTCCATTGCGCGAGGAAGGCGGCTTCGTCGGTGGGTTCCAGGCAGCGCAGGTCCAGCCACAGCGCGTCATCGGCAATGCGGCCAAGCACCGGCCGCGGCAACTGGCGCAAGCGCTTGGCCAAGCGATCCAGCCCGCCGCGGCGCGCGCTGGTAACGCGCAGTCCGGCGCTTGCCAGCTGCGCCTGTGGCTGCGCGCCGCTGCCGATCTGGCTGTACATCGAGGCCCGTTCAAGCGCGTAGCCGGCGGCCAGCGACGCGCGCATCGGCTGCAGCAGGCGGTGTGCCTGCTCGTCGATGTCATCCCGCAGGCGCGAAAGGCTGCGCAGGGTCGGCAGCCGCAGTGCCAGCCGTTCCGGTTCGCGGTACAGGGCCAGCACGGCTTCCAGCGCGGCCAGGCCCATCTTGTCCATGCGCAGCGCCCGCTTGAGCGGGTTGCGGTTGATCCGTGCGATCAGGTCGGTGCGGCCGGCGATGATGCCGGCCTGTGGCCCGCCCAGCAGCTTGTCGCCACTGAATGAGACCAGGTCGGCACCGGCCGCCAGTGTTTCCTGCACGGTCGGCTCGTGCGGCAGGCCGAAGGCCGCCAGATCGCACAGGCTGCCACTGCCCAGGTCCACCACCAGCGGCAGGCCGTGCTCGTGCGCGATCGCAGCCATCGCCGCAGTGTCGACCTTGGCAGTGAAGCCGGTGATCGCGTAGTTGCTGGCATGCACTTCCATCAGCAACGCGGTACGTGCGCCGATGGCATGGGCGAAGTCGGCCGGGTGGGTACGGTTGGTGGTGCCCACTTCCAGCAGTCGCGCGCCGGCGCTGCGCATCACATCGGGAATGCGGAAGGCACCGCCGATCTCCACCAGTTCGCCGCGCGACACCACCACCTCGCGGCGGTTGGCCAGGCTGTTGAGCAGCAGCAGGACCGCCGCCGCATTGTTGTTGACCACGGTGGCGGCTTCGGCGCCGGTCAGTTCGCAGACCAGCGCCTGCACCCGTGCATCGCGGTCGCCGCGGCGGCCGCGGATGATGTCGAATTCCAGATCGACCGGCGCTGTCATCGCGCGGGTGACCGCCTGCACGGCGGCATCGGGCAACAGCGCGCGGCCCAGGTTGGTGTGCAGCACGGTGCCGGTCAGGTTGAACATCGGCTGCAGCTCCAGGCGTGCGTCGGCCGCCAGTGCGGCGCCGAGCGCCGCGACCAGCGACGGGCCGTTGATGGCCTGTTCGAGGCGTTCGGCCGAGAGCTGCGCGGCGCTGATACGGTCGCGTAGTTCCTGCAGGTGCGCGCGCAGCAGTTGGGTGATGCGGCTGCGGCCGTGGCGTTCGATCATGGCCGACAACGCAGGCAGGCGCAGCAGCCGGTCCAGCGAAGGCAGGGCGGCGGCCGATGCCGGCGTGGCGTGCGTGCGTGGCATAGGTCAGTCGCCGTCGGATTGCCACAGCAGCGGGTTCTGGCTGGCGCGCGCATAGCCTTCCTCGGCCAGCAGCAGGTCCAGCGCCAGCGTGCCGAGGTCATCGGCCACCGGCTCCAGTGACGGATCTTTCTCCAAGTACAGGATCTTGCGATAGCTGTGGCAGTGGTCGCAGGTCTCGGCGCGCACCGCACTCTCGCGCACTGCCTCGCCGCTGTCACCGTCCACCTCGGCCAGGGCGCGATAGGCAATGTCCTTGCCGGCGGCGCCGCACTGGCTGCACTGCACGCGCACGTAATGCCACTGGCAGGCACACAGCGAGCACGACAGGTAGCGATAGGCGGCGTAGGGCGGGCGCGCCTGCACCACGCTGGCCACCGGCAGCGTGCCACAGAGCGGGCACAACTCTGGCGCATCGGCCAGCGGCTTCAGGTCGGTCGGATGGAAGCTGGCGGCGAGCACCGCCCAGTACACCTGCAGCGCGTTCATCACCAGCAGCGCAGCGACGGCGTCGACCGAGGGCGCGTCATCGCGTTCCAGCACCGCATGCGCCTGTGCATCCAGCCACGCATCATCAGCGGCGGCGACGCGCTGTAGTTCCTGCCGGGTTTCCACAGGCAGCCCGGTTTCGTCGGCACAGTGCCGGCACAGGGTGCGCAGCCAGTCGCGCCAGCGCCCATCCAGTTGCAGTGTGTTGGCCGGCCGCAACGGCATGCCGGCGCTAGCCGCCGCGCTCGACTGCTGCGCGCGCGCCTGTGCCTGAAGCCCCTCGCGTTGCTGCGGCGTCAACTCATCCAGCAGTGCCTGCTGCGCATCGGCCAGCGCCGCCAGCAGCTGCAGGTAGCCACCGATGGCACTGTGCGCGGCCAGGCTGCGCAGGCGTGCCGCGCGCGTAGCGAACAGTGACCCGGTATCAGGCAGGATGATGCGCGGTACATCGCGCGAGGCGAGCGTCTCGATCTCACCGGGTTCAAGGATGCGTTGCGCCATGTAGGGCCAGCCAGAAGAACCAGGCTCCATCCTCGCTGTTGTCGGCGCTGGCGTCCAGCGTGTTGCCGGCCATTTGAAAGGTTGGGGTCAGATCCGTTTTCCACAGGAAAACGGTTCTGACCCCATCGGTTGGTTGAAAGTGGATCCCGAGCGTTGGTCGGGATTCGATCAGTGCCGACCAACGGTCGGCACCCACCGACAGATCGCGGCCAACTGTCGAAGGCGGGGTGGGTCCGGTTGCGGGAGCGTGAGCCGCATGGATGCGGCGACCGAGCTTACATGGGTGAGGGCGCTTTGCTTGCGAAGCACTGCTTCGCAAGCGCCCGAACGCACAGCCGCCAGCGGCTGGGCCGGGCCCCGGAGGGGTATTTGCAGCGTCTCCCGCAACCGGATCCACCCCGCCATCCCACGGATAGCCGCTGTTGCTGTTGCCTTGGCTTGAAGCAGGTGCAGGGCCGCAGGCCCTGCAGCTACCCCTGTTCCCGCCGCCCGCGCAGGATGTCCCGGAACCACTGTCGGTGGTGCTTGTACGCCCACCCATAGGTCACCTTGCCCTGGGTCATCGCCCGCACCGACCCCTTGATCCAGATCGCCGCATAGATGTGCACCACGATCGCGCAGATCAGCACCCAGCCGAACAACGCATGGGCGAGCACCGAGAAGCGGATCACCCCGATCGGGAAAAAATGGCTGAAGTACTGCCGCCAGATCACGAAGCCGGTCAGCAGCAGTGCCGACAGGCAGCCGATGATGGCCCAGAACAGCAGCTTCTGGCCGGCATTGAAGCGACCGACCGGCGGCAGCTTTTCATCCTCGTTGCGCAGTACATCGCGCATGCCGCGCATCCACGCGCGGTCGTCGGCGGTCGGCAGATTGTCGCGCCACATGCGCAACGCCAGCAGCGCAAAGCCCACCACCATGGCCAGGCCGATGAACGGATGCAGGATGCGCGTCCACGGTCCGCCACCGAACAGCTGGGTCAGCGGGAACAGGGCAGGGTGGAACAACGCCAGCCCGGACAGCGCGGTCAGCACGAAGCAGATCGCCACGATCCAGTGGTTGATGCGGGTCGGCGCGCGGTAACGGATGATCTGCCGCGGGTGCGGGGCGTACTTCATGGCCGCTGCTCCTCTTCGATCTTCTTCGCCTCGTGCTCGGCTTGTTCTTCTTCCTCGTCATTGACCGTGTTGCGGCCGATGCCGATGTAGTGCAGGAAGCCAGCAAAGGCCGTGGCGGCGATCGCCAGCACGCCCAGTGGCTTGGCTACGCCCTTCCAGACTTCCACCATCGGGCTGATGCGCGGGTCCTTGGGCAGGTCGGCGTAGAGCTCGGGCTTGTCCACATGCTGCAGCACGTACATCACGTGGGTACCGCCGACGCCCTGCGGGTCGTACAGGCCGGCGTTTTCATAGCCGCGTGATTTCAGGTCTTCCACGCGTCCGGCGGCGTGCTCGGTCATCGCCTGTTTGCTGCCGAAGGTGATCGCCCCGGTCGGGCAGGTCTTCACACAGGCCGGTTCCTGGCCGACCGCCACCCGGTCCGAACACAGCGTGCACTTGTAGGCCTTGTGGTCCTTCTTGGAGATGCGCGGTACGTCGAACGGGCAGCCGGTCACGCAGTAGCCGCAGCCGATGCAGTTCTCTTCCTGGAAGTCGACGATGCCGTTGGCGTACTGGATGATCGCGCCGGGCGACGGGCAGGCCTTCAGGCAGCCCGGGTCGCTGCAGTGCATGCAGCCCTCCTTCCGGATCAGCCACTCCAGCTTGCCCTTCTCGTCCTCGTACTCGCGGAACTTCATCACCGTCCACGACTGTTCGCTCAGGTCGGGCGGGTTGTCATAGCTGCCAACGCAGCTGCCCACTTCGTCGCGCAGGTCGTTCCATTCCATGCAGGCGACCTGGCAGGCCTTGCAGCCGATGCACTTGCTCACATCGATCAGCTTGGCGACCTGGCCGGTGTGCGCGCCCCGCGCCTCCGGCGAGGGCGTGGTGGTGGCCGAGCGGCGGATGATGTCCAGCGATTGCAGTGGCATGGCGTGTCTCCTACACCTTCTCGACCTTGACCAGGATGCACTTCGACTCGGGCGTCTGCGAGTTGCCGTCACCGATGGCATTGGTCAGCGTATTGGCGATATATCCGGGCTTGGCCGCACCGAGGAAGCCCCAGTGGATCGGCACGCCCACCTGGTGCACGGTCTTTCCATCGATCTGCAGGGCCTTGATCCGCTTGGTCACCATCGCAACGGCTTCGATATGGCCACGCTTGGAACTCACGCGCACGCGGCTGCCGTTGGTGATGCCCAGCTCGTCGGCCAATGCCGCACCGATCTCGACGAACTGCTCGGGCTGGATGATGGCGTTGAGCTTGCCGTGCTTGGTCCAGAAGTGGAAATGCTCGGTCAGGCGGTAGGTGGTGGCCACATGCGGGAACTCGTCCGGCGAACCGATCTGTGCACGGTCGCTGGCGAACACGCGTGCCGCGGGGTTGTTCAGCGTCAGGGCCTGGCCGGGGCTGAGCGGATTGCTGCGCAGCGGGGTATCGAACGGTTCGTAGTGCTCCGGGAACGGGCCTTCGGCCATGCCGGCCTTGGCGAAGAAGCGGGCGATGCCTTCCGGGTTCATGATGAACGGGCCCATCCCGCCGGCAGGATCTTCATCGGCCTTGAAGTCCGGCACGTCCACGTTGCCCCAGTTCTTGCCGTTCCAGGCCAGCAGCGTGCGGCGTGGATCGAACGGTTGGCCAGCCACGTCGCACGAGGCGCGGTTGTACATCACGCGGCGGTTGGCCGGCCACGCCCAGGCCCAGCCCAGCGTGTTGCCGATGCCTGTCGGGTCACTGTTGTCACGCCGCGCCATCATGTTGCCGGTCGGGCCCCAGGCGCCGATGTAGATCCAGCAGCCGGAGGACGTGCTGCCATCGTCGCGCAGCTCGCCGAACGCGGCCAGTTGCTCGCCGGCCTTGCGCACCAGCTTGGTCGGGTCCTTCGGATCGAACACGTCGGCCAGCGCCTTGCCGTTGTATTCCATCGCCAGTTCTTCCGGCGTCGGCAGCTCCGGGTTGGAATACTTCCAGGCCAGGTCGCGTACCGGCTCCCACCACGCACCGCCATCCTTCTCGTACATCGCTTTGATGCGATGGAACAGCTCGGACATGATCTCGATGTCGCTGCGCGCTTCGCCCGGCGGGTTGGCCCCCTTCCAGTGCCACTGCAGCCAGCGCGAGGAATTCACCACCGCGCCGTTCTCCTCGGCGAAGGAAGTGGTGGGCAGGCGGAACACTTCGGTCTGGATCGTGCTCGGGTCGACGTCGTTCAGTGCGCCGTGGTTCTGCCAGAAGGCGATGGTCTCGGTTTCCAGCGGATCCATGCTGACCATGAACTTCAGCTTGGAGAACGCACTGATCAGCTTGCCCTTGTTCGGCGCCGAGGCCAGAGGATTGAAGCCCTGGCAGATGTAGCCGTGGATCTTGCCCTCGTTCATCAGCTCGTACGCCTGCAGCATGTCGTACGGCTTGTCGAGCTTGGGCAGGTAATCGAAGCACCAGTTGTTGTCGGCGGTGGCGGCATCGCCCCACCACGATTTCATCAGGCTGACGTGGAACTTCGGGTAGTTCTGCCAGAACGACATCTGGTTGGCGCGCAGGGGCTTCTGCGTGCGCTTGGCGATGTAGGCGTTGTAGTCCTGCTCATCCTGTTTCGGCAGCGTCAGGTAGCCGGGCAGCAGGTCGGACATCAGGCCGATGTCGGTCAGGCCCTGGATGTTGGAGTGCCCGCGCAGCGCGTTCATGCCGCCACCGGCCACGCCGATGTTGCCCAGCAGCAGCTGCACCATGGTGCCGGCACGCACGTTCTGTGCGCCGATCGAGTGCTGCGTCCAGCCCAGCGCGTACAGGATGGTCATCGCCTTGTCCTTGCCGGCGGTGGACGCGATCATGTCCCACACCTGGCGGATGCTGTCGGCCGGCGTGCCGCAGATGCGCTCGACCATCTCCACGGTGTAACGCGCGTAGTGTTGTTTCAGCAGGTTGTAGACGCAGCGCGGATCCTTCAGCGTCGGGTCGCTGCGCACGAATCCATCGTCACCGTAGGCATAGTCCCAGCTGGAACGGTCGTAGCTGCGCTTTTCTTCGTTGTAGCCCGAATACAGGCCGTCCTTGAAGGCGAACTCGTCCTTCACCAGGAACGACATGTCGGTGTAGTTCAGCACGTACTCGTGCTGGATGCGGTCCTCGGTCAGCAGGTAGTTGATCAGGCCGCCCAGGAACACGATGTCGGTACCGGTGCGGATCGGCGCGTACACATCGGCAACCGCGGCCGAGCGGTTGAAGCGCGGATCGACCACGATCAGCCGGGCCTTGTTGTGGGCCTTGGCCTCGGTCACCCATTTGAACCCGCACGGATGCGCCTCGGCGGCGTTGCCACCCATGATCAGGATCAGGTCGGCATTCTTGATGTCGACCCAGTGATTCGTCATCGCACCACGGCCTAGCGTCGGGGCAAGACCTGCCACCGTCGGGCCGTGTCAGACACGTGCCTGGTTGTCGAATGCCAGCATGCCGAGGGAGCGGACGACCTTGTGGGTCAGCACCGCGGTCTCATTGCTGGTGGCCGAGGCCGCCAGCATGCCAGTGGTCAGCCAGCGGTTGACCGTCTGCCCTGCTTCGTTCTTCTGCACGAAGTTGGCATCGCGGTCTTCCTTCATCAGCCGCGCGATGCGGTCCAGCGCATCGTCCCAGCTCAGCCGCTTCCACTCGTTCGAGCCCGGCGCGCGGTACTCGGGGTAGAGCAGGCGCGACTTGCTGTGGATGATGTCGGCCAGGCCGGCACCCTTCGGGCACAGCGTGCCGCGGTTGACCGGATGGTCCGGGTCGCCCTCGATGTGGAAAATGCTCGGCTCGGCGTTCTTGGCGCCATCGCCGAGGCTGTACATCAGGATGCCGCAGGCCACCGAACAGTAGGTACAGGTGTTGCGGGTCTCGGTCGCGCGGGTCAGCTTGTATTGCCTGACCTCCGCGAGCGCGATGCCGGGCGCGAAGCCCATCAGTGCCAGGCTGGAGCCGACCAGGGTTGTCCCGGTCACTTTCAGGAACTGGCGGCGGCTCATCGATGGCATGCCGTTCTCCTGGGATGGCGGGGAGGCGCAGGCCTCCGGGCTGTCGTTGGGTACGGGCCGGTTATAGCACAGGCCCCCGGATGCCCATGTGGCACAAGGCGCGGCGCCTGCCGGACGGGCCCGGAAAGGGCCTGCTCTGGTAAAGTTGCGTGCCCGCCCCCTGGGGAAGCGTCTGCCGGGCCTGGTTCCAGGATGTTCCGCGCAGCCCCCGCCGTCCTGGCGCGATCCTCCGCGCCGGATCTGGAACACCGAGGAAAAATTTTGCGAAATCAACCAATTGGGTTCCGCGCATGAGCGCCCCGTCGAAGCCGTCGGACGCCGTTGCGCGCGGCACGCTGTACATCGTGGCCGCCCCGTCCGGCGCCGGCAAGAGCAGCATCGTCAATGCCACCCTGGCCCGTGACCCGCAGATCGCCCTGTCGATCTCCTTCACCTCGCGCGCGATGCGCCCCGGTGAGGTGAACGGCCAGCATTACCACTTCGTCAGTGCCGAGAAGTTCGAGCAGATGATCGCCGCCGGCGACTTCTTCGAGCACGCCTGGGTGCACGGCGACTGGAAGGGCACGGCCCGGCAGTCGGTGGAGCCGCAGCTGGCCGCCGGCCAGGATGTGCTGCTGGAGATCGACTGGCAGGGCGCGCAGCAGGTGCGCCAGCTGGTGCCGGGCACGGTCACCGTGTTCATCCTGCCGCCGTCCAAGCAGGCCTTGCAGGACCGCATGCGCAAGCGCGGCCAGGACAGCGAGGCGGTCATCGCCCAGCGCCTGGGCGCGGCCCGCGATGAAATGCTGCACTTCAACGAGTTCGACTACGTCATCGTCAACGAGGTGTTCGACACTGCCGTGGACGAGCTGTGCGCCATCTTCACTGCCAGCCGCCTGCGCCGGGAGGCCCAGAAGGTCCGCCACGCCGGCCTGATCCAGGCGCTGCTGACCCCCGATCCGGGTGCAACTGACTGATTCCAAAAGAATCGGGTAGGGGTTGGCTTGATTTTGTCCAGCCCCTGCCAGTACACTCCGTCCCCCTTTCCCTCATTCGACTGAGCGGCCGACCGGTCGCCGGGAGCCCGTATGGCCCGCATCACCGTAGAAGATTGCCTGGAAGTCGTTAACAACCGTTTCGAACTGGTCATGATGGCTTCCAAGCGTGCCCGTCAGCTCGCCAACGGCGTGCAGGCCACGCTGGACAACAGCGAGACCGAGGACAAGCCGACCGTGCTGGCGCTGCGCGAAATCGCCGCCCGCAAGATCGACAACGCCCTGATCGACGAAGTCGAGAAGGCCGAGCGTGAGCGCGCCGAGCGCGAAGCGCTGGAGTGGGCTGCCGCCGAAGTGGTGGCCGACGAAGACATGTCCAAGAACGACGATTGATCGCATCGATCAACGTAATCGTTGGATACACCGAACAGCCCGCCCCGTGCGGGCTGTTTCGCATTCAGGATTTGCCGTAAACGTCGCGCTGGAATAGGCTTCGGGCATGAACCCAGGCCCCACTGCCAAGGTCGCCGCAGCCCCCACTGCCGCCGTACCCGACTACGTCCTCCAGCTCGAACGCGCCGCCCATTACCTGCCGCCGGAACAGCTGCCGCTGTTGCGCCGTGCCTGGGAAGTCGGGGCCTCCGCGCACGCTGGGCAGACGCGCAAGTCGGGCGAGCCCTATATCACCCATCCGGTGGCCGTGGCCCAGGTGCTGGCCGAACTCGGCCTGGACGTGGAAGCGCTGATCGCCGCGATCCTGCACGACACCATCGAAGACACCCCGCTGACCCGCGAGGCGCTGGCCGCCGAGTTCGGCGAAGCCGTGGCCGAACTGGTCGACGGTGTCACCAAGCTGGACAAGCTGAAGTTCCGTGACCGCCAGGAGGCGGCCGCCGAGAGCTTCCGCAAGATGCTGCTGGCGATGTCGCGCGACCTGCGCGTGATCATGATCAAGCTGGCCGACCGCCTGCACAACATGCGCACGCTGGGCGCGCAGAGCCGCGAAGCGCGTGGCCGCATCGCCCGCGAGACGCTGGAGATCTACGCGCCCATCGCCCAGCGCCTGGGCATGAGCCTGGTCAAGAGCGAGCTGCAGAACCTCGGGTTCAAGGCGCTCTACCCATGGCGCCACGCCATCATCGAAAAACACATCCGCAGCCAGCCGGTGGTGCGCCGCGAAGCGATGGCGCAGGTGGAAGTGCAGCTGTCGCAGCGCCTGGCCAAGGAGGGGATCGAGCATCGGCTGATCAGCCGCATCAAGACCCCGTGGAGCATCTACAACAAGATGCGCGACGAGAACAAATCCTTCGACCAGGTGATGGATGTGTTCGGCTTCCGCCTGGTCGTGCGCAGCGTGCCCAGCTGCTATCACGCGCTGGGCTCGGTGCACGCCACCTTCAAGCCGCTGGATGGGCGCTTCCGCGATTTCATCGCCATTCCCAAGGCCAACGGTTACCAGTCGCTCCACACCGTGCTGTTCGGGCCGTATGGCTCGCCGATCGAAGTGCAGATCCGTACCGAGGAAATGGACCTGATCGCCGAACGCGGCGTGGCCGCGCACTGGACCTACAAGTTCGGCGGCGATTCGCCCAACAGCGCACAGAGCCGTGCCCACGCGTGGATCGTCGAGCTGATCGACTCGCAGCGCGCCGCCGGTTCCTCGCTGGAATTCCTCGACAACGTCAAGGTCGACCTGTTCCCTGACGAGGTCTACCTGTTCACCCCGAAGGGCAAGATCCTGGCCCTGCCGCGCAACTCCACCGCGCTCGATTTCGCCTACGCCGTGCATACCGACGTGGGCAACATGGCGGTGGCTTCGCGCGTGGACAAGAAACTGGTGCCGCTGCGCACCAAGCTGGTGTCGGGCCAGTCGGTGGAGATCATCACCGCGCGCTCGGCCACGCCGAAACCGCAGTGGCTGGAATTCGTGGTGACCAGCAAGGCACGCACCGCCATCCGCCACCAGCTCAAGCAGCTGGAGCACGAAGATGCCGTGCAGCTGGGCCACCGCATGCTCGACCGCGCGCTGGAAGCGATGGATTCGTCGCTGGAGCGCCTGCCGAAAGGCCGCTTGGATGCGTTCCTGGCCGAACACCGCTTCCCGCGCCTGGAAGCGCTGCTGGCCGAGGTCGCACTGGGCAACTGGATGCCGACCCAGGCCGCGCAGGCGCTGATGGCCTACGCCGAACTGCGTGGCGGCCCGCATTCGCGCCACCACTCGCAGGAGAAGATCCTGATCAACGGCAGCGAGCGCGGCGTGGTCACCTTCGCCGGCTGCTGCCAGCCGATTCCCGGCGACGAGATCATGGGCTACCACACCGCCGGCAAGGGCATCGTGGTGCACCGCATGGACTGCCCGAACCTGGCCGAGCTGCGCAAGTCGCCCGAGCGCTGGGTGCCGATTGGCTGGGACACCACCGTCTCCGGCGACTACGACACCTCGCTGGTGGTGGAAGTGGAGAACGGCACCGGCGTGCTGGCGCAGCTGGCCGCCGCCATCGCACAGAGCCATTCCAACATCGAACGCGTGGACTACCTGGACCGCGACTTCAACGCCGCCGTGCTGGCGTTCAACATCCAGGTGCGCGACCGCAACCACCTGGCCGAAGTGATGCGCCGCCTGCGCCGCCTGTCGGTCGTGCAATCGGTACGCCGCCAGTAGGTCCTGCGCGTACCGGTAGTGCCGGCCGCTGGCCGGCAACCCATGGATCCGCGACGGCATCGCGATTGCCGGCCAACGGCCGGCACTACCGAGGCGGCGCGGTAGATCCACGCCATGCGTGGATGCACCCCCAGCCGGTACAATCACCGCTCTGTTTTCCCCCAAGCACCGGAGCGACCCATGTCCCGCCAGATCATCAACACCGAAAAGGCCCCCGCCGCCATCGGCCCGTACTCGCAGGCCGTGCGCGCCGGCAACACCGTGTACTTCTCCGGCCAGATCCCGCTTGACCCGGCCACCGGCGACATCGTCGGCGCCGGTGACGTCGAAGCGCAGGCCCGCCGCGCCTTCGACAACCTCAAGGCCGTGGCCGAAGCCGCGGGTGGCTCGCTGGACAAGGTCGTGCGCCTG
Source organism: Stenotrophomonas sp. AR029 (assembly GCF_047520695.2). Classification (NCBI taxonomy): domain Bacteria; kingdom Pseudomonadati; phylum Pseudomonadota; class Gammaproteobacteria; order Lysobacterales; family Lysobacteraceae; genus Stenotrophomonas; species Stenotrophomonas sp. AR029. The sequence goes on along the minus strand of NZ_JAXBQQ020000008.1, from coordinate 140,532 downwards.
GGCCTGTACCTGACCGACCTGGGCGAGTTCGCCAAGGTCAACGCGGTCATGCAGGACTACTTCCAGGCCCCGTACCCGGCCCGTTCCACCATCGAAGTCTCCGGCCTGCCGAAGGGCGCCAGCTTCGAGGTCGACGCGGTGATGGTCATCGACTGACCGCCACGTGGCACGCAAGGCGGCGGTCACCCCGGTCCTGTCACCGTCCGGCGAAGCATCCCTGGCGATGCTTGCCGGCGTCGGTCCGGCCGTGGCCGCCAAACTGCAGGCACGTGGCCTGGCCACCCTGCAGGATCTCTGGCTTCACCTGCCGCTGCGCTATGAAGACCGGACCCGGCTGACCCGCATCGAAGACCTGCGCAACGGCGTGCCGGCGCAGGTGGAAGGGCGGGTGGTCGCAGTCGAGCGTGGCATGCGCTACCGGCCGATGCTGAAAGTGGCGGTGGAAGACGAAGGGCAGGGCACCCTGGTGCTGCGCTTTTTCCACTTCCGCCAGCAGCAGGTCGGGCAGTTCGCGGTTGGCACCCGGCTGCGCTGCTTCGGCACGCCCAAGCCCGGCCACCTCGGCCTGGAAATCGTCCATCCCAGCTACCAGGTGCTGGGCCGCAACGACGATCCCGAACTCGGCGACCGCCTCGATCCGGTGTATCCCACCGTCGAAGGGGTCGGCCCGATGACCATGCGCAAATTGATCGGCCAGGCGCTGGACCGCCTGCCCGAGGAAAGCACGCTGGAACTGCTGCCCAACGGTTGGCTCGATGGCCTGGGCCTGCCGCCGCTGCGCAGCGCGCTGCTGACCGTGCACCGGCCACCGCCGGATGCCGATCTGGCCGCGTTGGCGGCTGGTACCCACCCGGCGCAGCGTCGCCTGGCGATGGAAGAACTGCTGGCCCATCACCTCAGCCTGCGTCGCCAGCGTATTGCATTGCAGGCGCACCATGCGCCGCCGCTGGCCGGCCCCGGAAAACTGGCCAAGGCGCTGCTGAAGCAGTTGCCGTTCGCGCTGACCGGCGCGCAGGCACGCGTGTTCAAGCAGATCCGTGAGGACCTTGCGCGGCCCAGCCCGATGCTGCGGCTGGTGCAGGGCGACGTCGGCTCCGGCAAGACGGTGGTGGCCGCGCTGGCCGCCATGCTGGCGGTGGAGCAGGGCAAGCAGGTCGCATTGGCCGCCCCCACCGAGTTGCTGGCCGAGCAGCACCTCAACAATCTGCGTGGCTGGCTGGAACCGCTCGGCGTGCGCATCGCCTGGCTGGCCGGCAAGGTCACCGGCAAGGCGCGCGCCAAAGTGATGGAGCAGGTCGCCAACGGCGAAGCGCAGGTGGTGGTCGGAACCCACGCGCTGATGCAGGAGGCGGTGGTGTTCCAGGACCTGGCGCTGGCCATCGTCGACGAGCAGCACCGCTTCGGCGTGCACCAGCGCTTGGCGCTGCGCGACAAGGGCGCGGGCGGCAACAGCGTGCCGCACCAGCTGGTGATGACCGCCACGCCGATTCCGCGCACGCTGGCGATGTCCGAATACGCAGACCTGGATGTATCGGCCATCGACGAACTGCCACCGGGCCGCACCCCTGTGCAGACCGTGGCCTTGAACAATGACCGTCGCCCGGAACTGATCGAGCGCATTGCGCTGGCCTGCCAGGAAGGGCGGCAGGTGTACTGGGTGTGCACGCTCATCGAGGAAAGCGAAGAACTGGATGCCACCCCGGCGCAGGCCACCTATGAATCACTGCAAGCGCTGCTGCCGGGCGTTCGCGTGGGGCTGGTGCATGGCCGCCTGAAGGCTGCTGAAAAGCTGGCGACGATGGTGGCGTTCAAGGCCGGCGAGATCGACCTGCTGGTGGCGACCACGGTCATCGAAGTCGGTGTGGACGTGCCGAATGCTTCGTTGATGGTGATCGAGAACGCCGAGCGCCTCGGCCTGGCCCAGCTGCACCAGCTGCGTGGCCGCGTGGGCCGCGGTTCGGCGGTGTCGCGCTGCGTGCTGCTGTACCAGGCACCACTCTCGCAGATGGCGCGTGAGCGCCTGCAGACCATGCGCGAAACCAACGATGGTTTCGTCATCGCCGAGAAGGACCTGGAACTGCGCGGCCCCGGCGAACTGCTCGGGACGCGCCAGACTGGCCTGGCCGGTTTCCGCATTGCCGACCTGGCCCGCGACGCTGGCCTGCTGCCCGGCGTGCATGAATTGGCCGAGCGCCTGCTGGCCCAGCAGCCCGCGTTGGCCGATCGCGTGGTGCAGCGCTGGATCGGCACCGCTGTGCGCTACGCCTCGGCGTAGGCACCCCGGGGTCGGAGCCCTTTGCGCAGCAATGGCCTCTGACCCCATTTCCGGGACGCTCATCCACGCACGGCGTGGATCCACTGTAGAGCCGAGCCCACGCTCGGCTGCTGTGCGCGCTGCGCGCGGGAGTCGAGCATGGCTCGACTCTACAGAGAGCTCTTCCCCGCCAGCCGCGGGAAACCCGTTTTTGACGTTGCTGTCGAAGTTGCCGGCCAGCGGCCGGCACAACCGCGGGTGCAGGGCGCAGCCCTGCCAGAACCCCAACCCCCGTACTTGCAACGGTCATCATCCCGGTCCACACTTCGTTGCCGATCTGAAGACGGCAACGATGACCCACAAGATCCCCCTGTTGATCGACACCGATCCCGGTGTGGACGACGCCCTGGCCCTGCTGATGGCCTTTGCCGATGAACGGCACGACGTGGTCGCCCTGACCATCGCCGCCGGCAATGTCGGCCTCGAATACACCGTCCGCAACGCCCTCAAGCTCTGTGACATCGTCGGCCGCCCCGACGTACCGGTGTTTGCCGGCAGCCCGGATCCGCTGCTGCATCCCTCCGTTGACGCTGCCCACGTGCATGGCCGTGATGGCTACGGCGACGTGGACCTGCCGCCGCCGAGCCGCCAGGCCGAGGCCGAGCACGCTGCCCTGGCCATCCTGCGCCTGTCGCACGAACACGCCGGCGAACTGATGCTGGTGATGTTGGGCCCGCTGACCAATCTGGCGCTGGCACTGAAGCTGGACCCGACCCTGCCCCAGCGCATCAAGCGCATCGTGGTGATGGGTGGCGCGGTTACCTGCCACGGCAACATCACCCCGGCAGCCGAATTCAACATCGCCTTCGATCCTGAAGCCGCGCACGTGGTGTTCACCTCGTTCAAGCACCTGCTGGTGTCGGACTGGGAGGCGACCGTTGCCCACGGCCTGCCGCTGGAGGGCGCCGAGAAATGGCTGCAGGCCGATTCCGACCGCGCCCGCTTCTACGAACTGATCTCGCGCAAGACCCGCGCGCTGTCGGAAGATGCCAAGGGCGGCCGCTGGTATACGGCCGATGCGGTGGCCATGGCGTGGGCGCTGAATCCAGAAGGGCAGCTGCAGGTCGAGTCACGGCCGCTGAACGTGGAACTGAATGGCACGTTCAGCCGAGGCGCCACCATCGTCGACTGGAACCGCCAGACCGGCCAGCCGGACAACTGCGATCTGCTGATGGCCTACGACCAGCAGCGTTTCGAGGCCCTGGTGCGCCAGGCCCTGGGCGCGGACTGACCTCGATTGACCGCCACCGGTTGCCCCGAGCGGCAACCGGTGCTTATAATGCCGCTCTTGACCACCAGCCCATTTACGGTGTGAGCCCATGAAGGCCGATATCCATCCGAACTACCGCGACGTCGTCTTCCATGACGTCACCTCCGATTTCAAGTTCCTGACCCGCTCGACCATGGGCACGAAGGAAACCATCCAGTGGGAAGACGGCAACGAATACCCGCTGGTCAAGGTTGAAATTTCCTCTGCTTCGCACCCGTTCTACACGGGCAAGCACAAGGTCATCGACACCTCGGGCCGTATCGACAAGTTCCAGAAGCGCTACGCGCGCTGATCTGTCGATCCAGCTTCGAACCGACGGCCGCGCTCTGCGCGGCCGTTTGTTTTTCCCCAACGCCAACCCAACGGGCGTTTGGATGGACGGAACACTGCGTTCGTGTGACAACGCTTTTGCCGATCCGGGCCGCTCAACGGCCGGTGTCTGGCCACCTGTCGTATACGACTTCCGTCTAGCACCCGACAAATGCTGCTGTGCGATAATGACATGATCCCCGGCACAGGCCGAGGACGTCATTCACGTGCCTGACCAATGCGCTTGGGCAGGCGCCTTCCCATGAAGGAGCGCACACAGTGTCCGATCTTGATCAGGTCACGCTCAACGCCGGCGATAAGTCCGTCGTTCTGCCCGTCATCAAACCCACCCTTGGCAACGACTGCGTCGACATCGCGAAGCTGACCAAGGAAACGGGTTTCTTCACCTACGATTCCGGCTTCACCGCGACGGCCAGCTGCAAGTCCGCCATCACCTACATCGACGGCGACAAGGGCGTGCTGCTGTACCGCGGCTACCCGATCGAACAGCTGTCGGAAAAGTCGAGCTACGTCGAAGTGGCCTACCTGCTGATCAACGGCGAGCGCCCGAGCGCCGAGCAGCTGAAGGCCTTCACCGATGAGCTGACCGCCGAAGCCAACGTCGATGAGTCGATCAACACCCTGATCGGCAGCTTCGCCAAGGATGCCCACCCGATGGCGATCCTGGCGGCCGCGATCGCGCAGCTGTCGGCCATCTACCACGACTCGCTGGACCTGTCCGACGCCGAGCAGCGCCGCAAGGCCGCCGTGCGCCTGATCGCGAAGGTGCCGACCCTGTCGGCGCTGATCTACCGCCACGGCAAGGGCCTGCCGGCCAACAAGCCGGACACCTCGCTGGACTACGTCAGCCGCTTCCTGAAGCAGACCTTCGAGTCCGCTGACGGCCAGTACGACCTGAACCCGGACGTGGTGAAGGCGCTGGACCTGCTGTTCATCCTGCACGCCGACCACGAGCAGAACGCCTCGACCTCGACCGTGCGCCTGGTCGGTTCGACCGGCGCCAACCCGTACGCGTCGGTCGCTGCGGGCGTCACCGCGCTGTGGGGTCCGGCCCACGGCGGTGCCAACGAAGCCGTGCTGAAGATGCTCGAAGAGATCGGCAGCGCCGACAACGTCGAGTCCGCCGTGGTCAAGGCCAAGGACAAGACCTCCGGCTTCCGCCTGATGGGCTTCGGCCACCGCGTCTACAAGAACTTCGACCCGCGCGCCAAGGTCATCGGCGAGATGACCAGCAAGGTGCTCAAGCAGCTGGGCGTGCAGGATCCGCTGCTGGACGTGGCCGTGAAGCTGGAACAGGCTGCGCTGCAGGACGAGTACTTCGTCGCCCGCAAGCTGTACCCGAACGTCGATTTCTACAGCGGCATCATCTACAAGGCACTGCGGATCCCGACCGAAATGTTCACCGTCATGTTCGCCCTGGGCCGTACTTCCGGCTGGGTGTCGCATTGGCTGGAACAGCAGGTCGATCCGGAAATGAAGATCGGCCGTCCGCGCCAGGTCTACACCGGCAGCGACGTGCGCGACTACCAGGGCTGATCGCCCGCAGCAGATTCTGCTGAGAACGCCCCGCATCTGCGGGGCGTTTTTTTTGTGCCCTGATCGGCTTCGGCGGATGGCGACCGCGGAACGTTGGTCCGCACGATAAGAGCCCGCTTCCGGATCTGAACGCGTTCTGACAATGAATGTCGCATTCACATCTTTTCGGATCTATTGCATGGGTATCACGTCGAAGGCGATAGAACCTGTGCGTACTGATCCCTGTATGGAGAACGCCATGAACCGACTGATCGCCATCGCTTTCATCGCCACGCCGCTGGCCCTGCTGAGCCCGCAGGCCTTCGCGCAGTACACCGGGCCGGGGGCAGGGGCCGCTGCCAGCACCGTCGCTGACGCACGTGCGCAGCGCGATGATCATCCGGTGGTGCTGCGTGGCACCCTCACCGCCAAGATCGGTGACGAGCGCTACCAGTTCCGTGATGCCAGCGGCCAGATCGAGGTCGAGATCGATGACGAAGACCTGCCGCCGCAGGCCATCGGTGCCGATACCGTGGTCGAGCTGCGTGGCAAGGTCGACACGCATCGCTTCAAGCCCACCGACATCGATGTCGATCACGTCACCGTCGTGCCTGCAGGTTGAAGCCAACGGTAGCCGAGCGTGGGCTCGGCTCTACAAATTCAATGCAATGAGGTTTGTTGCATTGAACCGATGAGGGAAATTGCATAACCCTCGAACATTGAGCGAATTCAAGAATTCTCCTTAACACTCAGTGTTTTAGGAATGCTTGAATGGCCTGCATGGCAATGGATTTCTAACATTCTCTCCGTCGCCCGCACCCATCCCCGCGGGCGATGCTCCCCTCCCTTTTCTCCTTGGGGAGGGGAGCTTTCATATTCCCCCTTTGTCCGAGAGAGACAACCATGCACGCCATCATCAAGAAGACCGCGCTCGCGGCAGCGCTGGCCACCGCTTCGCTGTCCGCGCACGCGCTGGAAACCAAGATCTCCGTCTATGCCGACGTCGACCCGACCCTGGCACTGCTGCGTGATGACGGCACCCCGTTGCCGGACCTGGTCACGCTGACCCACGATCCGCTGCGCGGCCTGATTCCGGACACGCAGCGCGTGCGCATTCACTCCAATGATGACACCGCGGATATCGAGGCACGCATCGACGGTGCGTTTGCCCTCGCAAATGAAACCGGCACCGTCACCGTGCCGATGACCATCAGCCTCAACAATCGCGCACTGGGTGCCGCCGCCATCGAATACAAGGCAGTCGACCTGTTCACCGGCGCCGGCTCGACCCCGGGCGCCTCGATCTCGATGCCGTTGACCATTGCCCAGGCCACCCCGGCCCCGATCACCACCAAGGGTCGCTACAGCGGCATCGTCAACGTCGTGCTGAACCAGAAGGCGACCTCGCCGTAATCCCCGCGCCGGCCCGGTTCCCGGGCCGGCCGCTTCTCCAGCGGTACCCCCATGACCTCACACGCCCCCGCCGTCACCCGGCTGGCGGTCGCGCTCGCCCTGGCGTTGTCCACTCCGCTGGCGGCCGCGCGCGGCGTCCCGCCCGGTTTCGAAGATCTGGTCGAAGGACAGACCGAACAACTCGACATCCAGCTGTTCGGCCGCTCGGCCGGGCTGTCGCCGGTGCGCGTCACCCTGGAGCATGTGCAGCTGGAAGATCCCGCGCGCGTGCTGCAGGCACTGGACCTGTCCGCCGAGGCGCAGGCCGCGCTGCTGCCGGCACTGTCGCAGCCGCTGCCACGCAACAGCCACCTGGCCTGCCGCTTCGGTGGCGCCGAGGCCGGTTGCGGCTATCTGGATCCCCCGCAAGACCCTGCGGCCGCGCGCGCGCTGTATGACGAAGGCGAGGGCGCCGTGCGCCTGTTCGTGGCGCGCAAGTGGATCGGTGGCGAGCCCGCCGCGGAACGCTTCCACGCGCTCAGCAGCAATGCCGAGAACGCTTTCCTGCACCAGCAGGTACTCAACCTTACCGGTGGGCGCGACTACCAGTCGTTCAGTGCGCGCGGCACCGGCGTTCTGGGCCTGTTCCAGCGGGGCCATATGTCCGCCGACTGGTACTTCACCCAGCAGCGCTACCGCAGCAGCGGTGGCGATGCGCATTTCGAATTCGACAACGTCTATTACCGCCATGACCTGGGCCAGCAGTACTACCTGCAGGCCGGGCGCATGGACCGCCGCAACCTGTCCAGTCCACAGGGCGGCACCTTCGGTTTCAGCATGCTGCCGCTGGACCGCTTCGACGGTGCCCGCGTGGGCACCACCCAGGCTTACGTGGACAGCGATGCTGCCGTGCAGGCCTCGCCATTGACGGTCCTGCTCGCCCGCGATGCGCGCGTGGACGTGTTCGACGGCGAGCGCCTGCTGCAGACCTACTACCTGCAGGCCGGCATCAACCAGATCGATACCCGCAACTTCCCGTTCGGCAGCTACCTGGTGCGCATGCGCATCTACGAGGATGGCGTGCTGGTGCGTACCGAAGAAGCCCCCTTCGACAAGGGCGGTGACTGGACCGACAGCCAATGGCAGTGGTTCGTGCAGAGTGGCCGCCGCAACGAGCGCCGCAGTGACCGCTTCGATGGTGAGCAGGTAACGGTGGCCGGCATGCGCGTGCCATTGGCTCGCGACCTGGCGGCTACTGCGGGCGTCGCCCACCTGGGCGGGCACAGCTATGGCGAACTGCGCGTCGACCTGCGCCGCGTGCTGGCCACGCAGGAGATGCGCGCAACGTTCAGCGGCATGCGCGGCAGCGATGGCAGCCACGGCCAGCAGCATCAGCTGTCATACCGGCGCAAGGCGTCCTGGAACATCTACCAGCAGCGCATGCGTGGCAAGGCCTGCCAGTTCGAGGCCGATGCACGGGACCGCCTGGGCTGCACCAACTCGCTCAGCGGATCGGTCTCGCTGCCGATCGCCGGTGGTACGGCGTACCTGGGGTACACCCGGCGCCAGACCTGGCGCACCGGTTGGAGCCGTCCTGGTGACGATAATCCGTCGGCGCCACTGGATCCGTTCCTGCCGCCGCAACCGCTGCAACCGCACCGTGAGCCGCAGCTCAGCCGCACCTGGCAGGCCAGCTTCAGCCGCAGCCATCGTTGGCAGGATTTCAGCGTCTCCACGCGGCTGGGCCTGTGGCAGCAGCTCAGCCACGACAGTGCCCGCGACACCCGCACGCGCGACCGTGGCATCTACCTCAACGTAAGCTTCACCCGCCTGCAGCGCAGCCATGTTGGCAGCGGCCAGCGCCGCTATGCGGTGGACATGCGCCAGCCGCAGCACCAGCGGCCGGAGATCAACTACAGCGTCGGCCAGAGCTATCGCCAGGAGGTGGACGCGCAGTTGCGTGAGCTGACCTCCGAGCTGCGCGCCAACAACAACGACCGCTACAGCGCATCGCTGGGCGGGCAGCTGCAGAACCGCTACGGACAGACCGGCGCCACCGTGGCGTACTACCAGCAGCATGGCCGCAGCGAGACCGCTTACAGCGGCACGCACAGCTCCGCCTTCGCGCTGGGCCGGCGGGGGGCCTACTGGGGCGCAGGCACCGGCGCCGATGCCGGGCTGGCGGTACAGGTAGCCGCCACCGATGACCTGGACCTTCAGGGCGTGGCGGCCGAACTGCAGGTGAGTGGCGCGGGCCGGCAACGGCTGCAGATCGGCGAGCGCCGGCTGCTGCCGTTGACCGCCTACCAGTCGCACCGTGCCGAACTGCAGGACGCCAGCAACGACACCAGCATGGCCGCCATCCGCGTGAGCGGCGTGGGCGGTGCACGCCCGATGTTCCTGGCCCCGGGGCGGCTGATGCGCATGCCGGTGCCGATCGAAGTGACCTATACCTTCATCGGCACCGCCCGCACGCTTGCCGGCGCGCCGCTGGGCGGCGCCCGCATCCTCAACGCGCCGGTGCCCGGCACCAGCGCCAATGGCGGCTTCGTCGCCGACTTCCCGCGTCGCGAGACAACGCTCTACCTGCTGCAGGACGACCGCCTGCTGCACTGCCCGCTGCAGGTGCGCGAGCGCCGCCAGGTGGTGCTGCTGGTCGGTGCCGTGCGATGCGAACCGCTGGCCGTGGCCCAGCTGCCGGCGGAGATCCGCCAGCAGGCCCGCGTCACCCGGCTGCTGCAGGAACGCGCGCTGATTGCCGCCACGCCCCAGACCGCTGCTGCAGGAGGAACGCCATGAGCCGGCGTTGGATGTTCGTGTTGATGCTGGTGTGTGCGCTGGTGCTGGTGATGCCGCGGGCGTGGGCGCAGTGGCCGCCGGAGACACATCCCACCGATCAGAGCCGGGACATCGTGATGTCGTGGGACCGCTCGGCCGTGCCCGGCGACGTGGAGCTGTGGGCGCCGAGGACGGTGCTGGGGTTCAGTCATGACGTGGCGATGAAGTATGGGCAGATCCATGTTGTGTGTGGGTCAGCGTTGAACTCGACATTTGGAAGGTGTTCGACGGAAGGATCTTTGACTCAGGTTCCAGGCGTTACCGAGATCGACCTGCAGTTCGTCGAGGAGCGGACAGGGTTACGCGCGGAAATACGCGTGCTTGGCTATCTGCAAAGGGCGATGTCGGGACGTGCCTGTGGACTGGACTTCTGGGAGGACATCGATACGCGTCGGATGCTGCACGCCGCATCTTGGTTTGTTTGTACAGTCGATCAACCTCTTGGGACGGGCGCAAAACTGGACTTGCCCGCATCCGAGCTCGCAAGGCTAGTCGCAGGCCACTGGAAGGCCACGATGCGCCTGTACATCAAGGCCGATCCCGCCGCAGCTCCTGTCGCCACCGCCACTTTCAACTTCGATTTCACCGTCACCGACTACGACGCGATCTCGATCTACTTCCCGGCCTTCGACACCATTGCGCCGCTGGTCAACATGGACCTGCGCTACGACCCCATCAAGCAGATGGTGGGCGGCCGCAAGCAGCTGGAGATGTGCCTCTACGACGGCCTCGGCTCGCAGAGCGAGTTCCTCGGCGTCACCGTGCGTGACAGCGGGCCGCGCCCGCCACCCGGCAGCGACTTCGCGGTCTGGCATCGCGATGGTGGCAGCGACGACCGCCAGCGCCTGGACTACCACGTCAGCCTGAACTACGGCGGGCGCGATATCCGCATGCGGCATGGCGTGGAAGAACTGCTGCATGGCATCGACAGCGCCGAACTGCGCCTGGTCATGCTGCCCGGCATCAGCCAGCCGGTCTATTGCGTGCCCACGCCGCTGACATTGCTGACACCTCCCACCCCCGTCGCCAGCAAGCGCCCCGGTCTCTACGAGGGCGAGCTGACGGTGGAACTGCGCGTCCCCACCGCCAAACCCTGATCCCACACGGAGCCTGCCATGAACAAACTGATCGTCTGGATGCTGCCGTTGAGTGCGCTGCTTGCGCCAGCAGCACACGCCAACCTGTCCATCCATCCCATGCGAACCGCGATGGATGCCAAGCGCGGTGCGCAGATCCGCGTCTACTCGCAGTCCACTCGACCACAGTATGTACAGGCCAGCCTGCGACGCATCGACAACCCGGCAACGCCCCGCGAACAGGAGCAGGATATCGAGGTCGCCGATTCGGCCATTGCCATCACCCCCGGCAAGTTCGCGCTGTCAGGCGGTGGCAATCGCCTGATCCGGCTGATCCCCCTGCAGCCGGTACAGAAGGAAACCGCATACCGGGTGTACTTCGAAGGTGTTCGCGGCCCGGAAGGCACTGAACTGGAAAGCAGCGACGACGCTGCGCACGCCGACGTCGGCGTCAGCCTGGTGTGGGGCGCGCTGGTGAACGTGGTGCCCGCCGATGGCGTGGTCGACCTGCAGGTGCGCGGCAACACGCTGCACAACAGCGGCACCCTGCGCGTGGGCATCGTCCATGCGGCCGAATGTACGGCCGCCGGCGTCTGCACGCCACACGACCTCTCGCACAGCCTGTACCCGGATGCCGATTTCACCCTGCCGTTCCAGCCACAGCCGGGCAATTTGCTGCGCCTGCGCTACCGGCTTTCCCAGGACGGCTATCGCGAGCATGTCCAGGACGTGGCCATCCAGTCCAGTTGACCCCCCTCCCTGCGTCCCGCGCATGGCGCGGGATGCCTTTTCCGAAAACTGTTAAGGAGAAAGACCATGAATCGAATCTATCGGCGTATCTGGAACCGGGCCAAGGGGTGCTGGGAGGTAGCCAGCGAGCTGATCAACCGCAACCAAGGCGGCGGGCGTGTGGCGAAAGCGTGCACGGCTACAGCGCTAGTCGCGCTTATGCAGATCGGGCCGGGCCTGAGTGGAGCAGAAGCAGCGGCCTTCTACATGGGGGGATGCAGTTACACCGACTCTGGAAACGTCAACTGTGTCCCGATCATTGGTAGAACGTCGGGAGTCTCCTACGCAGATGCTGTTCTGGGTAGTAAGGACTATCTCGCCATGGGAGGCGGGGCGGTAGCAGATGGCGACTGGATCACCATCTTTGGTCACCAAAGCTATGTGAAGGGGAACTTCAGTTCTGCATTCGGCGCCAAGGCAAATGCAAACGGCGTGGACAGCGTTGCTGTTGGCTACAATGCCAGCGCCAATGGCGGTCACAGCACAGTTGTGGGCACGAACGCCTACGGCAAGGGAATCGGCTCCACCGCATTCGGAAACAGCGCTGCTGCAACGCGTCAGAACGCGCTTGCGGTCGGCAGTGGCTCGTTGTCACAGGGCGAGAATGCGGTCGCAATGGGCGCAAACGCATTCGCCAATGGCGTTGATGGCGTAGCCCTGGGCAGCAAAGCCTCGGTCGATACCGGCGGCGGCACGTCCGGCATCGCCATAGGTGCTGCTGCGAAGGCCGGGACGCCGGGTTACACCGGTGCAATCGCCATAGGCGGTGGCGCCGAGGCGCGCATTGATGGCGTAGCCCTGGGCTACGGCGCGTCGACCACCGCGCAAGGAGCAGTTGCGCTGGGTGTGCGTTCTTCCGCAACCGAAAAGAACACTGTTTCCGTGGGCAGTTCCACGCTGCGACGGCGGATTGTGAACGTGGAAGACGGCCGCATCACGGCGTCAAGCTCAGATGCCGTTACCGGCAAGCAACTGCATGCGATGAACGAGCGGGTCGATGGCTTGATCAAGCAGGATTCCGCGAGTGGCATAGTGCGTATTGCCAACAGCAATACCGGCACGGAAGTCAGCATGCGCAATGCAGTGTTGGCGACGCGAAAAGTGAGTGGCGTTTCTGATGGAACGTTGACGACAAGCAGTACGGATGCCGTGAATGGAAGGCAGCTCAACGCCACGAACTCCAGGCTGGGGACAGTGGAATCGGCAGTGGGAACTGTAAAGGGAGACCTTGCCGACGTCCGTACGCTTGCGCAGTCCGCCACCAACCGCATCGATGCCACTACACTGGCACTGGGCAAGGGCGCGGTCGCAGAATCGGGGAGCTACGGCATCAGCACCGCCATCGGCAACAATGCCAAGGCCTACAACGGTCGCAGTGTCGCACTCGGATTCGACGCGCTGGCCGGCGTCGATGCAGAGGGCAACAAGGTGAACAACCAGAATGCCGGCGTGTCCATCGGTGCAAGTACGCGCAGCGCAAACGGCGCGGTCGCGACCGGCTTCCGGGCCATTGCCAGCGGCAACTTCTCCATTGCCGTAGGCGGTGACGCCAATGCGGCCGCCGAGCATGCCACTGCAATGGGGTACCTGAGCAAAGCGACGGCAAAGCAGTCCACTGCGCTGGGGCGTGGCAGCGAGGCCACCGCGCAGTTCGCCACCGCGTTGGGCAATCTTGCGGTATCGGCCAACACCAGCGCCGTTGCACTGGGTGACCGGGCCAACGCCCGCCATGACAATGCGGTGGCACTGGGTGCTGGCGCCGTCACAGCGTCGGTCAACTCCGTATCGGTGGGCAGTGCCACTCTCAAGCGCAAGATCCAGTACATTGCCGATGGCGCGGTCAGCAATGGCAGTACCGATGCCATCACCGGCAATCAGCTGTTCGCGACCAACCAGGCCGTGTCCACTGCGCAGAGCACGGCTACAAGCGCGCAGACGGCGGCCAATGCCGCAAAAGCCGATGCTGCCAAGGCACTGACCGAGACGACCGCGCTCGCCGGCCTGGTCTCTCAGACCGCCGTCAGCGGCAGTGTCCGCCTGGGTGAGAAGAACAGCGGCACCGTACTGGACGTGCGCAACAGCGCCGACGCCAGCCGTAAGGTTACCGGTGTGGCGGATGGCACGGTAAGCGCCAGCAGCAATGAAGCGGTCAACGGCAAGCAGCTCAATGCCACCAATGTGCAGGTGGCTGACGTGGAGAAAGCGGCTACGGCGGCGCAGGCGGATGCAACGGTTGCGAAGGCGGACGCTGCCAAGGCGTTAGTCAGCACCGCCGCGCTTGAAGGACTGGTCAGTCAGGCTGCCGCCAACGGCAATGTCCGCTTGGGTGAGAGGAATAGTGGAACGTTGTTGGATGTGCGTAACAACAGAAATGAGAACAGAAGAATCAGCGGAGTCTCAGATGGAACACTGAGTTCAGACAGTAGTGATGGCGTTTCGGGGCGCCAGCTATTCGCAACAAACATGCGGCTGACGGAAGTGGAGAACGTAGGCAAATATGTAAGCGTCGGAGTGGATGGATTCAGTAGGGACGCTGTGGCCGGGCAGGCTGGTGTCGCTATCGGGGATTCTGCAAAGGCTAGTGCTGAGGGCGGAACCGCGGTTGGCGCGTTCTCTACTTCTCTTGGACGGAACGGGGTGGCAATTGGCCGTGCATCCCTTGTCGCGGAGCTTGCCGCCAATGGATTCGCGTTGGGAGCGGGGTCGAGCGTACATGCAAGCAATGGCGTTGCAGTCGGCTCTGGTGCAAAGGTTGCTGCGACGGCTGTTGACTCTCTCGCGCTTGGCGCAGGTTCCGAAGCTACCGAGGCGGGGACCGTGTCCTTTGGTGCGTCCGGTATGGGCCGCCGACTTGTGAATGTCTCCCGCGGCACGGCGGATCACAATGCTGTCAACATCTCACAGCTTAAAGATGCCCTTGCTACGCTCGGCGGCGGGGCTGGAACAGATATCAATGGCAACATCATTGCACCGACCTACTCGGTGCAGGGCGGTACGCAGAGCACCGTTGAAGACGCGTTGATGGCGCTCGATGGCGCTGTCATCACCGCAGGCCGCCGTGCGGACAAGGTGGAAGGCCAACTCAACTCGATCTTCCAGGATTCGCCCTCGGCCCGTGGCGATGGCATGAGCCAGATCGTGCTGAGTGGCGCGAACGGCATGGTGTTGACCAATCTGGCTGACGGTCGGGTGGCGCTTGGAAGCCGTGATGCCGTAACGGGCAATCAGCTGTACGCCGCAGAGCAGAAGATTTCGCAGAATCGAAATGATCTGGAGGCGATGCGCAAGGAGCGGGAGATGGGCGAGCAGGCCATGCGTGGATTGGATACGAGCGGCCCGATCGATTTTGGCGGTGCGCGTTTGACTGGCGTGGCCGATGGCACGCTCTCCGTGGATAGTCGAGAAGTAGTTACTGGGCGCCAGTTGTTCAGTGTTAGCGATCGGGTATCGCAGATTGAGAACCATAGGCGATTCTTTAAGGTTAATGTCGATGAGCTGAGTCAGGATGCGGTGGCAGGATTCTTGGGAGTAGCAATCGGCGACTCCGCACGTACACAGCGCGAGGGTGGGACCGCCGTTGGGGCCTTTTCTTCTGCATTGGCATTCAATTCTGTTGCCTTGGGGCGGGGAGCGTTCGTTGAGGAGCACGCAGACGGCGGATTTGCTGTAGGAGTTGGATCGAGGGTCGGTGCGCAAGGTGGCATTGCAATTGGTGCCAGTAGTAAGGTTGGTTTCAATGCTCTGGGTTCCGTGTCTATAGGGAATGGGTCTGAGGCGACGGAAGCGGGCATCGTGTCGTTCGGGAATGCGCTTAGCAAACGCCGCCTCGTAAACATCGCCAACGGCACGGCCAACCACAATGCCGCGACCGTCGGCCAGCTGCGCGGGGCGCTTTCCTCGCTCGGCGGTGAAGTCGATGCCAACGGCAACATCGTCGGCCCCAGCTTCACCGTGCAGGGCCAGTCCCAGTCCACCCTCAATGGTGCGCTGGAGGCGCTCGACGGAGCAGTCATCAGCACCACCTCGCGCGTGAACCAGGTCGAGTCCCAGCTGCGCAGCGTGTTCCAGGACACCCCCTCGGTCCGCGCCGACGGTCTCAACCAGCTCACCCTGGCCGGAACCCACGGCATGGTCATCTCCAACGTGGCCAATGGCCTGGTCGCCGCCGGCAGCCGCGATGCGGTCAATGGTGGCCAGCTGCATTCGATGCAGCAGCAGCTCAACGGCCGTATCGATGGCCTGGAAGAGCGCATCGATGCGCCGCAGCCGCGGGCAATGGCCGTCGCTTCGGCGCCGGAGCCGGAAGCACCGGTGCCGCAGGCCGAAGGCGGCCAGCAGGTGGCGTTGGTCGGCGAGGGTGAGAAGCCCGCGCCGCAGCCGAAGTCGAAGCAGGACGACACGCCCAAGCCGCAGGTCGATACCGCTGAATTGGAGAAGATGCTGGCCCGCGCCAACGAGTACACCGATGGCGCGATCAGCAATTTCGAACGTCGCCTGGACAAGATGGACAAGCGTTTCAACCGCATGGCGGCGATGAGCAGCGCACAGACCGCGATGGCGATGAACACTGCGGGCCTGGCCACCTACAACCGCCTCGGTGCGGGCGTGGGCTACAGCGAGGGTGAGTCGGCGATGGCCGTGGGCTACCAGCGCGTGCTCAACGAGAAGGGATCGGCCACCTTCAGCCTCAATGGTGCGTTCACCAACAGCGGTGAGCGCAGCATGGGCGTCGGCGTGGGCATCGGCTGGTAAGCCATGGAGCCCCGGCGTGACGCGCGTAATCCGCCCCGCCGCGCCGGGGCCCTTGCCGAGGAAATGGCAATGTATCGATGGGTAAGCCGGTTCATCAGCTACCGCACGTTCTACCTTTGGCGGGCGCGGTATTACTACTACACCCGCAATCTGGACCGCTGGCTGCTGTTCGCCCTGCTGTGCGTGGCGGGCATGGGCTTGGCGGCCTGGTACACCTGGCGGGTATCGAGCGTGCCGCCGCCGCGCGTGCATCCGGAGGCCGCCGCGCTGCGCGTGGAGAACATCACCCAGGAGGCGATCCATCGCATCGTGCTGGTGCGGCATGGCGGCCCAACCCCGGGCGAGCCGTTCGCCACGCCGGAGGATGTCCGCGACGGCACGCTGCGCACACTGCGGGTGCGGCAGCTGCTGGACAGTGCGGTGGTGTGGCAGCTGAAGGCTCACATGCTGGCCGACATCGCGACGTACATCGATGCCACGGGAAGCTGCTTCCCTTTCCCGTGCTGGCAGGTGAGCCATCGGCTGGAACTCATGCGTGCGGCGGAGGCGGAGAACGCGGCCATCAACCGGGCGCTGGAGCCGGTACTGGAGATCCCGCTGGACAGGATGCCCAACCTCAACGGCGGTGAGCGCGCGCGGATACAGACGGCGTGGTCCGATCCGTTCGGCGATGTCTACAACCAGACCTGGTTGTTGGGCGATCTGCAGAACATGCACGCGCGGATGATGATGGCGTACCCGCAGCGGGCGGGAGCCCCCTGGCTGATGCGCCTGCTTGGCGATGAGACGGAGGAGCAGCACCATGATGTCTGGTAGGGCAACGCACCTCCTGTAGAGCCGAGCCATGCTCGGCTGCTCTTCGGTCAGCTATCCGGATGCCTGATGCATCGTGCGGACCAACGGTCCGCACCCACCAGAAGAGGGAAGCAGGCAACGCACCTCCTGTAGAGCCGAGCCATGCTCGGCTGCTCTTCGGTCAGGTGTCCGGATGCCTGATGCACCGTGCGGACCAACGGTCCGCACCCACCAGAACCCGCGCAGCTGTCACCCGCCGATATACGCGGTGATCTCGGCCTCGGCCAGCACCTGCCGCAACTGCGCGACAGACGCGCGCCGCATCGGCTTCTCATCGACCGGCGACAACGGTGCCTGACGCAGGGCATCGTACGGCAGCACGGCCAGGTCGAAGGTCAGCTCCTCGGCACTGAACACCCACACCGGCACATCCAGGCTGCGCTCGCGGTCCATGCGCAGCCGGCGCGTCCGCGACTCGGCGGGAATGCCGTGCTCGTCCAGGAAGCGATGCACGGCTTCCGGGTCGTCGCTGTGCAGGTGAAGCTGCACCGGGCTGTTGGCATCGGCGGTGCCTTCCAGTACCGGGCCGGCCAGCCGTGGGGCGAAGCCGTGCAGGAACTCCAGCGCGCGCATCGCAGCCTCGCGGCGGCGCTGCAGTTCGTTGCCGTGCTGGGGCCCGGCGAACAGCCGCTGGTACTCGCGCAGGGCGTCTTCGATCTCGGTGTTGCGGGGCAGGGAGGCATCGTCGTGGATGCCAAGCCGGCTGGCAGCCTTCAACTTGGCCTGGTGGTAGTCGCGGATGCCGCCTTCGGCCATCAGGCGGGCGGCTTCGTGGGCGAGGCGGTGACGCCGCTCGCGGGTCTGGCTGGCAGCATGCTGACGGGCGCGATGCATGCGATGACTCCTGTTGCGACCTGGCTACAGACTAGCGCACGGATGTGACATCCGCGTAGGTATTTCACGGAGGGGAGCAAGCGGGTGCCGTTGATCCTGTAGAGCCGAGCCCATGCTCGGCTCTACAGTCGCATCGGTGCCAACCCACGGTTGGCACCCACTGCACCCTTCCTCAGAAGATATCGAACGCGGCGGCGTCGGCCTGCGGCGTATTGAGGTTCAGGTCGTAGTCGGTCAGGCGATCCATGTCTTCCACCTTCACCCACTCGGTCGCGCCGTTGAGCGTGGCCTGGACCATGCCGCTGGGCGGCTCGTTCTGCGCGATCGGGGTGTCCTTCAGCGCGGTGCGCATGTAGTCGATCCAGATCGGCAGCGCCGCCTTGCCGCCGTACTCGCGGTAACCCAGCGAGCGGAAGTCGTCGCGGCCCACCCACACGGTGGTCACGTACGGGCCGCCGAAGCCGGAGAACCAGGCGTCACGATGGTCGTTGGTGGAGCCGGTCTTGCCGCCCACGTCCTCGCGGCCGAGCACCTTGGCCTGCACACCGGTACCGCGCTGGACCACGTCGCGCATCATCGACACCAGCTGGTAGGCGGTGCGGGCGTCGATCGCGCGCGGAGCGGTGCGGGCATCCGGGTTGGCCGGAGCGGCGGCAGTTTCGGTCTTGGCTTCGGCCTTGGCCGCAGCGGCCGGGTCCACCTTCGGGGCCGGGGCGCCGAAGTTGAAGCCATCCACCACCTGGTTGACCGGCTGATCGCTGCTGCCGGCGCAGTCGCGGCAGGCCAGCGCCGGGTTTTCCTTGAACACCAGGTTGCCGTCGCGGTCATTGACCTGGTCGATCAACCAGGTATCCACGCGCGAGCCGCCATTGGCGAACACCGCGTAGCCACGCGCCACCGACAGCGGGGTCAGCGATGCAGTGCCCAGCGACATCGACAGGTTCGGCGGCAGCTCCGATTCGGCAAAGCCAAACTCGCTGATGTACTTGCGCGCGTAGTCCACGCCCATGCCATCAAGCAGGCGTACCGAGACCAGGTTGCGCGACTGCACCAGCGCTTCACGCAGGCGCATCGGGCCGCGGAAGCCGCCGCCGTCGTTCTGCGGGGCCCAGGTCTTGCCGCGGCGATCGCGGAACACGACCGGGGCGTCGAGCACGATCGAGGCTGGGTTGTAGCCCTTGTCGAAAGCGGCCGCGTAGACGAACGGCTTGAAGCTCGAACCCGGCTGGCGGCGGGCCTGGGTGGCGCGGTTGAACTTGTTGCCGGAGAAGCTGAAGCCACCCACCAGCGCCTTCAGCGCGCCGCTGTGGGCATCCAGCGAGACCAGTGCGGACTGGCCGCGCGGGATCTGGTCCAGCAGCCACTCCCCTTCCTTGGCACCGGCGCGTACGCGCACGATGTCGCCGCGCTGCACCAGCTTGCCCGGGGTCTTGTTGGTCCACTTGGCGGCGCCGGCCGGCAGCACGATCTCGGTGCGGTTGGCCAGCACCACCGTGGCGCTGCCATCGGCCGCGGTGCTGGCGACGATTGCCGGCAGCAGGCCGGCCTGGCCGTACATGCCGCGCAGGTGCTCGGCCAGCGCGGCGGTATCGTCGCCGGCGCCCAGCTGCACCTGCTTCTCCACGCCGTGCCAGCCGTGGCGGTGGTCGTACAGCAGCAGGCCATCACGGACGGCCAGGTTGGCGGCGGTCTGCAGGGTGGAGTCGATCGTGGTGGTGACGTGGTAGCCCTTGTTGACCACGTCGCCGCCGAAGCGGGCGATCATTTCCTGGCGCACCAGCTCGGCCACGTAGGGCGCATCGACCTGCACCGGCGGCTCATGCGCGGTGGCGTGCATCGGCACGGCCTTGGCCGCGTCGGCTTCGGCCTGGCTGACGAACTTCAGGTCGGCCATGCGCTGCAGCACGTAATTGTCGCGGCGCTGGCGGGCACGTTCCGGGTTGGAGATCGGGTTGCCCGACGACGGGAACTTGGGGATACCGGCCAGCGAGGCCATCTCGTCCAGGTCCAGCTCGTTCAGCTTCTTGCCGTAGTAGAACTCGGCGGCGGCCGCCACGCCGTAGGCGCGGTTGCCGAAGAAACTCTTGTTCAGGTACAGCTCGAAGATCTCGTCCTTGCTCAGCTCGGACTCGATCTTGCGCGCCAGCAGGATCTCGGCCAGCTTGCGGGTGTAGCTGTACTCGGAGCTGAGGAAGAACTGGCGGGCAACCTGCTGGGTGATGGTGGAGCCACCCGGCACGCGCTTGTCGTTGGTGGTGGCCAGCAGCCAGACCGCACGGCCGATGCCCATGTAGTCCACGCCGCCGTGTTCGTAGAAGCGGGCGTCCTCGGTGGCCAGGAAGGCCTGCTTCAGGCGCTCGGGCACGTCCTTCATGGTGACCGGGGTGCGCCGGGTCTCGCCGAACACCGCCATCAGCTTGCCGTCGGCAGCGTAGACGTACATCGGCTCCTGCATTTCCACGTCGCGCAGGGTCTGCACGTCGGGAAGCTTGGAGGACACAGCGTAGTACAGACCGCCCACGGCGGCCGCGCCGATCAGCGCCAGGACCAGGACAATCAGGAAGATCCAGCGCAGCCAGCGGCGGAGTCGAGTCATCGGGTTCAGATTCCGATTGCGAATTTCGTGGTCGCAGAGTATAGATTACGCAAGGTGGCGGCTGGGGTCGGCACCGGGGAGCGCAAGGGGAACAGTCAGGGGCTGCATGGTGAATCCGTGAGGGATTTCACAGCAGGGCCGTTGCCATTTGCTAAGAATACGTTATTAATGCTCGGACGCAGGTCTTGCGTCCAAGTGCCCGTCGGCAGGGGAGAAACCGTGGGGCTCATCCCAAAAAGTCAGTCGCCGCTTGTAGGCGTCGACATCAGTTCGACTGCGGTAAAGCTTTTGCAGCTGTCCCGCAGCGGCAATCGTTTCCGCGTGGAACATTACGCTGTGGAACCTCTTCCGCCGAATGCGGTGGTGGAGAAGAACATCGTCGAAGTGGAGGCCGTCGGTGAGGCCATCCGCCGGGCGATGAACCGTTCAGGCAGCAAGGCCAAGTTGGCCGCTGCCGCCGTCGCGGGGTCGGCGGTGATCACCAAGGTGATCCCGATGCCGGCCGATCTCGACGAAAACGACATGGAAGCCCAGATCGAGCTGGAAGCGGTCAACTACATTCCGTATCCGATCGAGGAAGTGAACCTGGACTTCGAGGTGATCGGGTCGATCCCGAACAACCCGGAGATGGTCCAGGTGCTGCTGGCCGCGTCGCGTTCGGAGAATGTCGAGCTGCGCCAGTCCGCACTGGAGCTCGGTGGCCTGCAGGCCAAGGTGATGGACGTGGAGGCCTTTGCGGTCGAGAACGCCTACGCCCTGGTCGCCAGCGAGCTGCCGGTGTCCATCGACGGCGTGGTTGCGCTGGTCGACATCGGCGCCACCATGACCACCCTCAATGTCCTGCGCGGCGGTCGTAGCCTTTACAGCCGCGAGCAGGTGTTCGGTGGCAAGCAGCTGACCGACGAGATCATGCGCCGCTACGGCCTGAGCTACGAGGAAGCCGGGCTGGCCAAGCGCCAGGGCGGCCTGCCGGAAAGCTACGAGATGGAAGTCCTGGAGCCGTTCAAGGAAGCCACGGTCCAGCAGATCAGCCGCCTGCTGCAGTTCTTCTATGCGGGCAGCGAATTCAACCGCGTCGATCACATCGTGCTGGCCGGCGGCTGCGCCGTGCTCGGTGGCCTGCCGGAGATGGTCGAGGAACAGCTGGGCGTGCCGACCGTGGTCGCCAACCCGCTGGCGCAGATGACCCTGGGGCCGAAGGTGAACGCGCATGCGTTGGCCCAGGATGCCCCCGCGCTGATGATCGCGACCGGTCTGGCGCTGAGGAGCTTCGACTGATGGCACGCATCAATCTATTGCCCTGGCGCGCCGAGCGGCGCAAGCAACGCCAGCGCGAGTTCTACGCAATGCTGGGCATGGCCGCTGTCGGTGGCCTGCTGTTGTCGCTGATGATCTGGTTCTATTACGACCGCCAGGTGAGCGGCCAGATGGACCGCAACGCCTATCTGGAAGCCGAGATCGAGAAGGTCAAGGAACAGAACAAGGAGATCGATCGCCTCGACGCGCAGAAGGAACGCCTGCTGGCCCGCAAGAAGGTGATCGAGGAACTGCAGGCCAAGCGCTCGCAGATGGTCCACCTGTTCGACGCGCTGGTACGCACCATTCCCGATGGCGTGGTGCTGACCGCGCTGAAGCAGGAAGGGGATGTGCTGACGCTGGAAGGCCGCACCCAGTCCAACGCCCGCGTTTCGGCCTACATGCGCAACCTGGAGACCTCCGGCTGGATGACCAATCCGGAGCTGTCGATCATCGAAGCGCGTGACCCGGAGAAGGACAAGGATGGCAAGGTCGGTCCGCTGGCCGACATCAAGGCGCTGCCCTACGTGTTCGTGGTCAAGGTGAAACTGCCGGCACAGAGCGAAGAGGTCTCGGCGACGCCGGGCCTGAACGCCGATGGGTCGGTGGCGACGGCTCCGCCGGCACCGGTGGCTCCGTTGGCCGCAGGTCCGGATGCCGCGACGCCTGCGGCTCCGGCAGCGGGCCAGCCGGCAGCGGGCCAGCCGGCAGCGGCTCCCGCCGCACCGGCCGCTGCACCGCCGGCCACTCCGGCCAAGCCGAACCAACCGGCCGCTCCGGCCGCCGCGCCGGCCCCGGCACCTGCCCCGAAGCCTGAGGGCAGCCGCCTGGCGCAGCCGCCGCAGGCCTTCAATGCGCTGCTGCAGGGGGACCGCGCATGAGCCAGAAGATCGATATCAAGAACCTGGATTTCAACGACATCGGCAACTGGCCGCAGAAGGCCAAGATCGTCTTCTGCTCGTTGCTGGCGCTGGTCATCATGTTCGTGGCGTGGATGCTGCTGATCAGCGGCAAGCGCGAAGAACTGGCCGGCCTGGAATCGAAGGAAGTCGAGCTGCGCGCCGAGTTCACCAAGCAGCAGGAACGCGCGGTGAACCTGGGGCCGCTGAAGCAGCAGCTGGCGCAGATGGAGCAGGTGCTGCAGCAGATGCTGCGGCAGCTGCCGAGCAAGACCGAAATGCCCGACCTGATCATCGACATCTCGCAGACCGCGCTGTCCAGCGGCCTGACCAACGAGCTGTTCGAGCCGGAGCAGGAGCAGATCAAGGAGTTCTACGCCGAGAAGCCGATCAAGCTGCGCATGGTGGGCAGTTACCACCAGTTCGGCGCATTCGTCAGTGGCGTGGCCTCGTTGCCGCGGGTGGTGATCCTGACCATGCATGACATCAACCTCAAGCCCAAGGAAAAGACCGGCGGCAACGTCCGCAGCGGTGCACTGGAACTGTCCGGTACGGTCAAGACCTACCGTTACCTGGACGAGACCGAAGTGCAGGCGCAGCAGGCGGCCGACGCTGGCAAGGAGGGCAAGAAGTGATGCGCGCGCAGACCGTACGTGGTGCGATGGTGCTGGCTGTACTGCTGCTGGCCGGTTGCGGCCGTGGCGTGACCAGCACGCCCGGCGACGCACCGAACCTTGAGAAGTGGGTGGAAGGCGAGCGCGCGCGACCGGCGCAACCGCTGGAGCCGCTGCCGGTGATGCAGCAGTTCGAGACCTTTGAATACTCCGCGCAGGGCATGCGCGATCCGTTCACCGATGCCTGGACCAATCCGCAGCAGGGGAACGGCGGATTGCGACCGGACCCGAACCGGCGCAAGGAGCCGTTGGAAGGCTTCCCGCTGGATGCGCTGGACATGGTCGGCACCATCGGTACCGGTGCAGGCACCGTGGCGCTGGTGATGGGGCCGGACAAGGTCACCTACCGGGTTCGCCCGGGCGGTTACCTGGGGCAGAGCGACGGGCGGGTCACGGCGGTCTTCGAAGACCGCGTGGAGCTGATCGAACTGGTGCCGGATGGCGCGGGTGGCTGGCTGGAACGGCCGGCAACGCTCTCGCTTGAAGATCAATGATCGTTTACTGGGGATAGCACGATGACCTTTCACCAAGCCAAGGGGCTGCGTCCCATCCGGCGCTCTACCTTGAACCGTGTCAGCGCGCTGGGAGTCGCGCTGATGCTGGCCTGCGCTCCGGCGCTGGCTGCCGCACCGGCGGAAAAGCCGGTGGGCGCCACCGTGGCACCGGCCGCTGCGCCGGCAGGCCTGTCGGTGGCCAAGATCGATTTCAAGCGTGGCGATGACGGCGCCGGGCGCCTGATCGTGCAGTTCGACGGGCAGGGCGCGATCCCTGACCTGCGCACGCAGGGCAACAGCGTCGTGGTCGACGTCGGCAATGCCCGACTGCCGGCCAACCTGCAGAAGCCGATGAACGTCACCGACTTCGCCACGCCGGTACAGCGCATCGACGCCAAACCGTCCGGTGCCGGTACCCAGCTGGTGCTGAGCACCGGGGGTGCCGTGGAGTCGCTGGCCTACCAGAGCGGCAATGAGTACGTGGTCGAGATCAGCCCGCGGCAGGCCCCGGCCGCCGTCGGCGCGGTCACCGCCGGCAGCGTCACCCAGGCGGCCAAGGCCGTCGGCCAGCGTGGTTTCACCGGCAAGCCGGTGACCTTCAACTTCCAGGACGTGCCGGTGCGCACCGTGCTGCAGTTGATCGCCGAGGAGTCCAACCTGAACGTGGTTGCGTCCGACTCGGTGCAGGGCAATGTGACCCTGCGCCTGGTCAATGTGCCGTGGGACCAGGCGCTGGACATCGTCCTGCGCGCCAAGGGCCTGGACAAGCGTCGCGATGGCAGCGTGATCTGGGTGGCGCCGCAGGCTGAACTGGCCAAGTTCGAGCAGGAGAAGGAAGACGCGCGCATCGCCATCGAGAACCGCGAAGACCTGCAGACCGACTACATCCAGATCAACTACCACAGCGCCACGCAGATCTTCAAAGCGCTGACCGAGGCCAAGGGCATCGGTGGCAGTGGCGGTGGTGGCAGCGGTGGTGGTTCGGGCAGCTCGTCGCAGGAAGACAGTGGCTTCCTGTCCTCGCGCGGCCGCATCGTGGCCGACGAGCGCACCAACACGCTGATGATCAGCGACATCCCGAAGAAGATCGCGCGCATGCGCGAGCTGATCAACGTGATCGACCGCCCGGTCGACCAGGTGCTGATCGAAAGCCGCATCGTCATCGCCACCGATACCTTCGCCCGCGAACTGGGTGCGAAGTTCGGTGTCAGCGGCAGCCGCGACAACGTGTACTTCAGCGGCAGCCTGGATGCCAACGCCAAGACCCGTGAGTCGCAGGTGACGACCGACCTGGCCAACGCCAAGGCCGAGCGTGACTGGGAAGCCGGTGGCCGGGTCGGCCCGCCGCCGGTGAAGTCCGGCTCGGCGATCACCCGTGGCCTGAACTGGAACCTGCCGGTGGCCGCCGCCAGCAACCCGGGTTCGCTGGCACTGTCGATCCTCAATGCCGGCTACCTGCTGGACGTGGAACTGTCGGCCATGCAGCAGGAATCGCGAGGCGAGGTGATCTCCAACCCGCGCGTGGTCACCACCAACCAGCGCGAAGCGATGATCAAGCAGGGCAAGGAGATCGGTTACGTCACCATCAGCGGTGGTACCGCTGGCGGCGTGGCGACGCCGAACGTGCAGTTCAAGGAAGTGGTGCTGGAGCTGAAGGTCACTCCGACCATCACCAACGACAACCGCGTGTTCCTCAACATGCAGGTGAAGAAGGACGAAGTCGACCAGCTGATCCAGCTGGAGGGCTACGGCACGGTGCCGTCGATCAACCGCCGCGAAGTCAATACCGCGGTGCTGGTCGAGGACGGGCAGACCGTGGTGATCGGTGGTGTCTACGAGTTCACCGATCGCAACAGCATCAGCAAGGTGCCGTTCCTGGGCGACGTGCCGTTCCTGGGCAACCTGTTCAAGAAGCGCGGCCGCAACAAGGACAAGGCCGAACTGCTGGTGTTCGTCACCCCGAAGGTGCTGCGCGTGGCCAAGCAGAACTGAGCCACCGCTCCGAAGTCTTCGAAGAAGGGCCGCCCTGTGCGGCCCTTCCTCGTTTCCGCCGGTAGATCCACGCCATGCGCGGATGCGCTGTTCAGCCGTTCTTGATGCCAATCGCAAGGCACCCTGCGATGATGTCGGGAACCCGTGCCGTCCTGCGCCGGTCAAAGGCCCCCATGAACCTGCCACCGCCGATGCCCGAAACTGTCTCGCCGCCGCCCGCGCCGGCAACCTCCCGCCTGCATGCGGCATTCACCCAGCTGCGCGATGCGTTGTCGACCGAGATCGTCGGCCAGGCGGCCCTGGTCGAACGCCTGCTGATCGCGTTGCTGGCCGACGGCCACCTGCTGGTGGAGGGCGCGCCGGGCCTGGCCAAGACCACGGCGATCCGTGCACTGGCCTCGCGCCTGGAAGCAGACTTTGCCCGCGTGCAGTTCACCCCCGACCTGCTGCCGGCCGACCTCACCGGCACCGAGATCTGGCGCCCTCAGGAGGACCGCTTCGAGTTCGTGCCTGGCCCGATCTTCCACCCGATCCTGCTGGCCGACGAGATCAACCGTGCGCCGGCCAAGGTGCAGTCGGCGCTGCTGGAAGCCATGGGCGAGCGCCAGGTCACGGTTGGCCGCCATACCTATGCGCTGCCGCCGCTGTTCCTGGTGATGGCCACGCAGAACCCGATCGAGCAGGAAGGCACGTTCCCGCTGCCGGAAGCGCAGCTGGACCGCTTCCTGATGCATGTGCGCATCGGTTACCCGGACCAGGCCGCCGAATCGGAGATCCTGCGGCTGGCCCGTGAGCGTGCCCGTGGTGCATTGGGCGAGGCCGCGCCGGCGCCAGACAAGATGCCGATGCAGGACGTGTTCGACGCCCGCCGCGAAGTGCTGGACCTGCACATGGCACCGGCACTGGAGCGCTACCTGATCGAACTGGTGCTGGCCTCGCGTGATCCATCGCGCTACGACGCCGGCCTCGGCCGCCGCATCGCATGGGGGGCAAGCCCGCGCGGTTCCATCGCACTGGAACGCTGCGCCCGCGCGCGGGCGTGGTTGGCTGGCCGTGACTTCGTCACGCCCGACGACGTGCGCGCGGTCGCCGCCGACGTGCTGCGCCATCGCGTGCTGCCCAGCTATGAAGCCACCGCCGAAGGCTGGGACGGCGAGCGCCTGGTGCAGGAGCTGCTGGCCCGGGTGCCGGCACCCTGAGCCTGCGCATGACCGATCCATCCGTGGAACAGGCACCGTCTGCGCTCGAAGGTGACGGGCTGCGCCCGCAGCTGGCCGAACTGGTCGCGCTGCGCCGGCTGGCACAGCGTCCGCCGCCGCCGCGCCGTGGCCGCACCGGCAACGCGGGCCAGGCACCGTCCCCGCTGCGCGGCCGCGGCATGGAGTACGCCGAGTCGCGCGAATACGTGGCCGGCGACGACGCGCGCCACATCGATTGGCGTGTGACGGCGCGCACCGGTCGCGCCCATACCAAACTGTTCCAGGCCGAACGCGAACGAGTCAGCCTGATCGTGGCCGATACCTCGCCGGCGCTGTACTTCGGCACCCGCGTGCGCTTCAAATCGGTGCAGGCCGCACGCGCCGGTGCTGTTGCCGCGTGGTCGGCGCAGCGCCGTGGCGACCGCGTGGGCGCATTGCGTGGCAGCGACCGCGAAGCGCCGATCGCTCCGGCAGGTGGGCCACGCGGCGTGCTGCGCGTGCTCGACGCGCTGACCCGCTGGTACGCACAGCCGCCAGCCGACGATCTGGGCCTGGAGCGCGCGCTGGACCATGCCGGTCGCGTGCTGCGCCCGGGGGCACGCATGCTGGTGCTGGCCGATCCGCAGCAGGCCATCCGCATTCCGCCCGCGCGCTGGAGCGCGCTGGCCCAGCATCACGACCTCAGCCTGGTGCTGCTGGTCGATCCACTGGAGCTGCGGCCACCGTCGGCGGCGTTGCAGTTCCAGACCGCGCAGCAGCGCATCGGTCTCGACCTGCGCCGCAGCGAAGTGCAGGCGCACTGGCAGGCGCACTTTGTCGAGCCGCTGCAGGAACTTCGGCGCCAGCTCGGCGCACGCCGTGTCGACGTGCAGGTGCTGTCCTCCGATGCGCCCAGCGACGCCTGGCTGGCGCCGTCGCCGACCGAGGTGCCGGCATGAGCGCCGCGCTGCCGTTGCGCGATGTGCAGCTGCCGCCAGCACCGTCATGGTGGCCGCCAGCCCCTGGTTACCTGATGATCGGCGCGGTGGTCGTGCTGGTGCTGCTGGTGATCGCCGTGGTGATGTGGCGACGTCGCCGCCGCCGCCAGCGCTGGTTGCAGCTGTTCGATCAGGAACTGGCAATCGCCCCCGACGCTACGGCCGAACTGGCGGCCATCGCGGGACTGCTGCGCCGTGCCGCACGCCATGCGAAGCCGGGCAGCGAATCACTGCGCGATGACGCCTGGTGGCAACGCCTGGACCCGCAGGGCACGTTGCCCGATGCGCGCCGCAGCCTGTTGGCCGAAGGCGCCTATCGCCCGTGCGTCGACAGCAACGACGTGGCCGCTGTGCGCAGCTGGGCCCGCGAACGCTATCTGGCGATGCTGCTGGAGCGGCGCCGATGAACCTGCTGGCAAGTTACTGGCCATGGCCGGACCTGCAGCTGGCGTGGCCGCTGGCCCTGCTGGCCCTCCCGATGCCGCTGCTGATGCGCTGGTGGAAGCGCCGTGCAGAACCCGGCGCCGCACTGCGTGTGCCCTATGCTGCCGCCGAGCTCGAAGCCCTGTCTGGTGGCGGCCGTGTTGACGCGTCGTGGCTGCGCACGCTGCTGCTGTGGCTGGGCTGGTGTGCACTGTGCATCGCGCTGGCACGACCGCAGCAGCTGGGCGAAGCCATCACCCCGCCGCAGCAGGGGCGGCAGATGATGCTGGCGATGGATGTGTCCGGCAGCATGGGCGAGGGCGACATGGTGCTGGGCGGCCAGGCGGTCGATCGCCTCACCGCGGCCAAGGCCGTGCTGGCCGACTTCCTGGATCGTCGTGCCGGCGACCGCGTTGGCCTGCTGATCTTCGGCGACCGCGCCTATACGCTCACGCCACTGACTGCGGACCTGGCCAGCGTGCGCGACCAGCTGCGCGACAGCGTGGTCGGGCTGGCCGGGCGCGAGACCGCCATCGGGGATGCCATCGGCCTGGCGGTCAAGCGCCTGCGTAGCCAGCCGGAGGGGCAGCGCGTGCTGATCCTGTTGACCGATGGTGTCAGCAATGCTGGTGTGCTGGAACCCCTGCGCGCCGCGGAAGTGGCGCGCGCCGAGGGCGTGCGCATCCACACGGTTGCGTTTGGCGGCGATGGCAGCATGCGGTTGTTCGGCATTCCGATTTCCACCGACCAGGATCCGGTCGATGAGGCCACTCTGAAGAGGATCGCCAGCATGACCGGCGGCCAGTTCTTCCGCGCGCGTGATACCGCGCAGCTGGCCGGCATCTATGCCGAGCTCGATCGCCTGGAGCCAGTGGCCGCAAAGGGCCCGAGCCTGCGCCCTCGCGAGGAACGCTATGCGTGGCCGTTGGGCCTGGCATTGCTGCTGGGCGCATTGGCATGGCTGTGGCCGGAGCGTCGCCGATGATCGCGTTTGCTTCGAATCTTCCCGACTGGAACGCGCTGCACTTCCTGCGGCCCGAGTGGTTGTGGGCACTGCTGGCGCTGCCGCTGATCATCGCGTTGGCGCTGTACCGGCAACGGCGCAGTGATGCGTGGCGGCAGGCGGTGGATGCACATCTGTTGCCACATCTGCTGGCCGCCGGCGCGAAGCGTCGTGTGCGCCTGCCATGGGCGCTGCTGCTGGGCTGGACACTGGCATCGCTGGCGATGGCCGGGCCGAGCTGGCGGCAGCAGGCGCAGCCGATGTTCCAGGCCAGCGCACCGCTGCTGGTGGTACTGGACCTGTCCAGCCGGATCAGCGCAACCGATCTGCCACCGTCGCGCCTGCTGCAGGCGCGCGCGAAAGTGGGCGAGCTGCTGCGCGCGCGCCAGGGCGGGCAGGTGGGCCTGGTGGTGTATGCCGATGATGCCTACACCGTGGCGCCGCTGACTGATGACGGCCGCAATGTTGCGCTGTATCTGGATGCGCTGTCGCCGGACGTGATGCCACGCGATGGCCAGCGTGCCGACCGCGGCATCGACTGGGCAGCACGGCTGATGCGGCAGATCGGTGCGCTGCAGGGGCAGATCCTGCTGGTCAGCGATCAGGCGGATGGTGAAGCTGCACTGGCGGCAGCGCAGGCACGCAGCCTGGGCCTGCAGGTGTCGGTGCTGGGCCTGGGCACGCCTGCCGGTGCGGCCTACCGCGATGGCAGCGGGCAGATC
The DNA here is from genome assembly GCF_047520695.2 of Stenotrophomonas sp. AR029. Lineage (NCBI taxonomy): Bacteria > Pseudomonadati > Pseudomonadota > Gammaproteobacteria > Lysobacterales > Lysobacteraceae > Stenotrophomonas > Stenotrophomonas sp. AR029. The sequence continues at coordinate 110,292 of NZ_JAXBQQ020000008.1, read as the reverse complement.
CGCCAGGCTGCGCTGGATGAAGGCAGCCTGCGCGCGGTGGCCACTGCCGGCGGCGGCCGCTATGCACGCATCTCCGCCGATGACAGCGATCTGCGTGCGCTCGGTGTACTCGACGCGCGCGAAGGCACGCCGGCGCAGCGGCCGGGCGAAGGCAAGCAGTGGCGTGACGAAGGCTTCTGGCTGCTGCCGCCGGTGATGCTGCTGGCATTGCTGGCCTTCCGCCGTCGTGCGCTGCTGGCCGCGGTGCTCGCGGTCGGCCTCGTGCCATGGATGAATGACGCGCAGGCGCAGGCACCTGCGACGCAGGCCTCGCAACCCGCGCAGGGCACGCTGTGGAAGCGTAACGACCAGGCGCAGCATCAGCGCCTGGCCGAGGGGGTCCAGGCTTACCGCAAGGGCGACTTCGCCACTGCGCGCAGGCAGTTCGAGGGTATCGACAGCGATGCCGGCTGGTACAACCTGGCCAACACGCTGGCACGCGAAGGCAACTACGACGAAGCGATCGCCGCCTACGACCGCGCGCTGGCGTTGCATCCCGGCATGGCCGATGCGGTCGCCAACCGTGCCGTGGTCGATGCCGCGCGCAAGCGCAGGCAGTCGGGTGGCAAAGGCCAGGATCAGCAGAAGCCACCGCAGAAAGGGCAGCAGAAGCAGCAGAACGATGCCCCGGGCCAGCAGAACCCGCAGGGCCAGAAGCCGCAGCAGGGACAGCAGAATCCCGGCCAGGGCCAGCAGGGGCAGCCCAAGGCGGGTGACGACAAGAACCCGTCGAGCCCGCAGCCCGGCGAGCGCGGCCGCGATGGCCAGCAGGCGCCACCACAGGTGGAGGATGCCAAGGCACAGGCCCAGGCCGATGAGCAGCAGCGCCAGCGCATGCAGCAGGCGATGCAGCAGGCACGCGAGGGCGAGGCTGGCAAGGACGGCAAACCCGTACCGGGGGGGGAGGGCCGCACGCCGCGCGAGCGCGAGGAGCAACAGGCGGTGGAAGCGTGGATGCGGCGTGTGCCGGATGATCCGGGCGCGCTGCTGCGGGCCAAGTTCCAGCTGGAAAACGAACGCAGGAAGAGGGAAGGGCGATGACGCGGGCGATCAACATGCACGGGCACTGGTCACGGCCGGTACTGGCGGCGCTGTTGCTGTGGCTGCCGCTGCTGGCCTGGGCGCAACCACGTGCCTGGCTGGACCGCGACCGCATCGCGATGGGTGATACGGTCACCCTTAATGTCGAGAGCGATCAGGGCGCTCCCGACTTCACGCCATTGCGCACCGACTTCGACCTGAGCGGCCAGACCAGCAGCCGCCAGGTGGAATGGAGCAATGGCAGCATGCGGCAGCGCAACCTGTATGGCGTGGCGCTGACGCCGCGGCGCAGTGGTGCGCTGGTGGTACCGGGCCTGCAGGTGGGCAGTGTGCGCACTGCGCCGCTGACGCTGCAGGTCGATGCGGCCGCCGTGGCCAGGCCTGACAGCAATGCGATGGCCTTCATCGAAACCCTTGTCGATGACGATACGCCGTACGTGCAGCAGAGCGTGGGCGTGGTGGTGCGGTTGTATTTCGCCTCGCAGCTGGCCTCCGGCGAGCTGGTGCTGGATACCCCGGCGGGCGCGTCGTTGCAGCGCGTTGGCGACGACCGCACAGATGTGCGCCAGGTCAACGGGCGCCGCTACAACGTGGTCGAACGACGTTTCCTGCTGATCCCCGAGCGCAGCGGCGCGTTGCGGCTGTCCGGTGCGCGTTTCAGCGGGCGCAGTGCCGGAGGTTTCTTCGATGACTTCTTCGGGGGCGGCGATGGCCGCATGAATGCCACTGGCGCAGACCGCACGTTGCAGGTGCAGGCACAGCCGGCACAGGCGCCGCAGCCGTGGTTGCCCCTGCAGAGCCTGCAGCTGCGCTACACCAGCGCGCCCACCAGTGCCCGTACCGGCGAGGCAGCCAACGTGGTGGTCGAAGCGGTTGCCGAAGGCGCCACCCGAGCACAGTTCACCGACCTGCCGGTCCCCGATGTCGGCAACGCAGCGCAGGTGTTTGCCGAGCCGGCACAGTACGAAGAGACCTTCAACGGCAGCACGCCGCGCCTGAAGATCACCCGCCGCTATTCGATCGTGCCGCGCAAGCCGGGTTCGCTGGTGGTGCCGGGACCACGCCTGCCCTGGTGGGATGTGCGCAACGGCAAGGCACAGGAAGCCAAGCTGCCGGACCTGACGCTGGCCGTTGCGGCCGGTACCGGCGCTGCCACTGCCTCGCCGGCAGCGCTGCCACCGATCGACACCGCTGCCGCGCTGCCGGGCAGCGATGGACAGGATGCGCGTATCGCCGCGACCGATCCACGCGCCAGCGGCCTGTCCGAGCGTCCGTGGCCGTGGATGGCGGCGGCCATTGGCCTGGCGCTGCTGTGGCTGCTGACCCTGTTGTGGGGCTGGCAGCGAGGCCGACGCCCGCGTGTGGCGACGCCTGCAGCCGGCACGCCCTCTGTGCCGACCGTGGTGAGCGGACGCGCGGGCCTGGCCGAACTGCGCCGCGCGCTGGATGGTGAGGGTTTCGATCAGGTGGAGGCGCGTCTGTGTGCGATGGCGGGCGTGGAGCGCATCGAGCAGGTGATCGCCCGGCTGGATGACCCGGCCCAGCGCCAGGTGTTGCTGGACCTGCAGCAGGCGCGCTGGGGCGGGCAGGGCGAACTGGCCCCTTTGCGCACGCGCCTGCGCGAGGTCTTCCGTGACGGACCGCACTGGTCGGCGGCTACCGGCGCCGCCGACACTGGCCTGGCGCCGTTGTATCCAACGCGGCGAACCTGAACCGGCGCCGCTTGCGCGCTTTGTTAGAGTGCATTCATTTTTCGAGGAAACCCGCGCATGACAGCAGCTGCTGCCGACAAGAAGAAGTTGCCCCTGCATTGGAAGATGGGCATCGGCTTTGCGATCGGCCTGATCCTGGGACTGATCGTGCACGCCCTGGGCGGCAGCGTCGATGGTCTGCAGGCCGGTGCCAAGTGGGTCATGGACTACGTCACCACCCCGGCGTCGGGCCTGTTCCTCAACCTGATCTTCATGCTGATCGTGCCGCTGATCTTCTCGGCGCTGATCATGGGCGTGTCGGAGATGGGCGACATCCGCGCCCTCGGCCGCATCGGCTGGAAGACCCTGGCGTATACCGTGCTGCTGTCCGGCATCGCGGTGGGCATCGGCCTGGTGCTGGTCAACCTGCTCAAGCCGGGCGCCGGCGTGGATCCGCAGGTCGCCGCGATGATGCTGTCGGAGAACGCCGAACGCAGCAAGGAAATCGTCGCTGGCATCCATGGCACGCCGAAGGGCATGGACATGCTGCTGTCGATCGTGCCGAGCAATGTGCTGCAGGCCGCGTCGGACAATGGCGCGATCCTGTCGCTGATGTTCTTCGCGCTGATGTTCGGCATCGGCATGGTGCTGACCGACAACGAGAAGGTCGCCCCGTTGCGCCGCGCCATCGAAGGCGTGTTTGAAATCTCGATGACCCTGATCAACCTGGTCATCCGCTTGGCCCCCTATGCAGTGGCCTGCTTCATGTTCAATCTGGCCGCGCTGTTCGGCTTCGAGCTGATCATCCGCCTGGGCGCGTACGTGGGCGTGGTGGTGCTGGCGCTCGGCCTGCACATGGTCGTGACCTACGGTACTGCCGTATGGCTGTCTGGCCGCTCGCCGCTGTCGTTCTTCCGCGATACCCAGGAAGCGACGGTGATGGCGTTCTCCACCGCCTCCAGCAACGCGACCCTGCCGACCGCACTGCGCGTGGCGGACCAGATGGGCCTGCCGCAGCGCGTGTCGCGCTTCGTGCTGACCGTGGGTGCCACCGCCAACCAGAACGGCACCGCCCTGTTCGAGGGCGTGACGGTGATCTTCCTGGCCCAGTTCTTTGGCGTGGACCTGAGCATTGGCCAGCAGATCATGGTGATGGCGGTCTGCATCCTCGGCGGCATCGGCACTGCTGGTGTGCCGTCGGGCTCGCTGCCGGTGGTGGCGATGATCTGCGCGATGGTCGGTGTGAATCCGCTGGGCATCGGCCTGATCCTGGGCGTGAACCACTTCCTGGACATGTGCCGTACCGCCCTGAACGTGACCGGCGACCTGGCCCTGACCACGCTGGTGGCCAAGGGCGAGTCGCATGACGGACCGGCGCTGGGCACGCCCCTCGATTGAACGCGCCCTGAATGCCATGGATACTATCCCGACGCATGGAAGGCGTCGGGATTGGCGCCGTGCGAAAGGGAGCAGAAATGAGGATTTCGTACGTGATGGTCGCCGCCCTGGGCCTGCTGGCTTTCGACGCCAGTGCCCAGAAGGCCTGTGAAACCAACTACACCAAGACCGGCAGCTTCTTCGCCGGGCGCACCTTCACCACCTGGGACGTGGTGCCCAACGTTACCCCGGCCGACGCTCTCAAGCGTATCCAGATCGAGGGCGTGAAGTCGGGCCTGAAGGTGGCCAGCGTGGACAAGGACCTGGGCATGCTGACCCTGGAACAGAACGTCCAGTTCAATGGTGGCCAGACCACCCTGCCGTGGAACGTGCTGGTTGAAGCCGAGGGCAAGGGTTCGAAGATCACCGTGACCAAGACCACCCCGGCCACCTACGCCACTGGCGAGGACTTCCAGAAGAAGTCGATGTGTGGCGTGATCGAGGCTGCCGCGCCCAAGTAAGGGGTTGGCGGGACCAGATCCCTTTCACTGGCAAGGGATCTGGTCCTACGCCTGAACCCGGCCCCGCGTCTGTGGGACAATAGGCCGCCCGCACGTCCGCGGCCGCCTCCCGATTCCGACAGAACCATGACGCAGCCTACCCGTCGCCAGTTGGCCAACGCCATCCGCTTCCTCGCCGCCGATGCGGTTGAAACCGCAAAGTCCGGCCACCCCGGCATGCCCATGGGCATGGCCGACATCGCCGAAGTCCTCTGGAACGACTACCTCCGCCATAACCCGAGCAACCCGCACTGGTTCAACCGCGACCGTTTCGTGCTGTCCAACGGCCACGGTTCGATGCTGCAGTACGCGCTGCTGCACCTGAGCGGTTACGACCTGCCGATCGAGCAGCTCAAGCTGTTCCGCCAGCTGGGCAGCCACACCGCCGGCCACCCGGAGCGCCACGAGACCCCGGGCGTGGAAACCACCACCGGCCCGCTGGGACAGGGTTTCGCCAATGCCGTGGGCTTCGCCCTGGCCGAGAAGCTGCTGGCACAGCGCTTCAACCGCCCGGAGCTGGAAGTGGTCGACCACCGCACCTGGGTGTTCATGGGTGATGGCTGCCTGATGGAAGGCGTGTCGCACGAAGCGGCCTCGCTGGCCGGCACCTGGGGTCTGCACAAGCTGGTCTGCTTCTGGGACAACAACCACATCTCCATCGACGGCAACGTCGAGGGCTGGTTCACCGACAACACCCCGGAACGTTTCGAGGCCTATGGCTGGAACGTGATCCGCGATGTTGACGGCCACGACCCGGAAAGCATCAAGGCCGGCATCGAGGCCGCGCTGTCGCAGAGCGACAAGCCGACCCTGATCTGCTGCCGCACCACCATCGGCTTCGGTTCGCCGAACAAGGCGGGCAAGGAATCCAGCCACGGTGCTCCGCTGGGCAAGGACGAGCTGGAAGCCACCCGCAAGCAGCTGGGCTGGGAATACGGCCCGTTCGAGATCCCGCAGGCGATCTACGACGGCTGGCGCGCCAATGGCGCCGGCACGCTGCGCCAGGCCGAGTGGGAACAGCTGTTCGACAAGTACGCCAGCCAGTATCCGGCGGAGGCGGCTGAGCTGACCCGCCGCTCGCATGGCGAGCTGCCGGCCGACTTCGTTGCCAAGGCCGATGCCTACATCGCCCAGGTGGCCGCAGAGGGCCCGACGATCGCCTCGCGCAAGGCCTCGCAGCTGGCCATCGAAGCCTATGCGCCGCTGCTGCCGGAAATCGTCGGTGGCTCGGCCGACCTGGCGCACTCCAACCTGACCCTGTGGAAGGGCAGCAGGTCGGTCGCCAGCGACGACGCCAACGCCAACTACGTGTACTACGGCGTGCGCGAGTTCGGCATGACCGCCATCGCCAATGGCCTGGCCCTGCACGGTGGCTTCATTCCGTTCGACGCCACCTTCCTGGTGTTCAGCGATTACGCCCGCAACGGCGTGCGCATGAGCGCGCTGATTCCGGCCCACGCCATCCACGTCTATACCCACGACTCGATCGGCCTGGGCGAAGACGGCCCGACCCACCAGCCGGTGGAGCACCTGGCCTCGCTGCGCTACATCCCGAACAACGACGTGTGGCGCCCGTGCGATGCGGTCGAGTCGGCCGTGAGCTGGAAGGCCGCGATCACCCGCCAGGACGGCCCGAGCTGCCTGGTGTTCAGCCGCCAGAACCTGCCGCACCAGCCGCGCAGCGCCGAGCAGATCAAGCAGATCGAGCGCGGCGGTTACGTGCTGGCCGATGCCGCCGGTACCCCGGACGTGATCCTGATCGCCACCGGTTCGGAAGTCTCGCTGGCTACCGAAGCCAAGGCCCAGCTGGATGCGGCCGGTATCAAGACCCGCGTGGTCTCGATGCCGTCCACCGACGTGTTCCTGCGCCAGGATGCGGCCTACCGTGAATCGGTGCTGCCGAACGCGGTGCGCAAGCGCGTGGCCGTGGAAGCTGGCGTCACCGGTTTCTGGCGCCAGTTCGTAGGCCTGGACGGTGCCGTGATCGGTATCGACACCTTCGGTGCCTCGGCCCCGGCCGACCAGCTGTACAAGCACTTCGGCATCACCACGGCGCACGTGGTGGAGGCCGCCAAGGCGCTGTAAGCGGCGACATGGAGTGATGAAGGAAAGGCCGGCGCAAGCCGGCCTTTCTCGTTGACGGAAGAAAAAGGGGACGGAGGGAATCAAGTCGTATGTGCACAAACGACTTGATTCCCGCCGTACCCTTTTTTCAGGCGGTGCGTGCCAGTGCCAGGCGCAGCAGCCGCGCGTCCAGGCGTTCGGCGAAATCTTTCGGTGCCTGCAGGCCCATGCGCTGCAGGTACACCGCATCGCCGTCGCCGGCCGGTTGCCGCAGCGCTGCCCAGACGGTGCGCAGCTTGTCGCTGCGGGTCTGCGTGTTGGCCTTCAGCCACGCCAGCGCTTTGACCAGCACCTGCTCGATCTCGTTGAAATCGCTGCCCAGCGGGTAGTCCGGCAGGCTGCCATCGGCACGGAATGGGGCCAGTGCCGCGGCCAGTGCCTGCGGCGTGTTGCGCTGCTGGCGCTGCGGGTCGGGCTGGGACGCCGCCAGCAGCTTGCGCGAGGCGTGTGCCTGCTGCAGCAGATCGCCCTGGAAGGGCGCTTCGGTGATCGCGGTCATCGCATGCACGCAGTCTTCGTCGGTCAGGCCGCGCAGATCGGCGATGCCGTACTCGTTGAGGTAAATGTCGCGCAGGTGGCGCGGGATGGTGGTGTGGCCGTAGTTCCAGCGCACGTTCGATTCCCGGTGGCCCTTGTCATCGCGTGCGGCACGGAACATCAGCACGCTGCGCGCTTCCGGCAGGGCATGTGCCATCGCCACGAAGTTGTACTGGCCGCCCACGCCGGACACCACGCGTCCATCGTCCAGCGCGTCCGATACCGCCGCGCCGAGCGCGGTAGCCATCATGCAGGAATTGAAGAAGCGCGCATGGCGGCGCTGCAGGCGCTCCAGTGCCTCGTTACCGCCATACAGCTGGTTGATCTCGCTGATGCGGCGCATGCCGATCGCACGGCATTCGTCTTCCGGCAGCGTGCGCAGCCACTCGTAGAACTCCGGTGAGCCCAGGTAGAACGCACCGTGCAGGTACTCGCCTTCGGCGGCCAGGGTGGCATGGTCGATGGACAGCGTGCTGCCATTTTCGATGCGTTGCATCAGCGCCAGGTCGTCGTGCACCTTGCGCTTGATCACCCCGGTCTGCACCAGCCTGCGGAAGCCCTCGTTGAGCATCTCGCTGCAGCCGTACAGTCCCACTTCGAACGGGTCCACGCCGCCGATCTCCTGCACCAGCGGGTGGCTGGCCAGCTGCGGATCAAGTGCATGCAGCACGCGGCGGTAGCGCGCGTTGTCGGTGTGGCGCAGCACCAGCGCATGGCTGAGCGCGTCGGCCAGCGTGCCGATGCCGATCTGCAGGGTGCCGCCGTCGCGCACCAGGGTGCTGGCATACAGGCCGATGGCGTAGTCGGCATCGCCGACCGGCTGCCGCGGCAGCCCGAACAGCGCCGGGTACGGTGGCGGTGGGGTGATCACCAGATCGAAGAACGACACATCGACCGTCGCCGAGCCGGCCAGGTAGGGCAGCTGCGGATCGATCTCGGCGATCAGCAACGGGCGCGGCAGGCCGCGCGCGGTCATCGCATCGAGCGTGTCCTGGGTGATGTCGTTGTTGCACGACAGCGAAAGCCGGCGGTCATTCGGCCGCATCGCCACCTTCTGCACGATCACCTGCGGTGCGCGCTGAGCGACCGCATCGGCGGCGTGGGTGTAGTTCAGGCTGGTATAGCTGGATTGCGCCTGCCGCGAACCGAGCAGGGCGCCGGACTGCATGTAGAACTCTTCCACCTGCACGTGCGCTGGCAACGCGTCGCGCGCGATCGCATCGGCATAGGCCAGGCGCGGGAAATCGTCGCCGAAGTGGCGCTGCGCAAACGGCGCCAGGAAGCGTGCCTCCAGGCCGTTGCCACGCGCCTTCGGCGGATTCAACGACAGCGCGGTATACAGCTGCAGCGGCCGTGAGGGATCGTGCTCGACGCGCGCATACAGGGCGTTGAGCAGCCGATGTGGCTTGCCCAGCGCCAGCGGTGCCCCGATCCGCAGCGGCCCGTCCACGCGCGCTAACAACCAGTCGACGGCGGCGTCCAGGTCGGTGAGGTGTTCGGTCATGCGTGGCGGTCCTGCGTGCGGGGGAGTGCGGGCATTACAGCATGTCGGGCTTGAACCGCCGTCGACGCGAGACTTCCACGCCGGACACCATGAACTGCCCGTCGCCGCGGTAATGCACCGTGCGCGGCAGTTTCGGCCGGGACGCAACATGGGCGCGCACGATCTCCCAGATGAACAGGTTGCTCGACGCCACCTGGCTGTCGTCGTACAACCGGCATTCGAAGTTCGAGTGGCATTGCCCGACCAGCGGCGCACCGACCTCGCGCGCGGGCAGCGCATCGAGCCCGAAACGGGCGAACTTGTCGACCTCGCGGCCGCTGCAGTTGCCGATGTCCACCACGGTATCGAGCAGTTCCACGCCGGGTACGTTGATCACGCACTCGCCACTGCCGACGGCCAGTGCATGGCTGTGGTTTTCATTCCACAGGTAGGTGGCGACCAGCGACGGCGAGAAGCCCATCACCATGTGCCAGCCCATCGTCATCAGGTTGCGCTGGCCGCGCCAGGCGGTGCTGACCAGCACGATCGGGCCGGGTTCGAGGAAGCGTCGGGCCTGCTCGACCGGGAATTCCTTCTTGGGAAGCGCTTTCATCCGAAGCCTCGGCCGGGAGTGCTCGATGCTGGCGCAAAGCCGATGAATCCGGAGTCGAGGGGCTTGACAGGAGGTTCGATTACGCGCGTAATCAGATTATCGATTACGGATGTAAACAATGATCCCGATCAGCGAAGCCGAAGCCGTTGTGATGGAGGTGCTGTGGCAGCAGGCACCGCGCAGCGCCGATGATGTGGTGGCTGCGCTGGCTCACCGCGACTGGGCCGAGCCGACCATCAAGACCCTGCTCAACCGCCTGCTGACCAAGGGCGCCATCGCCGCTGAGCGCGATGGCCGGCGTTACCTGTACCGGCCGCTGCTGCAGCGTCAGGCGTGGGTGGAGGCGCAGAGCCGGGACTTCATCGGCCGTGTCTTCGAAGGCCGCGTGGCACCGCTGGTGGCGCACTTCAGCGAACGTGGCCAGTTGAGCGCGCAGGACATTGCCGAACTGAAGAAGCTGATCCAGGAGCTGGATCATGACTGAGCTGCTCGGCGGACTATGGCAGGCCAGCCTGTGGCTGGCGGCAGGCGTGATCATGCTGGCTGTGCTGCGTCCGTTGCTGCTGCGGCTGGGTGGCGTTGGACTGGCCTATCGCAGCTGGTGGTTGCTGCCGATGCTGCTGTTGGCGCTGATGCTGCCGCTGCCGCAGGTTGCGCTGTTGCAGCAGGTACCGACGTTGCCGCTGAAAGTGATGCCCGGTGCCATCGATGCGCTGAGCCGGCCGTCGCTGCCATGGGGTGGGCTGTTGCTGGCGCTGTGGGCGACGGGTGCAGGTGCCTGCCTGTTGCGCGACCTGCGCGCGCAGCGTCGCTTCGAACGGCGCATGGGCCAGCTGAAGCCGCGCGCCGATGGCAGCTGGCAGGCCAGTGGTGACCCAGGCCTGCCAGCACTGGTTGGCCTGTGGCGGCCGCGAATCGTGGTTGGCCCGGACTTCGATCAACAGTTCAGCGCACAGGAACAGGGGCTGATCCTGCAGCACGAGCGCAGCCACCGCCGCAATGGCGATCACTGGGCCAATGGTGCGTTGCTGCTTATGCGTGCGGTGTTCTGGTTCCACCCGCTGGTGCTCTGGGCTGCACGCTGCTTCCTGCGCGACCAGGAACTGGCCTGCGATGCCCGCACCATCGCCCCGCAGCCTGCGCTGCGCGGGCTTTACGCCAGCACGCTGCTGAAGGCGCAGCTGGTCCACCCGGTTGCGCCAGCGGTCTGCCATTGGCGCAGCCAACCCGTGTTGAAGGAGCGTATCGCCATGTTGAAGCAGTCCAAGCGGAAGGCATTGCCGTGGGTATCGGGGCAGGTGCTGGTCGTCGGGTTGTGCCTGGGAATGGGCGCAGTAGCGTGGGCCAGCCAGGGCGATGCGATGGCTGGCCGCCCGGCAGCGGCGGTCATGGATCGGGAGATCCAGGTCGTCAAGATGCCACCGCCTTCCTATCCGAAATCCGCGGTCGAGGAGCGCCAGGTGGGCGTGGTGAACCTGCGCGTGGAAGTGGATGCCAGCGGCCAACCCACCGATGTCAGGGTGCTCAGTGCCACCAATCCGGGCGTGTTCGACGCGGTGTCGATCACCGCAGCGCGCAGCTGGACCTATCGGCCGGCGATGAAGAACGGCAAGCCGGTGGCAGGCGCAGTGAAGATTCCGATCACCTTTGCGATGGACAACAGCGAGGACGCCCAGTGAAGTCCGCGCCGCTGCTCGTGGTGGCGGCGCTGATGATGGGGTGTGCGAGCCAGGAACGGCTGGCCACCGTGCACACCCGCAGCGAGAATGTCGGCCACCAGCGACTGCAGCCGCAGGCGGGCGGTGGCAGTGGGCAGTTGCAGGCATATTCGCTGGGTGCGACCGAGGGCTACCGGATGCCGCAGTTGTACGCGGCACCGGCCCCGGAGGTCGGCGATCGTGACCCGCGTGCGGAACTGGCGCCGACCACGATCTGCCTGCAGGTGGTGGTTGATGCCAACGGCGTCGTCGAGCGCAGCCTGCCATTGACCGATCGCCCGGAGTGCGCGGCAGGTGCTGCGGGCGAGAATGCGCCCCTGCTGCAGGCTGCGCAGGAGGCCGTGGCGATGTGGAAGTACTCGTCCGCAGCGGTCTGCCACTTCGCGGCTGGCAAGGTGCCTGCCGACCGCGGTGACTGCCGGGGCGCCGAACGGGTCGAGCCGGTGGCGGTCACCCTGCAGTACGCCTTCACCTTCGAGATCGTGAAGGGCCAGCATGTGGTGCGCACGCGGGGAAAATGAACGCTCGCGGTCCGTGATGGAAACCGATGGCGCCGGGCTCTGCCCGGCGTACGTCAGGCCCCTCCCTGGATGTTGGCCTTCACCGCCGGTTGCATCAGCTTCGGTTCTTCCAGCGTGGCATCGCGGGCCTGGCGCACGCTGACGAACTCTGCCTCGGCCACGCCGTCATGCACGTGGATGTTGTGCGCGCGCTGTTCACCGATGGTGGTTTCGTTGGCGAAATCACGGCCCCCCGGGCCGTAGTCGTGGCAGACGAAAACCCGGGTGGTATCGGGCAGCGCCAGCAGGCGCTGGATCGAGCGGTACAGCTGCGCGGCATCGCCACCCGGGAAATCGCAGCGTGCGGTGCCGCCGTCGGGCATGAACAGCGAGTCACCGGTGAACAGCGCATCGCCGATCAGGTAGGCGATGCTGTCGCTGGTGTGGCCGGGCACGGCGATCACCTGTCCTTGCAGCTCGCCAATGGCAAAGGTTTCGCCGTCGCTGAACAGGTGATCGAAGATCTCATCGGCGGCCGGAAGCTGCAGGCCATAGCGCGGCGCGAACGTGGCCTGCACCGCGCGGATGCCTTCACCGATGGCCAGCGTGGCGTGCGGGAAGCGCTGCTTGAGCCGGCGCCCGGCCGACACATGGTCCGCATGGGCATGGGTTTCCAGCAGCCAGCGCAGCTGAAGGTCCTGCTGTTCGATGGCCTGCAATGCCCCGCGCAGCGGTGATTCGCTGCTGGCGTCGGTGTCCGGGTCGTAGTCCAGGACCGGGTCGATCAGCGCCGCCTCACTGCTGGCCGGATCGCTGACCAGGTAGCTGAAGGTATTGCTGTCACGGTGGAAGAACGACTGCACCTGGACCGGCATCGGAATTCTCCTCAGCGCGTGCCGAGCACGCGGTTCAGCAACTGCGCCAGGTTCTCGCCGGCCAGTCGCAGCTGCGCTTCGGCCAGCGGCCGGTAGCGCTCGGTGTATTCGTCACCGATTTTACGCGTGGCCGGATAAACGCCAGCTTGCATGGAAATGCGGCAGCTGGCCTCGGCCCAGGTCTGTGGGTCGCGCTGCGGGTTGGACTGGCGCGCCAGCTTCGGCGCGCGCTGGCTCTGCAGCAGCGGCAGGTAGCCGGCGTCGTCCAGCTTGCGGGTGTTGAGCATGCCGCTGTCCCACAGCGAGTGCAGGTTGGTACCGCGGTTGCCGAACTGCAGCTGGAAATCGTTGCCGCCCTTGTCATGAGCGTAACCGGCATGCATCGGCTGGTGGATGTCGCCGACCAGGTGCACGACGAACTTCAGTGCCTGCAGGCGCTCGCCATCGGTCAGGCTGCGGTCGCCCAGGATGGCGCTCTGTGCTTTCAGGGCCTCGACGATGCAGTTGCCGTTCCTGCAGTGCTTCGGTGCTTCGTAATGGCAGTCGTCTTCGGCGATGTTGACGTAGTGCCAGCCGGCCGAACGACGGCCCAGGCCGGGGTCCTTGGCGCGCAGCTGGTCGGCCCACGGCGCGATGCTGGCCAGGGTGGCGTCCGCTTCGGTGGCCAGCAGGCGGTCCACTTCGGCGCGGGCGGCGGGGTTGAGGCGGGCGTCGGCGACTTCGGCAACCAGGCGGTGGCCTTGCGCGCCCCAGGCATGGGCGGGGGCGGAGACGGACAGCAGGGCCGGCACCAGGGTGGCGGCGAGGAACAGGGAGTGCAGGGCTTTCATGCACATATTCTAGCGGGGTAGGTGGATTGAAGAGCGCCTGCCCCTGCAGCCCCATCCAACATGGCTGCGGAGGCGGATGCAAACGTCAAAGGCAACATCAAGAACAAATGCAGGATCAAAATCCGCCTTTTGCAATTGCAGGCAACCATTACGCCTCGGATGTACAGGCTCTGCTCCCCGCCTCGCCCCAGCTCCGGAACCGCTTCAGTCCCAGGCACAAAAAAGCCCCGGCAATCACCGGGGCAACATGCTGCGAGGGTTTTGCGTATAGCGGGGGAGCGGGGGGGCGAAGCCCCCCGCACTCAACACACCGCTTTAGAACTTGAAGACGTACGAAGCGCCGTAGACCAGCGGATCGATATTGACCGTGCCGATCTTCTCGCCGTTCAACTTCACCTTGCTGTCGATGTCGATCCAGCGCATGTCCACGCGCAGGGCGCCCTTCTCGCCGATCGCGAAATCGATGCCCGCATGCGCGGCCAGGCCCCACGAATCCTGCAGCTTCAGCTTGCTGCCGGCCAATGCACCGGTGGTATCTTCGCTGAAGAAGGTGGTGTAGTTCACACCTGCACCGACGAACGGCGACACCTTGCCCTTGCTGTTGAAGTGGTACTGCAGGGTCACCACCGGCGGCAGCTGCTTGGTGCTGCCGACGCGGCCCAGGCCGTTGATGTTGATGTCGTGCTTGAACGGCAGCGCGGCCAGCACTTCGATGCCCAGGTTGTCGGCGATGAAGTACTCGCCGGTGATGGTCGGCTTGACGTCGTTGTCGACGTCGACCTTCAGGGTGCCGCCGGCCAGCCAGCCGTTGTTCGACTTCGGCGCCACCTGGTGCACGCCGGCCGAAACGGTCCAGTCGCCCTTGGACTGGGCCATGGCCGGGGCGGCGGCGAGGGACAGGGCGGCGGCCAGGCTGGCCACGATCAGGGAGGAGGTCTTGCGCATGGGGGTGTTCTCGTTGCTGGGTGGATGGCGACAGTCTCGGCCTCACGCCGCGCTAACGCTTTGATCCGGATCAAATCCTGTCCGCCGACCTGCTGGCGGCCCGGCCTGGCCCACGGTGGCCAGCCCCGGCCTGCTAGACTTGTGGGCCCTATCCATCCCGCCGCACCCGTCGCGGCTGCAGGAGCTTGAGAAATGGCAATCAAGGTTGGTATCAACGGTTTCGGTCGCATCGGGCGTAACGTCCTGCGCTCGGCGGTGCTGAACTTCGGCGACGACATCGAAATCGTGGCCATCAACGATCTGCTGGAGCCGGATTACCTGGCCTACATGCTCAAGTACGACTCCGTGCACGGCCGCTTCAAGGCCGACGTAGCGGTGCAGGGCAACGACCTGCTGGTCAACGGCAAGAAGATCCGCCTGACCCAGGAACGCGACCCGGCCAACCTGAAGTGGGACGAGGTCGGCGCCGACGTGGTGCTGGAAGCCACCGGCCTGTTCCTGACCAAGGAAACCGCGCAGAAGCACATCGATGCCGGCGCCAGGAAGGTCATCATGTCGGCCCCGTCGAAGGACGACACGCCGATGTTCGTGTTCGGCGTGAACGACAAGACCTATGCTGGCCAGGCAATCATCTCCAACGCGTCGTGCACCACCAACTGCCTGGCTCCGCTGGCCAAGGTCATCAATGACAAGTGGGGCATCAAGCGCGGCCTGATGACCACCGTGCATGCGGCCACCGCCACCCAGAAGACCGTCGATGGCCCGTCCAACAAGGACTGGCGCGGCGGCCGTGGCATCCTGGAAAACATCATTCCCTCGTCCACCGGTGCGGCCAAGGCCGTCGGCGTGGTCATCCCGGAACTGAACAAGAAGCTGACCGGCATGAGCTTCCGCGTCCCGACCTCGGACGTGTCGGTGGTCGACCTGACCGTCGAGCTGGAGAAGGAAGCCACCTACGCCGAGATCTGCGCTGAAGTGAAGGCACAGAGCGAAGGCGCGCTGAAGGGCATCCTCGGCTACACCGAAGACAAGGTCGTGGCCACCGATTTCCGCGGCGAGACCTGCACCTCGGTGTTCGACGCCGACGCCGGCATCGCCCTGGACGGCACCTTCGTCAAGCTGGTGACCTGGTACGACAACGAGTGGGGCTACTCCAACAAGTGCCTGGAAATGGCCAAGGTCATCGCCGCCAAGTAAGGCCGGTGTAGATCGCAGACGGACCCCGGCCTGGCCGGGGTTCGTCGTTTATGGGACCCACCCTGTCGTAGCATGGGGCGGTCGACCGCCGCCGCTGGGGCGCGGGATCGCATTGGAAGCACGCAATGGAAGCACTGATAGCCCTGGTCGTACTGGTTCTTCTGGCCATTCCGCTGTTGCTGGTGGTCGCGCTGGTGATGATTGCCGGCCTGCGCCGCCGCGTCGCTGCGCTGGAAAGCGCGATGGCCGCCGCGCCGGCCGCCGTCAGGCCGGCCGCCACCGCACCCGCGCCTGAACGGCCTGTGGCCGCACCTGCTGCCAGCGCCGATCCACCGTTCCTGCGGCCGGCCGCCGCTGCTGCTGCGCCTCAGCCCCCGCAGCCACCGGTGCGCGAAGCAACGCCCACCGAGGTGCCTGTCCCCCGTCCTGCTGCGCCACCGCCGGTGCCGCCGGTGCCGGTGCAGCCGCCGCTGCCTTCCGAACCGGAACTGCCCAATGTCATCGAGCGTGGCATCGGTGCGGTCAAGCGCTGGTTCACCGAAGGCAACGTGCCGGTCAAGATCGGCATGCTGGTGCTGCTGGCCGGTGTCGCAGCGCTGCTGAAGTACGTCAGCGACCAGGGCTGGCTGGTGCTGCCGATCGAACTGCGCCTTGCCGGCATCACCGCGGCTGCGCTGGGCCTGCTGGCCTTCGGTTGGCACCAGCGTGAACGCCGGCGGCTGTTTGCCCTGGCGCTGCAGGGCGGTGCCATCGGCGTACTGCTGCTGACCATCTTCGCGGCGTTCAAGCGCTTCGACCTGATTCCGCCGGCCTTTGCCTTTGCCAGTTCGATCGCACTTGTGGCCGGGCTGTGCGTGCTGGCGGTGGTGCAGAACTCGCGCACGCTGGCCGTACTGGGCATCCTGGCCGGCTTCATGGCACCGCTGTGGCTGTCCACCGGCAGTGGCAACCACGTGGGGCTGTTCAGCTATTACGCCGTGCTCAATGCGGGCATCTTCGCCATCGCCTGGTTCCGCCCGTGGCGCGCGCTGAACCTGCTGGGCTTCGCCTTCACCTTCGGCATCGGCACCTTCTGGGGCGTGCTGCAGTACGCACCGGACAAGTTCAGCAGCACTGAGCCGTTCCTGGCGCTGTTCTTCGTGTTCTACCTGCTGATTCCGCTGCTGTACGCGCGTCGCCAGCCGGCCGGCCGGCGCGACCTGATCGATGGCAGCCTGGTGTTCGGCACGCCGCTGGTCGCGTTCTCGCTGCAGGCAGGCATGCTGCACGCGCAACCGATGACGCTGGCACTGTGCGCGCTGGGCCTGGCGGCGATCTACGCGGTGTTGGCCCGGGCGCTGATCGCACGTGCGTCGTACACCGTGCTGGCGCAGTCGCATGCCGTGCTCGCGGTGGGTTTCGCCACGCTGGCGGTGCCGCTGGCATTGTCGGCGCGCGCCACGGGCGCCGTGTTTGCACTGGAAGGCGCTGGCCTGGCGTGGTTGGGGCTGCGCCAGAAGCGGTGGCTGCCGCAGGTCTCCGGCGCGTTGCTGCAGATCGGCGCCGCATTCGCCTTCGTTGCCGGTGGCGACCACTGGCACGAAGACCTGCGCTTCCTGATCAACCCGACCGCCGTTGGCGCGCTGTTGCTGGCCCTGGCCGGCTTCGCGTCGGCGTGGAGCTACCAGCGCAGGCCGCGTCATGAGGTCGCACTGGTGTATTACCTGTGGGGCCTGCTGTGGTGGCTGGGCGGCCTGGTCCATGAGATCACCCGCTTCTTCCCGTACCGCACCGAAGTGGACGCGTTGCTGGTGCTGGCCGCGGTCACTGCCTGGCTGGCGGCCGAAGCGCAGCGTCGCCAGCCGGCGCGTGCGCTGGGCGTGACCGCGCTGGCCATGCTCGCGCTGGGCTTCCCGCTGGCCCTGATGCAGAGCGATGCACACCACCAGCCATTCGCCGGCCACGGCGCGCTGGCCTGGGCGGTGTTCGCGGTACTGGGCGTGCGTACCCTGCTGTGCCTGCGCCAAGGCGGCGATACCGTGGCCCGCATCGCGCAGTTCCTGTGGTGGCTGCTGTGGCCGTCGCTGCTTTCGTTGCTGGCCTTGTGGGGTAGTGGCGAGGCCGGCCTGGCGCAGGGTTGGACGACCCTGCTGGTGACCTTGCCGTGGCTGCTGATGGCGGCGCTGTCGCTGTGGCGCTGGAACGCATTGCGCTGGCCGCTGGGCGCGGCATTCGACAGCGCGCGCGTCCCGCTGCAGTGCGTGCTGTTCGGCCTGCTGGCGATCGGTTGGCTGCTGGGCCAGCTGCTGCCGGGCGACGCCGCACCGCTGCTGTGGCTGCCGGTGCTGAATCCGGCCGAGATCGGCCAGTGGCTGAGCCTGCTGCTGCTGGCGCGCTGGCTGTACGGCAGTGAGGCACCGCAGGCATTGCTGAACATCCGCATGCCGCTGCTGGCACTGGCGGCCTTCCTCGCGTTGACCAGCCTGGTGCTGCATGGCGTGCACCAATGGGGTGGACTGGCGTGGAATGCCTCGATGATGCGCTTCAGCCTGGCGCAGACCAGCCTGACCGTGTTGTGGAGCGTGCTGGGTGTGATTGCCTGGGTGTGGGGTTCGCGTCGCAGCCAGCGTGTGTTGTGGATGGTCGGTGCCGTGCTGATGGGCGTGGTGCTGGCCAAGCTGGTTATTGTCGATCGCCAGCACCTGGGCAACCTGCTGGGCATCGCATCGTTCATCGCCTACGGCCTGCTGTGCACGGTCGTGGGTTATCTGGCACCGGCACCGCCAAGCGCGGCGCCGACCGTGGAGGAAACGCAATGAGGAAGTGGAGCAGGGCGCTGCTGCCGGCGATGTTCGGCATGCTGGCCGCCGTCGTGGTACAGGCGGCTGATTACCGCACGCAGTATGCCGAGCAATGGCCGCTCACATTGTCCAGTGCGCAGTCCGGTGCCTACCGTATCGTGCTGGAGCCGGCGATCTACCGCCGTGCCGTGACCGCCGATCTCAGCGATCTGCAAGTGTTCAACGCGGCCAGCCAGTTGTTGCCGTCGGCACTGCTGGCGCCGGACCAGCCGCTGGCGCAGTCGCCGGTGCAGCGTGAACTGCCGTGGTTCGTGCTGCCGCCGCTGGCCGATGCACAGCGCAACGACCTGCAGCTGCTGACCGAGCGTGATACCGATGGGCGCGTGCGCCGGGTCGAAGCGCGGGTGGGTGGCGGGGCAGGGTCGAGCGGGCAGGGCGGCTGGCTGATCGACGCCAGCATGCTCGATCAGCAGCCGCTGGCGGCACTGGTGCTGGACTGGAACGACAGCGGCCAGCCGCTGCAGGTGCAGGTGCAGCTGGATGCCAGTGACGACCTGCAGCACTGGCGATCGATTGGCCGCGACGTGCCGCTGGTGGATCTGCAGCGCGCCGGCAAGCGCCTGCTGCAGCGCCGCCTGCAGGTGGACGGCGCTGCACGCTACCTGCGCATCCTGGCGCAGGGCGACTCGCGCCTGCCGACCCTGCGCGGCGTACTGGCGGAACTGCCGCCAGCTCCGGCCACGCTGCCCTGGGAATGGCTGTCGCTGGAGCCGACGTCGTCGGGCAAGGGCGAGTACACCTTCGAGATGGATGGCCGGTTCCCGGTGGCACGTGCCGATGTCGCCAGCACCGATAACAGCCTGGTGCAATGGACGCTGTTCAGCCGCGATGACGAGAGTGCGGAATGGCAACGTCGCAGCGCGCCGTGGATCGCCTACCAGGTGCAGCAGGGCACGCAGGGCCAGCGCCAGCAGTCGGCGGCACAGCCGCTGGGCGGGGTGCACCGCGACCGCTACTGGAAACTGGTGGCGAATCCGGCGGAAACCGCCACCGCGCCGACGCTGCGCCTGGGTTACCAGCCGGAAGTGCTGGTGTTCCTGAGCCAGGGTGCGGCGCCCTACGCACTGGCGGTGGGCAGCGCGACCGCGCGCCGCACGGACGCGCCGATCGGGGTGCTGATCGAGGAACTTCGGCAGCGCAACGATCCTTCGTGGCAGCCAACACTGGCGCGCCTGGAAGGCAGCCCGGAGCCGCTGGCCGGCGATGCGGCGCTGAAGCCGCAGCGCGATTGGAAATCGTGGTTGCTGTGGGCGTTGCTGGGCCTGGGCGTACTGGTGGTGGGTGGCCTGGCGCTCAGCCTGCTTCGGCAGAAGCCTGCGCCTTCGGAATAGGTTCCAGCGAACGGCGCAGCCCCTCGTGGGTGGGGTTGGTCGTGCAAAGCAAAAGCAAAAGCCGCGCTTGGCCGGGCGGGGTGGGTTCGTGGGGGACGCCGCAAGTACGTCCTTGTAGGCTTGGCAGCCGCATCCATGCGGCTGGCACCCCCGCGAACCCACCCCGCCCGGCCTCTGACAATTTCCGTGTGCGTCCACCCACGGAAAGAAAAAAAGGAGAGCAAAAGCTGCTTGGCAGGGCGCTCTTTGTAGAGCCGAGCCCATGCTCGGCTGCTGTTCGCGATAGACCCAGCCGAGCACGGGCTCGGCTCTACATTTTTCTCCGACACCAGAAACCGCTTTTGCCTTTGCCATCTGCATCACCTCAGGTGCCTGTCGAGGCCGGGGCGGTGTGGGCTGGCAGGGGTGTCAGCCGCATGGATGCGGCTGCCAAGCCTCCAGGGATGGATTCACGGCGTCCCCTGCCAGCCCACACCACCCCGGCCCACTCACAGCACCACGAAGCGCCAGCGCTTTGGCCGTTGCTGTTGCTGTTGCATTTGCCCTGCGCCTCTGCCTGCCGCAGGCATCGGCCCTCCCACCAGCCGCACCCGATACAATGGCCGTCTGCCGCAGACCGGCATCCCGTCCCCGAGCCAAAGAGTTGCCCATGTCCATTGTCCGCATGACCGACCTCGACCTCTCCGGCAAGCGCGTGCTGATCCGCCAGGATCTGAACGTGCCGATCGAGAATGGCCGCATCACCTCCGAACAGCGCATCACCGCTTCGTTGCCGACGCTCAAGCGCGCGCTGGAGCAGGGCGCGGCGGTGATGGTCACCTCGCACCTGGGGCGCCCGAAGGAAGGCGTGTGGAGCGAGGCCGATTCGCTGGCACCGGTCGCCCAGCGCCTGTCCGAGCTGCTGGGCCGCGAAGTTCCACTGGTGCGCGACTGGGTCGACGGCGTCGACGTGCAGCCGGGCCAGCTGGTGCTGCTGGAAAACTGCCGCATGAACGTCGGCGAGGGCAAGGACGACGAGGCCCTGTCGAAGAAGTACGCCGCCCTGTGCGACGTGTTCGTGATGGATGCCTTCGGTACCGCGCACCGTGCGCAGGCCTCCACCCATGGTGTCATCCGCTTCGCACCGGTCGCGGCCGGTGGCCCGCTGCTGATGGCCGAGCTGGACGCGCTGGCGCAGGCGCTGGATGCACCGGCCAAGCCGCTGCTGGCCATCGTCGCCGGCAGCAAGGTCAGCACCAAGCTGGAGTTGCTGGCCAATCTGGTTGGCAAGGTCGACCAGCTGATCGTCGGTGGCGGCATCGCCAACACCTTCATCGCCGCAGCTGGCTACAACGTCGGCAAGTCCCTGTACGAGCCGGACCTGCTGGATACCGCGAAGAAGATCGTGGCCGATGCCAAGGCACGCGGCGCCGACATTCCGCTGCCGGTTGACGTGGTCACCGCCAAGCAGTTCCTGCCCGACGCTGCCGCGGAAGTGAAGGCGGTCGATGCCGTTGCCGAAGACGACCTGATCCTGGACATCGGCCCGCAGACCGCCGCGCAGTACGCGCAGCTGATCGAGAAGGCCGGCACCGTGGTCTGGAACGGCCCGGTCGGCGTGTTCGAGTTCGAGTCCTTCAGCAAGGGCACCGAAGCGCTGGCCCGCGCGATCGCCAGCTCGAAGGCGTTCTCCATCGCCGGCGGTGGCGACACCCTGGCCGCAGTCGACAAGTTCGATATCGCCGGCGACGTCAGCTACATCTCCACTGGTGGTGGTGCGTTCCTGGAATTCCTGGAAGGCAAGACCCTGCCGGCTGTCGCCGCACTCGACGCGCGCGGCGCATGAGCGCCGAGCGCGGCAAGGATGTGCTGTTCTTCGATCTTGACGGCACGCTGATCGATTCGCAGGTGGGCATCACCGCCTGCATCGCCTATGCGCTGCAGAAGATGGACCATCCGGTGCCGCCGCAGGAAACCCTGCTGGGCTGGATCGGTCCTTCGCTGCGCACCACCTTCGCGCCGTTGTTCGTCGAACCGGCGCGGGTGGAACAGGCCGTGGGCTACTACCGGGAGCGCTTCGACGTCGAAGGCTGGCGCGAGCACACGGTGTACCCGCAGGTGGAAGGCACGCTGCGCACGCTGCATGGCCGTGGACACCGGCTGGCGGTGGTCACCGCCAAGAACGAGCCGCACGCGCGCCGCATCCTCGCCCACCTGCCGTTCGGTGGGCTGTTCGAGGAGATCGTCGGTTCAACCCTGGATGGCTCGCGCAGCCACAAGCCGGAACTGGTCGGCGAGGCACTGCGCCGGCTGCAGGTGCAGCCTGCACAGTGCTGGATGATCGGCGACCGGCGCATGGACATCGAAGGCGCGCGCCACCACGGCCTGCGTAGTGTCGGCGTGCTGTGGGGCTTTGGCGGAGAGGCGGAATTGACCGAAGCCGGTGCCAGCCAGCTGGCACGTGAGCCGGCGCAGCTGGAAGCGCTGCTGGCCTAGCTTCCTGTGGAGCCGAGCCCATGCTCGGCTCCACAGAACCGCCCCCCTGCGCCAGCGTATGTCCGGATGATGTCCGTTCCATGACCCGCGAAGTCAGGCGGCACAAGGCTGTAACCGTATACATGCGGCGTGAAGGATGTGCTAATTTCCGTTCTTTATCGGGAGAGGCCCATCCACCATGTTCGAGCGTCAGCGTCGCACCAAGATCCTTGCCACCCTCGGTCCGGCCACTGACCCGCCGGGCGTGCTGGAGGATCTGTTCCGCGCCGGCGTCAACGTGGTGCGCCTGAACTTCAGCCATGGCGATCCGTCCGGCCAGGCCAAGCGTGCCGCCGAAGTGCGTGCCGCTGCGGCCCGCGTGGGCGTGGAAGTGGGCATCCTGGCCGACCTGCCGGGCCCGAAGATCCGCATCGAGCGCTTCGCCGAAGGCAAGGTGCAGCTGAAGGCGGGCGACCGCTTCGACCTGATCGCCAGCGAGAACGCCGGCCCGGGCACTGCCAGCGAGGTGGGCGTGAGCTACCTCGGCCTGCCGCAGGACGTCGGCCCGGGTGATGTGCTGCTGCTCGACGACGGCCTGATGCAGTTGCAGGTGGTGGAAGTACAGGGCGACCGTATCGTCAACACCGTGCTCAACGATGGTGTGTTGTCCGACCGCAAGGGCCTGAACAAGCAGGGCGGCGGCCTCTCGCTGGGTGCGCTGACCGAGCGCGACAAGGAGCTGATCGGCATCGTTGCCAAGATTGGCGTGGACTTCATCGCCGTGTCGTTCTGCCGCAATGCGCAGGACATGAACGATGCGCGCGACATCGCCCGTTCGCACGGCTGTGATGCCGCGCTGGTGTCGAAGATCGAGCGCACCGAGGCAATCGAGAACCTGGAAGAAATCGTCGAGGCCAGCGACGTGGTGATGGTCGCCCGTGGCGACCTGGGCGTGGAAATCGGCGATGCCGAGCTGCCGGGCCTGCAGAAGAAGATCATCAAGGCCTCGCTGGCGCAGAACAAGGTGGTGATCACCGCCACGCAGATGCTGCAGTCGATGGTGGAAACCCCGATCCCGACCCGCGCCGAAGTACTGGACGTGGCCAACTCGGTCATCGACGGCACCGACGCAGTGATGCTGTCGGCGGAAACTGCCGCTGGCGCCTACCCGGTCAAGGCCGTGGAGGCGATGGCACGCATCTGCCTGGGTGCCGAGCGCCAGTTCCAGACCGAGACCGACTTCAACGCGTCGCCGCGCAACCTGGAACGTGCCGACCAGGCGATTGCCATGGCCACCATGTTCCTGTCGCAGCACGTGGGCGTGCGCGCGATCGTGGCGATGACCGAATCCGGTGGCACCGCACGTTACCTGTCGCGTTTCAGGGCCAAGGCGCCGGTGTTCGCGGTGACCCGCCATGACGGTGCGCGCCGGCAGATGGCGCTGATGCGCGATGTGTTCCCGATCAACTTCGACAGCCGCGGCCTGACCCCGCGTGAAGCCGCGCGCGGCAGCATCCGCCTGCTGGTGGAATCGGAACTGCTGCAGGCCGGTGATCGCGTCGTGTTCACCAGTGGCGAGCACATGGAAACCCACGGTGCCACCAATACCCTGCGCCTGCTGGAAGTGGGTGAGGACGGCCGCGCCATCGGCCTGGGCGACCTGTAAGTAGTGCTGCCCTGGGGCCGGCGCCGCGTTGTGGATCCGACCCCGGGGTCAGATCCCGCAGGGGCCCTGACCCCCGACGGCAGGACACGGCGTGTCCGGTGCGGACATTGGAAGCGTTTCCATCCTGTCCTCCACGGCGAGGCAACGGGCCGCGGGGCTATACTTGTGTTTTTCCCGCACCCGCCACAGGAAATACATGAGCATCGAACAGCTGGCTGAAACCGCCCAGGCCATGGTCGCCCCGGGCAAGGGCATCATCGCGATCGACGAATCCACCGCTACCATCGCCAAGCGTTTCGCCGGCGTCGGTATCGAGAACACCGAGGAGAACCGTCGCGCCTACCGCGAGCTGCTGCTGACCACGC
Organism: Stenotrophomonas sp. AR029; assembly: GCF_047520695.2. Lineage (NCBI taxonomy): Bacteria > Pseudomonadati > Pseudomonadota > Gammaproteobacteria > Lysobacterales > Lysobacteraceae > Stenotrophomonas > Stenotrophomonas sp. AR029. The sequence continues at coordinate 86,106 of NZ_JAXBQQ020000008.1, read as the reverse complement.
CGAAGCTCAACGAGCACATTTCCGGCGCCATCCTGTTTGACGAAACCATCCGCCAGTCGACCAAGGACGGCGTGCCGTTCGCCAAGTACATGGCCGACCACGGCATGATTCCGGGCATCAAGGTGGACAAGGGTGCGCACCCGCTGGCCGGCTGCCCGGGCGAGCTGGTGACCGAAGGCCTCGATGGCCTGCGTGAGCGCCTGCAGGAGTACTACAAGCTGGGCGCGCGCTTCGCCAAGTGGCGTGCAGTCATCAACATCGGCGAGAGCATCCCGTCGGGTACCTGCATCGAATCCAACGCCCATGCGCTGGCCCGCTATGCAGCGCTGTGCCAGGAATGCGGCCTGGTGCCGATGGTCGAGCCGGAAGTGATCATGGACGGCGATCATGACATCGAGACCTGCTACGAAGTCACCGAAGCCACCCTGCGTTCGCTGTTCGACGCCCTGTATCAGCAGAACGTGCTGCTGGAAGGCACCATCCTGAAGGCGTCGATGGTCATCTCCGGCAAGGGCTGCGATGAGCAGGCCGACGTCGAGGAAGTGGCCGAGTCGACCGTGATGTGCCTGAAGAGCACCGTGCCGGCGATCCTGCCGGGCGTCGTGTTCCTGTCCGGTGGCCAGAGCGACGAGCAGTCCACCGAGCACCTGAACGCGATGAACCAGCTGGGCAACCTGCCGTGGCCGCTGAGCTTCTCCTACGGCCGCGCCATGCAGCAGGCCGCGTTGAAGCTGTGGGCCAAGGACATGAAGGGCAACTACGCTGCTGCCCAGAAGACCGTGTACGAGCGCGCCAGGGACAACGGCCTGGCGGCGCTGGGCAAGTGGAACGGTTGATCCGTCCCATCGCTGGATGAACAAGGCAGCGCCGGCATCACGCCGGCGTTTGCTTTTGCGGGTATCTTTTCCGCCCCCATGCGCCTGGCCGGTGCGTGGGAACCACATGGAAGGCCAAGGAGAAACAACATGCGTTTGGCAGCAATCACACTGGCCGTAGCCACGGTCCTGGTCGCCGGCGGTTGCAACCGCATCGGCGGCGGCGCGGATGCGGGCAAGGCCGCGTCGCTCGATTTCGACAAGCCGGTATCCGGCGAGATCACCTCGCGCAGCGGCATCAACTACAACGACGGCAGCCACCACCAGCTCTACCAGATCAAGCTGGAAGACAAGCAACTGGTCGGACTGAAGCTGACCGGTTCGTTGAGTGGCTCGATTGCCGTGTTCAACAACGGCAGCCTGGTGGCCAGCAGCAACACCGGCTACGAGCGCGAAGGCGACGTCTCGCTGGCCTTCCGTGCCAACGGTGGCGGCATCTACCAGGTGGCGGTCAACGCCAACGGCTCGACCGACTATGGTCCGTACCGCCTGCGTGCCGAGAAGCTGGTGCCGTACGACGGCAAGCCGCTGGCGGGCAGCGGCGAGATCGTCGACATGCTGGCCGGTGGTTCCCAGGACTACACCCTGCAGGTGGACAAGGCCGGCCTGTACGAGATCCGCCTGGTGTCGGAGGTCTTCGATCCAGTGCTGAAGCTGTCGGGCCAGGGCGTGGATGCCGAGAATGACGACGGCGGTGACAGCACCAACTCGCGCCTGACCCTGTCGCTGAAGCCGGGCAAGTACACCCTGACCGCGCGTGGCCTGGGCGACGGCGTCAGCGGCATGTTCACCCTGTCGGCCACCCGCATCGAGCTGCCCGGCAATCTGGTCGAGCGCGATGGTACGGCGCTGCCGAAGTCGGGGAGCGTGTACACGATGCTCGACAACGATGGCCGCCGCCGCTTCCTGCTGTCCCTGGACCGCCCGGCCGATGTGCGCCTGGATGCGATCTCCAGCCAGGTCGATACCCTGCTGCGCGTGGTTGGCGGCGATGTCGAGCTGACCGACGACGACGGCGGCAACGGTACCAATTCACGCCTGGAAGAAACCCTGCCGGCCGGTCACTACACCGTCGATGTGTCCAGCCTGAACAATGGCGCAGGCATGGTGGAAGTGCGCGTGCAGGTGGATGGCGCGAGCGCCGACGGGGCCGCAGCCTCGGCGGCACGTGCCGCAGCCGATGCAGCCGCCGTGGCCGATGATGCCGCCGCGGTGGAAGCCTCCAGTCGCTGAGTGTGATCCACGCCGTGCGTGGAAGAGCACTACGCTGCAACGGAAAAGGCCGGGCAATGCCCGGCCTTTTCTTTTACCTGAAGCACCACGGTTCAGTGCGCGGCGGCAAGGCCCGCATCGCCCAGCGGCGGCAGCAGCGACCCACGCGGTTCGCTGTCAGCACTTTGCCCGGCGGCGCTCAACGCCTGCTGGTAGGCCTTGGCCGTTGCGGTATTGAACGCCACCAGCACGATGCGCATCGGTTGCGCATGGCTGCGCTGCCAGGCCAGTGTTTCGGTGACCGCGATCTGCGCGGCCTGGTACAACGGGTAGCCATACACGCCGCAGCTGATCGCCGGGAAGGCGATGGAGTGCACGCCCAGTGATTCGGCCAGCTGCAGTGACTTCCAGTAGCAGTTGGCCAGCAACGCCGGTTCGTCGCGCTGGCCGTCGTGCCAGACCGGGCCTACCGTGTGCAGTACATGGCGCGCCGGCAACGCATGGGCACCGGTGGCGCGCACTTCACCCGTCGGGCAACGCACGCCCGGGCGCAGCTCCGGCAACTGCTCGCATTCGGCCCGCAAGGCGGGCCCGGCCGCACGATGGATCGCGCCGTCGACACCGCCGCCACCGAGCAGCGTTTCATTGGCCGCGTTGACGATCGCATCCACCGCCAGGGTCGTGATGTCGCCCTGCCAAACCTCGATCTTCATGCGTCCGTCTCCTGCCTGTGAGGTGATCCGCGCAGCATCTGCGCCGGCTGTTCCCACGGTAGGGGACAGGGCATCGATGCTGCGTCATGACCGTCTCACGCGCTGCGATCCAACGGCCTTCGCGCACGATGGCGGGCGACGCCTTCACGCAGGCTGAAGCGGGAAGGAGCCGGATCCTTTTCCGAACGGAAAAGGCTCTGACCCCGGCTGTTACGGCAGGCCGGCCAGCCAGTCGTCGTCGGATCCTTCGTTCACATCGGCGAACAGCGGCGTGGAGAAGTAACGTTCACCGGTGTCCGGCAGCATCGCAAGGATCACCGAGCCCGGTTCAGCGCGGGCAGCGATGTCCAGCGCGCTGGCCACGGTGGCGCCGGCGGAGATGCCGACGAAGATGCCTTCCTCGGCGGCCAGGCGACGCGCGGTGGCGATTGCACGATCGTCTTCGACCGAGACCAGTTCATCCACCACGTCGCGGTTGAGCACGTCCGGCACGAAGTCCGGGGTCCAGCCCTGGATCTTGTGCGGCTTCCAGTCATCCCCCTTGAGCAGGGCGGCGCCGGCCGGTTCGGTGGCGATGATGCGGGTCTGCGGGCGTGCCACCTTCAGCACTTCGCCTACGCCAGTGAGCGTGCCGCCGGTGCCCCAGCCGCTGACGAAGTAGTCCAGCCGCTTGCCGGCGAAGTCGCGCAGGATCTCGGCAGCGGTGGTGTTGCGGTGATACGCCGGGTTGGCCGGGTTGGCGAACTGGCTGGCCAGGAACCACCCGTGCTGCTCGGCCAGCTCGGCCGCCCTGCGCACCATGCCGCTGCCGCGCTCGGCGGCCGGGGTCAGGATCACCTTGGCGCCGTAGGCACGCATCAGCTTGCGGCGCTCGACCGAGAAGGTTTCGACCATGGTGGCCACGAATTTGTAGCCGCGCGCGGCGGCGACCATCGCCAGTGCTACGCCGGTGTTGCCCGAGGTGGCCTCCACGATCGTGTCGCCCGGCTTGAGCAGGCCGCGTGCTTCGGCATCGAGGATGATCGCCAGCGCCAGGCGGTCCTTCACCGAGCCGCCCGGGTTGAACGACTCGACCTTGGCGTAGACGCTGACCTGTGGCGGCGCCAGGCGCTGCAGCCTGACGATGGGGGTGTTGCCGACGGTATCGAGGATGGAGTCGTACAGGGCCATGGGAGCGCTCCGGAAACGGGGCCGCGACGGGTCACGGCGGGCGAAGGGGAGAGGGCTGGCCGTTCAGGCCAGCGGCTGCCGGCTGACCGTAGCGCCGGCATATGACGCCCGGAAATGACCAGATACCTTTCTTAAACAACCTTTGGTTATAAGCTGGTGACGGCAATTGACCCTAGAGTGGACTTCCGCCCCATGCCGCCTGCCTGCCCATGACGCTGACCCAGCTGCGCTACCTGGTAGCCATCGCCGACGCCGAGCTGAACATCACGCTGGCCGCCTCGCGTGTGCACGCCACCCAGCCCGGCCTGTCCAAGCAGCTCAAGCAGCTGGAGGACGAGCTCGGCTTCCTGCTGTTCGTGCGCAAGGGGCGCAGCCTGGAGTCGGTTACCCCGGCCGGAACCGAAGTCATCGCGCGTGCCCGCGCAGTGCTGGCCGAAGCCAACAACATCCGTACGTACGCGGCAAACCAGCGGCGCGAAAGCCAGGGCCAGCTGATCCTGACCACCACGCACACCCAGGCGCGCTTCGTGTTGCCGCCGGCGGTGGCGGCGATCAAGCAGGCCTATCCGCAGGTCAGCGTGCACCTGCAGCAGGCCGGTGAAACCGACGCGCTGGACCGCTTGAACCAGGGTGACGCCGATATCGCCATCATCAGCACCGCAGGCGGTGAGCCAACCGACGGCATCGCAGTGCCGCTGTTCCGCTGGCGGCGCCTGGTGGTGGTACCCAAGGGCCACCCGTTGGACCGCGCCGGCCGCGCACCGGACCTGGCCGCGCTGGCCCGCCAGCCGTTGATCAGCTACGAATCCTCGACCCGACCGAACTCTTCCCTGCAACGCGCCTTCGCCGCCAATGGGCTGGTGTCCGACCTGGCGCTGACCGCGCTCGATGCCGACCTGATCAAGACCTACGTGCGCACGGGCCTGGGCGTAGGCCTGCTGGCCGAGATGGCGGTCAGTTCCAATGACGAAGACCTGAGGTCGTGGCCGGCGCCGGATCCGATCAGCGAGTGCATCGCCTGGGCGGTGTTGCCGCGCGACCGCGTGCTGCGTGATTACGCGCTGGAGCTGGTGCACGTGCTGGCCCCACAGATTGATCCGCGCGACCTGCGGCGGGTGCTGGATGGAAACCAGGCCGCAGCGTGGCCGGTGCCACCGACCTGGGAGTCGCTGACCCAGACCATCACGGTGTGAGGTGGGTCGAGCAGGGCGTGCAGCCCTGCACCTGCCGAATCAAAGGCAAAAGCCGAAGCAACAGCAACTGCTGGCTTCCGTGGGGCGGCGGGGCGGTGTGGGCAGGCAGGACACGCCGTAAACCCATCCCAGGGGGCTCGATGGCGCCATCCATGGCGCCAACGGTCCTGCCTGCCCACACCGCCCCGCCTCTGACAGATTCCGATGGCTGTTGGTAGGTGTCGACCTTGGTCGACACGGTAGATCCACGCCATGCGTGGATGAAATCTGTCAGATATGGAAATGCATCTGGGGTCAGATCCGTTTTCCTGCGGAAAACGGATCTGACCCCAAGAGCCGTTTCAACAGACCGCAGAAGACTGTCGAAGGCGGGGTGGGTCCGGTTGCGGGGGCGTGAGCCGAGCCTGCATGGACGTATTTACGGCGTCCCCCGCAACCGGACCCACCCCGCCTACCCACAGGAAACCGCTTTTGCTTTTGCTGTTGCTTGGGCTCTTGCCGTGGACGTGGTCTCTGCAGGTGCAGGGCGCAGCCCTGCCGAACACCCCCGCGACGGGGTGTCGCAAACGCCTGCGACGGTTCGTCGCACGGGCAACCCTGGACCCGCCTCTACACTAGCGGGGTGACCCGCCTGTCCCGCCCGCAGCGCCTCCTGCTGCAGCTCGCCGTCCTGGCGACGCTGCTGATGGTGCTTGCGCCACTGGTCAGCCGCGCGCTGCAGGCGCCGCCGATGGACCACGCGGCGATGGCAGGCATGGACCACGCGCACATGCACCACGACGCTGCCGCAGTGGGTCAGAGCCCTCTGCACGGGCAACGGAGTCCGACCCCACCGGCCGATCCCCACGCCATGCATGGCGAAGCCTGCGAATACTGCGTGCTGGCCATGCGCCTGCTGCCGTGGCTGGCTGTACTGGTGCTGCTGTTGCCACTGCTGTGGCGGCCGCGGCTGGTATTCCCGTGGTCACAGCAGGTACTACCGGCACTGCGCTGGCCGGCACACGCCGCGCGTGGGCCACCGCGCGCCTCCATCGTCCGCTGATTTTCCTGTCGAATCTGCCGCACGACGCCTGACCGGGCGCCGTGCGCGCGTGCGTACCTTGGAGCTGTTCCGATGAAAATGACTTCCCGCCCCGCGGGCGCCTGCGTGCGCCTGCCGGTTGCCCTTGGCCTGGCCGCAGCTGCAACGCTCGCCCATGCCGCGCCCGCCGAAGAGGCGCGCACTCTCGATACGCTGGTGGTCACCGCCGCCGCGCCTTCGTCGCCACTGCACTGGGTGACCGATCCACGCCTGCCGCGGCAGCCGGTCCCTGCCAGTGACGGCGCCGATTACCTGAAGACCGTTCCTGGCTTCTCCGCCATCCGCAACGGCGGCACCAACGGTGACCCGGTGCTGCGCGGCATGTTGGGTTCGCGCCTGAACATCCTCAGCAATGACGGCAACCTGATCGGCGCCTGCCCCTCGCGCATGGACAACCCGCTGTCCTACATCGCACCGGAGAGCTTCGACCGCCTGACCATCATCAAGGGCCCGCAGAGCGTGCGCTGGGGGGCAGGTGCCTCGGCCGGCACCGTGCGCTTCGAACGCGATACACCGCGCTTCGAGGAACCGGGCCTGCGTGCCGATGCCAGTACGCTGGTCGGTTCGCGCAACCGCAACGACCAGGTGCTGGACCTGACCCTGGGCAACCCGACCGGCTATGTGCGCGCCAGCGGCAACCGTTCCGAAGCCGATGACTACAAGGACGGCAACGGCGATGTGGTGCCATCGAAGTGGCGCAAGTGGAACGGTGACGTGGCGATCGGCTGGACGCCGGATGCCGACACGCTGCTGGAAATTTCTGCCGGTGCCGGCGATGCGATCGCACGCTACGCGGGGCGCGGCATGGACGGTGCCGCGTTCGAACGCACCAGCTACGCCGCGCGCTTCGAGAAGCGCAATCTGCCGGGTGCCTGGGACACAGTGCAGGCCAACGTGTACTACAACGAGGCCGACCACGTGATGGACAACTACACGCTGCGAACGCCGAATCCGCACAGCATGATGCCGATGCCGATGGCATCGAACGTGGACCGACGCACCCAGGGCGGCCGGGTCAGTTCCGAGTGGCGCTGGCAGGACGTGCAACTGGTGGCGGGTGTGGATGGCGAGGACAGCCGCCATCGTGGGCGAATGGGCATGGGCCGGGGCACCTATCGCCAGGCGGCGTGGCAGACCGATGCCAGCTTCCGCCGCTATGGCGTTTTCACCGAGTTGACCCTCGGCGCCGGCACCGATCAGCGCTGGATCAGCGGCCTGCGCATCGATCGTGCCAGCGTGCGTGATGAGCGGCAGTCGATCCGTGGAATGATGGGCAGCCGGCCCAACCCAACGGCCGAGCAAAAGCGCAAGGCGTGGCTCGGCAGTGGCTTCCTGCGCTACGAGCAGGACCTGGCCGACGGCCTGACCTGGTACGCCGGCCTCGGCCACAGCGAACGCATGCCCGACTACTGGGAGCTGTTCTCGCCCGACCACGGACCGGCCGGTGCAATGAACGCGTTTGCCGGCATCCAGCCCGAGCGCACCACCCAGCTCGACGTGGGCCTGCAGTACAAGGGACCGCGCGTGCAGGCCTGGGTCTCGGCCTATGCCGGGCAGATCCAGGACTACATCCTGTTCACCTACCACGGCAGCGGCATGATGGGCATGAGCCAGGCCAGCAACGTCGAGGCGCGCATTGCCGGTGCCGAGGCCGGGTTGGAAGTGAGCCTGACCGAGCAGTGGAAGCTGGGCGGCACGCTGGCCTATGCCTGGGGAGAGAACCGCGACCAGCAGCGTCCGCTGCCGCAGATGCCGCCGTTGGAAGCACGCCTGAGCGCGAACTGGGAGGGCCAGCGCTGGAGTGCCGGCGCATTGCTGCGCGCGGTGACCCATCAGCATCGTGTCGCAGATGGACAGGGCAACGTGGTCGCGCAGGACCTCGGGCCGAGCGCCGGGTTTGCCACCTTCGCGCTCAATGCCGCGTACCGTTTCAGTTCGCAGCTGCAGCTCAGCGCCGGCGTCGACAACTTGTTCGACCGCGCCTACAGCGAGCACCTGAACCTGGCCGGCAGCGCCGACTTCGGCTTCCCGGCCGACCCGGTGCGGATCAACGAGCCGGGGCGGAGCGTGTGGATGAAGTTGAACTACCGGTATTGATCCGCCGGGCATAAAAAAACGGGGCCGGATCCCCGCCAGGATCCGTCCCCGCCCGACGCCCTCGGTCGGGCAGGTTCGACTCTACGATGACGGCCGCGGTGGTGCACCACTGGATACACCCCGACACACGCCGACACTGCCCATGGCAGCCTTGCACGGAACGGGTTCAAGGCGCTATCGCAGCCTAGGTTCCACGCCGGTAAACGCTTGGCACATACCGCTTTTATGGGCACTTGCCTACACTCGGCGGCCGTGGATCAATCAGGACCGTTCATGTTGGCTCGTATCGCTTCGACCCTGGCCCTCGGCCTCAGCCTGGCCGTGCTGGCCGGGTGCGCAGGCAAACAGGAGGCCGCCGCACGTCGGCAGGGCGAGGCGGTGCCGGTCACCGCGCAGGTCGTGCAGCCCACGCAGTGGAACGACACCCTGCAGGCACTGGGCACGGCCAAGGCGCGCGAGTCGATCAGCGTCACTGCCAAAGTCAGCGAGATCGTCGAGAAAGTGCACTTCGAGAGCGGCCAGCACATTGCCGCCGGTGCGCCGATCGTGACGCTGCGCGGGCAGGCCCAGGAAGCCGCACTGGTGCAGGCGCAGGCCACTTTCCATGAAGCCGATCAGCTGTACAAGCGCCAGCGCGAACTGGCCGCCCAGCGGCTGGTGTCCAGCGCCACGCTGGATACGCAGAAGTCGATCCGCGACGCCGCCGAGGCGCGCGTGATGCAGATGCAGGCAGACATTGGCGACCGCCGTGTGCGTGCGCCCTTTGCCGGTGTGCTTGGCATCCGCCAGGTCAGTCCGGGATCGCTGCTGACCCCGACCACGGTCATCGCCACGCTCGACGACATCGAGCACATGCATGTCGATTTCCAGGTGCCGGAAGTGGAGCTGGCTGCGCTGGGCGTTGGTGACAAGGTCAGTGCCACCAGCGTGGCCTGGCCGGGTCGCACCTTCGAGGGCGTGGTCAGCACCATCGATGCGCGCATCGATCCGGCCACCCGTGCGGTGACCGTGCGCGCCGATTTCGCCAATGGCGACCACGCATTGCGCCCGGGCATGCTGCTGGACGTGCGCCTGTTCCGCCCCGAGCGCCCGGCGCTGGTGGTCCCGGAAATCGCCGTGGTACAGGTCGGCCGCGATACCTTCGTGTACCGCATCAAGGCCGACGACAGCGTCGAGCGGGTGGACGTGGTAACCGGCGCGCGCCGTGCCGGCGTGGTCGAGATCCGGCAGGGCCTGGAAGCAGGCCAGCGCATCGTGGTCGATGGCACCGGCAAGCTGCGCCCGGGCCTGAAGGTCGCTGCGAAGGACGCCGCACCGGCCTCTGGCGCCAAACCGGCTGACGCGCCGGCGCCGGTCGCGACCGAGGGCCACGGCGGATGAAGCTGTCCGACATCTCCATCCAGCGGCCGGTGTTCGCCGTGGTGATGAGCCTGTTGCTGCTGGTGCTGGGCGTGATGTCCTTCACCCGCCTGACCCTGCGCGAACTGCCCGCCATCGACCCTCCGATCGTTTCGGTGTCGGTGGACTACACCGGCGCGTCGGCGGCGGTCATCGAAAGCCGCATCACCCAGGTGCTGGAAGATGCGCTGGCTGGCATCGAAGGCATCGATACGATCAACGCGCGTAGCACCAACGGCCGCTCGCAGGTCAGCATCGAGTTCACCTCCAACCGTGATATCGAAGCGGCGGCCAACGACGTGCGCGATGCGGTCAGCCGCGTCGCCGACCGCATGCCGGAAGAGGCGCGGCCACCAGAGATTGCCAAGGTCGAGAGCGATGCCGACCCGATCATCTGGTTCAACATGGTGTCCTCGACCATGGACACGCTGGAGTTGAGCGACTATGCCGACCGCTACGTGGTCGATCGTTTCTCCAGCCTCGATGGCGTGGCCCAGGTCCGCATCGGCGGCCGCCAGCGCTATGCGATGCGGATCTGGCTGGACCGTGACCAGCTGGCCGCGCGCGGGCTGACCACCGGCGACGTGGAAACCGCACTGCGCAACGAGAACGTCGAGCTGCCGGCCGGCCGCATCGAGTCGACCGACCGCGATTTCACCCTGCGCGTGGAACGCAACTACATCAAGCCCGAGGATTTCGCGACCATCCCGCTGGGCAAGGGCCGCGACGGCTACGTGGTGCGCATGGGCGACGTGGCGAAGATCGAGCTGGCCTCGGCCGAACGCCGCGCGTACTACCGCAGCAACGGCGAGCCCGGCATCGGCCTGGGCATCGTCAAGACCTCCACCGCCAACTCGCTGGACGTGGCACGCACTGCGCGCGCTGAGGCCGAGCGGGTGGCGCTGACCCTGCCCAAGGGCACGCAGATCTTCGTCGCCTTCGACAACACCACCTTCATCGAAGCTGCAGTGGACCGCGTCTACGCCACCCTGGTGGAAGCGATGATCCTGGTGCTGGCGGTGATCTGGCTCTTCCTCGGCAGCTTCCGCGCCGCGTTGATTCCGGCGGTGACGGTGCCGGTCTGCCTGGTGGCGGCGTTCATCGCGCTGTATGCGTTCGACTTCTCGATCAACCTGCTGACCCTGCTGGCGCTGGTGCTGTGCATCGGCCTGGTGGTGGACGATGCGATCGTGGTGGTGGAAAACGTGCAGCGCCGCATCGACCTGGGCGAACCACCGCTGGTGGCCTCCAAGCGCGGCACCGCGCAGGTCGCCTTCGCGGTGATCGCCACCACTGCCGTGCTGGTGGCGGTGTTCCTGCCGGTCGGCTTCCTGGAGGGCAACACCGGGCGACTGTTCCGCGAACTGGCCGTGGCGCTGGCCGCTGCCGTGGCGTTGTCCGCGTTCGTTGCGCTCACACTGACGCCGATGATGGCTTCCAAGCTGCTCAAGCCGCATACCGGGCAGGCCCCGCGAGGCCTGCACGGCTTCATCAACCGCAACCTGGAACGCCTTGCGGGTGCCTATGGGCGGGTTCTCGATCACCATGTCGACCGCACCTGGATCTACCTGCTGGTGATGGTGGCTGCGCTGGCCGCCAGCTGGGGCCTGCTCAAGCTGCTGCCGTCGGAACTGGCGCCAGCCGAAGACCGTGGTTCGTTCCAGATCATGATCGACGGCCCGGAAGGCGCCGGCTACGACTACACCGTGCAGCAGGTGCAGCAGGTGGAAGCGCTGCTGGCACCGCATGTCGGCCCGGACAAGCCGATCGTGCGTGCCAACCCCCGCGTGCCGGGCGGCTGGGGCGCCAGCGAGGAAATGCATACCGGCCGCGTCAGCATCTTCCTGCAGCCGTGGCGCCAGCGCAGCGAGGGTACGCCCGAAGTCGCCAACGAACTGCAGAAGGAACTGGATACCATCCGCGGCGTGCGCGTACGCACGCAGGTGGGTGGTGGCCTGGTGCGCAGCGGCGGCCAACCGTTCCAGATCGTGCTGGGCGGCCCGGAATATGCCGAGATCGCGCAGTGGCGCGACCGCATCCTGCTGCGCATGGCCGACAATCCCGGCCTGGTCGGCCCCGATTCCGATTACAAGGAAACCCGGCCGCAGATGCGGGTGAACATTGACCGCCAGCGTGCGGCCGATCTCGGCGTGCCGGTCACCGCGATCGGTTCGGCGCTGGAAACCATGATGGGCTCGCGTCGCGTCACCACCTTCGTCGACAACGGCGAGGAGTACGACGTGCTGGTGCAGGCCGGTCGCGATGGTCGTGCCAGCCCGGCCGACCTGGCCGCGATCCGCGTGCGCGCCAACTCCGGCGAGCTGGTGCCGCTGTCCAACCTGGTCACGCTGAGTGAAGTGGCCGAGGCCGGCACCCTGAACCGCTTCAACCGACTGCGCTCGATCACCATCAGTGCCGGCCTGGCGCCCGGTTATCCGCTGGGCGAAGCCATTGCCTGGGCACAGAACGTAGCCCAGGAAGAGCTGCCGCAGTACGCGCAGGTGAACTGGAAGGGCGAATCGCGCGAGTACCAGAGCGCCGGCGGCGCGGTGCTGCTGACCTTCGCGATGGCGCTGCTGGTGGTGTACCTGGTGCTGGCGGCGCAGTTCGAGAGCTTCATCCATCCGCTCACCATCATGCTGACCGTGCCGCTGGGCGTACTCGGCGCGCTGGTCGGGTTGTGGGTGAGTGGCGGTACCGTGAACCTGTTCAGCCAGATCGGCATCGTGATGCTGGTCGGCCTTGCCGCGAAGAACGGCATCCTCATCGTCGAATTCGCCAACCAGCTGCGCGACGATGGGCGCAGCGTGCGCGAGGCGATCATCGAGTCGGCGATGGTGCGCCTGCGCCCGATCCTGATGACCTCGATCGCCACCGTGGTCGGCGCGATCCCGCTGGTGGTCGCCGGTGGTCCTGGTTCGGCCAGCCGTGGCACGATCGGCATCGTGATCATCTTCGGTGTGACCCTCTCGACCTTCCTGTCGCTGTTCGTGGTGCCGGCGTTCTACGCGCGGCTGGCGCCGTACACCCGTTCGCCGGAAGCGGTGAAGCGCGAGCTGGAGAAGCAGGAAGCGGAATCGCCGTCGGTGGGTGGTCATGCCTGACCGGCCTGTCGACGGGGTCGGATCCCTTTCCCAAGGGGAAAGGGCTCTGACCCCACCACTGCAGGGCGAAGGCTTCACTCTGCGCCCGTGGCAGCCCGGCGACCTGGAATCCCTGCTGCGCCACGCCAACGACGCCGAGGTGTCGCGCGGCCTGCGCGACCGCTTCCCGTATCCGTACACGCGCGAGGATGGCGAGGCCTTCCTCGCGGGCCGCGTACTGGCCCCCAGCACCCTGAACCTGGCCATCGAGATCGACGGCCAGGCCTGTGGCAGCGTCGGTGCCCAACAGGGGCTGGCCGAGCGTGGGCATACCGCCGAACTGGGTTACTGGCTGGGCCGGGCCTATTGGGGGCACGGCCTGATGACCCGCGTGGTCGGCCTGTTCGCCCCGTGGGTGATGGATGAGCTGCGCCTGTTCAGGCTGCAGGCCACCGTGGTCGACTTCAACCTCGGCTCGGCCCGGGTGCTGGAGAAGAACGGCTTCCAGGAAGAGGGCGTGGAGCGCTGTGCGGTCTACAAGCGCGGCGTGTTGCACGACCTGCGCCGTTTCGCCCGGGTGCGCACGCAGCTGCCCTGAACGGCCCGGGGTCAGATCCCTTTTCCAGTGGAAAAGGGATCTGACCCCTTCTCCGCTCTCCGGTCATGGCCCGGCGCGACCAATGGCGCTACCGCAGCGGCCTTCGATCAGGGAGAATCGACCGGTCCCCTCCAGCCGACGGGACGTCCTTACAACCCGCCGACTGGAGAGAGCGCGCGTGGAAGCAACCGTACACTTCATCAACAGCATCATCTGGAGCAAGGCACTGATCTTCGTGTGCCTGGGCGCCGGCCTGTTCTTCAGCCTGCGCACGCGCTTCATGCAGATCCGGGGGTTCCTCGAGATGTGCCGCCTCACCGTCAAGGGTGAGAAATCCGACGCCGGTGTGTCCTCGTTCCAGGCGCTGGCCATGTCGATGGCCGGCCGCATGGGTATCGGCAACATCGCCGGTGTGGCCACCGCCATCGCATTCGGCGGTCCCGGTGCGATCTTCTGGATGTGGGTGATGGGCTTCCTCGGCGCGTCCACCTCGTACGTGGAATGCACCCTGGCGCAGATCTACAAGACCAAGGACGCCGAAGGCCGCTATCGCGGTGGCCCGGCGTACTACATCGAAAAAGCCATGGGCCTGAAGTGGTACGCGCTGGCCTTCGCCATCGCCACGATCATCGCCGCAGGCTTCCTGATGCCGGGCGTGCAGGCCAACGCCATCGCCGACAGCATCATCAACGCCTGCCGTGGCACCGCGCTGTGCGGTCCGCTCGATGGCCAGGCCTTCGGCATGGAATCGGTGCAGGCGCTGAAGCTGGGGATCGGCATCGTGGTGGCGCTGCTGCTGGGCGTGGTGATCTTCGGTGGCGTCAAGCGCATCGCCAACTTCGCCGAGGTGGTGGTGCCGTTCATGGCTGCCGGTTTCATCCTGATGGCCATCATCATCATGATCATCAACTACGACCGCGTGCCGGAAATGTTCGGCATCATCTTCAAGAGCGCCTTCGGCACGCATGCCGCGTTCGGCGCGATGATGGGCCTGGCCGTGGAGTGGGGCATCAAGCGCGGCATCTACGCCAACGAAGCCGGCCAGGGCTCGGGCCCGCACGCGGCGGCCGCCTCGGAAGTCTCGCATCCGGCCAAGCAGGGCTATGTGCAGGCCTTCGCGATCTACTTCGACACCATGATGGTGTGCACCGCCACCGCGTTCCTGATCCTGGCCAGCGGTACCTACAACGTGTACTCGCCGGTGGAGGGCGCCGCGCCGATCTTCCAGGGCCTGGCCGGCATTCCGGAAGGCGCCGGTTACGCCCAGGCCGGCGTGGAAGCGGTGCTGCCGGGCTGGGGTTCGGCGTTCGTATCGGTGGCCATCTTCTTCTTCGCCTTCACCACCATCATGGCGTACTACTACATGGCCGAGACCAACCTCAGCTATGTGAACCACAACAGGAAGCGGCCGCTGACCGTGCTGCTGCTGCGCCTGGGCATCATCGGCATGGTGGTGTTCGGCGCGTTCCACAATGCCACCCTGGCCTGGGCGCTGGGCGACATCGGCGTCGGCCTGATGGCCTGGCTGAACATCATCGCCATCCTCATCATCCAGAAGCCGGCGATGCTGGCCCTGCGTGACTACGAACGACAGAAGAAGCTGGGCCTGGATCCGGTGTTCGACCCTGATGCCCTGGGCATCAAGAACGCCGATTTCTGGCGCCAGCGCAAGCAGGAGAGTGTGTAAGTGAACAACCCTTGGAACAACCGCCGCCCGTCCGCCCGTCCGCCGCGCGCAACGCCGTTGCCGCGCCCGGAGGTGCCGGCCACGGGCGGTGGTGGGCGCGGTGGCAGCGATGAGCTGCGTCTGTACGGCCTGAATGCCGTGCTGGCTGCGTTCGAAGCGCGGCCGCAGGCGCTGCGCAAGCTGTACCTGCTGGAAGCACGCATCCCGCGCCTGCAGCCGCTGTTGAAGTGGTGCGTTGCCAACCGCGTGGGCTACCGCGTGGTCGAGGATGGCGATCTGAACAAGCTCGCCGGCACCACCCATCACGAAGGGGTGGTGGCTGATGTGCTGCGTGCACCTGCACTGCCGCTGGCGCAGTGGCTGGAGCAGGTCGGCGAGGCCCCGGCGCTGGCACTGTGGCTCGATGGCGTGGGCAACCCGCACAACCTCGGCGCGATCCTGCGCTCGGCCGCGCACTTCGGTGCCAAGGCGCTGCTGTTGCCGGCCGGCAGCACGCTGGCCCTGTCCGGCGCCGCCGCGCGCGTTGCCGAAGGCGGTGCCGAAGCGGTGCCGCTGGTGCAGCTGCCGGAGACCGATCAGGCAATGGCGCAATTGCGCGCAGCCGGTTTCGGCCTGGCCGCGACCCTGGTCGAGGGCGGTGATGACGTGTTCCGCAGCTCGCTGCCGGCCCGCCTGGTGTATGTGATGGGTGCCGAAGGCGAGGGCATGGACCGCAGCCTGGCGGGGGCGTGCGACCTGCAGGTCTCGATTCCCGGCAGCGGCGCGGTGGAGAGCCTGAACGTAGCCTCGGCCACGGCGGTACTGCTGGCGCAATGGGCCAGCCGTCGCGGCTGATCCGACCCCAGCGGCTCGCCATGTTCGGGGTCGGATCCCTTGCCGCAGGCGAGGGCTCTGACCCCTTCCGGGGCCGGCAATTGCGTCAAGCACGCATGATGTTTTGAAAGTTTCCTTATTGGTCAGCCGCTTCTGGCGACGCAGGGTGGAATTCCATCCCATGCTGTCCAGGAGTGGCTGTCATGCATCATCCTCGCCGTACCCTCGTCGCATTGCTGGTGCTGGCCAACGTCCTTGCCAGTGCCCACGCAGCGGCTGACGAACGCAGTCTTGACGGTGTCAACTTCACCGGCCCGCTGATCACCCCCAATCCGGCCGGCCTGCCGCAGGGCAACTGGTACATCGAACCCTATCTGGTGCGGATCGACAGTCGCGATCATTACGACGATGGCGGCCATCGCCGCCGCAGTGGGCAACGTAGCGGTGCATGGGCCACGGTGGTGCCGATCATCTATGGCTTCAGCGACCGGGTGATGGGCCAGGTCAATCTCAGTGCATCGCGCTCGGAGTCCGGCGGTGCGCGCAGCAGCGGCTTCCGTGCCGGTGACACCACCGCGCGGCTGCAGTACCTGCTGCAGGCGCCGAATGCCGATGGCACCCGTCCGGCCATCTCGGTCGCGCTGGTGCAGCGTTTCAGCACCGGCAGCCACGATCGCATCGCCGGCAATCCGCTCGATGCGCAGGGCGACGGCGTTCAGCGCACCACTGCAGCGCTGGGCGTGCAGCAGGTCGTGTGGCTGGGCAATGACCGCCCCGTGCGCTGGCGTGCCCAGCTCAGTGCCGGGCCGGCACCGTCGCGCACCGCCATATCCGGCACCAGCGTCTACGGCACCGATGACAGCTTCCAGGGACATATCTCCCGCGGGTCGGTGCTGGGCCTGTCGGTCGGCGCCGAGTACAGCTTCAATTCGCGTTGGGTGGGCGTGATGGAGGTGGCCGCCAGCCGCGAGACAGGCCAGCGCCTCAGCGGCTTCGCACGCAACAGCAGCGGTGCGATCGAACGGATCGAAGAGCATCGCCCGGCCAGCCGCAGCGTCACCCTGGCGCCGGCCGTGGAGTACCACTTCAGCCCGACGCTGGGCCTGATCGCCGGCGTGGAGTTCAGCGTGGCGGGCCGCAACACCAGCCATATCGTCAGCCCCCAGATTGCCTTGGGCATGTTCTTCTGAGGGGCCGCCGATGAACATCGAATCCATCGTCAACACGATCCTTGGCGTCGTCTGGAGTCCCTACCTGGTGGTGCTGTGCCTGCTCACCGGCCTGTACTTCAGCGTGCGCACGCGCTTCATCCAGTTGCGTGCGTTGCCGGACATGCTGCGCCTGATGTTCCGCCATGAGCGCTCCGATGCCGGCGTGTCGCCGTTCCAGGCGTTGTCCATTTCGCTGTCAAGCCGCGTGGGCGTCGGCAACATCGCCGGCGTCGCCATGGCCATCGCCTTCGGCGGCCCCGGCGCGATCTTCTGGATGTGGATCGTCGCCTTCCTTGGCGCATCCAGTGCCTTCATCGAATCCACGCTCGCGCAGATCTACAAGGATCGCGACGGCAAGGGGCAGTACCGGGGCGGCCCGGCGTATTACATCGAAAAAGGCCTCGGCCAACGCTGGTATGCAGTGCTGTTCGCACTGGTGACGGTGCTGGCGGGCGCGATGCTGGCTGGCACCCAGTCCAATGCGATCACCAGCGCGGTGAACGAAGCCTGGGACGTCCCGGTGATGACCACCACCGCGGTTCTGCTGGTGGTGCTGGGTGCCATCCTCATCGGCGGTGTGCGGCGCATTGCGCGCGTGGCCGAATGGGTGGTGCCGCTGATGGCCGTGGCCTACCTGCTGGTTGCGGCGCTGGTGATGGTGCTCAACGCGGAAAAGGTGCCGGAGGTGATCATGCTGGTGCTGCGCAGTGCATTCGGCGTGGACGCAGCGTTCGGCGCGATGATCGGTACCGCTATCCAGTGGGGCGTGCGTCGCGGCGTGCTGTCCAACGAGGCCGGCATGGGCAGTGGTGCGCATCCGGCCGCCGCCGCGGAAGTCTCGCATCCGGTCAAGCAGGGCCTGGTGCAGTCGTTCTCGGTCTACATCGACACGATGGTGGTGTGCAGTGCGACCGCCTTCCTGATCCTGTCCACCGGCCTGTACAACGTCTACGACCCCGCGGTGAACGGCATTCCGGATGAGGCGCGCCTGTTACTGGGCAATCTGCCGGGTGTCGAGGCCGGGCCACGCTTCGTGCAGCATGCGGTGGAATCCGCGCTCCCGGGCTTCGGCCGTTCGTTCGTAGCGCTGGCGATCCTGCCGTTCGCGTTCACCACCATCCTCGCGCTGTACTACATGGCCGAGACCAACGTCAGTTATCTGTGCCGCGATCGGCCGACGCCGTGGGTGATGGGCAGCTTCCAGCTGCTGTTCCTGGCAGCGACCGGGTACTCGGCGGTGAACAGTGCAACGGTGGCCTGGTCGCTGGGTGACATCGGCGTCGGCCTGATGAGCTGGTTGAACATCATCGCCATCCTGCTGCTGCAGAAACCGGCCTTGGCGGCGCTGCGTGACTACGAGCAGCATCGCCAGGCCGGCAAGGATCCGCTGTTCAACCCGAAACTGCTGGGCGTGCGCAACACCAGCGTGTGGGAAGGCTGACAGGATCGGGGTCAGAGCCCTCGCCAAGGGCGAGGGCTCTGATCCACGCCATTGCCCGGTGGGGGGGGGGCGGGGGGGGCCCCGCCCGCCGCCCCACCACTTTTCCCGCTGCGCTCGCCGGGCATGGCCCGACGCTACAGCATCATTCGTTCGGCGGCGTGGTCGCCTTGGCCTCGCTGCCGAAGCTGCCATCCGCTTCCGCCGCCAGGTAGGCGAACACGGTGTACGCGGCTACGTTCTGCGCCAGTGCCTTCGGGTCGATCTTGTCCAGCGTGTCGTCGGCGGTGTGGTGCAGGTGGAAGTAGTCCGAGCCATCCTGCGCCAGCCACGCCCACGCACCGCCCTTGGCGGCCAGTGGGCCGACGTCCGGGCCCGGGCCACCCTTGTCGGCCTGGTACTCGATGCCCAGCGGCTTCATCACTTCGGCAATCTGCTTCGTCGCTTCACGCGAGCCGTCCGGATTCGGCGAACCGGTATTGAAGGCGTAGATGCGGCCTGCGCCGAAATCGCTCTCGGCGGCCAGCTGGTGCAGGGCCACGTCCTTCGCGTGCGCTTCGGCATAGGCCTTGCCGCCATACAGCCCCTGTTCCTCATTGGCGAAGGCGATCACGCGGATGGTGCGCTTCGGTGCCTGCTTGAGCTGGCCGATCAGGTGGCCGGCGGCCATGGTGATGCCCACGCCCGCGCCGTCATCCACCGCGCCAGTGCCCAGGTCCCACGAATCCAGGTGACCGCCGATCACCACCACTTCCTTCGGCAGGCTGCGGCCGGTGATCTCGCCGATCACGTTGTAGGAGGTGGCGGTGCCATCCCAACCGCAATCCAATGCCATCTTCACCGTGGTGCTGCCACGCGCCAGCAGGCGGGCCAGCTGGTCGGCATCGGGCACCGACAGCGCGGCCGACGGCACTGGGGTCAGGCCCTCATCGAAACGGGTGATGCCGGTGTGCGGCACGCGGTGCGAGTCGGTACCGGCCGAGCGCATGAGGAAACCGACCGCGCCCTTGCGGATCGCTTCGGACGGCCCCTTGCTGCGGATCGCACCGCCGCGGCCGTAATCGCGGCCATCGCGGAACGGCAGCATCTGGTAATCGACGAAGGCGATCTTGCCCTTCAGCGAACCCGCCGGTGCGGCCTGCAGCGCGGCCAGGTCGGCGAAGCGCACCACCTCGGCTTCCACGGTGCCGCCTGGGCTGCCGCCCAGCGCAGTGATCTGCAGCGGCTGCGGGTTCCTGCCGGTCACGGCGGCGTGTTCACTGCGCCGCTCCCACTTCGGGAATGTCACCGGCTCCTTCCACACCTTGTCGAAACCGAGGGCCTTGAACTTGGCTTCGGCCCAGGCCACGGCGCGGGCGTCGGCTTCGCTGCCGGCGATGCGCGGACCGATCTCGGTGGTGAGCGACTCGACCACCTTCCAGCCGGTGTCATCGGCCAGCGCCTGGTCGCGCAGCTGTGCGGCGGTGGCCAGCGACGCCGGGGGCAGGGTAGTGGTGTGCGGCGCCGCGAAGGCCGGGGCGGCCAGCAGGGCGAGGGAGGATGCGATGGCAAGGACGCGGCGACGCATGGACAACTCCGGGAAGGGACCTAAGCCTTGGAGCTTAACAGTCGTTCAGCCCGGCGCATGGGCGGGAGGTCATGGCTGGCGCGAACGCTGTTTTCCGCCATGACCGGCAAAGCGAAAGCCCCGCCAGGACGGGGCTTTCGCCTGCTTCTGTAGAGCCGAGCCAATGCTCGGCTGCCTTTTGCAGATCAGCCGAGCGTGGGCTCGGCTCTACAGGTGGGAGGGGCGCCCATAGGCGCCCGATACCTCATTTCTTCAGGCTGTCGCGGATCTCGCGCAGCAGCACCACTTCTTCGGCCGGCGCCGCCGGGGCAGCTTCCTTCTTCCGCGACAGCCGGTTGATCGCCTTGACCACGATGAAGATCGCGAAAGCCACGATCACGAACTGGATGACGGTGTTGATGAAGTCGCCGTAGCCAACCACCACCGCCGGGATCTCCTTGCCATCCGGTCCGAGCCGGGCTGGCGACAACGTCCAGGCCAGGCTGGAGAAATCCACGCGCCCGATCAAGTAGCCCAGCGGCGGCATGATGATCTTCTCGACCAGCGCCGTCACGATCTTGCCGAAGGCCGCGCCGATCACCACGCCGACGGCGAGGTCAATGACGTTGCCGCGCATGGCGAATTCCTTGAACTCGGTGAGCATTCCCATTGTTGTTTTTCTCCGGTGGGGAAGTGGACAGCGCGCAGGGTAGCGCAGGTGATGTCAGCCGGCGATCACGCCGTGGCGCTCGGCCACGTTTTCAAGGCGGGCACTGAAGCGGTCGCCGGGCTTCAACGCAGCCACCCCGGACGGGGTGCCCATGAACACCAGGTCGCCGGCACGCAGCTGCCACAGCTTGGACAGCTCATGCAGGATCTCCGGCACGTTCCAGATCATCTGGTCGAGCAGTGCCTGCTGGCGCACTTCGCCGTTGACCTCCAGCGACAGGTTCAGCGCGGCCAGGTCGCCGACTTCCTCGGCGTGGACGATTTCGCTGATCGGCGCGGAGGCGTCGAAGCCCTTGGCCGCGTCCCACGGGTGGCCCTTGTCCTTGGCCGCGGCCTGCAGGTCGCGGCGGGTCAGGTCCAGGCCGACGGCGTAACCATAGACCAGCGCATCGGCGTCGGCCACGGCCAGCTCGCCGGTGGGCGCATCGCGCCCGATCGCCACCACCAGTTCCACTTCGTGGTGCAGGTTGGCGGTTGCCGGCGGGTAGGGGATGGCATCGTCGTGGCCGACCACGATCGCATCGGCCGGCTTGCTGAAGAACATCGGGCGGCCGCGGTCATCGGCGGCCGGCACCGCCGCGCCCATTTCGCGGGCGTGGTCGGCGAAATTGCGGCCGACGCAGTAGATGCGGTGCACGGGGAAGCTGCCGCCACCGGCTACCGGTACACGCGGCAGGGCTACGGCAGGGATCACATCGGAGACATCGGACATGCGGGCATCCAGGAAGGGCGTGCCCGCAGTCTAGAACGCATGGCGCCCGCCGTCAGCGGGCGCGGAAGGCCTGGATCAGCGCGAGGCCGGCAACACCGGCTTGCGCACCACGCGATACTCGCCTTCAACCACGGTCGGGTCAACCGGACGCGCAACGCCCGGCTTGCGCGAAGCCAGCAGCTTCCACGCCAGGCCGACCAGGATCATCGCCGCGCCAACGAACACACCGATGAACACCATCGCCGCCAGGATCGCCAGGCCAAGCAGGCCCACGGCGACGCGCACCAGCGGATGACGCGGCTTACGCGGCGCGAACAGGGTGCGGAACTGGTTGAAGGCGGATGCGCGATTGAACATGGCGGCTCGATAGGCTGGGATCAGCGAAAACAGAGTATCGGGACGCGCCACTGTCATTGAGTGAAAAACTCGTTAAATATAGCCTGTGCTTATTACGGATCAATGACTTGTGTTCATGTCGCAGCCAGTCACCTGAGCAGGCATGCGACAATTCCGGTTTACCGTCCGAGCCTTCGCCATGACTATCGCTGCTGCCCTGATCGCCCTTGATGCCATTGCCGATGGCGCGTTTGCCGAGGTCGAAGCGGTGGTCGATGGCGATGCCGAATCGCTGGTGCTGTACCGCGACGGCGCGCAGGTGCGCGCGTTCCTGAACATCTGCCCGCACGCTGGCCGCCGCCTGGACTGGGCCCCAGGCCAGTTCCTGAAGAGCCGTGAGGGCCACCTGGTATGCGCCGCGCATGGCGCCTCGTTCACGCTGGACAGCGGCGACTGCATCGCCGGCCCGTGCAAGGGTGACCGCCTGCGCGCGGTGCCGGTGGACGTGCGCGACGGGCAGGTCTACCTGGCTTGAGGCCAGCTAGTGGGTCAGAGCCGTTTTCCGCAGGAAAACGGCTCTGACCCCATCAAGCCAGGAGCAGTCGAGCATGGCTCGACGCTACAAAGGCATCCACGCATGGCGTGGATCTACCGTGTCGACCAAGGTCGACACCCACCAGCGGCACAGAATGGCGTTTCGACAGTTCTCCGCCAGCTGTTGCCGTTGCTGTTGCTGGCGCTTCTGCAGGTGCAGGGCGCAGCCCTGCAAACAGCCCCCAACCTCAGAACATCAGGTTGATCATCAGCACCACCACGCAGGTATAGATCAGCGACAGCGGGCCGCCGACCCGCCACATCTCGCGCGGGGTGTAGTTGGCCGGGCCAGTGATCATCGAGATCACCGGGTTGGAGGCCGTCATCAGGTTGTTGGACGCCGACAGCGCCACGATCAGCGCGAACGCGGTCGGGTTGCCCCCCGCCGCCAGTGCCAGGTTCACCGCGATCGGCACCATCACGATGGTCGCACCCACATGGCTGATCACCAGCGAGAACGCCGTGGTCAGCAGCGCCAGCGCCACCTCCAGCACCCACACCGGAATGCCGGTCGGCAGCTTGTCGATGGTATGGCCGGCCACCCACGCGGCCGCACCGCTGGAGTCCATCGCCCAGCCGAGCGGAATCAGCCCGGCCATCATGAACACCGTCTTCCAGTTGATCGAGGCATACGCCTCGTCCATACGCAGCACGCCGGTCAGCAGCATGCCGGCCACGCCGGTCATCAGCGTCAGCGCCACCGGCAGCTTGCTGGTCAGCGCGATCAGGATTGTCAGCGCGAAGATCGCCATCGCAATCTTGAACTTGTGCGGGCGCTGCTCGCCGGTCGGATAGTCGGTCACCACCACGAAGTCGCGGCTGCGCGCGGCCTGCGCCAGGTCGGTCCAGATGCTGTGGAACACCAGCATGTCGCCGGCGCGCAGCTGCACGTCGCGCACGTCCTCGCGGATCACCTGTTTGTCGCGGTTGATCGCCAGCAGGCTGATGCCGCGCTCCTTGCGAAGTCGCAGATCGGCCGCACTCTTGCCGATCACGTTCGAGGTCGGTGGCACCACTGCCTCGGAAATGCCGGCGCGGCTGGGGTTGAACAGGTCACCCAGGTGCTTCAGGCGCGAGGACATGCGCAGGAACTGGTTCTGCGCGAAGTCGCTGATCTGCTGGCGCGGTCCCATCGCACCGAGCACACTGCCGACCCAGATGCGCATCTCCGCCGGCGGTGCCAGGCGGGTGTCGTTGCCGGTCTTCAGGGCCAGCAGCAGTGGCGCATCGTGCAGGGTCTCGGCCTCGCCCAGGGTCATGCCCACCAGCGGGCTCTCGGCGGTCACCACCAGCTCGAACACATCGCCTTCGATGCCATAGGTCTTGGCGAAGTAGCTCTCGGTGCGCGCCGGGGTGACCCCGTCATTGACCAGGCTTTCCTCTTCGATCAGCTTGCGGTCGCCGTAGTAGCGGAAGTACAGCAACGAAGCGATCAGCAACGCCACACCGATCGGCAGCGGCGCGAACATGCGCAGCGGCTCGATGGTGGCCAGGCCGGAGGGAAGGTTGTTGTTGGCCGAGGCCAGCAGATCGTTCAGCAGGATCAGCGGCGAATTGCCGACCATGGTCAGTGCACCGCCCATCACGATCGCCGCCGAGATCGGCAGCAGCAGGCGCTGCATCGTCAGCCCGGTGCGCGCTGCCAGTCGTGAGGCAACCGGCAGATACAACGCCATCACCGACGGGTTCTGCATGAAGGAGGAGTTCAGGCCGGCGATGGCGGTGGTCATCATCAGCAGCCGTTGCTCGACACCGTGGCCGCGCCGCAGCAGCCAGGCCGCCAGCCGGTTCAGCGCCCCGGTGCGGTCCAGGCCCGCACCGAGGATGGTGGTGGCGATGATGCTCATCACCGCGTTACCGGAGAAACCGCCGAAGATCTCCTCCGGCGCGATCAGCCCGGTGACACCAAGCACCACCAGCACCACCAGCGCGACCACGTCGGCGCGGATGCGCTCGAACAGGAACATCGCCATCGTGAAGCCGACCAGCCCGAGCACGAGCTTCATGTCGTTGGTCAGCGTCAGCGCGGTATCCATGTGGGGCGCGGCGTCCTCAGGCGATCGTCAGGTGCGGTCGTACAGCAGGTCCCAGACGCCGTGGCCCAGCTTCTGGCCGCGGGTCTCGAAGTGCGTCTGCGGGCGCCAGTCCGGGCGCGGCACGCTGCCCCGCGGGCCGGCGCGGTTGACCAGCCCGGCGGTTGCGTCGAGCACGTCCCACATCTGCTCGGCGTAGTCTTCCCAGTCGGTCGCGCAGTGCAGGCGGCCCCCCGGGCGCAGCTTGCGCACCAGCAGTTCGGCGAATGCCGGCTGCAGCAGGCGGCGCTTGTTGTGGCGCTTCTTGTGCCACGGGTCCGGGAAGTAGATGCGCACTTCATCGAGTGCGCCGTCGGCGATCTCGTTCTGCAGCACTTCCACCGCGTCGTGGTGGTACAGGCGCACGTGGTCGGCATCGTCCTCGGCCAGCGCGTTCAGCAGCCGGCCCACGCCCGGGGCGTGCACCTCGATGCCGATGTAGTCGCGCGATGGGTCGTGCTGGGCCGCGAAGCGCAGCGCGGCACCGTTGCCGAAGCCGATCTCCAGCACCTTGTGTGCCGGGCGGCCGAAGGTGGCGTCCAGGTCGCGCGGCTGGCCGTTGTAATCGATGCCGAAGCGCGGCCAGCGTTCGTCGAACGCGCGCTGCTGGGCGGGGGTGAAGCGACCCTGGCGCAATACGAAGCTGCGCACCTCGCGGCGGCCCTCGCTCACGGTGAAGGGCTTGGGCGGGGCCTTGGAACCGGCGCTGTCAAAAGGATTGGTCATCAGCCGATCAGCCCGTCCACCGGCGAGGAGGCGCTGGCGTAGCGCTTGCGCGGGATGCGCCCGGCCAGGAAGGCCTCGCGGCCGGCCTCGACCGCCTTGCGCATCGCGCTGGCCATCAGCACCGGGCTGCGCGCACCGGCAATGGCGGTGTTCATCAGCACGCCGTCGCAGCCCAGCTCCATCGCGATCGCCGCGTCCGACGCGGTACCCACGCCGGCATCAACGATGATCGGGACCTTGGCGTCTTCGATGATCTGCAGCAGGTTGTACTTGTTCTGGATGCCCAGGCCCGAACCGATCGGCGCGGCCAGCGGCATCACCGCAGCGCAGCCGATCTCTTCCAGGCGCTTGGCCAGGATCGGGTCGTCGGAGGTATAGACCATCACCTCGAAACCGTCCTTGACCAGCTGCTCGGCGGCCTTCAGGGTCTGCATCACGTCCGGGTACAGGGTCTTCTGGTCGCCGAGCACTTCCAGCTTGGTCAGGTTGTGGCCGTCCAGCAGCTCACGGGCCAGGCGGCACGTACGCACCGCGTCCTCGGCGGTGTAGCAGCCGGCGGTGTTGGGCAGGATGGTGAAGCGCTCCGGCGACAGCACGTCCAGCAGGTTCGGCTCGCCCGGGTTCTGCCCGATGTTGGTGCGGCGGATGGCCACGGTGACGATCTGGGCACCAGCGGCCTCGGTCGCCAGGCGGGTTTCTTCCAGGTCCTTGAACTTGCCGGTGCCGGTCAGCAGCCGCGAGCCATAGGTCTTGCCGGCGATTACCAGCGAATCGGGGGAGACATGAACGTTCATGGCGCAATTATCGCTTATCCGCCTGAAGATGGGGTCACGTAGAGGGCGGGGTCGAGCGTGGGGTCAGATCCCTTTGCCACCGGCAAAGGGATCTGACCCCTGAACACCCGCGCAGCCTCAGCCCCCACCCAGCGCGTGCACGATCTCCACCACGTCGCCCTCGGCCAGGACGTGCTCGCCATGGCGGCTGCGGCTGACGATCTCGCCGTTGACCTCGACCGCGACCCGGCGTTGCAGCAACTGCTCGGCCTGCAGCAGATCGTGGAGGGTCGCCGAGGCGGGCAGGGTACGGGGTTCGCCGTTGAGCTGGATGTTCATCGCCGCATTGTCGCCTACGGCCTGCGCGGATCGGAACCCTTGCAAATTGCCTCGGCCGCCAGCCCCGGCACAGCGTTGTCCGACGCTGCCGGGCGACAATCCATGCGGCGGCGCAGCGTGAGCAAAACGCGGCGCAGTGAAACCATTCACCGTGCGCCGGCGTACGTCCGCCGGGTCCTCAACGATATCCCCACAGGAGTTTCTTACATGCTGCTCAGCAAACGCCCGATCCGCTCCCTGATGGCGGCCGCGATCGCGCTGGCCGCGGTTCCGGCCATGGCAGGCGAATCCCCGTATTCCAAGGCCGTGTTCTTCGGCGACAGCCTGACCGATGCCGGCTATTTCCGCCCGCTGCTGCCGGCCGATGTGCGTCCGGTCACCGGCCAGTTCACCACCAACCCGGGTTGGGTGTGGTCGCAGCAGGTCGCCAACTACTATGGCCTCAATGGCGCCGCCAACGGCAACGGCCAGAGCGGTGACAACTATGCAGTCGGCGGTGCCCGCGTGTCGGTGGACGAGGCCGGTGGCCTGGGCGTGATTCCGTCGCTGAAGTCGCAAGCAACCCGCTACCTTGCCGCGAACGGTGGCAAGGCTGACGGCAACGCCCTGTACACCGTATGGGGAGGGGCCAATGATCTGTTCGCGGCCACCCGTGCGGCGGCAGGTGGCGCGTCGCAGGCCCAGGTGCAGGGCATCATCGGCGCAGCGGTCACCGACCAGATCGCGCTGGTGGGTGCGCTGAAGCAGGCCGGCGCCCAGTACGTGCTGGTACCGAACCTGCCGGATGTGGGCATCACCCCACAGTTCCGCGGCCCCAATGCCGCCGCCGCCACCGCACTGTCGGCCGGCTACAACAAGGCCCTGTACGGTGGCCTGAAGCAGGCGGGCATCGAGTTCATTCCGCTCGATACCTTCAGCATCCTGCGTGAAGTGACCGCCAACCCGGGCATGTACGGCTTCACCAACGTCACCAGCACCGCCTGCAAGATCGATCCGGCCAACTCGACGCAGAGCATCCTGACCTGCAACCCGACCAGCTACGTCAGCCCGGATGCGGCCAACACCTACCTGTTCGCCGATGGCGTGCACCCGACCACCGCCGGCCATCAGCTGCTGGGCCAGTACGCAGTCTCGGTGCTGGAAGCGCCGCGCCTGCAGCAGGTGCTGAGCCACTCGGCGCAGACCATCGGCCGCTCGCGCGCCGACCAGGTCAGCATGCACCTGGGCGGCCGTCCGGCTGACGGCCTGTCCTGGTGGGGGGGCGTGCGCGGTGACCTGCAGCGCTACGACCACGCCGACCTGTACGACGGGCTGGCCCCGGCCGGCCTGTTCGGTATCGACTGGGCACGCGACGGCATGGTGTTCGGCGGCTTCGCCGGTTTCGGTCGCCTCAACGCCGACTTCGGCAACAACCGTGGCGACTTCACCCAGAAGGACACCTCGGCCGGTCTGTTCGCTGGCTGGTACGGCGACCGCATCTGGGTGAACGGTCAGGTCAGCTACACCTGGCTGTCCTATGACGTGAACCGCAAGGTCCAGCTGGGCCCGGCCACTCGTGAGCATGGTGGTTCGCCGGACGGCAGCAACCTGACCGCCGCCCTGAACGCCGGTTACGAGTTCGGCACCGAAGGCGGCTTCCGTCACGGCCCGATCGCTTCGGTGATCTGGCAGAAGGTGAAGATCGACGGTTACACCGAAAGCGCCGCGGCCGGCACGCTGGCAACCGCGCTGGGCTACGACCGCCAGAATGTCGATTCGACCGTCGGCCGCATCGGCTGGCAGGCCCGCTTCGATGGCGGCACCCTCAAGCCGTACGCGCAGGTGACCTACGACCACGAGTTCGAGGACACCAAGCAGGCCAGCGCCTGGCTGCAGACCCTGCCGGAACTGGGCAGCTACCGCGTGCCGGGCCTGAAGTTCGACAAGAACTACGCCACCGTCGTGCTGGGTGCCCGCACCGAACTGTTCGGCCTGCAGAGCAACTTCGGCCTGAGCGCGTCGACCGGCCAGAAGCGCGCGCAGGACGCCACCCTGTTCGCCAACTTCAGCGGCACGTTCTAAGCAGCAACCGCCGGGGTCGGATCCCTTTCCGCGAGGAAAGGGCTCTGACCCCTCGCGGATGCGGTGGCCGCCATTGCGCAACACCGGGCCAACCGCATAGACTTTCACCGCGCACTGCGGGCGTAGCTCAATGGTAGAGCTGTAGCTTCCCAAGCTACTGACGTGGGTTCGATTCCCATCGCCCGCTCCATTTGTCACGTGATCTGCGCTTAAGTTGTTGATAGCGCACGTGTGAACTGGCAGAAGAACGAATGCTCAAACGACCTGTTTAGGTATCGTTCGAGGTATCGTTTTTGCCCAAGCCGCTGCTTCTTGCTCGTCCCAGTGGGCTATACGCCCGCTTTCTTGTGCCCATCGATCTGCGTGGCGCCGTCGGTTCGCGTTTCCTCGTTCGTCCTCTCCATGAGCCTGCCGGCGATAGGGCACGGCTGGTGGCCGCCTGCATGGGCGTGGCACTCTCTCAGGCATTCGAAGCGATACGCCAGGGGGACGCGGTGGATCTGAAGAAGGCACTGGAAGCGGCACGCGCTGCTGGGCGCAGGGACCTGATCATCAGAGGCATGACCCTGCGCAACGGAACACATGTTGCTGAGGCTCAGCTGGAAACACTCCAGGACGTGGAGATGCTGGAGCGGCTGATGGGCCAAGTGGCGGAGAAGGATCCGCTGGCTGCTGCGGTGGCCGGCTACCCTCCTCAGGTGCCCACGTCGGCTGCGGCCCCGTCAGGACCACTGCTCTCCGCCTGCATCGACAAGCATCTGGCCAGCTTGGGAAAGCTGGCGCCGAAGACCATCATCGAAAGTCGGCACAGCCTGCGAATTCTGTTGGGCCTTGTTGGGGACATTCCTGTCGCCACACTGGACGCTGACCACGTGCAGGCCTTCATGGACGCAGTGGAGCATTGGCCCAGAAACGCAACCAAGAACAAGTTGTATCGCGACCTAAGTGTGCCTCAGGTGCTTGCGCTGTCGAAACGCAACGCAGAGAAGCCGCCGGCCAGTGCGACGCTCAACAAGCATTGGGACAGATTGGGGGTGTTTATTTCGCACCTGCGCAAGCAGCGGCTTCTACAGCTTGACCCGATGGAGGGCGTCGCCTCACCGTCGGAACGGCGGGGAGTGGAGGAGCCGGAAACGGGTCGCCCGTTCACGCATGACGAACTGAAGGTGGTATTCGGGGCAGGTTTCTTGCGCTGGGCCTCGAAGTATCCGCACCGCTTCTGGGGGCCGATACTGGCCTCTACAGCGGCGCGCGCGTGAACGAGGTGGCGCAGCTGCGCGCAGCAGATGTGATGCATGTGGATGGGGTTGCCGGCTTCCTGGTCACAACTCGGGGAGAAGGAAACAAGGTCAAGAACACGAGCTCACTGCGGTTTGTTCCATTGGCTCAACCGGTGCTGGATGCAGGTTTCCTCCATTTCGTAGATGAGGTGCGAGCGTCCGGCGTGGATCGCCTTTTCCCGGACCTTCCCAACAGCACAGGACTGGGCTTTGGGCGTCAGCTGTCACGTCAGTTTTCGACCTACATCAAGCGGCAAGGCGTCACCGAAGAGGGCATGGGATTTCATGCCTTTAGGCATTACTTCATCACCCACACGGATCGAGCGCTGCTGGCCACCGGCATGGAGGTCAGTGCCAGGGACGTGGCCATTGGCCGCATCACCGGACATGGCAAACCGCCCAAATCGGTCTTGCGAAAAGTCTACGTGGACAACAGCGGGTTGGCCGTGCCAGCGGCAGTTCAGCCAGAGACCTTGCCTCTGCGGGTGGAGACGTTGGCGATGTTCAATCCGCCGGTGACCCTGCCGTCGCATGTGCCGGGTCAATTTGGGGAGAACTTGCAACGGGCCGCTACGGAAGCCAAGCGAATTGCGCGAGAGGCAAAAAGAAACAAAACATCCGCATGACTGCCGCGGCTGGGATGGCGTTGGCCCGGCAAGACGTGGAAGCCGATGAGGCGCGGTTTCCACTCACTTCGAAAGCAGAAGTTCAGCCTCTCGGACGCGCAGGCATACCGTCCGAGTTGCGGGTCCAGGTGGTTGAGCGAGCTGACGACGAGCACCAAGCCACGTATAGCCGCGAATTCACCGTCCAAGAAGATCTGCATGGCCCGGGCGTGAACACCCCTGGGCTGGCAGTGCTGGACTTCAACTTGAACCTACCGGTTCTCAAGGCACTCCTGTCCGAAGGTGCTCCGCGAAAGCGCGCGAAAGCAAAGCCCGAGCACGCTCCAGCCTGAGGCGGCAGGAGCAGGGCAAGAGTTTGGCTTCCGTCGGAGCTGGCCAGACGAGGCATTGGTCGGCCCGCTGCGAAGTCACAGGTGCATCAAGCAACACAGTGGCCCGAGGCAGCCTCGGCTGCGGACAGCCCGTGAAC
This sequence comes from Stenotrophomonas sp. AR029, assembly GCF_047520695.2. Taxonomy (NCBI): domain Bacteria; kingdom Pseudomonadati; phylum Pseudomonadota; class Gammaproteobacteria; order Lysobacterales; family Lysobacteraceae; genus Stenotrophomonas; species Stenotrophomonas sp. AR029. Next base: position 55,274 of record NZ_JAXBQQ020000008.1, on the reverse strand, counting down.
ATATATTGTTATGTCATAACATTTCAAGCGGCCTCAGTTGGATTGTGCGGAAGGCCGTCACAGTCTTGAATGAAAGCGCCTGCTGGGTGCACCAATGTGAACCACGAAGGCCACAGCGCGTCGCTGACGAAGCTCCGGCGCATCGAGAATATTGGTTAACTCGATGCCGCCACGCTTGGTCTCGAGGCGAATTCGCAACTCTCATTACTCCGACAGCATCGCAATGGAGGCTATATGCGTGATCTTAGTCAATTGGAACTTGCAGAAGTGTCAGGCGGTACGAAGGGCATCAACATTCAGATTGGTTCGAGCGAAGGAAGCCACGTCAGCGGAACTCTCCACAGCTTCATGGAGACCGCGTATATGTATGGAAGGGTTGCGCCCTTCAGTGGAATCGGCGCTGCTGGTCTAATCTACCATCACCTCATGGCTCAATGATCCAGAATGCCTGATCGGGCGCCAGCGTGAATACGAGGCCGAACCTCTGAGGCACAATTCAGAATGATGTAGGCGCGTTAGCTAAGGCCCAGGCCCAATTCCGGGCCTGGGCCCTCGGGAGAAAGTTCTTGCTCAGGAGAATCGCGCACTGGAGGCCTCGCCCCATAGCGGAGAACAAGATATTCGTAGCTGCAATTGCAACTGTGGGCGCCGGTGCGGCACTTGGAGTTCTGAAATACTTCGACGTTTTTGGATCAAGAGCGATCGTCGAACTTCTCGCCTTCGCGGTTTGTGTCTGGCTACTTCCCAATGAGCCCAGGAGAGAGTGGACTTTCCGGCTTGGCGCTGCCTTGGTGGCCATGGGGATCGCTGGAGGCGCGATTTGGGTTTACGTCGTTGGAATCCCTGCAATACCACACACAAAATTCATCCCCTTTAGCGAAATTCCAATCAATTTCTATTTTCTTGGCTTGATTTCGACCTGCATCATCGGACCTCTTTTCGAGGAGAAGGTAGTGAGACACCTGCTCTTTGATGGCGTATCTCACTACTTCGGGCGCGTATTGGGAACCATCATGGTTAGCGCGGCATTTGCTGCGGTTCACGTCGACGCCGTTATCTCGTCATTCCTATTTTCGATACTGCTATGCATTTTGGCCTATCCATTCAACCTGAGCATAACCCAGCTGGCTACAGTCCACGGCACAATAAATCTCACAATAACGCAGTGGGTCATATTCTACCCGACGCTCAGGGACTACGGAATTCAGTCGTGAGCACCAGCGGACCTTCCCATGCAGCGCCGTGCGTTCAAGCCAGCGACTCGCGCAGGCAAGCACGAATGTCAACGCGGAGGAGCCTTTGATTCAAATGACCAAGCACAGTGACGCCAGCATCCTTGCTTTCGCTCTTGTAGCAGCCTTTGCTTTTTTTGTAGCTGGCTACCACGGCGGGAAATACCTCGCAAAGCAAGAAGATTCTGATAAGCGATCGGAACAGTCTCAGTAGTTTGAATTCACGATTAAAGGGGCGGGGAGTTCTACCCCGTCCCTTCTCGCATCACGCGCAATTCTGCAGAACCTCCAACAACTACCCTGTTCAATTCGCCATTTCTAGCGATAGAGAGATGCTATCTTATTGACGCCGTGATTCAATCCGAGGCAGCGGAATGCGGTCTTGCATGCTTAGCCATGGTCGCGTCGCATCATGGCAACAACATTGGACTGCGGGAACTCCGCCGCCGCCATGCCCTCTCACTTAAGGGCTCGACGCTTGCTCAAGTCATTGAAATTGGAGGCGCGCTAGGCTTTCGCTGCCGCCCGCTACGCCTGGACTTGGAGCACCTGAGCCAACTTCAACTGCCCTGCATTGCACACTGGGACCTCAACCACTTCGTTGTAATCAGCAATGTCCGTCGCAATGTCGTGACCGTTCTGGATCCCGCCTTTGGCAAACGCAAGCTTTCTCTGGATGAAGTCTCGCGCCATTTCACCGGAATTGCGCTGGAGTTGTATCCAACTGCCGAGTTCCGGGCCAGTCCTCGCCCGCCAGTCGTCTCGCTCGCGCAGCTGACGGGCAAGATCGAGGGATTCTGGCGTGCACTAAGCCTGCTGCTGCTTCTGTCCATTGCTCTTCAGGTGTTTGTTCTGATAGCACCATTCTTCATGCAATGGACCGTGGATCAGGCCCTCATTGCCCATGACAGGGACTTGCTGACCGTGCTGGGCACCGGGTTTGCCCTGGCGCTGTTGCTGCAAGTCTGCATCGGGCAAGTCCGAGGACGGGCGGTCATCTACCTGTCAAACCGGCTCAACCTGCAATGGACCGGCAACGTCTTCCGGCACCTGTTGCGTTTGCCCCTGGACTTCTTTGAGAAGCGCCATTTGGGCGATGTCACCTCACGCATGGGAAGCGTCCAGGCTATCCAGCAAACGTTGACGATCAGCTTCGTAGAGGCGCTCATTGATGGCCTCATGGCGGTGGTGACGCTGGGAATGATGCTGCTCTACAGCTGGAAGCTGGCGCTGGTTACGTTGATTGCAGTTGCTCTGTATGCAATCGCGCGTGCTTGTGCCTTCGCCCCGCTCAGGCGAGGCACAGAGAGGCAGTTGATCGCCGGGGCACGGCAGGAGAGCCACCTGCTCGAGTCCATCCGGGGGGTTCAATCGGTGAAAGTTGCTGGCCGAGAGTCCATTCGCCAGGCCGGCTACTTCAATCTCATGAACGAAACGGTCAATCACGACGTTTGGCTAGCAAAGTTTGGGCTGAGCTTCGGCGGGGCCAATCAGTTGCTGTTTGGACTGGAGCGCATTGCGGTGGTTTGGCTGGGAGCACTGCTGGCAATGGAGAACGTGTTCTCCGTGGGCATGCTGATTGCCTACATCGCCTACAAGGACCAGTTTTCACAACGAGTGGGAGCCTTGATCGACAAGTGGGTGGAGTTCCGCATGCTCCGTCTTCACGGCGAACGGCTCTCCGACATTGTTCTTACCGAACCAGAGAACCTCGCTTCCAGCACCTGCGCTCTGTCGCCGGACGGCATCCGAATTGAGGTCGAAGGGCTTGGATTCCGCTATGCCACCGGAGAGCCCTGGGTGCTGAGGAACTGTAGTTTTGTAGTGGATCCTGGTGAGTCAGTCGCCATCATCGGCCCATCTGGCTGCGGAAAGACCACGCTGATCAAGATTCTCCTCGGCCTTCTCCAGCCGACGGAAGGTGAGATCCGCATCGGAGGCGTGCCCTTGTCAAAGGTCAGCGTAAGCGAGTATCGCAGCATGATCGGCGCGGTGATGCAAGATGACCAGCTCTTCGCGGGAAGTGTCAGCGAGAACATCGCCTTCGAAGACGATCACCATGATGAATCCAGGGTGCGTGAAGCCGCAGAGTTGGCCGCTGTGCATGACGACATCGCAGCGATGCCCATGGGCTACAACAGCCTGATCGGCGACATGGGGACGACCCTCTCTGGTGGTCAGAAGCAGCGGGTGATCCTTGCACGCGCCCTGTATCGCAAGCCCCAGTTGCTATTCTTGGACGAGGCAACCAGCCATCTGGATGTTGAGCGGGAAAGGCTGGTGAATGAAGCCGTCCGACAACTTGAGCTGACCCGGGTGATCATCGCCCATCGGCCAGAGACCATCGCCAGTGCAGACCGGGTGCTGATCATGCACGCGGGCGCGGTAGCGCGCGAGTTGGTGCAGAACGCATCAAGCTCCGCGAAAGCCGCACGGGACGGCCTTGAGGAGGTCCTCGCATGAGCGGCCTCTTCCGCAAGGAAGCCATCGATGCCCAGCGACGAAGCTGGCTCGGTGGAGTGTCCTTGGCGCAACCGCTCCGTTTCTGGATTCTTGCGGTGTTCGCAGCGATGGCTGCCTCGGCCATCGTCGGCTTCCTCTACCTGGGCGAGTATTCACGCAGATCCAGGGTTATGGGCGAGCTTGTGCCTGATCTCGGGCTTTCCACCGTGGTCGCTCCGTCGGCTGGCGTGGTTGCGAGACTGGATGTCGAAGAAGGCGACCACGTCCGGCGCCAGGACGGGCTGCTGACGATCAATGTGCCGCGGGTCACCTCCACAGGGCAGGATGCCGTGTCCACGTTGCTTGACGCACAGCGCTCCCGTATGACCAGTGTGGAGGCGATGAGCGAGTTCCAGGACAGGCAGCTCGCGGCACAACAGGAGGGAGCCAAGGCCCAACGCTCGGCGATGCTGCGCGAGCTTTCGCAGATTGAGGCAGAGATCCACACCCGCGGCGAGCAGGTGCGAATTGGTCGCGAGACCCTCGCCCGATTTCGGAGCGTCGAGGATGAGCGCTACGTAAGCCTGGTTCAGATCAACCAACAAGAGCAATCGATACTCGAGGCGGTCAACGCGCAACAAGCCCTTCAACGCCAAGCGACCTCGATTCGGCGGAACCTGGCTGAACTGGAGCAGCGGCTAGCAGAAATTCCCCATCAGAGGCTCTCCGCCAAGGCGGCCTCGGAACGTGATCTGGCTGCATTGAGCCAGGAGACCGTCCGGATGGAGGCCGACGGGGAGCTGCTGCTTCGCGCACCAGTAACTGGACTGGTAGCAAATCGACTCGTCGAGGCCGGCCAGGCGGTGCAGCCGGGCCAACCCATTCTCAGTCTACTTCCCAAGGGATCCGAGCTTCGAGCACAACTGCTGGTGCCCAGCTCGGCCATTGGGTTCGTCAAATCAGGCGACCGGGTTCTCTTGCGCTATCAAGCCTATCCTTACCAGAAGTTCGGTGCCCACGAAGGAACGGTCATCCGCATCTCTCGCAGCGCGTTGACAGTATCCCAGAAGGACGGCGATGCAAGGCAGTCCTTGTATCGGGTCCTGGTCTCGTTGGACCAACAAGGAGTGCTGGCATACGGGAAGATGGAGACGCTCCGCCCAGGCATGCAGCTTGAAGCCGATATCATGGGTGAGCGTCGCAAGCTCTACGAATGGCTGCTGGAGCCTCTCTATTCTGTTACTGGGAAGCTGGGCGGTTAGCCTTTGCTTGCGACGATAACCGTACGCGTGCTCACTTGGTGGTCCCCAACCTCGGCCACTTAAGGTGTCATCTTGAGCCTCATTTGCAGGATGCAACCGACGTCCCAAGGGTGGGGGCGCAATAGCGACACGTCGTAACGGTGCTTGATGGCTCTTCCGCAATTCTGCTGGGCTTTCAGTCGTCGTTTTGAGTGTACTTATTTTAGTCTTGAGTGTACTTATTTTAGTCGAACTGCCTGGGAATTTAATTGTGCAGCCGCATGACTGGCTATTGGTTCGATTCCCATCGCCCGCTCCAATCACGCCACGCGCGTAGACAGAAGGCCGCTCATCAGCGGCCTTCTTCATTTCTGATTAGTTTCATATCCACGGCCATCCGCGCCCGGTTAGCGTTGCCGCATTTTCTACACGGGAAGCAGCGCATGGAAACGAAGGACGACGTCGTCGGCAGTATTCACGAGATCTACAAGAACTCCGGTGCCGGCACCTCCCGGTAGCTGGAAGCATTGCGTGCGCTGGGTCGCGCCGGTGGGCCGAAGGCCGCGCAACTGCTGTGGCAGATCTACAAGAGCACCTCGGCCGGCTCGGCCACGCAGACGACCTGCCTCGCGGCGCTGGGTGAATCCGCGCGCGGGTTCTGAAGCGGAACCCGCTCGCACGGTGATGCGGGCGTGTGGTGTATCCGGCGGCGGTTACTCCTTCGCCGGAATCGCCGCCGCTGGAGCCGACCACCGGCGGTGCTGGCAGCGCCGGCCAGGCATCATCCGCCCGCCACACGCCCGCGCTATGCTGCGCGCCTGCCGACCGATCCCTCCGCGATGAAGCTCGCCATCCTGTCCCGCAACAGCTCCCTGTATTCCACCCGTCGGCTGGTCGAGGCGGCGCGCGCGCGCGGCCACACCGTGCGCATCCTCGACCCGTTGCGCTGCTACATGCGCATCGCCGCCGATGGCTTTTCCATGCACTACAAGGGCCGGCCGATGACCGGCGTGGACATGGTCATTCCGCGCATCGGTGCCTCGATCACCCGCTACGGCACCGCCGTGCTGCGCCAGTTCGAACTGATGGGCGCACGCACGCCCAATCCGTCCGATGCCATCCTGCGTTCGCGAGACAAGCTGCGCGCGCACCAGCTGCTGGCGGCCAAGGGCATCGACATGCCGGTTACCGTGTTCGGCGACAACCCCGATGACACCGTCGATCTGCTGTCCATGCTTGGCCCGCCGCCGCATGTGGTGAAGCTCAATGAGGGCACCCAGGGTCGCGGCGTGATCCTGACCGAGAAGGCCAGTGCCTCGCGCGGCATTGTCGAAGCGCTGCGCGGCCTGTACGCCAACTTCCTGATGCAGGAATTCATCGGCGAGGCCAAGGGCGCCGACCTGCGCTGCTTCGTGGTGGGCGACCAGGTGGTGGCGTCGATGCAGCGGCAGGCACCGGAGGGTGACTTCCGCTCCAACCTGCACGCTGGCGGCACCGCCGTGGCGGCCAAGGCCAGTCGCGCCGAGCAGCAGGTGGCGGTGCGTTCGGCCAAGGCGCTGGGCCTGTCGGTGTGCGGCGTGGACCTGATCCGCTCCGCGCGCGGCCCGCTGGTGCTGGAGGTCAACTCCACGCCGGGGCTGGAGGGCATCGAAGCGGCCTGCGGTGTGGACGTGGCCACACGCATCATCGAACACGTAGAGAAGATCAAAAAGCCTTGATTATTCATGGGGTTGTGATTCTCATGGGTAAATGATCCGGGGCTTTAACGAGGCTTTAATCGGCCCCGGCGTAGGCTTCAGCGAACCGCAGCTCTGCCTCTCAGCAGGATCGGTATCGGGATACGACTTCAGGCCCAGGCGGGTGCACCGCCTGGGCCTTTTTTATGCCTGTCGGCTCTGTGCCCAAGGTCTCTTGTGGAGGCCGCGTGACGGTCGTAGAGTTGGCCCTTCGTTCCGGGATGGATCGGGAGGTTGGCGATGTACCGCATCATGACGATCGCGTTGCTGCTGGGCCTGTCTGGCGCTGTTGCCGCCAAGCCGGAGAAAGTCGCTGTACAGATGGACCGGCAGGGGTCGGTCGCCGAGCAGATGCGCCAGGTGGAAACCGCGCTGGCTGCCCCCGACTATGCCGAACTGTCTGCCGAGGATCGCGGCCAGGTGCAGCAGGCGCTGTCGCGTATCCGCCAGCACATGGGCGAACGCCAGACCGTGCAGGAGCTGCCGCCGCAGTTGCAGGCCGAGGTCTTTAACGAGCAGGAACGCATCAACACCCTGATGGCGCGTGGCCATGACGACAGCCGGCAGATCTGCAGGTACGAACGCACCACCGGCAGCAACATGCCCAGGAGCCGCTGCCTGACCGTGGCCGAACGGCGCCGGATCGAAGAGAAAGGCAAGGCGCTGATCAACGACCAGCGCAGCTACAACACGCTCAGCCCACCGCCCGCTGGGCGTTGACCGCACCGCCTTTCGGTCCACCGGGGTGCCTTAACGGCGTATCGGTGGCACCGCAGGGTCGGTGTTCCACTCATGGAAGAACCTGGAGGTAACAATGCAGCGCATGACCCCCTTCACCCTGATGCTGGGCCTGGCACTGGCCACCACCGCGCACGCCAAGCCCGAGAAAGGGCAGGTGAAGTTCGACGCCAACGCACCGGTGGCCGAACAGATCCGCAACGTTGAGACGGCGATCAACACCGAGGACTACAGCGAGATCGGGCTGGAAGACAAAAGCCGTGTGCAGCAGGCGCTGGGCCGTATCAAGATCAAGATGGGCGACCACGAACGGGTAGAGCAGTTGAGCCCGCAGGACCGCACCGAGATCTTCAACGACCAGGAAGTGATCAACACGATCATGACCCGCGCCCATGCCGACAGCCGCATGGTCTGCCGCCGCGAGCGCACCACCGGCAGCAACATGCCGCAGAGCGTCTGCCTGACCGTGGCCCAGCGCCGCAAGGCGCAGGAAGACAGCCGCAAGGCCCTCAACGACAACCAGCGTTTCAACAACTACAAGCCGTAACCGTGGTTGGACCGGTCGCAGGCCGCCATCGGTCACCCTGCCGTGCGTCCCTTGTGGACGCATCGGCGCAACCGTAAAGTCGAGACCCTATTCATGGACGAACATGGAGCTCGTCATGTACCGCACCACTATGCTCGCCCTGATGCTGTCGCTCGGCCTGGTGGCCACCGTGCAGGCCAAGGCGCAGAAGGACACCGTGCAGATGGATTCTTTCACCCCGGTATCCGAGCAGATCCGCCGCGTTGAAACGGCCATGGGCAGCGAGGACTACAGCGAGATCGGGCTGGAGGACAAGAGCCGCGTGCAGCAGGCGCTGAACCGGATCCGGATCAAGATGAATGGCCGCGAGAAGTTGGATGAGCTGGCCCCGCAGGAGCGCAACGACCTGTTCAACGAGCAGGAGATCGTCAACACCATCATGACCCGCGCCCAGGCCGACAGCCGCATGATCTGCCGCCGCGAGCGCCTGACCGGCAGCAACATGCCGACCAGCGTCTGCCTGACCGTGGCCCAGCGTCGCAAAGCCCAGGAAGAGAGCCGCCGGGCGCTGACCGACCAGCAGCGCATCAGCCGCTGAGCGCTCGCCCCGGGGGCGTTTGCCGGTGTCGTCCCTCCGGTACGAAATGTTAAGAATGGAACCTGTATCGTTCAGCAGGTAGACGTCGCGTCCACCCGCACAGGGGCATCCTGAGCAGGTGGGCCTGGCCCCCCGACGACCCTTCAAGAACCAGAGGTCCCAGTGCGCATTCTCGTAATCGAAGACAACAGCGACATCGCCGCCAACCTTGGCGACTACCTTGAGGATCGTGGCCACACCGTGGACTTCGCCGCCGACGGCGTGACCGGCCTGCACCTGGCGGTGGTCCACGAGTTCGACGCCATCGTTCTGGACCTGAACCTGCCGGGCATGGACGGCATTGAAGTCTGCCGCAAGCTGCGCAACGAAGCGCGCAAGCAGACCCCCGTACTGATGCTGACCGCCCGCGACTCGCTGGACAACAAGCTGGCCGGTTTCGATTCCGGCGCCGACGACTACCTGATCAAGCCGTTCGCGCTGCAGGAAGTGGAAGTGCGCTTGAACGCTTTGTCGCGCCGCGGCAAGGGCGTGCAGACCCGCGTGCTGGAAACCGGCGATCTGGAATACAACCTGGACACGCTGGAAGTGCGTCGCCAGGGCAAGCTGCTGCAGCTCAACCCGACCGCGCTGAAGATCCTGCAGGCCCTGATGGAGGCCGCGCCGGCCGTGGTTACCCGCCAGGAACTGGAGACCCGCGTCTGGGGCGAAGAGCTGCCCGATTCGGATTCGCTGCGTGTCCACATCCACGGCCTGCGTGCGGTGGTCGACAAGCCGTTTGAAGTGCCGCTGATCCAGACCCGCCATGGCATCGGATACCGCATCGCTACCCCGGAAGCCTGATTCCGTGGCAACCAAGGGGGAGCGCCGGCGTTCGCCGTATCGGCGGCGCCTGCGCAGCCGCATCATCGTCTCGTTCGTGTTGTTGGGCTTCTGCCTGACAACACTGTTCGCGTTCGCCACCAACTGGGCCCGCATGCGCGTGGAAAACCAGCTGGTGGAAGACGTGATGAACCGCAACATCAACGAGTACGTGCGGCGGTTCTACGAGAGCCCGGATCGCAACCCCGACCTGCCCGTGCAGCAGATGCGTGCGCGCCTGATCAAGCCTGACAAGTTCGAGGCGCTGCGCGAGGAAGAGCCGGACTGGTACGAGTTCAAGGATGGCCTGTACAACATGGGCGGCGTGGATGAGCGCGGCCAGCGCTATTCGTACAAGCTGGCCGTGCGCAAGACGCCCGACGCCTGGGCATTCCTGGCTTACGACATGACCGACAGCGTGCGTGGCGGGCAGCAGCTCAACCGCGCGCTGGTGCTGTCGGTGCTGGTGTTCAGCCTGTTGTCGCTGGTGCTGGGCTGGTGGTCGGCGTCGAAGGTGATGAAGCCGGTCTCGGACCTGGCCGCGCGGCTGCGTGCCTATCGCGGCGGCACGAGCGAGCCCGAGCCGCTGGCACCACGTTTCCCCGATGACGAAGTGGGGCAACTGGCGCAGGCGCTGGATGACTATTCGTCGCGGCTGACCGAAGTGGTGCAGCGCGACCGTGAGTTCAATGCCGACGTCAGCCACGAGCTGCGCACGCCGCTGGCGGTGATCCGTGGCGCCACCGAACTGCTGCTGACCCGGCCCGGCCTGGATGAGAAGGTGCTGCAGCGTCTGCAGCGCATCCAGCGCGCCGAACAACAGTGCAGCGACCTGATCGGCGCACTGCTGCTGCTGTCGCGCAACGAACGCGGGCAGGGCACCAGCAACGTCGCCCGCGTAGCCGAACAGCTGCTGGACGCCCACCGTGCACAGCTGGGCGGCAAGCCATTGGAACTGGCACTGGAAGGCGAGCGCAACCTGGTGATCGATGCGCCGGAAGCCGCGTTGTCGGTGGCGCTGGGCAACCTGATCGGCAACGCGGTGAAGTACTCGCAGGATGGCGAAGTGCGCGTCTTTGTCGGCAGTAATTCGGTGTCGGTGACCGACAGCGGACCGGGGCTGAGCGAAGAGGATGCCGCCAAGCTGTTCCAGCGCGGCTATCGCGGCACGCATGCCGGCCATTCGCAGGGCGGTGGCATCGGCCTGTCGATCGTCAGCCGCCTGTGCGATCTGTATGGCTGGCAGGTGAGCGTGCGCCCCGGTGGCGAGCGCGGCGTGATCGCCACCCTGACATTCTCGCCGAAGCCGTTGTAAGGGCCTCTGCTTTGGTGGGTGCCGACCTTGGTCGGCACGAATCCGGCCGGCGCCGTATAGCGCCCAGTGTCGCTTGTGCCACCGAATCCCCCTCGCAGGAACCCAGGGCCAGAAGCCCAACACGACATCACCGTGATCGCCGCCACGCCGCGTGCGTGTCCGCATGCACGCATTCGTACCCTCAACTGCGGCTTGAGAATTTCCTTACAGATCACAGCGCTACGTGATGGCCAGATGGAGCGGCCGGGGCAGGTGCCCTGGCCGGGATTGGCGTCCTGAAAAAAACCTTCAACTCAAGCGCTCCGGGTGTGCTGCGGCTCATCATGGAAAATGCATCGGCTGCCTTGTTTCGGCGGATGGTGCGTGGGGATTCATCAGAATCCGCTGGAGTCTTTTTCCTCGCGCTTGAGTTGTTGGGTCTCCGGTACGCCAACCCGCACCGTCCGCCACCTTGCATCCGCAGGTGGCTCGTCGTCTGCGAGGAGATTCACTATGTCCGCACGCCCCTTGTTCCCCCAGCTGCACGCCCTGATCGGCGAAGCCGCCGACCTGCTGCCGGCCGACGTCGCCGAGCGCGTCGAAACCCTGCTCGATGATCCCAAGGATCTGCTGCCCACGCTGCTGGCCCGCATGGACGGGCGCGATGCAGCCGACGGCCGACGGCTGGAAGCGGAGGGCCTGAGCCCGGCACAGGCGGCCACCATGGCCGGCCTCAGTCGCACCCTGGCCGGCTTGAATGCACTCATGCAGGTGCTGCACGCCGCCGAGGCGGCCCGCGAGCAGGGTGGTGCGCACCAGCAGCTCAGCCCGGATGTCGTAGATGGATTGCTGCTTGGCGCACGAGAACTGGCCCGCTATGCCCGCCTGCAGCTGGAGTAGATCCACGCCATGCGTGGATGCAGAACACTTTGTAGAGCCGAGCCCATGCTCGGCTTGATGATCGCAGCCGAGCATGGGCTCGGCTCCACAGCAGTTCCACGCTGGCGCCGGGTAGATCCACGCCATGCGTGGATGCTGTTCGGTAGTGCCGGCCGCTGGCCGGTAGCCAGGCCTCAGCCCCCAGCCAACCCCAGATACCGCGCATGCAGCGCTTCCACCTGCGCCTGCAGGTCCCCCGGGTGACCATCGCTGACCACCACATCATTGGCCGATGCCGACTCCCGCGCGCGGCCGGCCTGGGGGACGATGATGTGGTAGGTATAGGGCTAAGAGGGGCTAGAAACGCGAGACTTTTATTGCTTGCAAGAAGGCCGTTGCTACATGTGGCTGAGCTGGTAAAAGTACGTTGATTGCAATGCGCGCATGCTCAATTGCATCATTCTGGTGTTCATACGGTTTGCCGTTCTATTTGTGGAATTTGCCAATCATCGGTGGAAGTGATGCATCTCGGGATTGAAGTAAAGTTGATGGCTTCCGTAGCTAGTTGTGCGAGCTATGGCCTGGTGACGCAATTCTCGCGGGAAGTGAATGAGCTGGACGCGGCGGATATTCTGATCAGGAAAGTCATTGAATGTCGCGGAGCGGCAACCCTGGCTGAGTCGACCCATCAGGCTCCTGAGATCATCGTGCGAGTTCGGGTAGGCGAGGGGGATAGGGCGTGTCTAAATCTCTCTTCCGCAACCCTTGAAAAGATGGCATCTATATCTGCCTCATTAAGTTTTGATCCCGAGTTGACTGGAGACGGCGGCGCAGATGGTTTGGAATTGGAGGAGGAATGTGCTCCATCGACGCGACCTGAGCTGGTTGTCGTTCTCGTTGGTGACTCTCCTGTAAGTGGTGAAGAAGTCATCCTTTCCAGAGTCGAGCGCCAGCAATATGGAACTGGCGACATCCAAGGGGGAGTTCATGAAGCGTTGCAGCGCGGCCTTGAGAAGGTGGGAGGAGAGGCGAAGGTGTGGGCGCTGGAGGTGGGAGTACGCCTATCGAGTCAGCGCGGGGTGTGGCCGGGTTTCAATCTTTCTTGTGACGTGATCAGACTGATGGCGTCTAGTGGAGTCTCATTGGATTTCGATCCGTATGTCTAGCTCGGTCCTGTTGGTGGCCGACAATGGAGATCCGAATCGGCCGCCCCGTATGGCGCTATCCGAAGCATGCTTGAGCTCGAAGCCCGCTCTGATCTCGTCGACATTCATGGACTTTCCTGAGTGCTTCCTATGAACTACCCACATGGGGAAAAGGTGCTACTTGGCGACACCGTTGATCTTGGTGGCGGAACGCGCGGGATCGTGGTTGCCGTGATCGATGATGAGTCTTATGCAGTTGGCTTTTCCGCGGAAGAGTGGCGGTACCTCGGACGAGGTGCGTTGTTGCGAGCGCCTGGATTCGGTCTGCTGCACTGTGCAGACGCTGAGTACGACTTCACTTTGATCGACCGAGGGCGATCAGGAATTCTTGAGCCGTAGAGCTGAGGGGCTTGATTCATCCACCAAGAGATTGGCGTTCTTCGCGCCCATAGCAGAGTCTTTGGTGCGCACACAGGAAGATAGATGGTTGCCGTGCGTCTTTTCGGATGTCTCGTAGGTGTGCTGATGGTCGTCTATGGCGTGGCGGTCATGGACGATGCATTGATTGGGACAGGTCCTTGCCGAGCGAACTGCGGTCTGTATAGCGCCTTGATTCGTTTGTTCGGGCAATCGGTCTATAACAAGTTGATGGGCTTTTCCTGGGTTGTTGCGGGGGTGATGTTCATTTTTGTTTCCATTGTGGTTTGGCGCGGAAAAGGATCTGCGGAAAGGCGTAGGCGGAAAAAGGGACGCCGAGGCCGATCGAGATGAGTGGATGAAATATCTCAGGAGATCCAAGTTGTGTGTGAAAGCGCTTCCGCGCAATGCGGACGGCTCAGCCCCCAGCCAAATCCAAATAGCGCTCATGCAGCGCTTCCACCTGCGCCTGCAGGTCTTCCGGGTGGCCATCGTTGACCACCACATCATCGGCCAGTGCCAACCGCTGCGTGCGGCTGGCCTGGGCGGCGATCATCTGGTCGGCCAGCGCGGCGTCGATGCCGTCGCGCTGCATCAGCCGGGCGTGCTGCACGGCTTCGGGCGCATCCACCAGCAGCACCCGGTCCAGCCACGGGTAGGCGGTCCGCCCACCGACCTCGGTCAGCAGCGGAATTGCGGCAATCGCATAGGGGCTGGCGGCCTGCTCGCACTGCTGTTGCATCAGCAGGCGGATGGCCGGGTGGGTGATCGCTTCCAGTGCCGCCCGTTCGGCCGGATCGGCGAATACGTGGGCACGCAAGCGCGCCCGGTCAAGGCTGCCGTCCGTCAGCAGCATGTCGGCGCCGAAGCGCTCGGCGATGCGGCCCAGTGCAGGGCTGCCGACAGCAACCACCGCGCGGGCGGCCAGATCGGCGTCGGCCACCACGATGCCCAGCGCCTCGAAGCGCCGGGTCACCTCGCTCTTGCCGGCGGCAATGCCGCCGGTCAGGCCCACCACATACCGGCTCATGGGGATTCCCCTCAGCGCAGTCCGCTCAACACCAGGTACTGCTCCACCACGGGCGCGCCCCACATGAAGTACAGCCAGCCTGCGATGGCCAGGTAGGGGCCGAACGGAATGGGCGTGGCGCGGTCACGGCCCCGGGTGTACAGCCAGATCGAACCGATGATGGCACCCAGCACCGACGACAGCAGGATGATCGGCAGGATGCCTTTCAGCCCGCACCAGGCGCCGAGGGCGGCCAGCAGCTTGAAATCGCCGTGACCCATGCCTTCCTTGCCGGTCAGCTGCTTGAACAGCCACCAGACCATCCACAGCGACAGGTAACCCACCGCCGCGCCGACCAATGCAGGCTTGGCCGGCATGTAGAGGTTGTCGATGTTGCCTATCAGGCCCAGCCACATCAGGGGTAGGGTCAGCTGGTCGGGCAGCAGCTGGGTGCGCAGGTCGATGCCGGACAGGGCGATCAGGAAGCAGGTCAGCACGATGGCGCCGAAGCCCTGCCAGCCGAAGCCGAACTGCCAGACGCAGGCCAGCACCAGCACCGAGGTCAGGGCCTCGACCAGCGGATACTGCAGCGAGATCGGCGCCTTGCAGTGGCGGCACTTGCCGCCCTGGATGAGCCAGCTGAACAGCGGGATGTTCTCGTACCAGCTCAGCTTGTGCTTGCAGTGCGGGCAGTGCGAGGGCTCGACCACGATCCCCGGTGGTGGGGGCTCGTAGAAGTCCGGTTCCTCCAGGACCTCGCGCGCATCGCGCTTCCACTGCCACTCCAGCCGCTTGGGCAGGCGCAGGATGACGACGTTGAGGAAACTGCCCAGCAGCAGCCCCAGGGCGGCCGCGGCGGGGTAGCCGAGGCCGGGATGCTGGTCGAGAAATGCCATTCAGTAATTATCCGACAACGGCGGCAAGTTTGAAGATGGGCAGGTACATGCCGATGACCATGCTGCCGACAATGGTACCAATGATCACCATAATCACAGGCTCCAGAAGGCTGCTCAACGCGTCAACGGCGTTGTTGACCTCCTGCTCATAGTACTCGGCCACCTTGAACAGCATGGCGTCCAGGGCGCCGGCCTCTTCGCCGATGCCGGTCATCTGGATGACCATGTGCGGGAACAGGGCGGTCTGTTTCATGGCCATGTTGACCGGATATCCGACCGACACGTCGTCGCGCATGCGCAATACGGCATGCTCATAAACCGTATTGCCGGTGGCGCCGGCCACGATGCCCAGAGCTTCCACCAGCGGCACGCCGGCCTTGAAGGTTACGGCGGTCGTGCGGGCAAAGCGGGCGATCGAGCTGTTGTGCATGATCTGCCCGATGACCGGTAGCTTCAGGACCAGCCGATCCATGCCGTGTTGCATGCGCGGAGAGCGCTTGTAGGCGGCGAAGAAGCCGCCAATCGCCCCTATGCTGATCAGCAGAATCAGCCACCACCAAGAAACCATGAAGCGGGAAAGGTTAACGATCATCTGGGTGAACGCAGGCAGATCCGCGCCGAAGCCTTTGAACACATCCTCGAACTGCGGTACCACCCAGACCAGTAGGATGCCGCTGACGATAAGTGCAACTGCCAGCACCATGACCGGGTAGAACAAGGCCTTTTTTATCTTGCCCTTCAGAGCTTCGATGTTCTCCTTGTAGGTCGCCACGGTGTCCAACACCGTCTCTAGCACGCCAGCGCCTTCGCCCGCACGCACCAGATTTCGGTACAGCTCGTCGAACTGTACAGGGTGGCGGCTGATCGCTTCGTACAGCGAAGAGCCGCCTTCAATGTCGGTCTTGACAGTTTCAACCAGCTTCTTCATCCGCGGGTTCTTGTGACCGCTGCCGATGATGTCCAAGGCGCCGACAATTGGTACCCCCGACTTCATCATGGTGGCCATCTGCCGGCTGAAGAAGGCGATGTCTTTCGGAGTTACCTTGCTACCCGCTGCACCGAAGAGCGGCTTGGGCTTTGGCTTGACCGTGCCAGGATTAATGCCTTGGCGGCGCAGCTCGGCCCGAAGCAGGTTCGCGTTCTTCGCGGTCTGCTCACCCTTCATCTTCACGCCCCGCTTGTCGGTCCCCTCCCAGACAAACGGTTGCAGTTCCGTGGTGCTGCGCGCCACGGGCTCCTTCTTGATCGTACTGCGACTGACAGACATATCGGCTCCCCAAGACCCGCCATCCCCAGGCGGGCGTCTAGCCGTCGATGGTAGCGGGTTCATGCCCGTCTGGGCAGTTGCCAAGGGGCCCATGATGCGAATTCGTGCTAGGCGCCGACCAAAGGTGACGCACTGCGTCACATTGCCGCGTCCATCGCAGATTCGCATGCGGGGGGTTCCCATCCGTGAAATAGCTGCCATCATGGGCGCGGGGAAATCCAGGGGGAGGCGTGCCGGGGTTGGCACGCAACCTGCGTTGATCCACCCGCAGGGGGCAGGACCCGCTCAGCTGGCCGCCGGCCAGACCGATCCTGTGCTCTGAAATCAACCACCACTTATCTTGGGGATGTACCAAAATGAAGAACCAGAAGGGCTTCACCCTTATCGAACTGATGATCGTCGTTGCGATCATCGCCATCCTGGCCGCCATCGCCCTGCCGATGTACCAGGACTACGTTGCCAAGTCGCAGGTCGGTGCCGGCCTGGCTGAGATCACCCCCGGCAAGACCAACGCCGAGACGCTGATCAACGAAGGTCTGGCTGCTGACGTCACGGATGTGACCAAGATCGGCCTCACTGCTTCGACCACCCGTTGCGCGATTACTACGAATATTGAGACCAGTGGCGCTGCGACCATCACCTGCACGCTCAAGGGTAATCCGAAGATCAATAACGGTACCGTGGTGTGGACTCGCGCTGCTGCCGCAGGCACCTGGGCATGCAGCACCACTGGTGGCGCCGCAGATGACAAGTACAAGCCGAAGGGCTGCTAATCCCATCTGGATTGGCTGAAGAAGGCCCCGCTTGTCGGGGCCTTTCTTTTGTCGCCTCGTACATTTTGAGTTGCAAGTTTCGCGTCGAAGGCAGTGGGGATTGCCGTGAAATACAGGGGGATTGTCGTGAACGAGAAAGGTTTTACATTGATCGAGCTGATGATTGTGGTTGCCATCATCGCGATACTCGCGACCGTAGCGCTGCCGATCTATCAGGCCTATGTAGCCAAAGCACAGTTGGGGGCGGCGCTCGCTGAAATTAGACCCGGCAAGACGACAATCGAGGCGGTCGTACAAGATAGTCGTGATAGCACGCTAGTAGATCCAGCTTATGTTGGTATCGCCCCGTCTACGCGCTGCTCTGCTGTATCTGCCCAACTTGCCTCTGATGGAGTGGCCACCATCGGATGTACGCTGCTCGGGGGGCCTGCCGTCAACGGCAAAGACCTCATCCTCCGCCGCGCAGCCGACGGCACCTGGACCTGCGACGGCAGCGCCTTCGAAGCGCGCTATCGCCCAACCGGCTGTTGATCACACTTCGGCCTGCCAATGGGATGTTGGCGGGCCGTTGACGGGGCTATCATCCCGGGGGGAGTCAGGATCGTGCCTGCCGGGCTGGGAGTGCCGGGCGAGGCAGTCATGCTGAAGGATTGGCGTCGTCGTCGGCCAGCGGGTCGCGGCAGGTTCTGCTGCCCTGTGCGGTGCCCCTGGAGGGCGCGCCGCACTGCCTGACCCATGATGAGCCAAGGATTCATATGAACGCCGTAACCACCGCCAATCTCGTCGGCATCACCGGCTTGGCCCGTCGCCTGGTCCAGGATGGTGCGCTGGACGAGGCTTCCGCCCGCGACGCGATGGCCAAGGCCGCTGCGGCCCGCCAACCGCTGCCGACCTGGTTCGCGCAGAACAAGGTGGTCGGTGCCGCACAGTTGGCGGCCGCCAATGCGGTCGAGTTCGGCATGCCGCTGTTCGACGTGTCCACGTTCGACGCCAGCCAGAACGCGATGAGCCTGGTCAGCGAGGAGCTGCTGCGCAAGCACAACGTGCTGCCGCTGTTCAAGCGCGGCGGCAAGCTGTTCGTGGGCACCAGCAACCCGACCCATTCGTTGGACGAGATCAAGTTCCACACCAATCTGGTGGTGGAGCCGATCCTGGTGGATGAGGACCAGATCCGTCGCACGCTCGAGCAGTGGCATGCCAGCCATGACACGCTGGGCGACGCGCTGGGCGGTGACGACGATGGCATGGGCAACCTCGATGTTGCAGCCGGAGACGAGGATCTCGGCGCCGGCGGCGACTCCGGCATCGATGCCAAGGGCGACGACACCCCGGTGGTGAAGTTCGTCAACAAGGTGCTGGTGGACGCGATCCGCAAAGGCGCCTCGGACATCCACTTCGAGCCCTATGAAGACGACTACCGCGTGCGCCTGCGCATCGATGGCCTGCTGAAGATGGTCGCGCGCGCGCCGGTGAAGTTGAACCAGCGCATTGCCGCGCGCCTGAAGGTGATGGCGCAGCTGGACATCGCCGAGAAGCGCGTGCCGCAGGACGGACGCATCAAGCTCAACCTGTCCAAGACCAAGCAGATCGACTTCCGCGTGAGCACCCTGCCGACCCTGTTCGGCGAGAAGGTGGTGCTGCGTATCCTGGATGGCAGCGCGGCCAAGCTGGGCATCGACAAGCTGGGTTACGAGCCGGACCAGCAGAAACTGTTCCTGGAAGCCATCCATAAGCCGTACGGCATGGTGCTGGTGACCGGCCCGACCGGTTCGGGTAAGACCGTGTCGCTGTACACCGCGCTGGGCATCCTCAACGACGAGACGCGCAACATCTCCACCGCCGAAGACCCGGTGGAAATCCGCCTGCCCGGTGTCAACCAGGTGCAGCAGAACAACAAGCGCGGCATGACCTTTGCCGCGGCACTGCGCTCGTTCCTGCGACAGGATCCGGACATCATCATGGTCGGCGAAATCCGCGACCTGGAAACGGCCGAGATCGCGATCAAGGCGGCGCAGACCGGTCACATGGTGCTGTCCACGCTGCATACCAACGATGCACCCCAGACCATCGCGCGCCTGATGAACATGGGCATCGCGCCGTACAACATCACCAGCTCGGTGACGCTGGTGATCGCCCAGCGCCTGGCGCGCCGGCTGTGCAGCAACTGCAAGCGCCCGGCCAATCTGCCCGAGCATGCGCTGCTGGCCGAAGGCTTCACCCAGGCGCAGCTGGACGCGGGTATCGAGCTGTACGAGGCGGTCGGCTGTGATGAGTGCACCGAGGGCTACAAGGGCCGTACCGGTATCTACCAGGTGATGCCGATGACCGACGAGATCGCCACGATCGTACTGGCTGGCGGCAATGCGTTGCAGATTGCCGAGGCCGCACAGCAGATCGGGGTGAACGATCTGCGCCAGTCTGCGTTGAAGAAGGCCGCTGCGGGCATCACCAGCCTGGCCGAGATCAACCGCGTTACCAAGGATTGAGGTCGATCCACGCCATGCGTGGATGCCGCGATGCATGAGGTTGCCGGCCAGCGGCCGGCACTACCACATTGGTGGGTAGATCCACGCCATGCGTGGATGCCGCGATGCATGAGTTTGCCGGCCAGCGGCCGGCACTACCAGGTTGGCGGGCCCGCGTCGGGCCCTGTCCTTACTCCATGCCCAACTTCTTCAGCTTGTAGCGCAGCGCACGGAACGTGATGCCCAGCTGCGCGGCGGTGCGGGTCTTGTTCCAGCGGTTTTCTTCCAGCGCGCGCTGGATGGCGCTGCGCTCGAGCTGTTCGATGTACGAGGGCAGGGCGGCGTTGCCGGGCTGCAGGTCAGCCACGGCTTCGGCATGTGCTGCGCTGCCGGGCGTGCGCGGGGCATGTTGCGGCAGGCGCAGGTCGTCGGCGCCGATGCGGTCTTCTTCGGCCAGTGCCAGTGCACGCTCCAGGATGTTCTCCAGTTCACGCACGTTGCCGGGGAAGGCGTACTGGGCCAGTGCGTCCAGTGCCGACGGCGCCAACAACGGCGTCGGGCGGCCATGGCTGCGGGCCAGCCGTGCCAGCACCGACGCGGCCAGTTCCGGCAGGTCCTGGCGACGCTCGCGCAGCGGCGGCACCCTCAGCTCAATCACGTTGATGCGGTAGTAGAGGTCGTGGCGGAAACGGCCGTCCTCGACCAGCTCGGCCAGGTCCTTGTGGGTGGCCGAGAGGATGCGCACGTCCACCGGCTCCTCGTTGGCGGCGCCGACCGCACGCACCGACTTTTCCTGGATCGCGCGCAGCAGCTTCACCTGCATCTGCAGTGGCAGCTCGGCCACTTCGTCCAGGAACAGGGTGCCGCCATGCGCGGCCTGGAACAGCCCGGGCTTGTCGGCGTGGGCGCCGCTGAAGCTGCCCTTGCGGTGGCCGAAGAATTCGCTCTCCATCAGCTCGCCGGGAATGGCGCCGCAGTTGACCGGCACGAACGGGCCGGCCGCGCGGGCACCCTGGGCATGGATGGTGCGCGCGACCAGCTCCTTGCCCACGCCGGATTCACCGAGGATGTAGACCGGCGCCTGGCTGCGCGCGACCTTGCCGATGGTGGTACGCAGCACGTCCATGGCCGGCGAATCGCCGAGCAGGCGCGCCCCTTGTTCGGCGGCGGGGCCGGGCACGGGGCGCTCGGTGTTGTTGAGTTCCAGCGCGTGCTTGACCAGGCCACGCAGCACGGCGATGTCCACCGGCTTGCTGACGAAGTCGAAGGCGCCGGCCTTCAGCGCTTCCACCGCCAGGTCCATGCTGCCAAAGGCAGTGATCATCGCCACCGGCGTGCGCGGGTAGTGCTGGGCGATCTCGCTGACCAGCTCGATACCGTTGCCGTCCGGCAGGCGCATGTCGGTGATGCACAGGTCGTACGGATTGCTGGCCAGCAGTTCGCGCGCTTCGGCAAGGTTGGCTGCGGTACTGATGCGCAGCCCCATGCGGCCGAGCGTGAGTACCAGCAGTTCGCGGATGTCGCGTTCGTCGTCGACGACGAGGGCGCTGCGGGTTTCGTTCATGGGCGTGAAAGATAAACGAGGGGGCTGGAAGCGACAAATGTTTGACGCACAGAATCGAGATCAGGTGGGCAACAGCGTATGCGGGCCGGGCAGCACCAGGCGGAAGCAGGAGCCTCCAGCGGGAACCGGGATGTAGTCCAGCCGTGCCTGGTTGGCCCGGCACAGCTCGCGGGCGATATACAGACCCAGCCCGGTGCCGTGCTCGGACGTGGTGAAGAACGGCCGGAACAACTGCGCGGCCACGCTCTCGGGAATGCCGGGGCCACGATCCATCACGTCGATGACCGCGCTGCGCTCGTGCTGCGCCACGCGCAGGCGCACCCGCGCCGGTTGCTGGCCGATGCGGCCATACTTGAGCGCGTTGTGCACCAGCACGGTCAGCACCTGGTAGAGGTGCTTGCTGTCGACCTGGGCCAGCACCGAGGTGTCGTTGATGATCGGCTCGATGCTGTCGGTTTCCAGCGTCTGCCCCTGCTTGTACTCCAGCACGAAGCGGCGCACGAAGGCGGCCAGGTCGACGTTTTCGGGCGTGGCGCGCTCGCGCCGGGCCAGGCCCAGCACGCTTTCGACGATGCCGTTGGTGCGCTGGCACTGCTGGCGGATGATCTGCAGCAGGCGGCGGTCGCTTTCGTTGAAGCCGGTGCCTTCCTCCAGCAGCTGCACCGCGTAGTTGATCGCGGCCAGCGGGTTGCGGATCTCGTGGGCGAGGCTGGCCGAGAAGCGTCCCATTGCTGACAGGGTGAGCGATTCGGCACGGCGCGAGACCACGCTGGAGTCGTCCAGGAACACCAGGGCCAGCTCGCTGCCGGCCAGCAGGCGCGCAAAGCGGGGCTGCACTTCGGGCTGGTCGGGGTTGAGCTGCAGCGGCAGTTCGTCCTGCGCCCAGCCGTTGCGCCAGCGCTGCAGGCGACGGGCCAGTTCCGGGGCGGCGCTGGCCAGGTCCAGGCGGCCGCTTTCGCCGCTGCCGTCGCTGTCACCGAGCAGCATCGAGGCGGCCTCGTTGGCCAGGGTGACGCGGTTGTCGGCGTCGACCACCAGCACGCCGGTACGCATGCGGCGGATGATCAGCTCGTTGATCTGGAACAGGTTGGCTACTTCGTCGCCGCGCTGGTTGGCCAGCTGCTGGTTGCGGCGCGCGCGGCTGCCGACCTGGTAACTGATGAAGGCCAGCGCCAGGTAGCTGGTGGCGAACATGGCCAGTTCGGCCAGGGTACGGGTGGGATCGCCGCCTTCCAGCAGCTTCCAGGTGTATTCCACGCCGGTGGCGAGGCTGGCGGCCAGTGCCAGGCCCAGCCCCAGGCTGAGCGGCAGCAGGGTGGCGGCAGCGGCGATGTTGAACAGCAGCGACATCGAGATGCCGGCGCTGGCACCCGGCAGGGCATGCGACAACAGGGTGGCGGCGACGATGTCCACCAGCACGCCGCTGACCACGATCGGGCGCAGCCAGCGTTCGTTGCGGCCGATCACCAGCGCCAGCAGCGACAGCACCAGGTAGATGGCGGCGACGGTGTCGGCCAGCCGCGGGTGGTGGGCTTCGCCGACCAGGGCCGACAGGGGGCTGTAGAGCAGGGCGGCGATGACCGAGGCGATCAGCACCCGGTACAGCGCGAAGAAATACAGCTCACGCCGCGGAATCGATTCGATGCGGTCGATCAATGAAGCACTGGGTGACACGCCGGAACTCCCCTTCTGGCTGCCTGGGTCTGGAATCTGCGGCGGGCCTGCCCGGCGTCCCCTGAGGCCGGGCGGTACGTCGCTTCGATGTGGCCTGCGGTGGAAAACCGTCGAGCACCCCCGACGCTACACACCCTGGCTGACCAGTATAGGGCCCCCGGCAGGGGCCCGCCGCTGCGGCCCGGATCGCGCATTTGGCCTGGGATGGATACCGCTGGCCAGCCGGCCCCTGTGCGCAACTGCCTGAATGACGGCGGAAATCTGGCCGGGTCTGGCGTTTTGTACAGACTTCTTTGCGCCCCGGCGCCGGCTCGGCCACAATAGTGGGCCCGCCGCGGTCCGTGCCGGTGCCTCTTCGAGGGGGCCCTGAGGAATTGCGTGCGGTCGTTCCTATTCCCACGGTGACGCATGAATTTCCACGAATACCAGGCAAAACAACTGCTTGCCGAATACGGCATCCCGGTCCCGGCCGGCAAGGTCGCGGCGACCCCGGACGAGGCGGTTGAAGTCGCCCAGTCGCTGGGCCAGGGCCCCTGGATGGTCAAGGCGCAGATCCACGCTGGCGGCCGCGGCAAGGCTGGCGGCGTCAAGTTCTGCAAGACCGTCGACGACGTGAAGGCCGCAGCGGCCAAGATGCTCGGCACCAAGATGGCCACCTACCAGACCGCCGGCGTCGAGCTGCCGATCAACCTGGTGCTGGTGACCACCGCCGGTGAGATCGTCAAGGAGCTGTACCTGTCGGTCCTGGTGGATCGCGGCACCCGCACCATCAGCTACATCGCCTCTTCCGAAGGCGGCATGGAAATCGAGCAGGTCGCTGCCGAGACCCCGGA
The DNA here is from genome assembly GCF_047520695.2 of Stenotrophomonas sp. AR029. NCBI lineage: Bacteria > Pseudomonadati > Pseudomonadota > Gammaproteobacteria > Lysobacterales > Lysobacteraceae > Stenotrophomonas > Stenotrophomonas sp. AR029. Next base: position 31,687 of record NZ_JAXBQQ020000008.1, on the reverse strand, counting down.
CAAGATCCACACCCTGAACGTGGACTTCGTCGAGGGCGTGCAGGGTTACCACGGCCGTGACATCGGCTTCAAGATGGGCCTGACCGCCAAGCAGGCCGGCCAGTTCGCCAACATCATGGTGAACCTGTACCGCATCTTCAACGAGAAGGACCTGGCGCTGGTTGAGATCAACCCGCTGGCGATCCTGGACGATGGCAACCTGTACGCGCTGGACGGCAAGTTCAACAGCGACGACAACGCCAACTTCCGCCACAAGGAACTGGTCGCGATGCGCGACAAGTCCCAGGAAGATGAAACCGAAGTGACCGCTTCGGAGCTGGACATCAACTACGTCACCATGGACGGCAACATCGGCTGCATGGTGAACGGTGCCGGCCTGGCCATGGCCACCATGGACGTCATCAAGCTCAACGGCGGCGAGCCGGCGAACTTCCTGGACGTGGGCGGCGGTGCGAACAAGCAGCGCGTCATCGAAGCGTTCAAGCTGATCCTGTCCTCGGACAAGGTTGAAGGCATCTTCGTCAACATCTTCGGCGGCATCGTCCGCTGCGACATGATTGCCGAAGGCATCATCGCCGCCGTGAAGGAAGTGGGCGTCAAGGTTCCGGTCGTGGTGCGCCTGGAAGGCACCAACGTGGAAGAGGGCAAGCAGCTGCTGCGTGACAGCGGCATGGCCATCATCCCGGCTGACAACATCAACGACGGCGCCAAGAAGGTCGTTGAAGCGGTCAAGAACGCCGCCTGATCCACGACACCGAAGGAAATTCCCATGTCTGTTTTGATTAACAAGAACACCAAGGTGATCGTGCAGGGCTTCACCGGCCAGCAGGGCACCTTCCACGCCACTCAGATGATCGAGTACGGCACCCAGGTTGTTGGCGGCGTGACCCCGGGCAAGGGTGGCACCACCCACATCGACCTGCCGGTCTTCAACACCGTTGCCGACGCCGTGCAGAGCACCGGCGCCAACGCTTCGGTCATCTACGTGCCGCCGCCGTTCGCGGCCGACGCGATCCTGGAAGCTGCGGCTGCCGGCATCAAGGTGATCGTCTGCATCACCGAAGGCATCCCGGTGCTGGACATGCTGCGCGTGAAGAACGTGCTGACCCGTTCCTACCCGGACACCGTGCTGATCGGGCCGAACTGCCCGGGCGTCATCACGCCGGGCGAGTGCAAGATCGGCATCATGCCGGGCCACATCCACAAGCCGGGCAAGATCGGCATCGTGTCGCGTTCGGGCACCCTGACCTATGAAGCGGTCAAGCAGACCACCGAAGTCGGCCTGGGCCAGTCCACCTGCATCGGCATCGGCGGTGACCCGATCAACGGCCTGAACTTCGTCGACTGCCTGAAGCTGTTCAACGAAGACCCGCAGACCGAAGGCATCATCATGGTCGGCGAGATCGGCGGTGACGCCGAAGAAGCCGGCGCCGAGTACATCAAGAACCACGTGAAGAAGCCGGTCGTCGGTTTCATCGCCGGTGCGTCGGCTCCGGCCGGCAAGCGCATGGGCCACGCGGGCGCGATCGCCTCGGGCGGCAAGGGCACCGCGGAAGGCAAGTTCGCCGCGATGGAAGCTGCTGGCGTGGTCACCGTCCGCTCGCCGGGCGACCTGGGCGCCGCCATCGCCAAGCTGGTGAAATAAGATCGACTGCCTCGCGCAGACGACGCTGTAGAGCCGGCCGCTGGCCGGCTGCCTGAAACAGAAGGGCCGCCTTTGGGCGGCCTTTCTGCGTCTGGCATGCGGTCAGACCCCTTTTGCCATGCAAAAGGGATCTGACCCCGGCGTTACAATGGAAGCATTGCAACCACAGGCTGGATTCCCATGGCTTCGATCCGCATCGCGATGGCGCAGTTCGACTTCCCGGTCGGCGACGTCGCCGGCAACACCGAGCGCATCATCGAGATGATCGGCCAAGCGCGCGATGAGTACGGCGCCGAGCTGGTGATGTTCCCCGAGCTGGCGGTGAGCGGGTACCCGCCGGAGGACCTGCTGCTGCGCCCGGGTTTCCTGTACGAGTGCGAGCAGGCGATGACCCGCATCGCCACCGCCTGCCGTGGCATCACCGCCGTGGTCGGCTGGCCGCAGGCGGCTGGCGCGGTGGTCTACAACGCTGCCAGCGTACTGCGTGACGGCCTGGTCGAGCAGACCTACCGCAAGCGCGAACTGCCCAACTACGCGGTCTTCGACGAGCGCCGCTACTTCGACGTCGATCCGGATGGTGGCAGCTGCGTGTTCGAGGTCAATGGCATTCCGGTCGGCCTGCTGATCTGCGAGGACCTGTGGTTCGCCGAGCCGCTGGCCGACACCACGCGCGCGGGTGCGCAGCTGGTGGTGGTGCCGAATGCTTCGCCCTACGAGCGTGGCAAGCACGCGCAGCGCGACGCCGTGCTGGCCGCGCGTACCCGCGAGAGCGGGGCGGCCATCGCTTACCTCAACGTGGTGGGCGGCCAGGATGCGCTGGTGTTCGACGGTGCTTCGGTGGTGGCGGATGGTGATGGCACGGTGCACCCGGCCGCTGCTGCCTTCGTCGACCAGTGGCTGGTGGTGGAGTATGACGGTGAGACCCGCCGCTTCATGCCGCATGTGTGGATGGACGACGGCGACGAGAGCATGGACGCGCTGGCCTGGCGCGCGGTGACCCGCGGCATCCAGGACTATTGCCGCAAGAACGGCTTCAGGAAGGTGTGGCTGGGCCTGTCCGGTGGCATCGACTCGGCCCTGGTGCTGGCATTGGCCGTGGATGCGATGGGCGCGGAGAACGTGACCGCCGTGCGCCTGCCCTCGCGCTACACCGCCGGCCTGTCCAACGACCTGGCCGCCGAGCAGTGCCGGGCGCTGGGGGTGAAGCTTGAGGCTGTGTCGATCGAGCCGGCGTTCAAGGGCCTGATGGAATCGCTGGCGCCGATGTTCGAAGGCACCGCGCCGGACGTGACCGAAGAGAACCTGCAGTCGCGCAGCCGTGGCGTGATCCTGATGGCGCTGGCCAACAAGTTCGGTGGCCTGCTGCTGACCACCGGCAACAAGAGTGAGTACGCGGTCGGCTACGCCACCATCTACGGCGACATGTGCGGTGGCTATGCGCCACTGAAGGACCTGTACAAGACCGAAGTGTTCGGCCTGTCCAAGTGGCGCAATACCGTGGGCGGCGCACCGGTGATCCCGCCGGCGGTGATCAGCCGCCCGCCATCGGCCGAACTGCGCGAGAACCAGCTGGACCAGGATTCGCTGCCGGCCTATGACGTGCTGGACGGCATCCTGTACCGCTATATCGACCAGGAGCAGTCGCGCACGGAGATCGTGGCGGCCGGTTACGACGCGACCGTGGTCGACCGTGTGCTTCGCCTGGTGCGCATCAGCGAGTGGAAGCGGCATCAGGCCGCGCCCGGGCCGAAGGTCTCGCGCCGCGCGTTCGGCCGCGAGCGGCGCTACCCGATCAGCAACGGCTACAAGGGCTGAGGCAGCGCTTGGCGGGTCGTGCCGGCCGCTGGCCGGCAACCCGTTGGTCCCTCTCCGGTGGGTGCGGACCCTGGTCCGCACGATGGTCGAAGATCATCCACGCTTGGCGTGGATCTACCGGACTCCGTCGAGCAACTGTTCGAGACCGGCGGTTTCCGCAGCGTCGTTGAAGGGATCGTCCCCCAGTCGCGCACGTACGAACGCCAGGCCATCGGCCGCCGCTGCGTCCAGCGTGCCCCGGTGGTCGACGGGGTAGCGCCGGAACGCGACCGGCTCGCCTCGCAGGGCCAGCCCAGCGGCGTACAGCAGGGTGGTCAGGTAGGGCACATCGCGGTCCTGGCTGCCATGGCCCAACATCAGCGGTTGGCTGAAGCCGCGGCGCGGTACGCCGAGATAGTCGTACAGCACCGCCCAGATGCCCGGCACGCTGGCCAGCGGCGCAGTGAACATGCTGCCGGTGTCGGCGCCGTCCAGCGTGGTGGCCAGTTCGCCCAGGCACTGCTCGCGTGCCACGGCCACACGGGCGCGGCCGGCGTCGCTGAGGACGCGGTCGATCTGTGGCGCGACCTGCAGCAGGCCATCGAGCAGATACGCGTGATACGCGTTGAGCGCGCCAGGATTGGCTGTGCGGTTGTCCGGCTTCATCACCAGCGCGGTCAGTTCGACTGCGGTGGGCGTGCCGGTGGTGAAGCTGCCGCGGTACTGCAGCGACGGTCCACCATAGGTGGGGGCGATGTGGCCCGCCGTGAGCGCGGCGGCACCGCCCTGCGAATGGCCGACCGACACCCAGCGTGGCGACAGCGTCCCGTTGCCGAGGTACTGGCGGCTGGCCTTGATCATGTCGATGGCGTTGCGCGCGGCAGTGCGCACATGCAGATAGGCATGGTCGCCTGAGCTTCCGAGGCCCTGGTAATCCGCGGCGACCACTGCATAGCCCTGTGCCAGGAACCGATCGAGAAAGCGCCCGTCGCGTTCGGGTTGATAGGGGCCGGAGACCGAGGGCGCACAACGATCCGCAATGCCCTGGGTGCCATGCGCCCACGACACCACCGGCCAACCGCCGATGGGCGGCGTGCCGGCGGGCAGGTACAGCAGGCCGGTGCCTTCGGCCAGCTGCCCGCGGTGGTCAGGGGTGCGGTAGTGCAGTTTGTAGGCCTGGGCGGCCTGGGACGGCACCCAGGTGGCGCGATAGGGGGCTGCGGACAGCAGTTCGCCCGCTGCGTCCTGTGCGGCGGCCGGCGGCGCCGAGGTCAGCGCCAGCAGCGCGATGGCGAGGAGGCAGGACAGAGGGCGGATACTGCAGCAGGGCAGACGGGCCATGGGGCGCTCCGTGATGGCCGGTGTGGCCGTGGCGCTGCAGTGTGGATGGCCGTGCCCGGGCAGGCTGCGACCGGCGTCGCATCCGCCGTGGATTCGTAGCATTCCTAGGTGCCGGCCCCGGCGCGGGGAGGCGGACGAGGAAAGCAGTCGAGCATGGCTTGACTCTACAAAGAAGAAGGGCCCCTTTCGGGGCCCTCGCTTACTTCTTTTCCAGTCGCGCGTTGCGCTGGCCGGTGCTGGCGGACTTCTCGCCGGCGAACGGGTTCAGCTTGCGGATCATCCACGGGTACTTCGGCCACTTGCCTTCCAGCCACGGGTGGTCCGGCTGGTTCAGCTGCAGGACGCGGCGGGCGTCGTCGGCCAGGGTCTTGTTGCCCAGGTGGGTGTAGGAATCGGCCAGCACGGCCACGGCGTCGTACTGGAAGGCGCTCTGCGGGTAGGTTTCCAGCAGGTAGTTGGCGCGGCCCACGGCTGACACCCAGGCGCCGCGGCGCATGTAGTACAGCGCGTTGTCCAGCTCGTGCTGGGCGAACACGTCACGCAGCTCCAGCATGCGCTGGCGCGCATCGGCGGCGTAGCGGCTGTTCGGGTAACGATCAACCACGATGTTGAAGTCCGAGTACGCCTGGTGCGGCGTGGACAGGTCGCGGCGGCTGGCATCCAGCGACCATACGCGGCGCAGGAAAACCGTACTGCGGTTGGAGTTGGCCAGGCCGCGCAGGTAGTACAGATAGGCAATGTTGCGGTGGGTCGGGTAGGTACGGATGAAGCGGTCGATGCTGGACACCGCGTCATCGTGCTTGCCGGCCTTGTACTGCGCGTAGGCGGTTTCGATCATCGCCTGCTCGGTGTACGGACCGTACGGATACTGGGCCACCAGACGGCGGAAGCTGGCTTCGGCGCCGCTCCAGTTGCCGCCCTGCATCAGCTTGTGGCTTTTCTCGTACAGCTGTTCGACCGGCACGCCTTCATCGGGGCGATCACCCTTCTTGGCGCCGCGATGGCAGCCGGTTGCGGCGATGACCAGCACCAGCAGCAGGGCGGTGAGGCGGACGGGCGCGGAGAGCATGGCGGAGCGTCGGATCATGGGGTCGAGGCGGGACGCGGCTGGAATACGAAGGGTCGATGATAGCCTAGTGTCCTGTCCAGCGACTGAAACCGGCCGCCGGGACCCCAAAATTTCAAAGAATGCCCCCTGCCATGTCTGAACAACCCTCTGAATCGGCCCGCCAGGCCATCGTCCCCGACACCGCCGCCGGCCGCCGTTTCGACGCGGTCGTGGCCGAACTGTTCCCCGAATACTCGCGCTCGCGGTTGACCGAGTGGATCAAGGCCGGGGAGGTCCTGCTGGACGGTGCCCGGGTGCGCCCGCGCGATCCGCTGCGCGGCGGCGAGGTGGTGACCCTCAACGCGGTGCTGGAAACCCAGACCGATGCCCAGCCGGAGGACATCCCGCTGGACGTGCTGTTCGAGGACGAGCACCTGCTGGTGATCAACAAGCCGGTGGGCCTGGTGGTCCATCCGGGTGCCGGCAACCACAGCGGCACCCTGGTCAACGCGCTGCTGTTCCGCGATCCGTCGGTGGCGGTGCTGCCGCGCGCCGGCATCGTGCACCGCCTGGACAAGGACACCAGCGGCGTGATGGTGGTGGCCAAGACCTTGGAAGCGCAGACCGCGCTGGTCGAGCAGCTGGCGGCACGTGACGTGCACCGTCAGTACCTGGCCATCGTGATGGGCGCTTTGGTGGCCGGTGGTACAGCCGATGCCCCGATCGACCGCCACCCGCGCGACCGCCTGAAGATGGCGGTGCGTGAGGACGGCAAGGAGGCGGTGACCCACTACCGCCTGCGCGAGCGCTTCCGGGCACACACCGCGCTGGAGTGCCGCCTGGAAACCGGCCGTACCCACCAGATCCGCGTGCACATGGCGCACGTGCGCCATCCGATCATCGGCGACCCGCTGTATGGCGGCGCGCTGAAGCTGCCCAAGGGCGCCAGCGACGAGCTGGTGGCCGCGCTGCGCGGCTTCAAGCGCCAGGCCCTGCACGCCGAGACCCTGGAGTTCATGCACCCGATCACCGGTGAACCGGTGCGCAACACCGCGCCGGTGCCGGAGGACATGCTGCACCTGATGAAGGTGCTGCGCGAAGACAGCGAAGCCTTCGCCGCCCGCGAGCGGGACCGCTGGTGATGGCGGCCGCGCTGCCGTTGCTGCAGGCCGACTGGCCGGCGCCCGCAGGCGTCCATGCGCTGACCACGCGCCGGCACGGTGCGGGCATCTCGCCGGCGCCGTTCGCGCAGTTCAACCTGGGCAACCGGCACGCGGCCGATGGTGATACCCCAGCCAACGTTGAGCACAACCGCCAGCTGCTGCAGCAGGGGCTGGCGCTGCCGTCGGCACCGCACTGGCTGCGCCAGGTGCACAGCAGCACCGTGCTGCGCTTCGATGCACCGCCGACGCCCGGCGCGAGCGAGCCGGTGGCCGACGCGGCGGTAACCTCGGTGCCGGGCGTGGTGCTGGCGATCCTGACCGCCGACTGCCTGCCGGTGGTGTTCGCCGCCGCAGACGGCAGCGAGGTGGGCGCGGCCCATGCCGGCTGGCGGGGGCTGGCCGACGGCATGCTGGAGGCCACGGTGGCCGCCATGCAGACGTCGCCGGCGCAGCTGCGGGCCTGGTTGGGCCCGGCCGCCGGGCCGTCCGACTATGAGATCGGCGAGGAGGTCTATCACGCCTTCGTCGGCCATGATCCCGCTGCTGAGCGGGCGTTCGTCGCGACCCGTCCCGGACACTGGAAAGTGGACCTGTTCGCGCTGGCGCGGCAGCGCCTGCAGTCTGCGGGGATGGACCCGGCACAGGTGTATGGCGGCACGGTGTCGACGATGGCCGACCCGGACCTGTATTCGCATCGGCGCGATCGTCGCACCGGGCGCATGGCGACCCTGGCCTGGATCGCGCCCTGACTCCGCCGCTGTTCGCGCGCGTGCTGGGGCCGGCCTTTGCCACCCTGGCAGGACCGGTGCAGGCGCTGCATGCCGCGCCGTTGCCCTGCCGCTACGTGGGGCGGGCGCGTATCGTGAGGGGGCGGCACTGGCTGGTGCCGCTGCTGGCTGCGTTGGCGCGGTTGCCACAGGACGGTGACGCGCTGCCCACCGAGGTGGCGTTCAACCGCTACCGGCAGGGCGAGCAGTGGGCGCGGCGGTTCGGCCGCTGGCCAATGGTGTCGCGGCTGTGGGCGCACGACGGGCATCTGCGCGAGCAGCTGGGCGCGGTGCGCTTCGAGTTCGCGCTGCAGGCCCGCGACGGTGGTATCGACTGGTCGGTGCGTCGGGTCTGGGCGTTCGGGCTGCTGCCGCTGCCGACGCGTTGGTTCGGCGGTGTGCGCTGCCGTGAAGCCTGGCAGGGCGAGCGCTACACTTTCCTGGTCGATGTGACGCTGCCCTGGGCCGGAGCCCTGATCCGCTATGAAGGTTGGCTCGAACCGCAGTGACGCTGCCGCCGAGGCGGGCAGCGCGGTGGTCGTGTTCGATGGCGTGTGCGCACTGTGCAATCGCTGGGTGCGGTTCCTGCTGCGTTTCGACCGCAGGGGGCGCTACCGCTTTGCAGCGATGCAGGGGCAGAAGGGCAGCGCGATGCTGCGCGCGCACGGGCTGGATCCGCAGGACCCGATGTCGTTCCTGCTGCTGGATGCACAGGGTGCCTGGACCGACACCGATGCGATCCTGCGCGTACTTGCGGGGCTGGGCGGCGCCTGGCGCCTGGCCGGCGTGCTGCGGCTCGTGCCGCGCGGCTGGCGTGATGCGGCGTATCGCGCGCTGGCACGCAACCGCTACCGCTGGTTCGGTCGGCATGACACCTGCCATCTACCCGCACCGGAACAGGCCGCGCGGTTCCTGGATTGACGAAAAAGGGGACGGAGGGGATTAAGTCGTTTGTGCATAAACGACTTAATCCCCTCCGTCCCCTTTTTTCTTCAGCCTTCCAGCGCGTCGAGGTAGCTGCGGCGCCAGTGGTTGATGTCGTAGGTGCGCAGATGTTCCATCATCGCGTGCCAGCGTTCCTTGCGCCTGCTCAGTGACATCGTCGCTGCGGTGGCGATCGCGTCGGCCACGCCGTCGAGGTCGTGCGGGTTCACCAGCAGTGCCTGCTTCAGTTCGTCGGCGGCGCCGGCCAGCAGTGACAGCACCAGCACGCCGGGATCCTCCGGGTCCTGCGAGGCCACGTATTCCTTAGCCACCAGGTTCATGCCATCGCGCAGCGGCGTGACCAGGCCGACCGCCGCCGCTCGGTAGAAGCCGGTGAGCGTGGCATGGGTGAAGTTCTGGTTGACGTAGCGCAGTGGCGTCCAGTCCGGCTCGGCGTGGCCACCGTTGATGTGGCCGGCGATCTGTTCCAGTTGGCTGCGCAGCTGCCGGTACTCGGTGACATCGCCGCGCGAGACCGGCGCAATCTGCAGGTAGGTGAGCGAGCCGCGCTGGTCGGGGTGACGCTGCAGGTAGCGTTCGAAGCCGAGGAAGCGTTCGGGCAGGCCCTTGGAGTAATCCAGGCGATCCACGCCAATCGCCAGCTGGCGGTCCCGCAGGCTGCTGCGCAGGTTCTTCACTGCGGCCTTGGTGGCGGCGGTGCCGGCCTGGCGTGCGATCAGGTCGGTGTCGATGCCGATCGGGAAAGCCGCCGCGCGGAATCGGCGCCCACCGGGTGCTTCCAGCTCACCGTTGTCGAGCACGCGGCCACCACCGAACAGGCGCAGGTAAGTCTGGAAGCGATCGGCATCGCGCTGGGTCTGGAAGCCGACCAGGTCGTAGGCGTACAGCGCGGAGAACAACCGCAGGTGGTCGGGCATGGCCTGCAGCAGGTCGGCCGACGGCATCGGAATGTGCAGGAAGAAGCCGATGCGGCAGCCGATGCCGCGCTCGCGCAGCAGTGCGCCGAGCGGGATCAGGTGGTAGTCGTGGATCCAGACGATGTCGTCCTCGCGCAGCAATGGTGCGAGCTTGTCGGCGAACAGCGCATTGACCTTGTGGTAGGTCTCGCGGGTGCCGCGGTCGTAGTCGACCAGGTCCAGCCGGAAGTGCAGCAATGGCCACAGCGTGCGGTTGGCGAAACCATTGTAGTAGCCATCGACCTCGCGCTTGCTCAGGTCCATGGTGACGTAGTCGATGTCACCATCCTTCTGCCGGTGCAGCGTGCCGCTGCCTTCCTTTACGGTCTTGCCGCTCCAGCCGAACCACAGGCCGCCGCGCTCCTTCAGGGCGGCCAGCAGGCCGACCGCCAGGCCGCCTGCGCGGTTCTCGCCGGGCACGGCCACACGATTTGATACCACGACCAGACGACTCACGATGCCTCCTGCCAGGACCGCGACAGGCGCATCGCGGCGGTGATCAGGCCGACATGCGAATAGGTCTGCGGGAAGTTACCCCAAGCCTCGCCGGTGTCGAAGGCCAGATCCTCCGACAGCAGGCCCAGGTGATTGCGCTGCTTCAGCAGCAGCTCGAACATCTCGCGCGCCTCGTCCAGGCGCCCGATGGCGGCCAGTGCGTCGATGTACCAGAACGTGCAGATGGTGAAGCTGGTTTCCGGCTCACCGAAGTCATCCGGAGCGACATAGCGGTACAGCGAATTGCCGTGCTTGAGGTCACGGCCGATGGCTTCGACGGTGGCGATGAAGCGGGCGTCCATCGCGTCGATGAAGCCGATGTCGGCCAGCAGCAGCAGCGAGGCGTCCAGGCGATGGCCACCGAAGGTATCGGTGAAGTGGCCCAGCTCTTCGCTCCACGATTCGGCCATGATGCGCGCGTGGATGGTGTCGGCACGTGTGCGCCAGTAGTGGGCGCGGTCATCGCGCTTCAGCCGCACGGCGATCTTGCACAGGCGGTCGCAGGCGGCCCAGCACATCGCGCTGGTGTAGGTGTGTACCTCGGTGCGGCCGCGGAACTCCCACAGGCCGGCATCGGGTACGTCGTGCAGGGCGAAGGCCTGCTCGCCGAGGGGTTCGAGGCGGGCGAAGGTGTGCGCATCACCCGGGTCCTGCAGGCGCCGGTCGAAGAACAGCTGCGTGGACGCCAGCACGACGCTGCCGTAGACATCGTGCTGGCGCTGCACCCAGGCCAGATTGCCGCGTCGTACCGGGCCCATGCCGCGGTAGCCGGACAGGCTGGGGACCTCATCTTCGTCCAGCTTGGCTTCGAAGCCGATGCCGTACAGCGGCTGCAGCGTGCCGTCGGTGGTGGCCAGGTTGAAGATGTAGCCGAGGAACTGTTCCATCGTGCGCGTGGCGCCGAGGCGGTTCAGCGCCCGCACCACGAACGCCGCATCACGCAGCCAGCAGTAGCGGTAGTCCCAGTTGCGCACGCTGCCGGGGGCTTCAGGAATGGAGGTGGTCATCGCCGCGATGATCGCGCCGCTGTCCTCGTACTGGCACAGCTTCAGCGTGATCGCACTGCGGATCACCGCGTCCTGCCATTCCAGCGGAATGGACAGGTAGCGCACCCATTCGCGCCAGTAATCGCGGGTACGCTGGAAGGCCTCCTGCACATAGCCGCTGATCGAACGGTTGAGCGATTCATCCACGCCCAGGATCAGGTGGATGGGATGGTTGAGCACGAACGGCAGGCCATCGCGCACGAAGCGCACCGGCACGTCGGTGGTCAGCCGCAGCACGTGTTCGGGCAGCACCCAACGCACATGGTTGCTGCCCCAGGTGGATTCCGGAACGCGCGCGCCCCAGTCCGCCAGCGGGCGTGCGCGTACGGTGATGCGCGGGCTGCCAGCCAGCGGACGCACCTGGCGGATCAGGCTGACCGGGCGGTAGAAACGGTCGTTCTGGCGCCAGCGTGGGGCGAAGTCGAGGATTTCCAGTTCGCCGCCGTGCATGTCGCGCAGCACGGTGCGCAGGATCGCCGTGTTGGTCAGGTATTCCTGCTCGCTGCTGGCGAAGTCTTCCAGCTCGATGGCGAAGTCGCCACCGGTCTGCTGGTTGGGGCCGAGCAGCGCACAGAAGGTAGGGTCGCCGTCGAAGGTGGGCAGGCAGCTCCAGACAACGCGGGCACGTTTGTCGACCAGGGCGCCGAAGCTGCCGTTGCCGACCACGCCCAGATCAAGATCGGGTTGGGTCATCACGCGGTACATCTCGGTTGCGGCCGTGGGGGTTGGCCGGGTCAATAGGCATTCTCACGCAGCCAGGCGTGCACGCTGCGTATGTCGGGCAGCGCGAACACCGCCGCGCTGGGTTCACGTTCGCCCACCAGCACGCTCCAGCCATGCTGGCCGTTGGCGGCATCGAAACCGAACTCATCGGTCAGGTCATCGCCGAGGAACACCGGCAGGCGACCGCGGAAGGGCAGGTACTGCATCATCCGAAGCACCGCACGGCCCTTGTCGGTGCCGACGGGCACGAATTCGACTACATGGTCGCCGGGTTGCAGGCGGTAGCTGGCACGGCCCCGCACGTGGCGGTCGGCGAAGGCGCGGACGTCCCTGGCTGCATGCGGCGCGCCGCGCCAGTGCAGGGCCAGGCCGACACCCTTGTCTTCCACCAGCACGCCGGGATGGCCGTGGGCGAAGCGCATCGCCTGCTGGTGCAGTGCGTGCAGCCATTCGGCGGTGTCGTCGTCGTGTTCGTCGCGCAGTACGCGACCATCCTGCCCACGCAGTTCATGGCCATGCAGGCCCGCAGCAGGCAGTTGCAGCGGAGCGAACAGTTGATCCAGCTGTTCGAGCGGGCGACCACTGACCAGTGCCACGGCACCTTCCAGGCGGTCGCTGATGCGGCCGATGGCTTCGCGCACATCCGGCAGCAGCTGCACGGCATCCGGGCGTGCAGCGAATTCAATCAGGGTGCCGTCGACATCAAGGAACAACGCGCAGGCGTCATCCAGCAATGGCGGCGGCGGACGCAGGGGGAGCGGTTCAGCCATGACGCCCAGCTTGCCAGCGTGGGCGTGTACGTGGGGTCGAGGGCAGGCTACGGATCGGGGTAGTGCCGGCCGCTGGCCGGCAACGTGTCAGTCCTTGGATGCACCCTGCGGTTGCCGGCCGCTGGCCGGCACTACCGGGCTGGTGAATCAGAACGTATAGCGGACGCGGCCGTAGTAGTACGCACCGTTGCTGCCGATCGGCGACAGCACGTCGTACGGCAGGTTGCCGAAGTAGTGAATATCGCTGTTGGATCGATCCGGATAGTTGTCGGTCAGGTTCTGCCCGCCGAGAGCCACGCTCCACTGCGGGGTGATGCGGTATTCGACTTCCGCATCCAGCTGCCACTCGGCCTGGTAGGTCTGGCGCGGGATGTAGCCCTCACCGAAGTTGAACACGCGGGTGGCGCTGCCATAGCGGTTCACGCGGGTGCTCAGCGACCAGTGGTCGTTGCTCCATGCGGCCGAGAAACTACCACGCGTGCGCGGCGTGGCGTCGGTCAGCGTGTTGGTCTCTTCGATGCCGAACAGCACGTAGTCCGGATTCAGCGCGCGCAGCTGGGCCGGGGTGGCCAGCACGTTCTTCAGCGTGGTCTTGGTATACGCATAGGTGCCGGTCAGCAGCAGCTGGCCATCGCCCAGCGACTGGCGCCAGTTGCTCACCAGCTCGGCGCCACGGGTGCGGGTGTCGGCGGCGTTGACGAAGAAGCTGGCGCTCTGCAGGCCGCTGACGCCGTAGTTGGCGGCCACGTAGTCGGTCAGTGCATCACCGGTGATGCTCTCCGACAGTGCAATGCGGTCATCGATGTCGATCTGGAAGAAGTCCAGCGAAAGGTCGAAATGCTCGCCGATGCGGCTGGTGAAACCGAGCGAGGTGTTCAGCGATTTCTCTGGTTTCAGGTTCTGCGCCCCCAGGCCGCGTGCGATCGGATTGTTGACTGACAGCAGGCGGCCCTGCACCAGCTGGCCACCTGCGTTGTAGCCGGTGGAGGTGGACTCGTAGCCGATCTGTGCCAGCGACGGCGCGCGGAAGTTGTTGGAGATGGCGCCACGCAACGCGAACGCCGGGGTGAACTCATAGCGCAGGCCGAGCTTGCCGGTCAGTTCGCCGCCGAAGTCGTCGTTGTGCTCGTAGCGCGCGGCCAGGTCGGTGGAGAACTTCTCGCCGAACTGGCTGGACAGGCTGGCATAGGCACTGGCCACATCGCGCGACAGGCGCGCCGCATCCTGCGGGGTCAGGCCACCACCGGCCTGTGAACCGGTCGGGCGGTCGGTGTACGGGCCGGCCGCATAGCTGGCCGGGTCGCCGGGGCGGGTCTGGTAGCGCTCATGGCGTGCTTCCACGCCCAGGCCCAGCGTGTGGCTGATGCTGTCGCTCTGGGTGAACACGCGGCTCAGATCGAGATTGCCCACCGTCTGTGCGTACTGGTAATCGGCGGTCTTGAAGCGGGTCGGGCTGGTCGGGCCCAGCGAGGCGTTGAGCGAATCGCGCAGGCGGTAGGTGAAGTCGTTCTGGCCATAATCCAGGCTGCCGTCGTAGCTCCACTCGCCCCACTGGCCGCGCACGCCGGCCACGGCCTGTACGTCGCGGTTCTCGCCTTCGGAGATCGGTCGGTAGCCGTTCGGATAGACCTGCTTCCAGTTGGCATCGCCATCGGGATAGCGGAAGTAGTTCGCGCCTTCGGTATCCCGCTGGTTGAAGGTACCGAACGCGTAGAACGTCGAGGTCTGGCCCACCGGGATCTCGGTGTTCAGCCACAGGTTGATGTCCTTGCTCTTGCCATCGCCCAGCACATAGTTGCGCTTGCCCTGCAGCACCAGGTTGTCCGGAGTCTGGTCCCACGGCGGAATCTGGTCGAAGCCGGCGCGGTTGGTACCGTTGCGGTGCTTGTATTCCAGGCCGACGCGCAGGAAGCCGCCGTCTTCGCCCAGCGAGGTGCCGACCTTGGCGCTGAGGTTGCCGGTCTGGCCATCGGTGAGGGTGCGGCCGATCGGCTTGAGGTCGGTGTGGTTGGCACCGTAGCTCGCCTCGATCTCGCCGCCGTCACCGCCGTTGTCGAGGATCACGTTGATCACGCCGGCCACGGCGTCCGAGCCGTACAGCGCCCCGGCGCCATCGCGCAGCACTTCAATGCGCTTGATCGCGCTGACCGGAATCGAATTGAAATCGACCGGGGTGGTGCCCTTGCCGATCTTGCTGTCGGTGTTGACCAGCGCGGTGTGGTGGCGGCGCTTGCCGTTGACCAGCACTAGCACCTGGTCCGGCGACAGGCCACGCAACTGCGCAGCGCGCACATGGTCGGCGCCACCGGAGTTGGACTGGCGCGGGAAGTTGAACGACGGCAGCAGCGCCTGCAGCGCGCTGCCCAGCTCACCGTTGACCACGCCCGCCTTGCGGATGTCCTCGGCGGTGAGCACATCCACCGGCGAGGTGGATTCGAGCACGGTGCGGTCGGCGGCACGGGTGCCGGTAACGATCACCGTATCCAGGTTGGTGGCGTCCTGGGCCAGGGCCGGGGCGGCCGCGGAGGAAAGCGCGAGGGCGATGGCGAGGCCGAGCGGCGACGCGGGCAGGCGGGCGGACATGGGGGCTCCAGCAACAACGACGACGGGGGAAGGGGAGATAGTTTCACTTACATGCATCCGGATGAAGCGATATATTATCTTCGCGTGATGACCGGTGCGGATGCAAGCCCCTGCCGGTCCGGCATGAGCTGATGCCCGGTTGGCATCAGCACGCCGGGCCGGTGGCGCTGTACGCTGCCGGCTCGCCTTGTCCCCCTTCCCCGGAGCTGTACCGATGAAACACCTTGGCCTCGTCTTCGCCGTGCTGTTGGCCACCAGCGGCTGCGCCAGCCTCTCATCGCAGGCGCCCAGCGCCTATGCCACGGCCACTACCGCCGAACTGAAGGGCGACGCCGCGCGCCCGTCTTCCGCGCACGGCTGGGTGCGCAGCGAGCTGTACTTCGGCGTGGGCGAGGAGCAGGGCGCCGGCAACCGCCCGCAGGCCGACACCATCAGCGACGCGCAGTGGCGCACCTTCCTGGACAAGGAAGTGACCCCGCGCTTCCCGGATGGCCTGACCGTGTTCGATGCCTATGGCCAGTGGCTGTTCCGCGGCGATGCCGCGCCCAACCGCCTGCGCACCAAGGTGCTGGTGGTGCTGCATGAGGACACCCCGCAGCGCCGCGCCGATATCGAAGCGATCCGCCTGGCGTGGAAGCAGCAGACCAGGCATCAGTCGGTGCTGTGGTCGCGGCAGCCGGTCGAGGTATCGTTCTGAGCTGAAGGCGCCACCGCGGTGCCACAAGGACCGATGATGAAACACAGGGAATGCCTGCTGGGCCTGGTGTTGGCCGGCACGCTGGCACCGTCGGCGCAGGCCAGTGGCGACGACATCGAAACACTGCGGTTCCAGGTGGCCGCGCACGTGCAGGCGCACGCCGATCCCCAGCAGGATGGCAGCATCGCCGTGCAGCTGTCGCCGTCGGGAAAGCGCCAGACGCTGGCGGGCGCGGCGGATGCCGACGGCAATTCGCGCTGGGGTCTGGAGGACGTCGATTTCGATGGCTACCCGGAACTGGTCGCACGCGCCTCGGTGGGCATGGTCAATGAAGCGGTGACGGTGTATCGGTTCGATCCGGCCAGTGCTTCGTATCGCGTGCTGCAGGCCGACACCCACGGCAAGGACAGCTGCGGTGATCTGATGGGTCTGAGCGTGGACGTTGCCACCCGCACCCTCACCAGCAGTTGCCGCAGCGGGCCGATGTGGTACGCCGACCAGTACCGGTTCGCGGGTGCGAAGCTCTACCTGTACCGCGCCGAGCGCGTGTTGATGCTGGGCGACACATTGAACGCCGCGCTGCAGTGGGAGCAGACCGACGAGCAGGGTCCGCTGGCCGTCTGGCGCACCTATGATCCCGCCGGCCGTGTGCTGGAAAGTGCCATTGCCGATGGCCTGGGCGCACCGCCGGATGGACCGTTGCGCGGCCAGCAGGCCACCGTGGTACCCGCGCGGCTGTTCCTGTTCGACCGGCCTGGTGCGTCCAGCACCAAGCGTTACCTGGTGCAGGGCGATCGCGTGGAATTGCAGGATGAACAGAACGGCTGGGTGAGGCTGCGCTATCGCAGCCCGAATCACGGCGACGTGCTGGGCTGGATCAACGTCAACGACTAAAAGGGGACGGAGGGAATTAAGTCGTTTGTGGCACAAGCGACTTAATTCCCTCCGTCCCCTTTTTTTGCGGAGGCATCACTTCATCGGGTCTAGCCTCGGGGGTTCCCCCGTTCGAGGATGTATCCGATGAGCAAGCGCGTAGCCGAAATCGTGGTGGACGCCCTGCAGCAGGCCGGTGTCCGCCGTTGCTACGGCATCGTGGGCGATACGCTCAACCATGTGACCGATGCGATGCATGGCAGCGAGATCGCCTGGGTGCACGTGCGCCATGAAGAAGTGGCCGCATTCGCTGCCGGCGCCGATTCGCTGGTGAGCGGCGAGTTGACCGCCTGCGCGGGTTCCTGTGGTCCCGGTGGCCTGCACTTCATCAATGGCGTGTTCGAGAGCAACCGCAACCGTGCGCCGATGGTGCTGATCGCCAGCCAGGTGGTGACCAGCGAGCTGGGCATGGAATTCCCGCAGGAAGTGGATTTCAAGGCGGTCTATGGCAGCTGCACGGTGTTCTGCGAGCAGGTGCACAGCCCGGAGCAGGCGCGACGCGTGGTGGCCCTGGCCTGCCAGGCCGCGATCAGCCGCCGTGGCGTGGCGGTGGTGATCCTGCCGGCCGATATCAGCCAGGCCGAGGTGAAGCACGATGTGCCGTTCTCGGTGCATTACACTCAGCCGGTACTGCGCCCCTCCGACGCCGAACTGCAGCGCATCGCTGAGCTGCTGGGGCAGGGCAAGCGCATCGGCATCTACGCCGGTGCCGGTTGCCAGGGCGCGCACGCGCAGCTGCTGGAGCTGGCCCGGCGCTTGCAGGCCCCGATCGCGCATACCTCGCGCGCGAAGGATTTCGTCGAGCCGGACAACCCGTACAACATGGGCATGACCGGCATCTTCGGCATCGAGTCCGGCTTCCACACGCTGATGGAGTGCGACACGCTGCTGCTGCTCGGCGCCGACTTCGCCTGGGGCCAGTTCTACCCGGACAAGGCCACCATCATCCAGGTCGACCGCGATGGCAGCCACCTTGGCCGCCGCCACCCGGTGAACCTCGGCGTGGTCGGCGATATCGCACCGACGCTGGATGCATTGCTGCCGATGCTGCCGCCGCGCGAGGACGGCAGTTTCCTGGACGAGTGCATCGAGCATCGCGACAAGGCGCTGAAGAAGCGCGAACAGGAAGAGCAGCCGGGCGAAGGCGAATTGATCCATCCGCAGCACCTGACCGCGCTGCTCTCGAAGCACGCCACCGAGGATGCACTGTTCACCGCCGACGGCGGCTCGCCGATGGTGTGGGTGCTGCGCCATATCCGCGTGAACGGCCGCCGCCGCACGCTGACCAGCCTGCTGCACGGCACGATGGCCAACGCGATGCCGCAGGCGCTGGGACTGCAGAAGGCCTTCCCCGGCCGGCAGGTGATTTCACTGTCCGGCGATGGTGGGCTGGCAATGCTGCTGGGCGACCTGTTGACCGCGGTACAGGAGAATCTGCCGATCAAGGTGGTGGTGTTCAACAACGGCTCGCTGAACTTCGTCGAGCTGGAGCAGAAGGTGGAAGGCCTTCTGGATAACTACACCGACCTGAAGAACCCGGACTTCGGCCGCCTGGCCGAAGTGATCGGCTTCCATGGCCGCACGGTCACCCGCAGCGAGGATCTGGAGGAAGCGGTGCAGGATTTCCTGGCGCAGCGCGGCCCGGCATTGCTGGATGTGCACACCAGCCGCGCCGAGCTGGTGATGCCACCACAGATCGAGGCCAAGCAGGTCGCCGGCACGGCGCTGTATGCGGCCAAGGCGGTATTGAACGGCCGCTTCGACGACGTGAAGCATCTGCTGGTGGACAACTTCCTGAAGAAGTAGGGGGTGGTCGATGCAGGGCTGGGCCCTGCACCTGCGGAGGTGAAGGTCGAAGCAACAGCAACAGCAACAGCAACAGCAACAGCTGGGTATCCGTGGGATGGCGGGGTGGGTCCGGTTGCGGGGGGCGCTGCAAGTCCCCCTCCGGGGCCCGGCCCAGCCGCTGGCGGCTGTGCGTTCGGGCGCTTGCGAAGCAATGCTTCGCAAGCAAAGCGCCCTCACCCATGTAAGCTCGGTCGCCGCATCCATGCGGCTCACGCCCCCGCAACCGGACCCACCCCGGCTTAGACAGATCATCGCGATCTGCCGGTAGATCCACGCCATGCGTGGATAGCGTGGAAATGATCGAATTGTTCTTGTGGAGCCGAACCGTGCTCGGCTCAGAAGCTTCGCGTACAGCAGCCGAGCATGCGCTCGGCGCTACAACGAGAGCCTGCCTTTGCTTTTGATCTTTTGATTCTCTTCCGTGGCTGGCACGCGCAGGAAATTGTCAGGGGCCGGTCGGGATGGGCTGCGCAGGACCGTTGGCGCCATGGATGGCGCCATCGAGCCCCCAGGGATGGGTTTACGGCGTGTCCTGCGCAGCCCATCCCGACCGGCCCAACTGGCAATGCCAGTCGACTAACAGTCGGCTCTACCCGCGCCCAGCCACGAGGGGCCCCGCCGTTGGCTGGAACCCATCATTCCACGACGGAATTGGCGCCCAGGCGCCGCTGGGCCTACCATCGGCGGTCCCCACCCCCACCGCCCCTTCCATGTCCGCTCCCGCTTCCGCCGCACCGCGTCGCTGGTTCGTCGCCGGCGACTTCAACGGCTTCTTCGGCCTGGTCGTCGACAACCTTTCCATCCTCGGCTTCATCGCCATGGCCCTGGTCGGGATCTTCCAGTTCCCCGCCGACGTGGTGTTCGGCCGCATGTTCCCAGGCACGGCCTTCGGCGTGCTGATAGGCAACCTGCTGTACACCCTGATGGCACGCCGGCTGGCCGCGCGCAGCGGCCGTGACGACGTCACCGCCATGCCGCTCGGCCTGGATGCCCCCACCAGCATCGGCATGGCCCTGCTGGTGCTTGGCCCGGCCTTCATCGCGTTCAAGCAGCAGGGCATGGACCCGCACGCGGCGGGCATCGCCACCTGGCAGCTGGGCATGGCGGCGCTGGTCATCATGGGCGTGCTCAAGTTCGTGCTGTCGTTCTTCGGTGAAGCAGTCACCCGTGCGCTGCCGCGTGCCGCGCTGCTGGGTTCCATCGCCGGCATCGCGCTGGTGCTGATGGGCCTGTTGCCGCTGCTGGAGACGCTGCGCTCGCCGCTGGTCGGCTTCACCACGCTGGGCCTGCTGCTGTATGTGCTGATCGCCAAGGGCAAGCTGCCGGTGCGAGGCCCGGGCGTGCTGCTGGCCTTCGTGTTCGGCACCGCGCTGTACTACGGCCTGGGCCTGGCCGGGCTGGGCGCCCCCGGCTTCCATGTACCGGAGTGGGTGCCGCCGCAGGTGGTGCTGCCGCTGCCGACACTGGGCTTCCTCGACGGCCTGCCCACCGCGATGACCTACCTGCCGCTGCTGCTGCCGTTCGGCCTGCTGATGGTGGTCGGCGGCATCAATGTTTCTGAAAGCGCGCGTGCGGCCGGCGATGACTACCGCACCCGCGACATCCTGCTGGTGGAAGCGGTGGCTACGCTGGTGGCAGGCGTCTGTGGCGGCGTGGCGCAGACCACGCCGTACATCGGCCAGCCTGCGTACAAGCACATGGGCGCGCGCAGCGGCTATACGCTGCTGACTGGCCTGTTCGTCGGCATCGGCGGCATGCTTGGCATCATCTCCGGGCTGGTGCAGTGGCTGCCGCTGGCGGTGCTGGCACCGATCATCGTGTACGTGGCCATCGACATCACCACCCAGGCCTTCCAGGCCACGCCGCGCCACCATACCGGCGCGATGGTGTTCGGTTTCCTGCCGTCGGTGGCCTACCTGCTGGCGATCAAGGCACCCGGCTGGATCACACCGGATCAGCTGCCCCAGCTGCTGACCAAGCTCGACGGCCACGGCCTGCCGGAGCTGGCGGTGATCTTCACCCTCGGCAACGGCTTCATCATCACCTCGATGCTGTGGATTTCGGCGGTGGCGGCGATGGTCGATGGCCGCCTGCGCCGTGCCTGCGGCTTCCTGCTGGTGGCGGCGGTGCTGACCCTGTTCGGGCTGATCCACTCGGTGGATCCGCGCGGCGGCATCTACCTGCCGTGGGAGCTGGAAGGATTGGCGCGCATCATCAGTTTGCAGTTTGCCGGTGCCTACGTGGCCCTGGCGGTGCTGCTGGGCTTGCTGTCGCTGCAGAAGCAGCCGGTGAAGCCGCTGGGTGATCGCACCGATCATTGACCGGTGACGCCGGGCATGGTCCGGCGCTACCGCTTCTTCCACTTCTGGTGCTCTGTAGAGGCGAGCCTGCGCTCGGCTGCTCTGAGCCGAGCATGGCTCGGCTCTACAGGGGCGTGTTGCAGGCGGCGAATGCTTACAGCGCGCTCTGCCGGCCAGCGGCCGGCACTACCGCTCGGCGTCCAGCTCCGGGTAATGGCGGAAGATGCCATTCGTGTTGAATGCCAGCCGCCGTTCCGAGCCCAGGTAGGCGGCGATGTTCGGCCGCTTCGCCACCCGCTCCTGCAGCGCGCGCAGCAGGGGCACGGCGGGCGCCAGTGCCTGCATGCGGCGCGGGAACATGTAGTCCAGACCACTCAGCAGCTGGAACAGCGACAGGTCCACATACGAATGCTCGCGCAGTGCATGGCGGCCACCGTTGGCGGCGAGCACCCGTTCGAAGTAGCCCAGGAACTTCGGCAGGCGCTCGCTGCGCAGCGACGCGGCACGTGCCTTGGCCTCGGTCTTCTGCTCTTCGTAGTATTTTGATGCGGCGATCGGATGGTGAGTGTCATGCACCTCGGCCACCAGGTCAGCGATGGTCAACTGCAGTTGCAACGCCTGCATCCGCCGCGATGCGGCCTGCGGCACCAGATCCAGCGTCGGGCCGAGGAAGTCCAGGATGGCGGCGACCTGCGCAATGACCTGGCGACCGGCCTTCAGGAACGGCGGCGCGAAGGGCTGTGCCCCGTCACTGCTGCCGTCGAGAAACGGTTGCATCACCGCATCACCGTGCACCCGCGCCATGTCGATGTAGTCGGCGCCGGCATCTTCCAGCGCCAGGCGCACGAACTCGCCACGGCCCTGGATACCGGTCCAGTAGTACAGCGCATACTGCATGGCAGTGTCTCCGCAGGACAAGGCCCACAGCCTCGCGCGCGGCACGCAAAGCAGGCGTGAGCGCGGCTTTGGCGTGGGCCGAAGCCGAACGGCAGCGGAACAGGCAGGGAACCGGCTGGAACCGGTGGGGTCACACCTTCTCCATGCGTGTGAAACGAGGTGCTGCATCATGCAGAGTGGAAAGGCGGTATGGCCCTGGGTGCTGGGTGTGGTGGTGATCGGCGGCGCGGGCGGTTGGTTGTTCCGCGATCAGCTGAGGCACCTGGCAGACGGTGCTTCGGTGCCGGTGCACTCAACCCCCGCCAGCACCAGCGCACCGCCGCAACCGCAGGCGGCCGCGGACCCCGCGCCAGCACCGCCGCCGATCAGGCATCCGCTGGACACCGAGGCCGCCGCTGACCCGGCGCTGCCCAAGTTGGCCGACAGTGATGCGGCTGCCTGGGGCGCATTGAGCCAGCTGTTCCAGGGCGAGGGCCCGATGACCCTGCTGCTGCGCGATCACCTGATCCAGCGCCTGGTCACCCAGGTCGACAACCTGGACAAACCAAGCGTGCCGCCGACGGCGCTGGCCGCACGGCCGCTGCCGGGCAACCTGCAGGTCGAGCCTGGCGAGGGCGGGGAACGCATCGCGCCAAGCAACTCGGCGCGTTACGCGCCCTATGTGCAGGCCTTCACTGCGCTGGATCCAGCGGCAACGGCTACGGCGTACAAGCGCTTCTATCCGTTGATCCAGCAGGCCTACGTCGACCTGGGCCGGCCCGAGGGCTACTTCAACGACCGTCTGGTGGCGGTGATCGACCATCTGCTGGAGACCCCGGAACTGGTGCAGGCGCCATTGGTGCAGCGTGATGAGCGCGGTCGCTACCGCTTCGTCGATTCCACCCTGCAGTCGCGCTCGATAGGCCAGAAGGCGCTGTTGCGCATGGACGACGCGCAGGCGCGGGCGGTCAAGCAGCAGCTGCGGGCGATCCGCAGCGCGATCACCGGCTGAGTCCGCTCACCGCGCCGAACTGATCGGGATCAACGCGCCGACCACACCCGTTCCGGCATGCTGGCCGCAGGCTGACTGGCCTCGGGGTGCAGTCGCAGCCACCCTTGAAACGGGGTGGGGCAACCGCATCTTCCCAGCATCGCCGGCGCGGGCCGGCCCTGATGACCGATGAGGATTCGCAATGCGGATGGACAAGCTCACCTCGCGTTTCCAGCAGGCGCTGGCAGACGCACAGTCGCTGGCCGTGGGCCGCGACAACAGCATCATCGAACCGGTTCACCTGTTCAGCGCGCTGCTTGACCAGCAGGGCGGCAGCACGCGCCCGCTGCTGGCCCAGGCCGGGGTGAACGTGCCGGTGCTGCGCGAGCGCCTGACCGAGGCGCTGGATGCACTGCCGAAGGTGTCCGGCCAGGCCGGCAACGTCTCGATGGGCAATGACCTGGGGCGCCTGCTGAACCAGACCGACAAGCTGGCCCAGCAGCACGGCGATGCCTTCATTGCCAGCGAGTGGTTCGTGCTCGCGGCGCTGGAAGACGGCGGCACGCTGGGCATGGCGCTGCGCGCCGCCGGTGCCGACAAGACCCGCCTGCAGGCGGCTATCGACAAGCTGCGCGGCGGCGAGAACGTGCAGTCGGAGAACGCCGAGGAGCAGCGGCAGGCGCTGGAGAAGTACACCATCGACCTGACCGCGCGCGCCGAGAGCGGCAAGCTCGACCCGGTGATCGGCCGTGACGAGGAAATCCGCCGCACCATCCAGGTGCTGCAGCGCCGGACCAAGAACAACCCGGTGCTCATCGGCGAGCCCGGCGTGGGCAAGACCGCGATCGTGGAAGGGCTCGCCCAGCGCATCATCAATGACGAAGTGCCCGAAGGCCTGCGCGGCAAGCGTGTGCTGTCGCTGGACATGGGCGCGCTGATCGCCGGCGCCAAGTTCCGCGGTGAATTCGAGGAGCGCCTGAAGGGCGTGCTCAACGACCTGGCCAAGAACGAAGGACAGATCATCCTGTTCATCGACGAGCTGCACACCATGGTCGGCGCCGGCAAGGCTGATGGCGCGATGGATGCCGGCAACATGCTGAAGCCCGCCCTGGCCCGTGGCGAGCTGCACTGCATCGGCGCGACCACGCTGGATGAGTACCGCAAATACATCGAGAAGGACGCCGCGCTGGAGCGCCGCTTCCAGAAGGTGTTCGTCGGCGAACCCACGGTGGAGGACACCATCGCGATCCTGCGCGGGCTGAAGGAAAAGTACGCCGTGCACCACGGTGTGGAAATCACCGACCCGGCCATCGTGGCTGCCGCCACGCTGTCCAACCGCTACATCACCGACCGCCAGCTGCCGGACAAGGCCATCGACCTGATGGACGAAGCCGCCTCGCGACTGCGCATGGAGATCGATTCCAAGCCGGAGGAGCTGGATCGCCTGGAACGCCGGGTAATCCAGCTGAAGATCCAGCGCGAGATGCTGAAGAAGGAAAAGGACGAAGCCTCGCGGCAGCGCCTGGCCGACCTGGAGAACGATATCGACGGGCTGGAGCGCGAGTTCTCCGACCTCAATGAAATCTGGAAGTCGGAGAAGGCAGCGCTGCAGGGCGCCACCAAGATCAAGGAACAGGTCGAGCAGGCCAAGCTGGAGCTGGAAGCTGCGCAGCGCCGCCAGGATTTCGCCAAGATGAGCGAAATCCAGTACGGCCTGTTGCCGCAACTGGAAAAGCAGCTGGCCGCCGCGCAGGAAGCCGAGCACAAGGACTTCAAGCTGGTACAGGACCGCGTGACCGATGAGGAGATCGCCGAGGTCGTTTCGCGCTGGACCGGCATCCCGGTCAACAAGATGCTCGAAGGCGAGCGCGACAAGCTGCTGCGCATGGAAGAAGTGCTGCACAACCGTGTGGTCGGCCAGGAAGAGGCGATCAAGGTCGTCTCCGATGCGGTACGCCGCTCGCGTGCCGGCCTGTCCGATCCGAATCGTCCGGCCGGCTCGTTCCTGTTCCTCGGCCCGACCGGCGTCGGCAAGACCGAGCTGTGCAAGTCGCTGGCCGAGTTCCTGTTCGACAGTGCCGACGCGATGATCCGCATCGACATGAGCGAGTTCATGGAAAAGCACAGCGTCGCCCGCCTGATCGGTGCGCCCCCGGGCTACGTCGGCTACGAGGAAGGCGGTTACCTGACCGAGGCCGTGCGTCGTCGCCCGTATTCGCTGATCCTGCTCGATGAGGTGGAGAAGGCGCATCCGGATGTGTTCAACATCCTGCTGCAGGTGCTGGACGATGGCCGCCTGACCGACGGCCAGGGCCGCACTGTGGACTTCCGCAACACCGTCATCGTGATGACCTCGAACCTGGGCTCGCATCAGATCCAGGACATGAGCAGCGACGACAGCCCGGAGGCCTACACGCAGATGAAGGCAGCAGTGATGGGCGTGGTGCAGGCGCACTTCCGTCCGGAGTTCATCAACCGCCTGGACGACATCGTGGTGTTCCACCCGCTGGACAAGCAGCAGATCAAGCAGATCGCACGCATCCAGATGCGCGGGCTGGAGAAGCGCCTGGCCGAGCGCGGTTTGAAGCTGGCGGTCTCCGATGCGGCGTTCGATCTGCTCGGCAACGTCGGCTTCGATCCGGTGTATGGCGCGCGGCCGCTGAAGCGCGCGATCCAGTCGCAGCTGGAGAATCCGCTGGCGCAGCAGATCCTGTCCGGTGCCTTCGTCAACGGTGACACCATTGAAGTCGGCAACGACGGGGGACGCCTGGTCTTCGCCAAGGCTTGAACCGGTGGCGCGCCTGCCCTGGCTGGCGCGCC
>NZ_JAXBQQ020000008.1:0-5936 GCF_047520695.2 Stenotrophomonas sp. AR029 | reverse complement strand
TTCGCTGCGATCAGTGGCAGGCTTGTGCGGCGCCGCTGCCGCACAAGCCGACCTCGCGCAGCCAGCCGATCCACTGCACGACGTCGTCCTTCTCCGGCTCGGCGCGGAACGACTTCTGCACGGTGTGGAAGCCCTGCCTGCCCTGCATGCCCTTGATCCAGGTGAACTCCGGTTTGCCGGTGCCGGGGTTCAGCGGGCAACTGAGCATCAGCAGCGCGAATGGCCGTCCGCCCTCCTCGCCTTCGCGGATCCAGTGGCTCTGCGCTGCCGGACAGGCCATGCGCCACCCCGCCTCGATGATGCCGAGGAACTCGCGCGGACTCACATGGCCACTGTTCGGCGCATCATTGACAGTGACCATGTCGGTCCAGTCCTGCCCTGGCTGGCGCGCCACCAAAGCCCTAGCAAGGCACAATGATCCCGTTTCACTTTCGCAAGGACGAGGAGAACCGCATGGACGTTACCCGAAGGGTTTCACTCTGCATGGCGCTGGCGCTCGCTGCTGTTGCTGGACACGCTGCAGCCGTCGAACAGGTCCAGCTGCCGCCGATGAAGGGTTACCAGCAGGCCCACCAGAGCACCGACGCACAAGGCAACCGCATCACCGAGTACGTGCCGCAGGGCCAGACCGTGCAGGACTGGACCGACATGGTCACTGTCAATGATGCGCCGAACAGTGGCCATGTGAGTCCGCGCGAGTTCCTCGGCATCATCGAGGCGGGGTGGCGCATGGCCTGTCCGGCAGCGCAGAGCCACTGGATCCGCGAAGGCGAGGAGGGCGGACGGCCATTCGCGCTGCTGATGCTCAGTTGCCCGCTGAACCCCGGCACCGGCAAACCGGAGTTCACCTGGATCAAGGGCATGCAGGGCAGGCAGGGCTTCCACACCGTGCAGAAGTCGTTCCGCGCCGAGCCGGAGAAGGACGACGTCGTGCAGTGGATCGGCTGGCTGCGCGAGGTCGGCTTGTGCGGCAGCGGCGCCGCACAAGCCTGCCACTGATCGCAGCGAAAGAGGGCGCCCCGCGGCGCCCTTCATGCATCAGAAGCGGTGCGTATAGCCGCTCATCACGCCGAACTGGTTGGCCTTCTGCACGATCGGGCTGTCGGCGGCATCGCCGAGCAGGCGCGTGCCTTCGGCCGAGATGTACCAGTTGCCATTACGGCCCACGCGGTGGCTCCACTTCAGGCCGACACCGGCGCTGACCAGGCCCGCCTTCGGTTTGTGCTCGGCAAAGCCGGTGCGCGCGGCCTGTTCCGGACTGACGCCGTACCAGGTCTGCATGTAGCCACGGTTGCCGTAGTCGGTGGAGACGCTGCCGCTGACCACGCCACCGGCCAGGTCGAACAGCGGCATGCTCAGGTTCAGGTGGATCTGCTGGGTAGCCAGTCCGTTCTCAGCCTTGTCCTCGTCCTTGCGGGTGAACTGCCAGGAGCCGCTCAGCACGGCCTCGCCCAGCGTATATCCAGCCGAGACACCGACCAGGGGACGGGTATCGATATCGCCCATGCCGCGCAGGAAGTCCGAACCGCCGAGCAGCGAATCCTTGTCCCTGCGGATACCGCTGGCACCGACATAGGCGCGCACGCGGGTGTGCTCGCCGAGGGTCGTGCCCCAGCCGATGCCACTGGTGCCCAGAAACCAGCCCCCCGGCGAGGTGACATCGAAGGACAGCGAAGGCGTCGCACGGTACTCCTCGCTGCCGCTGTAGCGCGGCGCCACGCCACCGCCGGCGGCGAGCTCGAAGGTCCAGTGGTCATCCTTGGCGTGGGCGATCGGGGCGGCGAACAGCGGCAACAGGGCCAGGTGGAGCAGGGCGGGGGAACGGCGAAGCTGGGACATGGAAACTCTCGACAATGGGAGGAAAGCAGCGCGCGCATCCGGCGAGTGCTGCAGGGTCGCTAGCGTGGCGATACGCCGGCGACCGATCCGTCCGCAGTTGTGCGGGAGTTGTAATCAACTGTAATTGCGCCCGTGGGCGTTCAGCTGGCAGCCAGCGGCCAGTGCATTTCCAGGCGTGCGCCGCCGAGGGCGGCGCGACCGATGCGCAGTTCGCCGTGGTGGCGTGCGGCAATGCGGCCGACGATCGCCAGGCCCAGGCCGAAGCCGCCGGTGTCGCGGCTGCGGCTGTCATCCAGGCGGGTGAACGGGCGGACCACCTTTTCGCGGTCAGCCTCGGCGATGCCGGGGCCGTCGTCGTCCACGCGCAGGCAGGCGCGCCCGCCCACACTCACCAGCGACACGTCCACCTGCGAGCGCGCGTGGCGCAGGGCATTGCCGACCAGATTGCTCAGCGCCAGCTGCAGCAGGCGCGGTTCCGCTTCCAGCCGAGGCAGGGCGCTGGGCTGCACGCGCAGCACCAGGCCGGCACGTTCGGCATCGCGGCGGGCATCGGCCAGGCAGGCCTGCAGCCAGTCGTTGGCTTCGATCCGCTGCATCGGTTCGCCCTCGCTGGGATGCTCCAGCCGTTCGTAGGCCAGCAGTTCGCTGACCAGCCGGTTGAGCTCGGCCAGGTCGCCATGCAGGCCCTGCGCCAGTCGTTCGCGGCGCTCGCGGTCATCGCTGTCCTGCATCAGGTCCAGGCCGAAGGCCACGCGCGCGATCGGCGTACGCAGTTCGTGGGAGATCGCATGGGTCAGGTCGCGCTGGCGCTGTACCAGTTCGGCCACGCGCGCGGCCATGCGGTTGGAATGGTCGACGATGACCCGGATCTGCGAGCGTGGCGAGACCTGCGCGCGTGCCTGCAGATCGCCGGCGCCGATGCGGTCGGCATGCACGCGCAGGGCATCCAGATCGCGCCAGAGCAGGCGTACCCAGGCGTACAGGCTGGCGCCGACCAGCAGCAGAATGCTGAGGTAGGCCGCGATGGTCATGTACGTGGTCATCTGCACCGCGCCAGGCACGCGCAGGTGCAACCAGCGACCATCGATGCCTTCGATGGGCAGCAGGACCTGCTGGTACTGATCGCGCACGATGAAGCCATCGGCCTGCACGGCTGCCTGTTCCTGCGGGGTCAGCGCGGGAGGCTTGTCGAGCAGGGTCAATGCGATGCCATAGTGCGGTTGCCACTGCTGCAGGCGCTCACGCTGCTGGCTACCGTCCAGGCCGGCCAGGCCGCTGCGCAGGGCGTACACCTGCCCGCGCACCTGCTGGACGAAAACGCGATCCTGCACGGGCGTATAGATGCTGTCGAGCACCCGGTTGAGAAAGAACACCGAGGCCAGGAAACAGGCGCCGGTGATGAACCACAGCCACAGGAACAGCCGCTTCATGCCGTCCAGGCCGACGGATTGAACTGGTAGCCGCGGCCCCACACGGTCTTGATCCGCCGCGGCTCGCGCGCATCGTCGCCGAGCTTGCGACGCAGCTTGCCGATGCAGACGTCAACGCTGCGGTCCAGGCCGTCGAAGCCGATACCGCGCACCGCCTGCAGGATCTGGTCACGGGACAGGATCTGCCCCGGCTGGCTGGCCAGCAGCCACAGGATCTCGAATTCGGTGGTGCCCACGTCCACCGTGGCACCGTGCAGGTGTACCTCACGCTGCATGCGGTCGATCAGCAGTTCACCGTGCATCAGCCGGCTGGGCGTGCCGGTGTTGCTGCTGCCGTGGCGGCGGCGCAGCAGGGCGCGCAGCCGGGCCAGAAGCAGGCGTGGTTCGATGGGCTTGTGCACATAGTCGTCGGCGCCCGATTCCAGGCCCAGCACCTGTTCGATGTCGTCCTCGCAGGCGGTCAGCATCAGGATCGGCACATCGGAGAAGCTGCGGATCTGGCGGCACACGTCGATGCCGCCCAGGCCGGGCAGCATCAGGTCCAGCACCACCAGCTCCGGCGCGTGCTGGCGGCAGGCCGCGCCGGCCAGGTCGCCGCGTGCGATGTGCTGCACGGTGAAGCCATGCTGGTGGAGGTAGTCGCTCACCAGTTCGGCCAGGCGACGGTCGTCCTCTACCAGCATGACCGACGTAGGCGAACTGCTGGTGGTGGGATGCCAGGGCGATGGCTGCATGGGTGGGGCCTCCGTGCCCGGGCAGCAGCGCCCGGCGGCGCAGCCTAGCAGCGCCCCATGACGACTGCCTGAATCGCGGCCAACCTGATAACCGCCGGTACGGGCGTCATCGCCAGTGGCTTTCAGTGGCGGGCGCGGGCTGGCCTATGGTGGCGGTTTCCCCGGATGGAGCCTGGTGCAATGAGCGAACCGCAGTGGCAACTGGAAACCCTGGCCGTGCACGGCGGCTACCGTCCCGACCCGACCACCCGCGCGGTGGCGGTGCCGATCTACCAGACCGTGGCGTATGCCTTCGATGACACCCAGCACGGCGCCGATCTGTTCGACCTGAAGGTGCCCGGCAATATCTACACCCGCATCATGAACCCTACCACCGACGTGCTGGAGCAACGCCTGGCCGCACTGGAAGGTGGCATCGGTGCGCTGGCGCTGGCCTCGGGGCAGGCCGCGATCACCTATGCCCTCCAGACCATCGCCGAGGCCGGTGACAACATCGTCGCCTCCAGCGCGCTGTATGGCGGCAGCCTCAACCTGCTGGCACACACGCTGCCGCAGTATGCCATCCAGGCGCGCTTCGCCGACCCGGCCGATCCTTCTGCGTTCGCCGCGCTGATCGACGAGCGCACCAAGGCGGTGTTCGTCGAATCAATCGGCAACCCGCGCGGCAACGTCACCGACATCGCCGCCATTGCCGAGGTCGCGCATGCCGCGGGTGTGCCGCTGATCGTCGACAACACCGTGGCCACGCCGTTCCTGCTGCGCCCGTTCGAGCACGGTGCCGATATCGTCGTGCACTCGCTGACCAAGTACCTGGGTGGCCACGGCAACAGCCTTGGCGGTGCCATCATCGACTCCGGCCGCTTCGACTGGGCGGCGCAGCCGAAGCGTTTCGCCCGCCTCAACCAACCCGACCCCAGTTACCACGGCGTGGTCTATACCGAAGCACTGGGGCCGGCGGCCTACATCGGCCGCGCGCGGGTGGTCCCGCTGCGCAATACCGGTGCCGCGTTGTCGCCGTTCAATGCGTTCCTGATCCTGCAGGGCATCGAGACCCTGGCCCTGCGCATGGAGCGCATCAACGCCAATGCACTGGCCGTCGCGCAGTTCCTGAAGGCGCACGACAAGGTCGCCTGGGTGCGCTACGCGGGATTGGCCGACGATCCCGAGCATGGCGCCGCGCAGCGCTATCTGGGTGGGCACGGCTCGGGCGTACTGACCTTCGGCCTGCCCGGCGGCCGTGAAGCCGGCGCGCGCTTCCTCGATGCC
Source organism: Stenotrophomonas sp. AR029 (assembly GCF_047520695.2). Taxonomy (NCBI): domain Bacteria; kingdom Pseudomonadati; phylum Pseudomonadota; class Gammaproteobacteria; order Lysobacterales; family Lysobacteraceae; genus Stenotrophomonas; species Stenotrophomonas sp. AR029. The sequence continues at coordinate 667 of NZ_JAXBQQ020000008.1, read as the reverse complement.
CTGAAGCTGTTCACCCGCCTGGTCAACCTGGGTGATGCGAAGTCACTGGCCACCCATCCGGCCTCGACCACCCATCGCCAGCTGGATGCCGCGGAGCTGGCCAAGGCCGGCGTCAGTGAGGACACCGTGCGGCTGTCGATCGGCATCGAACACATCGGCGACCTGCGCGCCGACCTGGAGCAGGCCCTGGCCGCCGCCTGATAGCCACGCGCTTGGTCGTCATCGCCACAGGCGATCACCGCCGGCCACGCGATGCGCTAGGGTGGAACTGCCTCTCCAAGGCGTGGCAATGTGGCGATCCAGATCCCCGGTCGATGCGGGTCGACCGGGGATTTTTTTGTTTCCGGGGTCAGATCCGTTTTCCTGTGGAAAACAGATCTGACCCCATGTGCCGACGGTCGGCATCAATCCTGGTAGATCCACGCCATGCGTGGATGGATCACCATCGGAATCGAACATTCCGACAGTTCATCAAACAGCATCCACGCATGGCGTGGATCTACTGCAGAACGCGGGAAATTGTCGAAGGCGGGGTGGGGCCGCTTGCGGGGGCGTGAGCCGCATGGGCCCGAGGCATGCCTCGGGCGGGTTGGGCAGGACGCCCAACCCCGGTCTTGCCGTGTGCGCAGGATTGCGCACACGAGCAAGCGGCGACCGAGCTTACATG
>NZ_JAXBQQ020000007.1:9170-225918 GCF_047520695.2 Stenotrophomonas sp. AR029 | reverse complement strand
CGCGGGTGCAGGGCTGCAAGCCCTGCCGGACAACCCCCTAATCGTGACCGCTGTCGTCCAGGCTGATGATGCCGCGCCGCAGCGCCTGGGTTACCGCATGCGTGCGATCACCCACGCCGAGCTTGTCCATCAGGCTTTTCATGTGCGCCTTCACCGTCTGCTCGGAAATCTGCATGCGCTCGCCGATGCGCTTGTTCGACAGCCCTCCGGCCACGTGCCGCAGTACCTCGGTCTCGCGCGGCGACAAGCGATCTTCCACTACATGCGCGGCGATGCTGGCCGCCACGGCCGGGGGAATCGGTGCGCGCCGGCCGCCGGCGACCATGCGGATGGTGTCGACCAGTTCATGGCGCAGCATGTCCTTCAGCAGGTACGCGCTGGCGCCGGCCTGCAGCGCCCGCACCGCACGTACGTCACCACGGTAGGTGGTCAGCACGATGATGCGCGCGCGCGGATCCATCGTGCGGATCCGCACGATGGCTTCCACACCATCCAGGCGTGGCATCTGCAGGTCCATCAGTACCACGTCTGGCTGCAGCTGCTGATAGCGCGCGATGGCTTCCTCGCCATCGGCGGCCTCGCCGAGCAGGCGCAGGTCGGAATGGGCGCCCAGCAGCGCAGCCAGGCCGTCACGCAGCAACGGGTGATCATCGACCACCAGTACGCCGATCGGGGTAGGCGATTCAGTCATGGCTCGTTCTACTCCAGGGCCAGCGCCAACGCGATGGGCGGCGGTGATACAGGCGACGGGCGGGAACCGCCAGCGCGATCTCGGTGCCCAGCCCGGGGCGGGTCCACAGCTGCAGTTCCGCGCCGAGGCGCTGGGCGCGCTCACGCATGCCCTGCAGGCCCCAATGGCCATGGCCGGCGTTCTCGTCGGCAATGCCGGCGCCGTCGTCGCGCACGTGCAGCAGGAAACAACGCGTGCCATAGGACAGTTCCACTTCAATGGCACTGGCATTGGCATGGCGCAACGCATTGCGGATGGCCTCGCGCCCGATCAGGAACACCTCTTCGGCCGCGTCGGCCTGCAGCGGTGGCGTCGCGCCTTCCACGGTCAGGCGCAGGGGATTGATGCCATGCCCGGCGTATTCGGCGTGCACGTCGGCCAGCGCCGAAGCGAGGTCGCGGCCCGCGAACGGCGCCTCGCGCAGCGCATTGACCCGCTCGCGACCCTCGGCCAGGTTGCGCTCGGCCAGCTGCATCGCTGACTCAAGCTGACTGCGCACAGGCTCCGGTGTCTGCGCTGACTGGCTGATCGCGTGCAGGCGCAGGATCAGGCCCTGGCTACCCTGCAGCAGGGTGTCGTGCAGGTCGCGCGCGATGCGTTCGCGCTCGCCGTTGCGTTCCTGCAGTCGGGCGCGGAACAGTGCGGCCAGCTGCCCGCTGCGGATGCGTACCGCCAGCACCAGCAGTGCAAGCACGGCGGCGGTGCACAGCAGCTTGAACCACACTGTCTGCATGAAGGTGGGAGCGATGCGGAAGCTGCGGCTGGCCGGTGCGGTGCTCCAGATGCCGTCCTCGTTGGCGGCTTCCACCTCGAACCGGTAGCTGCCGGGCGCGAGGTTGGTGTAGTACGCACGTGTGCTGCTGCCAGCGTCCTGCCAGCCGTCATCCACGCCCGACAGGCGGTAGCGGTAGCGGTTGCGCTCCGGACGTGCCAACGACAGCGCCACGTACTCAATCTGCAGCTGGCTGGTGCCGGCCGGGAGGCGCAGGCCATCGCGTAGCGGCGCGTGCTCGCTGCCATACAGCACCTCGCCGATGCGCACGCTGGGAGCCATCGTATTGACGTGCGAGCGGGTGGTGTCCAGCCAGGCCAGGCCCTGGTTGGTGGCCAGCCACAGCAGGCCGTCGTCGGCCAGGGCGGCGGTAGCGATCGGTCCGCTCTGCAGGGCGATGCCGGGCATGCCGTCGATGGCATCGAACAGGCGTGGCGTCACTGGCAGACCGGTGCGCAGGGCACGGCGCAGCAACCCGCTTTCCATCCGTACCAGGCCACGGCTGCCGTTTAGCCACAGGTGCCCATTGGCATCGGCGACCATGCCGGTGATGCCCTCCAGGACACCGGCCATGTCGGTGCGCACCGGAACGAACCGGCCGTTGTCCAGCCGTGCCGCCAGCCCCGCTTCGCCGGCGACCAGCAGAAGGTCCCGGTGGTGCAGCATCGCGGTGATCGGCCCTACCGACAGGCCGTTCCCGGCGTCGAAGGTCTCGGTGCCATTCGTACCCAGGCGGCGCAGGCGGCCATCGGCATAGCCGAGCAGCAGCTGGCCATCGGCATCCAGCGCCAGCGATGAGCAGGCCTGCTCTGGCAGGCGGATTTCACGTTGCCACTGGTCATGCTGGTAGTGCAGCACCCCGCGTTCTCCGGCGCAGACCCAGGCCTGTCCGTCATCGGGGAACAACAGGGCATGCAGCGGCTGCCCGGTGAACGGCGCCGGCAGCGGGATCAATGTGGTGTGGCCGGCGACCGTGCGCGCGAGGTTGACCCAGTCGAACTGCCAGATCGGCGTGGGTGCCTGCCGAGCGGCGGCCTGCAGCTGCGTGGCGCTGCCATCCAGCAGGGGGCGCCGCAGGTCGTAGGGCTTGAGGTCTTCGCCATAGCCATACACGCGGCCATCACTGGCCCGCACCAGCGAGCGGTACGGATCGCTTGGGCCGACCACCAGGGCGTGCACGCTGCGTGCGCGGAAGCGGTTGAGGCCGAGATTGGTGCCAATCCAGAGATTGCCTTCGCGATCGACGATGATCGGCACTGCCGATGTGGCGGTCAGTCCTTGCGGCGAATCGAAGCGTTCCATGCGCACGGCCCGGGTGCCGTCGAAGGTGATGCGGGCGACGCCGCCGTGCGGGCTCATCGTGGCCCACAGCGCGCCATCGGCAGTGAACTGCAGGCGCGCAGCAACCAGTTCCGGCAACCGCCGCGCCTCACGTTCGCTGTCTGCCAGCAGACCCTGCGCGTTGGCCAGCGGCGAGGTGCCTCTCACCCGGTCGGCCAGCCACACTTCACCCTGCGGGCTTTCGGCCAGCGTCGCCATCTGCGAGACCGCGATGCCGGTGTCCTCGAACGCGGTCTGGCCCGCCGCACGCATCCAGATCTTCAGGTCGGCCAGCACCCAGAACCTGCCCCGGCTGTCGTGCAGCACCCACTGCACACGGCGCTCTGGCAGGCCGGCAGCGGCCGGCAGTGGCTGCCAGCGATGTCCGTCAAAGCGGCGCAGCCCGCCATTGATCGCCGCCCAGAGCTGGCCCTGGCGATCCTGGCTGAAGCGTGGGACCACGCCGACCGGCACCCCCTGCTCGCGGCCGTAGCTGCGCAGCTGCCCATGCGTGAACTGGCTGATGCCGGCCTGGAAGTAGCCGATCCACAGCGCACCGCCGGCGGCATGCGCCAGCGTGACCATGTTGGTGGACGGGAACTGGCTGCCGGCGGGCGCCGCCTGCCGTTCGAAGCGACGGCCATCGAAGCGGTACAGGCCCGAGCCGGTAGCCAGCCACAACAGGCCCTCACGGTCCTGGGCAATGTCCCAGATATCGCCCGGCGCGCCCTGGCCGACGCGCCAGGCGGTGTGTTCGTAATCGGGCAGCCCGCCGCTCACCGGCGGGCGCTGCACGGCAAAGGCGGGCAGGGAGGTCAACAGGAGCAGGCACGTCAGCAGCGTCGGCAGGCGACGCACGGACGGGAAGGGGCGGCCACGCATGGCGCGCATTCTGGCAGGTGTGGGGCAGTCCGGGGTGACCCGAACGGGGTAGGCGGCGTGCGCCGGCGTCGGCTATCACGCCGGCATGCCCTCCGGAGCCCCGCCATGCAGCGCCTGTTCGTGATGTTCCCCGACCGAGGTCCGGGCATTGGCCTGCTGTGGTTGCGGTTGTGCCTGTCCGCTGCGCTGTTCACGCCCGGCATGCAGGCGGGCGGGTGGTCGGCGTTGTGCCTGCTGGCAGTGCTGATGCTCGTGCTGGGTGCGTTGACGCCGTTGGCGGCGCTGATGGCGGCCGTGGGCATGTTCGCGCAGCAGGCGCCGTGGCCGCAGGCGGTGCTGCCATTGGCGCTGTTGATGCTGGGCCCTGGCGCCTATTCATTGGATGCGCGGTTGTTCGGGCGCCGCCTGCTCGGCCGTCGGCCTCCCCCATTCGGGTAGGTGCTGGCCTCGACCGACGGGGGTGGGGCATCACGCAGGGGTCACGCACCATGGGGCACCCCTTCGCGGCGTCCCGCATGGCCACCCTCTTCCCGCCTGATCCGCCCGCCGCTTCACTGGCACCGCAACAGGCCGCCGCGTTGCAGCGCGCCCTGCGCTATGTCGATGAGCATCTGTCGCAGCCGCTGCGGGTGACCGAGCTGGCGGCGGCCGCCTGCGTCAGCCGCTTCCATCTGGTACGCCTGTTCCGCGCCGGTACCGGCGCCAGCCCGCTGCGCTATGTCCGCCGCCGTCGCATCGAGCGCGCGCGCCAGCTGCTGCCGGGCGCGCAGCTGCCGATGGCCTGCCTGGCCCAGCAGCTGGGCTTCTTCGACCAGAGCCATTTCGTCCGCAGCTTCCGCGCGGAGACCGGCTGCAGCCCCGGCCAGTACGTTGCCGGCGATGCCGCCCTGTTGCATCCCCTTGATCGTGTTTCCAACGGAGTCCACCCATGAGCCTTGCCACCGCCACTCCCGCCCCGGCGCTGCTGTCGCCGACCGACCACGCCCTGGTGCTGATCGACTTCCAGTCGCAGATGGCGTTCGCCACCCACACCATCGACATTTCCGCGCTGCGCAACAACGTGTCGCTGATCGGCAAGGGCGCCAAGGGCTTCAATGTACCGGTCGTGCTGACCACGGTCGCCGAGGCATCGTTCTCCGGGCCGATGTTCCCGGAACTGCCGCAGATCTTTCCGGGCCAGACGGTGTTCGATCGCACCTCGATGAACACCTGGGAAGACCAGCCTGTGATCGATGAGATCAACCGCATCGGCAAGCGCCGTCTGGTCATCGCCGGCCTGTGGACCAGCGTCTGCATCGTCGGCCCGGCACTGTCGGCGCTGGCGCAGGGCTTTGAGGTGTATGTGATCACCGATGCCTGTGGCGATGTCAGCGAGGAAGCGCACGAGCGTGCGATCACCCGCATGGTGCAGGCCGGCGCGGTGCCGATGACCAGCGTGCAGTACCTGCTCGAACTGCAGCGCGACTGGGCACGGGGTGAAACCTACGACCTGACCACCGGCATTGCGCGCGATCACGCTGGCGGCTACGGCATCGGCATCCAGTACGCCAAGCGGATGTTCGGTGCGCAGGAAGGCGGGCACTGAGCATGGTTGCCGGCCATGGCCTCGACCTGGCCCTGCTGATGCTGCGCGTGGCGGCAGGAGGCTTCCTGCTGCCGCACGCGCTGGGCAAGCTGTTCGGCTGGTTCGGGGGGCCGGGGCTTTCCGGCTTCGCCACCGAGCTGCGCGGTTTCGGGCTGCCGGCAGTGGCACCGTTGCCATTGCTGTTGGCCTTGCTGCAGGTGTTGTCCGGGCTGGCCGTGCTGCTGGGGTGGCAGACCCGCATCGCCGCGCTTGCGGCGGCTGCCTTCATCGGCTTCACCGTGCTGTTGGCCCTGCCCAAGGGCTGGTTCTGGATGCGCGGCGGCAGTGAGTACCCGTTGATGTGGACCACGGTGCTGCTGGCCCTCGCGCTGGCCGGCCCCGGCGCCTGGGCGCTGGACGGCCAACGCTTTCCGGGAGAATTCGCATGAGTCACGATCCCCTCGATCACGGCCGCCGCAACGTGGTGCTGGCCAGCGGCGCCGCTGTTGCGCTCGGCCTGGCAGGTCGCGCCGGTGCCGCACTCGATTCCACTTCCAAGGAGCGTCGCATGAGCACGCTGGTCATCCGCAATGCCCGCATCACCACCCTCGACCCGCAGCAGCCGCATGCGCAGGCGCTGGCTGTACAGGAAGGCCGCATCGTCGCCGTCGGCAGCGACGAGGAGATCATGCGCGGCTGGGGCAATGAAGCGACGCTGATCGACGCGCAGGGCCGGCGCCTGCTGCCCGGCCTCAACGACAGCCATACCCACCTCATCCGTGGCGGCCTGAACTACAACCTGGAACTGCGCTGGGACGGCCTGCGTTCGCTGGGCGACGCCCTGGACATGCTGAAGGCCCAGGTAGACCGTACTCCCGCGCCGCAGTGGGTCCGCGTGGTCGGTGGCTTTACCGCCGCGCAGTTCAACGAGAAGCGCCTGCCGACGCTGCAGGAGCTCAACGACATCGCGCCGGATACGCCGGTGTTCCTGCTGCACCTGTATGACCGCGCACTGCTCAACCGCGCCGCGCTGCGCGCCTGCGGCTACAGCAAGGACACACCGGATCCGCCGGGTGGCCAGATCGTGCGCGATTCGCTGGGCAACCCGACCGGGCTGCTGCTGGCCAAGCCGAATGCGCTGATCCTCTACGCGACGCTGGCCAAGGGCCCGCGCCTGCCGATCGAGTACCAGGCCAACTCGACGCGCCACTTCATGCGCGAACTGAACCGGCTTGGCATCACCTCGGTGATCGACGCCGGCGGTGGCTTCCAGAACTACCCCGAGGACTACCAGGTCATCGAGCAGCTGCATCGCGATGACCAGCTGACGGTGCGCATCGCCTACAACCTGTTCACCCAGAACAAGGGCAGGGAAGTGGATGACTTCCGTGGCTGGAGCGAGATCCTGCAGCCGCGCCAGGGCGATGACCTGCTGCGCCACAACGGCGCGGGCGAGATGCTGGTGTTCTCCGCCGCCGACTTCGAACTGTTCAACGAGCCGCGCCCGGAACTGCCGCCGGAGCTGGAGCCCGAACTGCACGACGTGGTGAAGCTGCTGGTCGAGAAGCGCTGGCCGTTCCGCATCCACGCCACCTACGACGAGAGCATCACCCGCATCCTGGATGTATACGAACAGGTCAACCGCGAGGTGCCATTCGATGGCCTGCACTGGTTCATCGACCACGCCGAGACCATCACTCCGCGCAATATCGAGCGCATCCGCGCGCTGGGTGGGGGTATCGCCGTGCAGCACCGCATGGCCTACCAGGGCGAAGCCTTCGTCGAGCGCTACGGCGTGCAGGCGGCACGGCACACGCCGCCGGTCAAGCGCATGTTGGCCGAGGGCGTGCCGGTGGGCGCAGGCACCGACGCCACCCGCGTGGCCAGCTACAACCCGTGGGTGGCGTTGTCCTGGCTGGTGACCGGGCGCACCGTGGGCGGGTTGGCCCTGTATGGCGAGGAAAACCTGCTCGAACGCGAGCAGGCGCTGCGCCTGTGGACCCAGGGCAGCGCCTGGTTCTCCGGCGACGAAGCAGTGAAGGGGACATTGAAGGTTGGTCAGCTGGCCGACTTCATCCTGCTCTCGGCCGATTTCTTCCGCGTCGACGACGCGCAGATCGCCGACATCACCAGCATGCTGACCGTGGTCGGCGGGCGCATCGTGCACGCCGACGGCGATTATGCTGGGCTGGCGCCGCAGCTGCCGCCGGCGATGCCGGACTGGTCGCCGGTCAACCGGTTCGGTGGTTACCACGTTGGTGGTGCCGCCACCGGATTGGCCGCTGCCCATCGCCACCATCACGGTGTGGCCTGCAGTACGCATGGTGCTCACGGTCATGCCGCGCATCACGCGGCGCCGACCGATGACCTGGCCGGGTTCTGGGGCGCGATGGGATGCTCGTGCTTCGCGTTCTGAGCCTGGCGCTGCTGTCCGTGCCCTCGCTGGCGCTGGCCTGCGAGGGCGGCCGCTGCAGCGACGCGGGCAACGGTGAGCTGCAGCTGGACGCATCGCTGCGCCTGCGTGGCCTGTACTACGACCCGACCCGGTTTGGTATCGGCGGCAGCGAAGATGGCTATGGCCTGCTGCGCGCACTGGCTTCGGCCACCTATGTGGAGGACACCTGGCAGGCAAAACTGCAGCTGGGCGTGCATGCCGAGAATGGCAAGGCAGGCGGCCCGGGCCGCACCGACCGTGGTGCCTTGGACGTGCAGCAGGCGTACTGGCGCTGGCAGCGCGGTGGCTTCCATGTGCAGCTCGGCCGGCAGGAAGCCGGCTATGGCAGCTCGCGGCTGTTGTCGGTACGCGATGGGCCGAACATCCGCCTGGCCTTCGATGGTGCGCGCCTGGGCTGGAAGGGGCGGCTCGGCACGCTTGACCTGATGGCCCTGCGGCCGGTCGAGAACCGGCCGGGTGCCTTTGATGATCGCAGCGAACACGGTGCGCACCTGTGGGGTGCCTATGCCACCGCGGCACGCGGGCAGGGCGTGGGACAGTGGGATCTGTACCTGCTGGACTATCGTCGCGACGGTGCGCGCTTTGCGGCGGGCTCGGGAACCGAGCGCCGGCAGACACTCGGTGCGCGCTGGTTCGGCCAGTCAGGTCTGCTGGACTGGAACAGTGAGCTGGTGGCGCAGGGCGGTGAACTGCGTGCCGCCACCGGCCCACTCGACGTCCGTGCCTGGACGCTGGCGACCGACACGGGCTGGCGCTGGAGGGAGCGGCCACTGCAACCGCGGCTGGGGCTGAAGGCCGACATCGCCAGTGGCGATGGCAACCTGCACGACCGGCGACTGGGCACCTTCAATGCACTGTTCCCGAAATCGGCCTACTTCAGCGAGGCCAGCCTGCTGGCCCCGGCCAATCTGATGGACCTGCAGCCGACCCTGACCCTGCGCCTGCACGACGCGGTGACGACGGAACTGGGCGTACAGATGGCCTGGAAGCATCGTCGTGCCGATGCGGTCTACACCACGCCGGCGCCGCTGGTGGCGTTGCCGGGCAGCGCCGGTGGCGCGCGCCGCATCGGCACCCAGTACAAATCCGAAACCCGCTGGCAGGCCAGCGAACACTGGCAATGGCAGCTGCAGCTGGCCTGGGTCGACGCCGGTCCTGCACTGAAGCAGGCTGGAGGCCAGGACACGCTGTTCGCCTCGATCGTTGGAGCATGGCAATGGTGAACGCAACCGCGTCGCAACCCCCCGTACAGGACGCAGGTGCCTGGTCCCCGCTGAAGATCCAGATGTTCCGTTCGATCTGGCTGGCAATCCTGGCCAGCAACATCGGCACCTGGGTCAATGATGTGGCCGCCGCCTGGGTGATGGCCGAGCGCACCGGTTCGCCGCTGATGGTGGCCCTGGTGCAGTCGGCCACCACGGTGCCGATCGTGCTGCTGGCGCTCGCTGCCGGCACCCTGGCCGACATTGTCGATCGTCGGAAGTACCTGTTGGCGACCCAGGGCTGGATGCTGCTGGTGGCCGCAGCGATGGCTGCGTTGACCGCGATGGACCTGCTGACCCCGCAGTTGCTGGTGCTGCTGACCTTCTGCATGGGCTGCGGTGCGGCGATGGCAATGCCCGCGCAGGCCGCCATCGTCTCCGAACTGGTGCCACAGCCGATGCTGGCCTCGGCGGTGGCGCTGAACTCGATCGGCATCAATATCGCCCGTTCGATCGGCCCGGCCATCGGCGGCGTGATCGTCGCCCAGCTGGGTGCGGTCTGGGCGTTCGGCTTCAATGCCATCACCTTCGCCGCGATGCTGTTCGTGGTGTGGGGCTGGAAGCGCGACCCAAAGCAGTCGAGCTTGCCGCCGGAAGGCTTCGGTGCCGGATTGAAAGCGGGCCTGCGCTACGCGAGCCGTGCCGGACGGCTGCAGGCGGTGCTGATCAAGTCGGTCGGCTTCTTCTTCTTCGCCGCGGCAATGAACGCGCTGTTGCCGGTGGTAGTGCGTGGGCAGATGCAGGGTGGGGCGGGGCAGTACGGCATGCTGCTGGGCTGCATCGGCATCGGCGCAGTGGGTGGTGCGTTGCTGCTGCCGAAGCTGCGCGCACGGATGGATCGCGACCTGCTGGTGCTGCTGGCGACGTTGTCGCTGGCCCTGAGCCTGGTCGGGCTGGCGCTGACCCGCAGCTGGTACGTGCTTCCGGCAGTGATGCTGGTCAATGGTCTTGCGTGGATCACCGTGCTGTCGTCGCTGCAGATCGCTGCGCAGACTGCGGTTCCGGCATGGGTACGTGCGCGCGCGCTGGCGCTGTACATCATGGTGTTCTCTGCCGGCATGGCCGCCGGCGGCCTGAGCTGGGGCGCGCTCGCTCAGCGCACCTCGCCCGAACTGGCATTGCTGGTGGCAGCGGCCGGTGCGGTGATCGGTGGGTTGCTGGTGTGGCGCGTGCGCATCGCCGGCACCGAAGACCTGAACCTGCGCCCGGCCGGGCACTGGCCGGCACCCGAGCTGTCGGTGCCGGTGTCGAACGATCGAGGCCCGGTGCTGGTCACCATCGAGTACCGCATCGATGATGCTGATCGTGCCACGTTCCAGGCGCAGATGCGCGCGCTGGGCACGATCCGCCGCCGCGATGGCGCCGTGGTCTGGGGCGTGGTCGAGGACGTGGCCAGCCCGGGCATCCACCTGGAGTATTTCGTGACCCCGTCGTGGCTGGAGCACCTGCGCCAGCATGAGCGCATCACCGCCGACGACAAGGCGATCCAGGAAGTGCTGCGGGAACTGCATCGCGGTGAGCGCGCACCGGTGGTACGCCACTTCGTGGGTGGCCATGATCCGCTGCCGAAGACCGGGGTACCACACCATCACAGCGATATCTGACACAAAAAGGGGACGGAGGGGATTAAGTCGTTTGTGCACAAACGACTTAATCCCCTCCGTCCCCTTTTTTGCGGCGGCGCTGGGTAGCGCCGCCGCGATACCTCACTTGCGTGCGAACGCCAGCAGGTCGGCGTTGAACTGGTCGGCGTGGGTGATGGTCAGGCCATGCGGCGCACCGGCGTACACCTTCAGTTCGGCATCCTTGATGATCTGCGAGGACAGCTTGGCCGAGGCATCGAACGGCACGATCTGGTCGTCATCGCCGTGCACGACCAGCGCCGGCACGTCGATCTTCTTCAGGTCCTCGGTGTAGTCCACTTCCGAGAATTCGTGCACGCAGTCGTACTGGCCCTTGACGCCACCGAGCATGCCCTGCAGCCAGAACGCATCGCGCATGCCCTGGGTGACGTTGTTGCCATCCCGGTTGGCGCCGAAGAACGGGGTGGTCAGGTCCTTGAAGAACTGCGAACGGTCGCCGCCGGTGCCCTTGCGGATGCCGTCGAAGACCTCCAGCGGGGTGCCGGCGGGGTTGCCAGCGGTCTTCAGCATCAGCGGCGGCACGGCGCCGACCAGCACCACCTTGGCCACGCGCGCGCTGCCGTGGCGGCCGATGTAATGGGCCACTTCACCGCCGCCGGTGGAATGGCCGACCAGGATCGCGTCCTTCAGGTCCAGCGCTTCGATCACCGCGGCCAGGTCATCGGCATAGGTGTCCATGTTGTTGCCGTTCCAGGTCTGGCTGGAGCGTCCGTGGCTGCGGCGATCGTGGGCGACCACGCGGAAGCCGTTCTGGCCCATGAACAGCATCTGCGGATCCCAGGCATCGCAAGACAGCGGCCAACCGTGGGCGAACACGATCGGCTGGCCGGTGCCCCAATCCTTGTAGAAGATGCGGGCGCCATCGGCGACGGTGACGAAGTTGCTCATTGCAGGTTCCTTGGCGGAAGGGAGGGAAGGCTTCGGCAGGATGCCGGTGCCTTCGGCAGTACAGCGCAGGCGCAGGCGACCGACTTGCACGGCTGTGCTGGATTGCATCGGATGTGACGCGTATCGCTCTGGCAGGACGGGAGCCGTATGCCGAGGATGAGCGCAGCCCGCCACAGGAACGCACGGATGCCCGCCATGCGATGGTCGCTGATGCTGTGCCTGCTGCTGCCCATGGCAGCGCCGGCACAGACCCATGTCTACAAGTGCGTGGATGGACCGCACCCGGTCTACCAGCAGACACCCTGCCAGGGGCGTGCCGCATGGCGCTGGGACGTGCCCGCGGAGCAGTCATTGTCCCGCGGCGCTGTGGCGCCAGCGGCCTCGACACCGAAGCCAACGCCGCGGCCACGGCGTGCGGCGCGGGCGCACGGTGCGCTGATCACGATCAGCACGGATGCGGCAGCCTGCGAGCGTGCCCGGCGTGATCGTGAGAAGGCGTTGCTCAAGCGTCGGCGCCTGGATTTCGTGCAGCGCCGGCAGCTGGATGACGCGGTCTACGACGCCTGCCAGTGATGCGGGACGCTGAAGTGTCGAAAACGACAACGGCGCCATAGGGCGCCGTCGCGTGAGTACCGTGAGTGCAGCTCTCAGCGACCGTCGCTTGCGGCGGCCGGTGCGGGCACACTGTCCGGCTTGGGCAGGCTCAACTCCGGGTTGCCCTGTTCGGCCTGCAGGATCTGGATGCGGCGCTGCAGGGCGTCCAGCTGGCTGTTGGTGCTCTGCACGTCGGTGCTGAGGCTCACGGCCTGCTGCTGGGCCTGCTGCAGGGCCGCGCTGACCTGTGCCGACTGCGCCTGCTGCTGTTCCATTTCCTGCTGCAGGGTGCGCAGGCGTTCTTCGTTGTAGGCCACCAGGCGCTCGGTGTAGCGCTTGCCGGCTTCAAGACGGGTGGTGTCGATGTAGACCTGGGCGAGCTGTTCGGACTGCTGCGCGAAGGTGCGGTAGACGCGCTCGGCGTTGTCCACCGCATCGGTCTTGATCACCCGCCAGAAGTTCTTCTCCTGGAACAGGGCGACGTAGTAGGTCAGGGTGTTGGCATTGAACAGCAGGCTGGCGCCGTAGTTGCCGTTGTAAGTGGTGCGCAGCTCGGTCAGCTGGCGCGAGTCCATCAACTGCTTGAGTTCGTCCACGGTATTGCGCACCACAGGCGCGCTGCGCGCCGGTTCGGCTGCCGCCTCGCGGTCGCCACGTGCAGCCATCGCTGCCGGTGCCACCAGCATCATGACCACGGCCAGCACTGCCGCGCTGCGCGCGTGCCGGGCAAAGACCGCGCCCCCTGAAGTTTCTCGCATGTCTAGACCATCCACGGATGAGTGTGGGTTGAGATGAAGGTCGTTCCCCGCCGGGAGTCTAGCATGGGTGTGGGCGCCGCCAAGGGCGCCCGTCACCGGTCAGTAGACCAGCTGTGCGGCGCTGCACTGGATCGACTGCACATTGACGTCGGTCCGGCCCAGTTCAACGCCCAGCACGCTGGCCAGCAGGTTGGTCAGCAGGGTGCCAATACTGTTGAGCACCGGCCGCAGTGCGGCCAGGATCGGCTTCAGCAGGGTGCACAGCAGTCCGCTGCAGCTGACGCTGCCATCGGGGTTGGTGACACCCGTTCCCCCGGCACCATCGAGAAAGCCGGCCGGTGCGGTCTGGATGTAGGACGCCAGATTGTTGCGCACGCAGCCGTTGTAATCGATCAGGTTGCCGAGCAGGCTGTCGCAGCGGTTGATCAGCAGGCCGCCGACCAGCGAGCCAAGCAGGCCATCGAGCAGGCCCAGGCCCTGGCCGGTGACGGTCGTCCTGTAACCGGTCCACACCGAACCGTCTTCCCAGCAGGTGGTCAGGCCCAGCAGGCAAGGCTTGGGGACGCCATTCTTCACCGTCCAGTTGCCCAGCGGGGCGAGATTGCGCGCCGGATCGCCATCGCGCAGCAGCGGGATGACCTGGTCGACGTTGTAGCGTCCGCCAGTCGGAAAGGCCGCCTGCAGGTAGCGATCGGCCAGCGCCTTGGCGGTGTCGTTGGCGTTCATGCCCTGCTTGGGCGAATTGAGCATGCCCGACAGCACCCGTAGCAGTTCGTTGACCAGGCTCGACACTGCGTCACCAATTGCGAGCGGATTGAACCGGGTCGAGCCGGTCTCGCCGGCGGCCAGGGTCAGGGTCTGCGTGCTGGTCAGGGCGGGCAGGGTAATCCTGTCGTTGATCAATGGTTGGCCCAGCAGCTTCAGCAGCTGTTCGTCCTGCAGCGTGGCATCGCAGACATTGGCCTTGGAGAAGCGCTGTGCGGGGTCGACATTGCCGACGCAGGCGCGCAGCACCGACGAGTCCACCTGGATCGTGGCCTTGGGTGGACTGCCGCCGCACTGGATGCCGGTCAAGGTGCCCATACCGTTGGCCACGTCGACGTGCAACGGCAGGTGCAGGCGCGTGCCAAGCAGGTTCAGCAGCGGCCCCAGCGCGAACAGGTTGTTGCTGTCCACGTCCGCCATCAGCCGCACCTGCGCGTTGTAGGCACGGCTGCCGACGCCGCCGATGGCGATCGATGGCGGCTCGACCACGCCGGCCTGGATCCTGATGCCCAGCAGGTCCAGTCCCTTGACCGCCACGCCGTTGCCATCGTTGGCGATGGAGATCGCGGTGTTGATCAGGTTGAGCACGTTGATCTGTGACTCCAGTGCGCTGCCGACCGTGCCGTCGGGCGAGACAACTTCGGCAAACAGGCCACCGCCGCCGGACTGGCTGCCAAGCACGATGTTGAGCTTGTTGATGTCCAGCTGGGTGGCAACCAGATCGGACAGGGCGCGCAGCTGCACCCCCACTGCGGAGTCACGGCCGACTACGGTGGCGGTAGCATCGACCAGCTGTGCCAGCGAAATCTTGTTGACCGACAGCAGGCGATTGAAGTCGGCCACGCTGAGGTTGGCGCTTACCGGTATGTTGAGCGCTTTCAGCAGGCCGGACGGAGTCACGTTGGCCTGCGCCAGGCCGTCATAGGACAGCACCGTGGCATTGGTGACGTCCAGGCCAACCAGGCGCAGGGTGGACAGCAGCACTGAATCGCCATTGGTCCGCAGCAGCTGCGAGCCGACCGCAAACACCGCGGTGGGTTCGGCACGGCGCGCCACGGCCTGCACGCTCACGGTGGGCAGGCTGGAAGTCTGACCGAAGAAGGGCAGCACGCTGCGCTCGGCGATCACCTGAACCGCATTGCGGGGATTGCTGGCATCGACGCTGGTGACGAAGCGGGTGCCGGTGCCACGGCTGGCGCTCCAGTTGCCGCAGCGGATCTGCAGGGTGCCTGCGAACCCGTTCTGGACCACCGCATTCTGCCGGGCAGCGCTGTTGTCGCTGTTGTCCGGGCTGCACAGCTCCAGCCGCTGTGCGCCGGCCAGTGCGGCAAGGTCGGCCACCTTCTGCGCGTCACGCTTGGCCCAGAACAGATAGCCGATCTCGATCAGGCCCAGCATGGCCACCAGCGCCAGCATGACCAGCATCATCGTGACCGACATGCCGCCGCGTGCGCGGCTGAAACTGAACTGTCGTGGGCGTTTCATGGCCGACCTCAACGTCCGGAGGAGGAGGCGTCCCTGGACCGGGAGACATCGGTCTCAAAGAAGTCCGGGATCTCGTGTTCAAAGCTCTTCAGGTAACGCGCATAGCTCAGCGTGGCCTGGTCACCCAGGATCGGCAGCCGTTGGCCGGCCTGCTGCCCGGAGGCCTGCAGGCGGAACAGGTTGCGGGTCGCCTCGCCGCTCTGCAGGCGTGCACGTGGTGCGGCGGGCGGTGCTGAAAGAGGTGCGACGTCGGTTGCGATGGTCGACGCTTGCGCTCCAGTCACCTCGGCGGATGCAGCCGGTGCGGCCAACTCCACGGTGGGGAGCGGTTCGGCCTGCATCGGCGCTGTAGCCGGTGCCGACAGTGAGGGGCCACCGAGCATCTGTCCGGTCAATGGCTGTTGCTGTGCCTGCACGGCACCGGTCACAAGCAGGCAGCACAGCACGGGCAACAGGCGTCGGGTCTGGCGCATCGCGGTCATGGTGTGCTTCCGGTCGGGTGGTCGGTGGCGCTGAAGCGTTCCAGCATCGAGGGTGGCAGGCGCTGCGGATCGCGTTGGACGCGCGGGTCGCGGCGGGGTTCGCTCGCCAGCCGTGCGCCGCCCGATGCACGAGCGCCACTCTCGACGCTGGCCGTGTGTGCAGGTGTGGCTGCGTTGGCGGCGGCAGCGGCCTGTCGTTGCTGCAGGCGCGTGCGGATCTGCTGGGCCTGCTGCTGGATGCTTCGGCGCGTTTCCTCGTTGAGGCTGGCCTGTGCCGATAGCCGCTCCGCCGTGGCCTGGTCGCCGCGCAGTACCGCCCAGAGTGCAAGGTTGGCCGTTGCCTTGGCGTTGCCCGGTGAAAGTTCCAGGGCCTTGGCCAGCGGCTCGCGGGCTTGATCGAACTGGCCGGCACGCAGCCGTGCATAGCCAAGGTCGCCCAGATAGTCGGTGTTCAAGGGCTGCAGCTGCGTGGCGCGCGCCAGCGCCTGTTCGCTGCCGGCGTCGTCGTCGCGGCGTGCAGCGATCAGGCCCAGGCCGTGGGCGGCCGCCGCGGCCTGCGGCCCGCTGGACAGCTCGCGATACAGCGTGACCGCCGCGTCGGCCTGGCCGGTCTCGCGCAGTGCGTCGGCCTGCAGCAGGCGCAGGGCAGGGCGATCACCATAGCGCTGGCGGAAGGCCTCCACGTGGGCCAGCGAGGCATACCAGGCGCCCTGCTGCTGCATGCGTTCGATCAGCTCCAGATAGGCGTTGCGGCTGTTCTGCGGATCGGGTTCCGGCGGCGCAAGGCTGGGCGCCCGCACATATTTCGGTGTGGTCGAGGCGCAGCCACTGGCCAGGGCGGCGAGGGCGACGGCAAGCAGCAGGCAGGAGGTGCGCAGGGCAGGCATCAGGGAGATCCCATCTTGGACAGGGTGGTGGCCAGCGCGACCAGCGCCGGGCCGGCAAGCACCAGCATCAGTGCCGGCAACAGGGTCAGCATCATCACCACGGTCATCTTCACCGAGAGCTTGCCGACCTTTTCCTTCAACGCGTTGCGGCGCTGTTCGCGCAGGCGGATGCTGAACTGGCGCAACGGCTCCTGCACTGCGCCGCCGTGCGCATGCACCTGCAGGATCAACTGCATCAGGCTGGCCAGGTCATCATCGGCGTAGACCTCGCTCAGACGCCGCAACGACTGCGCGCGCGTGCGGCCATGGGTATAGGCCACATTGGCTTCCTGCAGTTCGCCGCCGAGTACCGGCAATGCATCGCGCAGCTTGTCACCCAGGGTCTGCAGGCTCTGGTCCATGCTGAAGCCCACGCCCTGCAGCAGGCGCAGCAGGTCGATCAGCAGGGGCAGCTCGTTCTCGACCGCGCGGCGGCGGCGCTTGACCCACGACGACAGCACGAACTTGGGCAGCAGCAGCCCGGCCGCCAGCGCACCGATCACCACCATCACCTTGGCAAGCCCGTGCGCGCTGCTGAACGCCAGCGCCAGCGCCAGCACCAACAGGGCAAGCAGCAGGCGCAGGCCGAGATAGATCGCGGTGCCACGGCGCGTGTTCCAGCCAGCCAGGTCCAACAGCAGCTTGTCTTCGTTGGCAAGCAGCGCCGCCTCCAGGCGGCCGCCACTGAGCGAGCGCCCGAAGCGCTCGATCCAGCCCAGCGAGTCGCGGCGCGTGGCCTCGGTGTCGCGGCCTTCCTCACGCGGCTGCAGGGCGGTTTTCAGTGTGGCTGAGGTGCGGTGCTCGCGATGGCTGCGCACCCAGCCGGCGATACCGAGCAGGGCGACGCCGGCCGCCAGCACCAGCAGCGAAAGGGCGAACCAGGCGCTGGCGCTCATCGGGCACCTCCGGGGCGGCTGTGGGCGGTCATAGTGATTTGGCCAGGCGGTACAGCAGGAACGCCCCTAGCAGTTCCAGGCCCAGCGCGATCAACAGGATCCTGTGACCGAGCGGGTCGTGCAGCACCGGCTGGAAAAACGCCGGGCTGGAGATTGCCATCAGCACCGCACTGGCGGGCGGCAGCAGCCCCAGTACCCAGGCCGACATCCGTGTTTCCGAGGTGGTGGCCGCCAGTTCCTGCTGGGCCTGTTCCAGGTCGCGCATGAAATCGCCCATGCGTTGCAGGATCTGGTCGGCGCGGCCACCGATGCGCACGCTCACGCCGATCACCACTGCCAGCACCTTCAGTACGTCCATCCGGTACGGCTGCGCGGCCAGGCTCAATGCACGATCCAGGTCCATGCCGCTGCGCGCATAGCGCACCGTGGTGTCGAGCAGGCCGCGCAGTGGTGCGCTGGTCTGCATCGAAGACACCTGGAACGCGGCCTGCAGGCTGTTGCCCAGCGCGGTGAGGCGGACCAGGTTGTCGAGAAAGTCCGGCATCTGGTGCAGCAGCTGCGCGCGCAGCTTCGTGATCCGGCGCATCACCCACAGCCAGCAGCCCAGCAGGTACAGCAGCAGGGTCAGCGGAAACATCCAGGCCGTGCCCAGCCGCATCGCCGCCACGACCGCAAGCATCAGTCCCGGCACCAGCAGCATCAGTGGCAGCTTCCAGCCCGGCGGAAGGCCGGCGCGCTGCAGGACACCGTCCCACGGCAGTACACGGGTTCCGGTGCTGGCCGGGCGGGTCGAATCGTTGGCCGCCGCAACGGCAGGCCCGGCCGGTACCGCGCCGGCCGCGCTGCCGCGCGCCAGTTGTTGCTCGGCATGCTGCAGCGAGGCCTGGCGCTGCTCACGGCTGGCGGCGGTGCCCCATAGCCAGACGGCCAGCGCCAGCAGCACCGAGATGATGCTCAACACGCCCAGCAGCAGGCCGGTGCCCATGCTCAGAAGTCCCCGTAGAGCGATTCACGCAGTTGCTGGCGGAACGGCTCCAGCTTGTGCGAGTGCGGATGGAAGCCCAGGCCGATCCAGCGGTCGGTCTCGCGGCCGGTGGCGTCGATCTGCACCTCGTGGCGGAACATTTCCTGGGTGGTGATCAGGTTGTCGCTGACCCCGGTGATCTCGGTGATCGAGACCAGCACCCGGCGCCCGCTGCCCAGCCGCGAGATCTGCACGATGAAGTCGATGGCGCTGGCAATCTGCCGGCGCAGGCTGTCCTCGCTGCCCTGGAAGCCGGCAAAGCCTGCCAGCATCTCGATGCGGTACAGGCAGTCGCGTGGCGTGTTGGCGTGGATGGTGGCCATCGATCCGTCATGGCCGGTATTCATCGCCTGCAGCATTTCCAGCACTTCAGCGCCGCGCACTTCGCCGACCACGATGCGGTCCGGGCGCATGCGCAGACTGTTGCGCACCAGGTCGCGGATGCTGACCGCGCCCTGGCCCTCGGCGCCGCCGATGCGGCTTTCCAGGCGCACCACGTGCGGATGGTTCAGCGAAAGCTCGGCGGTGTCCTCCACGGTGATGACGCGCTCGCTGGGTGGCACGTAGCTGGCCAGTGCATTCAGCAGCGAGGTCTTGCCGGAACTGGTGCCGCCGGAGACCAGGATGTTGCAGCGGCCCAGCACCATCGCCTTCAGCAGGGCCTGCATCGGTGCGTCGAAGGTGCCCTTGGCAAGCAGCTCGTCGGGGGTGAACGGGTCCTTGCGGAACTTGCGGATGGACACCATCGGCCCGTCCACCGCCAGTGGCGAGATGATCGCGTTGAGGCGGCCGCCGTTGGGCAGGCGCGCATCGACCATCGGATTGGAATCATCCAGCCGGCGGCCAAGCGGCGCGAGGATGCGGCGCAGGATGCGCAGCAGGTGGGTGTCATCGGTGAAGCGCTGGGTGGCACGCCGGAGCTGGCCACCCTGCGAAACGTGCACGTCCTTGAAACCGTTGATCAGGATGTCTTCGATGGAGGGGTCGTGGAGCAGGTCGTCCAGCGGGCCGAAACCGGTCAGCTCCTTGACCAGGCCCTCGGCAACCACCTGCATCTCTTCTTCGTTGATCGGGATGCGCCATTCCTGGATGAAGCCCACGGTCTGTACCTGCACCCAGCGGGCGATGGTATCCGGGGCCCAGGAATCGATGTCGATGCGCTCGTCCTCGATGCTGTTGAGCAGGTGCTCATGCGCGGCCGACAGCACCTTCTGGTACTGCTCGGTCTGTGCGAACGGCAGGTGGCCCGGGCTTTCGTGCAGCAGCGGGCGGGCAACGGCATGCGGGAACGGGGTTACCTTGTCTTCCATTGCGATCCACCCAGGGCAAGGGAGAGTCTTTCCCGCAGGCCATGCGGCTGGACCGGGCAGGCAGCCGGGTCCAGCCGTGACACGAGCGGGGCGAGGGCACGCAGGTAGGGATCGCGCGGCGCATCCTGCAGCAGCAGGCGGCCCTGGCTGGCGGCAAGGCGCACACGCGGTCGTTCAGGCAATGTCGCCAGCAACGGCAGTTCGAAGCGGCGTGCGATCTGTTCCGGGCTCATGCCGCTGCTGTCGTCGTGGCGGTTGATCACCAGTTGCAGGCGCTTTTCGCGCTCGCGCTGGCCTGCAAGATGCTTCAGTGCCTGGTCCAGCGAGACCAGCGTGGCGATCGACGCATCGGTGACCAGCCAGATCTCGTCTGCCTGGTCCAGCAACAGCGGCGGCAGCTGCCGCAGCGGGCAGCCGCCTGCATCACACAGCACGCTGGCGAACACCCCGCGCAGGCGCTGCAGCAGCGCGCCAGGGTCGGACGGGGGCACGGCATCACTGCCGCCGGCACGGTCCAGCAGCACCAGCCCGGAGTCATGGCGCGCCATCGCGGTGCGTGCGAGGGTGGCGTCGATGCGGCTGGCGTTGCGCAGCGCATCCTCGTAGTGGAAGCGGCTGTCGAGATTGAGGTACAGCGCAAGGTCACCGGTGGGCTGTGCCAGTTCCATCAGGAGGCCGTCCTGTTGCACTGCATCGCCCTGGGCGAGGGCCCGCGTCTGTTGCGCCAGCACCGAAAGATGTGCGGCCAGGGTACTGGTGCCGACGCCTGCGCGCACGCCCAGCAGCACGATCAGGCGCGCCTTGTGCGCATGCTGCGCCACCGCGGCCGGGCGCGGTGACAGTGCGCGCCGCAGTGCCGCCTCGATGCCGGCGTTGTCACTGTCCAGGTCCAGCACATCGCGCAGGCCGGCGCGCAGCGCGATCACCACGCCTTCGACCTGGCCGGCGCTGGTGGCGCCGACCGCGACCAGCGCCAGGTCCGGTTGGGTCTGCTGCAGCTGCTGTGCCAGTACGCTCGAGGCAGCCGCGTGCTCGGGCCGGAAGTCAAGCAGCACCAGGCTCTGCGGGCCGCGTTGCAGGTCCTGCGCCGACGTCGGCGCACTGCTGTCCTGCCAGTGCAGGGTGGTGGTCGGCGGCAGCTTGGCGGCCAGCCGGGGCAGCAGTTCGCGGTCGATGCCGTACAGGACCAGGTTCATCGGCGGTCCTTGCGGATGCAGCGGCTGGGCGGTGGCGTAGGGCATGGGCGTGGTTCTACAGGCATCATGGAAGTCAGCGCGAGAAGCCGGGCACCGGGTCCTGGCTGACCGGCCCCAGCAACCACGATCCCCATTCGGGAAGATGCGGCTTGGCTTCGCGCTCGCCAGGCAGCGGCAGTTCGGTATTGCGTGCCAGCGGCTGCACCAGACGCGGGGTGACGATGATCACCAGCTCCTTGTCCTGGCGCTTGTAGTCGAAGTTGCGGAAGAACGAACCAATGATCGGCAGGTCGCCCAGCAGTGGAATCTTGTTGACGTTGGAGACGATGTTGGAGCTGACCAGGCCACCGATGACGAAGCTCTCGCCATCGCCCAGCTCGACCGTGGTATCGGCGCGACGGGTGGTGATCGAGGGAATCTGCACGTTGTTGAGCACGATCGCGTTGCTGTAGTCCAGGTCGCTCGCCTCCGGCGCCACCTTCAGCGCGATCCGGTTCGGCGCCAGTACCGTTGGGGTCACGGTCAGGCCGATGCCGAAGGGCTTGTAGGTGATGGTGGTGGTGCCAAGCCCCTGCGGCTCCAGGATCGGCAGCTCGCCACCGGCCAGGAAGCTGGCGCTCTGGCCGGACAGTGCCACCAGCGTCGGCTCGGCCAGCACGCGCGCCATGCCATTGCTCTGCAGCAGTTCGACATCGGCGTTCCACAGTCCCTTGGTCGAGCCGAACACCAGCCGGAACGCCGAGGAAATCGGCGACACGGCCTCGTTGCTGCTGTTGCCTTCCTTCATGCCGGGCAGCAGGCCGGTATTGCCGGGCAGGCCAGTGCCGGGCCGCGCGAAGCCATAGGCGAAGCCCCCGTTGCGGTTCTGGAAGTTGATGCCGATCTGCTTCATCGCGGTCTTGTTGAACTCGACCACCTTGACCTCGACCTGGACCACGCCCCCACTGTTGATGGTGGACGCATCGGCAAGCATGCCGTCCTTGCCCAGCGCCATCGCCGCAGTGCGCTGTTCCTGCATGTGCGTGAGCATGCTGTCGGTGCTTCCCTGCAGGAGGCCCTGCTGGTCCTGCTGGGTGAACACCAGCCCGGTACCGCCGGTGCTGGCAGCGCCCTGTACGGCGCTTTGCACCCGTACCGTCAACCGCTGTGGCTCGGCCTGTCTGCGGTGCCACAGCAGCAGGGTGGTGGTACCGGGCATCTTGCCGACCAGCAGCGCCTGGCGCTGCCCGCGCAGCATCACGATGTCGGCCACACCCGGGTCGGCAATGGCCACCCGCTCCAGGTCGGCCGGCAGGTTCCAGGGACGCTGCTCGCGCGCCTGCAGCACCAGGTCATCGGCGGCCACGCTCGTTGCCGGCGCCAGCAGCACCAGCAGCAGGGCCAGCCAGCGCTGGCGGAGGGAGAGGCGTGGACGGCGGCGACGTTCGGTCATGGATGCACTCGATGCAGGTCAAAGGGAGGCACGGGATGCGGAACTGTCGCCGCGGATGATCTCGATCCCCGACGCGCGCGGTGCACTGCGACGTGGCGCCGGCGCGCGCGACGGTGAATCCGGGGTGCCGCGTTGCGGTGCACTGCCACGTCCGGCCAGCGCGTCGCTGTCGATACCGGCAAAAGCGTGGTTCTCCGGCCGCTGCAGGGCGAGCTGCTGTTCGGCGTCGAGCCCACGCAGCGGGTCGATCACTCCGCGCGATTGCGGGAACAACGCCAGGTCGGGCAGGCCGGTATCGGCGGGATTGCGCAGGGCCAGGAAAAGCTTGCCCTGCTGCGCACCCAGCAGCAGCCGGTTGGCGTCGGCCACCGGTACCGCAAGCACCGCGCTGCGTGCGGGTTGCGGCGCTTCATTGCTGTTGCTGTGCGTGCTGCCACTTCCGGTGATGTCGGCAGCGCGCGGGTCGTTGCGGGAGTCGGCCTCGCTGTTGGAAGTAGTCTCTGTGGCCACCGGCACGATGTCCTGCTGGCCGTAGCTCAGGACGCGCAGGCGCGACAGCAGCAGGCGCGTCTGCGCGGCTTCGCCAGGGCTGTTGATGTTGGGCTGGGCGTTGCGGAGGTTGAGGAAGACGTCGACGAAATCACCGGGAAGGATGCGGTTGCCGGCACCGACCAGTTCGTCCACGGGCACGGCCAGGGCACGCTCGCCCGGCCGCAGCTGCAGCGAGAAGCCCTGAGCCAACGCGCTGCCGTTGATCACACTGCCTTCGGCAATGTCCTGCACCGGCACCTTGCCGGTCACGGCGGCAATGCTGGTAGCGGCGCCGGGGACGGGTGAGGTGCGCTGGGCCAGGCGCAGGCCGTTGGCGCTGATCGGCTCGCCCGCAGGCAGGCGTGCCACGGCTTCGACCACGGTGATCGCCTGGGCCTCGTTGTGAGCGACTGGCGCGACCGTTGCAGGTGCGGCGGGTTTGCGCCCGATCATGAAGGCGATCAGCGCCAGCAGCACGGCCAGGCCGATCAGGGCGACGGCAGCGATGCGGGTCAACTTGAGCATGGAACCGTCTCCAAAGTACCGATCATCAATTGCCGCTGCCGAGATCGAGCTGCGCGACCGCGACGCTGCGGATGGGGGCCTGCATCACCCACTTGTAGAGCGTGGCGGTGCCGGGCAGGAAGGGATGGTTGGCGTAGTCGTAGCTGACCGTCACGGTCATGCACTGGGCCGTGGCCAGACCGGCGCAGGGCGCCTGTGCCGACACCACGATGGCGTTGCTGCCCCCCGCGCTGCAGTCCACGTTCTGCTTGGAAAACTGCAGCAACCATTGCATCGAGGTGCGTGCGGCGACGCAGGCGGCTGTGCGTCGTTCGCTGGCGGTGCCGTAGCGCAGCGAGGCGCGCGCGCCTTCGGCCGAGGCGGTGGCCAGGGTCTGTTGCGCCGCCATGATCATCACCCCGGAGAAGGTGAACAGCAGCAGCGGCAACAGGCCGAGCATCAGCATCAGGGCGAACTCGATGCTGGCGACACCGCGTTGCAGGCGTGGGCTGCGGATGTTCATGGTGCACCTCCGTAGATGCTGGCCAGCACCCAGCCGATGGCGGCCAGTGCCAGGTAGGCTGCATAGGGAATGCCACGTCGTCCCTGGCGGGCGGCCTGCATGTCACGCAGCACCGGATGCGCTTGCCACTGCGTGCTGGTGCGATTGACCTGCATCTGCAGGTGACCGGGCAGCAGCACGCCCAGGCGGCGACCGGCCAGCACCAGCACGGCATGCAACCCAGCCGCGAGGCTCGCTACCAGCCAGACCGGCAGCAGCGCCTGCCAGCCCAGCATCAGGCCCACCACGGCGAAGAACTTCACGTCCCCGGCGCCCATCCAGCGCAGGGCATGGAACGGCAGCAGCGCCAACAGGCCGATCGCCGCGCCGGCCAGGTGGGGCAGCCACGGCTGGCGCGGCGCACTGAACTGGCCGACCACGATCACCGCAGTGGCGATCACGCATGCGGCGACCAGCCAGGTGTTGGGCACCCGACGGGCATACAGATCACTGATCGCGATCCGCAGGCAGACGCCGATGGCCAACAATCCCAGCACTGTCATCGCACACTCCATCGTCCGTCACTGGACGGTCTTCGCCTGGTTCCATGCGCCCCGCCGTCGCGGCCCTGCCGGCCGCGCGCGGTCGCCGCTCAGGTCGTCGAGCCCGACGCCTTGGTGGCCAGTGCGGAGAGGTTCTTGAACAGCGTTTCGAAGAACCCCTTGATCTGGTCGTTGCCGACCGCAATCAGGACGCCAGCGATGACGGCAGCCAGCAGCCCGTACTCGAGCGCGGTGACGCCGTCTTCTTCCTTCAGGAATTTGCGGATCGATGCGTTCATGACCAATGTCTCCCTCTACCTGTCTGCGGATGCAGTACACCTGCGTTGGGCGGTGGCCCGGCTCCGCCGGGATCGTCCGTGGGCCTCCGCGCGTCCTGGCGGAGGAGGCACGGCGGGACTGGCCCGCTGTGCTCAAGCAGGGTGATCGTTTCCAGGCGGGACATCGGCCGCACGGTCGCGACCGGACGGCCCGGGGCCGGTGGTCGAGGCATCCAGTGATGCGTGCGTGGTCATGCTGTCCCCCTGGGTGCGGCCAGATGGCCGGATCACCGTAATGTCGACTTTGCCTGAATGGCGGTTGGCTGCAACCGGAACCTATATGCAAATTCGGCAGAAACCCCGGAAGCCTGAAAATTTCAGATGGTTTCTGTGACGAAAATCCGTTCGCACGCAAAACGATTCATTGTCGTGCAGATAATGTGATTCGCTTTGTGGTCCATGCGAAAACCGTGCCAGCCGCTCCGACATTTTCTTCACTTGTGTATCCATTTTCATCATGCCGGGCCGCGGGTTTACCTTTGCCGATTATTGGGCATACTCGCATTCAAGCTCTTGCATTGATTTGTACGATCGCATCGACGCCGGTGCTGCCGGCGTGGCAACAGAAATGGATTCTGGATCGTTGCGCGCCCTGTCAGGCAGTGGGGGCCGCAGCGGATGGCGGATCAACGGGGGGACAACACTGTCATGGTCGATGGTGGGGTAGAGGACAGCGACGACAGCGGCCTTCGGTCCATAGACCTGGCCACGCTGAGCGGCGTGCTTCGCGTCTGTGATGTCGAACTGCTGCTGCTGGATGGCAACGGGCCACGGGCGGCGTTCGCTTCGCGCGTGCACGAGGAAGCCCTGTTCTGCAGCATCAGCTGCGGCTTCCATTGCCGTGGCCGTTTCATGCTGCCGCCGGACTGGGCGATGCTGGGGTACCTGCACGCCACCGATGAAACGATGAGCTGGTGCCACGGCGTGCCGCTCACGCCGGGCATGGCGCTGACGATCATGCCGGAGGGCATCAGTGAGTTCACCCTGAGCCCGGGCACGCACATGACCCTGATGCTGGTGCCGGTGGCCCGCGTCCAGCGCAAGCTGACCGAACTGAGCCTGCGCAGCACGCCACCTGCCGGCCAGGCACTTTCGCTGTTCAACCTGGCCAGCGACGCCACGCCGCTGGCGCGCCATTACCAGCAGCTGCACCTGCAGCTGGGACAGGGGGCAGGGCTGCAGCCGGATGAAACCGAGAACCTGCTGCATGAGCATGTGCAGGCCCTGCTGGGCGCCGGTGCGGCGGATCGCCCGGGCTGCACCCGTGCGCGGCGCACGCATTATCTGATCGCGCAGCGTGCAGAGAACTTCATGCGGCTCAACCTGCGTCGCAACATCTACATGAACGAGATCTGCGATGCCGCCGGCGTCAGCGAGCGCGGCCTGCGCTATGCGTTCGAGGACCTGTTTGGAACCTCGCCGAACCGCTACCTCTCAATGCTGCGCCTGTGCGCGGCCTGCCGCAGCCTGTCGATGGCAGACTCCAGCCGTCGCTCGGTGAAGGCGATCGCCCTGAGCTGCGGGCTGTGGGACCTGTCGCGCTTCGCTGACAACTACCGCAAGGTATTCGGCGAACTGCCGCGCGACACCCTGATGCGCGCACCCGCGCAGATCGGCCAACCGGCCTGATCCAGGCCCGGCAAGGGTTTTTGCGGTGTTTATGCCGGAATTGCGTATCCGCTTGCCGATCGTGTTGCCGCTTATGCATAGCCGGCTGCCGATTCCGGCCGTGGATTTGCCGGAATGCGCGATTGCCGTGCCGGATTGAAGTGCACCGCCCTCGTTGCAACCGCTGAAATGTCAGTCACCTGCCTAGCGGCAAGTCCACAGACATTCCAGTTGTTCGCCTACGGGGGAAATGCTCATGAACCGCATCTACCGGCGTGTATGGAACCGCCAGCTCAATGCTCTGGTTGTGGCCTCGGAACTGGCCACCGGCGACAGCGGCGGCAGCGCCGCACGCGATCCGCGCGCCTTCCTGCTGATGCCCACGGCCCTGGCGCTGGCACTGCTGTGTGCGCTGGCCAGCGGTCACGCTGGGGCCTCGGAAACCAATCAATCGCTGCGTGACCTGCAAGCACTCGCGGCAAAGTATGCGCAGCCGATGCCGGTCAAGGTTGACGCGGAAGTGGCCCTGGCTGCTGCCGCGCGGCAGGCGCAGAACAGCCCCGCAATCAGTGCGGATGCTCGTCTGGGCCTGCAGTTGAGTACCACGTTGCTGCCGTTGGTACCTGACGTGTTGCCGGCCACAGTGCAGGTGAAGCTGGCAGCGAACACCGTGCCGAAGCAAGTGGCCGTGCCGGCGCTGGCGGCTGATGTCCGCGCCAATGTTGGCGTGGGCAACGCTGCGGCCAGGGCGGCACAGGTGGATGCATCGCTGGCTGCGCACGTTGCGCCCGGCGCCCAGGCGCCGCTGGGCGTCGCTGCCGATGCGCGCGCCAGGGCCAAGGTCGGCATCGCTGGCCGCCAGGTCGCTTCGATCGATACGGGTGCCCGGGCGGCCGCCGGCCTCAGCGGTGCAGCCGCCGGATCACTGCCTGGGCTGAAAGCCACCGTCGACGGCAAGGCCGACACGCATCTGGCGGTCGCTGGCCATCACATCGAAGGGCAGGGCCAGGCCCGGGCGACGGCGGCAGTCACGCTGCCCGCCAAGGAGGAGCTGCCGGGTGAGACCCATGATCGTGCCATCAGCGCCGCCTTCGATGCCGGCGTCGCCGGCAAGGTGCGCGTGCAGGCGCCGGACGGCCAGGAGGTAGTGGCCGATCGCAACCTGAAGCTGGCCGGACAGGCGACCGTCGCGGCGCAGCACAGCGCACTGGGCGTCGGCAACCTGGTGGGTGGTGCGGTGGGTGCTGTCGGTGGGACGCTTCACAGTGCCGCGGGTGCAGTTGGTAGCGCAGTGGGTGGCGCGCTGAACGGCACAGTCAGCACGGTTGGCAGCGCCGTGGGTGGCACGCTCAACAACACGGTGGGCGCAGTCGGTGACGCAGTTGGCGGTGCTCTGAACGGTACTGTCGGTACCGTTGGAAGTGCAGTGGGCGGCGCACTGAACGGCACCGTCGGCCAGGTCGGCAGCGCCGTGGGCGGCACGCTCAACAACACGGTAGGCG
Source organism: Stenotrophomonas sp. AR029 (assembly GCF_047520695.2). Classification (NCBI taxonomy): domain Bacteria; kingdom Pseudomonadati; phylum Pseudomonadota; class Gammaproteobacteria; order Lysobacterales; family Lysobacteraceae; genus Stenotrophomonas; species Stenotrophomonas sp. AR029. The sequence goes on along the minus strand of NZ_JAXBQQ020000007.1, from coordinate 198,007 downwards.
CAGTCGGCGGCGCAGTGGACGGTGCTCTGAACGGCACTGTCGGTACCGTTGGAAGTGCAGTGGGCGGCGCACTGAACGGCACCGTCGGCCAGGTCGGCAGCGCCGTGGGTGGCACGCTCAACAACACGGTGGGCGCAGTCGGTGGCGCAGTTGGCGGTTCTCTGAACGGTACTGTCGGTACCGTTGGAAGTGCAGTGGGCGGCACGCTCCACAACGCGGTCGGCGCAGTCGGTGGCGCAGTTGGCGGTGCTCTGAACGGCACTGTCGGTACCGTTGGAAGTGCAGTGGGCGGCGCACTGAACGGCACCGTCGGCCAGGTTGGCGGCGCCGTGGGTGGCACGCTCAACAACACCGTCGGCCAGGTCGGCGGCGCCGTGGACGGTGCTCTGAACGGCACTGTCGGTACCGTTGGAAGTGCAGTGGGCGGCGCACTGAACGGCACCGTTGGCCAGGTCGGCAGCGCCGTGGGCGGCATTCTCAACGGCACCACCGGCAGCCCCACCGGCGGCCTGGGCGGCGTGCTGGGCAGCACGCTGGGCAGTGTCGGAAGCGCGGTGGGCAACCTGCTCAACGGCAATCTCAATGGCACCGTCGGCAACCTGGGCAGCGCCGTGGGTGGCCTGGTGGGAGGCACGCTGGGCAGCCTCGGCCTGACCCAACCCTCGGCGATTCCGCCAACCAGTCCGAAGGCGCCCGCGCCGGCCGACCCGAATGCTGGCCTGATCATCGGCACCGGTGGCCTGGTCGGCAATGTCGGCCAGCTGATCGGGCCGACCACCACCAGCCTGTTCGGCGGCAACGGCTACCTGAGCAACGGCAATCTCAAGCTCAGCAACGCCAACGTCATGCAGACCTATTCGACGGTCAATGTGCTGGGCCTGCCGGTGGTCAACCTGTCGCCGGTCGGCAGCACGCTCAATGGCCTGGGCGGCGCAGCCACGGGCGGCAGCTCGCACCTGACCCTGATCGGTGGCGTGACTTCCGACAGTTACATCTACAACATCAACAACGGCAATCCCGGTGGCCTGCTGGGCCTCCTTCTGCCAACCGACTCGCCGGCGTGGGCGGCCAAGTGCCTGGACATCGCGCTGGCCGATATTTCCTGCTGGGCGGTCAACGCGGCACAGGACTATCAAGTGTTGATGGGCGATGGCGCCTTCGCCAACGGGTCCAAGGAAGTGGTGATCGGTGCCAATGCACGCCATGAACTGCCGAAGGTCGATGCCAATGTCGCCTTCCCCGGCGATGGCGTGAACGATCCCAGCAATCCGACCGGCGTGCCGACGGCCGACTATGCCGCCCGCATGGGCCACTCGGTCGTCGTCGGTGACAGTGCCGTGGGCACCGCCAACGGACAGACCCTGCTGGGTGCCGAAGCCACTTCGAACCAGGCCAACTCGGTCGCGCTGGGTTACCGCTCCGCTGCACTGCGCGGCGCTCAGGCCAGCTACAGCGCGTACGGCCTCACCGCACCCCAGGTCTCGGCCGGCGAAGTGTCGGTGGGCACAGCCGGTGGCGGCGAGCGCCAGATCACCAACCTTGCCGCGGGCAGCGCCAATACCGATGCTGTCAACGTGGCCCAGCTGAAGGGCGCCATCAGTCTGATCGACGATGTGGCCTCCGCAGCGGTCACCTATGACCTGGACGGCTCGGGCAACCCGAACTATCGCCGGGTCACGCTCGGCGCAGGCACCGGCACCACCACCATCGGCAATCTTGCCGCCGGCGCGGTCACCGCCGGTAGCCTGGAGGCGGTCAACGGCGGCCAGCTGGCGGCTACCAACAGTGCCATCGCCAGTTTCTTCGGTGGTCGTGCGGCTTTCGATCCGGCCAGCGGCATCTTTACTGCACCGTTGTTCGAGATCAGCACGATCTCCACTGGTGGTGCCATCGCCAAGGGCCTGTATGAGAATGCCACCGATGCCTTCGCCGCAGTCGATGGCTCGCTGGTCAACCTCAATACGCAGATCACCGACATCCGCAACGGTGGCACCAAGTACCTGCGGGTGAACTCGACCGGTACCGAGGCGGTGGCCAGCGGCGCCGACTCGATCGCGGTGGGTACCAATGCCCGCGCCACTGCCGCCAACAGCATCGCGGTCGGCGCCGGCAGCCTGGCCGACCGTGCCAACAGTGTCTCCATCGGTGCGGCCGGTGCCGAGCGCCAGGTCACCAACATGGCGGCCGGTACTGCTGCGACCGACGCGGTCAATGTTGGCCAGCTGCAGGCATCGGAACAGGGCGCGCTGCGCTATGACCTCAACGCCGATGGCAGTGTCAACTACGCCAGCGCCACGCTGGGCCAGACCGGCACGGCAACCACGCTGCGCAACCTTGGCCCGGGCCAGGTCAGTGCCACCAGCAGTGAGGCCATCAATGGTGCCCAGCTGTTTGCCGCCAACCAGGCGGTAGCCACCCATCTGGGCGGTGGTGCCGCGGTCGATGCCAACGGCGTACTGACCGCACCGACCTACTCGATCAACAACGTCGCCGCCAACGGCACCGTGACCAAGGGCAGCTACAACGATGTTGGCACCGCGTTCGATGCCGTCAGCAACTCGCTGGCCAACGTTGCCGACCAGACCGGCGAGATCGACAAGCTGGCCGTGAAGTACGACGTCGATGGCAGTGGCAACGTGCTCAACAGCGTGACGCTGACGGGTACCGGCACCGGCGCGGTGAAGATCACCAACGTCGCCGCCGGCAGCATCCTGGCTGGCAGCAGTGATGCCATCACCGGCGACCAGCTGTTCAGCACGAACAGCACCATCGCCACCTACTTCGGCGGCACCACCGCCTACAACGGCACCACCAACGTGTGGACCGCGCCGACGTTCAGCATCTCCAGCATCGCCACCGATGGCACCTTCACCAGCGGCGACTACAACAACGTCACCGCCGCCTTCACCGCTGTCGACGGCTCGCTGAAGGTCCTAAACCAGCGCATCACCAATGGCGGTGGTGGCAGTGCGTACCTGGCGGTCAACTCAACGGCGGCCGCAGCCACCGCGGCAGGTGCGGAAGCGGTGGCGGTCGGCCCGCAGGCCAGCGCAGCCGGTGCGAACAGCGTGGCGGTCGGCAACGGTGCCAGCAGCAGTGCCGGCAACAGCGTGGCGCTGGGTGCCGGTTCGGTCGCCAGCGTCGGTGCACAGAGCGGCTACACCGGCGCCTACGGGCAGACCGGTGCCAGCAATTCGGCCGGTGAGGTCTCGGTCGGCAGCAGTGGCAGCGAACGCAAGATCACCCACGTAGCCGATGGCTCGGACACCTATGACGCGACCAATGTCGGCCAACTGAAGAACGGCGTGAACTACGCCATCGACGAGTCGAAGAAGTACACCGACCAGAAGATCCAGAACATCACCAACGTGGCGGGCAGCTTCCGCGCCAACAACACCAACAACCTGGCCGATCCGTCCGCCAGCGGCGCCAACTCGGCCGCCGGCGGCGCAGGCTCCACCGCCGCCGGTGCCAACTCGACCGCGCTGGGCAATGGTTCGCAGGCGCAGGCCGACAACTCGGTGGCGCTGGGTGCGGGTTCGGTGGCGAACCGGGCCAACACGGTCTCTGTCGGTGCCGCCGGTGCCGAACGCCAGGTGGTCAACGTGGCAGACGGCTCGCAGGCCACCGATGCGGTCAACGTGCGCCAGCTGCAGGCTTCGCAGCAGGGCACGATCCGCTACGACACCACGGTGAACGGCGCGACCAACTACAACAGTGTCACCCTGGGCAGCACCAGCAGCGGCCCGACCACGGTGCGCAACGTCGCCGCCGGTACTGCTGGCACCGATGCCGTCAACGTCGACCAGCTGAAGTCGGGCATGGCGCAGACCCTGGACTGGTCCAAGGCCTACACCGACGAGCGCATGGGCGGCTTCGAGCGCGACCTGCGCAAGACCGACAATCGTGCTTCGGCCGGTATCGCGTCGGCGATGGCCACCGCAGCGCTGCCGCAGCCGAGCGAGGCGGGCCGCAGCATGGCCTCGATCGCGGCTGGCAGCTACAACGGCGAATCGGGCGTGGCGGTCGGTATCTCCGGTGTCTCCGAAGGCGGCCGCTGGATCTACAAGTTCAGCGGTTCGACCAACAGCCGTGGCGAGGCCGGTGTGGCCGTCGGTGCCGGCATCCAGTGGTGATCCCCGCCGCCGGGCCGCACCCGCGGCCCGGTATCGCGGAAACGTCTACAGGGGGAACGACATGAAACAGCATCGCATCGCCCGCGCCGGCCAATGTGCCGCCACGCTGGGCCTGATCCTGGGGATGGGCCTGCTGGCCGCCTGCCGCAGCCATGCGCCGGCCGCCGACGGTCCTGCCGAAGCCACCGCCGTGCACTTCCCGGAGGCCTCCAAGGCCTCGCTGAAGGAAGGCATCTATCCCGACGTCGCCGACCTGCGCCGCTTCGCGCCGGGAATGAGCAAGCGGCAGCTGTACACGCTGCTGGGCACGCCGCACTTCAATGAAGGCATGTGGGGCGTGCGCGAGTGGAACTACCTGTTCAACTTCCGCACCGCGCAGGGCGCGGAGTACTTCACCTGCCAGTTCCAGGTGCGCTTCGACAGCAAGGGCATCGCGCAGGGCGGTTATTGGAAGCCGGAGTCGTGCGCGGCCGTGCTCGAACCGCCGCGGCCACCAGCGCCGCTGGCACCGGCACCGCTGCCGGAGCAGCCCCTGCGGCTGTCGGCCGACGCGCTGTTCGGATTCGACAGCGCGGTACTCAGCGCCGAAGGCCAGCAGGCGGTGCAGGGCATCCTGGCGCAGGTACGCGAGGCCGCGCAGGTGCAGTCGATCAAGGTAACCGGCTACACCGACCGCATTGGCAGCGCCAGCTACAACCAGGCACTGTCGCAGCGCCGCGCCGATGCCGTGCGCAACGCCCTGGTGCAGGGGGGCGTGCCTGCAGCCAGCATCAGTGCCGAAGGACGCGGTGCGGCCGAGCCGATCGTGCAGTGCGAGCAGCGCAACCGGCGCGAGCTGATTGGCTGCCTGGCGCCGAACCGGCGCGTGCAGATCGCCGGGATGGCACAGCCACGTTGACCTTCCTGCGCCGGGGCGATGCCCCGGCATCCCGAGTCCCCCCTGACCGCCGGCAGGCGTGGCAACGTCTCCCCCGTCGTCCACGCCTGCCTGCGGCTCAGGTTTCCAAACGGTGCACGCGATGAATGCCCAATTCCTGCCCCTCTCCATGAAGACGGAAGCTACGCTCAGCGTGTACGGCCAGCTCGGCAACCATGCCGTGGTGCGCATCCCCGGGCGGCGCCTGCCGGGCCTGATCCTGCAGGCCGATACCGTGGCCGGGTTCCTGGCCCAGCTGCAGGAAGCCCAGGCCTGCCTGCGCAGTGGCCGCGCACAGCGCACCGATGCCGAGCTGGACATGCTGATCGACGTGCTGCAGCAGTGGTACGCACTGATCGAATCGCGCCTGGCCGACGCCGGCGAGGCCCTCTAGCAGAAAAAGGGACGGAGGGGATTAAGTCGTTTCCGGCACAACCGGGGCATATGCGACTTAATCCCCTCCGTCCCCTTTTTTCAAGCGTGGGCGCGGATCAACCAACATGCGGCATCCACGCGAACGCGGTCACCTTCGATGAACGGCGCGAATGCGGCCAGTGCTTTTTCGCGAAGCACTGCGGCGCGGGCTTCCGGCATCGATCGCAGGGCCAGTCCCAACGGTCCCAGGTGACCGACATAGGTCGGCAGGTCTTCGCGGGCGAGCGAACAGGGCAGGTCCACCGCAACCACTTCCACGTCATTCCAGCCGGCGGCCTGCAACAGGCGCTGCACGCGCTCGCCATCGGCAAAAGCGAACTGTCCCGGTGCGCCGGGTACGCGGGGCGGAAGATCCAGTTCATCGCCAATGGCGCGCTCGGCGGTGGTCATGAACGGATTCTCCCCGGCACTGCGCCACGCGATGAAGCGCAGCCCAGCGCCCGGTGTCCTGGCACGATGCAGGTTGGCGAACGCGGCCTGGCTGTCCTCGAAGAACATGACGCCCAGCCGCGACTGGATCCAGTCGAAGTGCGCGGGCGGCAGCGGATGGCGCTGCGCGTCTGCCACGATGAAGTCCGCGTCCAGTCCTGCCGCCTTGGCGCGCTGATGGGCCAGCGCCAGCATCGGCGCGGAGATGTCCAGGCCGGTGCAATGTGCCGCGGGACGCGCTGCGGCCGCGGCCAGCAGGCTGGCGCCGGTGCCGCAGCCGATGTCGAGCAGTTCGGTAACGGTCTCAGGAAGTTCGGTGACCAGCAGGTCAGCCATCGGCTGGAACAGGCCGTCAAGAACAGCCTGTTGCGCAACCCACGCCTGGCCGCCAGGGCCGTTCCACAGGGCGTTCTGATCAATGGGAGATGTGCTTGCCATGGCCTTGCCTCGCCGGGTAGTTGCCCATAGCTTGGTGCTTGAAGGTCACTTGAGGTCAAGCCCGTGCGCGAACTGGATATCGGCGAGGTGGTCAAGCGCAGTGGCGTGCCGGCCTCGACCCTGCGCTACTACGAACAGCTGGGGTTGCTGCAGGCGCTGGGGCGCCGCGGCCTGCGCCGGCAGTACGACGCGCAGGTGCTGGAACGGCTGGCGCTGATCGGCCTGGGCCAGGCGGCCGGGCTGTCGCTGCAGCAGATCGGTGCATCGCTGCCGTCGCAGCAGGGGTGCATCTCACTCGACCGCGAGGCACTGCTGGCACAAGCCGAGGTGCTGCAGCGGCAGATCACCCGGTTGCAGCGGGTGCGCCGGCACCTGCAGCGCGCAGCGGCCTGCCCGCAGGCGGAGGATGCCCGCAAGTGCGGTTCGTTCCGGAAACTGTTGCGCGCGCAGCAGCGGATGGGCGGTTGAATCAATCGCGGGTACTGACTTCCCACGTGGCATGCAGCACGCCCGGCACCTGCTCCATCCGTGCCAGCACCACGTCCAGTTCATCGGCACTCACGGCCGTACTGACCAGCACCGCGATCACATCGGTAGGCGCGTCGGCATGCTCGACCACCTGCACATCGCCCACCGGATACTGCGCCGCTTCCAGCGCATCGACCAGGCGCTCGCGCACCCGCGGCACGGCGTCGGCATCCACGCTCAGGCGCACCTCGTAGGTGGCTTCGGTCGCTGCCTCGTTGATCGGAATGCGGTTGATGGCATTCACCAACGGCCGCAGCAGGGTGTTGCCGGCGATGATCAGCACGGTCAGCAGCACGCCTTCGGCCAGCATGTCCGCGCCGGTGCAGCTGCCGACCGCTGCAGAGCACCACAGGGTGGCGGCGGTGTTCAGGCCACGCACGTTCATGCCTTCCTTCATGATCACGCCGGCGCCGAGGAAGCCGACACCGGAGACCACGTAGGAGATCACCCGCACCGCCTCGGCACTGCCGGCGATGCGCATGCCGAGGTCGACGAAGGCGGCGGCGCCGACTGCCACAAGCACGTTGGTGCGCAGGCCGGCGGTGCGTTGCCGGTACTGGCGCTCGGCACCGATCAACGTACCCAGCACGAAGGCGGCCAGCAGGCTGACCACGGTGTCGGCGAAGGGACCTGCCTGGAAAGTCTCAATGAAGCGCATGGCCGGAGTCTACCCGGTCGAGGTGACAATAGATCCACGCCATGCGTGGATTTCGAAAGTGCCAGAAGCGACTTAATCCCCTCCGTCCCCTTTTTGTCGGGTCAGTCGGTGTCGTCGACGCGCTCGCCCATCAGTTCGCGCTGGCGCTTGTCCAGCTCCTCAGCGTAGCGCTTGCGTACGAAGGCTTCGGACACTACGCCCAGCACCTGGCCGTCGGCGCCGACCACGGCCAGTTCATCGGCCTGGGTCTGGTCGAAGCGCTGCATCACGCTGACCACGTCCGCGGACGGCGACAGCGACACGTCACGGTTCTCGGCCAGCTCGCCAATCGCCGTCTCCGGTTTCACGCCGTCGCCGTAGACGCGCGGAATCTGCACGATGCCGGCGTAGTGGCCCTCGCTGTCGATCAGGATCACCCGGCTGCCCGAGCCCAGCGGGAAGCGCTGGCGGAACGTGGCGGCGTCAAGGTCGGACGGGGCGGTGGCCACGCCCTTGCGCATCAGTCGGCCGGCGTTGAGGTTCTGTACCCAGCCCACGTCGCGGGCACTCTTGATGGTCTCCCCGCGCAGGTGCATGCGCCAGGTCGAGAACGAATAACCAAACCACTGCCGTACCAGCGTGCTGGACACCAGCACCGCACTCATCACCACGCTGGTCAGCAGGAAGTCGTGGGTGCCTTCCAGTACCAGCATGGCCATGGTCATCGGCGCGCCGACCACGGCTGCGGCCAGCGCTGCCATGCCGGCCAGCGCGGCGGAGGTGGCGTCGACCACCGGCACGCCGGTGGCCATGGCCAGCAGGCCGGCGAACAGCGCGCCGACCAGGGTGCCCATGAACAGCGAGGCGAAGAACAGGCCGCCACGGAAGCCGAAGCCCAGCGAGATGCCCGAGGCCAGGCACTTCAGGGTCAGCAGGCCGCCGATCCAGATCAGCGGCAGGTGCGTGGTCAGGTCCAGGTGCAGGGCGCCATGTCCGGACGACAGCACCTGCGGGCTGGCCAGGGCCAGCGGTATCAGCAGCAGTCCACCGACCACCGGCCGACCCCAGGCAGGCAGCGGGCTGCGCTTGACCGTGCCCTCGATCGAGGCGATCAGCCGCATGATGGCAATGCCGACCATCGCGCAGCAGCAGCCGAGCAGACCGTAGATGGCGTAGTCGGCGGCGCGAACGTCGATGGTCGAGGCAGCGGGCAGCAGGTAGGCCTCGATGCCAGCCTGGTCGGCCACGAACGCGCCGGCCAGTGCAGCCACCGCCACCGGCGCCAGTGCGGCCGGGGTGTAGGCGCCGATGACGATCTCGAACGCATAGAACGCGCCCGCCAGTGGCGCACCGAAGGCGGCGGCGATGGCGCCGGCGGCACCGGCGCCGACCAGGATGCGCACGTCATTGCGGCGCAGGCGCATCACCCGGCCCAGCTGCGAACCACTGCCGGCGCCCATCTGCGTATACGAAGCCTCCAGACCCACCGAGGCGCCGCAGCCATTGGACAGCAGGGTCTGGGTCAGCACGATCAGGTTGTCGCGCATCGACATGCGGCCGCCATGCAGGGCATTGGCTTCCACCGCATCGAGCAGGGGCCGCTTGAGCCGGGTCGCGGCCAGGCTGACCAGGCCGACCAGCAGGCCACCCAGCGGCAGCACCAGCAGCGCGGTCCATGTCAGCGAGGGCAGGGAGCTCAGGCGCATACCGTCGTCCAGGCCATACAGCGTGCCCTGCAGCCAGCGCGCGATGCCCGACTGCAGCAGGGTCAGGTAGCCGGCGATCAAGCCGACCAGCAACGCCAGCGCGATGAACCACAGGTCGCTGCCACGCAGGCGCAGGCGCAGGCCCTGGAAGGCCAGATGCAGGCGCGATGGCGAAACAGGCAGTGACATGGTGGCGGCATGATACGCCGCCACCGTGAGCGCCACCGTCACCGCATCGGGTGGCTACCGCCTCAGAAGCGGTAGCGGCCCTGCACGTAGAACGTGCGCGGCGCGGCCACCATGCGGCCGGCGTTGCCATCAACGTTGCGGGTGTACCAGCGCTTGTCGGCCAGGTTGTTCACGCCCAGCGCAATCTCGCTGTCGCCCAGGCCCGGCACCTGCCAGGCCACCTGCGCGTTCCACAGGCGCACGCCCGGCACGCGGCCCACGCGCGCATCGGCGGTTTCTTCCCAGGTGTTGGCGGCATCGGAGAACTGGCCGCTCTGGTGGGTGCTGGAGACATTGAAGGTCCAGCCGGCCAGCGCGTAGCGGGCGCCGACGCTGTCGGTGTCGCGCGAGTAGAACGGCACGTCCAGGCCACGGTTGTCGCCCGACTGCTGGATCGCCTTGGTCCAGGTGTAGTTGGCGTACAGCTCCAACCCGGCCAGCGCACTGTCCTCGGCGAAGTGGTACTCCAGTGCACTCTCCACGCCCTTGTGGTCGGTGGCGCCGATGTTCTGGAAGGTCGGCGGGGTGATTCCCGGCACCTGCAGGATCTGGTTGTCGAAGCGCATCTTGAACACGGTCACTTCCGCGCGCAGGGCGCCGTCCTGCCAGCGCGCGCCCAGCTCGGTGGTCCTGGCGATTTCCGGGTTCAGCGGGTTGTTGGCCGTCTGCGAATTGAGCTGGATGTTCTGCACCGGCCCGAACGAGGTGGTGTAGTTGCCGAACACGGTCAGCTGCGGAGTCAGCAGATAAGCGATGTTGAGCGAGGGCAGAGCCTTGTCGTTGCGGCTGCTGAAGGTCGCCGCGCCACCGGTCTGGCGGCGGTCCATGTCGATCCACTCCATGCGCACGCCCGGGGTGATCCGCCACTGGCCGATCGCGATGCGGTCGTCGATGTAGAAGGCGTGCGCGTCGGTGGCGTTGTCGAAGCGGGTGGTGGCACTGGCCGCGCCGGTGCGGCGGGCGACGGTGTAGCTGCGGTCGTTGCCGCGCTCGCGCAGGAAGCGGTAGCCGGCGGTGATGTCATGCATCGCGCTGCCCCAGTGCAGGCGCTGGGTATAGCGCGGCTCGATGCCGAGCACGCGGTAGTCGCGCGGCTGCACGGTCAGCTGGGTGTTGGCGGCGTTGATCAGCGAGCTGGCTCGGCTGCTTTCGTTGTAATAGGCCAGTACCTCGAACTCGCTGTTGGCCGACAGCGTGTTGGTGTAGCCCAGGTCGACGCCGGTGCGGTGGCCCTTCCAGAAATCGGTGGGGCGGGTGTTCTGGAACGGATCGGCCTCGTACTGGTTGCGGGTCAGGCCGCCCGGGGTCAGCGAGCGCACATCGTAGTAGGACAGCTTGGCGCGCAGTTCCTGCTGCGCATCGATGGCGTAGGCGAACTTCAGCGCGAGATCATTGAAGCGGTCATCGCTGCCCCGGCGCCAGCCGCGACCATCCTGGCCGGAGTACAGCAGGGCCGCGCCCAGGCCATTGTCGCCGGTACCGCCGAGGAAGGCGTTGTACTGGGTGCTGTCACCGCCGCCATGGTCGTAGGCGGTGTAGCGCATGCCGGCTTCGCCGTGCAGGCCGGCCTCGGTGGGAATGGAGCGGGTGCTGAAGTTGATGATGCCGCCCACGTTCTGCGGCCCGTAGCGCACCGCGCCGCCGCCGCGCACCACGTCGATCGACTCGATGTTGGACAGGCTGGTCGTCGCGAACGACAGCTGTGGCTGGCCATACGGCGCCACCGCCAGCGGCACGCCGTCCAACAGTACGGTCGAGCGCGGCGAGTAGCGCCCGGTGAGGCCGCGCACGCCGATGTTCAGCGACACCGAACTGCCCGCGGTGCCGGAGTTGTCGGTGACCTGCACGCCGGGGATGCGGCGCATCGCATCGCCGAGGCTGGCCGCGCCGCTGGCCTCGATGCGCTGGCGGTCGACCACGGTGCGCGCGCCGGCGAAGCTCTTCACGCTGTCATGCAGGCCGGTGCCCAGCCAGCTGCCCGAGACCTGGATGCTGTCCAGCGTGGTGGCGCCGTCCTGGGCGAAGGCGGTGGCGGCCGGGAGCAGGCACAGGGTAAGGGCGGCGGCCAGCGGCAGGCGGGCCGGTTGCAGGGCAGGGATGGGCATCGGTGCGGGCTGTGGAAGGCGGTAAATGAGAATTATTGCTGATTCCATTCGCCAATGGAATGCGCCGCCGGTTCACGCTGTTCCCCCAGTGGTAGAGTGGGCGATCGCTTCCTGACTCGCTGAGATCTGCCATGTCCCAAGCCGCCTTCTACCCCGTCGGAACCCCTGGCCAGCCGTGGGGAGCGGCGGAACGGGAGACGTGGCGTGGCCGCCAGCAGCGCCTGCGTCGCTATGACGAGGAAGTGCTGCCGCGCATCGAGGCGCTGGCCTCGCGCTTCGACAAGGTGGCCTACGGCCAGCTCGACTACGCTGGCGAGACCTACACCCTGTTCGCTCTGCGCAGCCGCGATTGGAACCCGGTGCTGCCGGCTGCCCTGGTTACCGGTGGCGTGCACGGTTATGAGACCAGCGGCGTGATGGGCGCGCTGGAATTCCTCGAAAAGCACGCCGCCGACTACGCCGGCAAGGCCAATCTGCTGGTGGCACCGTGCGTGAATCCGTGGGGCTTCGAGCGCATCAACCGCTGGAACTTCGATGCGATCGACCCGAACCGCAACTTCCGCGCCGACGGCCCGGCGCGTGAATCAACGGCGGTGATCGATCTGATCGCGCCGTACAAGGGCCAGTTCGTGCTGCACATCGACCTGCACGAGACCACCGACAGCGACGAGAGCGAGTTCCGCCCGGCGTTGGCCGCGCGTGACGGCAGGCCGTTCGAACCGGGCCTGATCCCCGATGGCTTCTACCTGGTGGATGACAGCGAGAACCCGCAGCCGGTCTTCCAGCAGGCGGTGATCGCCGCGGTGGAGAAGGTCACCCACATCGCGCCGGCTGACGACAAGGGCGAGATCATCGGTTCGCCGCTGGTGGCCCACGGCGTGATCGAATATCCGCTGGTGAAGCTGGGACTGTGCGCGGGCATCACCGGTGCGAAGTTCACTACCACCACCGAGGTCTACCCGGACAGCTCCCGGGCGACCCCGCAGCAGTGCAACGACGCGCAGGTGGCCGCGGTGTGCGCGGCACTGGATTACGCGCTCGCCCATCGTTGACCGGTAGTGCCGGCCGCTGGCCGGCAACTCGTATCACCCCAACGCGTCGGCCCACCACAGTGCGGCCGGTCCCGGCGGCGCGTCGCGGCGCCAGAGCAGGTCGCTGTGGATGCGCCGCGGCCAGCCGGGCAGCGTCAGTTCCACCAGTCGCCCGCGGTCATAACGTTGCACCAGTGCCCGCGGCAGCTCGGCCCAGCCGATGCCGTCCTCGGCCATCTCCATCACCATCAGATAGTCGGTGGCGGTCCAGGCCAGGCCGGTGACGATGTGGGATTGATCGACCTCCGCACTCAATCGCACCTGCCGGTGCCGCGCCAGCTGTGCGGCGCTGCGACGGCCGGCGCTGGCCAGTGGGTGCTCGCGCGCCACGTACACCGACAGTTCGCTGTGATGGGCCAACGGCCGGGCCATCAGGCCATCCGGATAGCTTTCCTGTTGCGGCAGCAGGCCCAGCGCGGCGCGGCCGCTGCCGACCAGCTCCAGCACGTCATCGCCTTCGGCATCCAGCCATTCCAGTTCGATCTCCGGGAATGCTTCGGCAAAGCGCTGCAGCACGCGCTGCTCCGGATCGAGCTGGTACACGTCGGAGAACACCACGGTCAGCCGCGCTTCGACCGGCGCGGCCAGGCGCACACTCAACTGCTGCAGGCGGGCATCGGCGGCGAGGATTTCCTGGGCATGGCCGAGCACCTGGCGCCCGGCCTCGGTCAACCGGGGGTAGCGCCCGCTGCGGTCGAACAGGCTCACGCCCAGGTCGGCCTCCAGATGGGCAATGGCGGTACTGACCGTTGACTGGGTCTTGCGCAGGCGGCGCGCCGCCGCCGAGAACGAGCCCAGCGCGGCCGCTTCCACGAAGGCCTGCAGGGATTCGGGGGAATAGGGCATTGATCCATCGCTCCTGTCGATGGGATCCATTTTGGTGCCACCGTAAAAGGCGATGATACTGGCCGCCGTCGCCCCTGTCTGCGGGCGTTCCGGACCCTCCACGCATGCCGTGGACCCATTGAAGAGGCGGCGCGGTCCCCGCCTGCAAGGAGCTTCACATGTCCCGTACCGTTCCCGCCCGTGGCGCGCTGGCCGCCTGGGCCTGCCTGACCGTGGCGATCATCGCCGAGGTGGTCGGCACCTCGTTCATGGCCCATGCCGCCCGCGACGGCGGCTGGAGCGGCTACCTGATCATGGCCGGCGCGCTGGCGCTGTCCTACTTCTTCCTCGCGCAGTCGGTGCGCCGCATTGCTGTGGGCGTGGCCTACGCGGTGTGGGAAGGCCTCGGCCTGACCCTGCTGACCGTGGTCGGCCTCACCGTGTTCGGCGAGAGCCTGTCGCTGCAGCAGCTGGCCGGCCTGATGCTGGCGGTGGCCGGCATCGTCTGCGTCACCCTCGGGGAGGCGCACTGATGAACACCCTGGCCCTGTTTTTCGTGATCTGCTCGGCGCTGATCGACGTCGCCGCCAACATGATGGTGGCCAAGTCGGAAGGTTTCCGTCGTTGGCGCTGGGGCGCCCGTGCGATCGTCCTGGTCTGGATCGCCTTCGCCCTGCTGGGCCAGGCCGTGCGCTACATGGATCTGGCCACGGCCTATGCGATGTGGGGGGCGATCGGCGTGATCGGCACCGCCAGCTGCGGACGCCTGTTGTTCGGCAACCGCCTGCGGCCGATCGGCTGGGTTGGCATCGCCTTGGTCACGGCGGCGGTACTGCTGCTCAGCACCGCCAAGTAGCAGCACGCCCGGACGCGAGCGGGGCGGCGATGGTGCAGCGATTTGCGAAGTCGCCCGCGCTCATCGACACTGCGGTTTTCCACATGGAGTGCCCGCATGTTCAGCCACATCACCGTAGGGACGAACGACATGGATGCCGCACGTCGCTTCTACGACGCCCTGTTCGCCGCGATGGACGCGCGTGCGGGCGTATTCGACGAGAAGGGACGGCTGCTGTACTTCAAGGATGGACGGATGTTCGGTGTAACCGCGCCGATCGATGGGCAGCCAGCGTGCCATGCCAACGGCGGCACCATCGGTTTCAGTCTGGGCAGTGCAGAGGCCGTGCGTGCCTGGCAGGAAGCTGGAGTGGCTCACGGTGGCAGCGCCATCGAAGATCCGCCCGGCGTCCGCAACATGTCCGGTCGGCAGGTGTTCCTGGCCTATCTGCGTGACCCGGATGGCAACAAGCTGTGTGCGGTGCATGTAATGTCGTGATCGGACAGGATGCGCGTGGCCGCGCCGCAGGCGGTGCGCGCGGCCCGCGCAAGCAAGGGTGCGTCGCAGCGCGCGCGTGATACCACGGAATGAGCGGACGGGCCTGCGACCACAGGCCGCAACTTCATGCTCTGTCCACTGCGGTTCAGCCAGAATCGGTCGGCTAACCCTTTGATCTTCCGGAGAACGCCGCCCCATGGAAGTACTGGAGCCGCAACAATCCCCGGTGCGCACCCTTCGGCCTGTGTTCGCCTTCGCGGCGATCGTTGTCGTGGCGTTCGCGCTGTTCGTCAGCCTGTTCCCGCTCGGCGCGGGCCGCCTTCTGCTCAAGGCACAGGACTGGGCCGCCCTCAACGTCGGCTGGTACTACCTGCTGGCCATGACCCTGTACCTGGTGTTCGTGGTGGGCGTGGCGTTGTCCAAGTACGGTGGCATCAAGCTGGGTGCCGACCATGACGAGCCGGAGTTCAGTTACCTCTCATGGGCCGGCATGCTGTTCGCCGCCGGCATCAGCATCACCCTGTTCTTCTTCTGCGTATCCGAACCGCTGACCCACTACCTGCAGCCGCCGCAGGGCGATCCGGCCGCAGGCGAGGCTGGCGCGCGCCAGGCCATGCAGCTGCTGTTCCTGCACTGGGGCCTGCACGGCTGGGGCGTGTTCGCGCTGGCGGCGATGGCGATGGCCTACTTCGCCTATCGCCACAACCTGCCACTGGCCCTGCGCTCTGCGCTGTACCCACTGATCGGCAAGCGCATCAATGGCCCGATCGGCTACACCGTGGATGCGCTGGGCATCGTCGCCACCGTATTCGGCATCGGTGCCGACATGGGCTTCGGCGTGCTGCACCTCAATGCCGGCCTCTCGCACCTGTTCGACATTCCGCACTCCAACCTGGTGCAGATCATCCTGGTGGTCAGCATGATGGGCGCGGCCGTGGCCGTGGCCGTGTCCGGCGTCGAGAAGGGCGTGCGCTGGATGGCCAACATCAACATGCTGCTGGCGATCGCGCTGGTGCTGTTCATGCTGTTCGCCGGGCCGACGCAGTACCTGTTCAGCACGCTGATGCAGAACCTGGGCGACTACCTGGGCAGCGTGGTCGGCAAGAGTTTCGATGTGTACGCCTATGGCGGCCGACCGGAATGGCTGGGCGGCTGGACGGTGTTCTACTGGGCCTGGTGGATCGGCTGGGCACCGTTCGTCGGCCTGTTCATCGCGCGCATCTCACGTGGCCGCACTATCCGCGAATTCGTGTTCGGGGTGCTGCTGATCCCGCTCGGCTTCACCCTGGCCTGGCTGTCGATCTTCGGCAACAGCGCGCTGGACCAGGTGCTCCACCACGGCCAGCAGCAACTGGCGCAGCTGGCGGTGGATGACCCACCGACCGTGTTGTATGCACTGCTGGATGGCTACCCGTGGAGCCGCACGGTGATCGCGGTGACGGTGCTGGTGAGCTTCATCTTCTTCGTGACCTCCGCTGATTCGGGAGCGGTGGTGTTGTCCACGCTGTCGTCGCATGGTGGATCACCCGAAGACGATGGTCCGCGCTGGCTGCGCGTGTTCTGGGGCACAGTGATTGCGGTGCTGACCGCAGGGTTGTTGCTGGCCGGCAGCATCGATGCATTGAAATCGGCGGTGGTGCTGGCATCGCTGCCGTTCTCGGCGATCCTGCTGCTGATGATGTGGGGCCTGACCCGCGCGTTCAGTGACGAGTCGCACCGCAAGCGCGCGCTGCAGTACCGGCCGTCGCCGTTGATCGGAGACGATCGCCATCATCAGGGCTGGCGCCAGCGCCTGAGCCAGGCCATGCACTTCCCGGTGCGCGACCAGGTCTACCGCTTCATGGATGACACCGTGAAGCCGGCGATGGAGGCGGTGGCCGAACAGCTGCGCGGGCAGGGTTGGGATGTATCCACCCGCTTCGAGGCCGGCGACATGGAGCTGACGGTGAACCACGGCGAGCAGCAGGACTTCCTGTACCGGGTGATCCTGAGCGGCTACCTGACCCCGTCGTTTGCCGCGCAGCAACTGCGCAACCAGCGCTACTACCGCGCCGAGGTGCATCTGTTCGAAGGCAGCCAGGACTACGACCTGGTGGGCTACAGCCGCAAGCAGATCATCAACGACATCATCAGCCAGTACGAACGGCACCTGCAGTTCCTGCACCTGAGCCGGTGATGGTAGTGCCGGCCGCTGGCCGGCAACGCGAACGGGGCGGCGCATCATCGCCGCCCCGTTGGCGCATCAGAACCGGTAGCGCGCACCCAGCGAGACGAACTGTCCGCGCAGGTTGTACTGGCTGATGTCGAAGCCGTTGGAACCGCCAGCCGGATCGAACGGCGGATCCTTGTCGGTCAGGTTCAGCACCGACAGCGACAGCGTGGTATTCGGAATTCCCTCGTACGCCACGTAAAGGTCCAGCTGGTGATACGGCTTGACGCGGTTACGCAGCCCCGGATTGCTGGTCGCCGTCGCCACGCGCTGGTCGTAGCCGCTCACGTACTGCAGGCTCAGCGTGCTGCTCCAGTCGCCCACCGCCCAGTTCAATGAGGTGGTGCCGCGCGTACGCGGCAGTGCGCCGTGGCGGTTGTTGCCGGCGCCTTCGTACGGCGACTGGCCAGCCACCAGCGGCTGCTTGAAGCTCAGCAGGTGGGTCCAGCTGCCGGCCACGGTGAAGTTGCCCCAGCCGTGGGTACGGAAGGTGCGGCTGGCGTCCAGGTCCAGCCCCGAGGTGGTCAACTCGCCCTGGTTGGCATACTGGTTGGAGATGAACTGGATGCGTCCCTGCGCATCACGTTGCACGCGGCCCGGGAACAGGGTCGGGTTGTCGACGATGAACTGCGCGCTGTCCGGCTTGACCAGGTTGTCCTGCTCGATGCGGTACCAGTCCAGGCCGATGCTGGTATCACCATCCGGAGACCACACCGCACCCACGTTGAAGTTGCGCGAGCGTTCGGCCTTCAGGTCGGGGTTGCCGGTGCGGATGTTGGTGACGCCACGGCTGCCGCCGGGCTGCAGCGGATCCAGCGGATCGATCACCGAGCCGTAGCTGACGGTCTGGCCGGGCGCGATCTCCGGCAGCGAGGGGGCGCGGAAGCCACGCGAGAACGAACCACGCAGCAGCAGGCTGTCCAGCGGCTGCCAGCGCAGCGCCACCTTCGGCGAGAACGCCTTGCCGAAGTCGTCATAGTGATCGCCGCGGCCGGCCACCTGCAGCTCCAACGTGCGGTGCAGTGGCACGCTCAGTTCGGCATAGGCGGCACTGACCTGGCGCTCGCCGTTGACCACGTTGATGGCCGGGCGCAGTTCGGTGCCCGACAGCACCTGCGCGCTGGTGCGCGCGTCAAGCGATTCCTTGCGGAACTCGGCACCCCAGGCAAAGCCGACCGTACCGGCCGGCATCTGCCACAGCGAGGTCGAGGCCTTTAGGTTCAACGCGTGCAGCTTGTACCAGCCTGGCCGCTTGGTCTGCAGACGCAGTGCATCCAGCGCGCCCGGCGTGGCGGACGGGTTGAGGAAGTTGTAGCTTCCGTCGCGCAGGATCTGTTCGAACGCATAGCGGTTGACGAAATTGTCGACGTACTCGCGCTGCGCACTTTGCGAGGTCAGCGCCGCGACTTCCCAGTCCCAGCGTTCACCGCTGCCGCGCACGCCGGCCAGGGCACGGTAGAACACCTGCGTGTTGTCCTTCAGGCGCGGGCCGAGATCGAAGAAGGTGTACTCGAACGGCAGCGGCGTGCTGCCCGGGTTGTTCGGGTGGCCGACCGGCAGCACCGCCGGCACGTCAATCAGCGTGCCGGTGGCCGGGTTGTACGCGCGCAGGCCGGGGCCGACGGTCAGCGGCGCGCTGAAGATCTGGTCGGCCTTGTTGTGGCTGTACAGCATATCGGCGAAGGCCTCGACGCTGTCATTGAAGCGGTAGGTTGCACTCAACGAGGCCTGCAGGCGCTCGGCGCCGGGTTGCAGGGTCTTGAACGGCTGCGCATTGAAGGCGCAGGCCTGGCCGGGCAGGGTACTGCCGAAGTCGCTGTACGGGCGCAGCTGGCTGCCCTCGGGGCAGTTGGCGAACGGCTGAGGTGCACGTGGGTTGGACAGCCAGTTGCCACCGGCGGTGGACCAGCCGGCCAGGCGTCCGCCGGGCTTGTCGCGGAAATCGCCGCTGCGGGTATAGGCGCGCTGGTCGGCGTCGAGGCGATCACGCTTGAGCAGGTCCAAGCCGAACAGCACGTTCCAGCCCTGCTGTTCGAGGTCGCCGAAGCCGGCCAGCAGGTTGGCCTTGCGTTCGTTCAGGCCGCCCTGGGTGGCGGTACCGAAGCCGCCACCCACTTCCACGCCCTGGAAGTTCCTGCGCAGGATGATGTTGATGACACCTGCGATGGCATCGGAGCCATACACCGCCGAAGCACCATCCTTGAGCACTTCGATGCGCTCGACTGCGCTGATCGGCAGCGCGTTGAGGTCGACGAACGTGTCCTGGGTATTGAGCGCGAAGCCGAAGTTGGATACGCGGTAGCCGTTGACCAGCACCAGCGTGTTCTTCGGCGACAGGCCACGCAGGCCGATCGATGCAGAGCCGGCGGCGAAGCTGCCCGTGTACTGCTCGTCGAAGCTGTTGCCGGCATTGGCCGACAGATTGCGCAGCACGTCGGTGAGGGTGGAGCGGCCGGTCTGCTCGATCTGTTCACGGCTGACGATCTGCACCGGGTTGGGCCCGGCGGTATCGCTGCGCTTGATGTTGGAGCCGGTCACCAGCACGGCGCCGAGGGTGGTGCTGTCCTTGCCGGCATCGGTGGTTTCAGAGGCGCTGGCGGTGCCAGCAGTGAGGCCCAGCGCGATCGCGCCGGCAAGCAGGTTCAGGGTGGTGCGGTACATGGAAGCGGCAACGCCGAACGGGGGGGGAGCCGTCAGTACCGCATGCAGGTACCTGCGCCTTCCAATGACGAAAGCGCATTCAGTTATACATCACAGGTTCTTAACGAGCCGACTCGGTGGGTGCGGACCGTTGGTCCGCACTCCTCCTGGGGGTCACTCCTCCTGGGGGTCAGATCCCATTCCGTTGGAAAAGGATCTGACCCCGGTTGTCCGGCCATCACGGCCGCAGCAGCACCTTGCCGTTACGGCCCGAACCGGCGCCCGCCTTCGCCGCTTGGGCGATATCGTCCAGCGCGAAGATCTGCTCCACCGGCAAGGTCAGTTCGCCGCTGGCCGCGCGCTTGAGCAGCTCGCCGACCAGCCGGCGCTTGTCCTCCACCGCCATCGCCTGGCTGACCTTGCTGCCCCAGAAGCCCTTCACCGTGGCCTCCTTGTAGATCAGGCCGCCGGCGGGAATGTGCATCGGTTCGCCACTCATCACACCGAACGACACCAGCGTGCCGTGGTGGCCGAGCAGGTCGACGAGATCGCCACTGGCGTCGCCGCCGATGGAATCCACTGCGGCCGCGGCCTGTGCTTCGCCGGTCGCCTCACGCACGCGATCCTTCCAGCCGTCCACCGAGGTGTCGAATACATGATCGATGCCCAGCGCCTGCAACTGCGCTACGGCCGCGGCATTGCGCACCAGGTTGGCCACGTGCACGCCGCGCGCCTTTGCCAGCATCGCCAGCGACTTGCCGACCGCGCCGTTGGCGGTGTTCTGCACGATCCACTGGCCTGCTTGGACGTGCAGGAATTCCAGCAGCATCAGCGCGCTCAGCGGCATCGCGATCAACTGTGCGGCCATCTCGTCCGGGATCGCCTCCGGCATCGGAATCACCATGCGTGCCGGTGCGACGAAGGCCTCGGCCCAGGTGCCGTGCACCGAGGCGGCGGCTACCCGCTGGCCGATCTGCAGGCCGTCCACGCCATCGCCGAGTGCATCGACCAGGCCCAGTGCTTCACTGCCACCGATCGCCGGCAATGTCGGCTTGTACCCGTAGAGGCCACGCACGGTCAGCAGGTCGTGGTTGTGGATCGAGGCCAGCACGGTGCGGATGCGCACCTCGCCGGGGCCGGGCTCGGGCAGGGCGGCATCGGCAATGGCGAGGACGTCGGCCGGGTTGCCGAAGGAGGAGTACTGGGCAGCGCGCATGGGGCGGTGTTCCGGGGAAAGTGGATGTTGTACCGAACTGGGGACGCAGGGCATGTCGACAAGGCGTCACCGCTGCAACACGGCATCCTGCGACTGATCGTCGCGGCATGTCGTGATTACCGCATCTTGTGTTGACGGTGCGCGTCATCCCCACTATGTTGTGGCTGTCACTCCCGGTCAGCCGCCGCCGCCGGACATGCAGCAAACGTCCCGCGGCCCGCCCCTGAAGGCTTGCCGTGTCGACGCGGCCGCCATCGTGCGGACGCAGGTCGCCCCCCACGGCCCGGATACCGGCCGCAGGCGCAGGCAGATGCCGACGACCTACGTTCCCGCACCCTGGCAATCCACCCGTTCGCCCCGTGCGCCGGTATCGCGTCCAGGGCCGCCATGGCATCGACCGCCAATGCGCGTGCGAGCCTGGAGTTTCACCACCATGACCGACAGTACCTCCCGCGTGGCCGATCCGGCCGGCGCTGGCGACGCCTTGCGCGCCGGTGGCGAGCGCGTACCGACCTGGATCACCAAGGAGGCCGGCAACCGCCGCCTGCCGTTCGACGCCGAGCGCCTGCAGCGCAGCATCGATGCCGTGCATGCCGAGTTCCCGCAGCTGGATGTGAGCGACTACCGCCGCGTGGTGCAGGCAATGGTCGAGCGCAAGCCCAGCATCAGCGCCGATGACCTGGTCGATCTGTTGATCCGCGAGGCCGAATCGCGGGTGGACCTGGTCGCGCCCGAGTGGGAACAGTTCGCCGCGCGCATCTACCTGCGCCGCCTGTACAAGCGTGCCAGCCGCAACCGCTTCTACGATGTCAGCCTGAAGTACGGCTCTTACGTGGGCCTGCAGGAAAGCCTGGCTGACCGCGGCATCTACAGCAACGACATCCTGCGCTGCTATTCGAAGGAAGAGCTGCAGCAGGCCGGTGAGATGATCGATCCGGAACGCGACCGCCTGTTCGCCTACAACGGCCTGTACCTGCTGGCCACCCGCTATCTGGCCAGCGACCGCAGCCGCGAGGTCTATGAACTGCCGCAGGAGCGCTGGCTGACCATTGCGCTGTACCTGATGCAGGAGGAAAAGCCGCGCGAACGCCGCATGCAGCTGGTTGGCGAGGCGTACTGGGCGCTGTCCAACCTGTACATGACCGTGGCCACGCCGACGCTGGCAAATGCCGGCAAGGTGGGCGGCCAGCTGTCCAGCTGCTTCATCGACACGGTGGACGACAGCCTGCAGGGCATCTATGACTCCAACACCGATATCGCGCGCGTGTCCAAGCACGGCGGCGGCGTCGGTGCCTACCTGGGCTACGTGCGCAGCAGCGGCGCACCGATCCGTGGCGTGGCCAACTCCTCCGGCGGCGTGGTGCCGTGGATCAAGCAGCTCAACAACACGGCGGTGTCGGTTGATCAGCTTGGCCAGCGCAAGGGCGCAGTGGCGGTGTACCTGGACATCTGGCATCGCGACATCGAAGCCTTCATGGACCTGCGCCTGAACAACGGCGACCAGCGCCTGCGCGCGCACGATGTGTTCACCTCGGTGTGCGTACCCGACCTGTTCATGGAAGCGGTGGAACGCCGCGCCGACTGGTACCTGTTCGACCCGCACGAGGTGAAGCAGGCCAAGGGCTGGTACCTGCAGGACTTCTACGATGAGAAGCGCGGTTCGGGCAGCTTCCGCGACCGCTATGCCGAGCTGGTGGCCGATGAGCGCATCAGCCGCCGAACGGTGAAGGCCATCGATCTGTTCAAGCGGATCATGCTCAGCCAGCTGGAAACCGGCAACCCGTTCCTGTTCTACCGCGACGAAGTCAATCGCAGGAACCCGAACAAGCACGCGGGCATGATCTATTCCAGCAACCTGTGCACCGAGATCCTGCAGAACATGAGCCCGACGCGGATGATCCAGGAGATCGTCAGCGGCGACCAGATCGTCACCACGCGCCGTGCGGGCGACTTCGTGGTCTGCAACCTGTCCTCGATCAACCTCGGCCGGGCGATCAGTGCGCCGGATGACCTGCTGGCCACCGATGTGCTGGAGCGCCTGATCCCGATCCAGGTGCGCATGCTCGACAACGTGATCGACCTCAATGCGTTGCCGGTGCCGCAGGCCACGATCACCAACCGCAAGTACCGCGCCATCGGCCTGGGCACGTTCGGTTGGCACCACCTGCTGGCGCAGCAGGCGATCCAGTGGGAATCTCCGGATGCCGAAGAATTGGCCGACCGTCTCTACGAACGCATCAACTTCCTGACCATCCAGGCCAGCGCGCAACTGGCGCAGGAGAAGGGCAGCTACCCGATGTTCGCGGGCAGCGACTGGCACAACGGGCGCTACTTCCGTGACCGCGACTACACTGGCGCCGCATGGGACAGCCTGGCCCGCGAGGTCGCCACGCACGGCCTGCGCAACGGATGGCTGCTGGCCGTGGCGCCGAACATGAGCACCGCGCAGATTGCCGGTTCCACCGCTTCGATCGACCCGATCTACAGCGCGTTCTACTACGAGGAGAAGAAGGACTTCCGGCGGCCGGTGGCAGCACCGGGACTGTCGCTGGAGACCTGGCCGTACTACGAGAAGGGCGCCTACAAGGTCGACCAGTTCGCCAGCGTGCGCCAGAACGCGCGCCGCCAGCGGCATGTCGACCAGTCGATCAGTTTCAACCTGTACGTGCCCAGCACCATCCGTGCGAGCACGCTGCTGGAGCTGCACCTGAGCGCCTGGCGCGAAGGCCTGAAGACCACCTATTACGTGCGCTCCAACGACATCGACATCAGCGAATGCGAGTGGTGCGCCAGCTGACCACCGGCGACCCACGGTAGTGCCGGCCGCTGGCCGGCAACACGATAGAAAGAGAACGAAGGCAGAAGCCCATGGCAACCCCCCTCGACCGCATCAAGATCCTCGAACCGCGCCATCCCAACCGCAGCACCGGCATCATCAACGGCCAGACCAGCGGCATCCTCAACTGGAACGATATCCCGTACCCGTCGTTCTATCGGGCCTACAAGGAGCTGTCGACCAACTTCTGGATTCCCGACGAAGTGGACATGAAGCTGGATGCGCGCCAGTACGGCGAGCTGTCAGGGCGCGAAAAGAACGCCTACGATTCAATCATCGGCCTGCTGGCCACGCTGGATTCACCGCAGACGCGCTTCATCTACAACGTGGCCGAGTACATCACCGACCCGGCCGCGCATGCCAACGCAGCCATCATCGGCCAGCAGGAAGTGATCCACAACGAGAGCTACAGCTACGTGCTGGCCTCGATCACCGACCTGCCGAACCAGAACCGGATCTTCGAGATCGCCCGCACCCACCCGACCATCATCAAGCGCAATGCCCCGATCATGGGTGCGTACGACGACTTCATGCGCGAGAAGACCGCCGAGACCCTGCTCAAGTCGTTGATCCAGTCCTCGATCCTGGAGGGCATCAATTTCTATTCCGGGTTCGCGTACTTCTACAACATGGTGCGGCAGAACCGCATGAACGGCACCGGCAAGATCATCAGCTTCATCAATCGCGACGAGCTGGCCCATACCAAGTTCATCAGCGAGCTGATCCGCGCCATCATCGGCGAAAACCCCGAGCTGCAGACCAATGAGTTGACCGCCTATGTGCACCAGTCATTCGAACATGCCATCGAGCTTGAGACGCAGTGGTCGTCGGAGGTGCTGGATGGCATCGATGGCATCGACGTGGACGAGATGGTGCGCTACGTGAAGTACCGCGCCAACAAGATGGCCGGCATGCTCGGCATCGAGCGCCTGTACAGCGACACCACCGACAACGTGATGCCTTGGATCAGGGCCTACGCCGACAACTTCACCGAGACCAAGACCGACTTCTTCGAGATGCGCAATGCAAGTTACAAGAAGACCAACGTCGACAACGGCTTCGACGACCTCTGAGCCCGGCACCGCGCTGAGCATCCTGATGGTGGTCGCCTCCTTGAGCGGCAACACCCGCGAGCTCGGCCGGCAGATCGCCGAGCGCTGCCGCGCCGCAGGTCATGCGGTGCACTGGCAGGAGGCCGACGACCTGCGGCAGGCGCCGCCGCTGGCTGCCGGCGAGGCCGACCTGGTGCTGCTGGGCTGCTGGACCGACAACGCCGGGCGCACGCCAGCGGAGATGAAGGCGTGGGTGGCTGGCATTGCCGAGCGCGGTCAGCAGCCACGCCAGCTGGCGGTGTTCGGCACCGGCGAAACGCAGTGGGGGCAGGAGTACTACTGTGGTGCCGTGCACCGGCTGATCCGCTATTTCCGCAGCGACTACCCGCCGCTGGAGATCGAACAGATGCCGCATGGCGAGCGTCATGCCGAAGCCATCGACGCCTGGACCGATGCGGTCCTGGCCCACTACTGGAGCAACCACGATGCAGATCATCGACGCCACCACGCCTGAGCAGTTCCAGCAGCTGCTGGCCGAGCACCCGCGGGTGCTGGTGGATTTCCACAAGGACCAGTGCCCCGGGTGCCGGATGCTGGAAGTGTCGCTGCACCGCGTGGCCAACAGCGTGGCGGGGCAGGGCACCACCTTGCTTCGCGTGCAGCTGGAAGTGCTGGGTGAGGCGTTCTTCAGGGAACTGGGGCTGCGGCAGACGCCGACGCTGTCCCTGTTCCGTGATGGTAACGAACGCACGCGCCTGGCCGGGTTCCAGTCGCCGCAGCAGATCGAGGCCGCGATCGCGTTACATTTGTAGAGCCGAGCCATGCTCGGCTGCTGTTCGTGCCGGGTGCGATGAGTCGAGCATGGCTCGACTCTTCAACGGCGCCTTGGCATTTCACGCTATGCGCCGTTGAAGGTATCCACCAGCAGCTTCACGTTCAACACCACGATCACCAGCGCGATCACCCAGGCGATCGCGCCCAGCCAGCGCGGGGCCACCAGCGCCCCCATCGTCACCTTGTCGGTCACGATCCGCACCAGCGGGATGATCGCGAACGGCAGCTGCATCGACAGCACCACCTGGCTCAGCACCAGCAGCTTCACCGCGCCCTGGTCGCCGAACAGCAGGATCACCACCACCACCGGAATGATCGCCAGTGCGCGGGTGATCAGCCGTCGCAGCCACGGCGGCATTCGCAGGTGCAGGAAACCTTCCATCACGATCTGGCCGGCCAGCGTCGCGGTCACCGTCGAGTTCAGGCCGGAGGCCAGCAACGCGATCGCAAACAACGTCGCCGCCGCGCCCACGCCCAGCATCGGCGCCAGCAGCTGGTGCGCCTGCTCGATGTCTTCCACGTCGAAACGACCATTGGCATGGAACACCGCCGCCGCCAGGATCAGGATGCTGGCGTTGATGAACAATGCGAGTGTCAACGCGAGAGTGCTATCGGTAACCGCCCAGCGCAGCGCACTGCGGCGGCCTTCATTGGTACGCGGGTAGGCGCGGGTCTGCACGATGGACGAATGCAGGTAGAGATTGTGCGGCATCACCGTGGCACCGATGATGCCGATCGCGATGTACAGCGCGTGCGGATCGGTCACCACCTGCGCGCGCGGAATGAAGCCTCCCAGCACCGCCATCACTGGCGGCGCAGCCATCGCGATCTGCACCACGAAGCAGGCGAAGATCACCATCAGCAGCGCGATCACGAAGGCTTCCAGCGCACGGAAGCCGCGGTTCATCAGCAGCAGCACCAGCAGCGTATCCAGCGCAGTGATCACCGCGCCCCAGAGCAGTGGCAGGTCGAACAGCAGCTTCAGCGCGATCGCGGTGCCGATCACCTCGGCCAGGTCGCAGGCGATGATCGCCGCCTCGCACAGCGCCCACAGCGCCAGGTTCACCGGCTTCGGGTAGCGGGCGCGGCAGGCCTGCGCGAGGTCCATGCCGGTGGCGATGCCGAGCCGTGCCGACAGCGCCTGCAGGATCACCGCCATCAGGTTGGAAATGAGGATGACCGACAGCAACAGGTAGCCGAAGCGCGAACCGCCGGCGAGGTCGGTGGCCCAGTTGCCTGGGTCCATGTATCCGACCGAGATCATGTAGCCCGGACCAAGGAAGGCCAGCAGGCGGAACCACCAATGGCCCTTGTCGGGCACCGCGACCGAGGCGTTGAGCGCACCCAGGCTGGCCGGAGTGGAGGCCGGAGGGTCGCGGGGCGCCAGGGTGTTCATGGGTCCGAATATAGCTCCTGCTATAGTCATTAGCAATGTGAAACAATCGTCTTTATCGCGTTACTGGTCCAGAATTCAGGTTCAACACTGGATCACCCCGGAAGGACAGGCGCAGGCGTGGGCAAGACCGACGATTCGACATCGCTGAAAAGCACCCCCTTGATCGAGGCCGAGCGCCAGGTCGAGAGCTTCCGGCAAGTGCGCGAGGCGCACCGGATGGAACTGGTGGAGGACTATGTCGAGCTGATTTCGGACCTGCTGGCCGATGGCGGCGAGGCCCGCCAGGTCGACATTGCCACGCGCCTGGGTGTGGCCCAGCCCACCGTGGCGAAGATGCTGCGGCGCCTGGCCCGTGATGGTTGGGTGGTGCAGCGGCCGTACCGCGGCGTGTTCCTGACCCCGGAAGGCGAGGCGCTGGCCCATGCCAGCCGCCAGCGGCACCAGACCGTGGAGCGTTTCCTGCTGGCGCTGGGCGTGGACGCAGACACCGCGCGGCGCGATGCGGAGGGCATCGAGCACCATGTCAGCGAACAGACGCTGGCGTTGTTCGAGGCATTCGTGCGCAGGGCCGAGGGCGGCTGAGCCACGTTTCCTGTAGAGCCGAGCCATGCTCGGCTGCTGTTCGCGCGATGACAGGGAGCATCCACGCATGGCGTGGATCTACAATCCAGGCGGGCAGCGCGCCTGCTGTTGCGCGCACGCGCGTTTCGTCCATTCCTTCAACACTGGCTGCAGGCCTTCATAGCGCCGGCCCTGCCATCCGTTGGCCAGCACCTTCCCATCCGCATCGATCAGCACCAGGTTCGGTGGTCCCAGCCGGGCCAGTGCCTGCAGTGCGGGCATGCGCGCGGCGCGGCGCGGGTCCAGTACCGGCCACGGCATGTCCTGCGCGTGCATGTAGCGCCGCAATGCAGCCTCGCTCTCATCCAGGCTGACGTACACCACTTCGGTATCGGCGCCGGTCTCGCGCAACGCGTCGCGCACACTGCGCAGCGTGGGTACGAAGGCATGGCACGGTGCACACCAGTCGGCGCCGAAGTACAGCGCCACCAGCTTCGGTGGCGGCGACCATTGCATGGGCCGCAGTGACCGCTGTTCTGGCCGCATCAACGAGGCGGCGACCTGCGCGTGCAGGTCTGCCGCCATCGCCGGTACGGCCAGCAGGAGCGCGCCGGTCAGCAACAGCGTCCGCAGTGCTTCAGAACGCATAGCGCAGGTTGAGGTACCACGAGCGCGCGAAGCGCGGCCCGTAGACATAGTCGCTGTCCCGCAGCGCGCCCACTTCGAGGTCCTTCTGGCGCTGGTCGAATACGTTCTTGACGCCCGCAGCTACCGACACTTCCTGCTGCGCCTGTGCGCCCAGATGCCGGTGCCAGCGCGCACCAAGGTCGGTGACCAGGAACGAACGTGTGCGGTGCAGCTCGCCCAGCCGGTTGTTCAGCACCGACATCGGCCCGGTATGGCGCAGCGCGACGAAGGTCTCCCACGGTTCGGCCGGAATCCAGCTGAGCTGTGCCAGGCCGGTCCAGCGCGGTGTCTTCAGGTAGTCGCGGCTTTCGATCACGGTGTCACCGCCGTCGCCGGTGTCATCGAAGATGCGCTGCGGTTCGCGGAAGCGTGAGCGGTACCACGAGGCACCGGCGGTCAGGCGCCACTGCGGCGACGGCTGCCAGCCGAGGTTGGTTTCCGCGCCCAGCACGTTGGAGCCGGAAGCGTTGTAGCGCAGCTGGCTCAGCTGGCCGTCATCGCCGCGCTGGATCTCGCCCAGCGCGAAGGTGTCGCGGATGCGTGCATAGGAGGCGGTGGCATCCCAGCTCCACACCGGATTGGCCGGGTCCGAACGCCAGTCGAAGCCGAACAGGGTGGTCAACGCGCGTTCCTCTTTCAGACCGTCCGTGTTGCGCACGCGCACCTGCTCGCCACCCAGCGTATCGACATGCACGTCCTCGACGAAGATCTCCGGGGCACGGAAGCCGGTGGCGATGCCGGCGCGCCACTTCAGGTTCGGGGTCGCCTGCCAGGCCAGCGCGATACGCGGCGAGAACACTGCGCTGTCCAGTTCCGAGCTCTTGTCCACGCGCGCACCCAATACCAGGTCGACGTTGTCGCGCAGGCTCCACTCGTCCTGGATGAAGGCGCCGATGTT
The DNA here is from genome assembly GCF_047520695.2 of Stenotrophomonas sp. AR029. Lineage (NCBI taxonomy): Bacteria > Pseudomonadati > Pseudomonadota > Gammaproteobacteria > Lysobacterales > Lysobacteraceae > Stenotrophomonas > Stenotrophomonas sp. AR029. The sequence continues at coordinate 168,871 of NZ_JAXBQQ020000007.1, read as the reverse complement.
GTGGAAGGTGGCGTCTTCCAGCACCGCCAGGCGCTGGCCATCACCGGTACGGTTGTCGTCGCCCAGCGCCTCGTGCTTGTACTGCACACCGAAGGCCAGTGCATGCGCGCCCAGCCGCCAGTTCAACTGGCTGTCGATGTAGTGCAGCGGGTTGTGGGTGTGGCCGTACTGGCGCCATGAACGCGAGGCCGCGCTGCCGGCCAGGTTGCGGTCAAGCTGCAACGGGTCATGGCCGGGCGCCGAGGGATCGGTGACCACGTCGCCCAGGCCGCCGTAGAAGCTGTCGCGGTCGATGTCGGCGAAGGCGTAGGCCAGGCGGAAATCGACGTCGGCGGTGATCTCCTGGTCCCACGACACACTGCCGCGGCGGTATTTCGTATCCAGCGATTCGGCGATGTTGGCCAGGTACTCTGGCTGGTCCAGGCGATTGCCGCCGCGGCGGGTTTCATCGGTCACCTGCAGGTCCAGGCGCAGCCGCGTGCCCGGCGTGGGCGCGTACCAGGCCTGCAGCCCGCCGACCTTGAGGTTCTTGCGGGTGATCTCGGTGTAGCCGTCACCGTTGTAGTCGATGCCGTTGTTCCAGTTGCGCTGGGCAATCACCGACAGACCGGCGTCTGCGTCCTTGGCGACCAGGTCCAGTCGAACGTCGGCGTTCTTCTGAGGTGTACCCTCCAGCACATCCACGCCGGCCTGCACATGGCCGCCGCTGCGCGCCGGCAGCGGCGGAATCAGGTTGATCACACCGGCAACCGCGCCCGGTCCGTACAGCGCCGATCCACCGCCCTTGACCACTTCGATGCGGTCGACGAACCCGGCCGGGATCTGTTCCAGGCCGTACACGCTGCCCAGCGTGGACAGCAGCGGGATGCCATCGAACAGGAGCTGGTTGTAGGCGCCGGGCAGGCCCAGCAGCTGTACTTCGCTGGTGTTGCAGTTCTGGCAGTTGCTCTCCACGCGCAGGCCGTTGATCAGCTCGGCGGCGCGCGAGAAGTCGGTGGCCGCGCGCAGCGCGATGTCTTCCTTGCGCAGCACTTCCGTGCGGATCGGCACGTCCGACAGCAGGCGTTCACTGCGCGTGGCGGTGCTGACCTTGACCTGCACACGGTCCAGTTCGGTCGGTTTCGGAGTGTCAGCCAGTGCAGGCAGCGGCAGGGCCAGGGCAATGGCGGCGGCCAGCGGCAACCTTCGGAAGCGGTGGGGGATAGAGCACATGAGGGCGTCGTCCTTGGGGGAAGAAAGGCGGCGAGGGCGACCTGGCTGATGCATATGGAAGCAGCGGCTTATCAATATAGCAAGGGCTATATAACGAAGCCGCAGCAATTCCGAGTGGAGCGCCGGCCGGGTCAGATCAGGGAGTGTTATAACATTACATAAAACAACCACAAACCTGCCGGTGGTCATGTCCGGAGGATGGAGTTGCCGTGTGGGCAGTGAGGTTGGGGTCAGAGCCCTTTCCTTTGGAAAGGGATCCGACCCCAGGGCGCGATCGTCAGCCGCGGCGGAATGCGGCGGGCGTGCGGGCGCCGACGATGATCATGCGGATCATCGTGGAGATCTGTTCGACCAGCTCCGGATCCTTCTCCGGCGGCAGGTCCATGGCGGTGGCGCCCATCGCGAACACCAGCCGGGTGATGGCCTTGGCTACCAGTTCCGGAGCGTGCAGCACCGCGCCATCCAGTGCGGCCAGGCGCACCAGGTCGTGCTGCAGCTCTTCCTCGAAATAATGCAGCTCGCGCTCGACTGCGTGCTTGAAGTCGTCCGAGCCGACCGCGCCTTCGCGCAACAGCACGTGCAGCAGCTTGTCGTCGGCGCGCAGCTGTTCCATGAAGGTCTCCACCGAAACCCGCACCACGCTGGTGGCGGTGGAGGTGGCGCGCTGGCGGGCCTCGCCGATGATGGTGCGCAGCGAGCGGCCGGCTGCGTCGATCAGCGCTACGGCCAGTTCGTCCATGTCGCGGAACTGCCGGTAGAAGCTGTTCGGCGCGATGCCGGCCTCGCGTGCCACTTCGCGCAGGCTGAGCGTGGACAGGCTGCGGTGCGGCCCGATCAGCTTCAGGGCGGCGGCCAGCAGATCTTCGCGGCTCACCGTACGGCGGGCCGGGCTGTTGGCATCTTCAGGCGTCGACAAGACGGTGGCGGCGGCCATGACGGTTCCGGTGGGGCGAGGCTGAATCATACCCAATCCGGTTCAATATACACATGTATACACAGGTGTATGTGCGCCCGTATAGTGCGCCCATGAGCGCTGTCGTCCGTCCATCCCTGTTCTCTCCGTACCGCTGGCTCTCGCCGTCGCTGTTCGATTTCTGGGCGGGCCAGCTCAATCCCCTGTGGACCCTGCGCGAGCCGGTGGCCCGCCTGGTCCGGCGCGAGCCGGCCGGCGAGGGCGCGGCGACCCTGGTCCTGCGCACCAACCGGCACTGGGCCGGCATGCGCGCGGGCCAGCACGTCACCCTCGGCGTGGAGATTGAAGGACGCCTGTGGCAGCGCAGCTACAGCCCCACCGCACTGGGACCGCGCGAACTGGCGATCACCGTCAAGGCGGTCGAGGGCGGCCGGGTCAGCCAGCATCTGGTCAACCATGCGCAGCCGGGCGAGCTGTTCCGCGTGGAGGCTGCGTTCGGAGAATTCCAGTTGCCGGCCGCGGCTCCGGTATTGCTGCTGGCGGCCGGTAGTGGCATCACGCCGATGCGCAGCCTGCTGCGCGACGCCTGCCAGCGCCCGCTGGCCGCGCCGGTGGACCTGTTCTACTGGGAGCGCAGTGCCGCCCAGCTGCAGTTCCGTGATGAGCTGCAGGCGCTGGCCGCGCGCCAGCCGAACCTGCGTGTGCACCTGCTGACCACCCGCGAGGGTGATGCGCCTGCCGCACGCATCGATACTCACGATCTGCAGGTCGCCGGCGATGACACCCCGTTGGCGCAGCGCCACGTGCTGGCCTGTGGCCCGGATGGATTCGTTGCCGCTGCGCGCGAACGCCTGGCGCACCAGGTCGCGGGTTTCCAGGCGGAAGCGTTCACTCCGCCGGCGCCGTTGCGCGACGCCAGCAGCGAAGGCGAAGTGTCGCTGACCCTTGCCCGCAGTGGCCGCCAGCTGAGCGTGCCGCGCGGCCGCTCGTTGCTGGAAAGCCTCGAAGCCCATGGCATCAAGCCCAAGCATGGCTGCCGCATGGGCATCTGCAATACCTGTAGCTGTGACCGCGTCAGTGGCGCCACCCGCCACCTGCGCACCGGCGACCTGCAGTCCGAATCGGCACAGCCGGTGCGGATCTGCGTGAGCGCACCGACCACCGACCTGACCCTGGATCTCTGAGGACGCCTGCCATGACCCGCGCCACCGACCGTGCCCTGAGTACTGCCGAGATGCATGCCTTCGGCGAGGAACTCGACGCGATCCGCGACCGTGTGATCGGCAGCCTCGGCGCCTCCGATACCCGCTACATCCGCCGCGTGGCCGCCGCCGTGCGCTGGTTCGGCGTGGGTGGCCGTGGCCTGCTGTTCCTGGCAGCGTTTTCGCCGCTGTTCTGGATGCCGCTGCTGTGGCCGGCCGCGATCACCGGCACGCTGCTGCTGGCGCTGTCGAAGATCCTGGAGAACATGGAGCTGGGCCACAACGTGATGCACGGCCAGTTCGACTGGACCGGTGATCCCAAGCTCAATGGCAACACCTACGAGTGGGACATCGTTGCCACCGCCGACAACTGGCGCAAGACCCACAATTTCCGCCACCACACCTACACCAATGTGCGTGGCATGGACGATGACATCGGCTATGGCCTGCTGCGCATCTTCCCCGAACAGCGCTGGAAGCCGTTTTACCTGCTGCAGCCGATCATCGCGCCGATCTTCGCACTGCTGTTCCAGTGGGGTGTGGCCGCGCAGGACCTTCGCCTTGGCCGCTGGCTGAAGGGCCGCATGAGTGCCCGTGCGATGTGGCTGCAGACCCGCCCGGTGGCGCGCAAGATGCTGCGCCAGGTGCTGAAGGACTACGTGTTCTTCCCGCTGCTGGCGGGTCCGTTCTTCCTCACCGTGATGCTGGGCAACCTGGTCGCCAACGGCCTGCGCAACATCTGGACCTACGTGATCATCTTCTGCGGGCACTTCACCGCCGAATCGGAAACCTTCCCCAAGGAGTGCCTGCGCAATGAGTCGCGCGGCCACTGGTACCTGCGCCAGCTGCGCGGTTCGTCCAACATCAGCGGCGGCTTCCTGATCAACGTGCTGTCGGGCAACCTCAGCCACCAGATCGAGCACCACTTCTACCCGGATCTGCCGGCCAACCGCTACGCGGCCATCGCCAAGGAAGTGAAGGACATCTGCCGCCGCTACGGCCAGCACTACAACAACGGCTCGCTGCCGCGCCAGTTCGGCCAGGTGGTCTGGCGCATCCTGCGCCACGCGTTCCCGAGCAAGCCGCGCCGCCTGCCGATGCCGGACATCATGTCCGCACCGGCATCGGCCAACGCGGGCTGATCGACTCAGCCCGCCTTCGCCAGGGCCGCCTGTTCGCGGTCCAGGCGGCGCAGGAACACCTGCATTTCCTTGCGTGCCTGCTGGTCGCCCTTGCTGCCGGCCACGCTCAAGCCGCGCTGCCACGCCTCACGGGCCGCCTGTGGCTGGCCACTGGCCAGCCAGGCTTTGCCCAGCAGCTTCCAGGCCGCCGAGTACTGCGGATCAAGCACCACGCAACGGCCCAGGTGGGTTGCCGCGCGTACCGGGTTGCCGGCATCCAGCCAGCCCTTGCCCAGGCCGAAGCGCAGCAGCGCGCCGTCCTTGCCGGCGGCAAGCATGCATTCCAGAGCTTCGATGTTCATCCGCGTACCTCCGCCAGCAGCTCGGCCGGGCCGGGCTGGAAGCGGCCGCGATGGAACAGCAGTGGCGCGCCGCCGTTCTCGTGCACTTCGATGATGCGGCCGGCCAGCAGCAGGTGATCGCCCACCGGCCACTGCGCGTGGCGGGTACAGGTGAGATGGGCGACCGCACCGGTGATGCGGGGTGGGGCGTCCTCGTCGTCATCCAGCAATGCCAGGCCGTCGAAGCGGTTGCGGACCTGCGGATCGGCGAAGCGCCGGGCCAGCGCTTCCTGGTCGGCCGCCAGCACGCTGAGCGCAAAGCGCGTGGCGCGCTGGAAGGTGGACAGGCTCTGTGCGTGCAACGCCAGGTTCCACAGCACCAACGGTGGCTGCAGTGAGACCGGCACGAACGAGTTGATGGTCAGGCCGACCGGCTTGCCCTGTGCATCGCGCGCGCAGACGATGGCCACGCCGGTCGGGAAATGGCCGAGCAGCCGCCGCAGGGCACGCGGCGGCATCTCGACCGATGGCACCGGGGCCGGGGCGGGGAACACCCCGGCCCACGGCCCGGCGTAGGGCAGTGTCTCGCCGCTCATGAGGCCCGGGCCTGGTGGTAGCGCCGGCCGACTTCGGCCCAGTTGATGATGTTGAAGAAGGCGCCGATGTAGTCCGGGCGGCGGTTCTGGTAGTGCAGGTAGTAGGCGTGTTCCCAGACATCCAGTGCGAGGATCGGGGTGTGGCCGGACAGGCCTACGGCTGCACCCATCAGCGGGCTGTCCTGGTTGGCGCTGCTTTCCACCTGCAGGCGACCATCGCGATCGCGGGTCAGCCAGGCCCAGCCACTGCCGAAGCGGGTCTGCGCGGCCTTGCTGAAGGCCTCCTTGAAAGCATCGAAACCGCCGAGGTCACGGTCGATGGCGGCGGCCAGTTCGTCATCGGGTGCACCACCGGTGGTGCTGAGCACGGTCCAGAACAGGCTGTGGTTGGCGTGGCCGCCGCCGTTGTTGCGGACCGCGCCACGCTGGGCCTCGGGCACGGCATCGAGGTTGGCGATCAGCGTCTCGACCGGCTGCTCGGCGATGCCGGCCTGCTCGATGGCGGCGTTGAGATTGTTGACGTAGGTCTGGTGGTGCTTGCTGTGGTGGATCTCCATCGTGCGCGCATCGAAATGCGGCTCAAGGGCGTCGTAGGCGTAGGGGAGCGGGGGAAGCGAGTACGACATCGAAGCAATCTCCGTGGGAAGGCCAGGGGGCTGGCCGTGGGGAGATCGTTATCGCACCTCAACATTGGTTGAGGTCAAGGGGCGGGATTGAGGTGCGTGCGCGTTCATCGCTTTGATTCTTCCTGCAGGACAGCACGAGCGGAATGGTAGTGCCGGCCGCTGGCCGGCATGCTGGCAAGGTCGGGTTGCCGGCCAGCGGCCGGCACTACCAGAACCCGCTTTTCGAACCTCACCGGCGCGCTGAAGTGCTGCCCGCGCTCGCAGGAAACCGTCCGGTGGCGGGGGGAGGGGCTGGCCGGGACCGTTGGCGCCATGGATGGCGCCATCGAGCCCCCAAGGATGGGTTTACGGCGTGTCCCGGCCAGCCCCTCCCCCGGCCACAACCGGCATCAACAAAGGCGCCGGCAGGCGAACCAGCCGCCCGCGTTTTCATCAACTCAACTCAACCAGTCCTTGCACGCGCCATCCACCTGTTCACCGCACGCCTGCTGCATCCTCTGCTGCAATCGCGCCAGCGTCTCGGCACCCTGGTGCTTCCCGCTCCACGCCTTCAGCTGCCCGGCCAGGCGCTCGAAACGCTGGCGGGTGCGCTGGTGGTAACCCGACGGCTGCGCCTCCAGTTCGGCGATCAGCGAGGCGGTGGCCTGCTCGATGCGCGGCGCGTCGTTCGGCGCCAGCTTCAGCAACCCTTCCACGTACAGCACGCCCCATTGCACGCGGGTGGCCGGGCCCTGCGCACCGTCGTAGGCACGCTTCAACCACTCCAGCGCACCGGCAGTGTCGCCGCGGTGCTCGGCCAGTTCGGCCAGCTCGGGCATGTAATAGTAGGGCTGCTCGCTGCGCTTCAGCTCCGCCAGCAACAACGCCTCGGCACCGGCGTCGTCACCGACCTGGCGCAGTGCGTAGACCGCGCTGCTGATCGTGGCCTGGCGTGCATGCGCATCAGTGGCGGTGGCGTCGGCCGCGGCCACGCGCTGCTTGACCCGATCAACCAGCGGCGCGGGCAGTGCGCCCTTCGGCTGCTGCTGGCGGGCCAGCGATACTTCCGTCAGTGCGCGCGACAATGCGTCGTCGGCGCGGTCGCCGCGCTCGGCATCTGCGCGTTCCAGCGCGACCAGCAGCTGCTGGCCCAGCGTGTTGCGGGTGGCCGGCCCAGTACTGGCCTGCGTGACCAGCTGTGCGCCTGCATAGCCCAGCAACTCACGGTTGCGGCGGACTTCGGCCGGCTGCGCCAGCACGGCCTGCAGCAGCTCGCGTACTTCGGTAGGCGAGCTGGCGGGCGTGTCGGCGGTGGCCAAGGCCAGCAGGGCGAAGCGGCGCTGCAGGGCGGCATCCGGTGCCGCCTTGGACAGCTGGCGCAGTACATCCTGACTCCTGCGCTCGCCGGCCAGGCGGTTGGCGTCGACTTCCCAGCCGTAGTCGCTCAGTACCTGCCAGTCTTCTGCAGCCAACTTCTCCGGCGTGGCCAGGGCGGTGGCCAGAGTGGCAGCGATTGCACTGCGGCGCCCGGCGGCGACGGTCAATGCCCGGGTCAGTTCGGCGGCGTCGTTGCCACCGGCCACGCGTGTAAGTTCATTGCGCTGTGGGTCCAGCACGATCAGGGTCGGGTAGCCGCGCACCCCGAAGCGTTCGCCCCAGGCCTGCGCACCTTCCTCGTCGCCAACCAGGTAGACCGGCACGAACTTGCCGGTCAAGGCGATGAAGGCCGGGTCCTTGAACAGGCCGGCCTTGAGCTGGTTGCACGGTGGGCACCAGACCGCGCCCCAGTACAGCAGCACCGGCTTGCCGCTGTCTGCGGCTTCGGCGAAGGCATCATCGACGTCACCCTGGCGCCACGCGATTCCCTTGGCCGGCGCAGGTGCCTCGGCGGAGTTGGCGGTGGAAACCGGGGCCGGGGCGCAGGCACTCAGCGCCGAAGCCAGCAGCAACACGGAAAGCGCGACGCGCATCGGCAGGATCTCGAAGGGCAGGGTGACAGGGCATTGTAGGAACGCGCAGGGAACCCGCTGATTCAGTTTGCTCATGACGGACATGCGCCGGGGCATGACGCCCCGGGCATTGGCCGGCGCCCGTGCCTTCAGGCGGCCGCCCGCACCATCTGCTGGTAGACCAGGCCGTTGAACTCGCCGGCCTCACCGTCAACCACGAAGCCATAGCGCAGATAGGTCGGCACAGCATTGAGCGATGCGCGTACGGTCAGGACCGGCTCGCGTACCTGCGGCAGCACCGCCTCGAACAGTGCATGGCCGATGCCCTGTCCCTGGCAGCCGGGATCGACGAACAGCATCGCCAGGTGGCGGCCTTCCTTCAGCTCGACCACGCCGACGATACGGCCGTCCTGCTCGGCCACCAGGATATGGTTGTCGCCGTGCAGGCGTTCACCGAACGCATCGGCGGCGGCGACATTGCCGAACGTGGCGATGCCGGTTGCGCTGAGCGAGGGCGCCACCGCCGCAGTGAACGCGGCCAGGCACACCGCGCTGATCGCGGGCAGGTCATCGACGCGGGCAGGGCGGATCGTCGGCATGCAGTGTTCTTCCCGTGGCGGGCTGCGCGTCATCGCTGCCCCATGCCTGCACGCTAAGCTGCAGGCATGAGTGATTTCAATCCCGCGTACGCTGCGTTGTTTCCAGGGCAGGGCTTGAGCCTGGGCCTGATGACGCCGGTGGCGTCGCAGGGGCTGGCCGATCCGCATCAGGCGCGGCGCATCGCGCGGTTGGCCGACGATCTTGGTTTCGCCGCGTTGTGGGCGCGCGATGTGCCGCTGATGGTGCCGCAGGGTCCGGACGCGACAGCAAGTGCGCTGGACGATCCGTTCCTGTGGCTGGGCATGCTGGCGGCCGCGACGGGGCACATCGTGGTCGGCAGCGCGGCCATCGTGCTGCCATTGCGCCAGCCGCTGCAGGTGGCGAAGTCGGCGTTGAGCCTGGACCGGATCAGCGGCGGACGCTTCGTACTGGGCCTGGGTTCGGGTGACCGCCCGGAAGAGTTCGCCGCATTCGGCGAGGATCTGGAGGGCAGGGCGGCGACCTTCCGTGAGCGTTGGACGTTGTTGCGGGCGGCGCTGTCACCGGCCGCCGATGAGCGCACCGCCGTATTGCAGGCCACTGGTGGCTTCGACGTGCTGCCAGCGCCGGCAACCCGCATTCCGATGCTGGTGGTGGGTACCGCGCGGCAGAGCCTGCAGTGGATAGCGCGTGAGGCCGAAGGCTGGGCCACCTATCACCGCGAAGAGGCCGCGCAGGAAGGGCGCATCGGCCTGTGGCAGCAGGCGCTTGCACAGCGCGGCGGGCCAGGCAAGCCGTTCGTGCAGTCGATGCTGCTGGACCTGCAGGCAGATCCGCAGGCGCCGCCCGAGCCGCTGCCGCTGGGCCTGAAGGTCGGCCGCGATGGCCTGCGTGAGTATCTGCTGCGCGTGCATGCGCAGGGCGTGGCGCATGTGATGTTCAACCTGATCGATAACGGGCGGACGATGGATGACGTGCTGCGCGAGATCGGGGAGCAGGTTCTGCCGGATATGCCCGGGTAGGTGTCCACCTTGGTGGACACGCTCTCGCCGCTGCGCCCGCTGAACTGCTGAGTGTTTCCTTCAGTGGCCGAGGCAGAAGCAGTCGAGCACGGCTCGACTCTACATGCAGCGCGCATCTGCGTATCATTCGCATTTGATACCCCGATGCCGGAGCCCCACGTGACCCAACGTTCCCCCATGCACCCGACCGGACGCCTGTTCGCTGCGGTCGCTTTCATCGAGGCCGTGACCTGGGCCGGCCTGCTCATCGGCATGTGGATGAAGTACGGCCCGATGGCCAACGTGGCCCTGGTGAAGCTGTTCGGGCCGCTGCACGGCGTGGCTTTCCTCGTCTATGTGGCGGTGACGCTGCTCGCGGCGGTGCGCCTGCGCTGGCCGTGGTGGGCCAGTGCCCTGGCCCTGCTGGCAGCGATCCCGCCGCTGGTGACACTGCCCCTGGAGTGGTGGTTCAAGCGCCGTGGCCTGCTCGGCCTGCGTGCAATGCGCTGAACCCAGTGTTGCGCGCCCATTCAAGAGAATGGGTATCAAATGCAAATACGAGCCGTTATCATTTGAGGGTGGCATCTGGCCCTGAGCAGGGTCGGTGCCGGGTGGGGCGCGCAGGCGCGCCCGGCCAATCCTTTCCTGTTACGGCTGGTGTTTCATGCACGCACGTCCCGTCGTTCCCGGCTTGCCGGCGCTGGTGTTGGCTGCCCTGATTGGCACCATGGCGATGATGTCCTTCGTCGCCGTGATCGGCCCGGTGGTCCGCATGCTCGGTTTGTCCGAGTGGCATGCCGGGCTGTCAGTCACCGCCGCAGGCGTGTTGTGGATGCTGGCCGCGCGCCCCTGGGGCCAGCTCAGCGACCGCATCGGCCGCAAGCGCGTGCTGATGCTGGCGATGAGTGCCTACACCGTGGTCTACATCGCGCTGGCGGTGTTCATCGACGTGGCCCTGCAGGCGGTGCCGCCGGTGCTGGTGTCAGTGCTGGTGCTGGTCGCTGCGCGCGGCCTGATCGGCCTGTTCTACGCAGCGGTGCCTCCTACCGCAGCTGCGCTGATCGCCGACAAGGCACCGACCGGGCAGCGTGCGAAGTTCCTCGCCCGCCTGGGCAGCGCCAACGCATTGGGCATGGTGCTGGGCCCGGCTGCCGCGGGTTGGCTGGCCTATACGAACCTGTCGCTGGCGCTGTACGTGGCCGCACTGTTGCCACTGCTGGCGTTGGCGCTGCTGGCCTGGCGACTGCCGGCCACACCGCCTGTAATGGGCGTTTCCGCCCAGCGCCGTGCGCCGATGAGCCGCCTCGACCCGCGCCTGCGCCTGCCGCAGCTGGCGGCGTTCATCGCCATGGTTTCCGTGACCATCGCGCAGGTCACGGTTGGCTTCTTCGCGATTGATCGCCTGGGCCTGGATGCGGCGGCCGGTGCGCGCATGGCCGGCATCGCGCTGACGGCGGTCGGCGTTGGCCTGATCCTGGCGCAGGCGCTGGTGATGAAGCTGGAGGTTCATCCGCGCCGCTGGATCGCCCTCGGCGCCGTGATCTCAGGCATCGGCTTTGCTTCGGTGGCGGGCGTGCAGCAGGCCTGGCAACTGCCTGCGGCCTACGCACTGGCTGCATTCGGCATGGGCTTCGTATTCCCTTCGTTCCAGGCATTGGCCGCCGACGCGGTGGAGGCGCACGAGCAGGGCGCCGCCGCCGGTACTGTCGCTGCCGCGCAGGGACTGGGCATGGTGGCCGGGCCGATGCTCGGCACGCTGGTGTATCGCGGCGGGCCCAGCCTGCCATACCTCCTGGTCGGCGCGTTGCTGCTGTTGCTGTGCGCGCTGGCCGCAGTGCATCGGATGAAGGAGACCCCATGAACGATTCCCTGATGCAGGGCGCGTGGCCGGAGGCTGCGCCAGCGCCGCAGGAGAGCAGCGACGACGCGACGCTGTTCCTGCTGCAGCACGCTGGCCAGCACGTGCACGCACGCGGTTGCCGCGCCACGCTGCCGGCCGGTGCGCTGGCGACGTTGGCGGAACGCGTTTCGGTGTTCTTTGCCCAGCAGCGCGGCGGCCCGGGCCTGCTGGTTGGCGCAGTCCCATTCGAACCCCGTGCCGACGACGCGTTGTACCAGCCCGAGCGCCTGCTGCCAGCGCTGGCACTACAGCCACAGGCCGCGCCAGCGCTGGAGGGTGCCCTGCAGGCCGAGCCTTCGGCGCAGGCGTACGCGGCGTCGGTGGCTGCGGCGGTGCAGGCACTGCGCGCGCCCGAACTGGACCTTCAGAAGGTGGTGCTGGCGCGCAGCCTGGTGGCACGCACCCACCGGGTGCTGTCTCCGGACGTGCTGCTGGCACGGCTGGGCGCGGATCCTTCGGTGGCGACCTATGCGGTTCCGCTGCCGGTGGAAGTGGGTCAGGCGCCAGCGTGGCTGGTGGGCGCGACCCCGGAATTGCTGCTGCGCAAGCGTGGTGCTGAGCTGTTGTCGCACCCGCTGGCGGGGTCTGCGCGGCGCTGCGCCGATGCTGCCGAGGACGAGCGCGCCGCGCAGAACCTGCTGGCCTCGACCAAGGACCATGACGAGCACCGTCATGTGGTCGAGGCGATCGTCGAGGGTCTGGCGCCGTATTGCAGCCACATCGATGCACAGCCGCGCCCGGCGCTGCATGCCACCGCCAGCATGTGGCATCTGGGCACACGCATCCATGCCACGCTGAAGGATCCGCACACGTCGGCCGCCGAGCTGCTGGCGCAACTGCACCCTACGCCGGCGGTCTGCGGTACGCCGCGGTTGGCGGCGCTGCAGCGCATCCGCGAGCTGGAACCGGTGCCGCGCGGCTTCTATGCCGGCGCCGTGGGCTGGTTGGACGCGCAGGGTGACGGCGACTGGTATGTGGCAATCCGCTGCGCACGCCTGCAGGGAATGCAGCTGCGCCTGTTCGCCGGCGCCGGCATCGTTGCCGACTCGCAGCCCGAGGCCGAGGTGGCCGAGACCGCTGCGAAGTTCGCCGCCCTGCTGAATGCGCTGGGTGTCCATGAATCCGCGCCTGCGATCGAGCCTGCCGCATGACTACCTCCACTGACGCTTCCCGCCTGCCACTGCAGCAGGTGTGGCCGGATGACCTGATGGCGCGCTATCGCGAGGCTGGGCATTGGCGTGGCGAGACCTTCCCGGGGTTCCTGCGCGAACGTGCAGAACGCTATGCCGATGACATTGCGGTGGTCGCCGGCGACGTGCGCCTGAGCTATGCGCAGCTGTGGCACGAGGCCGGGCGGATCGGTGCCGGCCTGCTGACGCTCGGCCTGCAGCCAGGGGAGCGGGTGCTGGTGCAGCTGGGCAACACGGCAGGCTTCGTCACAACGGTCTGTGGCCTGTTCCGCGCCGGACTGGTGCCGGTGTACGCGTTGCCGGCACACCGCATCACCGAGCTGGTGCACTTCGCCAGCAAGGCCGAAGCCAGTGCCTACATCACCACCGGGCTGCATGATGGCTTCGACCATCGCGGACTGGCGCGGGCGCTGCAGGCCGACGTGCCGGCGGTTCGCCATGTAGTGATCGACGGCGATGCGGCGGAGTTCATTGGGGTGGAGGCACTGCAGGGCGATCGCAGCCGGTTGCCGGCCGATCCGGACCCGCAGTCTGTGGCGTTCCTGCAGATTTCCGGTGGGAGCACCGGGCTGTCCAAGCTGATTCCACGCACGCATGACGACTACATCTATTCGTTCCGTGCCAGCAATGAAATCTGCGGCATCGACCGCGACAGCGTCTACCTGGTCGCGCTGCCGGCCGCGCACAATTTCCCGATGAGCTCGCCCGGCTTCTTCGGCGCGTTGTATGCCGGTGCCCGCGTGGTGCTCAGCCCCGGCCCCGGGCCGGACGCCGCATTCCCGCTGATCGCACGGGAGCGGGTGACCTGCTGCGGCCTGGTGCCGCCGCTGGCGCTGCTGTGGGCGCAGGCCGCCGCCACCAGCAAGTATGACGTGTCGAGCCTGCAGCTGCTGCAGGTGGGCGGTGCCAAACTGGTGCCGGAAGCCGCACGGCGAGTGATCGACGGCCTTGGCTGCACGCTGCAGCAGGTGTTTGGCATGGCCGAAGGCCTGGTCAACTACACGCGGCTGGATGATCCGGAGGACCTGATCGTGGCTTGCCAGGGTCGGCCGATCAGTCCGGACGACGAAGTGCGCGTGGTCGATGACCATGACCAGCCGGTGGCCGAAGGCGAGGTGGGGCATCTGCTCACCCGTGGCCCGTACACCATCCGTGGCTACCACAACGATGCGGTGGCCAATGCGCGCTCGTTCACCGATGACGGCTTCTACCGTACCGGTGACCGTGTGCAGCAGCTGCCCGGAGGCTACCTGGTGGTGCAGGGGCGTGCGGGTGACCACATCAACCGGGCGGGCGAGAAGATCTCTGCTGAAGAGATAGAGGACCACCTGCTGGCACATCCGGGCGTGTTCGATGCGGCCGTGGTCTCGATTCCCGACGAGTACCTGGGCGAGCGCAGCTGCGCCTTTGTGATCCCGCAGGGCGAACCGTTCAAGGCGCCGGCACTGAAGGCCTGGATGCGCGGGCGCGGCCTGGCGGCGTTCAAGGTGCCCGACCAGATCGTGTTCGTCGACAGTTTCAATACCACGGCGGTCGGCAAGATCAGCCGCCGCGAATTGCGCGCGCAACTGCGTGCGCGTCATCTGCAACAGACAGGAGGAACGCGCTGATGGCGCTGCCCCGTATCACTGATTACCCCTTGCCGACCGCCGCCGAACTACCGCAGGCGCGTGGCCCGTGGCGGCCGCAGCGCGATCGTGTCGCGCTGCTGGTGCACGACATGCAACGCTACTTCCTGGCGGCATTCGACGCCGGCAGCACGCCCTTGCGGCCGGCGGTGGACAACATCGTGCGCCTGCTGGCGCACTGCCGCGCGCAGGGCATTCCGGTGTTCTACACCGCCCAGCACGGTGACCAGGACCGTCGCGACCGCGGCCTTCAGGCCGACCTGTGGGGACCGGGCATGCGTCGCAGCGCCGATCATGAGCCGATCATCGAGGCGCTGGCGCCGCAGCCGGGCGAGCATGTGCTGGTCAAGCATCGCTATAGCGCCTTCCAGCGCAGCAACCTGGAGACGCTGATGCGGGTACGTGGGCGTGATCAGCTGCTGGTGACCGGCGTGTACGCCCATATCGGCTGTACCGCGACCGTGGTCGATGCCTTCCAGCGTGATATCGAGGCCTTCATCGCCGCTGATGCGGTGGCCGACTTCTCGCGTGCCGATCACGATCAGGCGCTGCACTGGATCGCGCGCACCTGTGGTGTGCCGATGACCACCGATCAGCTGCTGGAGGTGCTGTGATGGCTGCCATGGGTGAGGCGCTGGATCTGGAGCGGATGCGTGCCGACGTGGCGCGTGTCCTGGAGTGCACGCCGGCCGAGATCGGTGACGACGACAACCTGATCGACCTGGACCTGGACTCGATGCGCATGCTCGGCCTGGTCCTGGCCTGGGGCAACAATGGCCTTCCGCTGGAGTTCTCGCAGTTGGCCGAGCACACCACGCTGCGCCAGTGGTGGGGTGTGGTGCAGCAACTGCAGGCCGCGCAGAACGCATGAACGCCGCAGCGCTGGCCACGCCGGTGGCGTTGACCGAGGCCCAGGCTGGGCTGTGGTTTGCACAGCGGCTGGCACCGGACAATCCGTCATTCAATACCGCGCACGCGGTATGGATCGACGGCCCGCTGGACGTGGCCGCGTTCGTCGCAGCGGCAGACCGGGCTGCGCGCGAGGCCGAGGCTTTCGCATTGCGCTTTGCCGAAGGTGCCGATGGCCAGCCACTACAGTGGCATGACCCGGTACACGTACCGCTGCTTTCCGTACGCGATGTGTCCGCCGAGGCGGATCCCGCCGCTGCGGCACGCAGCCTGATGCACGCCGACCGGCTGAGCCCGGTCGATCCCACCCGCGACCGGATCAGCCAGCAGGTGCTGCTTGAACTGGGTGGGCAGCGCTGGGTCTGGTACCTGCGGGTGCATCATCTGGCTGCCGATGGCTACGGCATGGCGCTGTTCACCGATCGCGTGTGCGCGTTGTACGCCGGCCGCAAGGGTGAGCCACTGCCAGGACTGTCCGCTGTGCTGGCCGATGATGCCGCCTACCGTGCCGATCCGCGCCGCGTGCAGGCCGGGCAGTGGTGGCGTGAGCACATGCAGGGCGCACCGGCAGGCGCAGGCCTGGCCGGCACGCTCGCGGCCAGTGACGACGCGCTGCGCTGGGTGCAGCCGCTCGATGCGGCATTCCGTGAGCTGTTGCTGCAGGCTTCGGTGCGTTGGCTGCAGCCTTGGCCGGATGTGCTGGCCGCGCTGGCGGCCGAGTACCTGCGGCGGATGAGTGGCGCCGATGAAGTGGTGCTGGGCGTGCCCTACATGGGGCGGTTGGGCAACGCGTCGGCGCGGGTGCCGGCGATGGTCATGAATGTGTTGCCGCTGCGCGTGGCGGCCGGCGAGGGCAGCGTCGAGGCCTTTGCCCGGGGCCTGGGTCGCCAGCTCAGCCAGGGCCGCAGGCACGGCCGCTACCGGGGCGAGCAGCTGCGCCGGGACCTGGGCCTGGTCGGCACGCAGCAGCGCCTGCACGGCCCGCTGGTGAATGTGCAGCCGTTCTACAGGCCGCCGGCCCTGCCCGGCGTGCAGGCGGCGCTGGAGGTGCTGTGCACCGGGCCGGTGGATGACCTGGCGCTGGGTTTCCGTGGCGATGGCCAGCACCTGCTGGATCTGGAGATCGAGGCCAATCCCGCGGTGTACAGTCGCGAGGATGTCGAGGCGCACGCGGCGCGGCTGCTGAATTTCGTGTCGGCGGCGCTGCAGGCTGACGATATCGAAGCCGTACCCTTGGCCACGCCCATGGAGGCGCAAGAGGTGCTGCAGGGTTTCAACGCCACCGCGCACGCGCTTCCTGAGACCACCCTGGTTGAATTGCTGCAGCAGGGCATGGATCGGGACCCGCACGCGCCTGCGCTGGTGTTCGGCGATGCTGCCATGGATTACGCAACGCTGGAAGCGCGCAGTTTCGCGCTGGCGGCACAGCTGCGGGCGATGGGTGTCGGCCCGGGCAGCGTGGTGGCGGTGGCATTGCCGCGCTCGCTGGCGCTGGTGATCGCGCTGGTGGCCGTGCTGCGCGCAGGCGCGGCCTACCTGCCGCTGGACCTTGCCCATCCCGACGAGCGGCTGGCGCGGATCTTCGCCTCGGCGCAGCCGGTGTGCGTTCTGGCTGCGGCGGAGGTTTCGGCGCGCATGGCCGGCGTACCGGTGCTCGCGCCGGAGCAGTGGACCGCGCTGAGCTTCGCCGCGCCGTGGGCCGATCCGGCGCCCAGCGATGCGGCCTATGTGATCTATACCTCCGGTTCGACCGGGGAACCGAAGGGCGTGGTCGTCGAACACCGTGCCATCGTCAACCGCCTGCTGTGGATGCGCGAGCACTACGGCATCCGCGCCGATGACCGCGTGCTGCAGAAAACCCCGGCCACCTTCGATGTCTCGGTCTGGGAGTTCTTCCTGCCGTTGCTGTGCGGAGCCACGCTGGTGGTTGCCGGGCCCGATGCGCATCGCGACCCCACCGAACTGGCGCGGCTGATCCGCGGGCATGGCATCACCACGGCGCATTTCGTGCCGTCGATGCTCGATGCCTTCCTCGCTGCACCGGCGTCCGAAGGCCTGCAGCTGCGACGGGTATTCACCAGTGGCGAGGCGCTGGACGCCGCGTTGCGCGACCGCTTCCACGCGCGCATGCACGCCGAGCTGCACAACCTGTACGGCCCGACCGAAGCCGCGGTGGACGTCAGCTACTGGCCGGCGTCGGCGCAGGATCGATCGCGGCCGGTGCCGATCGGCTTCCCGGTCTGGAATACCCGCCTTTACGTGCTGGACGCGCGGATGCAGCCGGTGCCGGTCGGTGTGGCCGGTGACCTTTATCTGGGAGGTGTGCAGCTGGCGCGTGGCTATCTCGGTCGCGAGGACCTGACTGCCGAACGCTTCCTTGCCGATCCTTTCCTGGCGGGCGAGCGCATCTACCGCACCGGCGACATAGCGCGCTGGCGCAGCGATGGCGCGGTGGAGTACCTGGGCCGCAGCGACCATCAGGTGAAACTGCGCGGCCTGCGCATCGAGTTGGGCGAGATCGAGGCGGCTTTGCGCGAACTGCCGGGCATGGAGCGGGTGGAAGTGCTCCTGCGCCACGACGCACCCGGCGATGCCCGGCTGGTAGCCTATGTGCCGTCGGCACTGGCCGACGCCAGCATGCTGCGTAGTCATCTGGCCACACGCGTGCCGGATTACATGGTGCCGTCCGCCTTCGTTGGCGTGGATCACTGGCCGGTGACCGCCAACGGCAAGTTGGATCGCAACGCGCTGCCCGTACCACCGCGGCAGGAGATCGCCGGGCTGGCGCCGCGCACGCCGTTGGAACAGGAGCTGGCGTCGCTGTTTGCCCAGGCACTCGGGCGAGATGCGCCGGTGGCGGTGGATGCGGATTTCTTCAGTCTCGGCGGTGACTCACTGTCGGCGGTGCACCTGCTGCTGGCGATCGAACAGCGCTGGCGCTGCGATCTCGGTCTGGGGGCCTTGTTTGCCCAGCCCACCGTGGCTGCGCTGGCGGTTCGCATTGCCGAGCCGCCCGCGCTGGCCGATCACGCACTGGGGCCGGTGATTGCGCTGGCCGCGACCGAACCGGCCGGGCCTACGCCGCTGTTCGTGCTGCACCCGGCCGGCGGCATCGCCTGGAACTACCGCGCCCTGGCCCGGGCACTGCAGCCGGCACGCCCGGTATATGGCCTGCAGTCGCCGGCACTGGACGCGCGGCAGCCGCTGCCGAGCAGTATCGAGGCGATGGCCAACGACTACGTACAGCGTGTGGTCGCATTGCAGCCGACGGGGGCGGTGCATCTGCTGGGCTGGTCGGTGGGTGGCATCCTCGCCCAGGCGATGGCGGTGCGACTGCATGAGATCGGGCGCGTGGTCGGCGAACTTGTACTGCTGGACGCCTATCCCAGCGAGTGCTGGCGGGCCGAGCCGGAGCCCGATGCCATCGCCGCATTGCGGGCACTGCTGGCGATTGCCGGTCATGACCCGGATGCGCATCCGGAACTGGACAGCCGGGAACGCATTCTCGCGTTCCTGCGTCGTGGCGGCAGTGCGCTGGGTAGCCTGCCGGATGTCGTGCTGGATGGCGTGGTGCGCGCCGTGACCGGCACCAATCGACTGATCCGTGAACATATCCACCGGCCGTTCGATGGCACGCTGGTGCATGTGCGTGCCGGTCGAGATCACCAGGCGCGGCCACAGTTGCGGTCGGCGTTGTGGCGGGCACACGCGCGCAGGGTGCAGTCGTTGGAACTGCCATTCCTGCACGCAGAGCTGACCGGACGCGATGCAGTGGCGCAGCTGGCGCCGTGGTTGTCGGCACGCTTGCGCCAATGGGACGAACAACAGGAGATCGCAACATGCAGTTGACCGGTTTCAAAGGCCGCGTGGCGTTGGTGACCGGCGCTGCCGGTGGCATCGGCGAGACACTGGTGCGGTTGCTGGCCAAGGCCGGTTGCACCGTAGTGGCGACCGATCGCGAGGCGCCTGTTACGGCAGATGTGCGTGTGCACACCTTTGCGCTCGACGTGACCGACAGTGCCGCCGTGGACGGCCTGGTGGATCAGGTCGAGTCCAGCATCGGGCCGATCATGCTGGCCGCCAGCGTAGCCGGTGTGCTGCATGTGGGCGGCGTGACCGAGACCGGCGATGACGACTGGCGCCGGGTGTTCGCGGTGAACACCGACGGGGTGTTCCATGTCGGGCGTGCCCTGGCGCGGGTGATGTCGCCGCGCGGGCAGGGCGCGATGGTTACCGTCAGCTCGAATGCGGCCGGTGTGCCGAGGCATGGCATGGCCGCCTATGCGGCATCCAAGGCCGCCGCCACGATGTTCACCCGCTGCCTCGGGCTGGAGCTGGCGCCGTTGGGCATCCGCTGCAACATCGTCGCCCCGGGCTCGACGCTGACCCCGATGCAGACCGGCATGTGGCAGGACGAGCACGGCGCCGAACGGGTGATCGCCGGCAACCTGGAGACCTACAAGGCCGGCATTCCGCTGCGCAAGCTGGCCACCCCGGAAGACATCGCAAACGCGGCGATGTTCCTGCTCTCCGAGCAGGCCGGGCACGTAGCGATGAGCGACCTGTACGTGGACGGTGGCGCCACCCTGCGCGGCTGAGGTCTGGTAGTGCCGGCCGCTGGCCGGCAACCTCATTCAACCTCAGACATCTCCCAACCCCCATCGAGGCTTGGCCTGACAGCCAACGCCCAATGATCGACCCACCATGGCGCATGAGCAGCCATCGCCTCCGCCTGGGCCGTCACTCGATCATCGGCCAGGCCTATGTCCTGACAACCACGACCCACCAGCGCCGCCGGCTCTTTGAAAGCGAAGCTGCAGCAGCATGTGTAATCGACCAGTTCCATTACGTCGAACAGCGCGGGCTCGTATGGTCACACGCATGGGTTGTCATGCCGGATCACGTCCACTGGATGTTCGAGCTGCGTGCAGTTCACCTTCCAGACGTCGCGCGCCGGATGAAATCGTCGAGCGCACTTGCCCTGAATCGCCTGGCGGGCCGTCGAGGTACGGTGTGGCAGCCCGGCTACTTCGATCATGCAGTAAGGACCGAAGAGTCGCTGGCGCGGCAGGCCCTGTACATCCTGGGCAATCCGGTGCGCGCCGGTCTTGCTGGGCAGATTGGCGAGTATCCGTATGCGTGGTCGGCCTGGGGGTGATGCCGGCCAGCGGCCGACACTACCACAGCGCAGATCCCGTTCCGGTGCACAGGGCATCCGTAAGGGTAGTGCCGGCCGCTGGCCGGCAACCGCAGGAACCCGCGAGGAGATGCGTAGCTGCCGGCCAGCGGCCGGCACTACCATTCAACGGTCAGCGCGGCTTGCGTGTCCGTTTCGGCTTTGCGGTATCACCGCCGCTGGCGGCGCCATCCTGCAGCGCCTGTAGCCAGGACAATGTGTCCACATAGTCGATGAAGTGGCGCAGGTAGCCGGGGCTGGCGGCCTGCATCATGTCGAGCATGCGCTGCACCAGCACCGCTGAGTTCAGCGGGCCGCCGTCAGCCGGGGCCTCGGCGCGCAGCGAGCGGCGCACCTGCAGTTCGCTGCGCAGCTCCGACCATTCGCGCTGCACCTGCTGCAGCATCGGCACCTGTGGGTAATGCGGCAGCGAGCGCGACCCCGCATCAAGGTCACGCACCAATGCGCGCAGGCCTTCCAGCGCGGGCGGCTTACTTGCCATCCGCCGCCTTGGGCTTGGGGATCGGCGCGATTTCCACACGGCGATTGCGCGCGCGGCCTTCCTCATTGGCGTTGGAACTGACCGGCTGCTCGCTGCCGAACGCGGCGGCGAACACGGCGTCAGCCGGTACGCCATCGGCGATCAGGGTGCGGGTCACGGTCAGCGAACGCTGCGCGGACAGCTCCCAGTTGTCGGCGAAGCGGCGGTTGCCTTCGCGCACCGGCGCATCATCGGTAAAGCCGCTGACCATCAGGATCTCTTCGCGGCTGCCCAGATAGGCGGCCAGCGGTGCGGCCAGGCTGCGCAGCAGCTCCTGGCCCTCCGGCTGCAGCTGGTCCGAGTTCAGTGCGAACAGCACGCTGCCGCTGATGCCGATGCGGCCATCGACCAGGGTCACGCGACCGGCGGCCAGTGGGCCGGCCAGCGCCTGTTCCAGGGTCTGCAGGCGCTTGGCTTCGGCCTGGCGCTGCTTCATTTCCTGGTCCAGCCGCTGCGACAGCTCCAGCTGCACCGCGACCACACCCACCAGGATCAGCACGAACGCACCCAGCAGCACCGACATCAGGTCGCCGAAGGCGGCCCAGATCGGTGCGTGCGAGCCGCCATCGACCTCCAGCTCGTCGCTCATGCGCTACCGGCCTTGCCGCGGCGCGTGGCCAGCTGCTGCAGTTCTTCCATCACCTGCTTCTGCGACAGCAGGCTGAGGTCGACCACCTCGCGCGCCTGCGCCACGTAATAAGCCAGCTGCTCATCGCTACGGGCCAGCGAGGCATCCAGTGCGCCACCGATCTGTTCCAGGCGGCCGGAAAGCGCGGTGGCGGCACTGCCGAACTGCGCGACCGCTTCACCGAAGGCGCCGGCCAGCTGGCCGACGTCACCCGCGCTGCCGGTGAGTGCTGCCGCAATGCCATCCAGCTTGCCGGTCTCGGCCGCGATATGGTCGGTAAAGCGGTTGCCAACACGCTCCAGCAGCTCGGCCGAACCGCCAACCAGTGCGTCCACCGCGGTGCGCTGTTCGTGCGATGCGTGGTTGATTGCATCCAGCAGGGTCTGCACGGTGGCCAGCAGGCGACCGCGCTCTTCCAGCATCGCGTTGTCACGCACCAGGCTTTCAGAGAGCGTGCTGCGCAGCTCGTTGATGACGTCGGCAGCAGCTTTCGGTGCCGCTGCCGCGGTCTGCAGCAGGGTGGACACTTCGGCCAGCGTGGCGCTGGCCTGCGCGCGACCGTTCTCGCCGATCTGCTGCGCGGTCGCCGCCAGCGTGTCGCAGACCTGTTGCTGCTGCGCAGCCAGGCGTTCGCCATTGGCCTGCAGGCGCTCGGCCAGCTCGGTTGAAACGTGCTGCAGGGCATCACTCCAGCGCTGCAGGCGCTGTTCGTCGCCAGCCTGCAGTTGCGCCTGCAGGGCGGCGTGGGCCTGCTGCAACTCGGCGCTGACCGCGTCCCAGCGCGCTTGGCGCTGCTGCTCGCGGCTGTCCAGGCTGGCCTGCAGTTCGGCGTGCGCAGTCGCGGCGGCGGCCTGCGCGGCCTGCCACTGCTGCGAGCGCTGCGCTTCATGATCCTGCAGCAG
This sequence comes from Stenotrophomonas sp. AR029, assembly GCF_047520695.2. Lineage (NCBI taxonomy): Bacteria > Pseudomonadati > Pseudomonadota > Gammaproteobacteria > Lysobacterales > Lysobacteraceae > Stenotrophomonas > Stenotrophomonas sp. AR029. The sequence goes on along the minus strand of NZ_JAXBQQ020000007.1, from coordinate 146,478 downwards.
TGACTGGTTGGCGCTGTGCTGCTGTTCCAGTGCCTGCAGCAGCGCCTGCGCACGCGCATCCAGATGTTCGCTGGCGGCGATCAACGCCTGCTGCTGGCGCTCGACCAGCGCGCTGTTGAGGGCCTGCTGCTGCTCGGCGGCGGCACGCAAGGCGTCTGCATTGCTCTGTGCATCGGCCTGCAGGCGCTCGCCGATGCGCGCGATCAACGCTTCGGCATGCGTGCCCTGGCCATCGCTGAAGGCCTGCAGGTGCTGGCGCAGATCACTCACCAGCGCCTGCTGCGCCTGGGTCTGTTCACTCACCACCTTGGCCCAGCTGGCTTCGGTGGCGACCCGGCTGCGTTCGAAACCGTCGCTCAGGCCGGCCAGCTGCTGCTGCACGGCCTGCTCGACGCGGGCATGCAGTGCTTCGCCGTGATGGGCCAGGCCAGCCAGGGTGGTCTCGGCCATCGGCTGCAGCGCGCCACCGATGGCCGCGGCGCTGGCTTCAGCACCTTCGCGCAGCGACTGCTGCAGCGACAGGGCCAGGCGTTCCTGCAGCGCTTGGCTCTGGGTCAGGAACTCGGCCTGGCCAGCCAGCAGGCGCTCATTGGCGGCGGCACTGTGCTGTTCAAAGGTGCTGGTCATCGCCTGCAGGCGGTCGACCAGCGCCGGCAGCGCTGCGGACTGCGCCTGCAGCAGGCGCAGCGATTCGGCACGCTGCCAGGCCTGCGAGTACGGATGCAGGTCGCCGGCAATGGCGCGGTCCAGCTGCTGCACGGCCAGCAGACGGTCACGACGCAGCAGCGCCGCCAGCAGGCCGAGCATGGCCGAGCTGGCCACACCGGCGATCGAGGTGCCGAATGCCACCGCCAGGCCCTGCACGGGCGAGGCCAGCGAGCCGCGGATCGCGGCCATGTCGGTCGCGCTCTGCAGGGCCAGGCCGGTGCCACGCAGCGTGTCCATCATGCCCAGCAGGGTACCGAGCATGCCCAGCAGCACCAGCAGGCCGACCAGGTACGGGGTCAGCACCGGTGCGGGCAGGGCGGTGCGCTCGCCTTCCACGCGCAGGCGCACGGCGTTGCGCAGGCCTACCGGCACGCGCTCCAGCCATGGGGCGAGGCTTTCCTTCGCGCTGGACAGGTCATTCAGTGCGGCGCGCAGGCCGTTGCTGGCCTGGCGGTAGCGGTACAGCTCCACGCCGCCGGCGATGTAGCAGGCCGCAATGATCGCCGCCACCGCTGCACCCAGCGGATGCACCGAAACGTAGCCAATGCCGATCCAGCACACGGCCAGCAGGCCGACAAGGAAAACAACGACATGGAGAGCAGTTCTGGACATGGTGTTCCGGTCAGTGGGAGCGCAGGGCGTCTTGCAGCCCTTCGATCGGGTGGAAGCGCAGCTGCAGCTCGGCGAGCAGCAGCGTGCGCATGTCATGGCGGAAGGCCGCGCGCCAGCCGGGCTGGCCATGCACGCGTTCAAAACGGGCGCCGAGCACCGCCGGCGCGGTGGCCAGCAGGCTGTGCTCGCGCGGGGTGAGTGTCTGTTCCATCACCGCATCAACCTCGGCCAGTCGCGCCAGCTCCGGCGAGACCTGTACCAGCTGGTCGCGCAGGCGGCCGCGCAGGCGCCCGGTGGCGGTCTGGATGGCCTGCTGCAGCACCCGGTAGCGCTGGCGCAGCGAAGCGAAGTTGGGTGCGGCAGCGGCCTCGGCCAGGTCCAGCAGGCGCTCGGCCTCGGCGTCCTCGCGGATCGAGGCCAGCAGGTTGGCATGGGCCTGGGCGCAGTCGGCCAGTACATCCTCGGCCCGCTCGGCAGCTTCGCCGGGCTCGGGCAGGCGTCCGCCCAACGCGCCGGACAGGGCCACGGCACGGCTCCAGTCCACCCACTGGCCGAGGCGATCGGTCAGGGCGGGACTGCTGGCCGGCATCGCGCCGTCGCTGAGACGGGCGAGCAGGCGGAGGAACTCCGGTCCACCCAGGACCGGCTGCGCTGCGTTCGCCATCAAGGGGTGAGGGGCCAAAAACCGTTGATTTTACAACCAGATGACCCCGGCTGGATGAAGGCGGGGCCTGGGTGGCGGTACCCGCAGGCGCGACAAGGCTTAGAATGTCCGGCTGCATCCACCCGTTCGACCCCTGGAGTACCCCCATGACTGTTGCGCAGTTCTACCCGATCGGCACCCCCGGACAGCCCTGGGGCGACGCGGAACGCGCACAGTGGCGGGCCCGCCAGCAGCGCCAGCGCAGCTACCACGATGACGTGGTGGCCGCCCTTGAGCGCCTGGACGACAGCGTTTTCGACGTGATCCAGTACGGCCAGCTGGACTATGCACCGGACCATTACCCGCTGTTCGCCGCGGTCAACCACGACTGGAACCCGGCGCTGCCGACCGCGCTGATCACCGGCGGCGTGCATGGCTACGAAACCAGCGGCGTGCACGGCGCCCTGCAGTTCCTGGAACAGCAGGCCGAGCGTTACCTGGGCCGGCTGAACCTGATCGTCGCGCCGTGCGTCAGCCCGTGGGGCTACGAGCGCATCCAGCGCTGGAACCCGGATGCGATCGATCCGAACCGCAGCTTCCGTGACGGCGGCCAGATCAAGGAAGCCGCCGCACTGATGGCCTGGGTGGGCGAGCGCAAGGCGAACCTGCTGGTGCACCTGGACCTGCACGAGACCACCGACAGCGACCTGAACGAGTTCGATCCGGCGCGCTGCGCGCGCGACGGCAAGCCGTTCGAGCGCGACACGATTCCCGATGGCTTCTATGTGATCGGCAACAGCGAAGATCCGCAGGCCGAGTTCCAGAAGGCCCTGATTGCCGCAGTGGCGCCCATCACCCACATCGCCCCGGCCGATGCCGACGGCAACCTGGTCGGCCTGCCGCTGCAGTCGCCGGGCGTGGTCTGGGGCGAGTCGCGTTCGATCGGCGCCTGCGCCGGCTTCACCGACGCACGCTTTGCCACCACCACCGAGGTCTACCCGGACAGCCCGCGCACCAACCCGCAGGAATGCAACGACGCCCAGGTGGCGGCGGTGTGTGCGGGCCTGGATTTCGCCCTGGCGGCGCAGTAGCGCGCCACGTTGCGGGCGGTGACCGGCATCAGCCGGTGCCGCTTCTTCGCCGGCGCGGCGGCCACAGCCGGCGAACCCGACGGGCGGCATCCGGCAAACACATCCAGATTACGCTGGTACACCGTGCTGCTGACCCCGAACAGGCCCAGCAGCGAGTGGAAGATGTTGTCGTGGCTGTGCGCCCGTTGCAGCGCATTCCCACGCAGGCAGGCCATGTCGAGGCCCGCGTTGCGGCCGAAGTCCGATGAGAACCACATCACCATCGGCACCTGGGTCTGTTCGCGCGGGGCGATGAAGTAGGGCGTGCCATGCAGGTACATGCCGCGTTCGCCGAGCGACTCGCCGTGGTCGGACACATAGATCAGCGCAACGTCGCGCCGGTCCGAATAGCCTTGCAGCAGGTCGATGGTCTCCGCCAGCACCCGGTCGGTATGCACCAGGGTGTTGTCATAGGTGTTGACCAGCGCCTCGTTGCTGCAATGCTGGATCTGGTTGCTGTCGCAGGTCGGGCTGAAGGCCCGCGAGGCAGCCGGATAGCGCTCGAAGTAGGTCGGGCCGTGGCTGCCCAGCTGATGCAGCACGACCAGGCCGTCGCCGTTGATCGCGTCGATGCGTGTGCCAAGCTGGTGCAGCAGCACGTCGTCGTAGCAGGTGCCGTCGGTGTTGACGCACTGGCCCGCCACCTTCAGCGCAGGCATGTCCTCGGTCGGCACGCGCTCGCACACGCCCTTGCAGCCGCCATTGTTGTTGTTGCGCCAGAGCACGCTGACGCCGGTACGCTGCAGGATGTCGAGCACGTTCTCCTCGGTCGCCGCGCGAACGTTGTCGTATTGCTGGCGGGTCATCTGCGAGAACATGCACGGCACCGAGATCGCCGTTGCGGTTCCGCACGAGGAGACATCACTGAAGCTGATGACGCCTTCCGTGCGTGAGAGCCGGGGATTGGTTGCGCGTGGGTAGCCGTTGAGCTGGAAGTTCTGTGACCGCGCGGTCTCGCCGACGACCATGACCACCAGCTTCGGGCGCGGGCCGGGTATGCGCCGCGCGTCCATGCCGATCGGGCGCAGCGGTTGCTGGCGGGTGCTATGGAGGCTTTTCAGGTAACCGTGGGTATGGCGCATCACGTTCAACGGCAGTACCTGGTCGCGGATGTAGCGGTTATTGCGCAGCAGCGAGGAGTAGTCCTTGTAGAACGCAAAGCCGATCACCAGCAGCATCACCAGTGACGCCAGAACGTTGGCCGGCCACACCAGCAGCGACCGTATCGAACCCGCTCCGCTGGCGGTGCGCACCAGGGCAAGCGCTGCAGCGGGCATCGCGCCCAGCGCCAGCAGGGTCAACAGCAGCGGCAGCGAGAGATAGGCGTTCAGTTCGGCCTGATTGGTCTCGAACACGTTCTGCACCATGCTGCGATCGATCAGCACGTTGTAGTGCAGCATGAAATAGCTGCAGGCGGCGCTGGTGACGATGAGTACGGCCAGCAGCGGCTTGCGCACGAAGGGTAGTGCCAGCAATGGCGTCAGCAGCAGATTGAACAGGCAGAACAACACCAGCGGCAGGCTGGCCAGGAACAGGATGCTGCGCACACCGTTGAGATCGGTCAGTTCCCACAGCGACTTCCAGAGGGCGATGTTTCCAATCGTGGTGAAGAAAAACGCTGCGGCCCAGACCAGGATGATCGGATGGGGCCGTGGAAAACGGAGGCATTGACGCACGAGCAGGGTCCGCGGAACAGGAGTGCGCGCAGTATCGAAACGGCCTTATCAGGAAGTTGTCAGGATTGCCGGCCTAGCCCAGCAGGATCACGCCCCACACCGCGCCGACCATCAACAACGCGGTGGTCTGTGCGGCGCTGCCCATGTCCTTGGCGTTCTTCGACAGCGGGTGCTGCTCCAGCGAGATGCGATCAACCACGGCCTCGATTGCCGAGTTGAGCAGTTCCACCAGCAGGCTGATGAAGCAGACCGCCAGCACCAACGCGCGCTCGGTTGTACTGATGTCCAGCACGAACGCTGCAGTGATCAACAGCGCGTGCAGGAGCAGCAGCTGGCGAAAAGCAGCCTCGCCACGAAAGGTAGCGATGAATCCGTCTCGCGAATGGATCAGGGTGTGGAAGATGCGGCCCAGGCCGGTCTTGCCATGCGGGTACTTGCCGCTGTCCTTGGGGTGCTGCATGCCGTTTCCGCCGTGAAGTGAGCAATCCCCAGCATGTGCACGCACGTGTCAGGAAACCGTCAGGCGGGCCATTCCAGGCTGAACCGGCATCCCTGCTGCGAGGAGTGCACCGTCATCCTCCAACCCAGGTGCTCGACGATGCGCTGCACGATGGACAGCCCCAGTCCCTCGCCACTGTGCGGGCTGCCGGGCACGAAGCGCTGGAACTGCTGTGGGTCGATACTGGAGGGCAGGCCGGGTCCGGTGTCGGCGAAGGTGAGTGCGGTGTCGTGGAGGGTGATCCTCACTTCGCCCCTTTCGGTGTACTGGCAGGCGTTGCGCAGCAGGTTCCAGATCACGCTGTGTGCCAGATCTGCGTTGGTGTCCAGCACGGCGTCATGCCGGGCATCAAACGCAACGATCACCGGCTTGCCGGAAATCCACAGTTGGCAGCGCTCCATGCAGGATTCGATCAATGGGCGCAGGGCCACCTTGTTGCGCGGCACGGAGCCGGGGGTACGTGAGAGCAGCAGCAGGCAGGACAGCTGGCGCTGCATCTCCTGGGTAGTGCGCAGGATACGCTCCGCGCTGGGGACCAGGTGGCTGTCGGACGGAAGCTGGCAGGCAAGGGTTTCCGCAGCGCCGCCGATGATGGCCAAGGGCGTGCGCAGCTCATGGCTGGCATCGCCGCTGAAGCATTGCTCGCGATGCAGGAACCGTTCGAGCTCATCACTGTGCCGGGCGAAGGCACGGGCGAGTACACCGATCTCGTCGCGGGCGTCCTGACAGGGAAAGGGCTTCCGCCCGCTCTGCACGGCATCGGCCAACTGCGTGATGGGCGCGATGACGTGCGATGCCACCCTGCGACCGATCAGGAAGGCGCCGAGCACGCAGATCGAAATGACCACCGCGGCAAAGGCATTGATCAGGTGTTCCAGGTAGCCATAGGGTGCAGCGTCCTGCAGCAGGTAGTAGCGCTGGCCGCCACTGTCGAACACACGCAGGTGCCACTCGTCTGGTCCCGCTTCGCCGTGGTAGCCCAGGCCGTACTGGCGCAGCACCATCGGCACGCTATGGCTGTCGTACAGGTGGCTGCCCGGGGGCAGGGCGGGGCGCTCGCCACGGGCCAGTGCCGCCTGCAGCTTGTGCACGGCACTGTCCTGGGTCCGGGCGATGACCGCGGCCCTGACCTGGTCGTAGTCCACCTGTTCGGCCAGGACGATGAAGCCCATCGCGCCGGCCATCAGCAGCACGAACGAAATCGTGATGCGGGTACGCAGGGCCAGGCGGCGGTAGAGAGCGGCAGGGGTCACGCCGGCATGCGCCAGCCGACGCTGTGCACCGTGGCGATCAACGTGGTGTCGAAGCTGCGGTCCACCTGCAGGCGCAGTTCATGGATGTGGGTACGCAGCGCGCCGCTGTCCGGTGGCTCGTCGCCCCAGACCAGGTATTCCATCTCCTGCTTGCGCACCACGGCCGGGGCCGCGCGTACCAGGCACATCAGCAGTTTGTGCGACGTAGGCGTCAGCGCGATGCAGCGTCCCTGCCGCCAGGCCTGCGGCGACCGCGTATCGACCTGCAGGTCCTTCCACGCCAGTACGCTGTCGACCTGGCGGCCCTGGGCGCGTCGCACCAGGGCCTTGATCCGCGCATCCAGCTCCTTCAGCGAGAAGGGCTTGACCAGATAGTCATCCGCGCCCAGCGCCAGGCCCTGCACGCGGTCTTCGACCGGATCGCGCGCCGTCAGCATCAGGATCGGCACCGGATTCTGGAACTCCTGGCGCAGCTTCCGGCACAGCGCCATCCCGTCCAGGCGTGGCAGCATCAGGTCCAGCAGGATGGCATCGTAGTCGTTCTGCGTGGCCCGACGCAGGCCACTGGCGCCGTCACGGGCGTCGTCCAGCACATAGCCGAGTGGCTCAAAGAAGGCGTACAGGTTGGCAACCAGTTCGGGGTTGTCTTCGATGATCAGCAGGCGGGTCATTGCGAGCGTCCTTGCGCGTGGCCGAACTCTGCCCGATCCATTGCCGGATGCCAATGCCCTGGCTGAATGGATCGCAATCCGCGCTCGGCGTCCTCAAGACGTTCAATCGGCCGGGCTGCGTGAATCGCGGATCGAGTAGATCACCGAGAAGATCTTCCAGCCTTGCTCGGTCCGGACCAGCTGCCACATTTCCCTGCCCCAGTTGGTCTTCACCCCATCGTCGTGGAAGCTGTAGTCGAACGACACACCGAAGCCACATCGCCGTCCGTCTCGATCTTCGTGTTGGAGAATGTCTCTTCTTTCAGCTTCGGCGAGGCCACCGCCCCGTCAATCAGCGCGATGAAGTTGTTGGCGGGAATCTGCCGCGCCTTGATCGCATCGGGCTTGGCCTTGCGGATGTCCTGCAGGCGCGCGTCCTCGGAAACGAACTGCCAGCCGATATCTTCCGGCTTGTCAGAGAAGAACAGGCTCATGTAGGTTGGCTTGTCCTTGTTGATCAGCGAGGTGCGGAACGATTCGACCACCTGTTCGATGGCCTTGACGTCGGCAGGGGCGTTCTGCGCGGCTAAGACTGGCAGCCACGCCGGGAGCAGAAGGGCGAGGGCGGCGGAGCGTGCACGTGCGTTGGGCATCATGGGGGTCCTGGGGAGGAGTGAGGTGGCGCTCGCGCATCAGCGCGCGTAGGTTCGCCAGAAAAGCACGTGGTCTTCGGCCGTGTTGACGGCGACGAAGACGGATTTTCCGGATTCGGGCGCGCAGCGAAAGACACGGTACGACGCACTGAGCGTCGCGTTGCCAGGCCACCAGTATCGATTGAATGCAACAGGATCACTGTTGTTGAATGTGGTCGCCTGGCAATCCGCAGGCAGCTGCAGTGGTATCGCAGGAGGCTTGGTGAAGGCCAGCGCGCTGGTGTTGGAGTCGAGGTCATGGACCTCGCGCAGATCGGTCGCCGCTTGCGGCACCCAGCCGGGAATCCACCCCTTGTTCACCCTGTCGGAGTCAAGCGCCTCCTGCAGGGTGTCGAACGAACTGTCCATCACCATACCGCAGGCGCATAGCGCGCTACAGAACGTCACGACAATGGCGCGCCTGGCCCATGCAACGGGGCTGGTCATCCTCGTCATGCTCTGCGGAAAGCAGCCTACCCACTGCCTAGGGCGGCAAGCGCTTGAGCCGCGCTTCCAGCCTCGGTCGTACGGCCGGTCGCAGGGTTCTGCATGGCGCTGCGCCTTGCGCGCGTACTGCTGCATGAACAGGCCGATCTCCTGCGCGATCCTGTCCTTCCGGCTCTTGCCTGCCATCGACGGGCGTCCCTGTGTTCATCCTGAATCATCGGTCGGCGCACGCTAGCACGGATGACGGGCGCCGCAACAGGCCGGTTTGACGTTGAGGAAGGTCTGCGCGGATGATGCGCGGGCGCGCGGCGCAGGAGGGGATCTGTCAATGAGGACATTGATGTGGGGGCTTGCCGGCCTGTTCCTGGCGTACGTTGCCGGTTGCTCGGCAATCTCGGCGTGGCATTCCCGCGCGCTTGCTTCGGTTCGGCCGGGGCGGGCAAGGCCGAAGTACTCCAGGCGCTGGGGCAACCTGACGTGGTGGAGCACGCCGGTGCTCCCTTTACCCGCTATGCCAGCCGTGGATGCAGTGGTCGCTGTGCGCAGCGATGGTGGTATGAGAACCGGCTGGGCCTGGATACCGAAGCCTGGTCGGTGGAGCTGGATGCTTCCGATCGCGTGCTCACAACGTCGCGCTTGACGTCACCCTAGAAGACCGCGACGAACGCATGCGCATCCATCGACCTTTCATCTTCATCGCAAGCCTGGCCCTGATGGCGTTGTGCGGGCTGATGGGCGTGCTGGTGCTCATCCATGGCTTCAACGAGCAGGGCCTGCGCTGTGGCAGGCTGTGCTCACTGGAGGTCTCCCTCCGCCTGCTCTTCGGTGATCGGGGATTCGAACTGCTGGTGGCGATGGGACTGTTTGCCACAGCGCTGATGTGCGCGTATATCGCACTGCGGGAGGGCATGCATGCCGGGCGGCCGCGAAGGCAGGTACAGCGTCGGGGGCATAAGCGCCGCCGATCGTCACAGCCCAGGTCGTGAAGTATCCCTCCGCGCGGCGTCTGCCGCGCGGAGGGACACCGCAGGAGGTGTCAGCGATGCAGCGCGTCGATGATCAGCCCGGTGGCGATCTCCACCAACAGGTACTCGTTATCGGACTGCCGGACCCAGCGCCGGTCGCGGCCCGGCTCGCGCAGGTCATAGCGCGCGTAGTCGTCCACCCAGTAGCGGCGGTCCACTTCGGCCCAAGGCAGGCGGTCGCCACGACGCCAGGCCTTCTTCTGCCAGCCCGGCGGCGGCGCATCGCGGTTGTGCGGGCCACCTGCATGCGGCGGCGGGCCGTTGCCGCGGGCGTGGTGCGGCGGATCGGCGAAGGCGGGGGCCGCAGCCAACGCGGTGGCGGTGGTCAAAGCGATGGCAAGCAAACGGGTGGTCTTCATGGATGTGCCTCCGTCATGGCCGCAGCATGCGGCGCTGTGGCGGGAATATAGGGCAGACAACGTGAATGAATACGGGTGTGCGCGGCACTTTCCTGAACACACAGCGTGACGTGCAGTCGCCGCCCCGGAACGGATCAACGGGCCCCGTCCGGGGCCGGACCCAATGCGCCCCAGCCGCCGCCCAGTGACAGGAACAGATCCATCTGGCGATCGACCCGGTCCGCGCGCGATGCGGCCAATGCGGACTCCGCATCTGCCAGCGCGGCCTGGGCCGAAAGCACATCGAGAAAATCGATCCTGCCGAAAAGGTAGAGCTGCTGCGCCTGTCCCGCGGCCCGCGCTGCGTCCCCACGCGCCTGTGCCAGGCTGCGCTCGCGTTCAAGCGCCTGCGTGCAGGCAGAAAGCGCAGTCTCGGTCTGGCGAAGTGCCTGCAGCACCGCGCCGTCAAAGGAAGCAAGAGCCGTATCTGCATTGGCACCGGCCGCTGCGATCCGGGCCTTGGCCACGCGGCGGTTGGGCCAGTGCCATGACAGCAGCGGCCCGACGCTCGCCCCGAAACTGTCGGCGGAAAGCAGCTGCCGTCGCATGCCCGCCGTGCCCAGGGACGCGCCCAGGGTGACCCGCGGATAAAGTTCCGCAGTCTCTACGCCGATCATCGCTGTGGCCGCGGCAAGGCTACGCTCCGCGGCACGTATGTCGGGGCGCCGCTGGAGCAGCTGCCAGCCGTCACCGACCGGCAATGCCTGCTGCAGCTCAGGGGGCTGTGGGCACCCTTCGGCCTCCCTGGGATAGTCTGCCGGGACTTTGCCCATCAGTGCGGCCAGTTCGAACAGTGAGGCCTGCCGTTCCGCCAGCAGGTGCGGTACCGCCGCCGCGCTGCGATTGACGGCTGCACCGGCACGGCTGACATCGAAGTCCGTTCCGCGTCCGCCCGCAGCAAGGCGTCGGGTTGCCTCCAGCGTGGCGCGCTGTATCGCCAGCACCTGCCGGGTTGCAGCGAGCGTGTGATTGCTTGTGCACACCTGGAGATAGGCACGGGTGACGGCCGCAGCGACGACCACGCGGACCTGGTCGCGTGCCGCAGCAACCGCCTCCGCGTCCGCGTTGGCGGCTTCGATGCCGCGGCGGATGCCACCTGCAAGATCCAGTGGATAGGAGAGGTGGAGGCCCAGCGCGTACGACTGCGGCGCGGCCGACGCCTGGGTGTAGCCACCGGCATGGACGAGCGTGCCCGATGCATCCACGTCGGCCTGCACGGCACCGCGCGCGCGATACTCCAGCACGGCAGCGCTGGCGCGCCGAAGGTTGGCATCGGCGGCGCGCAGGTCGGTATTGGCCGCCAGTGCATCGCGTACGTAGGCGTCAAGCTTGGGGTCGCCATACAGTTCCCACCACCGATCCGGTGGTGGGTCGTGGCTGAACGATGCCTCTTTGCCCGAGACGAACGCCTGCGCCGCGCGTGTGGAGGCAGCGACGGCATTCGCAGGCAGGTGATAGTCGGGGCCGGAGACGCAGGCCGTCATCGGCAGCAGCAGGGCAAGCAGCCCACCGCGTAGTGTTCGCAGGCTCACTTGCAGGTTCCCTGTGCCGAGGGCGTGATGGTCACACTCGCAGTGCGACCGACGATCAGGCGGGTATCCGGCCGCGCATCATCAATGCGGATGCGTACCGGGATCCGCTGTGCCAGCCTCACCCAGGTGTAGGTCGGCGCCACCGCCGGCAGCAGGTTGTGGGTGCTTGAGCGCTGATCGTCGGCAATGCCGGCGGCGATGGTATCCACGTGCCCGCGCACGTCGTGGTCGTCGCCCATCAGCCGGGCCACGGCGGCATCGCCCTCGGTGATGCAGGCCAGCTTGGTTTCCTCGAAATAGCCCTCGATGCGCAGGCTGCGGGTGTCGATCAGCGCCAGCGCCTGTGCCCCCGGCTGCAGGTAGTCGCCCGCGTGCAGGTCCAGGTTGGTGACGATGCCATCGGTGGTCGCACGCACCTCGGTGCGTTGCACATTGAGCCGGGCAACGCGCTGTTCGGCCCGCGCCTGCGCCAGGGCGGCCAGCTCGGTATCGACCTTGGCGGCATTGCGTTCGCGGGTTTCCGAAGCGACCAGGTTGCCCAGTGCGTTGTCCCGCGTCGATTCGCGGCGGGCCAGTGCCAGCGTGGCGCGTGCGCTGCTGGCCGCTGCGTCGGCCTTCTCAAGTGCGGCAGCGAAGCGCGGCTGGTCCAGCACCAGCAGCAGCTGTCCGGCGCTCACCCGCTGGTTGTCGTGCACCAGCACCTGGGTGACCAATCCCCCCATGTCCGACGCAACGCGCACCACGTCGGCGCGCACCCGCCCATCGCGCGTCCACGGGCGTGCTTCGTAACGCTTCCAGATGGACAGTGCGGCAACGACAGCAATCGCGAATACAAGCAGCGTAGCGCTCCAGCGCCCGATGACGGCAAGCAGGTGTTTCATTTCATTTCTCGAGCAGGGGCGAAAGCCGGATCATCAGCTCCACCAGGATCACGAACAGGGACAGGCCCACCAATGGTCGCGCGGCGAACAAGCGGTACAGGCGGAGACTGGCGAGCAGGCGCGAGGTCAGTACCGACAGCGCCAGCGCGGCGACGGCCACGGCGAGCAGGCCGGGGATCAGCACGCCATCAATGGAGAGATCAGAAAACATGAGGTCAGTGCCGAAGGGTGAGCGCGGGTACCAGCAGGTCGCGACGTAGCCCGCAGAGCAGATGCAACAGGTGATCCCGATCAGCCCCGCTGCTGGCCGTCGCGGCCTCGCGCATGCGGTCGAGCAGTTCCAGAAGATGGGCATCGACACTGCGTGGCGCGTGCGAGCGGATCCTGAAATGTGCGGCGATGCGTTCGATCAGCAGTGCATGAAGCGCCCGGACCTGCGGATTGTCCAGGCACCTTTCCAGTGCGCGGAGTTGGCTGGATGCACGTGCCGCACGAACATCCGCAAACAATGCCCGCAGGTCGTGTCCTGCGCTGGAACGGCCCTGCAGCCTGGGAGCGAGCAGCCCGATTCGATCCAGCATGCGGCTGAGCCAGGCGCGTGTCACATCACCTTGTCCGGCGGCGTGTCGTGCGATATCCCGACGGATCGAACGCTCCAGCCGTGCGCGGTTGCGGCCCGCATCGGCGGTCTGGAACAGCTGCATGCTGCACAGTGCCACCGTCGTACCGATGAACAACGCAACGCTGTTGTTGAGTGCGCCGACGATGTTGATCGCATTGGTCGCACCAAGGCCGGCGATGAGCGGGAAGGTCAGCACCACGCCCAGCGCGGCCATGATGAAGGGCGGCCGGGCCAGGAACGATCCGCACAGCAGCAGTACCGGCGCCAGCGCGGCGACCAGGCCGGCGATACCCGACAGCGAAGGAATGATCACCAGGGCGTACACAAGACCGACGGCGACACCGATGGCGGAGCCGACCAGGTAGCGCATAACATGCGGCGCAGGCGCTTCGATCGTGCCGAACAGCACGCACGCCGTGCCGATGATGGACACCGCCGTGGCGCCCTCCGACCAGCCGGTGACGATCCACAGAACGCAGCTCAGCAGGATGCCCACGAACGCGCCCAGCGCGCTGCGCAGGGCAAGCTGATGATCCCGGTGAAGCGCCGCACCACGCGCATGTCGCGCAAGGCGAGCAGGTACATGCAGGCGCCAGTCGGGCCGGGCAGTGTGCAGTTGCGCCTGCAGCACGCGGCAGTCGGCGTGGGCCAGGTCGAGCTCGGCCTGTTGCGTGGCGAGGCTGGCCTGCAGCAGATCGCGCCAGCCGCTTGCATCCATTGTGCCGGCCTGCGGTGAACGCAGCCGAGCGATGGAATCTTCCACCGCGCTGGACAGCATCAGCACGTCCAGCATCCGGTCATGCAGGGCGCGCAGGATCTGCACCTGGGCCACGCCGTGGGCGCTGTCGAAGGGCAGGTGGATCGACAACACGTGCAGATCAAGCAGGTCGGCTGCCACTTTCGAGCGGTCCGTCACCAGCACCGTGTCCGATGCACCGGCGCGCATGTCCCGTGTCCATCGTTCCGCATCATCCAGCACGGCAGCAACCCGTGCGTGCACGCGCGACGAAACCCGGCGCGGCAGCACCAGCCCATGTACCAGCGTAGCCGCCAGGATGCCGATGGCGATTTCCTGCACCCGCGTGATGGCGATGGTGAACACGTCTGCCGGCACCATCACCGCAGGAAACCCGATCAGGCTGGTGGTATAGCCGGCCAGCAGGAACGCGTAGGCACGCGGCGTGCGGTCGAGCATCGCCAGGTACAGGCACAGCGCCATCCACGCGGCGAGCGCGGCGCTCAGCACCAGGGGTGCATTGGCGAAGCGTGGCACCAGCGCGACGGTGGCGACGGCCCCGCCCACGGTACCGAGCAGGCGGAACAGGCCGCGGCTGAGTGTCGCCCCGGACAGAGGCTGCGATACCAGATAGACCGTGCCGATCACCCAGAACGGGCGATTCAGGCCGATCCTTAGAGAGACATACAGCCCCAGCGACGCGGCGAGCAGGCATTTGAGCGAGAAGAGCACCGCCTCCTGGTCGGTCCTGAGGGCAGGGCTTTTCAACCGGGCAATTGCCTGGAACACGTGGGGGCGGAACGGGGAGGGGGAGTGCATGCGGCTCATGCTAGTGATCGGCCGCACTGGCGAATTTCGCTACAATGACAATCAATCGCTAAAACCGGTCAATGTGAGAATGGCTCGCATTTCGCTCCCCGGCTTTGACCTGGACCCGGACGAGACCGATCGCCCGGCGGTTGCCAGCCGCCTGCAGGTGGCCGAGCACGACGCGGAAATTCCGGTGCATGAGCATCGAAAGGGCCAGCTCATTCTTGCGCTGCATGGGGCGGTGACCTGCGAAGTGGCCAATGCGCTGTGGATCGTGCCGCCCCAGTGTGGCGTCTGGATTCCGGGCGGCATGCCGCACAGCAACCGCGCCACCGCAAACGCGCGCCTGTGCTACCTGTTCGTCGAGCCCGGCATCGTCGACCTGCCGGCGCAGTGCGTGACGCTGGCCATCTCGCCGATGCTGCGCGAGATGATCCTGCACCTGGCCGACGCGCCGCTGGACTATCCGCATGGCAGCCACACCGACCGGCTGGCGCGGGTGTTGCTGGACGAGCTGGTACAGATGCCGGCTGAGCATCTGTCGCTGCCGGTCAGCCATCACCCGAAGGTGCGTGCGCTGGCTGCGGCGCTTTCTGCGGATCCGACAGACCGCAGCACCATCGGCCAGTGGGCCGTGCGCCTGGCCCTGGGCGAGCGCACGTTGACCCGCCTCATCGAACGGGAAACGGGACTGTCTTTCGGGCGCTGGCGGCAGCAACTGCACCTGCTCATCGCCATTCGGGAACTCGCCGCCGGTGCACCCGTACAACGCGTTGCCGAGACGCTGGGCTATGAGTCGGTGACGGCCTTCATCACGATGTTCAAGAAGGCGCTTGGCCTTTCCCCGGCGCGGTACTTTGCGGTGCGCCTGCGTGGGCAGTAGCAGGGAACAGCGGGGGAAGCCCCTGCCTGGAACAGCTACTTTAAAGTGCCTGAGACAGATTGAATCGCGGCCACCACCGCAGCAGGATCCTCGCGCTGGAGGGTGTGCCCGGTCGCCAGGTAGCGATGCGAGCCGCGCGTGAATCCCGAGAAGAGCAGGGCGTGCTGTGCTTTCCAGAGCGCCTTGCCCGCTGCGGTCTCTTCGAAGAACAGCGGTTCGGCAGCCAGCTGGGTTGCAGTCAGCAGCGCTACCGGCACGTCCGGCATCGTGCGCGGGGTTTCCGCACCGGGTGCATCCAGCTGTTCGGTCAGCACGGCATAGTCGGCGGCCATGGCCGGCGGCAGCATTGCCTGCAGCTGGGCATCGTCTGCCTGCACGCGTGCACTGTCGGCCTGCTTGAACGCATGGCGCTGCCCCATCGTGGCCGGGTCCACCAGCACCAGGCCCTGCAGCCGCTCCGGATGGCGGCGTGCAAACTCCGTGGCCAGCAGGCCGCCATAGGAGTGACCCACCAGCACCACGCGGCGACCGGGAGCGAGCGTATCGATCACGGCCGTGAGGTCGGCCAGATGCGCATCGATGCGCTTGGGGTGACCGTCGCTGCCGGACTTGCCGAGTCCCGCACGGGCGTAGGTGATGCTGTGATAGTCGCGCCCCAGACCCGCGACCACCTCCTTCCAGGCGCCCGCGCCCTGGCCGAAACCGGATTCAAAGACCACGGTGATCGGGCCTGACCCCGTTTCTTCGGCCTGCAGTGCGTAAGCGCCTCGATCCACCTGGATTTCCCCTGCGTGCGCGGTGCCCACTGCGGCCATCATCGCGGCCAGCGCCCACAACGTCACTCGGCGGCTCTTCATTGCCGTTCCCCTGGGCCGTGCGCGTGCCAGTCCTTCCGATGGGTCAGGTCTGCAGCGGAGTGCCACAGCCTGGCGACCTCGCGACGGGTCGTGCTGGTAATGTAGTGAGGTATAACACCTGCTCCCTGTGCAGGAAGTCATGGTGCATGAGGTCGCTGCGCCTGCGCTGCGGGTTCTTCCGCCCCCCTATCAACGCGGCTGACCTTGCCGGCATCTGGTGCGTCGGATCTGACGCTGCTTTTGCCCTTTGTCGCCGGCGTTGCAGCAGTTGGAGGAAGGGATGCCGGCAATCTATTGGGTTGCATTGGGTATCGTCTGCGCTATGGTTGGAATTCAAACTGTGTATTGAGCCCTATGAAGCTGACGCGCGGATGGTTTCTTGCACTATCTGTAATGTGGCTGGCCATTTTCACTTTGATGCTGTGGCTTGACCGAATATGGGATGCGTGTGGCGCGTTGCTAGCTGCGACAGCCTTCTTTCTCGTTGCCTTGAGGAGAAAGCAGCATTTGGCTGGTGGATCACAAGAGTAGCGTGCCTTCTCAGCCCCCTCTTCGAAGGGGGGGGCTTGAGAATCTTGACTCCACCGGTAATCGCACCCCGCTGACCACTTCGGCAGGCACCGCCAGCTACACCTATCCCCCAACCAGCCATCGCCTGGCTGCGGTGGATGGCGAGGTACGCAACCATGACGCAGCGGGGAATACCACCAGCATCGGCAGCAAGACGTTCATCTACAACGATGCGAACCGCATGAACGCGGTGAGGCAGGGTGATGCCGTGCTGGAAAGCTACGGTTACAACCATCGCGGTGAGCGCGTGCTGCGCACCCCGGCCGGTGGCGCGGCGCAGATCACGCTGTACGCCGAGGCAGGACAGTGGCTGGGCAACTACTCGGCCACGGGCCAGGCGCAGCAGCAGGCCATCTGGCTGGATAACTTCCCGGTGGCGCTGATCAATGTGCCGGCTACCGGCGTGCCGGCGTTGGCCTACGTCCAACCAGATCATCTGGGTACGCCGCGCGTGGTGATCGATCCGGTGCGGAATGTTGCAATCTGGGGGTGGAGCAACAAGAGCGAGGTATTCGGCAACCAGATTCCGAGTGCAGACCCGGACGGGGATGGTGTGGCGTTCGAACTGGCACTGCGCTTCCCGGGTCAGCAGGCAACGAGTGCGAGTAGGTTGTTCTACAACTATCAGCGCGAGTACGACCCATCCGTGGGGCGCTACTCTCAGAGTGATCCCATCGGGCTGGATGGCGGCATCTCCACATTCTCTTACGCTGAAAGCAATCCTCTGTCCTATGTTGATCCTCTAGGGGAAATGTCGCGACGCAAAGGTGAGCGCAATTTGACTCGCTCGCCAGATGGCACAGGCAACCCGGATAAGCATTGGAAGGATGATCCCAAGCGGCCAGGATGGGGTTGGCAGCTGGATGGCCATTCAGGCAAGCCGAAGTACAAAAAGAGACCGCACTACCTGCTTCCCCCAAAGGCAATCGGGCCGGGTCTGGTCCTCCGGGTTGCCCTTCAGGTAGCCTGTGAGAATGGCGACCTTGCCTCCTGCAAGACGCTCTGTACTCTGTTCCCTGAGGTCTGTGGCAATGTTGACTTCGCCGGACCCAATGTAGCGATGTGTTCAACTGAGGGGCCGTCGTTGAATTTGCAGTGATAGGCAGTGATCCGTCGATCTTCATGGTTCCAGGCACAATGCGGCCTGGATTCCGTGATGGTTCGCAGCATGCCTGTAGATGACAGGACGTGGAGTTGATAGTGAAGTCATTGCATTCGCGAGCGAAGATTGACTTGGCGCCCTTGACCGCAAGGGCTCTAAGAAAAATAGTGGGGAGTCTGTTCCATCGCCGGCACGACTATGGTGATTTCGAGCCCGAAGAACTGCTGGATGAGCTTGCGCGGCTAGGTGTTACAACGGCCAAGCAATTCAGGCTGCTTATGAAAAAACATCGTCGCGCAATTCTTCGGGACGAGAGGGCGAAGATGTCTAGAAGAAAGATGCTCTACCTCTTGGACGAGTTCGGCCCTGAAGGTCTTGACATGCATACCAATACCTCTTGGTTCGCGACTTCGGGATTGGTGCGGCAAGCCATTGAGAAGGAATTCGGCTGGGAGGCATTTATCGCTTTGTACGATCGCCGGCCAGGCGCCGCCTCTGGTTCTTCTGAACAGTCGGCGCCCTAGCATGAAGTCCATTGCGCTTTGGAGAATGAAGCGCGAGGCCAAGAGGAGCGGTCTGCGAGTCGTTGGCAATTTTTTGATTGCGTTACATACGCGCGATGTTATCTCAGGTTTCACGTTGGATCCTGCGCCATCCTCTACCTATGTATGGACCTTCGTAATTCCGACATATGATGATTTGCCCTACCTGCACATGTCTCTAGGTCAGAGGATTGCAAGCGCGGAAGTGGATAAAGGTTTTTTCTGTGGAATGCATGAGGCGCATGCCAAAAAGCTTGAGACAGTGAGAACGGCGGCAGACTTGTTGCTCTATGTCGACAGTCTTGACTTCACAAGCGACTATTCGGAATGGGTAAAATACATATCCGCCATCCGGCTTGGCGATTTCGTGGCGGCGGACGCGACGCTGAAGACGCTTTTGAAGTTGCCAATGTCCAATGCTATTAAAAGTAGATTAGATGCGATTCTTTCTGTACTGAAGAATGGTGGTGAATCCGGCGCGCAGCATCTTTTGGAGGCGTGGTCTGTTCAGACGGATCGATTAGTGGGTGGCAGCTCCTGGGGCAGCGGACGGTAGCGAATCGTCGCGCTGCACGCAGCCCTAATGCAGCAGGGAATACCACGCTCTGACAGCAGATCGTTTACCTGCAGCGATACCAACCGCATGAACGCGGTGAAGCAGGGTAATGCCGTGCAGGAAAGCAACGCCTACAACCATCGCGGCGAGCGCGTGCTGCGTACCCCTGCCGGTGGAACTGCCCAGATCACGCTGTATGACGAAGCAGGGCAGTGGCTGGGCAACTACTCGGCCACGGGCCAGGCGCAACAGCAGGCCATCTGGCTGGACAACTACCCGGTGGCGCTGATCAATGTGCCGGTTACCGGCGTGCCGGAGCTGGCCTACGTGCAGCCGGATCATCTGGGCACGCCGCGTGTCGTGATCGATCCAGCGCGTGATGTCGCGATCTGGGAGTGGAGCAACAAGAGCGAGGTGTTCGGCAACCAGCTTCCGAGTGCCGATCCGGATGGTGATGGTGTGGCGTTCGAACTGGCATTGCGCTTCCCGGGCCAGCAAGACGGAAGCCGCTACCTTGTGCTGCCAAGTCTGATAAAAGGAAATCCGATCAATCAGACCGTTGATCCTTGCGAGAGAACCATCAAGAATGTGGCTTTGCCAGGTCACCAATTGGCGGATCGGTCACTATTTCAATTCAACAGAGGAGCGGTGTGGTGGGTGCGCATATCGTTGGAGCTGTTATCGGGCCGAATCCGATCATGAATAAGCTTATGGGGCCGATGATTTTTGAGTATCTCGGTTCCCGCGCTGCGAGGTCTTTGGGGCCATGAATAATGTGCTAAAGAAGGGCTCAAGCCGCCGATTGGTGTTCGCTCTGTTTCTGCTCGTATGGTTCGTAAAATCTATTTTGGGATTCATTGTTGTCGCAGGACGAGATGCTCCTGGCTACCCAGGCGCTGTGAGAGGCTTCCCATATCCGTATCTTGGAGATGCGACATTTTACGTTGTAATACCGGCTATGTTTGTAGGGCTTAACGTGATCATGTTTTTGTTCGCGAGCAGGATTCCGAAATGGTTAGCCATCATCGTTGCGGGGCTGCAATTATTTACTCTGCTGATGCTCCTGTTTCTTGGTGCAGGAGGAATTTAAGTGAGCTGCATATCCGAAGCCCCGCCACGCGGGGCTTCTCTTTCACCTGCAACGATGCCAACCGCATGAGCTCGGTGAAGTTGGGTGACGCCACAATTGAGAGCTACGGTTACAACCATCGCGGCGTGCGCGTGCTGCCTACCTCGGGTAGTGGCGTAGCGCAGATCACCCTGTACGACGAAGCAGGGCAGTGGCTGGGCAACTACTCGGCCACCGGCCAGGCGGAGCAGCTGGCCATCTGGCTGGACAACTACCCGGTGGCGCTGATCAATGTGCCGGCTACCGGCGTGCCGGAGCTGGCCTACGTGCAGCCGGATCATCTGGGCACACCGCACGTGGTGATCGATCCGGTGCGCGATGTGGCGATCTGGGAGTGGAGCAACAAGAGCGAGGTATTCGGCAACCAGCTTCCGAGTGCCGATCCGGATGGCGATGGTGTGGTGTTCGAGCTGGCGTTGCGCTTCCCGGGCCAGCAGGCCACGGATGCGAGCGGGTGGTTCTACAACTATAGTGGTTCGATAACTATAGTGGTTCGATCAAAACATCAAGGGCGACTCCACCGCTGACTCCGCTGCGGATCAGCTGGCAAACCGCCTCGGACGATCATCTGGACAAATGAGCCGTACGCGGAGTTGCTCGCAGATGTGCGGGAGCTATCGACCCGGTGGAAACTTCCCTTGCTGATGACTCGGATGCCTCAGATGTACGCCCCCAAGCTGCTCCCAATCGTGACGCTGTCAATCGCACTTTCTGGTTGCATGGAAGTTGCCAGCACCGAGTATGCAGACCGCAATCAAGCCGTCTCAAGGCAAGCAATCGGTGAATCCAAATGGTTGCCTTCATGGTTGCCAGAAGATGCAGTCAATATACGCGAGTCGCACGACATTGACACAAATGAATCGTGGCTGGTTTTCCACCTGACCAGCGGGGTTCTTACTTTGCCCGAAGAATGTAGGCTGGTGAGCAGGCCGGAGCTGTCCGGCGCGCGAGTCATGCGGAGATTTCCTCAGTTTGCCCGCAGCGCGTGGTCACGAGCATCAAGCTACTCCGGGAAGTTCTATCTGTTCCCGGAGGGTGATGTTGGTCGCTGGGTCATGCGCGATGAAGAGCTGGGCCTTGTTTACAGCGGAATAGCGCTATAAGTGGCTGGGCGGTCTCGCCTGGGAAGCGAAATGCGTGGCTGGCACTTTGCGATGTCCTTTCCCGGTGCCTGATTCGCTACTTTCCGGCCGAGCGTCGAGGTCGGGCATGGGTCACATCGACCTCGCCACTGGCCATGTTCGCGAATGGGAAGGCGCTGTCAGAGCATCGCAGGTTCCGGCAGGTCCTGGGGCGCGTGGCCGTGATGACGACTGTATGGGAGGGGATCTGGGATGTCGGCTCCATGCTCTATTGCGGCTGCAGCGCAGGCGGTGGATGGAGGCGAATAGAAATGAAAGAAAAAATGAGAGAAAGAGAGGCGCTGTCGCCAACTGGCTTCTATGACCAATACTATGCGGACAGTGGCCTGGATCAGGAAACCGTAGTGGAGCTGCTGGAGCATGTTGCAGACGAGCTTCGTTTGCCCTCCGGGAAGCTCCGTCCTGGAGATCGATTTTCGAAGGAACTGTCGCCTGGTGAAGCTGATGGCTGGGACTCGGGGTATGGAGTTTTAATATTCGAGCTTCAATCGCTCGCGAAAGAACGGGGTATTGCAGTCAATCGGCGGGTGGATTCGCTCGACGACTACATTCGTATCATGGTGGGTATCTATTGATGAGGTTGATGCGTACCTGAATGGTTGTATGCGTGAGACGTCGCAGTGCGTACTGAGGATCCGAGGATGCGAAAGGTGAGGTGTGCCGCAGCTGTCATGGCCGGTCTGGTTCTGGCCGGCTGTGCAACATTGGGTGGCGATATGATCGTGCGCGTCTCGGGAAGCGTGCCGCCTGGTCAGGGTGACGTTCGCGCTCTCGATTGTGAGCTGAGCATGCTCGGGGAGGGCGAAGGTGTAGTTTCGTCGAAACCGGTTGGAAGCACATTCGCGGTCCCCATTATGGTCGTTGCAGGGCCGGAACCCCAGAGCTACCAATTCGCCGTTGAATGCTCGGACGGCCGGAGGTTCGCATCCAAGCCGGTGCTGATCAGTAGTCGGCGCTCCTATGCTCGGGATCTCAACCTTGGGGAGCTTCAGGAGTGGTGAGAGAGAGGAAGGGGCGGACGAGGTCGCACCACCGTGGTATGCATCTGGTGGATTCCAGTAGATGAACCAAGATTTCAACTCTCTCGAATGGTGTGACGCCACGTTGCTGGCCATCAACATTGATAGGAGCAAACCTGGCGTATGCGACGAGGTAAAGGTCCACGTGCGCTGGCCGGACGGCCGGCAGGCAACCGTCTGCTTCTCGGAAGCCTACGGGTGCTCGGCGCTCATGAACTTCGGCGTACTGGGGGAGGAGGGAATAGAGTTCGCCAGGGTCGAGGACGACGAGCCGGGGCTTGCTCATCTTCTTGATCGTTGGAAGGCGGTCGGCTATCCGTTGTCCGGCCTGAAGTGTTTCCGTATCGAGACCACCTCGACCGGAAGCGTCATTCTCATCTACGCCAGGACATGGCGGATCGAGCATCTGCCGATGGCGGGTGCAGTGCCCTGAAGGACATTCCGTGCCAAGATTCCTCACCCCCGACAAGGTCTCCCTCATCCAAGGGAAGCGGCCTGAGAAGACCGAGCGGAGATGTGTTTGGGGTCATGATTTTTGGCCCTGCGGCGACGTTGTCCGCCACACTCTGCAAACTGGGGCCTTGATGATGGTGAGGATCCTGACAGCACTACTTCTGATTGGAGTCGGACTTGGATTCTCTGGCGGCGCATGGGCTGTAGGAAAGCGGCCCTTCAAGATGATCCAGTTCTGCGTGCATGACCAAGAGGGCGTGAATCGGTTCAAGCAGACCCTCAGCTCTATCGCCAACGACGAAGGAATGCAGTACTTCGATGGCAGCGCTGAATTGGATCGCCAGCTTGCCAGAGCAAAGGTGGACGTGAAGCGCCCTGTCGTCTACGTCGGAGTGAAGCGGGAAGATGGCTCTGGACTGGAGGCGGGGAACTTCGGATTGGATCGCTTCGAGATAGCCATCGGCTTCTCTGAAGGGAAGATGCCCGCCGAGGCACGGTCATTTTCTTTCCGCGTCGAACGCACCTTGGCCGAGCGCTGGAATGTACTCGCGATTCCCTCGGCGAAGGGCGCTACGCCGCTGGCATGTCGGGTGGAAGGCGGTTCTCGCTGAAGGGCGTTGCACATGACATTCACCCTTCGGGCTGCAACCGCCCCACCGCCTGGGCGCACAGCGACTGGCAAGCCATGACCAACCCCTCCATCACCCGGTCGCCCACGTACTGCCCGGGTTCGCCGTTCTGCCGGGTGCGTTCGGCCGCCAGCAGCATTTCCAGCACCACCCGCAACCCGGTCAATGCGCAATCGGCGTCGGCCAGAGCGAGGCAGCGGCCGGGCAGCTGGTGACGCTCCGGCCAGGGCTGCCCGTCGGCCGCCGCACCGGAGCCGATGCGGTGGAGGTTGGCAATGAAGGTGTTCCGGTCAATCGCAGGCGAAGCCGGTGGCGAACCGTCGTCAGTGGCGGCGCTGCGGTAGGCGTGCAGAGGCGGGAAGTCCGATTCGTTCATGGCAAGGCTCCGTGCAGGGCAATCGGCAGCCGCCACTCATAAAAGTGGCGGACGGTACGTGGTTCGAACACCGGGTTGATGTCAGTCCGGCGGGCCCGAAGGCCCCCACGCACCGCCCGCCATAGCCGGCAGACGGATTGCCAGCCGGCGCCACGCTGAGGTGGCGCCGGCTGGCAAGCGCATACATCAACATCAACTCGGGTGTTCGAAGCCCGGCCACCCTTTTCCGGTGGCACGCCATCTGAGCCCCTGGCGCTGTGCAATGCCAATCAGAAGAGTTGCAAACATCACTCGATTGGAGACGCTTTCGGCATTCTCCCATGCTGTTAAGCACTGCCAGCGCTGGCTGGCGCGGCGGTCCGCCCGCACCGTGCAATCTGCGACAGATGTCGAGGTTGGGGGGCGTTAGGGAACAAAGGGGGAGGGGCGATGACGACAGGCTCTGCGGGGAGCGACCTGTGTCGAGCATGGCCCGCGTCTACAGGCGCCAAAGCGTGACGTGCGACTCGGGTTGACGTTCCCAGCCACCAAGCGCAGGCTTGTTCAGCACGTTTCCTAAACAGAAGGAGACTTATGACCGCCACCGCTTCGCTGCACCCCACCCCCGACACCCAAGGCCGTTCCCGCCTGTGGAGTGTGTTCTGGCTGCAGGGCGTCATTCCCAGCAACATTCTGTGGGCGGTGGCCCTCTGGGCGCTGGCCAACCAGCGCACCCCGCTGCTGCTGGGGGTATTTGCCGTGCTGCTGCTCTATACCGGCTGGATCATCCCGGCGGTCTGGCGGGCGGCGCCCACCGCGCACAACCCCAACCTGGGCGTGGCGGCGCGCGGGCTGACCGTGGCCTGGGGGCTGAACACCGTGCTGGTGATCTTCTTCCTGACCCTGCAGCTGGTGGCTCAATAGAACTGAACGGGCTCGCCGCCACGGTCGAAGGCGGCGAAGCGGCCGATCTGACCGTCATGGATGGCGTTGACCATCAGCTGCAACGGGCGCGCGGCTTCGTCGCTGTTCGGCGCGAAACCGCCACGGCCATCCAGCGCCGCTACGAACACCAGGTCCCAGTCGATGCCGGTGGTGGTCGATTCGGCCGCCAGCGCCTGGAAGCTGGGCACCTCGGCCGGCAGCTTGTCCACGCACAGCACCGGCGACAGGGTGCCGCCCTCGCGGCGGTCATGCCGGTCGCGCTGGTCGCTGGTGGGCGATTCGGGCAGCTCGGCGCGCACGAATACGAACAGCAGGCGTTGCGGTTCAGCCTGCTCGCCGGCGGCGTGCAGCAGTTGCTGGAAATCGTTCATCATCATGAGGGTTGTCACACGCCCGCTGCACGGAAAGCCGCATGCTGCCACAACGCCTTCCGCGCGGGGCCGAACGCGATTGATTTAAGTCATGCCGATGGAACTGAAGGCCGCGTACTCTGGCAATCGTTCCAGCAGGCGAGGGTATCCGGGCCGTTCCGGGCACAGGCAAGACGGTGGAGCAACAAGGTGGACCAGCCATGAGCCAACTCACCGACGGTTTCGGACGCAGCTTTCCGTACCTGCGCCTGTCGTTGACCGAAGCCTGCAACTTCCGTTGCAGCTACTGCCTGCCCGACGGTTACCAGGCCGATGGCCGCCCGCGCTTCCTGCAGGTGGATGAAATCGCAAGGCTGGTGCGTGCGTTTGCCGCGCTGGGCATGAGCAAGATCCGCCTGACCGGCGGTGAGCCCAGCCTGCGCAAGGACCTGGACGAGATCATCGCCACCGTGGCGGCGGTGCCGGGCATCCGCAAGGTGGCCATCACTACCAACGGCACGCTGCTGCCGCGGCGCCTGCCGGGCTGGCACCGGGCGGGCCTGACTGCGCTGAACGTGAGCATGGACAGCCTGCAGCGCGAACGCTTCAAGACCATCACCGGCCATGACCGCCTGCCGGAGATCCAGCAGGGCCTGGCGCTGGCGCAGGCGTTGGGCCTACCGGCGATCAAGCTCAACGCGGTGCTGCTGCGCGGCCTGAACGACGACGAGCTGCCGCAGTGGATGGACTACCTGCGCGACCGCCCCTTCAGCGTGCGCTTCATCGAGCTGATGCGCACCGGCGACAACGAAGCTTATTTCCAGCGCCACCACCTGCGCGCCGACGTGGTGATCGAGCAGCTGCTGGCCGCGGGCTGGCACGAGCGCCCGCGCGCGGCCGATGCCGGCCCGGCGCGCGAGTTCGGCCACCCCGACCATCGCGGCAGCATCGGCATCATCGCGCCGTATTCGCGTGACTTCTGCAAGGGCTGCAACCGCCTGCGGGTGACCGCCAGGGGCGACCTGCGGCTGTGCCTGTTTGGCGAGTTCGGCGTTCCGCTGCGCCCGCTGCTGCAGCGCGACGAGGACCGCGACGCGCTGCTGGCACGCATCACCACCCAGCTTGGCCTGAAAGCGGCCGGGCATGGACTGCACCAGGGCCAGACCGGGCTGACCCCGCACCTGGCCTCCATCGGAGGATGAGCAACACGATGAGTGGGGAATTGAATGCGGCCTTCCATATGGCCGATGTCCGTGACAAGCGCATCACCCGCCGCCGTGCGGTGGCGGTGGGCGAGTTGCATGCCGGTCCAGTGGCGTATCCGCTGATCGTCGAGCGCCGCCTGCCCAAAGGCGATGCGCTGGTGATGGCCGAGATTGCCGGCCTGCAGGGCGCCAAGATGGCGTCGATGCTGATGCCGTTATGCCATCCGCTGCCGCTGGAACTGGTGCAGGTGTTCTGCGCGCCGGTGCCGGAGCGGCAGGCGATCCGCGTGTGGTGCGAGTGCGCCAGCGAGGCCCGCACCGGCGTGGAGATGGAGGCACTGGCCGGCGTCAACGCGGCGCTGCTGACCCTGTACGACCTGAGCAAGCCGGTGGAACCGGCGCTGCGCATCGAAGGCATCCGCCTGCTGTTCAAGGAAGGCGGCAAGCGTGGTGTCTGGCTGCACCCGGACGGCATGGACGAGGCCGAGCGTGAGCGTTTCAAACCGCGTGCGCCGAAGGGCCTGGAGGGCGCGGCCTGCGCGGTGATCACGCTGAGCGATCGCGCCAGCGACGGCACCTATGAAGATGTGTCCGGCCCGACCCTGGTGTCTGGCGTGGAAAAACTGGGGGGCGAGGTGGTAGCCGCCGAGGTACTGCCCGATGGCATCGAGCCGTTGGCGGGCCGCCTGCAGGCCTTGGCCGCCGAGGGCGTGCGCCTGTGCCTGTGTACCGGCGGGACCGGGCTGGGCCCGCGAGACCTGACCCCGGAGGCGTTGCGTTCCTTGAACGCGCGGCCGGTGCATGGCCTGGCGCAGATGGTGCGTGCACTGAGTGCACAGCACACGCCGATGGCCTGGCTGAGCCGCGCCGAGGTGGTGCAGCTGGGCAACATGCTGGTGTTTGCATTGCCGGGCAGCCCGAAGGCGGCGGCGCAGTGCCTGGACATCCTGGCGCCGGTACTGGGCCACGCACTGGCAATGGTCGAGGGTGGTGGCCACTGATGATTGCCTATAGCGAAGCCTTGCAGCACCTGCTGGACGCGGCCATGCCGCTGCCGGCTGAACATCTGCCGCTGCATGAGGCCGGCGGCCGCACTCTGGCCCGTGACATCCACAGCGCGCAGTCGCTGCCGCCGTTCGACAATTCGGCGATGGACGGCTTCGCGCTGCGCGCCGACGGCGCGACGTTCGAGGCCGGTACCGAGTTCGCGGTGCAGGGCTGGCAGGCGGCCGGCGATGCTGGCGCCGAAGGCGGCGAGGGTGCCTGGGAAATCATGACCGGGGCACGCATGCCGGTTGGGCTGGACACGGTGGTGCCGGTCGAGAATGTGGAGATCCTCGCCAGCGAGGACGGCCGCCCGACCCGCATTGCCCTGAAGGCATTGGTGAAGCCGGGCCAGAACGTGCGCCTGCGTGGCGAGGATGTAAGCGACGGCGAGCGCGTGCTGCAGGCCGGGCAGGTGCTGGATATCAACGCGCGCACCCTGCTGCATGCGATCGGCGTGGGCGAGGTGGCGGTGGTGGCGCGGCCGAAGGCGGCAGTGATCGCTACCGGCAAGGAGTTGGTGACCGAGGCGGCGCAGACGCTGGAATCCGGCCAGATCCGTGACAGCAACCGGCCATACCTGGTCGGCCGCCTGCAGGCCGCCGGTGCCGAGGTGGTGTGGCAGGGCACGGTGGGCGACGACGTGGCCGCCTTCAATGCGGTGCTGGATGAAGCGCTGGCTGCGGGTGCGCAGCTGTTGATCAGCACCGGCGCGGTGTCGGCCGGCCGGTACGATTTCGTTCCCGACGCGCTGCGCGGACGGGGTGCGCGCATCGTGTTCCACAAGGTGGCGATCCGCCCCGGCAAGCCGTTGCTGTTTGCGGTGCTGCCCAATGGCGCGCTGTATCTCGGTCTGCCGGGCAACCCGGTCTCGGCGGCCGTGGGCCAGCGTTTCTTCGTCGAGCCGGTGCTGCGCCGCCTGCTGGGGCTGGCGCCGGAGCCGGTGCTGACGCTGCCGCTGCAGGCCGACGTGCGCACGCCGCCGGGCCTGCGTTTCCATGCGCGGGCGCGGGTGGAAGTGGACGCGCAGGGGCGCCTGAGTGCGCGCGTGCTGTCCGGGCAGGAATCATTCCGTTTGATGTCCATGCTGCAGGCCAACGCCTGGGTGGTGTTGGAGTCCGAGGGAGACCTGGCCAGCGCGGGCACCTATGTGCGGGTGCAGGGCTGGGGTCACCACGAACCGGTGCAGCTGGTGAGCCAGGAGTCATGATGAAACAGGTGAATCTGCAGTTGTTCGGTGCGTTTTCCGATCTGGATGCCAGCCGTGAAATCGCGGTGGAGGTGGCCGGTGGCACCGTGGCCGATCTGCGCCAGGCGCTGCGCGAGCTGCTGCCACTGCGTTGGCCGGGTTTCCGTGCCGGCCTGCTGGATTACTCGGCATTCGCCGATCAGCAACGCGTGCTGCGCGACGACGAGGCGCTGCCCGACGATGGCCGGGTGGCGATCCTGCCGCCGGTGAGCGGGGGCTGAGCGATGAGCGAGACGATCATTGCCAAGGTGGTGGACCGCGCGCAGGCGGCGATCGATCCGGCCGAAGGCATCGCGGCGGTCTCCGATCCGGGCTTCGGCGGCATCGATGTGTTCATCGGCAAGGTGCGCGACGTCAACATCGGCCGGCCGGTGACCGGGATCACCTACGACCTGTTCGAGCCGCTGGTGTTGAACGAGTTCAAGCGGTTGGCCGCCGAGGTCGAGGCGACGTTTGGCCCGAAGCTGAAGCTGTATGTGGCCCATGCCAAGGGCCGGCTCGGCATCGGCGATGTGGCGGTGGTGGTGGCCGCCGGCAGCCCGCACCGTGACGAGGCGTTCCGCGCCTGCCGGCAATTGATCGAGGTGGTCAAGCATCAGTGCCCGATCTGGAAGCAGGAACATTACGAAGACGGCGACAGCGCGTGGAGCGAGGGCTGCAGCCTCTGCCACGCGGACAGTGAACCTGCACATGCCCACGACCATGCGCACGATCATCAACATTGATGCCGGCGCAGCCACGCATGGCGTGGCTCTACTGCGATGAGCATCACCGGCATCGTGCTGGCCGGTGGCCTGTCCACCCGGATGGGCCGCGACAAGGCGCTGCTGCCGTGGCAGGGGCGCACGCTGCTGGAACACATGCGGGGCCTGTTGATGCAGGCTGGCGCACGCGAGGTCTGGGTCAGCGGAAATTACCCGGCGTTCGGCGGCATACCGGACCGCCTGGCACGTTGCGGGCCGCTGGGCGGGCTCTACAGCGTGGCGATGCGCATGCCCGATGGCCCGGCCTGGGTGGTGCCGGTGGATACACCGCTGCTGCCGCCGCGATTGCTACAGCAATTGCGTGACGGCCATCGCGGTCCATGCACGATCTTTGCGGGCCACCCCCTGCCCATGCTGGTGGATATAGACGATGCTTGCCGCAACGTACTTGGATCGATGCTGGATGACCCGGACGGCCCGCGCTCGCTGCAGGCCCTGCAGCGCCGTCTTGGCGTGAATTCCGTGGCCCTGGCGCCGGTTGACGAGGCCGGGCTGGTCAACTGCAATACCCCCGAACAATGGGAGGATGTTGCGTCATGAAAGTGCAGTTGCAGGACCAATCGGTACGGCTTCGCCTGGACGAGGCCGAACTGGCGCGCCTGCTGGCCGGTGAATCGGTCGAGAACATGACCCGCTTCGGCGGTATCGAGGGCTGGGGCATGGCGGTGTCGCTGCATGGCGGCGAGCGGCCGGTGCTGCTCGATGGTGGCACCTTCTGCCGCCTGGTGCTGCCGCGCCCGGCGGTTGAGGCCTTGGCGGCGCGGCTGCCGTGCCGGGATGGCCTGCCATTCGACATTGCCCTGGAAGATGGCAGCCGGCTTCAGCTGCAGTTCGATGTGGACGTGCGCGACAGCGTGCGCCAGCGCGGAGTCACGCGCCGCAATACCGCTTCATCGGTTTGACATTTGTCAGGGGCAGGGTGAAAACCGGCCCCTGATTGATCCAGATCAACCCCGTCGTAGTTGCCGCACGGCCTAATGGCTGCACGACGACGGGTCACAACTTGAAAGCAATACCCACGTCATTCCACAGCCTTGGAGCCATGTATGACCGTCGGTAGCGATCCTGTTGTCCGCAGCACTGCCCGTCCGGGTCGCGTCATCAGCGACTGGACGCCGGAGGACCCCGGCTATTGGGAGCGCACCGGCAAGCGGGTTGCCACCCGCAACCTGGTCATCTCCATCCCCTCGCTGCTGCTGGCCTTCTCGGTCTGGGTGCTGTTCTCGGCGGTGTCGATCAGCCTGCCGAAGATCGGCTTCAACTTCAGCACCGACCAGCTGTTCTGGCTGGTGGCGCTGCCCAGCCTGTCCGGCGCGACCCTGCGCATCTTCTATTCGTTCGTGATCCCGATCTTCGGCGGCCGCCGCTGGACCGCGCTGTCGACCGCCTCGCTGCTGGCGCCGACGCTCTGGCTCGGCTTTGCGGTGCAGGACCCGGCCACGCCGTACTGGGTGTTCGTGGCCATCGCGATCCTGTGCGGCTTCGGTGGCGCGAACTTCTCATCGTCGATGTCCAACATCTCCTTCTTCTATCCCAAGCAGAAGCAGGGCCTGGCGCTGGGCCTGAACGCTGGCCTGGGCAATGTGGGCGTGTCGGTGGCGCAGGCGGTGATCCCGCTGGTCATCACCGTAGGCGTGTTCGGTGCGCTGGGTGGTGCACCGCAGCCCACGGTGGAGGGTGGGGCACCGCTGTTCCTGCAGAACGCCGGCTTCATCTGGGTGCCGGCCATCGCGCTGTGCGCCATCGCGGCCTGGTTCGGCATGAACGACCTGACCAGCGCCCGCTCGTCGTTCTCCGAGCAGGCGGTGATCTTCCGCCGCAAGCACAACTGGCTGATGTGCTGGTTGTACATCGGTACCTTCGGTTCCTACATCGGTTTCTCGGCCGGCTTCCCGATGCTGGTGAAGAGCCAGTTCCCGGACGTGAACCCGCTGGCCTACGCCTTCATCGGCCCGCTGCTGGGCGCACTGATGCGCTCGGTGGGTGGCAGCATGGCCGACCGCTGGGGTGGCGCACGCCTGACCTTCTGGGTGTTCGCGCTGATGATCGCCGCGGTGTTCGGTGTGTTGCACTTCCTGCCCAGCGATGGCCAGGGCGGCAACTTCCATGGCTTCCTGCTCAGCTTCATGGCGCTGTTCGTGCTCAGTGGCATCGGCAACGGCACGACCTTCCGCATGATCCCGGTGATCTTCCGCACGCTGCATGAGCGCTGGTCGGCCAACGACAACGCCGAGGGCAAGGCTACCGCCGCGCACCAGGCCAGCATCGAGTCGGCTGCGGTGGTCGGCTTTTCCGGTGCGATCGGCGCCTACGGCGGTTTCTTCATTCCCAAGAGCTACGGCTCGTCCATTACGTTGACCGGCAGCCCCGACATGGCGCTGTACGGATTCGTTGTTTTCTATGTCACCTGCCTGGCCGTGACCTGGTGGTGGTACTACCGGCGCGGTGCCGAGACACCCTGCTGACGACATGAAAACGCACCGCAGCCAGATGACACACACAGCCACGATGCCGATGTCCGCAAAGGGAGATCCCCGATGAGTTATTTCCTCGATCGCTTGCAGTTCTTCAAGCGTGACCCCCAGACCTTTGCCGATGGCCATGGATTTGCCAAGAGCGAGGGCCGCGACTGGGAAAACAGTTACCGCGCCCGCTGGCAGTACGACAAGATCGTGCGGTCCACCCATGGGGTGAACTGCACCGGCTCCTGCAGCTGGAAGATCTACGTCAAGAACGGCCTGGTCACCTGGGAAACCCAGCAGACCGATTACCCGCGCACGCGTCCGGACCTGCCCAACCATGAACCGCGTGGCTGCCCGCGTGGCGCCAGCTACTCCTGGTACCTGTACAGTGCCAACCGGCTGAAGTACCCGCTGATCCGCGGCACGCTGCTGCGCCTGTGGCGCGAAGCGCGCAGGAGCAAGGCCCCGGTCGATGCCTGGGCCAGCATTGTTGAAGACAAGGAGAAGGCGCGTTCGTACAAGACCCGCCGCGGCATGGGCGGCTTCGTGCGGCTGCAGTGGGAAGAGGCCAACGAGATCATCGCCGCTTCCAATCTGTACACGGTGAAGCAGTACGGCCCGGACCGCGTGGTCGGCTTCTCGCCGATTCCGGCGATGTCGATGGTGTCCTACGCCGCCGGCGCGCGTTACCTGTCGCTGCTGGGCGGCGCCTGCCTGTCGTTCTACGACTGGTACTGCGATCTGCCGCCGGCCTCGCCGCAGATCTGGGGCGAGCAGACCGACGTGCCCGAATCGGCCGACTGGTACAACAGCCGCTACATCATCGCCTGGGGCTCGAACGTGCCGCAGACGCGTACGCCCGATGCGCACTTCTTCACCGAGGCGCGCTACAACGGCACCAAGACGGTGGCGATCTGCCCGGACTATTCCGAGCTGGCCAAGCTGACCGACCACTGGCTGCACCCCAAGCAGGGCACCGACGCGGCGCTGGCGTTTGCGTTCGGCCATGTGATCCTGCGTGAGTTCCATGTCGATTCGCCCTCGCAGTATTTCCAGGACTACTGCCGCCAGTACTCGGACATGCCGATGCTGGTGCGCCTGGAGCGCCGCGACGATGGCCGCCTGGTGGCGGGCCGCTTCCTGCGCGCCAGTGAGCTGGGCGGGCTGGGTGAAGCCAACAACCCGGACTGGAAGACCCTGGCCTACGACGAGAACAGCGGCCAGATCGTGGTACCCAATGGCTCGATCGGTTTCCGCTGGGGTGAAAAGGGCCGCTGGAACATCGAAGAGAAGGCCAGCAATGGCGCCGACACGCGCCTGCGCCTGAGCTTGTCCGACGCCAATGACGGCATCGAGGCGGTGAGCTTCCCGTACTTCGGTGGCATTGAAAGCGACGGCTGGACCGCCGCACCGGCCGAAGACGTACTGGACCGCAACATTCCGGTGCGCCGCCTGGCCACGGTCGACGGCGGCGAGACGCTGGTGGCCACGGTCTACGATCTGCTGCTGGCCCAGTACGGCGTGGACCGTGGCTTTGGCGGCGGCAACGTGGCATCGAGCTTCGATGACAGGGTGCCGGGCACGCCGGCGTGGCAGGAGCGCATCACCGGCGTGTCGCGCGCCGAGGTGATCGAGATCGCCCGCGAGTTCGCGCGTACCGCCGACAAGACCCACGGCCGCTCGATGATCATCGTCGGCGCGGGCATGAACCACTGGTTCCACAACGACATGAACTACCGCGGCCTGATCAACATGCTGATCATGTGTGGTTGCGTGGGCCAGACCGGCGGCGGCTGGGCGCATTACGTGGGCCAGGAGAAGCTGCGCCCGCAGACCGGCTGGCAGCCGCTCGCGTTCGGCCTGGACTGGAGCAAGCCGCCGCGCCACATGAACGGCACCTCGTTCTTCTATTTCAACACCGGGCAGTGGCGTTACGAGAAGCTGCAGGTGGACGAGCTGCTGTCGCCGCTGGCCGATGCCCGCAAGTACAGCGGCAGCCTGGCTGACCTGAACCTGCGCGCGGTGCGCATGGGCTGGCTGCCGAGCACCCCGCAGCTGGACCGCAACCCGCTGCAGCTGGTGCGCGAGGCCGAAGCGGCCGGCGTGGCCCCGGCGGACTACGCGCTGGGCAAGTTCAAGGATGGCTCGCTGGACTTCGCCTTCGCCGACCCGGACGCCAGTCAGAACCACCCGCGCATGATGTTCATCTGGCGCTCGAACCTGCTCGGTTCCTCGGGCAAGGGCCACGAGTACATGCTGCGGCACCTGCTGGGTACGCGCCACGGGCTGCAGGGCAAGGACCTGGGCGAAATGGGCGCAGTGAAGCCGCAGGAGGTGAAGTGGCGCGACGAGGCGCCGGAAGGCAAGCTGGACCTGCTGGTCACGCTCGACTTCCGCATGTGCACCACCGCGCTGTACTCGGACATCGTGCTGCCGACGGCAACCTGGTACGAGAAGGACGACCTCAACACCTCGGACATGCACCCGTTCATCCACCCGCTGTCCAAGGCGGTGGACCCTGCGTGGGAATCGCGCAGCGACTGGGACATCTTCAAGGAGGTGGCCCGCACCGTGAGCGAGATGGCGCCGGGCGTGCTGGGCGTGGAGAAGGACCTGGTGCTGGTGCCGACCCTGCACGACACCCCCAACGAGCTGGGCATGCCGTTCGGCGTAGCCGACTGGAAGAAGGGCGAGTGCGAGGCCATTCCGGGCCAGACCATGCCGTCGATGACGGTGGTGGAGCGTGACTACCCGAACCTGTACCGCAAGTTCACCTCGCTCGGCCCACTGCTGGACACGCAGGGCAACGGCGGCAAGGGCATGAGCTGGGACACGAAGCACGAGGTCGAGTTCCTCGGCAAGTTGAACC
This sequence comes from Stenotrophomonas sp. AR029, assembly GCF_047520695.2. Lineage (NCBI taxonomy): Bacteria > Pseudomonadati > Pseudomonadota > Gammaproteobacteria > Lysobacterales > Lysobacteraceae > Stenotrophomonas > Stenotrophomonas sp. AR029. The sequence continues at coordinate 112,039 of NZ_JAXBQQ020000007.1, read as the reverse complement.
ACACCGTGCACGAAGAAGGCATAAGCCAGGGGCGCCCGGCCATCTCGACCGCGATCGACGCGGCCGAAGTAATCCTGCACCTGGCGCCGGAAACCAACGGCCACGTGGCGGTGAAGGCCTGGGAATCGCTGGGCGCCTTCACCGGTCGCGAGCATACGCATCTGGCGGTGGGCAAGGAGCACGAGGCGATCCGCTTCCGTGACATCCAGGCGCAGCCGCGCAAGATCATCTCTTCGCCGATCTGGTCGGGACTGGAAGACGACAACGTCAGCTACAACGCCGGCTATACCAACGTGCACGAGCTGATTCCGTGGCGCACGGTGACCGGTCGCCAGCAGTTCTACCAGGACCACGAATGGATGATCGACTTCGGCGAGGCCTTCATGAGCTATCGCCCGCCCGTCAACACGCGCACGGTGGAGCCGCTGCTGAACCAGCGCCCGAACGGCAACAAGGAGATCGTGCTGAACTGGATCACCCCGCACCAGAAGTGGGGCATCCACAGCACCTACAGCGACAACCTGATCATGCAGACGCTGTCGCGCGGTGGTCCGATCGTGTGGATCAGCGAGGACGACGCGCGCAGTGCCGGCATCGTCGACAACGACTGGATCGAGCTGTTCAACGTCAACGGTGCGATCGCCGCGCGTGCGGTGGTCAGCCAGCGCGTGATGCCGGGCATGGCGATGATGTACCACGCGCAGGAACGCATCATCAACGTGCCGGGCTCGGAGATTTCCGGCACCCGCGGCGGCATCCACAACTCGGTGACCCGCATCGTGCTCAAGCCGACCCACATGATCGGCGGCTACGCGCAGCTGGCCTATGGCTTCAACTACTACGGCACCTGCGGAACCAACCGCGACGAGTTCGTGATCGTGCGAAAGATGGACAAGATCGATTGGCTGGACGATGAGGCAGTACCTGCAGCTGTAAAGGAGGTGGTGTGATGAAGGTCCGTGCACAGATCGCGATGGTGCTGAACCTGGACAAGTGCATCGGCTGCCATACCTGCTCGATCACCTGCAAGAACGTCTGGACCTCGCGCGAGGGCGTCGAGTACGCCTGGTTCAACAACGTGGAAACCAAGCCGGGCATCGGCTACCCGAAGGAATGGGAGAACCAGGACAAGTGGAACGGCGGCTGGGTGCGCAGCCGCGCCGGCAAGCTGGTGCCACGCGCAGGTGGCCGCTGGCGCATGCTGGCCAAGATCTTCGCCAACCCGGACCTGCCGCAGATCGACGACTACTACGAGCCGTTCGATTTCGACTACCAGAACCTGCACACCGCCAAGGACAGCCAGCACCAGCCCACCGCACGCCCGCGTTCGCTGATCAGTGGCGAGCGCATGCAGAAGATCGAGTGGGGCCCGAACTGGGAGGAGATCCTCGGTTCGGAGTTCAGCAAGCGCTCACGCGACTACAACTTCGACCAGGTGCAGAAGGAGATCTACGGCGCCTTCGAAAAGACCTTCATGATGTACCTGCCGCGCCTGTGCGAGCACTGCCTGAACCCGGCGTGCGTCTCGGCGTGCCCCTCGGGCGCGATCTACAAGCGCGAGGAAGACGGCATCGTGCTGATCGACCAGGACAAGTGCCGCGGCTGGCGCATGTGCGTGTCGGCGTGCCCGTACAAGAAGATCTACTACAACTGGAAGAGCGGCAAGTCGGAGAAGTGCATCTTCTGCTACCCGCGCATCGAGATGGGTGAGCCAACCGTGTGCTCGGAAACCTGCGTGGGCCGCATCCGCTACCTGGGCGTGATGCTGTACGACGCCGACCGCATCGCCGAGGCCGCTTCGGTAGCCGCCGAGAAGGACCTGTACCAGGCCCACCTGGACATCTTCCTGGACCCGAACGATCCGGCAGTGATCGCCGCCGCGCGCAAGGAAGGCATCCCGGACAGCTGGCTGGATGCGGCCAAGCAGTCGCCGGTGTACAAGCTGGCGATCGACTGGAAGCTGGCGCTGCCGCTGCACCCGGAATACCGCACGCTGCCGATGGTCTGGTATGTGCCGCCGCTGTCGCCGATCCAGTCCGCCGCCGAGCGTGGCCGCGTGGGCATGAGCGGCGAGCTGCCGGACGTGGAGTCGCTGCGCATCCCGATGCGCTATTTGGCCAACCTGCTGACGGCCGGTGACGAGGCGCCGGTGGTACGCGCGCTGGAGCGGCTGATGGCGATGCGTGCCTGGCGCCGGGCCAAGAACGTGGACGGCGTGGAAGACACCGCCGTGCTGGAACAGACCGGGCTGAGCATCGCCCAGGTGGAAGAGATGTACCGCTATCTGGCCATTGCCAACTACGAGGACCGTTTCGTGATTCCGACCGGCCACCGCGAGTACGCCAACGACGCCTTCGGTGAGCGCGGCGGCTGCGGCTTCAGCTTCGGAAACGGCTGCAATGGTGACAGCCCGGCGGACCTGTTCGGGCAGCGCAAGACCACCACCTTCGTGGTGGACAAAGGCCCGAACCAGCGCCGCAAGGAGGTGGTGTGATGAGCGTGCTCAAGCTGGTCGGGGTGTTGCTGGACTACCCCCGCGAGGAACTGTGGGAGCACGGCGAGGAGCTGCTCGCCGCCTGTGACGACCCGGCGCTGAACCCCGCCCGCCGCCAGCAGCTGCGCAGCTTCGTGCAGCAGCTGCTGGCCACCGATGCGCTGGATGCACAGGCGGCGTGGCTGGCCAGTTTCGACCGCGGCCGTTCGATGAGCCTGTTGCTTTTCGAACACATCCATGGCGAGTCGCGCGACCGCGGCCAGGCCATGGTCGATCTGGTCGAAACCTACCGCCGCAACGGCTTCGAACTGGATGCCCGCGAGCTGCCGGATTACCTGCCGTTGCTGCTGGAGTTCCTGGCCCACCGCCCCGGTAGCGAGGCCCGCGAGTGGCTGCACCACATCGGCCATATCGCCGGCATGCTGGCCGCGCGTGCCGCCGAGCGTGAGCTGCCGCACCGGGTGCTGTTCGAGATCCTGGTCGAAGCCGGTGACGGCAAGGCCGATCTGCAGGCGCTGCGCCAGCGTGCCAGCGAGGAAGTCCGCGACGATACCGCCGAGGCCATGGACCGCTTGTGGGAGGAGGAGGCGGTGCGCTTCGGCGCCGAAGCCCCTGCCGAAGACTGCAAGCCGCCCGTGCGTTCGCCGGCCCGTCCTTCGCATCGTGAGGTCCAGCCATGAGTTACTCCCTGCATCAATTCGCCTTCCAGTACTACCCGTACATCGCCGTGGCAGTGCTGCTGATCGGCAGCTGGGCCCGCTATGACAAGGCCATGTACACCTGGCGCACCGGCTCCAGTCAGATGCTGTCGGACAAGGGCATGCGGCTCGGCAGCAACTGCTTCCACATCGGTATCCTGGCCATCCTCGGCGGCCACCTGGTCGGGCTGCTGACGCCGCACGCGGTGTACGAGCACTTCATCACCTCCTCGCAGAAGCAGATGCTGGCGATGGTGGTCGGTGGTGTGTTCGGCGCACTGTGCTTCATCGGCATCAGCATCCTGCTGGTACGCCGCCTGTTCAATGCGCGTGTTCGGGCTACCGGCAGCTTCGGTGACACCCTGGTGCTGGTGCTGCTGTTCGCGCAGCTGTGCCTGGGCCTGTACAGCATCCGCGTCTCGTCCGGTCACCTGGACGGCGGGGTGATGGTGCAGCTGGCCGAGTGGGCGCAGCACATCGTGACCTTCCGTGCCGGTGCCGCTGATTACATCGAGGGCGTCAGCTGGGTCTACAAGATGCATATCTTCCTGGGCCTGACCCTGTTCCTGATCGCGCCGTTCACCCGCCTGGTGCACGTATGGAGCATTCCGATCAGTTACCTGTGGCGGCCCTACCAGGTGGTGCGCCGCCGTCAGGCCACGCTGCGCTATGGGCCTCGGGAGTAAACCATGCGCAGCCTGCCGAAATTCCTGCCGATTACCGTGATCGACTCCGCCGCACCGGTTCCCGCCGAGGCGCATTCGCACCACCATGACGCGGCGGCGCAGGGGCCGCGTTCGCTCGGGCAGCCGGCACCGTGCCGGCTGTTCGTGGACGAGACCGCGATCAGCGAGGCCGACATCGCCCGCGAGATGCAGCACCACCGGGCGATGCGCCCGCAACAGTCACGTGCCGAAGCGGCACGCGCACTGGTGGTGCGCGAACTGCTGCGCCTGGAAGCGCAGCGGCTGGGCCTGCAGGCGCCGGAGGGTAACCGGGTAAGTGACGAGGAAGTGCTGATCCAGCAGCTGCTGGAAGACGCGATCGAAGACCGCGTGCCGACCGATGAAGACTGCCGGCGCTACTTCGAGCAGAACCCGGAGCGCTTCCGCTCCCCCGACCGTGTGCGCCTGCGCCATATCCTGCTGGCCGCACCGGCCGACGACGTGGCCGGGCGCTTCGCTGCACGCACCGAGGGCGAGCGGCTGGTCGGACTGCTGAAGGAGTCGCCGCACCTGTTCGCCGATTTCGCCCTGCGTCATTCACGCTGCCCGTCCAGCAGCGAAGGCGGTGACCTGGGCTGGCTGCAGCGTGGGCAGACCACGCCGGAGTTCGACCGACAGGTGTTCCGCCTGCGCGAAGGCCTGGCCGGTTTCCCGGTGGAATCGCGCTGGGGCTACCACGTGGTCTGCGTCGATGCCCGCGAGGAAGGCCAGCCGCAGCCGTTCGAGGCCGTGCTGCCGCAGCTGCGTGACTACCTGGAGTTGCAGGTGCGGCAGCGCGAGGTGCAGGCCTACCTGCTGCAGTTGCAGGAACGCTACCCGGTGCGCGGGCTGGATGAGATCGAAGCCGAAGCGGATATCGGCTGAACCCCTTTGAACGAGGAAAATTCATGAACCAGGCCCTTGCCCCCGCCAGTGCCGGGCAGCAGCAACGTGCGCTGTGGCTGAGCACGTTCGCCTTCACCGTGTGCTTTGCGGTGTGGATGATCTTCTCGATCATTGGTATCCAGATCAGTCAACAGCTCGGCTTGAATGACACCCAGTTCGGTCTGTTGATCGCCACGCCGGTGCTGACCGGCTCGGTCAGCCGCGTCTTCCTCGGCATCTGGTCCGACCAGTTCGGTGGCCGCAAGGTGATGGTGCTGGTGATGCTGTGTGGTGCAGTCGCTACCTGGATGCTGACCTACGCACAGACCTACAGCCAGTTCCTGGTTGCCGCGCTGTGCGTGGGTATCGCCGGCGGCAACTTCTCGGTGGGCGTGGCCTACGTCTCGAAGTGGTTCCCGGCCAGCAAGCAGGGCACTGCGCTGGGCATCTTCGGTGCCGGCAACATCGGTTCGGCGGTGACCAAGCTGCTGGCGCCGCTGGTGATGGTGGCGGCCGGCTGGACCATGGTTGCCAAGGTCTGGGCCGTCGCGCTGGCGGTCACTGCGGTGCTGTTCTTCCTCTTCAGCAAGGAAGACCCGTCTCTGGAACAGCGCCGCCGCGAAGGCGTGAAGCCGGTGCCGTTCGCCGAGCAGATGGCACCACTGAAGAACCTGCAGGTATGGCGGTTCTCGCTGTACTACTTCTTCGTCTTCGGCGGCTTCGTGGCGCTGGCGTTGTGGCTGCCGCACTACCTGGTTGGCGCCTATGGCATGGACGTGGGCCACGCCGGCATGCTGGCGGCGTGCTATTCGATCCCGGCCAGCCTGTTCCGCGTGGTCGGTGGCTGGATGTCGGACCGGATGGGCGCGCGCCGGGTGATGTACTGGACCTTCGGCGTGTCGGCCATCTGCACCTTCCTGCTGGCCTACCCGGATACCGAGTATGTGGTGAAGGGTATCCACGGGCCGCTCCATTTCCATCTGGCCATCGGCGTGGTGATGTTCACCGTGCTGGTGTTCGTGCTGGGCTTCTTCATGTCGCTGGGCAAGGCCGCGGTCTACAAGCACATTCCGGTGTATTACCCCAGGCATGTGGGCGCGGTGGGCGGCGTGGTCGGCATGATCGGCGGCCTGGGTGGCTTCGTCCTGCCGATCGTGTTTGGCGCGTTGAACGATGCGGTGGGCATCTGGAGCAGCTGCTTCATGCTGCTGTTCGTGCTGGTGGCGGCTGCACTGGCGTGGATGCATTTCGCGATCCGCCGCATGGAACGTCGCCACTTCCCGCAGATCGACCGCGAAACCGACCTGCCCGAAGCCATCGACGCGGCCGCCGCCGAGCGGGTGCGCGGCGGGTGAAGGGTGCTGCCGGCCAGCGGCCGGCACTACCAGGACGATACGCGGCGGGTGAAGGGGTGATGCCGACCAGCGGCCGGCACGACCGAGTGGTGGGTGAAAGGGTAGTATCGGCCGCTGGCCGGCAGGAACCATCAGATGCGCCACGCTTGATTTCAATCAGGGCCACGCGAAGAGGAACGCCCGAAGATGTCTGCCATGAGCTTCCACGTTGACGAGAGCGAGGACACTGCGCTGCAGGCGGCATTGCTGCGGCAGCCACGGCACGTGCTGTTTCCGCCGGCTGACCAGTTCAGTACCGGCTTTGGCGAAAGCGGGTGGCGCGCCGCCGTGCGCGCCAGCAACGAGCACCTGATCCCGCGTGGTTTGACGCTCGGCTTCCAGGCGGGTCGTGGCGGGCGCGACGTGCCACCGCAGGCGTATCTGGACACCCTGCTGCTGGCGCTGCGCCTGCAGGCCGGCGCGCTGGCTGAAGATCGCGAGGTGGTGGCAATGGTGCTGCAGTTGGGGCTGGCCGAGACGCTGCCGCCACCGCAGCTGGGCCAGCTGCTGGATGCCGTGCCGCAGTACTTGCGCACCGTGGCGCGGCCACAGGTGGAGGTGCGGCTGGACGCGGGCAGCACGCTGGCGCCGGCACAACTGCGTGCGGTGGGCTGCACCCGCCTGAACGTGATCGATCGCGCCGATGCACCCGGGCCGACGCTGCTGGCGCATGCGCGACAGGTGGGCTTTACCGCGCGCTACTACCAGTTGCGGGTGCCCGGCAGCGCGGATACCGGCTTCATCGAACGACTGCATGAGGTGCTGGCCGAAGCGCCCGAGCGCATCCTGCTGCCGGCGCCTTGCGCGCTGCCAGAGCATCCCTCGGCGGCACGATGGCTGCAGAGTTGGCGCCTGCTGCGCGCGGCAGGCTACGAACCGATCGGTGGTGACCACTACCAGCGCGGCGACCTGCCGATCCCGCATGGCCCGGGCGATGGCCAGCGTCATTGTGACCTGGCCGGCGTGCCACGCCGCGACCGCAGCGACTTCATCGGGCTTGGCCTGTCCGCCTGCAGCCAGATCGGCGAGGTGTTCTACCGCCTGGAGGACGAACTGGGCGAATGGAGTGCGCGGCTGCAGGCCGGGCATATGGGCGTGTCTGCCGGATTGATCCTGTCCGAAGACGAGCGACTGGCGGCCGAGGTGGCGCAGAGTATCGCCTGCGATCACGCGCTCGATGCGGCTGCCTTCGAATGGCGCAACGATGAACCATTCGAAGAATGCTTCGCCGGGCAGCTGCCAGCATTGGCACCGTTGCTGGCGCGCGGCTGGGCGCACTGGGATGCGCGCGTGCTGCGGCTGGCCGAAGAAGGGCGCCTGCTGTGGCGTATGATGGCCGCATGCTTCCGGCCGGCGGCCGCCATCGCTTGAGTCTTGCCCAGATGTCTTCGAATCCGCCTTCGCACGGCCGCCTTGGACAGGCCACCCCGAACCCCGCCGCCGCCGATGACGGCGACGCGCTGCACTTCTGCAGCACCTGCGCGTTTTCCGACGCCTGCATGTCGCAGGGCTACGACAAGACCGCACTGGGCGATCTGCACGTGCTGGTCGACCACGTCGGTCCGTTCCATGCGGGTGACTACATCTTCCGCGCTGGCGAGTCGTTTGATTCGATTGCTGCGGTGCGCGCCGGCATGGTCAAGACCTTCGTCGACGACAGCCAGGGCAACGAGCAGGTGCTGGGCTTCAGCCTGCCGGGCGAAGTGATCGGCCTGAATGCGATCCACGGTTCGCGCTTCCCCTGCAATGCGGTGGCGCTGGATACGGTGCATCTGTGCCGCATCTCGTTCCCAAAGCTGAGCTCGCTGGCCACGCGCATGCCCGGGCTGCAGGCCAAGCTGTTCAGCCTGCTCAGTGCGGAGATCGGCAAGGTCGCCACGCTGGCCGCCAACCACCGTACCGAAGAGCGCATGGCCGCATTCCTGCTGGACATGTCCGAGCGCTACGCGCGGCGCGGTTTTTCTGCCACGCGCTTCAACCTGACGATGGCGCGTACCGAGATCGCCAACTACCTGCGGATGGCGCCGGAAACCGCCAGCCGCGTGCTGCGCCGCCTGAGCGATGATGGGATCATCGCGGTGAAGCAGCGTGAGATCCTGCTGCTGCAGCCCGAGCGCCTGGCCGCGCTGGCGGTGGCCGACGAATCCGATCCGAACTGAACCTGGCCGGGAGCCGACGATGAAGCGAGCTGGACTGTTGTTGCTGGGCCTGCTGGCCACGGTGCCGGCCTGGGCGGCCACGCTGACCGTTTCGGCCGCATCGAGCCTGACCGAGAGCTTCCGCGAACTGGGCAATGCCTATGAGAAGGCACACCCGGGCACCAAGGTTGATTTCAACTTCGCCGCGTCCGGCGTGTTGCTGCAACAGATCAGCCGCGGTGCGCCGGTGGATGTGTTCGCGTCGGCCGACGAAACCACGATGGACCAGGCCCAGCAGCAGGATCTGCTGGCGGCCGGCACCCGCGAGGTGTTTGCAGTGAACGCGCTGTGGGTGGTGGTGCCGCCGCAGGCCAAGGCGGCGCCGCGTACCTTGAAGGACCTGGCCGGTGCCGGTGTGCAGCGCATCGCACTGGGCAACCCGGACAGCGTGCCGGTCGGCCGCTATGCCAAGGGTGCGCTGGAAGTGGCGGGCCTGTGGTCGTCGGTGCAGGGCAAGACCATCACCACGCAGAACGTGCGTCAGTCCCTGGATTACGTGGCGCGCGGTGAAGTGGATGCCGGCTTCGTCTATGCCACCGATGCGCAGGCGATGCCCGACCGGGTGCGCCGTGCGTTCGCGGTGCCGGTGTCCGGGCGCATTGCGTATCCGCTGGCGGTGACCAGGGCCAGTACGCAGCCGGCAGAGGCACGGCGCTTCGCTACCTTCGTGCGTTCGGCACAGGGCCAGGCGATTCTGGCCAAGCATGGGTTCGGCAAGCCCTGAGGCATGGATCTGGACTGGACCGCGCTGGGGTTGTCGCTGAAGGTGGCCGGCTGGGCCACCGCGATCAATCTGGTGCTGGGCGTGGCGCTGGGCGCGTTGCTGGCCCGCCGTCGCTTCCCCGGGCGCGAGCTGCTGGATTCGCTGCTGACCCTGCCGATGGTGCTGCCACCGACGGTGCTGGGGTACTACCTGCTGGTGTTGATCGGTCGCAATGGTCCGATCGGTGCGTGGCTGCAGTCGTGGTTCGGCATCAACCTGGTGTTCACCTGGCAGGCGGCCGTGATTGCTGCGGCGGTGGCCTCGCTGCCGCTGGTGTTCAAGCCGGCACGCGCGGCGTTCGAGGAAGTGGACGGGCAGCTGGAGCAGGCCGCACGCACGCTGGGTGTGTCCGAAGTGGCGGTGTTTTTCCGCATCACGCTGCCACTGGCGTGGCGCGGCATCCTCGCCGGCCTGCTGCTGGCGTTTGCGCGCGCAATGGGCGAGTTCGGCGCGACGCTGATGGTGGCCGGCAGCATTCCGGGCCGGACGCAGACGTTGTCGATCGCCATCTACGAGGCGGTACAGGCCGGCCAGGACGGCAAGGCCAATGCGCTGGTGATTCTCACCTCGGTGGTCTGCATCGTGATCCTGTTGCTGGCCGCGCGGCTGGTGGGCGGGCGTCGCCGGGAGCTGCGCGATGTGGCTTGACCTGCAGGTGCAGCGTCGCCTGCAGGCGGCCGGCCAGGAGTTCGTGTTGGACGTATCGCTGCAGTGCACGCAGCGGCAGGTGGTGTTGTTCGGGCCCTCGGGCGCGGGCAAGAGCCTGACCTTGAAGGCGGTGGCCGGGCTGCTGCGGCCGGGCCAGGGGCATGTGCGCGTGCAGGGGCAGACCCTGTTCGATGCGGCCACCGGCGTGGATCTGCCGCCGCAGCGCCGCCGGCTGGGCTATGTGTTCCAGGATTACGCGTTGTTCCCGCATCTGAGCGTGCGCCAGAACGTGGCGTTCGGGCTGGAGAAGGGGTGGTTGAATCCACGGAACCGCCAGCGCTTCGGTGCGGTGGAGCAGTGGTTGCACGCCTTCCGCATCGACACCGTGGGTGATCTGCTGCCCTCGCAGATTTCCGGCGGGCAGCGCCAGCGCACCGCACTGGCGCGGGCGCTGGTGACGCAACCGCAGGCGCTGCTGTTGGATGAACCGTTCTCCGCACTGGATCATGACCTTCGGCAGCATCTGCGCCAGGAGTTGGAGGCGGTGCTGGACAAGACCGGGATCCCGTTGTTGTTGATCAGCCACGACCCGCAGGACGTGGCCATGTTCGGCCAGCAGGTGGCGCGCGTGGTGAACGGCCGCATTGTCGGCAATTGACCCGTGATGGACGCACCGGCGATGGTTGGTCACATCTGATGGTAGTGCCGGCCGCTGGCCGGCAACCACGGAATCCTGAGCAGCCGGCCAGCGGCCGGCTCTACCGGTTCAAGGTCCGTGCGGTCCGGTGGTCATGGATCAGTACAACTCGCAGTGGGTGCGGCCTTCGCCCCGCAGTGTGTCCCAGTATCCTTCACCACCGATGGCATCGATGGCCTCGCGCACCGCGCCTTCCAGGTGGCTCTTGTTGCCGCACAGGTACAGGTGCCCACCGCGGGCCAGGACATCGCGCACTTCGGCGGCACGCTGCTGCAGCACATGCTGCACATAGACCTTTTCGGCGCCATCGCGCGAGAACGCGGTATGCAGGCCGGCCAGCACGCCTCGCGTGTGCCAGTCCTGCAGCTGGTCGCGGTACAGGTAGTCGTGCTGGCGGTGCTTCTCGCCGAACACCAGGTGCACTTCACGTTCGCAGGCGTTGGCCTGCAGTTCCTGCATCAGGCCCATCAACGGTGCGATGCCGGTGCCGGTGCCGACCAGCAGCAGCGGTGCCTGGCCGGTATCGGGCAGGTGGAAGCCGGGGTTGGAACGGCAGTACACCCGGGCGTGGTCGCCGCCGTGCAGCAGGCTGCCGGTGGCGGTGCCGAAGCGCTCGCGGTCGCGCAGGGTGTAGCGCACTTCGCGCACGCACAGGCTCAGCTGGTCGTCGCAAGGGTGAGAGGCGATGGAATAAGCGCGAGGCAGCCGCGGTGACAGCAGCCCGCGCAGCCGGGCCAGAGCAACGCTGTGCGGGGTGGCGTGGTCCTGCAGCACGTCCAGCAGGTCCAGGCCGTGCAGGTAGGCGTCCAGCTCGCGCTTCTGGCTGACCTTCAACAGACCCTTCAGTACCTCGCTACCGCCGAGCCTGGCCAGTTCGCGCAGTACGCCCTTGCTCAGCAGGCGCAGCTCGCGGTCGTGCAGGGCGGCCACGGCGGCGGTGTCGCCATACCAGGCAGCCAATGCCTGCAGCAGGGCGGGATCGTTCTCGGGTACCACGTGCAGGGTGTCACCTGCGCGGTAGGCCATGCCACTGCCGGCAATGTCCAGCTGCAGGTGCCAGGCAGCGGGGTCGCTGCTGTTCAGGCGGCGACGTTCGAGAATGGGGGCGGCAAACGCATTGTCTTCGCCATAGGCGGTGACCTGCAGGCGCAGGCCCTGGCCAGCGTTGAGGTCGCCCTCCAGCACCTGGCCGAGCACCGGCCGCCATTGCTGGAAGAACTGCTCGTAGCCCAGGTCGGCGTCCACCCGATGCAGCAGCGGCTGCGCCTGGCGCTCGCTCAGTGCAGCATCCAGCGCCTTGGTGAAGCCGCAGAAGCTCGGGTAGCCGGTGTCACCGAGGCCGAACACTGCATAGCGCAGCCCAGCCAGCGTCGGGGTCTGGCGCAGTGTTTCGAAGAACTGTTCGCCATTGGCCGGCGGTTCGCCATCGCCGAACGAGCTGGAAATCGCCAGCAGCACGTCGCCGTGACCGAGACTGGCCACCTCGATGTCGTTGAAAGGGAGCACCTGCGGCGCGTGCGGCTGCAGGTCCGCGCCCAGGCGCTGGGCCAGGGCGCGGGCATTGCCCGACTCGGACGCGAAACCCACCAGCAGGCGGCTGAAGGGCGTACTGGTCGGGAGGGCGTTCACGCGGCCTCGTAGAAGTCGTCGAACTTTTCCTTGCTGAACTCGACCAGGTCGTAGTTCTGCATCAGGTCGTTCACCACGCGGCGGATGCTGATGTAGGAGGTGATGTTGCCGTCGGCGTCGAACAGCGGTTGCACGGTGGTGTCGACCACGTAGAGCACGCCGCCCTTGCCGAGGTTGGGTACGATGCCGGTCCAGGTCTTGCCGGCCTTGATGGTGTCCCACATGTCCTTGTAGACCGCCTTGGGCACATCCGGGTGGCGCACGATGCTGTGCGGCTGGCCGATCAGTTCCTCGCGGGCGAAGCCGGTGAGGGTGCAGAACAGGTCGTTGGCATAGGTGATGTTGCCCTGCAGGTCGGTGGTGGAGATCACCATGACGTTCTGCATGGCGTTCAGCAGCTGGGCGTTGTCGGGGGTGTAGCTCATCGCAGGGTCCTTGTGGATGCCGGTAACGCCGGCGTGTTCGGGTCCTGCATAGAGATACGCCCGCACCGCAGCGGGCGGTTTGACATTGGTCAAGCGGGTGGCGCGAAGGGCTGCGACCGGGTGTCGCAGGGAGCGTTCACTGCTGCAGGGGAAAGCCGATCGTCTCGTGGCAATGCTGCACGAGGTGGCGACCTCCCTCATTGATGTGCAAGGTGTCTGCGTCACCGAAGAACCGCAGCAGTGCTGCCCCGGTCGTACTGCCCGCGTGCGCGGAGCGTCTGGCTGCAGATGGCAGGAACGGATCAGCTCGCGGATCGTGTCCGCCCGGGAGGTTCGCGCGCGCAAGGGTGCCTTCGATCAGCAACTGCGCACATGCGCCAGCCAGATAGGCGACTGGTTCCCGTTGCCGGCCGCGCCGAGGCTGCCCTGACAATGCGGTGGCGATATGCTGGAACTCATGAGCGGTGGTGGCGATCACGCGCCTGCGCAGCGAATCAGCGTCCGGGCCGGAGGGAAACCAGAAGCTGACCACCTGGCCCGGCCGCTCTGGTCCTGGCAGTTGTCGCCAGATGCCGCCTCCGTCACTTACGATCGTGAGCTGATAATGCACAGGCGTCCGTTCCTGCCCATTGGCCTCGAGCGGCAGTCCAGCGGATCGTGCAGCGGACTCGCAGAGCTGTGATGCTTGCATGGCCGAAAGCGCTCCATCTGCCCAGAGAAGTCGAGTTGCGACGGATGACCACCCGCACTCGATGGACCGATTGGGATACTCCGAGCTTTCCGGGCCGGGTAGCACCGACACTGTGCTGATCTTCAGATGTGAGGATGGGCCTCGCAGCAGGGTGGCATACCCTCCATCGGGACTGACCAGGTCCCGGGGAGGCAGTTGGATGGATTGGCACGCACTTGTGGCCAGAAGGATTGCCGCCAGCCCAGCATAGAGCCCGAGGGCGGAGCCCGATTGGGTACGCTTGGGCTGACGGCGCTGCATCAGGGGGTCAGCCCGCCAGCAGAGATGAGGGCGATACCGATTGCTGCCACGATAGCTCGTAGATTGCTCATTGGTACTCTCCAGGTTTGACGTCGATTGACCGATCAGTTCAACTCGCTGGCTCGGTACTCAATGCGTATCGACTCTGGCTCGATCAGGCAATCGGAATTGTTTCAAACACCTGCAGTAGTTGGCTCCGGGTCACATTCGATGCACCAGAGACATGCGCAGGTCGCGCCAATGGCGACACTTGCGCATCCAGTCACACCCTGTGGGGAAGTCGCGGGCGCGTCAGCCCATCAGATAGCGCAGCACACCCGCCGAGACCACGCCGATCAGCACCGTCGGCAGCATCGACAGCCGCGTGGCGGCCAGCAGGGTGATCGCCAGTGCGGCCAGGTCGGCCGGCTTGTCGGCGACGAAGTCCGGGGCGATCACCGAGATCAGCACGCAGCCCGGCGCGGCTTCCATCACCGTCACGGCGCGTTTGCTCAACGTGCGGTTGCGCAGCGCGAGGAAGCCGACGATGCGGGTCAGGTAGGTGGCGGCAGCCATCAGCACGATGGTCAACACCGAGGTCCAGTGGATCAGTCCATTGAAGATCATGCCGGGTCCTCCGCCAGCAGCCAGGCGGCGGCCAGGCCGGCCAATGCGCCGCTGGCCACGTACCACGCGCCCGGGATCAGCAGGTAGGTGGCGGCGGCGACGACCAGGCTGACCAGCCACGGTCTAGCCGCCTTCATGCCCTGCCACATGCCGCGCAGCAGTACCAGGAACACGGCGGGGAAAGCCATGTCGAAGCCATAGGCGTGGATGTCGCCCAACATCGGCCCGACGATCGCACCGAGTGCGGTGCAGGCCACCCAGACGGTGTACAGGCCTGCCGACACGCCCAGGTAGTAGGCCAGGCTGAAGCCCAGCGCGCGTCGACGCGCATCGGCCACGCCCATTGCCCAGCTTTCGTCGCACATGAAGAACAGCGCCGGCAGCACGCGGCGGCGCGGCAGGTGCTGCAGCAGCGGGGCCAGGCTGGCGCCCATCAGCAGGTGGCGGCTGTTGACCAGCGCGGTGATCGCCACGATCAGTGCGATGTGCGGTGGCGAGGTCCACAGTTCGACGGCGGCGAACTCCGAACCGCCAGCGAAGTTGAGGCCGGTCATCAGCGGTACTTCCAGTGCGCTCAGGCCCTTCTGGGCCGCCTGCGCGCCGAGCACCAGGGCGAACGGAATGAAGCCGATCATCACCGGTACGGCGGCGCGCAGGCCGCGCAGCAATTCGGCACGCGGCGCGGTATCGCAGGTGTCTGGCAGGGGGAGGGTGGTACGGGCGTCCATGGAACGGCACGACGAGGTGGGGGTGGCCCATGCTAGCGGTCCGATCACGAAATCGGGTTGCGTTGATGCCACTGGATTCTGGATGATTGATATTCCATGCGGCCAGAGTCGACCAGGACGAAATTTCATGCAGTACCAGCTCGACAACCTTGATCGCCGCATCCTCGACGCCCTGCAGCGCGACGGCCGCCTGCAGAACCTGGAGCTGGCCTGTCTGGTCGGGCTGTCGCCGTCGGCCTGCCTGCGCCGGGTGCGTCTGCTGGAGGAGGGCGGCTACATCGACCGCTATGTGGCGCTGTTGAACGAGGCCAAGGTGGGCCGCGGCTTCACCGTGTTCGTGCGGGTGTGGCTGCGCGGGCAGGACGAGGACACCACCAATCACTTCATCAACAGCATCAAGTCTTTCCCGGAAGTGCTGGAATGCCATCTGATGGCCGGTGACTGCGATTTCCTGCTGCGGGTGGCGGTGGCCGACCTTGATGCCTACCGGCAGTTCCAGATGCAGCACCTGAACCGGATCGCCGGAGTGCAGAACACCAAGACCGAGATTCCGATGCAGCGGATCAAGCAGACGACCCAGCTGCCGCTTTGAGGGATGGGGTTTGCGGCCGGGCTGCACCCGGCACCCGCGGGTAGTGCCGGCCGCTGGCCGGCAACCTCAGAAGCAACGGCCGAAGCAACAGCGTGCATTCCGTGGGATGGCGGGGTGGGTCCGGTTGCAGGGGACGCCGTAAACCCTTCCATGGGGGCTTGGCCGCGGCATCCATGCCGCGGACACCCCTGCAACCGGACCCACCCCGCCTTCGACAGTTTCCCACGACCTGTCGGGGTCGGATCCCGTTGCTGCGCAACGGGCTCTGACCCCAGGGGCAGATGATCATGTCTGTTCGATTCATTGATTCCTGATGCGTGACTGGCCCCACGGAGCCTGCCCCGGCGTCAGCCGTGGCGGCGGTCATCGCAATGACATGTGCCCTCGGTACGGTTTGAGCCCGCTTGCGGGTCGCGCGCGGGCCGGGGTTCCGGTTGTGGTGCGCGACCGTTGCAGCTGCTGTCGCTGCCGAGGGTCATGTGTTCTACGTCAGGGGGCTGAATGGACACCATGCGGTCAGAACTTGGAAGGTGGCCATCGCCGCATGGCTGCTGCTGTCCTTTGCCGCTGCCGCACAGGACGCGGTTCACGCCTACGACATCCCTGCGCAGCCGCTGGAACAGGCGGTCGAGCGCTTCAGTGTCATCAGTGGGTGGTCGGTGATGTACCCCGGCGACCTTGCTTCGGGCCGCAGCAGCCATGCGCTGCGCGGGAGCCTGGCGCCGCTTGTGGCGCTGGAGTCGCTGCTGCAGGACACCGGGATCGAGGCCGAGGTGATCGGCGAGCAGCGTGTGGTGCTGCGCCGGGGCAAGCCCTCGGCCGCGGAACCCGATGTTGGCGCGGGGCTGCCCGAGGCCGAACGCCGGCGTCGCTACGGCGGGTTGCAGCAGCGGCTGCGTGCGGCGTTCTGTGACGACCCGGAGATTGCGCCCGGCCGCTATGCCGCAACGCTGCGCTTCCGCATCGACGGCGCGGGCCAGGTGAGCGAGCCCGAGCTGCTGTCCGGCAGTGGCAGTGATCGCCGCGACGCACGCCTGCTGCAGGCGCTGCACGGCCTGGTGCTGGCGGCCGAGGCCGCCGCGCTGCCACAGCCGGTGACGCTGCAGATCCGTCCTTCCGGCACCGACCACGACTGCGGCCGGCGCGCGCCCCTTCCATGACTTCAAGGATTCGAACATGAGCAACGGTACGGCTGGGGCGGTTGATCTGATGGACCACCTCCTGGGTGCCTACGACGAGCTGAAACGCCGGTTGGTGCGCAAGCTCGGATCGGAAGAGCTGGCCGGCGACGCGCTGCAGGACACGTGGGTGCGCCTGAGTGCGCGCCGTGACCGCCTGGACGCGGTGCAGAACCCTGCGGCCTACCTGCTGCGGATGGCGATGAACACCGTGATCGACCGCCAACGGGCAGACCACCGCCTGCTGAGCCTGGAGGAGGTGGATACGCTGATGGACATGGCCGACCCGGGGCCGGGGCCGGCGCAGGCGGCCGAGCTGGACTTCGCGCTGGAAGACATGGTCGGCCTGCTGCAGCGCATGCCCGAGCGCCGTCGTCGCATCCTGCTGGCAATCCGCGTCGATGGCCTGCAGCAGCGCGACGTGGCCGACCACCTCGGTGTGTCGCTGCGGTTGGTGCAGCGGGAGCTGAAGGCAGCCCAGGACTACCTGGCCGAACGCAGCGGGCAGGGGCGCCAGGTGCGGTTCTGAGCGACGGCATCCGTCTACACTTTGACGCCGAGCAGAACCCCGCAGCGTGCGGGTCCGGCATGAGACCCATGGATCCTGACGACCGCCCGCAACGCCCGCTGGATGCCGTTGAGCGTCAGGCTCATGCGTGGGTGGTGCGGCTGACCTCGGGCGAGGCGACCGCTGCCGATGGGCGCCGGTTCCGTGCATGGTGCGAGTCCGACCCGCGTCATCGTGAAGCGTTTGGCCGTGCGCGCAGGCAGTGGGAGCAGGTGCGGCTGGCCGGCGAGCGACTGCCCGCCGGCGCGCGCGAACCGGTCGCGCCGACGCCGGCCCAGCGCTGGAGCCGGCGCGCCTTCCTGGGCGCTGCGGTGGCAGCGCCAGCCAGTCTGGTGGTGGCGGCGGCGCTCCGCCCGCCGCTGGGATTGTGGCCCTCGGTGACGGCGATGGCGGCCGATTTCCACACCGGCACAGGTGAACGACTACAGATCGCGCCCTTGCCGCAGCTCAAGATCGAACTGGATACGCAGAGCAGCCTGCGCCGCCGCGCGCACGCGCAGGGCGAAGGCTTCGAGCTGGTGCAGGGCCAGGCCGCGATCGAAACCGGCGCTGGCCTGCGCCTGGCGCTGTTCGCGGGCCCGGGTTGCGTGATTACCGATGAAGGTGCGGTGCGCCTGGACGTGCGCAACACCCACGGCCAGGTACGGGTGACCTGCCTGCAGGGTAGCGCCCGTATCGAGCACCCGCAGGGCCGCCTGCAGCTGCAGGCCGGCCAGCAGACCCGGTTCGACGAGCGCCTCAGTGGCGTCGTGGCCGAGGCCGTAGCTTCGGAAGTGAGTGCCTGGACCGAAGGCATGCTTGTGTTCCGCCGCGCACCGCTGGGCGAGGTGGTGGACGAGATCAACCGTTACCGGCGGGGCAAGGTACTGCTGGGTGAATCGGCATTGGCGCGCGCGCCGGTCAGTGGCCGCTTCCGCATCGATGATCCGGACGCGGCGCTGGAGCAGCTGCGACTGACGATGTCGCTGGATCTGCGTCGCTTTCCGGGTGGCATCGCCGTCCTTGGATAGATGAAGGCGCTGGCCGTGCGCGCCGCGCAGGGCTGTTGCAAGCGAGGAGAAGCCAAGGATGCGCAACGAGACCATCGGTGTGCTCGATCTGCGTCGCAATCTGTCTGCATTGCTGGAAACCACCCAGCGAAGGCCCTTGATGGTGCATCGCTATGGTTCGCCCTGGGTGTGCGTGGTGTCTGACGCGCAGTGGCAGCAGCAGGCGGTGCTGCTGGACTTCAATCCGCAGTCACACCCATTGGCGATGCTGCTGCGGCTGCAGCAGCAGGAGATGCCCTTGGTCGAATCCGGGGCGCTGCCGCCTGCGGCGCTTGCACGCGCACTGCTGTTGGCGGACATCCATGGCATCGACGATCTCACGCAGCTGCATGAGCAGGTGCTGCATCATCGGCTCTGGCACTGGTTCGTGGCGGGCGCCCATGGGGTGATGGACGGGTGGCAGCTGCCCGCACTGCGCGTCGCGCTGGCGTCATGGTGCGATGACGTGGACATGACCGATGCACTGGTCGCATTCGCTGCCCGCAGCGACGTGGCGGTACTGGCCCGCCGTTGTGGGGGTGACGCACCGCGGCTGCAGCGCGAAGCCTGCAGGCGGATGACGCTGCGATGACGTTGCCGATGAAGCGCCACCCCGTGCACAGAGTTGCATTCGCGGTGTCGCTTCACCTGCCTTGCTGACGTCTTCTCCAGAGTACGACGCACCACGCGTCGCGGAGCACGGGCGGCGTAGATGGAAGACAGTCGCAGGATCAGCATGCTGGAGCTGGATCGCCACCTGAGCCAGTCACTGGAACAGGCACGGCACACGCCACTGAACGTGCAGCGCTACGGGCGCTCGTGGGTCTGGGTGCTGTCCAGTGACGCCTGGGTGGATGCGGCACGCTGGGCGGCACTGGACAGCAGTGCGCATCCACTGGCGGCACTTCGAAAGGCCCTCGACCTGCGGCTGTGGCCCTGGCCCGACGCGGCCATGAGCGCGCTGCCGCTTGGCGCAGCCGATGCGCGGCTGCTGCAACGTGCAGCGCTGCTGGTGGTCGTGCGTGATCTCAACAGTGCACAGCGTGTGTACGACGACCTGCGCTACCACCAGGCCTACCGGATGTTCATTGGCCTCGACCACGGCACCGCGTGGTCGCCGACGCAGTGCGTGCGCCTGTTGCAGGCGTGCGTGCATCCGTTGCTGCGCGGGTGCATCGACGAAACACTGGCCAGCGTGCCGCCTCACCTGTTCGAGGCGGCACGCGCGCCGGCTGCACGAGCGGCCGCACAGGCAACCGCGCAGCGAATCGCAGGCGGATGTTTATCGTACTGACACATGCACCGCTGACCATGGTGCAGCGGTCTCTTCCAGGATGACGAGGGCGGAACAATGGCAAGGCAGGCAGGTGGTCGCAGGGCTCGGCAGCAGGGCTTCAGCCTGATCGAGATCATGGTGGTGGTGGTGATCATCGGCATCCTTGCCGCGCTGATCGTGCCGCGGTTGATGGACCGTCCGGACCAGGCGCGTGTGGTGGCGGCGCGCCAGGACATCGCGGCGCTGATGCAGGCGCTGAAGTTGTTCAAGCTGGACAATGGGCGCTATCCCAGTGCCGAACAGGGCCTGCAGGCGCTGGTGAAGCCGCCGCAGGGCAGCGGTGCGTTGCCGGTGACGCCGTATCTGGATCGCCTGCCGAATGATCCGTGGGGCCATCCGTACCAGTACCAGGTTCCAGGCACTCATGGCGACATCGATGTGTTCTCGCTGGGTGCGGACAGCAAGCCCGGTGGCGACGCCGGGAACGCAGACATCGGCTCCTGGCAGCTGTGAGGCGTGCTGATGGCAGCCCGGACGCGTTCGATTTCATGCATCCACCAGCGTGGCGTGGCGGTGATCGTCGCCTTGCTGGTGGTGGCATTGGTGGCCGTGATTGCCACTGCGCTGCTGACCCGGCAGTCGGCGCAGCTGCGCGCGCTTCGCGGCGACCAGTTGCGCGCACAGGTACGCATGGCGGTGGATGCGACGCTGGAGCGTGCGGCGCAGCAGCTGCGTGAGGATGTCAAGGAACAGCTGACCACGGTGCGCAGCGGGCGCTGGGCGCGCCCGTTGGAACTGCAGGCGCCATTGCCGGTGCAGCTGCAACTGGTCGATGCGCAGTCGATGTTCAACCTGCGCAACCTGCTGGCACAGGGCAGACCGGACCCCGAGGCGCGGGGCGCGTTCGTCGCGTTGTGCGCCGGGCAGGGGCTGGGCCAGGGCACCTGCGCATCCGCGGTGGACCACATCCAGGCGCGCCTGCGCGACGGCGATGTGCAGGCGCAGGCACCGCTGCCGCGCGAATCACTGATCGAACAGGCGCTGGTCGGCGCTGACCCGGTGGCGTTGCAGGCGTTGGTGCGGCGCACAGTGGTGTTGCCGGCGCAGACCCTGGTCAACGCCAACACCTGCGACCTGAGCGTCCTGCAGGCGGTGGCGCCTGCGGTGGAACCGGCAAGGCTGCAGGCGCTGCTCGCTGAGCGCGACGCCGGCCACTGGCTGCTCAACCGCGGTGACATCGCCAACCGACTCCAACTGAGCAACGAACAGATGGCCGTGCTTCCGCTGGGTATCCATAGCGAGTGGTTCCTGGCCGTGGGCCGGGTGCAGGCTGACGGCAGCGCGGTTGATTTTCGCGCGCTGCTCTGGCGCGAGTACCGCGACGACGGGGTACGTGTACAACGGGTGTGGACGAGGATCGGCGCATGACGGTGCAGCTTCGGGTGCGCCTGCCGCCGTTGGCGCACCTGCGCGCCGACAGCGCGGTGGACTGGGCGCAGCTGCACAAGGACGAGGTAGTGGCACACGGCCGCGACACGCTGGCCGCGCTGGGTCTGCGGCATCCGCGGGCCACAGTGCATGCCTGCCTTGACCCGAACGACCTGATCCTGCTGGAACTGCAGCTGCCACCGCTGTCCGGGCGCCGCCTGCAGGCGGCGTTGCAGGGTGAGGTGGAGGCCATGCTGCTGGATGACCTGCAGGACGTGGCGCTGGCCCACGGTCCGCAGGCGGCAGACGGTACGGTTCCGGTGGCCTGGCTCGGCCAGCAGGCCATCGCGCAGGTGCAGCAGCTGCTGGCCTCGTGTGCGCTGCAGCTGCAGGCGTTGTATCCGACGCCACTGCTGCTGCCCTGGCAGCGCGGCCACGCCACGCTGCAGGTCAGCGGCGAGCATCTGCTGGTGCGCAGCGGGCGCGATCGGGGACTTGTCCAATGGTATGGCGGACGTGACGCGTCCGCGGTGATGCAGGCGTTGGCCACCCGCCTGCAACAGGCCGGGGTGCGGGCCGTGCAATGGATCGACAGCGTACCGCCGGCGTGGCCGGACAGCCTGCCGGCCAGCGCCGTTGCACATGAGCAGCAGGCCTGTGGTCCGTTGCCGGGTTGGTCATTGCCGCTGCCCGGCGCAGGCCGTCAAGCGCCGCGACTGGCGATCGGCCTGGCACTGGCGGCGGTGCTGCTGGCTGCACTTGGCCTGCAGTGGCAGGTCTCGCGTTGGCGGATCGAGGGTGCGGCGCTGCAGCAGGGCATGGCACGGCAGTTCAGCGCACGCTTTCCGGAGGTCACCGATGTGGTGGACCCGGTGTTGCAGGCAAGGCGAGCCCTTGCGGTTCCACCGCCGACGCCGCCGTTGCCGGCGCTGCAACGTCAGATCGCCAGCACGCTGCACGCGGTTCCGGAGCTGGCGGGTCAGGTGCACAGCCTGCACTACCAACCCGGGCAGGTGTACCTGGAGCTGGACGCCGATGCCCAGGCATTGGCCGACGATCCACAGCGGCTTGAGCGCTGGCAGCAAGCGATGCAGGCGCAGGGACTGCAGCTGGCGCGCGATACCGGTGGACGCCTGCGGGTGAGCGGAGCGGGACAGTGACGACCCGAACCCTGCGGCTGGGCCAGGGGCTGGTGGGCCTGCAGCAGCGCTGGCAACGCCTGCCACCGCGCGACCGGCTGATGCTGTGGGTGATGGTGGTGGCGCTGCTGGTAGCGGGCCTGTGGTCGTTATGGCTGGAGCCCCTGCTGAAGCAGCGCATGCACTGGCAGGCCGAACTGCCACGGCTGCAGGCGCAGTCCCGCGCACTGGCGCCGCTGCTGCGCGCGCGTGAGCGCCAGCAGCTGGCGCAGGGCCAGCATCCGACCCTGGCCGGGCTGCGTGACCAGATCAAGGCTGCCGGTCTGGCCGACGGCCTGCATATCGAAGCGCGCGACGGGCGCTGGCACCTGCAGGTACGGGCCGTACCCGCCGATGCGCTATGGAACTGGCTGCTGCCGCTGCTGGCCGACCCGGCCATCGAGTTGCAGCAGCTGCAATTGACACGCACAGGGGATGCGAACATGCCGGCGGCACGGATTTCAGGACACATCGTGATGGTGGCAACTGCGGGTGCCCATCCATGAGGGCGATGCGCAGCCTTGCCTGCAGTGCCGCATTGGCGCTGATCGTGTGCATGGGCCACGCGCCGGCACCCGTGCTGGCGCAGGACACCCGCGATGAACCGGTGCAGTTGAACCTGGTCGACACCGACATCGGCGGCGTGCTGCGCATGGCCGCGCGCTTCACCGGGCGTCAGTTCCTGGTCGACCCACGCGTGACCGGCAAGATGACGGTGGTTTCCGATGGCCCGGTCAGCCGTACCCAGGCCTACCAGTTGCTGCTGGGCGCATTGCGCATGCGTGGCTTCGCCGTGGTCGAGAACGGCGGCGTCAGCCGGGTGGTGCCGCAGGCCGATGCCAAGTTGCTCGGTGGACGGGTGGGCAGCGGTGGTGCAGGGGGCGAGATCGCCACGCGCACCTTTGCGCTGCGCTATGAGAATGCGGCGGCGCTGGTGGCTGTGCTGCGGCCGATGATCAGCCCGGACAATCCGATCACCGCCAATCCAGGCAACAACACCCTGGTGATCACCGACTACGCCGACAACCTGGATCGCATCGCGCGGGTGATCGCCAGCGTCGACACGCCCGCCGGCATGGACACCGATGTGGTGAAGCTGCAGCAGGGCATTGCGGTGGACGTGGCGGCAATGGTCGCACCGCTGCTGGATGCGCAGGGTGCCGAGCCGGGCCAGAAGGTGGTGGTGATGGCCGACCCGCGCAGCAACAGCGTGCTGCTGCGTTCCAGCAGCCCGGGCCGCACCCGCCTGGCGCGGCAGCTGGTGGAAAAGCTGGACCGTGCCCAGGACGAGTCCGGCAACCTGCATGTGGTCTACCTGCGCAACGCCCAGGCCAACCAGCTGGCCGGTGTGCTGCGTGGCGTGGTAGCCGGACAGAGCGATGCACCGGCAATGGGCAGCAACCAAGGAATCACCCCGCTGCCGGGTGACGCCAACCGTCCCACGCCCACCCAGACGTCGCAGCCGCAGCAGGCCAAGCCCGGGGGCAATGCGCTGGAATCGCAGCGGCTGGACCCGAGCCGGGGCGACCCGATCGATGCAGGAAGCACCGGCTTCAGCCAGAACGGCATTTCGGTACAGGCGGACGTGGCCACCAACACCCTGCTGATTTCGGCGCCGGAGCCGGTGTACCGCAACCTTCGGCGGGTGATCGACCAGCTCGACCAGCGCCGTGCGCAGGTGCTGGTGGAAAGCCTGATCGTGGAGGTCAACCAGACCGACGCGGCCGAGCTGGGCGTGCAGTGGATGCTGGGCAACGGCCGTACGTTTGGCGGCACCCATTTCGGGGGCGCTACCGGCGGTAGCGGGCTCAATACCGGTGCGCGTACCACGCTGGACGTGCTGCCCAAGGATGGCCTGAAGATCGGCGTGATCGACGGCACCATCAATCTGCCCGGTGTCGGCCAGATCCTCAACATGAAGGCGCTGGCCACTGCGCTGCAGAGCAAGGGCGGCGCCAACATCCTGTCGACGCCGAACCTGATGACGCTGGACAATGAGGCAGCCAGCATCATGGTCGGCCAGACCGTGCCGTTCGTCAGTGGCCGCTACGTGACCGACGGTGGCGGCGGCAGCAACAACCCCTTCCAGACCATCGTGCGCGAAGACGTGGGCCTGAAGCTGCGGGTGCGCCCACAGATTTCCGAGGGCGGTACGGTGAAGCTGGACATCTACCAGGAAGTCAGCAGCATCGACGCGCAGAGCGCGAACAGCACGGCCGGCATCATCACCAACAAGCGCGCACTCGATACCAGCGTGCTGCTGGACGATGGCCAGATCATGGTGCTCGGTGGCCTGCTGGAAGACAGCGTCAGCCACGGCCGTGATGCGGTGCCGGGGCTGGGGAAGATCCCGGTGCTGGGTGCCTTGTTCCGCAGCGACTCGCGCAAGCGCGCCAAGACCAACCTGATGGTGTTCCTGCGTCCGCACGTGGTACGCGACCCGGCCGCAGGACAGCGCCTGACCCGCGACCGCTACGACTACATGCGCAATGCGCAGGCCGGCGCGCAGCCCGTACAGAGCTGGGCCTTGCCCGCGCTGTCGGCGCCGCAGCTGCCACCGCAGGACCTGTCGGTACTCGGCCAGGGCAATGCGCGCGATGGCCACGGCCAGCCGTTGCAGAACACCAGCCTGGCAGCGTTGTATCCGGCCGGTGACGGCGATGCGCAGCTGGTGCAGTTCGCACAGGGGCTGGAGCCGAGCCGTGCCAGCCAGGGCGTGGCGCAGGTGCGGGCGCTGGGCCTGCAGGCCTACGCGGAGGCGACGCCGGGCGAGAGTGGGCAACGCCTGCGCGTGCGGCTGCCGCGTGATCCGGTGAAGTTGGACCCGGCATTGCAGCAGCTGCGCGGGCTGGGCTACACGCCGGAACTGGTGATCGGGCCGTGAGCGCCGTTTTGCCGCTGCCGTACGCGTGGGTGCGCAGCCACGGCGTGATGCTGACCGAAGCCGGTGGCGAGCCGGTGCTGCTGGGAACGGACGATACCGCAGCGTGGGCCGTGGCCGAGCTGCGCCGGCGGCATGGCCCGCTTCCGTTCCAGGCATTGGATGCCGCGACTTGGCAGCAGCGGTTGGGTGAGCAGTACCGTGACGGCGGTGATGCCGCTGCCGTGGTCGGTGCCGCCGAAAGCGAAGTCGATCTGGACCGGCTGTTGCAGGACATGCCGGAGGTCACCGACCTGCTGGATGCGCAGGACGATGCACCGGTGATCCGCATGATCAATGCGCTGCTGGCACAGGCCGCGCGCGATGGCGCCAGCGATCTGCATATCGAGCCATTCGAGACCCATTCAGTAGTGCGCTACCGGGTGGACGGCACCCTGCGCGACATGGTGCAGCCACGGCGCGCATTGCACGCGGCGCTGGTGTCGCGCATCAAGATCATGGCCCACCTGGACATCGCCGAGAAGCGGTTGCCGCAGGACGGGCGCATCGCGATCCGCGTGGGCGGGCGGCCGCTGGACATCCGTGTTTCCACTGTACCGACCGGGCATGGCGAGCGCGCCGTGCTGCGATTGCTGGAAAAGGATGCCGGCCGCCTGCAGCTGCAGCGCCTGGGCATGGCCGATGACACCTTGGCCACGTTCACCGGATTGATCCGCCAGCCGCATGGGATCGTGCTGGTGACCGGGCCGACCGGCAGCGGCAAGACCACGTCGCTGTACGCCGCGTTGGGCCAGCTCGACAGCAGCACCAGCAACATCCTCACCGTGGAAGATCCGGTGGAGTACGACTTTGCCGGCATCGGCCAGATCCAGGTCAATGCGCGCATCGGCATGAGCTTCGGCACCGCACTGCGCGCGATCCTGCGCCAGGATCCGGACACCATCATGATCGGCGAGATCCGTGACCTGGAGACCGCACAGATCGCGGTGCAGTCGTCGCTGACCGGGCACGGTGTGCTGGCTTCGCTGCACACCAACGATGCGGTCTCGGCGGTGACCCGCCTGGCCGACATGGGCGTGGAACCGTTCCTGCTGGCCTCGTCGCTGCGCGGTGTGCTGGCGCAGCGGCTGGTGCGGCGGCTGTGCACGCAGTGCCGGCGTGCCGAGCTGGATGGCGAAGGCCGGACCGTATGGCGCGCAGTGGGCTGCACGGCCTGTGCCAACAGTGGCTATCGCGGACGCACGGGCATCCATGAGCTGTTCGTGGTGGACGACCGGGTACGCGCACTGATCCATGAAGGGCAGGGTGAGCCTGCGCTACGCGAGGCGGCGCGGCGGGCCGGCATGCGGACCCTTCGGCAGGACGGCCAGCGCTGGGTCGACAGCGGGGTGACCACGCCGGAAGAGATCCTGCGCGTCACCGGCGACGATTGAGGCCTGCATGGCACTGTTCGACTACCAGGCTGCCAACGCGCAGGGCCGCATCGAGAAGGGTCAATTGGACGCCGACAGCCCGCGCGGTGCTCGCCAGCTGCTGCGTGGGCGCGGTCTGACACCCGTGCAGGTCAGCGCGGCACGGAGTGCAGGCACTGGCTGGGGCGCTCGCCGCCTGTCGGCCAGCGAGCTGGCCTGGGCCACGCGCCAGCTGGCCAGCCTGCTGGCGGCCAGCCTGCCGTTGGAAGCTGCATTGAGTGCGGTGATCGAACAGGCCGAGCGCCCGCACGTGGCCCAGGCACTCACCGCTGTGCGCGCCGACGTGCGCGCCGGCCAGCGCCTGACCGTGGCACTGGCCGCGCGGCCACGCGATTTCCCGCCGATCTATCGGGCGCTGGTGGGTGCAGGTGAGGATTCCGGCGATCTGGCGCGGGTGATGGAGCGTCTGGCCGACTACATCGAGGAACGCAATGCGCTGCAGGCCAAGGTACTGACCGCCTTCATCTACCCGGCGGCGATCAGCCTGGTATCGGTGGCGATCGTGATCTTCCTGCTCAGCTACGTGGTGCCGCAGGTGGTGACCGCATTCGTGCAGGCGCGGCAGACGCTGCCGATGCTGACCCAGGTGATGCTGGCCGCCAGCGCGTTCGTGCGCAGCTGGGGCATGTGGGTGGGGCTCGGCATCGCTGCGCTGGTGGTGGCATGGCGGTTGGCGTTGCGCCGGCCGGAACTGCGCCTGCGCTGGGACGCGATGCTGCTGCGGCTGCCGATGGTCGGGCGCTTCGTGCTGGGCGTGAACAGTGCGCGTTTCGCCTCGACGCTGGCGATCCTGCTCGATGCCGGCGTGCCGCTTCTCCGTGCACTGGAGGCGGCGCGGCAGACCCTGGGCAACGCGTTGCTGGCGCGCTGCGCCGATGATGTGTCCGCGCGCGTACGCGAAGGCGCTGCGTTGGGTTCTGCATTGAAAATACAGAAAGTGTATCCGCCGATCCTGGTGCATCTCGTGGCCAGCGGAGAGAAGACTGGCTCGCTGGCGCCGCTGCTGGATCGCGCCGCGCAGACCATCTCGCGCGAGATCGAGCGTCGCGCGATGGCGCTGACCGCCCTGCTGGAACCGACCATGATCCTGGTGATGGGTGGCGTGGTGCTGACGATCGTGCTGGCCGTGCTGATGCCGATCATGGAAATGAATCAGCTGGTGCAGTAGATCCACGCCATGCGTGGATGGATCAACCGACGCGCGCATGGGCGGCACATCCACGCATGGCGTGGATCTACTGGTGCCTGGATTTCTCCACACAATCCTCCACACCTTTTTCCGATCTTCCACAGGTTTCTTAAGCGGCCTGTCATCGGCGCGGACCAGCATGGACCCGTCGCCGCAGAGTGGGCTGGGAGGCCCTCGGCGGCAGCAGGCGTGTAGTGACCGTTCCTCCCTTGGCGTTTCCCTTCGCAGTAAACCCTTCAGGAGAAGATCATGACCAAGTACAAGACCCTGGCCGCGCTGGTTGCCACCGCGCTGCTCGCTACCGTGGGCGCCGCCTCGGCGCAGACCGTTACCGGCGGCGGTGCCTCGCTGCCGGCCGACCTCTACAAGGGTTCGGCCGACAGCATCCTGCCGGCGAACTTCACCTACGCCGTGACCGGTTCGGGTACCGGCAAGAAGGCCTTCCTGGAAAACAACTCGGCGCTGTTCTCGACCACCGGCACCGTGCACTTCGCCGGCAGCGATTCGGTGCTGAGCAGCACCGAGCTGAGCAACTACACCACCAACTTCAACCAGGCGACCAACGCCAACCGCTACGGCGCGCTGATCCAGGTGCCGTCGGTGGCCACCTCGGTCACCATTCCGTTCAACAAGGCCGGTTCGGCGGTGGACCTGAGCGTGGCGCAGATCTGCGGCGTGTTCTCGGGTGCGATCAGCGATTGGTCGACCATAGATGCCAACCGCAGTGGCCCGATCCAGGTGGTGTACCGCGCGGAAAGCAGCGGTACCAGCGAAATGTTCAGCCGCTTCCTGACCGCGGCTTGTGCCGCTGAGAACGCTGAAACCTCGAAGCTGGTGGGCGGCAAGTTCGCCATCAAGTCGACCTTCGCCGACCTGTACAAGCGCGATGCCAACGGCAACCTGCCGGCGTTCCTCGTGGCCGCCCCGGCCACCGGTGGCACCTCGCTGTACAACACGGTCTACGCTGCTGAAGGCCGTATCGGCTACGTTGGCCCGGACGTGATCCCGAGCCTGACCGATGCGACCAAGGTCGCCAAGGTCAAGGGCTTCTCGCCCGACCAGGTGAGCGTGCAGGCCACCCTGGACACCGTCGCTCCGCCGACCGGCACCGATGCTGAGAACCCCGCCAACTGGGTGCCGGTGTTCGGCAACCCGTCGGCTGGCTATCCGATCGCCGGCTACACCAACCTGGTGATCGGCCAGTGCTACAAGGATTCGAGCGTCGCCACCAGCCTGCGCGGCTTCCTGGCCCGCCACTATCCGGCGACCTACACCGTCGCGTATGAGAAGTCGATCACCGACCACGGCTTCATCCCGCTGACCAAGGCGTGGCGCGATGCGATCCGCAACCGCTTCGTGCTGGCCAGCAGCACGGCCGGCCTGAACAACCCCAGCACCTGCGCCGGCATCGGTCGTCCGCTGTAATCCGCAGCACCGGTTGAATCCTGCTTGACGCGACGGTGCCGCCGCCGCAGTGTTTCGCTGTCGGTTTCGTGCCACGTGAACCGTCTATCAGTGGCAGGGCATGCGTTGCGCGTGCCTCCCCGATCGTCGCCGCAGCCGCGGCCCACCAGGTTGATGAGGTTCCGATGTCGCACCCGCTCCCGTCCGTTGTTCGTCCGGCCGCGTCGATGCGCCGCAATCATCCGATGGCGTGGGCCATCGCAGTCGCACTGGGGAGCATGGTGGCCCCGGCCAGCCAAGCGCAGCAGGCGTTCAGTCCGGGCTGGTTCGCCGAACGAGGCGCGGCCCAGGGCAGCGCGGCACAGAGTGGCCGGATGCCCAACGGCGTGCCGATCCAGTTCCAGTTGCCGGCCCAGCAGCAGGACGCAGCACGGCAGAAGCTGCAGCAGTCGATCGACAATCTTGGCACGGCGGCGCAGGCGATTGCCCTGCAGCAGCGCCTGCAGGAACAGGCGCGGCAGGCGCGCCGCGAAGCTGGCTTCATCGTTGCCGATGGCCTCGGCAAGGACGGCCTGAGCGTCGACCAGAATCCGCTGACCCGTGGCTGGCTCAATGCGCGCGAGGCGATCCAGTCGCAGGGCAGCGACGGGCGGGTGCAGGTCACGGTCGAGCAGACCGCGGACAAGGCGATCCTGAACTGGGAGACCTTCAACATCGGCGGCAACACAACGCTGAACTTCCTGCAGCACCCTGACTGGGCAGTACTGAACCGCGTCAACGATCCGCAGGCGCGGCCCAGCCAGATCCTGGGCCAGCTGAAGGCCAATGGCACGGTGTTCGTCGCCAACCGCAACGGCGTGGTGTTCGGCAACAACAGCCAGGTCAATGTACGCAATCTGCTGGCGGCTGCAGCACGGATCAGCGATGCACAGTTCCGCGACAATGGCCTGTACAGCCCCGACGCCAGCAGCAGCACGCTCAGCGATGCATTCGGCAAGGTGATGGTGGAGCAGGGTGCCCGCATCGCGACCCATGAGCCGACCAGTGCGACGCGCGGCGGTGGCTACGTGCTGCTGGCCGGGCACAGCGTGGAGAATGCTGGCCATATCGAGGCGCGCAAGGGCCAGGTGCAGCTCGCTGCGGGAGACAGTTTCGTGATCCGGCGCGGCGTGGGTACGGCCACCAACACCAGCTCCACCACCCGGGGCAATGAGATCGCGCCGCGCTTCATCGCCGGCAGCACGGCTGGCAGCGTGCGCAACACCGGCCTGCTGCGCGCGCTTGAGGGTGACGTGACTCTGGCCGGGCGCAGCGTCGAGCAGGCCGGTGTGGCCGTGGCCAGCACCACGCTCGCACAGCGCGGCACCGTGCATCTTCTGGCCTCGGCCAGTGATGCCGGCAGCAGCGTCACGCTGGCCGATGGCGCCACTACGGCGGTGCTGATCGAGGACGATGGCAAGGCCACGGTGCTGGATACGCAGCGCGACAGCCTCATCAAGGAGTCGGCAGAGCAGGACGCGATCCGCGCTGGCGCGCGCTCGGCAACCTTCGACAATCTGTCCCAGCACAATGATCGCCGGGACCAGTCGCGGGTGGAGATCGTCTCGGGTGGCAACATCCATTTCAGCAGGGATTCGCTGACGGTTGCCACGGGCGGCCAGATCATCGCCGATGCGGCGGCCCGCAGCTACGTAGACGACGCCGCACGCGTGGACGTGTCCGGCGCAGTGGGCGTGCAGGTGTCGATGGAAAGCAACAATGTCCAGGTCAAGGTGCAGGGCAACGAACTGCGCGATGCCCTGGACAACCGCGACAGCGGCAAGCTGACCAGCAGTGAAGTCTGGGTCGATCGCCGCAGGCTGGTCCACGTTCCGGCCGGTACCGGGGGCTACGAGGGGGAGCGCTGGTACGCTGCAGGCGGCCTGCTGGAGGTGGGTGGCTACCTCGACAACCAGGGGCACTCGATCGGCGAGTGGGCTGCGCAGGGAGGCACCGTCCTGTTGGGCGGCAGGGAAGTGATCACGAACGGTGGCTCACGCATCAACCTTGCCGGCGGCAGCCTGGATGTGCAGAGCGGCGTGGTCCGGCAGAGCTGGGTGCGCGGCGTCGACGGCCAGGTCTACCGCCTTGATGAGGCGCCGGCGGAGATGCTG
Source organism: Stenotrophomonas sp. AR029 (assembly GCF_047520695.2). Lineage (NCBI taxonomy): Bacteria > Pseudomonadati > Pseudomonadota > Gammaproteobacteria > Lysobacterales > Lysobacteraceae > Stenotrophomonas > Stenotrophomonas sp. AR029. The sequence continues at coordinate 80,832 of NZ_JAXBQQ020000007.1, read as the reverse complement.
TTCGATGGCCTGTACAGCGGCCATGAAGTAAAGCAGGAGCGCTGGGGCATCACTGAGACCTTCCGTGATCCGATCGTATTCGCGGCGCAGCGTGTCGATAACGGATACACCGTCGGCCGCGATGCAGGTCGGCTGATCGTCTCCGCACCGACCGCAGTGCTGGATGGGAAGGTTGAGACGACCACCTTCCAGGGCGTGCAGCAGAACCGCAGGCCGGAGGCCGCGCTGGATGGCTATGCGCAGGCGCAGACGGCAGTGGCGCGCAATGCGCAGCTGTACCTGGGGCGCTACGACGGCCAGGGCCGCAGTGGTGTGTTCGGCTCGGATGTGCGCCTGGATGACAAGGCTCCGGCGAAGGCGGCGTGGTCGCTGCTGGCTCCGGTCAACGAGGAGCGGCGTGACACGGTGTGGTTGGATATCGCAGCGCTGAGTGCCCAGCAGTGGGGACGGATCGACCTGGCGACCGCCGATCGCATCCGCATCGACGGCAGCCTTCGGCTTCAGGCAGGTGGACAGCTCAACCTGACCGGCAGCGAGGTGGAACTGGCAGGCGACATCGGCATTGCCGGCGGCCAGCTGTCGGCGGGCAACCTGCTGGATGTCCAGGGGCGGCCGACGGCGCTGCTGCACGATGGCCGCGCCCGCACCGCCATTGCCGGCGGCACGCGGATCGATCTCTCCGGTGAATGGAGCAACGCGTCACTGGCGATGCCGCTCGACGCCAGCGGTGCCTGGACGGATGGCGGCCGCCTGAGCCTGAGCAACAGTCATGACGTGGTCGTGGGCGCCGAGGCAACGGTGGACGTCGAGGCCGGCGCCGCGCTGGACCTGCGCGGTAAAGGCCGCATCGGCAAAGGGGGCAGCGTCAGCCTGCAGGCCAACAGCAGCACGGTTACGACGGACGGCAGTGGCCGGGTGCAACTGGGCGAGGGGAGCCGGTTCAGTGGCCGAGGACAGGGCAGTGGTGCCTTCTCGCTGGGAACCGGTGGCCGCGTTCGAGTGGGCGATGCGGACCCGGCGGGCGCGTCGCTGCGACTGGATCCCGGCCTGTTCGGCAGTGGCTTCGCACAGTACGACATCAACGGCCACCAAGGCGTGGCGGTGGCCGACGGCGCGCGGCTGGTCGCTGCCCTGCCAGGCCTGCGCCTGACCCAGGACGCGCAGATGGCAACCGATCGGGCGTCCGCACTGGCGGCGTGGGATGTGCCGCTGTACAGCGCCGATCCATCGAACGGGCGCGTCAGCCAGCGCGCCGGTGCGAGTATCAGCCTGCGTTCGGACCGCAACAGCGTGGGCGGTGACCTGCGCGTCGGCAAGGATGCGCTGGTGGCGGTCGATCCAGGGCAGACGATCTCGCTGCTGGGTGCAGGCAACATCGATGTTGAAGGCACACTGCTTGCGAAGGGCGGCCGTATCGTGATCGACGATGTGCGTCCGCAGAATGCGCTGTACGCCGGGCAGCGCACCGAACGCACCTGGCGTTTCGCCGAAGGCGCGCTGCTGGATGCCGATGCAGACGCAATCTCGTTGCCCGATCCCAGCGGCCGTCTGCGTGGGCAGGTGCGCGCGGGTGGACGCATCGAGATCGGCGGGGCGCTGGACTGGGAGACCGCAGCATTCGTCGACAACCGACCACCGGAAGCGTTCGTAGTGGTCGAACGCGGCGCGCGCCTGCAGGCGCGGGGGGCGTCGGCCGAGCTGGATATCGACGGCCAAGGCCGTGTACGCGTGGACAGCGACGGCGGGCAGATCGTGCTGCGCTCGGCCAATGCGCTGTATCTGGAGGGCGGAATGGACGCGGCCGCCGGTGGTGCCGGCGCACGCGGTGGCACGCTTGGGCTGGCCTTCGGCGGCAGCATCCATGCACGTGGCGCCAGCGAGGAGGTACTGCGGGCACGTGCGATCACCCTCAGCCAGCACAGCGCACCGGTGCAGCCACTGCCGGCCGCATTGGAGTATGGCCACGCCGCGTTGTCGGTCGAGCAGCTGCAGGCGGGCGGCTTCGACAACCTGTCCGTGTTCGGTGACATCCGCGCCGTTGGCGATGTCGACCTGCGCCTGGCCCAGAGCCTGCGCATCCATGGCCAGGGCACTTCGAGCCTGGGCATGGCCGTGGCTGCCGGGCCGTCGTCGGCGTTGCGGCTGAGTGCGCCCTACGTCCGCCTGGCGCAGGCGCGCTGGGGCCAGCTGGCGGGCGAGAACCTGCAGGGCACTGCGGCGGTCGCTTCGGCCGGGCCGGACGATCACGCGCTGGCGGTGCAGGCCGCGCTGATCGACATCCGCGACGTCACCTGGCTGCCCGGGTTCGACCACGTGGCGCTGGAAAGCCGCAGTGACGTGCGCCTGACCAACGGCATTGCCAGCAGTGGCAACACCAGCGCGTTGATGACGGCCGGTTCGATGGACGTCACCGCTGCGCGCCTGTACCCCACCGCAGGCGCGGTCGGCACACTGGTGGCCGGCGCTTCGGCGCAGACCGTGCAGACCGCTGATTACTGGGCCGATCCAGCTGCCGTGCTGCGAATCCACGGCACAGGTGCGGCCACGCAGCCGGCGCCGGAATCGGCGCTGGGCACGCTTCGCCTGGTGGCCGCCACGGTGCAGCAGGGCGGCAACGTGCAGGCGCCGATGGGCACGCTGCAGCTGGGCGGCCTGATCCAGAACGGAACCATCGGCAGCCGGGTGGAACTGCTGCCAGGCAGCGTTACCTCCACCAGCGGTGCCGGCCTGTCGCTGCCCTATGGTGGCACCGTCGATGGTGTCGACTGGCGGGTAGGCACGCGCAGCCTGAGCTCGCTGGCGCCGGCCGGCATCTCCTCGATGGGGGTGACCCTGAAGGCCAACGAGATCGAGGTGGCGTCGGGGGCACTGCTGGACATGTCCGGCGGTGGTGAGTTGACCGGTGCCGCCTTCGTGTCCGGGCGCGGCGGCTCCGTCGACGTGCTGCGCACGGCGTTGGCCGACGCCAATCCGCGCTACGCGTTCAGTGCGTCGGGCAACCCGGTGTACGCGATCGTACCGGGACGCGCCGAGGCGTTCGCCCCCAGCGGCGAAGAAGGATTCGCAGCTCCGGCGGTGGGCCAGCAGATCACCGTGCCGGCTGGCGTGCCCGGCCTGGCGGCCGGCACCTACACGCTGATGCCGGCAAGCTATGCGCTGCAGCCCGGTGCATTCCGGGTGGAGCTGGGCGCTACCGGCACCTCTGGCATCGTGCAACCGATTGCGACCGGCACCGGCACCTGGCGTGTGTCCGGGCAGCAGCGCACGGCGCTGGGCGCGGCAATCTCGCCGTTGCTCACCGACATCCTGCTGACGCCCGCCGCAGTGGTACGCCGGCACTCGGGCTACAACGAAACCTCCTACAACAGCTTCGCGCAGTCGGTGGCCGACCGCCGCGGCGAGTCGCGTGGCTGGCAGACCATCGATGCGCTCGGGTTGACCCTAGCGCTGGGCGAAGGTGCAGGTCGTGCAGACACGCCTGCCATCCGCTTCGCCGGCACCGCGCGGTTCGGCGCCGCCACCGACAATGGGCGCGGCGGCACGCTGGCAGCCACGTTGGCGAGCCCGGCGGTCGGTTCACTGGAGATCGTTGACGGTAGCGCGCAATCGCAGGCCCGTGATCGCGGCGCCACCTTCAGCGACGACGCGCTCAATGCCTTCCTGCCTGCGCGGATGATCATCGGCGGGCAGTTCAGCCAGGAGGCCTCGCAGGTGGCGGTGACCGGCCAGGCGCGCAGTGTGGCGATCCGTTCCGGCGTCACCCTGAACGCACCGGAAGTGCTGGTGGCAGCGGCCTCCGGTGGCAGCGGCGTGCTGGTCGAGGCCGGTGCGACCCTCGATACACTGCCGTTCGCAACCGCCAACGCGGGTGCCAGCGCGACGCTGCCTTACCAGGTCTCCGGCGGCCTGCTGGCGGTGTCCAACCAGCGCCTGAACCTGATCACCGGCACCACGGGCGTGGAGGCCGGTCCGGTGGCGATCGACATCGGGGGGTGCCAGGCGGCGTGCGACGGCCAGGCCCGGCTGGTTTCCGATGGCAGCATCGCGGTAGCGACCGATGGCACGCTGCAGATGCGCGACTCGGTCAGCTATGGCACCCGTCAGCTCGGCCTGAGCATGGCGGCGCTGAACCTCGGCAGTGCCGAAGCGATCGCACAGGCCGCTGCGGCAGGGGCACTGCCCAGTGGCATGACCATGAACCAGTCCGTGCTGCAGCAACTGCTGCGCGGCAATGATGCCACCGGCGCGCCGGCGCTGGACACGCTGAGCCTGGTCGCGCGGGAGTCTGTCAACGTGTTCGGCAGCGTCGACCTGGACGCGCGCGACAGTGCCACCGGCCGCAGTGGCCTGCAGACGCTTGTGCTGGGTGCGCAGGCCATCCGCGGCTACGGCGCGGCGACCGACCGTGCGCGCATCCTGGTGGACACGCTGGTCTGGGACGGCGCATTGGCGGCGAGCCAGGCGCCGGGCAGCGACGCGTCGGTGCCGCCGGCCGATCCGATGGTGGACCGGCTCGGCGCCGGGCAGCTGGACCTCGTCACCCGCCAGCTGCAGCTCGGGCGGGCACCATTCAGCCGTCCCAGCTCTGAAGTACCTGCGAACCGGCAGGTGCTCGGATTCAGTGCGCTGAACCTGAGTGCTTCGGAGCAGCTGTCGTTCTCCGCGCAGGGCACGCTGGACGTGTTCCAGCAGCGCGGCGACTATCTGGCCGACAAGGGCTGGCAGTACAGCGGAGGCAGCCTCGGCATCGATACCCCGTTGTTGACCGCCGATCCCGCCGCGCAGCTGCGCGTGCGCACTGGCGGCGAGTTCCGCCTGCAGGGGGGCACCGGCAAGGCGGGTGGCGATGCACTGGGCAGTGAGCTGAGCATCGACGCCAACCGGATCACGCTGGACAGCACGATCGCGCTGGCGTCAGGACGGCTGTCGGCGAGCGCACGCCAGGGCATCACGCTTGGCGGCCGGGCGGTGCTGGACCTGGCCGGGCGCAAGGTCCCGCTGTACGACGTGGACAAGTTCAGCTGGGGCGGTGATGTCCTGCTGTCCAGCGACACGGGTGACATCCGCACCGATGCTGCCTCCCGCATCGATGTTTCTGCCCGCAACAACCGCGCCGGGCGCATGACGGTCACCGCAGTGGCCGGCCAAGCCGATCTGGCCGGTGTTCTGCAGGGTGCCGCCAGTGGCCGCTACGATGCCGGCGGCACGCTGGTGCCCTACGACGGTGGCGAACTGGTGGTGCGGGCACGCCAGCTGCAGGACTTCGCCGGCCTCAACCAGCGATTGACCGCCGGCGGTGTCGTCGGCGGCCGCAGCTTCCAGATCGGTGAAGGCGATCTTCGGATCGGCGACGAAGTGAAGGCGCGCCGGGTCGACATCAGTGTCGACGCGGGCAGCCTGACCGTGGCCGGCCGCATCGATGCCAGCGGCGAGCAGGTCGGCAGCATCCGCCTGTACGCCCGCGACCAGTTGCAGGTGGACGGCACGCTGGACGCGCACGGTACCGGCCTGCGCGTGGACAGCCATGGCAAGATCATCGACAGTCCGAACCGGGCCACCATCACGCTGGGCAGCGCCGAAGGCGCCGTGGGTCTGGGCAGCGCGGCGCACCTGGACCTGCGTGCCGGCAGCGGCGTGGCCGTCGGCGACGGCGCTGGACAGAACGACGGCATGGCGCGGGGCTCGCTGAAGATCGATGTGCCGCGGGTGGGCAGCAACGACGCGGCGATTGCCGCGGCCAATGGCCTGCGCATCGATGGCGCGGCCGACATCCAGCTCAATGGTGTCCGCCGCTACGACGATGCGCCCCTGGCCAGCACCGCTGATGTGCGCGGCAACCGCGCGCAGCTGGTTACCCAGCAGTGGCTGGACCAGGTGGTCGATCCGCACAGCGTGGCGTGGGTCGATGGTGCGCTGGGCAACCCGGACCTGCAGCAGCGCACGCGCGCGCTGGGTGATGTCCGCCTTCGTCCCGGTGTGCAGGTGGTGGCGCGGCGCAGCGACGCCAACCCGGACGGCGACCTGACCATTGCCGGCGACATCGATCTGTCCGGCTACCGCTACGGGCCCGACGCCAACCGCGCCGATCCATCGCGGCGTGGCTTCGGCGAATCGGCCTCGCTGGTGCTGCGGGCCGAAGGCAACATCAACGTCTACGGCAGCATCAACGATGGCTTCGCACCGCCGCCGTCCACGCCGGATGAGGGGGGCTGGCAGCTGTATGAGGGTCGCAATGGCAGCGCGGGGCACACCCCCTTCGGCAGCGGCCTGGTGGTGCCGGTGGACGGAGTGAAGCTGCAGCCCGGCACCGAGTTCCAGGCCGGCACCCGCCTGAACTACGACGTGCCGGTCGAATCGGTAACGCTTCCGGTTGGTACCGTGCTGCCCGCGCCGATGGTGATCTCGCAGAATCTGCGCCTGCCCGCGGGTACTGTACTGGGTGCGGCAGTGACCACCGACTCCGGGCAGACGCTGGCCGCGGGCACCGTGCTGCAGGAGCCGCTGGTGCTGGCGGCAGGTGCGCGGCTGGGAGCCGGCTTCCGCCTGCGCAGTGCGGTACAGGTGGCGGCACAGGAGTGGCCCGCCGGCGCGGTGTTGCCGGTTGCGCTGCGCCTGGCACGGGAAGTCGCGCTCAAGGTGGGCGCGTACATTCCTTCGTTGACCAAGGTGGAACTGCCCGGCGACGCGCCAGTGAATCTGCGGCCGGCCGATGCCAACGGCAACCAGGGGCGCAACTGGGCGCTGGCGCCGATGCTGGCCGAGGGCACCACCTCCTGGGACTTGACCGTGGTTGCCGGTGCCGATGTCGGGGCGGCCGATCCACGCAGCCGGCGCTGGGGCAGCGAAGGCAGCGTGGTGCTGGCCGATACCCACCAGGGCTCGATCGGTACGGTCAAGACCGAGATCATCTGGGTGGGTGATCGTGCGTTGACCGAGCGGGCATCGCTGGACTGGATCGGCGACACGTCCTATGCGGGCCGCCCGATCGCAGAGCTGGCCGACATGTTCGGCTTCACCGAAGATGAGTTCTGCGCGATGTCGGCCGACTACTGCGGCCCGGCACCCCGCCAGGTGGCCGCGCAGGGCTCGCTGGATTACTGGGGTGACGAGTCCTACGTGGGCACCCCTGCGAAGGACTTCGCCGCGATGTTCGGCATGACCGAAGACGAGTTCTGCAGTACCGCGCCCACCTACTGCGCCGGCGGCGGCACGCAGACCGAAGTGACCACCTACGGCAAGCGCGCGGGCACGCCGGCGTGGAGCGTGCTGCGCACCGGCAAGGGGGACATGGAACTGCTCGCTGCCGGTGACGTCGTGATGAAGTCAGGCTTCGGTGTCTACACCGCCGGCACTCCCACCGCGCTGGGTGGGGGCCACGACGCTGCCTTCAATTCGCCCCGTGCAGCGGCTCCCTGGAACACCGCACTGCTGGGGCCGAACCTGGTGCCGGGCAGCTATGACGCAGCGATCGCAGGCTACCAGGCCTGGTATCCCGATCATGGTGGCAACCTGCGGGTCGAAGCCGGGCGCGATATCGTCGGCGACGCCTGGACCGCGCGCGCGGAGTCGGGCACCAGCGAGCGCGACTGGGCGCTGTACTCCAGTGCCGCGGTCGGCAATTGGCTGTGGCGGCAGGGAACCGGGAGCACCACCGGCGTGGAGCCGGTGCCGACCAGCTGGTGGGTGAACTTTGGTACCTACACCAACGTGTCCGCTGCCGCTGGCGCCTCTCCGCGGATGGTCGGCTTCACCGGCTTCGGCACCTTGGGTGGCGGCGACCTGACGCTTGAGGCCGGGCGAAATGCCGGCGTCCGCGATCCGATGGGCGACGCGCTGGGCTCGCTGAGCGCACCACGCTCGGGCGCGATCATCGCGGCGGTGGGATCGACCGGCCGCGTCAGCAATGGCCAGCTGCACCTGACCGGTGGCGGCGACCTGCGGTTGCGCATCGGTGGCGCACTGAATCCGAATCTGCAGGCGACGATCTCCAGCCTCAATCCCTCCAGGGCGGGACAGAATCTCGACCTCAACGGTACCTTCAGCAATCTGCGTGGCAGCCTGCAGCTCGATGCCGGGCGCATCGGTGCAATGGGCGTCACCCTGGAAAACTACGCGACGCTGCGTCAGCAGCGCGCGGCAGACCTGTTTGCGCCCGACGCCGCCCGCGCAATGGGCGGACCGGTGCTGGTGCTGGGCGATGCGGTCGCGCAGCTACAGGCACGGGGCGATGTGGTGCTTGGCGGGTTCGCCGATGCAGGCCGGGTTCCGCTGGCCAACTACAGCGCGGTGCTGCAGGATGATGGCGCGCGCGCTGCAGGCAGCACGTGGTTCTCCCTGTGGACCGCCAGCACGGCCGTGGATCTGTTCAGTGCCGGTGGTGACCTCGCGCCAGGCCTCGCCGGGCCGGATAACGTGACCGGCAGCAATCTGTGGCGCGAGCAGGTCCAGCTTGATGTGCGTGGTGGTGATGATCTGCTGAATTACTGGCTCTATCCTTCGCGCTTCAGCGCCATTGCTGCGCAGGGCGACATCAAGCTGGACCGGATCAGCGCCACGCCGGGGACGCAGGATGTGATCCTGCTGGCACCCTCGGCAACGGGACGGTTGGACGTGCTGGCCGGTGGCAGCATCTTCGCCCAACGTGGCGCGACCCAGATCGCGCGCTCGGGCGCGGATGCGCGCCTGCCGGGACCCTTCGACCCCGCATTCCTGGCCCAGCTGGGGGATTCCGGCGGCAATGTGACCCGCTCGCGGCACAACCTGTCGGTCGACGGCAACATTGCATCGCCGGACGCGTCGCTTCCGCTGTTTGCGTTCGGTCCGAATACTCCGCTGTCCTCCGTGTCTGCGGCCCTGGCGCCGAGCCGTTTCTACGCGGTGCAGGGCGACATCATCGGTCTGGCCACCGGCGCCCGGCGCACGCTGGATCCCAACGTGGGGCAGCGCACCCAGCTGAACTGGTTCGAGGCCGCCGGCGCCGTGCAACTGCGGGCAGGCCGGGACATCCTCGGGGTGTCGATGACCGCGTTGAACACCGCGCCCACCGATATCACGGTGGCAGCGGCGGGCCGCGACGTCGTGCATCTGAACGCGACCATCGCCGGCCCCGGCAATACCGAGATCAGTGCCGGCCGCCAGCTGCGCCAGGAGGATGCGGGCAGCATCGTCAGCCTCGGTGGCATCGTGCAGGGCGACACCCGTCCCGGCGCCAGCATCGCGCTGACGGCCGGCAACCAGCAGATCGATTTCGCGGCCCTGCGTGCCCGCTATCTGGACCCCGTCAACCTTGCCGATCCCGCGCAATCGCTTGCGTCGCAGCCGGGCAAGGCAGTCAAGGTCTACGACCAGGAACTGAAGCAGTGGCTGCAGCAGCGCTTCGGCGTGGCTGCTGACGGCGACGGGGCGCTGGCTGCCTTCGATGCGCTGCCGCAGGAACAGCAGCACATCTTCCTGCGCCAGATCTATTACGCCGAGCTGCGCGAAGGTGGACGGGAATATACCGATGCAGAAGGACCCCGCTTCGGCTCCTACCTGCGTGGGCGAGAGGCCATCGCTACGCTGATGCCAGACAAGGCTGCGACCGGCGCGACGATCGACCGTACCGGCGACATCGTGATGTACGGCGGCTCCGGCGTGCGCACCGAAGCGGGTGGCAACATCGAGCTGATGGCGCCGGGTGGGCAGATCGTGATCGGTGTGCAGGGCGTGGTGCCCCCGGCCAGTGCCGGACTGGTGACCCAAGGGCAGGGCGATATCCGGCTGTTCGGCCAGGACAGCGTGCTGCTGGGCCTGTCGCGGGTGATGACCACGTTCGGCGGCGACATCCTGGCGTGGTCGGAGCAGGGTGACATCAATGCCGGTCGTGGTTCGCGCACGACCCTGCTGTACACGCCACCGCGCCGCGTCTATGACGGTTGGGGCAATGTGATCCTGTCGCCGCAGGCCCCGGCCAGCGGTGCTGGCATCGCGACCTTGAACCCCATCGCCGAAGTGCCGCCGGGCGACGTCGATCTGATCGCACCGCTGGGCACCATCGATGCGGGCGAGGCCGGTATACGCGTCTCCGGCAACATCAATCTGGCCGCGCTGCAGGTGCTCAACGCGGCCAACATCCAGGTGCAGGGCGAGAGCAAGGGTCTGCCGGTGCTGGCATCGGTCAACGTCAATGCGCTGGCCGCGGCCAGTGCGGCAGCCAACAGCGCCAGCCAGGCGGCACAGGACGTGATGCGCAAGAGCCAGGACGACGCACGGCGCAACCAGCCGTCAGTGATCAGCGTGCAGATTCTGGGTTTCGGCAGCGGCACCAGCAGCGTAGCGCCGCCGGCCCGTGGCACTACCGCCAACAGCGGCTACGACGCCGACAGCGCATTCCAGTTCCCGCAGGCCAGCCGCGACGACGGCACGCAGCGCCGCTAGGTGCCGACCCTGATCGGCACGATCGCGGCCGGCAGTAGATCCACGCCATGCGTGGATGGGACTGACCAGGAAGAACGGACGGCATCGGGCCAGCCGCCAGGGAATGGTGGCGGCCCCAGCCAGGACGGCACGGAGGGCAGGGAGCGGCCATCGGCGGTGAGGACCACCGACACGGCGCCGCCGGGCGCAGGATGGCACCCGGCGGCAGGCTCGGCAGTAGATCCACGCCATGCGTGGATGGCTGGGCCAGCATCAGTGCCGACCAACGGTCGGCACCCACCAGGGCAGGCCGGGCAGTAGAAGCCGCTCGGCAGTAGATCCACGCCATGCGTGGATGCTTTGCCTGGGAGGAATCCTAAAGCTCCAGCACCCGCCGGTAGCTCAGCGGCCCACGCCCATCGCGCAGGCCCAACCGCAGTTCCAGCCCGGTGGCCGGCAGCACCTCGCCTTCGCTCGGCAACAGCGCCCACCCCGCGCCCGGCTGCCAGGCGCGTATCTCGAACCGCTGCACATCCCTGGCCACCGCAATGCCTTTCGACGGCTCAGGCGCGGGCAGGGGGTATCGATCCGTCGCCGCGCCACTGGCCCGCCACAGCGTATTGCCCTGCCGCCACCAGCGCACCCGCTGCCAGCGTAGTCCATCACTGCCGACACTGCGGGTGATCTCCAGTGCGAAGCTGCCATCCGGGTGCCGTTCGCTTACCAGGGACGGAGGCAGCAGCCGCTGCGGTTGATCGGCCGGACGCACTGCACCATTCATCAGCGCGTCGTCGGCACGCATCTCGATATCGCGCTGGAACTGCTGCAGGATGCGCAGCGCCGTCGTGGTTTCTGCATCGGCCCGGCGCAGGCGCTGGTCGCTGCTGGCCACGCTGTCCAGCGCACGCCAGCAGATCAGCGCCAGCACACCCATGATGGTGATCGCGATCATCACTTCGATCAGGGTGAAGCCACGCGTGACCCGCTTCATTGCATGGTGGTCCATGGCAGCTGCATCCGCGCCAGCGACTGCTGCGGTGCATCTTCGGCCACCACGCTCAGTTCCAGTTGCGGCTGGCTGTCGCTGCCGGTGCCAAGATGTTGCAGCACCAGGAACGTGCTGTGCCCCTGCACGCAGCGCTGCCGTGCATCCTGCGGCGGCTGCCCAGTCAGGCGCAGCTCCTGCCAGCGGTCCTGCGCGCACATCAGTGCCAGCCGACGGTCGCGCAGGCGCGATTGATCGTCGGTAGCCACCGCCACCGAACGCATCACCGCCGCCAGTGCGATTGAAACGATCGCCAATGCGATCAGCACTTCGATCAGGGTGAACCCGTGACTGTTCCGCTTCACTGCACGACCTGCAACTGTCCGCTGCCATCATCACGAAGACGCAGCTGGCGGCCCTGCAACGACAGCGTCAACTCCCACGCCACGCCAATCCATTCGGGGCTCAGTTCAATCGGCGTGGTCGGCTGCACCGCGATGCCCGCCAGCTGCCATGGTTGTGGGCGCAGCAGGTCGTCGCGCTGCACATCCACCCAACCGGTGCCTTCGCGGCGGCTGAAGCGGTAGCCGGCGGCGTCGGCCTGCCAGCGCAGGGGGCGGCCATCGATCCGGGCCTCGTCGCGCGCCACCTGCAGGCGCTGCGCCAACTGTTCGGCTTCCTGTCGCAGCTGCCGGCCCGGGTCGAGCAGGCTGCCCAGGCCCAGCCCGATACCCGCCGTGCAGATACCGATGATCACCAGCACCACCATCAGTTCCAGCAGGGTGAAACCACGCGGCACGCGCTGCATCGACGTTGCCTCCTGTCCGGGTCGATGCCTGCCAGCGTAGGCCCGCATGATGAAACAAAAGCGTCAGCCGCACCTGCTAGCGTGGGCAGACATGAACGTGGCGATGGTGCGGAACATGGACGGCAGGCGCTGGGATCGCAATCGCATGTTGGCCCTGCTGGCGGCGGCGCTGCTGCTGGCGGTGGTGGCCTACTGGAGCGTCACCCTGTCTGCGGTGGCGCCGGCGGCCGTGGCCAGCGAGGCGAAAGCCGAGGCGCCGGTGCGGCCGATGTTCGATGCAGTGGCCAGCCTGCCGCTGGTGCGCCTGTTGTCCCCCGGCGCAGTGCAGACCGAGGTGGTGGTGCTTGGCGTGTTGGCCGGCGACCACGCACCGCTGGCGCTGCTTTCGGTGGATGGGCGTCCTGCCGAAGCGTACGCGCCGGGTCAGCGGTTGGGGCCCTGCACGGTTCTCGCCAGCATCAGCGCCAACGCGGTGGAGCTGAACCAGGCGGGGCAGTTGCGCAGCCTGCCGGTTCCCGAGCTGCCGCCGGTACCAAGCGATGGCATCGTGCCGGCCGGTCGGCAGAGCGGCACGCAGTAGCGCCGAGCCTGCGCTCGGCGGCTTTCGCGCCGTGGCATCGCCGATGAATGCAAAGACAGCCGAGCGCGCGCTCAGCCCCACAGCTGCGGAGGCTCAGCGCGCAGGTCGCTGCGGCACCACCGAGCGACCGAACGCATCGCCCATGCGCTGCCGCGTGCCTTCCAGGTTGTACTGCATCAGCTGGTTGCCGGGCTGCTGCATCAGGCGTTCGGCTTCGGGGAGCGCCGCCGACTTCGCCGGCCTTGTCGCAGGCGCCAGCTTGCGTTGCAGACAGTCCCAGGCCGGAATCCGCTCGCCGTTGACCAGTACTTCGATGCAGGGCGCAGCTTCTTCCTGCTTCTTCGCCTCGTCGGCGCGACCCGATGGCAGCGCCAGCAGCAGGGCGAGGGCGAGGGCAGCGCGCAGGTCCGGCATCAACGATTCACACATCTCGAATCTCCCGCAGCAATCGATGTCCTGAAATGAAGACGGGTGGCCAAGGCAGGGTCCGCCTGCGTGCGTTGCGGCGCTTTCAAAAGATGACAGTGCTGTCACAAAACTGTTGGCGGCTTTGACGCGATGTACACGTCCTGTTGGTAGATCCACGCGCCGCTCCCTGGCCCCTCCCTTCGATACGACGCGATGCCTTCGATGAATCCTGTTCCGTGCCGAGCCGTTCGCCTTCCGCTGCGCCTGCATCCGCTGGTGCTGGCCCTGGCCGCGATGCCGCTGCCGCTGTTCGCGCAGGAGGCAGCACCCGCGCCCAGCGTGAACATCAACGAATACGTCGTGCGCGGCAACACGGTGCTCGATCCGCGGCAGATTGAACGTGCGGTGGAACCGTTCCTCGGCCCGGGCAAGACCCTGGCCGATGTTGAGAAGGCGCGCGATGCGGTCCATGCGCTCTACCAGCAGGCCGGCTACCAGTCGGTCTACGTCGAGCTACCCGAGCAGCAGGTCAGTGGGGGCGTGGTGCTGCTGAAGGTGCAGCAGACGCCGATCGGCCAGCTGCGCGTGGTCGGCACCCGCCACGAGTCGCCCGAACGCATTCGGGAACGTGTACCGGCGCTGGCCGAGGGCAAGGTGCCTGACTTCGACCAGGCCCAGAAGGAATTGACCGCACTGAACGAAGGCGGACGTCGCCAGGTGATGCCACTGGTGCGCGAAGGCCAGGTGCCGGGCACGATGGATGTGGACCTGCAGGTCGAGGAGAAGTCGCCGTGGCGTGCCAGTGCGTCACTCAACAACGACCATAGCGCCGACACCGAGAAGCTGCGCCTGAGTGCATCGCTGGCCTACGACAACCTGTGGAAGCGTGGGCACAGCGCCAACCTCGGCGTGTATCTGGCGCCGGAAGACACGAAGCAGGCCAAGGTGTTCTCGGCCTCGTACACGATGCCGTTCGAAGGTACGCCGTGGAGCCTGGAAGCCTCCGGCTACAGATCCGACAGCCGCGTGTTGAATGCAGGTGGGCAGGTCGGTACCGGCACCGGCACCAATGTGATCGGCAACGGCCATTCGATCGGCCTCAAGCTCAACTACCGCCTGCCGGGCAGCAGCCAGTGGTGGCGCCAGCTCAGCCTCGGCGTGGATTTCAAGGACACCGAGGAAGACACGCAGATGGGCAAGGAGAGCCTGAAGACGCCGCTGAGGTACGCGCCGATCACTCTGGCGTTTGTCGGTGTACGCCAGGGCGAGCAGGATCAGTTGAGCATCAACACCCAGCTGGTGGCCGGTACGCGTCGCTTGTTCGGCTACGGCAGTGACGCCACCGCGTTCGGGCAGAAGCGCTACTGGGCCGACCCGAGTTTCGTGGCGTTCAAGGCCGACGTGGCCAACACGCATACCTTCGGCAGCGACTGGCAATGGTATGCGCGCGGCTCGCTGCAGGTAACCGATGCGCCACTGGTGTCGGCCGAGCAGTTCGCCGCAGGTGGAATGTACACCGTGCGCGGCTACCTGTCGGCCGAGGCGATCGGCGACTACGGCGGCCTGGCCAGCCTGGAATGGCGCACGCCTGCGTGGTCACTGTGGCGCGGCACCGACCTGCGCGTCTACAGCTTTGCCGACGCGGCCTATCTGCGCCTGCGCCAGCCGCTGCCCGAACAGCGCGACAAGTACAACCTGGCCTCGGTCGGCCTGGGCGCGCAGCTGCGCCTGGGTCAACACCTGCAACTGCGCCTGGACTACGCCTGGCCGTATGCCGATGGCCCGGTCACGCGCAAGGACGACCCGCGCCTGCATTTCAACATCAGCACCAGTTACTGACCCTTCCCTTGAACATGCGTTCTCCGGAGACCCTTCGCATGGACCGTTTGCTTTCCCGAGTGTTGTTGCTGCTGGCCGCGCTGGTTGCGCTGCCGGTGGCTGCGGCCGATGCCAATTGGTGGCAGGCCGAATGGAAGTACCGCAAGCCGATCACCATCGACGCCGGCCCGCAGGGCGCGGGCCTGGCCGGTGACCCGGGCCGCACGCCGCTGCTGCTGCGCCTGCATACCGGCAACTTCGGCTTCGACGGAACCCAGGATGCGGGCAACGACCTGCGCTTCGTCTCGGGTGATGGCCGTACCGTGCTGGCCCACCAGATCGAACAGTTCGATCCCAGGATGGGCCTGGCCCTGGTCTGGGTCGACGTACCGGCAGTCAGCGCTGCCGCGCCGCAGACGATCTGGATGTACTACGGCAATGAGAAGGCACCGGCCAGCGGCAACGGCCAGCAGGTGTTCGATCCGGACTACACGCTGGTCTACCACTTTGCCGAGGCCAATGCGCCGGCACGCGACACCACCGCCTATGGCAACAATGCCGGTGCGGTGGTGCCGCCGTCGGAAGGCTCGGTGATCGGCCGTGGCGTGCAGCTGGGCGCCGGTCCGCTGCCGCTGCCGGCCAGCGCATCGCTGGCTCAGGAAGCGGGCGCGCCGCTCACCGTTTCAGCCTGGATCAAGCCGGGCGGCAACACTGCGGCGCAGGCGATCTATGCGCGTCGCGACGGCGCATCCGAGCTGGTGCTGGGCATCGAGAACCGCGTGCCGTTCGTGCAGCTCAATGGCCAGCGCAGCACGCCCGCGCAGCCGGTTCCGGAAGGACAGTGGGCACACGTTGCACTGACGGCAGAGAAGGGCGCGTTGCAGCTGTACCTCAACGGGCGCGTCGTTGCCCAGCTGAGCGGTGCGCTGCCGGCGCTGGGCACGGCTCCGGTGGTGGGTGCCGATGCGCCGGGGGCGGTGCAGCCACTGGCCAACTTCGAAGGTGCGCTGGATGAACTGCGCGTCTCGCGCGTGGCACGGCCGGCCGCGCTGCTGCTGGCCGATGCCACCGCACAGGGTGCCGATTCGCGGCTGATCAGCTACGGCGCGGACGAGCAGTCAGCCGGGCAGAGCCACTTCGCCTTCATCCTCAAGGCGATGCCGTTCGATGCCTGGGTGGTGGTCGCGATCCTCGGCCTGATGATGCTGCTGTCGTGGGCGATCATGATCGCCAAGGGGCGGCACTTCGGCCGTACCAGCAAGGCCAATGCGGTGTTCACCGAGAGCTTCGGCAAGCTGTCCGGCGTGCCGCTGCGCACCCTGTCCGACATGGACCGCCAGGGCAAGGCGCCGGCCGCGATGCACGATGGCTCGTTGTGGCGCATCTACCAGGTGGCCATCGATGAAATGCAGCAGCGCCACCAGCGCGATGGCAACAGCGGTTACCTCAGTGGTGCCACCATCGCGGCGATCCGTGCCTCGATGGATGCGGTGATGGTGCGTGAGCAGGAGGCGATGGCACGGCGCATGAACTGGCTGTCGACCACCATCGAGGGGGCCCCGTATGTGGGCCTGTTCGGCACCGTGATCGGCATCATGCTGGTGTTCGTGGTGGCGGCGATGGCTGGCGCGGTCGACATCAACTCGGTGGCACCCGGCATGGCCGCAGCGTTGCTGTGTACTGCGGCTGGCCTCGGCGTCGCGATCCCTGCACTGTTCGGCTACAACTACCTCGGCGCGCGTGCCGAAGCGATCGGCGCGGACATGGCGGTGTTCATCGACGAGTTCGCCGCGCGCCTGGCTGAAGAGCAGGACGGGCGCGGCCCGGCTGCGGTCCAGGGCTGAGGAGCGCGCCATGGGCCAGAAGGCGAAGTTCGGCATCAAGAAGCGCGAGAAGGGCATCAACGTGACGCCCTTCGTCGACGTGCTGCTGGTGGTGCTGGTGATCTTCATCCTGACCAGCAACGCCTCCATCCCCGGTATCGAGGTCAACCTGCCGAAGGCGAGCAACAGCGTCGCGCTGGAGAAGCCGAAGACCAAGGCGATCACCATCGACCCCAGCGGCCAGGTGTTCCTGGATGCCTACCCGGTGACGATGGCCGAGCTGGAAGATCGCCTGCGTACCGAACGCGCGACCACGCCGGATTTCCCGGTGATCGTGCGCGGAGACGCACAGGTGCAGTATGCCCGCGTGGTCGAGGTGCTGGACCTGCTGCGGCGCCTGGAGCTGGCCCAGGTGGGCCTGGTCACCGGCAAGGCGCAGGGCTGAGGCATGACCGCCCATCAACCCCCCCGGCCGGAGCCCGGCACGCGTGGTCGCCCGTTGCTGGTGACCGTCGCGCTGGTGCTGGTCGCGTTGCTGGTGCTCGGCGTCGCGCTGTGGTGGCTGTTGTTCAAGGACACCGCCAGCACCCGCCGACCGGTGGTGCAGCCGCCGATGCTGGCGTTGCCGCCACCGCCTCCGCCACCCCCGCCGCCACCGGAAGAACCGCCGGAACCGGAAACGCCGCCGGAAGAGACGATGCCCGAACCGGAGCCGCTGGATCAGCCGACGCCGGCCGAAGAGCCGACGCCGACCCCGGACAACAGCGATCCGGTGACGATGAACGCCGACGCGCAGGCCGGTGGCGACAACTTCGGCATCCAGTCCGGCAGTGGTGGCGGTTCGTCCGGTGTCGGTCGTGGCGGTGCCGGCAACGCCACCTATGGGCGCTACCTCGGCTACCTGATGCAGCAGGCGATCTCGCGCGACGACAAGGTCAAGCGCCTGGCGTTCCAGTTGCAGGTGAATGTGTGGCTGGCCAGCGATGGTCGCCTGGAAAAGGTCGAGCTGGTGCGTGGCAGTGGCAACGAGGAGGCCGACGCGGCCGTGCTCGATGCACTGCGTCGCATCGGCAAGGTCGACCAGGCACCGCCGCCGTCGCTTGATTTCCCCGCCCGCGTCCTGATCCAGGGCCGCCGGCCCGGGGCCTGATTCCCCGACCTCCATGATTTCCCTTCATTCGATGAGAACCGTGATGAACGACCACGTCCGCGCACGAACCGATTCCCGCCGCCCGCGGCCGGCCCGACGGGCGCTGCTGTGCTGCGCCGTGCTGCTCAACCTGGCCGCCCCGGCCGGCGCGATGGCCGCCGAAACCACCATGGTCAAGCTGATCAAGGGGTTGATCGCCAGCGGTGCACTGAAACCCGAAGACGGCCAGGCATTGCTGGTGCAGGCGCAGGCCGAAGCAGCAGCGTTGCAGCACACCGCGGCCGCCGGGACACCGGCCGCCAGTGGTGGCGTGGCCCTGGAGGCCGGTGACGTGCGCGTGCCGTACGTACCGCAGAGCGTGCGCGACGGCATTCGTGACGAAGTGCGCCAGGAGGTGATGACGCAGGCCAGGTCCGAGGGCTGGGCGGCGCCGAACGAAGTGGCTGAGTGGACCAAGCGCATCAAGGTCACCGGTGACATGCGCGTGCGGAGCGAGTCGCGCTTCTTCTCCGAACGCAACAGCGACATCGTCAGCAACTGGTCGTCGATCAATTCCGGCAACGGCTTCGACACCAATACCAACACCAACCTGCAGCTGCCACCGCTGCTGAACACCCGCCAGGACCGCCGCAACCTGTGGCGCATCCGCGCCCGCCTCGGCATCGAGGCGACCATCGGCCAGCACACCACGGCTGGCGTGCGCCTGGCCAGCGGCAGCAGCAATGGCCCGGTGTCAACCACCGAGCAGCTGGGTGGTGGCCTGAGCAAGAAGGACGTGTGGCTGGACCAGGCCTGGCTGGCCTATAGCCCGGCCGACTGGGTGACGGTGCGCGGCGGCCGCTTCGGCAATCCGTTCTGGACCAGCGATACGCTGTTCTCCAACGACCTGAACTTCGATGGCCTGGCCGCCAACCTGCAGTACGACTTCGACGGCGGTGACCTTGGCCTGTTCGGCAATCTGGCGGTGGTACCGCTGGAGTACACCTCCGACAGCGCGCCCAGCCAGAGCCGGGTCAAGACCCCGAACGAGAACAAGTGGCTGTCCGGTGCACAGGTCGGCGTGAACTGGCGTTTCAACGATGACAACGCGCTGCGCGCGGCGCTGGGTTACTACGACTTCAAGAACATCAGCGGCCGCCTGTCCTCGCCGTGCGCGCTGTATGCGGGCGCGGTGGGCTGCGATACCGACTGGTCGCGCCCGGCGTTCATGCAGAAGGGCAACACCCTGATGCTGATCCGCGACATCGCACGCAACCCGCTGGATCCAGCCAACGCGCCCACCCCGCAGTACGTCGGCCTGGCCTCGGCATTCCGCCTGGCCACGCTGAACCTGCGCTGGGATACGCAGCTGGCCCAGGGCATCGGCCTGCGCCTGGACGGCGACTACATCCGCAACCTGGCCTACGACAAGCAGGCGATGTTCAGCCGCGCCAACAACGGCATCGTCAACAACTACGGCGCCGGTGGTACCGCCAGCATCGACACCTTCCGCAGCGGCGACACCGCCTGGATGGTGCAGGCCACCTTCGGTGCCACCGACCTGAAGGAGAAGGGCCAGTGGCAGGCGCTGCTGGGCTACAAGCGCATCGAGGCCGATGCGCTGCCGGACGCCTACAACGACCCGAACTTCCACCTCGGAGGCACCAATGCCCGCGGCTACTACGTGGGCGGCGCCTACGCGCTGGACGCGCGCAGCTGGATCAGCGGCAAGTGGATGGCGGCCAAGGAAGTGTCCGGTGCTCCACTGTCGATCGATGTGTTCCAGCTGGAGTTCAATACCGGGTTCTGAGTGACGGCGTGATGTGGATCACGTAGTGCGTGGCGGGGGCGCAGCGATGCGCCCGTCTAAGGAAAGGAGACCACGCGCTGCACATAAGGAGGAGTGGATGAGCCGTCGCAAGCTGTTCGAGAGTTCCGAACCGTCCAGCCGATCGCTGGGCATCGGCCCGGCCTATGTCTCGGTGGAGGGGCTGCGCCAGCACCTGGCGGAGTTCCTGCTGTACGCAGGCCGGCCGGTGGTGATCATGCGCGGGCGCAGCGAAGTGGGGTATTTCCTGCCAGCGCGCTGCTGGCGCCAGCGTGACGATGATCCGCTGGCCGCCGCCGCCGCCGACGAACTGCTGGACGCGGCCGGGTTCCAGGCCGAGGATATCCAGCAGGTAGAGCAGGAATTCAACGCGATGCGCCAGCGCACCGTACTGCATTCACGGCGCTGAGCCTTTTGCAGAGCCGGGCATGGGTTTGGCTCTACAGTAGATCCACGCCATGCGTGGATGGGGTTACGCAGCACCCCCGTGCTCACTGGTGATGCGTGCACCCTCGCGCATCACCAGGGTCACCGGGGTCTTCTCCACCACCTCCAGCAACCGCTGCCACTGCGCATCACTCAGCTCGGCGCTGGCATGCAGCACGCGGTGCACGTGGAAACGTCCATCCTCGTCACGTTCCGAGCGCAGCTCGGCATGGAACTCGCCCATATCCCAGCCCTTGCGCTGCGCATACATGCGCAGGGTGATGGCGGTACACGCCGCCAGCGAGGCCAGGTACAGGTCGAACGGCGCAAAGCCCTTGCCCTGGCCACCCAGCGAGGCAGGCTCGTCCGCATCCACATCGAAGCTGCCGTTGCTGATGTGGTGCAGATAGTCGTCGGCGGTCGAAACAATGCGTGCGTAGGCCATCACGTTCTCCATCTGTCTGTGGCGTCGAGCCACGCTCGACTGCGCCAAAAAGGGCGGCCCCAGCCAGGACCGGGGCCGCCACCCCATCACTCGGTACGATCGTACGAGAACTGGATGCCCGCGGTACCACCGGTTGCGATGAAGAGGTTCATGAAATCCGGGACCGTTGCCGAGCGGGCCCAGTCGCGCTGCAGTTCGCAGAGCACCTGCCATGCGTGGATGAACGAGCCCGCGGCTTGCCGCCCACGGCCGCGCAGCCCACAATCCACGTCCGGACCGTCGCCATCACGCCCATCATTCCCCGGTCCGGCCTTGGCACCTATGTCTCCCAATGCCCTGGCGCTGGTCGAGCTGCTGATCCGCGAGCGCCGCGCGTTGTCCCGCTTCATCGCACGCTATCTCGACCCGGCCAGTACCGAGGACACCCTGCAGAACCTGTACCTGAAGGCCAGCAGCGTGCCCGGCGATCCGCCCATCCTGGAGCCGCGCGGCTATCTGTACCGGATGGCCTACCATCACGCGCTCAACCGCAGCCAGGCCGACGCGCGCGAGCGGCGAGCGATGGCCGAGTACGCCGTCGACATGGGCGATGCAGGGCATGATGGCGAGGCGCAGGCGCTGGACCAGGCGCAGCTGCGCGAGATCACCCAGACCATCCTCGCCCTGCCGGCCCAGGTGCGCGAGTGCTTCGTGCTCAACCGCTACCTGGGCCTGAGCGAGCGCGAAATCGCCGCGCGCCTGGGAATCTCCAAGAGCCTGGTCGGCAAGCATGTGCTGCGCGCAGCGCTGCTGATCCAACAACAGCAGCAGGGAATGCGTCGATGAGCGGCGATTACCGTGGGCAGATCGCGCCCGCCGTTGTCAGAACAGGAAAGCGCACCCGTTCGTGGTGCGGCAGGCCACAACCATGACCACGTCCGAACCCTCGCCGCGTCAGGCCAGGCAGGCGTTGCGCTGGGTGATACTGCGCAGTGCAGGCCCGCTGCCGGAACCGCAGCAACGAGCCCTGCAGCGCTGGCTGCAGGCCGATCCCCGCCATGCGTGGGCCTGGCACCAGCAGCAGGCCTTCTGGCAGCGGTTGGACGCTGCCGGGCCGGAGGTGCTGGCAGCGCTGCCCGAGCTGACCGCTGACCGCCAGGGGCTGCGCCCGATCGCACCGCGCCGTCGCCTGCCGTGGCTGCTGGCTTCGGCCGCAGCCGTGGTGCTGATGATCGCGGCCACACCGTACGCGTTGCTGCTGGCGCGCAGCGACGTGCGCAGCAGCGATGCGCCGCGCGTTGTGCAGTTGGACGACGGCAGCACGGCGGTACTCGATGCCGGCACCGCTCTGGCACTCGCGTTCGATGGCCAGCAGCGGCGCGTGCGCCTGCTGCGCGGGCAGGCCTGGTTCCAGGTGGCGCACGAGCAGCGGCCGTTCCAGGTCGAAGCCGGCGGTGGTCAGATCCGCGATATCGGTACGGCGTTCAGCGTATCGATGCAGGGCGCCACCATCACCACCGAAGTCAGCGAGGGCGTGGTCGATGTGCACCCGGGCGATGGCAGCGTGCAGCGCCTGCGAGTTGGGCAGGTGCGCGTGTTCCGTGACGGGCGCTGGTTGCAGCCGCTGAGGCTGGCCGCGCCGGAGGCGATGGCGCCGTGGCGTCGCGGTGAGGTGGTGATCGACGGTATGCCTGCCGCGCAGGCCATCGCCGATCTCGGTCGCTACCGGCGTGCCCCGGTCTGGGTGGTGGGCGGGCAGGGCGCACGCGTACGGGTCAGCGGCCTGTTCCATCTGCAGCAGCCGGAAACCGCCATCGACGCCGTGGCCGCGCAGGCGGGACTGCGGGTGCAACGCTTGCCCGGTGGTGCGTTGCTGGTGTGGTGAAGCAGCTGTGGAGCCTGGATGCACCGGCCGCATGAAAAAAACATGAAAAAACCGTGGGCAGTCGTCGCATCCCGCTGTCTATAGAGGTATAGCCAGAGCGAAACCGCGTTTCTTCTCAAGCCAGACACACCACCGGGCACCGGACGTGCCCGTGGTCCCGCCCCGCTTGAGGAGTTCCTGTCCATGCCGTCCACGGCATCCGCCTGTCATCGTCGCGCTACCGTCCTGGCCCTGGCCATCTCCACCGCATTGCTGCCGCTGGCCTGGGTGCCGGTGGTGCAGGCGCAAGCCACACTGGGCGCACCGCTGCGCACTTACGCCATTCCGGAACAACCGTTGGCCGATGCCGTGCGCAGCTTTGGCCGCCAGGCCGATGTGCAGGTGGTCTTCCGCAGTGACCTGGTGGAGGGCCGTCGATCCAGCGCGGTGAGCGGCGAGTACAGCCAGATGCAGGCCCTGCAGCAGCTGCTGCGCGGCAGTGGGGTGCGTGCCCAGCGCGGCATGGATGGCACCTGGAGCCTGCGCGCCGCAGCGGAGGCGGGGGAAGGGGACGGGGAAGGGGTACGGGTGACCGAAACACTGGACGTGGCCGGTCGCCTGCAGTCGGACGGGGGCGAGGCGCGTGATCGGCGCGGCTACGATGATGTGTTCGCGCTGGATCTGACCACAGCGTACTCGGGGCGCGACCGTGTGGAGCGCTATCGCGGCTCCAACCCGGCCGACGTGGTCAAGGATCTGGTCGGTGTGTTCAGCGGTGATGCGCGCAACAGCGGCGCGCTGGACATCAACATCCGCGGCATCCAGGGGCCGGGGCGGGTGCCGGTCAGCATCGACGGTGGCGAGCAGGCGCTCACGGTCTGGCGCGGCTACAACGGCGTCAGCAAGCGCAACTACATCGATCCCAACCTGATCGGTGGCATCCAGGTCATCAAGGGGCCAGGGCTGGTGCGCGATGTGCACAGCGGGATCGGTGGCGCGCTGGTGATAAAGACCATCGATGTTGACGACATTGTTGCTGCCGGCGAGCGCTTCGGCGGGGAGCTGAAGATCGAAGGCAGCAGCAATGCGGTGGCGCCACGCCTGCCGCGGCTGCATACCGGCGAGGACTACCGCACGGTGCCCGGGTTCCCGCAGGGCTCGCCCTCGGCACCGTATGCCGACAGCACGCTGCTGGTGCCGGTGAAGTCGCGCGGTTCTGAAACCCATGTGTTCGCCGGGGAAGACCAGGCCTGGCGGCTGGCGCTGGGCCTGCGTGGCGAACACGTGGACCTGATGGCGGCCTATGCCTGGCGCAAGCGCGGCAACTACTTTTCCGGCACCCGGGGCGCGGCGTACTACGACCAGGATCCGCGCGAGCAGTTCGAGTACAAGGGCCTGGACTACATCACCACGCTGGCGCGCTACTTCAAGCCCGGCGACGAGGTGCCCAATACCTCCAGCGAGCAGGAATCGTGGCTGCTGAAAGCGACCTGGCAGATCAACGACGACCAGCAGCTGCGCGCGAGCTGGCGGCGCACGCTCTCGCACTACGGCGAGATCATGCCCTCGCGTATCCTGTCCGCGCCCGACTACGGTCGCATCCAGTGGCCGCTCAGCCGCGTCGATGCCGATGCCTGGAACCTGGAATACCACTGGCAGCCTGCCGGCAGCCGCTGGCTGGACCTGCGTGCCAACCTGTGGCGCACCGAAACCACCAGCGATACGTACACCGCTGGCGGCTTCCCCAATTTTGCCAGCAACCCCGACTGGAACCCCGGCAGCAGCCCGATCCTGCGCAATACCGCGCTGGCCAATGCCCGCAACGACCGCACCGGCCTGACCCTGAGCAACCGCTTCGCGTTGCATTCCACCCTGGACCTGACCGTGGGCGGCAACTGGCAGTTCGAGAAACTGCGCTCGGCGGACCCGTACTTCGGCGTCAGCGATGGCTGGCGCATGTATCCGCGCGCGGGGCGCCGCCAGGAAGGCGAGGGCTACCTGGTGCTGGACTGGCGGCCGGTGGATTTCCTCTCCCTGAGTGCCGGCGTGCGCTACGCGCGCTATTGGGCCTTCGATGATTTCCTGCAGGACCACCCGGAGCTGATGACCACCTCGGTGTTCCCCAAGGAGGCCCGCTACCGCGTCAACGAACTGCCCGAACGCCCGGCCAGCCTGCAGGGCGAGATCGACGCCATCGAGTCGCAGCGCGCGTTCTGGGACAGCATCGGCATGGGCTTCATTGTTGATGATCTGCTGAAGGGCCTGCTGGGCAGGTATGAGACGCCGGTTGCGGTGGACCACGCCATTCCGTGGCTGCCGGATGCGGACGGCAATTACAGCCGTGCCAGCAACCCCTGCCTGAATGGCGAGGTGGCGGCCATTCCCGGGCTGTTGCCGGTGCAGGGGTCGCAGATCCTGTGCAGTATCCAGAGCGGGCGGCCGCAGACGGTGTCCGGGCGCAATGAGCGCAGGCGCGACCATGCCTGGCTGCCGACCTTCTCCGCTACCGCGCATTTCTCGCCCAATGCGCGCGCCTACGTCCGTTATAGCGAGGCGGTGCGTTTCCCCAGCATGTTCGAGAGCACCATCGCGTTCTCCAGCAGCCTGAACCCGCTGTACCCGCTCAAGCCCGAGCACGCCTACAACTACGAAGTGGGCTATGTGCACAACCTGTCGGCGCTGTTCGGCAACACCGCTGATGCCGACGTGAAGCTGGCCTACTACGTGCACAAGACCCGCAACGTGATCGAGCGCGACGGCAATTTCCTGTTCGACAACCTGGACAAGCAGCGCATCCGCGGCGTGGAGCTGCAGGCGCGCTTCGACAACCGCCGCTTCTTCACCGACCTGGGCATCACCCGCACGCTGGAAAACAAGGTCTGTGATGAAAGCATGGCGGTGCAGCTCGACGCACTCGCCGGCAAGGTGCCCAACTGCGTGCAGGACGGCTTCGTCAGCGGCTACCTGCTGACCCAGGCCATTCCCCGCTTGTCGGTGAACGCGTCGCTGGGCACCCGGCTGTTCGATGAGCGCCTGGAGCTGGGCAGCCGCATCGTGCATTACCAGTGCCACCAGAACCCGGACCTGCAGGCCTACCGTGACCGCCTGTACGCCGGCAGTGGTGGCCTGATCTGGCAGAACGTGCCGTTCACCTGGGGAAACATCACCACCGTCGATGCCTACGCGCGCTGGCGCATCAACGACCATGCCAGCGTCGAGCTGGTCGGCACCAACCTCGGCAACCGCTACTACGTCGACCCGGCCACGCGCTCCACGCTGCCGGCGCCAGGGCGCACGCTGAAGCTCGGTGTCACCGCGCGCTTCTGATGACCTGCCTCGTTGTTGTACCCGTTGTTCCCTCAACCCAAGGAGTAGTTCCATGAAGATGATCTCCCGTTCCGTACTGGCCATGGCCGCCACCTTCGCCCTGGCCGGTGCCGCCCAGGCCGCCGACATCGTCGGTGCGGCCAGCCCGGCCACCGATTCGCAGCTGTACGTCAAGGTCGGTGCCTCCGAAGTCAATGGCGGCCCGCACAGCGCAGGCAAGGCCGGCATCGGTGTCGGCACCGTCTCCAACGCCAAGCCGGTCGATTTCCAGGGCCTGGCCGCATACTCGGCCCCCACCACCGTGGGCAACGTGACCGTACGTACGCTGGCCATGCCGATCACCGGCACCCCGGGCAACCATGCCGGCATGGGCCACTTCAACTTCGTCAAGGTGGGCAGTGGCGATGTCTGGTTCGGTGAATGGTCCAAGGATGGCGCCGCAGGCGGCTTCAACAATCGCCAGGTGTACTTCGCTGGCGACCGTGCGGGCACCACGTTGCCCAGCGGCACCGCCACGTACGCGGTGGCTGGCCTGAACAAGTTCAACGGCAGCAACCTGCTCAGCGGCACCTTCGCCGCGAACTTCGGTACCGGCAAGCTGACCGGCGGCCTGACCGGTGGTGGCCAGACCCTGGCGATCAGCGCCAACATCAACAGCGCCGATGCGTCCTTCGCCGGCACCGCTGTGGCCAACGGTTCGGTCACCGGCAACAGCCAGGGCCAGTTCTTCGGCGCCAACGCGGCCACCCTGGCCGGTATCGCTACGTTCGCCGGCAACAGCCAGTACGACACCGCCTTCGGCGGCAGCAAGAACTGATCGCCACGCCCCTCACGGGGCAGGGCAGGGACAAGCCGCGATCCGCCAGTCCCTGCTTCGGCCCGCTGCATGCACCACCACGGATCGCCCATGCGCCCCCCCATTTTCCTTGTGTTCCTGCTGCTGGTTGCCGCCGACGTGCGCGCCCAGCAGGACGATCTGCGCCGCGTGCTCGAACAGGGCAGCGAACTGCGCCACCAGCAGCAGGACCAGCAGCGCCTGCAACAGGCCGAATCGCAACGGCCGACGCTCACCATCGATGGCCAGACCGTGCGGGTGGAGCGCACCGTCGATGATCTCGGCCAGGCTCTCTACTTGTCATTGCAGCATCAGCAGTGGCCAGCCGCCGCGGCGTTCCTCGCCGAATATATCGAGCTTCCGGGGCACGACCCGCTGCTGCGCCATTATGCGCAGGGTGCGTTGGCCCGCGTGGCCGGCGACCATTCGCGCGCTGCACAGGAGTACGAAGCGCTGCTGGCAGCGCAGCCGGACTTCCTGCCCGCCCGCCTGGAACTGGCGCGTGTCTATGCCGAAGACCAGCGCGACCGCGAGGCGGTGGCATTGTTCGGTGCAATCAAGGCCGGTATCGACAGCAACGATCCGGCCACCGCGGGTGTGCGCGCACGCGTGGACAGCTATCTGGACGCGTTGCAGGCACGCGGGCGCTGGAAGGGTGCGGTCGCCGCCGGGCCTGCATGGAGCGACAACATCAACCGCAGTTCGGCCAGCCGCACCTGCCTGTTCGGTGTCGGCGACACCTGCCTGATCGAACGCACGCTGCCCGAAGCGCAGCGCGCCACCGGCCTGGACTACGACGCCAGCCTGGAACGGCGCTGGGCGTTGGCAGGCCATCATGGCCTGTACGTGCGTGGGCTGGCGTTCGGCCAGGCCTGGCGTGGCTACAGCGCATACAACGAGCTCAACGCCAGCGTGCAGGCCGGCTACAGCTGGCGCAGTGCACGGCACACCCTGCAGCTGGCGCCGAGCCATGACTACCAGGCGCTGGGCAACCACGCCCTGCAGGGCGGCAGTGGTGTGCACGGCGAATGGCAGTACGCCCTGGACGCGCGCAGCCTGCTCAAGCTGGAGGCCGACTGGAAACGCCAGCGCTACCGGCAGCCGGGCCTGGCCGACAACTACGATGGCGAACTGGCCGCGCTGTATGCCACCTGGTTCCGCGCGCTCAACCCGCGCTGGACCCTGTTCGCGGGCGTGGACCTGACCGACAGCAGCGCAGCCGACCCGGCCAACGGCTACCGCCAGCACGGCCTGCGGCTGGGCGCGGCACGGCAGTGGAGTGGCACCACGGCCACGGTGTTCGTGTCGTTGCGTCACCGTGACTATGGTGCCTGGAGTCCTTTGCTGGAGGCGCGCAGGCAGGACGACGAACAGAACCTGATCGCCATCGTGCGCAGCGAGCGGCTGGCGGTGGGCGGGCTGGTGCCCAGCCTGAGCCTGCGCTACGCCTGCATCGACAGCAACGTCGGTTGGCTGTACAGCCATGACCGCAGCCTGCTCAGCCTGAAATGGGAGCGTGCGTTCTGAACGCACCGCTGCCATGCCGGAGTGAATGCGCCGCGGCTGCGATCTTCATCGATCATCACGCGCCCTTGTAGCCCGGTTCGCGCATCCTACGGCCGTTGCGGCGGAGGTGGGCCGCGTGTATCGAGGAGCGCCGGTCGTGCTGGAAGCGGGCAACAAACCAGAAGGCCTGAAAGGGTTGAGAGTACTGGTGGCGGAAGATGAATTCGCCATCGCGATGTTCCTGGTGGACTACCTGGAGCTGAAGGGCGCGCAGGTGGTGGGGCCGGCCGGGGACCTGCAGGCACTCGGCCGGCTGCTGGATGACAACCCCATCGATGTGGCCCTGCTGGACATCAACCTGGGCGGTGAACAGGTGTATCCGCTGGCCGACCGGTTGGCCGAAGCGGGTACGCCGTTCATGCTGACCTCTGGCTACGATGACAACCTGCCCAGCCGCTTCGCGGATGCGCCACGCTGCACCAAGCCCTATCACATCGAGGCCCTGGTCCAGCAGCTGGCGGGACTGGTGGCGACGCCGCAGGCCCCTGCGGGCATCGCCTGATTGCGCGGCATGTCGCGCCACACCGAAGGCCTCCGGGCCGTTGAGCGCCCGGCGGGCATGCCGCCGTCGCTGCAGGCGCATGCGCGCCATGACGGCATGGCCGCCCGTATTGCCCGGCACGACTGGTCAGGCACGCCACTGGGTGCGATCGAGCAATGGCCGCCGCACCTGCGCGCCACCGTCGACCTGATGCTTGCGCACGGCTTTCCGATGATCGTGCTGTGGGGCGAGCAGCTGGTGCAGCTCTACAACGATGGCTATGCCGAGATCCTGGCTGACAAGCATCCTGGCGGACTGGGCCAGCCGACGCGCGAGTGCTGGCCCGAGGTCTGGCACATCAACGGCCCGATCTACCAGCGTGTGTGGCAGGGCGAGACCATCACCTATGAGGACAAGCTCTATCCGCTGGCGCGGCGTGGGCGCTTGGAGGATGTCTGGTTCACCATCACCTACAGCCCCATAGGCGGAGAGGACGGGTGCATCAACGGCGTGCTGGTGACCATGTTCGAAACGACCGCTGCGCACGTCGCGCAGGCGGCCCGCGAACGCGAGGAACAGAAGCGCCGTGAGAGCGACCGCCGGTTGGCGCTGGCCTTCAAGGTGCTGCCGGTGGGTGTCTGCATTGTCGACGCCGACGGCAACCTGCAGCTGTCCAACGACCAGATGCGGACCTATCTTCCCACCGGCAAGGTGCCCTCCACGGATCGCCCCAACCACTACCGGTGGCAGGGGGTGCATCCCGATGGCTCGCGCATCGAACCCCACGATTTCGCCATCGCCCGCGCCCTGCGGGGGGAGACGATGGTCCCGGGCCTGGAGTTCCAGTTCATCCATGACGACGGGCGCGCGCGCTGGACACGCGTCGCCGCCGCACCGCTGCGTGATGCCGATGGCGCGGTGAGTGGCGTGTTCGCGATCGCAGTGGACATCGACGATCTCAAGCGTGCCACCGAGCGCCAGTCGGTGCTGCTGGCCGAACTGCAGCATCGGGTGCGCAACATCATGTCGACCATCCATGCCATTGCCTGGCGGACCCGCGTATCGGTCGGCAGCGTGGACGAGTATGCCGAGCGCCTGTGCGCGCGGCTGATGTCACTGGCGCGCACGCAGAGCCTGTTGACCCGCGGCGCCAATGTAGGGGTCTGCCTGCGCGGCATGCTCGAGGAGGAGATCGCGGCGCAGGCACCGGCGGCCGCCGCCTGTCACCTGCAGGGCGAGGATGTGCTGTTGCCACCGAAGGCGGCCGAAGTACTGTCGCTGGCCATCCATGAGCTGGCCGCCAATGCGCTCCGGCACGGCGCGTTGGCCCACGAGGACGGGCGGGTTGATGTCTGCTGGCACCTGCAGGTGCAGGACGGGCAGCCGTGGCTGGGCCTGCACTGGTGCGAGCGCCATGCCGAGGTGGAGGGGTGGGAGATGCCACGCCAGCGTGGCCTGGGCCGGGTCCTGATCGAGCAGCGGGTGCCCTATGAACTGGCCGGCAGCGGCGAGCTGCGCTTTACCCCGCAAGGCCTGGATGCCTGGATCCGCTTCCCGCTGCGCGATCGCGACAGCCTGCTGCAGACCGACGCCCCGGACACCGGGCTGCCTGGGTAAAAGGGCATTTATCTCCAATTTGGCCAAATTGGGTATAGTGGTTCCCATCCGCCCCGCCTGGAGCCGTGCCATGACCCTGCCGCTGGATCTGCCTGGCCTCGAAAAGGCCCCGGCCTCGTCGGTGAAGACCCGCGGCTGGCCGAGCCTGATGCGCACCGTGCGCGAAAAGCAGGCGCTGGTCATCACCAACCACAATCACCCGGAAGCGGTGATCGTGGACATCCGCACCTACCAGGAACTGCTGGCCAAGGCCGCTGGCGGCGATGCCGGTGAGCGCAACGAGGAACTGCAGCGCCTGCGCAACGAGTTCGACCAGACCCTGGCCGGGCTGCAGCGCGGTGAAGGGCTGGGCAAGGTGCTGGGCCAGCCGATCCGGCGCGGCCGCAAGGTCACCCTCGGCCGCCCGCTCTGATCGATGGGACGCATCCTGGCGCTGGCCGGTGTCAATGGCGCCGGCAAGAGTTCGCTGCTGGGCACCTGGCTGGACGCCGAAGGGCTGAGCTGGTTCAACCCGGACGCGTTCACCCGTCGCCTGGTCGACGCCGGCTGGTCGCTGCCGGAGGCCAACGCCGAGGCATGGCAGGAAGGCACCCGCCGCCTGCGCCAGACCATGGCCGATGGCACCGACTTCGCCTTCGAGACGACGCTCGGCGGCAACACCATTCCGCGCCTGCTGCGTGAGGCCTGCGAACGGCATCAGGTGGCGATCTGGTTCTGTGGGCTGGCCGATGTTGAGCTGCATATCGCCCGTGTTGCTGCGCGGGTGGCCGCCGGTGGCCATGACATTCCAGTCGAGAAGATCCGCGCGCGTTTCGATTCCGCGCGCGCGAACCTGCTGGAGCTGCTGCCGCACCTGGCCGAGTTGCACGTCTACGACAACAGCGCACCGGCCGACGCGCAGGGTTGCGTGGTGCCGCTGCCGGTATTGGCCATGGCTGCAGGCGAACTGCAGTACCCGATTGCCGTAGCCGACCTGCTGCACACGCCCGGCTGGGCCAAGCCCATCGTGATGCGTGCAATGGAATCGAACACCCCGCGCTAGATCCACGCCATGCGGGGATGCCTTGGCTGTGGTTAGACTGGCCGCACACCCAAGGAGGATGACATGCACGGACCTGCGATGTTCCGCTCCACTTCGACCTGCCTTGCGCTTGCTGCGCTGGCGCTGTCCAGCCTGACGGCGATGGCCGCGCCGGCCGCGTCCAAGCGGGTGGTGGCGCCGCCCAGCCTGGTACAGGCGTATCGGGCCGCCGAAGCCAATCTGCGGCTGATTCCCGGCGATGACATCGAATCCGAGTTCCGTCCGGTGTGGACCGCTGTTGCCGATCTCGATGGCGATGGCCGTGCCGAGGTCGTGTATTTCTACACGTCCACCTACACCGGCGGCAGCTTCGCGCAGAGCAATGTGGTGGCGGTGATGACGGCGCTGACAGCGAACGATCCGCGTGGCCAGGAGAACCCGAAGAGCCTGTCGCCGGTGGAGGCAGAGGACTATGCCGCCATCCGCAGGTATGGCTATGGCGATGATGCCGGCATCCAGATTCCGGGCGCGGTGCAGTCGATCCGAATCGAAGGCAACCGGATCATCGTTGCCTTCACCGTTACCGCAGGCGCAACGGTCTGCGAAATTCCCCGCGATTTCCGCCACGTCTGTCCGCCGGACGGAAACTACACCTGGACGCTGCGTTGGACGCCGGGGAAGCTGACCCGCATCAAGACGTAGCGCCATGCAGCGCCGGGCGTATCCACCCGGCGCCACTTGGCCCATCGATCCACGCCATGCGTGGATCGCATTCTGCACCCGGCCTCAGGCAGGCTTCACCTGCTCGGGCTCGGCAACATCCGGCAGCGGCGGCAAGGTCGGGTCCACCGTCACCGGCACATCGCTCTTCAACAGCGCGGCCGCTTCCTTGTCGCTGCCGACGGCCGGCGGTGAACCGCGCAGCGGCAGGCCGGCGGTTTCCTTCACGAACAGCATGGTCACCAGGCCGATCACCGCCGCGCCCATCAGGTAATAGGCCGGCACCAGCGGGTCGCCGGTACGCTCCACCAGCCACGCGGTCACCAGCGGCGTGGTGCCACCGAACAGCGACACCGACACATTGAAGGCGATCGACAGCGCGCTGTAGCGCACCGGGGTGTAGAACAGCGCCGGCAGCGTGGACGGCATCGAGCTGGTGAAGCACACCAGCGCCAGCCCCAGCAGCATCAGGCCCAGGAAGATCAGTCCGTCATTGCCGCTGCCCACCAGCAGCAGGCAGGGCACCGCCAGCACCAGCAGCGCGATGCAGGCGCCAATGATCATCGGCCGGCGGCCCAGCCGGTCACTGAACAATCCGCCGACGATGTTCAGCGGCATCATCACCAGCATCACGATGATGATCAGCAGCAGGCCCTTGCTCTCGGCATAGCCCATGGTGACGCTGAGGTAGCTGGGCATGTAGGTCAGCAGCATGTAGTCGGTCACGTTGAACACCAGTACCAGGCCCATGCACACCAGCAGCTGGCGGCCATGCACATGGAACAGCGCGCCCAGCCCGGGCCGGTCGTGCTCGCGCTTCTCGGCTTCCTCGGCGAAGGCGCGGAACGCCGGGGTTTCCTCCAGCTTCATGCGCATGTACAGGCCGAGCAGGCCCAGCGGGCCGGCCACCAGGAACGGAATGCGCCAGCCCCAGTCCAGCATCTGTTCGCTGCTCAACACCATGTGCAGCGCGGTCACGGTACCGGCGCCGGCGATATAGCCGCCCAGCGTGCCGAACTCCAGCCAGCTGCCCATCAGGCCGCGGTTGCGGTCGGTGGAGTATTCGGCGATGAAGGTCGCCGCGCCGCCATATTCACCGCCGGTGGAAAAGCCCTGCACCACGCGTGCGAGCAGCAACAGCACCGGTGCCCAGATGCCGATGCGCTCGTAGGCGGGAATCAGGCCGATCGAAAAGGTGCCCAGCGCCATCAGGACCATGGTGAACGCCAGCACTTTCTGGCGGCCGTAGCGATCACCCAGCGGGCCGAACACCAGGCCGCCCAGCGGCCGTACCAGGAACGCTACGGTGAACGTGGCGAACGCGGCGATCACCTGCGCGGTGGGATTGCTGGAGGGGAAGAACACCTGGCCGATGGTGACCGCCAGATAGCCGTAGACACCGAAGTCGAACCACTCCATGGCATTGCCAAGTGCGGCCGCGCCGACGGCGCGCTTGAGCATGGGCTTGTCGACGACGGTGATCTCATCGACCTTCAGGTGGCGGCGGCGTTTGAACCAGCCGAAGTGGGCGTGTGCATCGGGGGTGTCCTGCATGGGGCTCCCTTGTAAGTGGAAGAGGTGAATAGACGGTGGGCTAGGTCCCGGAAATCGGAAACGGCGATGCAGGCGCAGGTGGCGCAGGGGCATCGGTGAGTGGCGTGGGGGCCGGGGAATGTGTGCAGGCACGACGCCACGCGCACGGCAACGCACCGCCGCAACGGCGGAAACGCAGCAACAGGATCACTGCGGTCGCGCAGTCAGCGGCCGGAGGTCACAGCAGCGTAGGGAGGGCAGGCCAGAGCGCCTGCGGGCGTCATCCGCCAGGATCCAGCGCGAGGCGGTGGAAGGGCAGGGCGGGAGCCATCGTGGCAAGCGAAGCGCCGGTCGGCAGTGCTTTCCACGTAACAGGTGCGCCCGTCACGTAGTGGGTCATGTCGATCATCCGTTCATCATAACGGCATCGGCGTGAGCATGCAGAGAAGCGGCCTGATCTGCACGCTGTGTTCCATCACGCCTGTTCATCCGCGCAGCGTGCAATGACATGCGTTGAACGAACTCTGGCCGCAGCGCTCACGCAACGCTGTCTACGGTAGCGCTGAACGCAATCGAGAAGGAGCATCGCATGACCCGTCGCATTCCCGAAGGTACGCTGATCATCGTCGCCGATGGTGGTTCGGCCCGCGTGTTCACCAACGTCGGCAACGAACATCAACTGGCGTTGAAGCAGGAAGGCGAACTGCGCCTGCAGGACATCAGCGAGCAGGGTGTCTCCGGGCAGGGGCCGGCCGGTGCGGTGCCGAAAGACATGTCCATTTCGCAGCTCAACGAGGCGACGTTCGCCAAGCAGGTGGCGGAGCAGTTGAACGAAGATGCGCTCAACAACCGCTTTGCACACCTGGTGCTGGTGGCAGACCCCACCACCCTGGGCCGTATCCGCCCGCTGCTGCACAAGGAGGTCCAGGCCCGCCTGCTGGGCGACATTGCCAAGGACCTGACAAACGCCCCGCTGGCGGATATCCAGAAAGCGTTGGCGGCGTAACCGGCATGCCGTTCATGCGTGACTACCTGGCGGCGGAGCCCGCTGGCGCGGACGTGGACGCGCAGGCGGGCTGGCTGCTGCTCGAGTTCGGTGCACCCTGGTGTGGTCACTGCCAGGCCGCGCAGCCCGCACTCCAGGCGTTTGTCGACGCCCACGATCCGGTGCATTGGAAGATCGAGGATGGCAAGGGAAAGCCGCTGGGGCGTGCTTTCAAGGTAAAACTGTGGCCCACCGTGGTGCTGTTGCATGACGGCCAGGAGGTGGCGCGGGTGGTGAGGCCGATCGACAGCGCCGACCTCGCCACCTTGCAGGGCGCATTGCCGGGCTGAGGGCAGCAATCGCTGCGTGCGGTGCGCACGGCGCCGAGCAGGTTCGGCTGCGTCGCGGTCTAGTGATAGGTCACCTTTTCCGCTTCCGCACGCGGCTTCTGCAGCAACGACCGACCATGCTGGCTCAGCATGACCATCGCGTCGGCGATCTCTTTGGCGTTGTAGCCCATCGGTGCGGGTGGCTTCGGCTCGGGGCCGTACTGCTCGCCGATGAGGATGGCCATGCCTTCGGCACTGTTGAGGGCATGTTCGATACGCTGGAACAGCGATTCCATGGCCGGGCTGAGCGGACGCGTGTGTTTCATGCGGAAACTCCTTGGGAAGCGAGGGCCACCGCAAGGGTGGCGGGCGATGCGTGCTTGGAACTCCCGGAAGGAACAGAGAAAACCGGAGGGCCTGACGGCCACACGCAGCGCCCGCCGCAGTTACGACGAGCTATCTCTGTCCTTCTTTTCGGGGGTTCCAATCCCGGCAGCGGGATGTCCGCTGCGGCGCCATTCTGGGCAGATCGAGGCGCTGCGCACCAATTGATGGTTCGTCTCGCTTTGTCCCGCTCCGAAGGCGCGGTCTTTCAGAAGTGCATGTGTGGACATCCACTGCCGTATTGGCACCGATCTGGAAGCGGGAAGCCGGAAGCCTATGAGGCGATTCGTCGTCCGGCCATGCAATTATGTGCAAATCATCGTGCCGGTTCCGGCGGCCGCACTGCAGCATGCGACAGGGCAGGGCCGGTGCTACTCTCTGACCACCACCTGAATCGATCCAAATGCCGATGCCCACGCTGGACCGTCGTCTCCTGATCGCTGTCGCCGCCACGGCGATGTTCGCTTCCGGCCTGGCCAGTGCGGCCCCAGCCAGAACCGCCGCCGACAAGGCATACGCCTCGGTCGATCCGTTCATCGGCACCGGTGGCGAGGGCCACACCTACCCCGGCGCCACGGTGCCGTTCGGCATGGTCCAGCTCAGCCCGGACACGCGTATCCAGCCGCGTGAAAAGGCCTATGGCTGGGCGGCGGGCTACCGCTATGACGACAGCAGCATCGTCGGTTTCTCGCATACGCATTTTTCCGGCACCGGTCATTCGGACCTGGGTGACGTCCTGCTGATGCCGTTCACCGGCAATCCCGGGCTGGAGCGCGGCGATCCGGAGAAGCCGCGCAGCGGTTACGCCTCACGGTTCCGCCACGCTGACGAGAAGGCCGAGCCGGGCTACTACGCAGTCACCCTGGATGACTACAAGGTGCGTGCCGAGCTGACCACCAGTGCGCGCGTGGGCGTGCATCGCTACGCCTTCCCCAAGGGCACCGACGCCAAGGTGCTGCTGGACATGCGTACCAGCATGTACGACTACCCGGGCAAGGTGCTGTGGTCGCGGGTGCGGGTGCGCGCCGATGGCACGGTGACCGGCTTCCGCGAAACCCGAGGCTGGGCGCCGGGCCGCCAGCTGTACTTTGCGATGCGCTTCTCACGCCCGCTGGCCGGGCATGAGCTGCACAACACCGAGCAGGACATCGTCTACAAGGGCTTTCCGCCGCCGGGCGAAAAGGACCCGGCACAGCGCGCCCAGATCGAGGGTCGTCAGCTGGTTGGTACGTTCGCTTTCGGCAAGCTCGATGCACCGCTGGTGGTGAAGGTGGCGATCTCGCCGGTCAGTGAAGCCGGTGCCATCGCCAACCTCGACGCGGAAGTGGCCGACTTCGATTTCGACCGCGTGCGTGCACAGGCGAAGCAGGAGTGGACGCAGGCACTGTCCGTGCTGGACATTGACGCGCCGGAACATGCGCGGCGCAGTGCCTATACCGCGCTGTACCACACGATGCTGGGGCCGACGCTGTTCATGGATGCCGATGGCCAGTACCGCGGCGCGGACAATGCCGTGCACAAGGCCGATGGCTTCACGCACTATTCGACGTTCTCGCTGTGGGACACCTACCGCGCGTTGCACCCGCTGCTGACCTTGGTGCAGCCGGGAAAGCGCAACAGCGACTTCATCAACTCCATGCTGGCCCACCACGAGCACAGCCCCTACGGCATGCTGCCGGTGTGGTCGTTCCACGGCCTGGAGGACTGGTGCATGATCGGCTACCACGCCGTGCCGGTGATCGCCGATGCCTACGTGAAGGGCATTCGTGGCTTCGATGCCGACAAGGCGCTGAAGGCAATGGTCGAGACCGCCAATTACGGCCCTTACGACGGCATCGCGCAGTACCGTGAGCTGGGCTATGTGCCGATCGACGAGGAAGGTGAAGCGGCCAGCAAGACGCTGGAGTACGCCTTCGACGACTGGACCATCGCACGCATGGCGCAGGCCATGGGCAAGGCCGATATCGCGGCGACCTTCGACAAGCGCGCAGGCAACTGGCGCAATGCCTTCGACAAGGACACCGGCTTCATGCGCGCGCGCAAGCGCGATGGCAGTTTCCGCACGCCCTTCGACCCCAGCGCCAGCGGCTACGGCACCGACTATACCGAGGGCAACGCATGGCAGTATTCGTGGTACGTGCCGCAGGACGTCGCTGGCCTGGCCGCCGCGCACGGGGGCAGCGACAAGCTGCTCGCGCGCCTGGACGAGGTGTTCAACGCCAAGGTGGATCCATCGATCTTCGAGCACATGGAAGACATCACCGGCCTGATCGGCTGGTATGCGCACGGCAACGAGCCCAGCCACCACGTGGCCTACCTGTATTCGTACGCCGGCCAGCCGTGGCGCACCCAGGCGCGGCTGAAGCAGATCATGGATACCCAGTATGCCGACCGTCCCGATGGCCTGGCCGGCAACGATGACGTCGGCCAGATGTCGGCGTGGTATGTGTTCACCGCGCTGGGCTTCTACCCGGTGGCACCGGGCTCGGGCGAGTACATCCTGGGCCGTCCGTTCCTGCCCAGGACCGCGATTCGTCTGCCGAACGGCAAGACGTTCACCATCGTGGCCGAGGGGCTGGATGACGCGCACACGTATGTGGGCAGCGTGACGTTGAACGGCAAGCCGCTGCAGCGTACCTTCCTGCGCCACGACGAGATCCTGGCCGGTGGCGAACTGCGCTTCAGCATGCAGGCCGAGCCGAACAAGGACTGGCCGGGGCAGGGCGCGCAGGCGCCCTATTCGATGAGCCGGTGACGCGCACTCGGTAGGTGCCGACCTTGGTCGGCACGCTTCACGGGTGACCAGGAACCTGTGGAGCCGAGCCCATGCTCGGCTCAGGCATCGTGCCAGGAGCAGCCGAGCATGGGCTCGGCTCTACAAGGGCGGTTCAACAGCGCTCATCGGAACCGCAACCCCACCCGCGCACCGCCGATCGGGGCGGTATCAATCATCAAGGTCGCGCCATGCCGTTGCGCGATCTCGGCCACAATCGCCAGTCCGAGCCCGCAGCCGTCGCCCTCGCTGCTGGCCCGGTAGAAGCGTTCTGTGACGCGCGCGCGTTCGGCTTCGGCGATGCCGGCGCCGTCATCGTCCACCCATACCTGCACGCCGTCGGTTCCCTGCCGAACGCCGAGGGTGATGACTCCGGGCGTGGCGCCGTAGCGCAGCGCGTTGTCCAGCAGGTTGCCCAACGCCTCGCGCAGCAACTGCGCATCGCCCTGTAGCTGCACGCCGTCGTCGGGTCCGTCGTAACCCAGGTCCACGCCCGCAGCCAACGCACGGTCAGCGTAGCGCTCGACCACGCCACGCGCCAGCGCGGCCAGATCCAGAGGCTGCAGCGGCAGTGCGCTGCCCTGTGGATCTTCCGAGCGGCTGAGCATCAGCAGCTGGTTGACCAGGTGCTGCAGCCGTGCCAGCCCGGCCAGCGTGCCGGACAACGCCAGCTGCTGGGCCTGCGGATCCTGGTGGCGGAGTGAGCTCTCCAGCTCCACCTGCATTGCCGCCAGCGGCGTGCGCAGCTGGTGCGCGGCATTGCTGACGAAGCGCCGTTGCGCGGCCTGCATGGCGTCCAGTCGTTGCAACAGCGCGTTGTAGGCCTCCACCGCCGGCCACAGCTCGCGTGGCGCCTCCTGCGCGGGTTCCAGGGGCGCCAGTGGGTCCGGGCGGGGGCTGGCCAAGCGCCGCGCCACCTGGTTGGCATGGCGTGCGGCCGCGCCGGTCCCGGACCAGGCCAGCCACGCGGCAAGCGTGAGGATCGCAGCC
Source organism: Stenotrophomonas sp. AR029 (assembly GCF_047520695.2). Taxonomy (NCBI): domain Bacteria; kingdom Pseudomonadati; phylum Pseudomonadota; class Gammaproteobacteria; order Lysobacterales; family Lysobacteraceae; genus Stenotrophomonas; species Stenotrophomonas sp. AR029. The sequence goes on along the minus strand of NZ_JAXBQQ020000007.1, from coordinate 41,783 downwards.
TGGAACGGGATGCTGGTCAGCAGCAGCTTGCGCTCCAGCCGGTGGCGCTTGCGCAGCGTCTCGGCTACGCGCAGCCGGATATCGTGGCCCGGTCCGGCACTGACGAGGACTTCGACCATGCGCACCGGCTGCCCGCGCAGGCGCGCATCGTAATAAACCGCGTCGTCGCTTGATGCGGCGGTGGCCGGGCGCGGCAGCGCTTCGGCCAAGTCGCCATACAAGCGTCCACCCGCAGCATCGACCACTTCGCCATGCACTTCGTCGGCGGTGTCCCAGCTGAACATACGTGACACCGCGGGCGTGATCTCGATTGATGCATGACCCTCCTGTACCGTCACCAGCTCGGACAGGGACATCGCCGAGTCCAGCAGCCAGCGGTCATAGACCTGACCGGCGTAGAAGCGCGCCAGCGCGAAGGAACCCACCGCGCTGCACATCAGCAGCACCAGCAGCGGCAGCCACAGGCGGCGCAGCAGCAGGCTCCGCAGGCTGTGCACGCGCTCAGTCACCGCTGGCCTCCAGGCGATAACCCAGGCCACGCAGCATGCGGATGCCGACGCCGGCACGCGCGTGTTCCAGCTTGCGGCGCAGGCGACTGACATGCACTTCGATCACCGACAAGCTGGCCTCGTGGTCCCAGCTGTACAAAGCGTCGAACAGGCGCTGCTTGGTGACGGTGCGGCCGGGATGCTGCATCAGTGCTTCGACCAGCGACAGCTCGCGGGCGGTCAGTTCGATGCGCTGGCCGTCCACCTGCGCCTCATTGCGGATGCTGTCGAAGCACAAACGGCCCAACCGCTTCTGCGCCGGTGCATCGCTGCGGCGACGCGACAGCGCACGCAGGCGGGCTTCCAGTTCCCCCAGTGCAAATGGCTTGGCGAGATAGTCGTCGCCACCCCGGTCGAGGCCGAGGATGCGGTCCTCCACGCCATCGCGCGCCGTGAGGATCAGCACCGGCAGGGTGACACCGTCGTTGCGCAGGCGCGAGAGCAGGTCGAGGCCATCGACGTCGGGCAATGAAAGGTCGAGCACCATCACGTCATATGGCGCGCTGGCCAGTGCAGCGGGTGCATGCAGCCCGCGCGAGAGGTGGTCGCACAGATGACCCGCGCCCTGCAGGGCACGGATCAGTCCATCGGCCAGGGCGGCGTCGTCTTCGATCAGCAGGATTCGCATTGCAAGCTTCGTGCAAGGTTGGGGCAAGTTTGGCGCAAGTGCGTCACCTTACCGTGACGCGCATGAACTTCTTCCCTTGCCTTGCGGCTGTGTTGGCCGCCCTCCTGTGCGCACCTGCGGCGTCGGCACTTTCCCTGCAGGAGGCGCAGCGCGCCATGGAAGCACACAACCCGGACCTGCGTGTGGCGGCACTGGCGCTGCGTGGCGTGCAGGGCGACGCGCAGACGGCGGCGCTGCGTCCAGCGACCGAGCTGTCGATCGGCACCAGCAAGCTCAGCCCCAGGCACGGCGTCGGCCCGGGCCGCTGGCAGGACAAGCGGATGGACAGCACCGTGGGCCTGGGCTGGACCTGGGAACGCGGTGGCAAGCGCGCGTTGCGTATCCGCCAGGCCGATGCGCTGCTGGAGGTGGCCGGGCTGGAGATGCTCGATGCGCGGCGTCGCCAGCAGGTGGCGCTGCATGAGGCCTACTTCGGCCTGAAGCGCGCGCAGGAGCGGGTGCAGATTGCCGAGGCCAACCGCCAGAGTTCGGCCGAACAGATGGCGGCAGCCGACAAGCAGGTTGCCACCGGGGCGATGGCGCCGGTCGACCGCGCGCGGCTGGCGGTGGACGACCTGGCGGTGGCCGACGCGGCGCGCGAGGCGGCCCTGGATCTGCGCGATGCACGGCATGCGCTGGGCCTCCTGCTCGGGCGTGACGACAGCGGTGACCTCAGCGCCGATGATCCCTGGCCGGACCTCGCAGGCGTTGCCGCAACGCGCGCGTTCGATCCGCAGCAGCGTGCCGATCTGCGCGCAGCGCGTTCGCGCCTGGCCGCGGCCGATGCCGGTGTAGCACTGGCGCGCAGCGAGCGCCATCGCGATGTCCAGCTGGGTGTGGAAGCCGAACGCGAGCCGACCGACATCAGCGGTGTGACCTGGGGCGTGTCGTTGACCATTCCACTCGGTGGCCCATCGCGTGCACGCGGCGCGATGCAGCGTGCCGAGGCCGACCGTGATAGTTCGGCGCTGGAACTGCAGGTGCTGCAGCGCGAAGCGCGCGCCGAACTTGACCTGCTGCAGGCCAGCGCGCAGTCCGCCGCGCAGCGCCGCAGCGACTACGAAGGACTGCAGTCCGACGCTGCGCGCAAGGCGGTACAGGGCATCGAACTGGCCTACCGGCGCGGCGCCGCCAGCCTGACCGATCTGCTGGATGCGCGCCGCAGCTGGCGCGAATTCGAGGCCGCGCTGATCGAAGCGCGTGCCGACCATGCCATTGCCCTGGCGCGCTGGGAAGCGGCCACATCCGTTGTTGAAGGAGAGTCCCGATGAAGTCCACCGTCGCCCGTCGCCTGCGTGCGCGACATGCCGTGCTGCCGGCCCTGCTGGCGCTGGCCCTGCTGGGCGGCTGCGGCCGCGAACCGGCGTCGTATACCGAGGACGCGCCGCAGGTCAGTGCCGGCCAGATCCAGTTTCCAGCCGGCAGCCGCCAGCTGGACGTGCTGCGCAGCGAGGCGGTGACCGCCGGCGCCAGCGCCAGCCTGCAGCTGCCGGGCCGGGTGGCCTGGGACGAGACACGCTCCAGTGCACTGCGCACGCCGTTGCCGGGTCAGGTGGCGCGCATCGAGGCGCAGCCGGGGCAGAGAGTGAAGGCAGGGCAGGTGATCGCCTGGATCACCTCGCCGGAGTTCGGCCAGGCCCAGGCCGAGGGCGCGCGTGGCCGTGCCGAACTGCAGCAGGCACGCAAGGAGCTGGAGCGCACCCGCGAGCTGCACGCCGCGGGAGTGGCGTCGGGCCGTGAACTGGATGAAGCCGAAGCGAGCTTTGCCGGCAGCCAGGCCGATCATGCGCGCGCGACTGCATTCGCCCGGGCCTATGGCAATGGCCAGCGCGTGGACCAGCGCCTGCCGCTGCGCGCCCCCATCGATGGCGTGCTGGTGGAGCGGCGGATGAACCCGGGCATGTCGGTCAGTCCCGACAGCGAGCAGCCATTGGCAGTGATCGGCGATCCGGACCGCCTGTGGCTGCTGCTGGATGTTCCTGAAAGCCTGGCAGGGCGGTTGAAGGCCGGCATGCAGGTGAGCGTGCCCGGCGCCGATGGACAGCCGCTGCAGGCGACGCTGCAGCACGTGGATGACTTCATCGACAGCGAACGCCGGGTGGTGCAGGCGCGTGCCGAGCTGGACAACCGCGCACGTGGCTTCAAGGCCGGGCAGTACGTGCGCGCCCAGGTGGCGTTGCCGTCCGAGGGCGGTGTCTCGCTGCCCGACGCCGCGGTGTTGCTGATCGACGGAAAGCAGGTGGTGTTCGTGGAGGAAGGCAAGGGCCGCTTCGTGCGCCACGCGGTGCACGCCGAGGAGCTGGGTGACGGCCGCCTGTGGGTGCGTGAAGGCCTGGCGCCGGGCAGCAGAGTGGTCGTCGAGGGTGGCCTGCTGCTGCAACAGCTGGTGGACAACGCGCCGGCAGCCGCCAGCACCGGCACGGGGCGCGCCGCGCCATGATCGATCGCCTGATTGCCTATTGCCTGCGCCAGCCGGTGATGGTGATGCTGGCGCTGCTGCTGTTCATCGGCGCTGGCATCGCCGCGTTCCGCGTGCTGCCGGTGGAAGCCTTCCCGGATGTGTCCGACACCCAGGTGACGGTGGTATCGCTGCACCCGGGCCGGGCCGCCGAAGAGGTGGAACGCGAGGTGACGATGCCACTGGAAGTGGCGCTGTCTGGCATTCCGCATTCGGTGCGGGTGTTCTCGCACACCCAGTTCGGCCTGTCGATGATCATCCTGACCTTCGACGACAAGGCCGATGACTACTTCGCACGCCAGCAGGTGCTGGAGCGCCTGCAGGGCGTGGAGCTGCCGGAAGGGGTGACCCCGGAGCTGGAGGCGATGAGCTCGGCGGTGGGCGAGATCTACCGCTATGTGCTGAAAGGCCCGCACCTGACCCCGACCCAGCTGCGCACCGTGCAGGAATGGACGATGGAGCGTAGCCTGCGCACCGTTCCTGGAGTGGCCGATGTGATCAGCTTCGGTGGCTTTGCGCGCACCTTCCAGGTCAAACCGGATTTGGACAAGCTGCGTGACCGCGGCATCAGCCTCGGTGAGTTCGCCGAGGCGCTGGAGAAGGGGAGTTCGAACGCGGGCGGCGGCTATGTGGAACGCGGCCAGCAGCAGTTCCTGATCCGTGGTGTGGGCCTGATGCGTTCGCCGGCCGACATTGGCAACGTGGTGGTGGCGCAGCGCGGTGGCACGCCAATCCTGGTACGCGACCTTGCCGGTATCGCCGATACCGGCCTGCCCCGGCAGGGCCTGGTCGGCCAGGATGACAATGACGATGCGGTGTTCGGCATGGTGCTGATGCGCAAGGGCGAGAACCCGTCCGACGTGCTCGACGCCCTGCACGCGCGCATCGCCGAGATCGAAGCGAACCAGCTACCGGCCGGGGTCAGCATCGAGCCGTTCTACGACCGCTCGTGGCTGGTGTCGACCACGTTGAAGACCGTGTTCCGCAACCTGCTTGAAGGCGCGGTGCTGGTGTTCCTGGTGCTGTGGTTGTTCCTGTACAACGCCCGCGCCGCGCTGATCGTGGCGGCGATGATGCCGCTGGCCCTGCTGTCGACCTTCCTTGGCCTGCATCTGTGGGGCGTACCGGCCAACCTGTTGTCGCTGGGTGCGATGGACTTCGGCATCATCATCGATGGCGCGGTGATCGTGACCGAACACATCGTGTCGCGGCTGTCGAAGCTGCCGCCGAACGCTGACAGGAAGACGCGCTTCTCTACCGTACTCTCGGCAGCCTCCGAAGTGGGGCGCCCAACGTTCTTCTCGATGCTGATCATCATCGCCGCACACATCCCGATCTTCACCCTGCAGCGCCAGGAGGGCCGAATGTTCGCGCCGATGGCGTACTCGGTGACCTCGGCGTTGATCGGTGCGTTGATCCTCGCACTGACCGTGGTGCCACTGTTCTGCTACTGGTGGCTGCGCCGCGACCGCATGCGCGATGGCAATCCGCTGATGGACCGCCTGACCGGCTGGTACAAGCCGATCCTGGAGCGTGCATTGGCCCGCCCGCGTGCGGTGGTACTGACCGCAGTTGCGCTGCTGGTCGGCACGCTGGCATTGGGCACCCGGTTGGGTTCGGAGTTCCTGCCCGAGCTGGACGAAGGCTCGATCTGGTTGACCGCCACGCTCGACCCGAGCACCAGCCTGGCCGAGGCGCAGCAGCAGTCGCGGCGCATCCGTGAGCTGGTCGGCACTTTCCCGCAGGTATCGACCGTGGTGGCCAAGTTGGGGCGCCCGGAAGACGGATCCGATGCCAAGGGCGCCAACCAGATCGAGGCGCTGGTGGCGTTGAAGCCTGAGAAGGAATGGCCGAAGGGCGTGGACAAGCGCCAGCTGGTGAGCGATCTGCAGCGCACCTTGGAGCAGCGGATTCCCGGGCCGGAGTTCTCGATCTCGCAGCCGGTGCGCGACAACATCCTGGAGAGCATCTCGCAGATCAAGGGCCAGGTGGTGATCAAGGTCAGCGGCTCGGACCTGGATGTACTGAACCAGCACGCGCAGGCGATCCTGGGGCAGGTGCGTGGCGTGGAGGGCGTAGAGAGTGCCTTCATTGATCGTGACGGCTCATTGCCGCAGCTGCAGATCGAGATCGACCGCGATCGTGCGGCACGCTATGGACTGAATGTGCGCGACATCGACGAGGTGATCGAGACCGCACTGGGCGGGCGCCAGGTTGGTGAACTGTGGGAAGGTGACCGCAGGTTCCCGATCACGCTGCGCCTGGACGACGCCGACCGTGACCTGCAACGGTTGCGCACGGTGCCGGTGGGCATTGGCGATGGCCACACCGTGACGCTGTCCGACGTGGCCGAGTTCCGCATGGCCAGTGGCGCGATCAACATCTCGCGTGAGAACGCACAGCGGGTGAAGGCGGTGAGCATCTTCATCGCCGGCCGCGACATGGGCAGCGTGGTGGCCGACATGCGCAAGCGCGTGGACGCCAGCGTGCAGCTGCCGGACGGCTACCGGCTGGAGTGGTCTGGCGAGTTCGAGAACCAGCAGCGTGCGATGGAGCGGCTGGGCTGGGTGATTCCGCTGTCGGTGCTGATCATCTTCGTGCTGCTGTTCGATGCCTTCAAGGACATCAGCAGCGCTGCGCTGATCCTGGCCAACGTGCCACTGGCGATGATCGGCGGCATCCTGGCCCTGTGGCTGACCGGCATTCCGCTGTCGGTGTCGGCGGCGATCGGTTTCATCGCGTTGTTCGGGCAAGCAGTGCTGAACGGGGTGGTGATGCTCAGTCGCTTCGCCCAGCTGCGCGAGCAGGGCATGGACCTGCTGCAGTCGGTGGTGCAAGGTTCGCTGCAGCGCCTGCGCACGGTGCTGATGACCGCACTACTGGCGATGTTCGGCCTGCTGCCGATGGCCACCTCGCATGCGATTGGTGCCGAGACGCAGAAGCCGCTGGCGGTGGTGGTGATCGGCGGCCTGCTGTCGGCGATGCTGTTGACCCTGCTGGTACTGCCCACGCTGTACTACTGGGTACACCAGCGCCGCGAGGCCCATGGCGCCTGACCTGACGGTAGCGCCGAGCCCGCGCTCGGCTGCATCTGGCCTTCGCGCGAAGAGCAGCCGAGCATGGGCTCGGCTCTACACCGGCTTCGCGTCCTGCGTGGATTCGATCAACCGCCACGGTTTCCCAAGCAGATCCACGCCATGCGTGGATGCCGTCCGCGCGACCTAGACCATCCCACCGTTGGCGCGCAGCACCTGGCCGTTGATCCATCCGCCATCGGCACTGGCCAGGAACGCCACCGCGCCGGCGATGTCTTCCGGCGTACCCAGCCGCTCCAGAGGATTCATCTTCGCCAACCGCTCGATCAGTTCCGGTGACTTGCCGTCCAGGAACAGGTCGGTGGCGGTCGGGCCCGGCGCCACCGCGTTGACGGTGATGTTGCGCCCGCGCAGCTCCTTGCTGAGGATCGCGCCCATCGTTTCCACCGCCGCCTTGCTGGCCGCGTACACGCTGTAGTTCTCCAGCCGGATGCCGACCACGCTGGTGGACAGGGTGATCAACCGGCCACCGTCGCGCACCCGTCGTGCACTTTCGCGCAGCACATTGAAGGCGCCCTTGAGGTTGATGCCGATCACCCGATCAAACAGGGCGTCGTCGGTGTCGGCCAGCGGCGCCAGCTGCAGTACGCCCGCGCTGTTGACCACCACGTCGATGCCGCCGAAGCGGTCTTCGATGGCATCGAACAGCTGCCGCACCGCCTGCGGATCGGCGACATCGGCCTGCAGCGCGATGGCCTGTGCGCCGGCTGCGTTGAGTTCGGCCGCCAGCGCTTCGGCGTCGTCGCGGCGCCCTGCATAGTTGATGGCGATAGCGTGGCCATCGGCGGCGAGCCGGCGGGAAATGGCGGCGCCGATGCCACGGGAGCCGCCGGTGACCAGGGCGACAGGGCGGGCGGGGGAGAGGGTCATGGTGGCTTCCAGTCGGGCACGCCGGAGTGGCGCAGAGCCATCTTCGCGACATTGCCCGTTCGGATAATCCTGCATAATCCGCCAACATCATCCGGATCACCGAACAATGGATCGCTTCACGGCCATGCGCGCCTTCGTCCGTATCGTCGAGCGCCGCAGCTTCACCCGGGCCTCCGAAGACCTCGGCCTGCCACGGGCCACGGTGACCGACGCGATCAAGGCACTGGAAGAGCGGCTTGGCGTGCGCCTGCTGCACCGGACCACGCGGCGGGTGGTGCCAACGCTGGAAGGCGAGGCCTTCTATGGCCGTTGCCTGCGTCTGATCGCCGACATGGATGATGCGGAGGCCGCGTTCCGTGACGCGCCGCCGCGCGGCCCGTTGCGCATTGAAGTGCATGGCACGCTGGGCCGGCACCTGCTGTTCCCGCACCTGCCGCAATTCCTGCAGCGCTACCCCGAGATCGAACTGGAGGTCAGCGAAGGCGACCGCTATGTTGACCTGCTGGGCGAAGGCGTGGATGCGGCGTTGCGGGTCGGGACGCTGGCCGACAGCGATCTGGCGGCGCGCCGGTTGACGATGCTGCGCGAGGTGACGGTCGCCTCGCCTGGCTACGTGCAGGCCAGGGGCGTGCCGGGCAGCATCGATGCCCTGCAGGACGGCCACCAGATGGTCGGCTACCGCTCCAGCGCCAGCGGCCAGCTGATTCCGCTGGAGTTCCAGCAGGGCGGGCAGGTGCGCTACCTGCCGCTGCCGGCGCGGGTGCGTGTGTCGGGTGCGGACGCGTTCCTTGGCGCTGCGCTGGCGGGCCTGGGCATCATCCAGGCACCGCGCTACCGGATGGACCCGTATATCGCGCGCCGGCAGCTGGTGGAGCTGCTGCCGGAGGCGCCGCCGACGCCGAGTCCGTTGAGCCTGGTCTACCCGCGCAATCGCACGCCGTCGCCCCGGTTTCGGGTGTTCATCGACTGGGTGGCCGGAGTGTTCGACTCGTTCGAGGATGCCGGCCAGCGGCCGGCTCTACCGACACAGTACGCGAAGCTGTCCGACCGGAGGGGGTAGTGCCGGCCGCTGGCCGGCATCACAGCGCTGCCAACGGCCCCTGCATGCGATGGAAGCTGCCATCGGTGGCGGTGAACCAGGCCAGCGAACGCCCGCCCACGAAATCGTCGACATGCACGACCGTAGCGCCATCGGCTTCCTGCCACGAAATGGCATAGACCCCGTCGCTGATCCGCTGCCACTCGCAGGCGGCTTCGCCCTGCGCACCGGCATGGGCGCCGGAGACGATGGCGTACTGCACGTGGCGGCCATCGGCGCTGTAGACATTGTCGGCGGCCAGGCCGTCATAGCTGACGCGGAAGCGGCGGCCGGCGAACACGGGAAGGTCAGCGGCGGTGTTCATCGGATCGCCACCGGGTTGATGTTCACCTGGGTCGAGCCGACGTACAGCGGCTGGCCGAGCACGAACAGGAATTCCCAGGCCTTGTCGCGCACCAGCGCCCGGCTGTCGATCAGCTCCAGGTTGTAGATGCCGCGCTTGGCCAGCATGTACTGGTTGATCGGAAACTCCTCGGCACCGTCCGGGTTCGGGTAGACCTCCGAGGCCCAGGTGTCGCCACCGAAGGCGACGATGCCCTGGTCGGCCAGCCACTTCGCCGCCTCCATGCCGATGCCCGGTTCCACTTCCAGGAACTGTTTGTCGTCCTTGCCGATCAGTTCCAGCCAGCCGGTGTTGAACAGCACCACGTCGCCCTTGCGCAGGCTCAGGCCCTGCTTCTTCAGCACGGCCTGGATGTCGGCCACGGTGAACTCGGTGCCGCCGGGCACGATCGCCTTGCCGTAGTACGCGGTCATGTCCAGCACGACGCCACGGGTGACCATCGGCGGCACCTTCTCGACGCCGAGCTTGCGCACCCCGTCCACGGTGACGAAGTCGGCGGCCTTGTTGCCGTTGTAGTAGACGTTGTCGATGCCGATATGGCCGATACCGTTGAGCTGGGTGCCAACGCCGGTCCAGGCGTTCACCAGTTCATCGTTGAAGGTGAACCTGTTGGGGCCCAGCGACTTGCCAGCCTGCTGGCCGACCTGCACGTTGTACAGGCGGAAGCTGCGGTGGCGGAACGCGGGCAGGTTCTTGTCCACCGGCACCGCCAGCGGATAGGTCTTGCCGGTCCTGACCAGCGAGACCGCGTGCTTGACCACGTCCGCGGTCAGCAGGTTGGCCGCGCCGATCTCGTCGTCGGCGCCGTAGGCGGAGGGATACCAGTCCTCGGCGGTGGCCTGGAAGGACAGCGGCAGGGTGGCCAGCGCAAGCGCGGCCAGGGTCTTCATCTTCATGGCAAAGCTCCGGTAACTGTCAGGCCGTCGCGGCGGCGCGGGCATGGGCCGGGAAGTGCGGCAGCACGTACTCGGCGATTTCGTGGAAGGTTTCGGCCAACGGCCGTTCATTGCGGCGGAACTGCAGGCCGATGTGGTCGACACCGGCTGCCTGCATGGCGTGCAGCTCGGCCAAAAGGGCGTTGCGGCCGCCACGCAGGCCGAAGCGCCAGCGCTGCAAGGGGGCATCAGCATCGGCCACCAGGTCCAGGTGGATGAAGCTGGCATACGGCTTGTTGCCGGCCACGGCGCGCCAGGCCGCCACGCGCTGCGCATGGTCCTGTGGCGTGCCCGGGTAGGCCAGGCAACCCTCCATGTGCTGGCCGATCCATGCCGGTTGCTGCTGGGCCAGGCCGGCCACGAACAACGGCAGGGCCGGGCCACCTGCGGGCAGCACGTCCAAGCCCTGCGGCAGGTGCGCAGCGGCGCCTTCGCGCAGCAGTGCGATCTGCTCGCGGAAGCGGCGGCCACGGCTGTCGAAGTCGCGGCCGAACAGCGGGTACTCCACCGGGCGGTCGCCACTGGCTACGCCCAGCAGCAGGCGGTCGCCGCTGAGCCGCTGCACGCTGCGCGCCGACTTCAGGGTCAGCAACGGCTCCCGGATCGGCAACACCACCGCACCGGTGCCCAGCAGGATGTGCTCGGTGATGCCGGCCAGGTAGCCGAGGTAACTGAATACCTCGAACACCTGCGCCGCATCACCGAAGGCCGGGTCGTACACCGGCACGTCGCGTACCCAGAGCGCACGGAAGCCGAGGCGGTCGGCCAGCCGTGCCAGTTCCGCATGGCGCTGCAGGTCCGGTTCGCCGGGCAGGCGTCGCGCGGCGCGTCGTGCCTGTTCGCCCAGCGGCGTCCAGTCATTGTCCAGCGGTGCCTCGATGCCGATGCTGAAGCCACCGGCCTGCAGACGCGTCAACGCACTGCCCATGGCGAGGCGCCTCAGTCCCAGTCCGGGGCCAGGCCCGGCGGATCGACTTCGCGGCCGTTGCGGTCAAGCGCGGCGATCGCGGCCATGTCATCGGCATCCAGGTGCAGGTCCTGGGCGAGCAGATTGCTGGCCAGGTTCTCGCGCTTTGTCGAGGACGGAATGACCGAGTAACCCCGCTGCAGGGCCCACGCCAGCGCGACCTGGGCCACGGTGGCCTGGTGCTTGTCGGCGATGCCGGCCAGCACCGGGTCCTTCAGCACCTTGCCGTAGGCCAGGGTCATGTAGGAGGTGACCGCGATTCCCTGCTCCTGCAGGAAGGCGGTCAGCGCCGGGTTCTGCAGGTAGGGGCTCAGTTCGATCTGGTTGGTGGCGATCTCGCCGGTGCCGACCACCTCGATGGCCTGCCGTGTCAGTTCGATGTTGAAGTTGGACACACCGATCTGGCGGGTCAGGCCCAGCGTCTTGGCTTCAGCCAGTGCGGTCATGTATTCGCGCAGCTCAACGCCATTGCCCGGCGCCGGCCAGTGGATCAGCAGCAGGTCGACGTACTCGGTGCGCAGCTTGGCCAGGCTGTCGCGCAGGCTCGGGATCAGTTTGTCGGCAGCGTAGTTGTCGACCCAGATCTTGGTGGTCAGGAACAGCTGGTCGCGTGGCACGCCGGATTCGGCGATGGCCTGGCCGACCTCGGCTTCGTTGCCGTAGATCTGCGCCGTGTCGACGGCACGGTAGCCGACGTCAAGCGCGTTGCGTACCGAGTCGATGACGGTCTGGCCGCTCAGGCGGAAGGTGCCGACGCCAAAGGAAGGAACGCTCATGATGGACTCCAGGGATTTCGTTGCGAGCCGGCGGCTCGGGACAGGGCGAAGTGTGGGCGCTTTACATTTGTTGATTAAGCCGTGTATATGGGAAATGCTTTTGCGGCGAGGTAAATAATGAAAACCACCTTGGATGAGCTGAAGGCCTTCGTGGCGGTGGTCGATGGTGGCTCCATCACGGCGGCGGCCGAGGCGCTGGAGCTGACCATCTCGGCCACCAGCCGCACCCTGGCGCGGCTGGAAGACAAGCTGCAGACCACCCTGCTGCGGCGGACCACGCGGCGGCTGGAACTGACCGAGGAGGGCGCGGCGTTCCTGGAGTACGCGCGCACGATCCTGGCCACGGTGGACGAGGCCGAGGAACAGATGGCGGCGCGGCGGCTGCAGCCGGTCGGGCGCCTGCGCGTGGACGCGGCCACGCCGTTCATGCTGCACGTGATCGTGCCGCTGCTGGAGGGCTTCCGTGATCGCTACCCGCAGGTGGAGCTGGAGTTGAATTCCAACGAGGGCATCACCGACCTGATCGAAAAGCGCACCGATGTGGCGTTCCGCATCGGCGTGCTGCGCGATTCCACCCTGCATGCGCGACCGATCGGTCACAGCCGCATCCGCGTGGTGGCCAGCCCCGAGTACCTGCGACGGCACGGCACGCCGACGCGCGTGGAGCAGTTGCGCGAGCACGACCTGCTGGGTTTTACCCAGCCCAGTTCGTTGAACGAATGGCCACTACACGATGCCGATGGCGGGCCTTTCGTGATCGAGCCGGCGATCGCTTCATCCAGCGGCGAGACGCTGCGGCAGATGGCGGTGGCCGGGTTGGGCATCGCCTGCCTGTCCGACTTCCTGACCCGTCAGGACCGGCGTGATGGCCGCCTGGTGCAGCTGTTGGCCAGGCATACGCAGGAGGTGCGGCAGCCAATCAACGCGGTGTACTACCGCAACACCGCGCTGGCTGCGCGCATCACCTGCTTCGTCGACCATGTGACGCAGACGCTGGGGCAGCGTCCGTTTGACGAATAAGGAGGGGTAGAGCCGGCCGCTGGCCGGCTGCCGGGAGTGCATCAGTAGATCCACGCCATGCGTGGATGGTGTTTTCCGTCCGGCCAGCGGCCGGCACTACCGTTGGCTGTGTTGCATGTTTCAGTAGATCCACGCCATGCGTGGATGGCGTGTTCCAACCGACCCGCAGCCGGTGTTAGCGGTTGTGCAGCGCCCGCCGATTGCCGATGTGTGCTGCCGCCAGCATCATGCCGCCGCACGCGGTGGTGACGCCATGCCAGAGCAGTGATTCCTTCAGCGGCAGGTACAGCGAGGCTGACAGTAGAAGGATCGCGCCGACGCACGCCAGCCGCAGAGGCCGCCCGCGCCCGTGCCGGTGCAGCCCGGCCGAGGTGCTCGCCAAGGCCAGCGACGAGGCCAGCAGCGCGAACAGCCATTCCCAGCGCGACATCATCAGCAGCACGGTCATCGCGCCATGGCCGGGGTGCTGGAACGAACGCAGCGCCATCATCGCTGCCGGCACGAAGGCCAGCAGCAGGGGCAGGGCGATGCAATGGGCGGCGCAGGCCAGGGACAGCCAGGCACCGGCAAGATCGAAGCGGGGGTGCCAGCGTGCCGAAGTTGGCGGCTGGGCCAGGGCCCTTGCGGGCGTCGTGGGGATGTGGTCCATAATGTTACATAGTAACAATTGGAGTGTCCCCCATGAAGCTTTCTGCTGCTCTTTTCCTGCTGCTGGCCGCCAGCGCCGCGCAGGCCCACGATATCCGCCAGCACGCACCGCACGTGCACGGCCAGGCCAGCGTCGATGTTGCGCTTGACCAGCAGACGCTGGAATTCGCCCTGAAGGCCCCCGGCATCGGCATCCTTGATTTCGAGCGGCCGCCGGCCAATGCGGCCGAGCAGTCCGCGCTGGCGCGTGCGACTGCGCTGCTGCAGGGCGGCAGCTGGGTCACCTTGCCTACCGCCGCGGGCTGCCGCCTTTCAGGCAACGATGCCAAGGCCGAGGGATTCGATGCGACGGCTGCCGCACCGCCATCAGGTCAGCATCGGCACGCGGGGTTCAGCGCAACGCTGCAGTACCACTGCGCCAAGCCTGCCGAGCTGCGGGCCATTGTCGTGCGCCTGCCCGCATTGTTCCCGGGCCTGCACGAAGTAATCGTCAACAGTGCCACCGCCCATGGCCAGAACCGCAGCGTGCTGACCCCGGACAACCTGCGCGTGGTGCTGGCTCCGTGAGCATGCGACCGGTGATCGCGCTGGATGGCGTGCAGTTCGGCTACGGCCGGCAGCTGGTGCTGGACGTGCCGCGGCTGTGGATCGAGCAGGGCAGCAGCGTGCTGCTGCGCGGGATCAGTGGCGGCGGCAAGAGCACGCTGCTGGGCCTGCTCGCGGGCGTGCTGCTGCCCTGCAAGGGCAGCATCGAGGTCGCCGGTCACGCGCTGCAGGCGATGCGTGGTGCCGCGCGGGACCGCTTCCGCGCCGACCACCTGGGTGTGATCTTCCAGCAGTTCAACCTGCTGCCGTTCCTCACCGTGCGCGACAACATCGCGCTGGGCCTGCGCTTCTCGCGCCTGCGCAGCGCACGCATCAGTGGCCCGTTGGATGCCGAGATCGCCCGCCTGCTGCAGGCCCTGCAGCTGGACCCGGCGCTGATGCAGCGGCGCGCAGGCACGCTCAGTGTCGGCCAGCAACAACGCGTGGCGGCAGCACGCGCCCTGATCGGTCGTCCGGCATTGCTGCTGGCCGATGAGCCCACCTCGGCGCTTGACCGCGACGCGGCAACCGCGTTCCTGAAGCTGATGTCCGCGCAGTGCCAGGCGGCCGGCACCACGGTGCTGGTGGTCAGCCATGACGACAGCCTGCAGCCCTTGTTCGACCGCACGATTTCACTGTCCGAGATCAACCAGGCAGGTGCCGGCCATGCTTGAGCTTGCCTGGGCCAGCCTGCGCAGCCGTGCGTTGAGTGTGGGACTGACCGTGCTGGTCATCACCCTCAGCGTGGTGTTGCTGTTGGGCGTCGAGCGTGTACGCACGCAGGCGCACGAGGGGTTCGCCAGCACCGTATCGGGCACCGACCTGATCGTCGGTGCGCGTTCGGGGCCGGTGAACCTGCTGCTGTATTCGGTGTTCCATATCGGCGACCCGACCAACAACGTGTCCTGGCAGTCCTACCAGGAGCTGTCCGCCTTGCCGCAGGTGAAGTGGGCGGTGCCGCTTTCGCTGGGCGATTCCTGGCGCGGCTACCGCGTGGTCGGTACCAGCGATGGCTATTTCGAGCACTACCGCTACGGCGCCGGGCACGCGCTTGCGTTCGCGGACGGACGGCCGTTCGATGATCTGTACGACGCGGTGATCGGCGCGGAGGTGGCACGCGCGCAGAAGGTCGGCCTCGGCGATGAGATCGTGCTGGCGCACGGCACGGGCGCGGTCACGCTGGCCACGCATGCCGACAAGCCATTCCGTGTTGCCGGCATCCTGCAGCGCACCGGCACGCCGGTGGATTCGTCGCTGCTGGTTTCGCTGCCGGCGATCGAAGCGATCCATGTCGACTGGCGATCGGGCGTGCAGCTGCGCAGCCAGCGCGTCAGCGCCGAGCAGGCGCGTCATCTGGATCTGACCCCGACCAGCATCACCGCCTTCATGCTCGGCCTGAACTCGCGCATTGCCACGTTTTCGGTGCAGCGCAGGATCAACGAGTATCCCGACGAGGCGATGCTGGCGATCCTGCCCGGCGTCACGCTGCAGCAGTTGTGGCAGTCGCTGGGCATGGCCGAACGGGCGCTGCAGCTGATCAGCGCGATGGTGGTGGCACTGGGCATGGTCTCGCTGGTGGCGCTGCTGGTCTCGACCCTGCAGGAGCGGCGGCGCGAGATGGCGATCCTGCGTGCCACCGGAGCACGGCCGGGTTACATCGCTGCCCTGCTGGTGGTGGAGGCGGTGGCGACCAGCGCGGTGGCCTGCGCGCTGGCGCTGGTGCTTCTGGTTGCCGCCAGCATTGCCGGGCGCGGCTGGGCGCTGGCCAACTTTGGCCTGTCGATCACCCATGTCTGGCCGGACGGCCGCGAGCTGGCCTGGGTGGCAGGCGTGCTGGCGATCAGCGCTGTGGCCGGGCTGGTGCCGGCGTTGCTGGCCTACCGGCGCACGCTGGCCGATGGCCTGTCGCCGGGAGGCTGAGCATGCGCTGGATGCTGTCGCTGCCGATGGTGTTGGCCCTGGCCGCCTGCGAGCGGCCGGTGGATACCGGTGTGCAGGCCTTGCCACCCTCGCCGGTTGTCGACCGCGCTGACGCTGCGGATGCGGCAGAGCAGGAACTGGACTGGTTGCAGATGATGCCGAAGGACGAGCTGGCCGCGCTGGAGCGGGGCGAGGGCCCGGAGGTCGAGCACAACGGCAACCGGCGCATGCCGCAGTTCGGTACGTTCCGTACGGTGGATACGGTGCTGCAGCGACCGGTTCGCCTGCCGGGTTACGTGGTACCGCTGGCCAACGCGCAGGACGGGCGGCTGACTGAATTCCTGTTCGTGCCGTACTACGGCGCCTGCATCCACGTGCCACCCCCGCCGCCGAACCAGATCGTGCACGTGGTGCTGCCACGCCCGATCGACATGCCCGACATGTACTCGCCGTTCTTCCTGGCCGGCACACTGCGTGCCGAACGGTTGGATGACGATCTGGCCGGTTCGGCCTACACCATGCGTGATGCACAGCTGAGGCCCTATGAACCGTAGCCACCTGCTGCTCATGCTGGGATGCCTGTGGCTGGCGGGCTGTACGGCGCCGGGCAGCGACGCCGTGGTGGTCACGCCGCAGGACAGAGCGGCACCCTCGGCCACGGGCGAAGCCCCCATCGACCGTTGGGACGCGTTGCGGCCCGACGAAGTGACCTACCAGCGACCGCCCCCTCAGATCGGCCTGTCACGCAATGGGATGGAGGGCGTGGGTGGCCTGATCGACGACACCGGCTCGGGCACGCCGCCGGGGCAGGAGATCGACCATTCCAGCCCGGATCGCGCCAAGCAGTTCGGCTCTTCGCGGGTGGTCGATGCTGTCGATGGTCGCGCGGTGGATCTGGATGGCTACGTGGTGCCGCTCGGCACCAACGATGCAGGATTGGTGGATGAACTGCTGTTCGTGCCGTTCTACGGCGCGTGCATCCACGTGCCGCCGCCGCCACCGAACCAGATCATCCACGTGACCCTGGCCACGCCGATCGCGCTGGGCGATCTGTGGGATCCGTACCGGCTTGCCGGCCGCCTGCAGGTGAAGCGTTTCGACGCGGACATCGCCAGCGCGTCCTACGATGCCGCGGCGGCCACGCTGACGGCGATCCGCAACTGATGCGCAGGCGATGGATCATGGCTGCCGGGGTGCTGCTGGGCGCGGGGGTGCTGCTGTGGTGGCAGCGGCAGCGCGCACCCATCGCGCCGCCTGCGGTCGCGTTTCCGGCGCCGACGTCCAATGCCAGCCAGCGCATCGAACAGCGCCTGGGTGACGACCACGCATTCCGCAACGACGTGCTGTTCCTGCTCGCGGCAACATTGCGCGACCGCTGCCAGCCGGCGCAGGCGGGAGTGTTGGCGCGCATGGCCAATCGTGCATCGCTGCCTGTGCTGGCGGCAGTCAGCGCGGTGACCCAGCAGGATCCATCGCTGGACCGGCCGATCTACCAGTACATCCAGCATCGCGCCGACGCGACGCCGTGCGGGCAGACGCTGCAGATGCCGTTGGCCGGTGGACGCCGCATGGCCGTGGACATCGAACAGTACGCGCGCACGTTCCCGGACAGCTACTTCGACCCGCAACGCAGCAGCGAACCGCGGGATTTCGGCGGGCTGTCGTTGCAGCAGCGCGCCGGCAATGCCTGCAACAGCGTGGTGTACTCGGTGTTGCCTTTGGGCGGCACCGATTGGCGGTGCAGCAGCCTGCGCGCACAGGCCCGTGCGCGGGTGCGCGGGCTGTGCGAGGACGAACTGCGGCGCCAGCATGGCGGAACTAGCGGGGAACTGGACATGGCTGTGGGGAAGGGCATGCAGGCGGCGGTGGTATCGGCGGTTGCCGCGCTGCCGGAAGACTGTCGGTGATGATCCCTGACACCGGGCACGACCCGGCATGAGGGCACGACAACATGAACATTGCCCGGGCCCCAATCTGAATCGGCGGCGCTGTTTTCATAACTATACAGGACATCCTGTATAGTTAGGGCCGTTTTCCGCTCCCCATCAGGTTTCCCCATGGCTTTGTCCCAGCCCCTGGCCGGTGCTCCGGCCCTGTCGCGTGCCCGTCGCTGGGCGCTGTTGTTTACCGTCGCCGCCGGCCTGCTGCTGGTCACGCTCGACAACTCCGTGCTCTACACCGCACTGCCTACGCTGACCGAGGAACTCTCGGCCAGTGCCGGCCAGGCGCTGTGGATCGTCAACGCCTATCCGCTGGTGATGGCCGGCCTGCTGCTGGGTGCGGGCACGCTGGGCGACCGCATCGGTCATCGCCGCATGTTCCTGATCGGCCTGGTGGTGTTCGGCGTCGCCTCGCTGGCCGCGGCGTTCGCCGACACCGCAGCTCAGCTGATTGCCGCACGAGCCCTCCTGGCAGTCGGTGCCGCAGCGATGATGCCAGCCACGTTGGCGCTGATCGGCCTGAGCTTCCACGAAGAGCGCGAACGCAACATCGCCATCGCCATTTGGGGTTCGGTGGCCATCGTCGGTGCGGCGCTCGGGCCGATCATCGGCGGCTGGCTGCTGCAGCACTTCTGGTGGGGCTCGGTGTTCCTGATCAACGTGCCGGTGGTGGTGGTCGCGTTCGTGGCCACGCTGCTGCTGGCGCCGGAAGGACAGCGTGACACCTCGCGGCCATGGGACCTTGTGTCCTCGGTGCTGGCATTGGCCGCACTGTCCGGCGTGGTGCTGGCGATCAAGTCGCTGATCGCTACGCCGCCGTCGTACGCGCTGGGCGCAGGCGCGCTGCTGTTGGCCGTCATCAGCGGTGCGGCGTTCGCGCGCCGCCAGCAACAGCTGCCGTACCCGCTGCTGGACTTTGCGATTTTCCGCAATCCTGCGTTCCTGGCCGGCACGCTGTCGGCAGTGTTCACCCTGTTCGCGATGGCCGGCCTGCAGCTGGTCACCACCCAGCGCTTCCAGCTGGTGGCAGGCTTCACGCCGCTGCAGGCGGGTCTGCTGGTCTCGGTGGCGGCAATGGGCAGCCTTCCGAGCGCGCTTCTGGGCGGCAGCATCCTGCACCGGGTGGGCCTGCGCCCGCTGATCTGTGGTGGCCTGGCCGCAGGTGCGCTGGGCGTCGGCATGGTGGCGTTCGGCTTCCCGCACGGCCTTGGCTGGGTGGTGGCTGGTATGGCCATCACCGGCTTCGGCATGGGCTCGGCCATCTCGGTGGCATCCACCGCCATCCTCAACAATGTGCCGGCACACCGCGCAGGCATGGCCTCGTCGGTCGAAGAGGTGTCCTACGAATTCGGTGGCCTGCTGGCGGTGGCGATGCTCGGCAGCTTGAGCGCGGCGATGTACAGCGCGTTCCTGCCGGTCTCGGCCGATATGCCGGTGCTTGCCCGCGAGGGTTTCACCCAGGCGCTGCATGTCGCGCGCGAGAGCGGGCAGGGTGAGTGGTTCGCACTGGCTGCGGCCGCGTATGACCGTGGCTACCAGATCGTGCTGCTGGTGATCACGACGGTATTGGCAGTGGGCGCGGCGATCATCGCGCGCCTGCTGCGCGGCCGCATCGGCGGCCGCGAGGGCGCGGCCGATCGCGTAAAATGAAACGATGAGAACCAGCAAACGCGACCGCATCCTCGACGCCGCCGTCAACGTGATCAATCGTGATGGCGTGCGAGCGGTGACCTTCGAGTCGGTGGCGGCCGAGGCCAAGCTGACCCGCGGCGGCCTGCTGTACCACTTCCCGTCGCGCGAGGCACTGCTGCGCGGCATCGACGAGCACCTGGTGCAGGCCTGGGAGTCGTCGATGGAAACGCTGCTGGGCAAGCGTGCGGACGAAGCCTCGGCGCTGGAGCGTTACCAGACCTTCGTGCGCGTCTCGGCGCAGAGCGCTACCCGTGCCGAGCTGATGTTCATGCTCGAATCGGCCGACCCGGACGCCGATGAGCGCCCGTGGGGCCCGGCGGTACGCCGCTGGGCGCCGTTGCCGCCGTCGGCCGGGCTGAATGACCCGGCCGCGCTCGACAATTTCGTAGCACGGCTGGCCGCCGACGGCCTGTGGATCTACGAGGCGATGTACGAAGGGCAGCTGGATGAAGGCGTGCGCGCCCAGGTGGCCGAGCGCATCGCCGGGCTGCTGGCGAAGTCTGACGGCACGTCCCGTTGAGCGGCCGGTCGGCGCGCAGACATCGCACGTGGTAGAGCCGACCGCTGGTCGGCTGCCCTTCGGTCAGGCCATGAAAATGCCGCTTCGATCGTCCGTGGTAGAGCCGACCGCTGGTCGGCTGCTCTTCGGTCAGATCACGAAAATGCCACATCGGTAGAGTCGATCGTTAGTCGACTGTCCTTCGGTCGGACAACGAACATCCCGCGCGTCGCGCGATAGGCGACCAGCGGCCGACTCTACCCCCTCACCCTTTACCCAGCCTGGGCGGCGCTCGCGGCCAACCAGGCCCTGGGCGACGCCCCCAACCGCTTGCGGAACGCCTTCGACAACGACGCGGTATCGGCAAACCCCACCTCGACCGCCACCTGCTTGACTGCCACGCCGGCCCGCAGCTGCGCGCAGGCCAGGCTCAGCCGCCAGTCCAGCAGATAGGCGGCCGGCGTCGCCTGCATCACCTCCTTGAACACTGCCGCGAATGCGCTGCGCGACATGCCGGCGATCGCGGCCATACGGGGCAGCGTCCATTCGTCCTGCGGTGCCTGGTGCATCGCCACCAGCGTGCGTGCCAGCCTCGCGTCGGACAGCCCGCGCATCAGTCCATGACTGACACCCGCTGCATCCGGGTGGTCGACCACCCAGCGCAGGATCTGGATCAGCGCCACCTCGAACAGGCGATTGGTCAGCAGCCGTGAACCACAGCGCTGGCGATCGGCCTCGGCAAACAGCAGCTGCAGGGTGTCATCCAGTTCGCCGATCGCGGCCAGTGGCACCACCATCACCGGCGGCAGCGACTGCACGATCGGATTACGCGCGCCGCCATCGAAATCCAGCGTGGCGCAGGTGAAATCCGGGCCTTCCAGCGGTGCATTGAAGAACACATGGTGCAGCGGTTGCGGATACAGCAGCAGGCTGGGTGTGTCGATCTTCAACCGGGGCAGCGCGATATCGCCGTCGGGATGACGGACCTCCATTTCACCCTGGCGCAGGATGTGCAGGAAGGCACGACCGGGCTGCGGCTCGAAGACATGGCGCCCGCACAGCGGACCACTGTGGAACAGCGCGGCCTGCACCCGGAAGCGCTCCAGCAGGGAGGAGAGACGGTCGGGTGGGGAGGTGTCGGTGGGCGTGCTCATGGATGAATGGACAACATGTGTGGCTGATTGCGCCTGAAGCGTCCAGCGAGTCTACCTAGGATGAGCGGGTCGTCCAATCCCGGGCGCTTTCCCAAGGAGATCCACCATGTCCCGTGTCCCCCTGATCGATGCCGCCAACACCACCGCCGACCGCCAGGCCCTGCTGGGTCAGGTCCACGCCGCTTTCGGCGCCACCCCGGCCATGTTCCGCGCCGTGGCCAACTCGCCAGCCGCCCTGCAGAGCATGTGGGGTTCGTTCGGCGCGCTGGGCGGCGGTCGCCTGTCGCCGCTGCTGGGCGAGCAGATCGCCGTGGCCATCGCCAACCGCAACGCCTGCGAGTACTGCCTGGCCGCGCACACGGCATTGGGCCGCGAGGCCGGCGCCAGCAGCGAGCAGATGACCGCCGCGCAGATCGGCCAGTCCAGCGACCCGGCCACTGCGGCGGCGCTCGACTTCGCGTTGAAGGTGGTCGAGCAGCGTGCGCAGATCGCCGACGGCGACGTGCAGGCGCTGCGCGCGGCTGGCTTCGATGATGAGCAGATCGTGGAGATCCTCGCGCATGTGGCGCTCAACCTGTTCACCAACTACGTCAACGTGGCGTTCGACGTGCCGGTGGACTTCCCGAAGGTCGCGCTGCGCTGAGTGCAATTGCTCCGGGCAGCAGAGTGCTGCCCGGACTCAGGCCCGCAGCTCAGTGGCTACGCCGGCTGGAAGCTGAAACCGCGTTCGCGCAGCGCTCTGATGTAGCCGTTCCCGTCGAACGCATCTGCAATATCGAGCATCGCAAGCGTGGTTGATCTTCCCGCAGTTACGGCTTCCACTGCGCTGAGCCAGGCCTCGCGTCGAAGCGTGTCCAGCTCGTTGCTGCCAGTCGCTGTCACGTGCATATCCATAGGCACGTCATGCCCACCCATGCCAAGGGCATCGCCATGCGCCCAGGCCTTGGACTGAACACGGGCGGTATCGTGAAGGCGACGGAGTCGCTCGACCTGCACCGCAAACCGTGTCGTGTCATCCAGTGCAGGATGCGGTTTACCGCAGTCGTCAGCTGCCGCGATGTCGATAGCCAGTTCAGTGCGCGGCACGAAGTAGCGGGCTCCACCCGCGCGTCCTATCCTGCGCAGCTCCTTGCAGAATGCCTTCGGCGACTCCAGCTGATGCCTGGCCATGACGGCCTTGCGCAGCGCTCTGGCCGCGAAGTGGGGACGCAGGCGTTCCAGCTCGATTGGATCGATTCCGCACTCATTCAATGCCGCTTGCCATTCTGCATGGACGTCCGCCGGCAGAACATCCTTCAGGGTCAGGTTGTCGGGATTGTGGTGGATGGTTTCGGCTTCAGACACCGCACGGGCCAGTGTGAACAACGCGCTCAGTCCCGAGCCCTCCCATCTGCCGGTGATGTCCACCTTCGGCCGGCCCAGAATGGTGTGCGCAACCGCGGCAATGCGTCCTGCTTCGCCCGTCACGCATCGCATCGATCCGGGTAGCGCGGTGGGGACGGGCAGGATCCACAGGTGGGCCTCTTCACGCCTTGCCTGCCAGAGCGCCGGACCTTCTGCACGGATCGTGGGGGGAGGCAGGGCATCCGTTACCTTGGTTCCGCGGCTTCCGGAAGCCGGCGCACCTGCCAACGTACGGTGCACGGAAACATCAAGGGAAACCGACAGCAGTGAACGTGGTTGCCGGGCAGCCGACATGGGAACTCCAGAAAGGACCATGATGAGTGTCCTCGATGGTGCGTGGCGCGCCGATTGCTGGCTATCGAACTACGACGATTTCGCCTTGGCTGGGCGAGGGGCCCGGAAGCCGTTGCGGTAGAGTCGACAGTTAATCGACTGCTCGTCCTTCAGGTGCCCGGAAACCTCGCGCCACGAGTGATAGTCGACCCTACGCAGCGGAGATTACCGGTCGTCCGCCTGCAACCGGTCCGGAT
The DNA here is from genome assembly GCF_047520695.2 of Stenotrophomonas sp. AR029. Taxonomy (NCBI): domain Bacteria; kingdom Pseudomonadati; phylum Pseudomonadota; class Gammaproteobacteria; order Lysobacterales; family Lysobacteraceae; genus Stenotrophomonas; species Stenotrophomonas sp. AR029. The sequence continues at coordinate 18,633 of NZ_JAXBQQ020000007.1, read as the reverse complement.
GGGTATACACATTGAACCCGCTCTCCCGCGCGAACCCGACCAGGCACAGGCCGGCACTGCGGGCCAGGTCGATCGCCAGCGCGGTCGGTGCCGAGACTGCAGCCAGTACGCTGGCACCGGCGCGCACCGCCTTGCTGACCATTTCGTAGCTGGCCCGGCTGGAAATCACCAGCAGGCCGCCTTCGATGGCGTGTTCGTTGTGGTGCAGCGCACCGATCAGCTTGTCCAGTGCATTGTGGCGTCCGACATCCTCCCGCACCCAGCCGATGCGTCCACTGGCATCGGCCCAGGCCGCGGCGTGGGTGGAGCCGCTTGCCGCATTCATCGGCTGGTGCTGCGTCAGCGTGGCCAGCACGCGCTGCAGAGCGGCGGGCGAGTAGCTGCGTCGCTCGCGGATCTGCGGCAGTGGGCGCAGCACTTCTTCCAGCTGGCGCGTGCCGCACAGGCCACAGCCACCACGACCGGGCAGCAGGCGTCCATTGGACGGGTCCAGGTCGGCACCGGGTGCCTCCTCAGCCACGGTCATCTGTAACTCGATGCCTTCCAGCTGCGGGCGGATCTCGATCGACAGCAGCTGCGAGGGGGTGTCGATCAGGCCTTCGCTGAGCGAGAAGCCGAGCGCGAAGTCTTCCAGGTCGCACGGTGTGGCCATCATCACCGCAAAGGCGGCGCCGTTGTAGCGCAGCGCCACCGGCACTTCTTCGGCCACCACATCGACCTGCTGCTGTTGCCCCTCGTTGCGCCAGCGCTGCAGCGGGCGTTGGGCGGTGCCGGCAGGTGGGGTGTGCGGCGGGATCGAATCAGGCATGCAGCGCGTCCGGACAAGGGAGAAACGCGGGCGGGCCACCGCCTGCGGTTTCGAGGATAGCGCAGTGGTCGCGCGCAGACGCGGCTGTAACCGTTGCCATGGCAGGTTGTGCTGAAAACCGCCTGTACCCTCTGGCGAAGCCGCGCAGGCCGTGCTTGACTGTGCGGCTGGTCGTGCCATTGACTGCGCCGCCGGACCGCGTTGTGCCGATTGTTGCTGCGTTCCTTCCGTAAGGTTCCCGAACATGTCCGAGCAGAAACCGCCGCGTTACAAGCCCTACAACCAGCCTGCCGGCGGCTGGGGTGCCGCCGGTGCCACCGCCAAGGTGCTGCTGCAGCAGAGTGTGATCGGCAAGGGGTCGAAGGCGCTGCTGGCGATGAACCAGCCCGGTGGCTTCAAGTGCCCCAGCTGCGCGTTCCCCGATGCCGACGAACGCAGGAAGCTGGAGTTCTGCGAGAACGGCGCGAAGGCACTGGCCTGGGAGGCTACGGAGTTCCGGGCCGGCCGCGAGTTGTTCGCCCGCCACACCGTCACGGAGCTGATGGCGCAGACCGACTACTGGTTGGAGATGCAGGGCCGGCTGACCGAGCCGATGCGCTACGACGCAGCCACCGACCACTACGTGCCGTGCAGCTGGGACGATGCCTTTGCACTGATCGGTCGCCACCTGCAGGCGCTGGACAGCCCACACCAGGCCGAGTTCTACACCTCCGGGCGCACGCCCAACGAAGCGGCGTTCCTGTATTCGATCTTCGTGCGCGAGTTTGGTACCAACAACTTCCCGGACTGCTCGAACATGTGCCACGAGCCGACCAGCCGCGGGCTGCCGCCGGCCATCGGGGTGGGCAAGGGCACCATCGTGCTGCAGGATTTCGAGCACGCCGAGGCGATCTTCGTGATCGGCCAGAACACCGGCACCAATTCACCGCGGATGATGAGCAACCTGGTCGATGCGCGCAAACGCGGCATCCCGATTGTGGCGGTCAATCCGATGCCCGAGCGCGCGCTGATCCGCTTTGCCGAGCCGCAGGACGTGGTGCAGATGGCCACGTTCGGTTCGACCGAGATCACCAGCGAGTTCGTGCACATCCGCATCGGCGGCGACCTGGCCCTGATCAAGGGCATGATGAAGGTGATGTTCGAGCGCGAGGCGCAGGGCGAGCGCGTGCTCGACCATGATTTCCTGTCAGAACACACAGTGGGCCTGGAGGCGCTGCGCGAGGATGTGTTGGCGCAGGACTGGGACCAGATCGTGCAGGTATCCGGCATCTCGCAGGCGCAGATACACCGCTGTGCGGAGATCTACATCCGCTCCAAGGCCACCGTGATCTGCTACGGCATGGGCCTGACCCAGCATCAGTACGGCTCGCGCCTGCTGCAGCAGGTCGCCAACCTGCTGATGCTGCGTGGCAACTTCGGCAAGCCCGGTGCTGGCATAGGGCCGATCCGTGGTCATTCCAATGTGCAGGGCGACCGCACCGTCGGCATCGACGAGAAGCCCAAGCCGGCCTACCTGGACCGCGTGCAGCAGGTGTTCGGCTTCGATCCGCCGCGTGAGCATGGCCACCATGTGGTCGAGTCCATCGAGGCGATGCTGGACGGCAGCGCCAAGGTGTTCATCGGCCTGGGGGGCAACTTCATCCATGCGGTGCCCGATACGCCTCGCGCGTATGAAGCGATGCGTGGGCTGGACCTGACCGTGGGCATCGCCACCAAGCTCAATCGAGGTCATCTGGTTCATGGCCGCGATGCGCTGATCCTGCCGGTAGTGGCGCGCTCGGAGCGCATCGTCACGCCGGCCGGCGAGCAGTTCGTCACCATCGAAGACGCGATGTCGAACGTGACCGCCTCGCGCGGCGTGCTCGAACCGGTCAGCACGGAGGTGCTGCCCGAGGTCGAGATCGTCTGCCGCATGGCGATGGCTGCGCTGCCGCACAGCAAGGTCGACTGGGCGCGCTGCATGCACGACTATGCACCTATTCGCGAACTCATCGCTGCCGTGTACCCGGAGATCTACACCGGCTTCAACGCGCGCATCCAGCAGCCGCACGGTTTCCATCTGGACATTCCGCCGCGCCGCCGCGTGTGGCCCACGCCCAATGGCAAGGCCAACATCCTGGTGATGCCCGGCCTGGACGTGGACGATCCGGTGCACGATCCGGACATGTTGCGGTTGGCCACCGTGCGCTCGCATGATCAGTACAACACCACCATCTACAGCTACAATGATCGCTATCGCGGCGTGTACAACGATCGCATGGTGCTGTTCATGAACATCGAGGACCGGCTGGCGCGCGGTCTGGAGAAGGAGGCGCTGGTCAGCCTGGAGACGATCAGCCGCGATGGCGTGCAGCGGCGCGTCGAGGGCCTGACCGTACTGGACTACCCGATGCCGCGCGGCGCGCTGGCCGGGTACTACCCGGAACTGAACCCGTTGTTGCCACTGGACTACTACGACCGCATCAGCGGCACGCCCGCTGCCAAGTCGATTCCGGTGCGGATGAGTGCAATGGCGGCGGCGACTGCGTGACACGCGCATCGGCTATCATCGGCAGGTGAACCTGCCTGGCCTGCTGCTGCGATGGATGCTGCTTGTCGCCCTGGTGCTGAATGCACCGGCGCTCGCGCTTGCCTCATCTTCGTACAGCGGGTCGGCCAACCAGGATCACTGCGCTGCACCGCACTCGGCCGCGATGGCGGCAGCCGGCTGCTGCGATGATGCGGCCCCGGCGGCCTGCCAGAGTGGTGAGTGTGAATGCCCGCCGGCCTGCCTTGGCATGCTGGCCATGTCGAGCGGTATGCCCGCCTCGCCGTGGCGCGAGGCGCCGGTAGCCGCCAGTACCCGGCAACGCGCACCGCCGCCGATGCCGGACCCGTTGCGGCCCCCTATCGCGTGATTCCCTGCAGGCCTCAAGCGCCTGCCGTAGTTGCTCGACTTTTCTCGACTCTGCCTGTGCCTTCGATGCGCGGGCGACGGGCCGCGTTGCCCGCCTCTGCAAAGGAATCACGCAATGAACCGTACTCTCTCCCTCGGCCTGCTGCTGGGTACCGTGTTGGCCACGACCGCCTGTGCACGTGCCGCCGAAGAATCCGCCGCCGCACCGATCGCCAGCGCAGCACCGGTGGCACCGATCCAGGCCAGCCCGTCCAAGGTCGATCCGGCCTTGCCGGTGGCCATCGTGCACAAGACCGCCAGCTGCGGCTGCTGTGGCATCTGGGTCGACCACCTGAAGGCTGCCGGCTTCCAGGTGGAGGTGCATGACACCGACGACATGAACCCGATCAAGGTTCGCTTGGGCGTGCCGGTCGGCAAGGCGTCCTGCCATACCGCCGAGATCGGCGGGTATGTGGTCGAGGGCCACGTTCCGGCCGAGGACATCAAGCGCCTGCTGGCCGAACGCCCGGCCGCGCGCGGGCTGGTGCTGCCCGGCATGCCGGCCGGTTCGCCGGGCATGGAAATGCCGGATGGCTACGTGCAGCCGTACACCGTCGAGCTGGTGCGCACCGACGGCAGCACCGAGCCGTTCGCCCAGCACGGACAGGGTGGCTGATGGACGGCGGGTGCCGGTCGTTCTGACCGGCACTCTTCGACGCATCCTGTGTAGAGCCGAGCCCACGCTCGGCTGTGTTTGGCCGGCAAGCCGAGCATGGGCTCGGCTCTACGGGATCAGCGTGCTGCGGCCGTTTCCTTCCAACTGCGCGTCGAACTTCTTCTCGGCCGCATCCGCGTAGGCCTTGCAGTTCAGTGCCTTGTCGCTGGCCTTGCTGCCAGCGGCATAGTTCCAGTTGCTGGCGCCCGGATGCGGGGTCAGCAACAGGTCGCAGGGCAGGCCGCGCACCGTAGCGAAGCTGCGCCGGTAGTCCTCGACCAGGTGGGGATAGCGGGCGTTGCCCTGCAGCTGGTAGCCCGGCGCACTCAGGCTGTCGGCGTAGGCGATGCGCACCGGCTTGCCATCGCGGGTATCGGTCCAGGTCCAGGCGGTGCTGCCCGGGGTGTGCCCCGGCATGAAGTGTGCAGTGAACGCGATGCCACCCACCGTGACCACTTCGCCATCCATGATGATGCGGTCGGTGCTGGCCGGCGGAAAGGTGATGCTGTCGCCAAAGTGCAGGTCGTTGCTGCCGCCGCGCGCCAGCAGCACCGCTGATTCGGCGTTGGCTACCACCATCGCACCGGTACGGCGCTTCAGTTCTGCCACCGGGCCCGCATGGTCGGCATGCGCATGGCTGAGCAGGATCAAGCGCAGGTCCTGCGGCGCCACGTCGCGCACCTTCATGTTGCTGATGAGGTGGCTGGCCATCTGCGGCATGCCGCCGTCGAGCAGCACCGCGCCGTCGGCGGTCTGCACCAGTAGCGCGGTCAGGTCCTCAGTGCCGATCTGCCAGGTATGGTCGGCGATCTGCAGCGGCGCCATCGGCTGCAGCCAGGATGGGTCTACGGTGTAGGCCTGCAGCTGTGGCAGCGGTGTGTCGGCGGCAGTGACATCAAAGGCAAGTGTGGCAGTCAGGGCAAGGGTCGTCAGGCAACGGCGCATGGCGGAGAGGGGTCTGGATAGGGTCGGATGAAGCTAGCACGTACCCTGGACGGCCCGTTTCGCGAATAACTCATGGCTGCCATAAGGTTCGCCGCATCCGATGCCGGGATTGTTCGCTTGCTCTGGACTATGAATCCATCTCCACGGGCTGTTGCGCACAATCGGCCGGGGCTAGCCTGTTCCCAGGCTCAAGGAGGTGGACCATGCATGTGCTCATGGTGATGCTCGGCGGCGTGCTCCTGCTGGGGGTGTTCCTGCTGTTTGGCCGTCTCTGGAGCGTGGGCACCTCGCAGCTGCCCACGGCGCTGATCGCCTTCATCGCTACCTGGCTGCTGGTGGCCGTGGCCAACATGTGGGTGGGGGTCAGCAAGGCCGGTTACGCGGTACGCGAGGAGTTGCCGATCCTGTTGCTGGTGTTTGCCGCGCCGGCGTTGCTGGCCGGTTTCCTGTACTGGCGCCTGGCGCGCTGAAGGAGTTCCATGCGTACCCGACTGCGCTTGCCCGCGCTGCGCCACCGCGACGGCCACCATGCCCGCGTGACCTACGAAGAACTGTTCTTCGATCTGGTCTACGTATTCGCGGTCACCCAGCTCAGCCACCATCTGCTGCACCACCTGGACCTGGCCGGTGTACTGCAGACGCTGGTGCTGTGGTTCGCGGTCTGGCTCGGCTGGCAGTACGCGTGCTGGGTCAGCAACTGGTTCGACCCGGAGGCGCCGCGCATCCGCGGCCTGCTCTTCGCCACCATGCTGCTGGCGTTGTTGATGTCCTCGTCCATTCCCGAGGCGTTTGCCGATCGTGCGTGGATCTTCGCCGGGGCGTACGCCACGATGCAGGTCGGACGCACCGCGTTCGTGCTGCTGGAGGTCGGCCGGAGCCATCCGTTGGCACCGAACTTCCGCCGCATGCTGGCCTGGGTCAGCGTGTCGGCCTGCTTCTGGCTGGCCGGCGCGGCGGCCGAGGGCAACCTCCGCCTGGCATTGTGGGCGGTGGCGGTGGCCTGCGAATACATCTCGCCGATGTTCGGCTTCGCGTTCCCGGGCATGGGCCGTTCGCACACCCGCGACTGGACCATCGAGGGCGGACACCTGGCCGAACGCTGCCAGCTGTTCGTCATCGTCGCACTGGGCGAGACGTTGCTGGCAACCGGGGGCGTGCTCAGCGACGTCGAGCATTGGAGCCTGGAAGTGGTTTCAGCGGTGTTGGCCACCTTCGCCGGCACGATTGCCATGTGGTGGCTGTACTTCGGCATCTCCAGCCGCGATGCCACAGAGGCCATCACCCACGCCGAAGACCCCGGGCGGATGGGCGCCAACTTCCACTACGTGCATGCATTGCTGATCGCCGGCATCATCGCCACGGCGGTGGGCAATGATCTGGTCATGGACCATCCGGGGGTGGCCGTCACCCCGGTTTACGCCACCGTGATGGTGGCAGGCCCGCTGATCTATCTGCTGGGCAGTGCCCTGTACAAACGCGTGGTCTATGGGCACGCGCCGCGCTCGCATCTGCTGGGCGCGGTGGCGCTGCTTGTGCTGGGGCTGATGCTACCGCACGTGCATCTGCTGGCCGCCGGATGGCTGACCAGCCTGGTGCTGCTGGGCGTGGGGCTGCTGGATACGCGATTGAAGCGCCGCTTGCAGCGGGCGTGATCCGTTGGGTCCGCCCACTGCTTCAGCCTTCACGGAGCGCGAGCGCGGCGCAGTGCCTGAAGGTCGACGCTACCGCCTCCGGCCAGCACGCGGATTGCTGGCAGGCGAGGTAAGCGCTGCGGCCATCACTGCAAGCTTGCCGATTGTGTTCATATTGCGGGCGGTGCCGTGCTGGGCATAGGGCACCCGCAAGCGCGAGTCGGCCATGCCGGCACCGTAGTGGATGAAGATCTCGCGCGTGCCGAGTGCGAGCTGTTCATCGCGCCGGCCGGTCACGCCGTCCAGCGGATCGGCAGGCAGGCTGCCGTCGAGGAACAGCGCGACCACACGGTTGCCGGCGGCCTGCGCAAACGGGTTGCGTGCCACCACGCCGGCGATCTCGTTGGCCGAGCGCACCAGCACGCCCACCGGCTTGCCGGCGTACGCCTGCAGCCGTTGGGCGAGGGCCTCCCGTACGGTGGATTCATCAAGCCCGCTGCGGAACACCACATTGCCGCTGGCGATGTAGGTGCGGACATCGGCGAAGCCTGCGTCCTCGCACATCGCCACCAGTTCGCGCATCGGCAGCTTGCCGGTGCCGCCGACGTTGACCGCGCGCAGCAGCGCGACGTGGACGTTCATGGCGTACCCGCCTGCAGGCGGTCGTACATGCGCACCAGGTCAACCAGGGTGCGTGCGCCCATCTTGCGCATCACCTGCGCACGGCGCACCTTCACCGTGATCTCGCTGACGCCCAGGTCGCCGGCGATCTGCTTGTTGAGGCGGCCGCGCACCACGCCATCGACCACCTCGCGCTCGCCGGCATTGAGGGTGTCCCAGCGCAGCTGCAGCGCGCCGAGTGCCTCGCCCTCGCGGCGGCGCTGGCGGTCGATCTCGATGCCCTTGTGGATGGCATCGAGCAGTTCCTGATCACGGAAGGGCTTGGTGAGGAATTCGATGGCGCCGTCCTTGATCGCGTTGACGCCCATCGCGATGTCGCCGTGGCCGGTGATGAACACCACCGGCAGCTGCAGGCCGTGGCTGCCCATCGTGCGATGGAATTCAAGACCGCTCTGGCCGGGCATGCGCACGTCCAGCACGAGACATGCCGGTGCGTCTTCCAGCGCGTGTTCGAGGAAGGCCTGGGTGGAGGCGAAGGCCCGCACCTGCAGGCCCATCGAGGCCAGCAGGTCTTCCAGTGCCGCGCGCACCGACGGATCGTCGTCGACCACATAGACGATGGGTGCCGGATCGGGGTTGGCGGCAGTGGGCTTACGCATGGTGGGCGTCCGTGGCAATGGGCAGGTCGAACACAAAGCAGGCACCGCCGCCTGCCGGTCGTTCGGCACGGATCTGGCCGTCGTTGGCTTCGATCATCGAGCGGCTCAGGCTGAGACCCAGCCCCAGACCGTGCGACTTGGTGGTCCAGAAGGCATCGAAGACGCGTTCGGGATGGTCGGCGGGCAGGCCGACACCGCGATCACGGACGCTGAGGCTGACCCGCTGGCCGTCGCGCCGGGTCAGCAGGGACAAGCGCCGGTCGGCGGTGGGCACGGTCTCCATCGCGTCCACCGCATTGAGGATCAGGTTGCCGATCACCTGCTGCACCTGCACGCGGTCGGCCTGCACCGGTGGCAGTTCGGCGTCCAGCAGCAGCGCCACGGCCACGCCATGCCGGTCCAGCTCGCTGCGCGACAGCGCCAGCATTTCCTCCACCGCCTGGTTCAGATCGAAGGCGCGTCGCTGCGGTGCCGCGCCCTGGGTCAGGCCGCGGATGCGGGCGATCACGTCACCGGCACGATGTGCATCGGCCAGGATGCGGGCCACGGTCTGCCGGGCCTTGTCCACGTTCGGTGGGTCCTGCGCGAGCCAACGCTGGCAGGCTTCGGCGCTGCTGGCGATGGCCGCCAGCGGCTGGTTCACTTCATGCGCGATGGAGGTGGTGAGCTCGCCCACGGTGGAGGCGCGCGCCACGCGCAGCAGGCGGCCCTGTGCTTCCTGCACGGCGGCCTTGGCCGCTTCCATGTTCAGGGCAAGGTAGGTGGTGATGCCGATCACCAGCATGCCAATGACCGAATTGACCAGGCCGATGCGGTAGGTGCCGAAGCGGGTCAGGAAGAAGCTCAGCCCGGTCAGCGCGATGCAGGCCAGGGCAAGCGTGATCAACCCGCGTGCGCCCAGCACGCGCGATGCGGCCAGGATGACCGCCGCGTAGAAGCAGGCGGCGGCAACCGCGTAATCGGTGACGGTGTCGATCAGGAAGATCGCCGCCATCACAACGATCAGGACCAGCAGCACCAGTGGGCGGCGGGGCGACAGCGATGGCATCGGGACGGCTCCCTGGCGTGGGGTGAAAGGATAGCAAAGCCGCCATCGGTGGATGCCGGCGTTGGTCGGCACCGGTCAAAGCGATGCCTGGTAGTGCCGGCCGCTGGCCGGCATCTGCACGGTGCTTCCGGAGATCACGGGGTTGCCGGCCAGCGGCCGGC
>NZ_JAXBQQ020000007.1:0-9160 GCF_047520695.2 Stenotrophomonas sp. AR029 | reverse complement strand
GGCCGGCAACCCCGTGATCTCCGGAAGCACCGTGCAGATGCCGGCCAGCGGCCGGCACTACCCCCAGCGGTGGGCATGCCGAGGCGATGCATGGGGCGTCCGCGGATCATCCGGTTGCCGGCCAGCGGCCGGCACTACTCCTCCAGGCTGGCGTTCCAGAACCCCTGCAGCACGCCGGGCGTGGTCGCCAGCGTCGCCAGTACCGCATCCAGTTCGCCGGCATCCACCGTGGTGGCATACAGCACCGCTTCGATTTCCACGTCGCGCTCGCCGAACGGGCGCTGGTCCACCGCGCGCACCGGGTACTGCGCCTGCTCAAGCAGCAGCAACAGCTGGTCCAGTACCTCGGCCTGCTGCTCGCGCTGGCAGACCACGTTGATCGCATAGGTTGCCTCGCTGAACGCTTCCGGCAGCGGCTGCCGCTGGATGCGGTTCACCACCGGCCGCAGCAGGGTGTTGGCGGCCAGCACGAACACCGCGGCGAGCACTGCTTCGGGCAGCAGCTTGATACCGGCACATGCTCCCACCGCCGCCGATCCCCACAGGGTGGCGGCGGTGTTCAGGCCGGACACCTGCGCGCCGTCCTTCATGATCGCGCCGGCACCAAGGAAGCCGACGCCGGAGATCACATAGGCCACCACATGCAGCGGTGACGGTGGACCGCCGTACAGGTCATGGAAGCGCACTGCCAGATCGACGAACACCGCCGCTCCCACCGCCACCAGCGTGTTGGTACGCAGGCCCGCGGTGCGTTGCCGCAGCTGGCGTTCCAGGCCGATGACCGTGCCCAGCACGAACGCCACTGACAGGCTGATCAGCGAGCTGAGCGTGGCACCGGCGTCGAACGCCGGCAGGTTCGGATTGATGTCCATTGTGTTTCTCCCTGGACAAAGCGGCGGGCGCTTACTGCCAGCCGTAACGACGGATGTAGAACCGCTTCAGCGCAGTGGTCAGCACCGCGTAGCCGAACAGGATCGCCACCAGGAACGGCCAGTAGCCGGCCGGCAGCGCCTGCAGCTTGAAGTAGCCGGCCAGCGGGCTCATCGGCAGGGCCACGCCAATGGCCATGATCAGGCCGGTCATCAGCAGCAGTGGCGGCGCGGCGATGCTCTGCAGGAACGGCACCTTCGGCGTGCGGATCATGTGCACGATCAGGGTCTGGGTCAGCAGGCCGACCACGAACCAGCCGGACTGGAACAGGCCCTGGTCGGCCGGCGTGCGTGCATCGAACACGTACCACATCAGCGCGAAGCAGCTCAGGTCGAAGATCGAGCTGATCGGCCCGAAGAACACCATGAAGCGGCCGATGTCCGCCGGGTTCCACTTCAGCGGCTTGCGCACCAGCTCCTCGTCCACGTTGTCGAACGGAATGGCGATCTGCGAGATGTCGTACAGCAGGTTCTGCACCAGCAGCTGCAGCGGCAGCATCGGCAGGAACGGCAGGAAGGCCGAGGCCACCAGCACCGAGAACACGTTGCCGAAGTTGGAGCTGGCGGTCATGCGGATGTACTTCAGCATGTTGTTGAACGTGCGCCGGCCCTGGATGACGCCTTCCTCCAGCACCATCAGGTTCTTTTCCAGCAGGATGATGTCGGCCGCCTCCTTGGCGATGTCCACCGCGCTGTCCACGCTGATGCCGATATCGGCTGCGCGCAGCGCCGGTGCATCATTGATGCCGTCGCCGAGGAAGCCGACCACCTTGCCCTGAGCACGCAGCTCGTGCACCAGGCGCTCCTTGTGCAGCGGCGTCAGCCGGGCGAACACGCGATGGTGGTGCAGCGCCCGCGACAGCGCGCCGTCGTCCATGCGCTCGATCTGCGGCCCGGTCAGGATGGTGTCGGCGTCCAGCCCCACCTGCGCGCAGACACGCGCGGTCACCAGTTCGTTGTCGCCGGTGAAGACTTTGACCTCCACGCCATGCGCGGCAAGCGCCTGCAGCGCCTGCGCGGCCGATTCCTTCGGCGGGTCGAGGAACGCCACGTAGCCGATCAGGGTCAGGCTACATTCGTCGGCCTGCGAATAGGTGGTCTGGCTGGCCGCGGTCTCCTTCATCGCTACCGCAACCACGCGCAGGCCCTGTTCGTTCAGTTCCTCGGTGGTCTGCCTCACCCGCGCCAGGCGACGCTCGTCCAGCGGCATGTCCTGGCCGTTCTCACGCACGGTGCTGCAGACTGCCAGCATCTCTTCTACCGCCCCCTTGCAGATCAGCTCGTGGTGGTCCTCGCGCTCGGAGACCACCACCGACATGCGGCGGCGCTCGAAGTCGAACGGGATCTCATCCACCTTGTGGTAGTCCTGCGACAGCCGCAGCGAACTCTGCAGCTCCACGTGCTCCAGTACCGCACGGTCCAGCAGGTTGATCAGCCCGGTCTGGAAGTGGCTGTTGAGGTAAGCGAACTTCAGTACGTCTTCCGAATCGTGGCCGAACACATCGGTGTGGCGCTCCAGCGCGATCCTGTCCTGGGTGAGCGTGCCGGTCTTGTCGGTGCACAGCACTTCCATCGCGCCGAAGTTCTGGATGGCGTCCAGGCGCTTGACGATCACCTTGCGCCGCGACAGCAGCACCGCGCCCTTGGCCAGGGTGGACGTGACGATCATCGGCAGCATTTCCGGCGTCAGGCCCACCGCCACCGACAGCGCGAACAGGAACGCCTCGGTCCAGTCGCCCTTGGTCCAGCCGTTGATCAGCAGCACGAACGGCACCATCACCAGCGCGAAGCGGATCAGCAGCCAGCTGACACTGTTGACGCCGGCCTGGAATGCGGTGGGCGCACGGTCGGTGGCGGTGCTGCGCTGGGCCAGGGTGCCGAAGTAGGTGCGGTTACCGGTGGCCAGCACAATGGCGGTGGCCGTACCGGACACCACGTTGGTACCCATGAACAGCAGGTTGTGCTGTTCCAGCAGGCCGGCCAGGCCATCGCCCGGGTGCGCGAATTTCTCCACCGGCAGCGACTCGCCGGTCATCGCCGCCTGCGCCACGAACAGGTCCTTGGCGTTCAGCACGCGGCAATCGGCCGGAATCATGTCGCCTGCCGACAGCACGATGTGGTCGCCGGGCACCAGTTCACGGATCGGCAGGTCCAGCAGGCGTGCAGGGCGACGGCTGTGCAGGCGCGCGCCGAAGTACTGGTCTGCCACATCCGCAGCCTCGGTGCCGGGATTGCGGCGCAGCACGCGCGCAGTGTTGCCGACCAGTGCCTTCAGCCGCTCGGCCGCTCGGTTCGAACGACCCTCCTGCACGAAGCGGATCAGCGTGGACAGCAGCACCATCGCACCGATGACGATCGTCGCCTTGATGTCCTCGGTCAGCCAGGACACCGCCGCCAGCACGGTCAGCAGCAGGTTGAACGGATTGCGGTAGCACTGCCACAGGTGCCGCCACCACGGCAGCGGCTTCTCGTGATCCACCTCGTTGGGCCCGAGCGTGGCCAGGCGCTCCCCGGCCTCGTGCGGGCTGAGACCATCGGCATGCGAGCCCAGCGTGGCCAGGAGCTGGGTTTCATTCTGCTGGGCGAGGGTAACCAGGCCGGTGGTGAGCGCGAATGGCGCCGCTTCGGTGCTGCCCGGGCCGAACCCGGCTTCGGGCATCGCACGGCGGCGAAACAGGTTGCCTGCGCGGCGGCTGCGCAGGAAGGCGTTGAACCAGGCGTTGAGCAGGCTCATGGGACGCTCCTCGAATGTCAGAGCCGGCCGCAGCCGGAACACGAACGGAATGGGTGACACAGATCAGGCGTGGCGCATCGCCAGCACCGCCGGTGACCATGGCTGCATGTGCAGCCGCTGGCTGCCACCGATGCACAGCGGCTTCATCGCATCGCGCAGGGGATAGGGCAGATGACGCAGCACAGTGATGCGCTCGCTGATCGGCAGCAGCGACAAGGCGTCGGCCACCACGCGCGGCGAACCGAGCGACAGCGAACGGGCAAACATGACCGGGCCGTATTGCAGCAGCTGGCTGCGCAGGGCGGCAACATCGCGCTCGCCGATCAGGCGGCGCAGGGTGATGTAGAGGATCTTGTAGGACATGGGGGCGATCTCCAGGCAGGCGGCGCCTGGCGGTCCCCCGTCACTCAGGCAGGCAGGGACCGGCGGGCAGGCGCCAGGAACAGGCAACAGGCGGTGATCCGGGGTGCGGCGCACCCGGCAGGGTCGGGGTCCATCTGCGTCTCCATGAGGGAAAGTTGGCAGCCAGGGTTGCCCTGGCCAGTGGTGCTATTGTCCGCCCCTGAATGGGACAGGCCTAGAGACTCGTGGGTTAGCCCGGCTATACCTTGGTATAGCCGGGCATGCACAGCGCCAATCGAGGGTTCAGTGATGGATCAATGCGAAGCGCTGGTCTGCTTGCACACGTCGTACTCGCCACGGGTCAACGTCTTGTCACGGTCGGTATCGCAGGCATGCAGCCGTTCGGCCCAGTCCGGTGCTACCGCATCGACTTCCGCCAGGGTGACGATGCCGTCCTTGTCCTTGTCCAGCGATTCGTAGGCAGGGATGAGCCTTACTTCTGTCACGTCCTCGGCGGCGGTGGCCTTGCTGGCCTCCTGGGGATTGGAACAGGCGCCCAGCAGCAGGCCCGCAGATAGCGAGAGAGCGATGGGAAGGCAGCGATAACCGGTCATGGCGTGCTCCTGGGGAAAGGGCGAACCACCGGTGCGGTGGTCACCGCCGGATCTTCTGCGCGGAGCTGTAAGCGGGCTGCGAAGAATGGGGCCGTGGACCGTTGCCGGTGGGTCGCCATTCACCTGGCCGCGCAGCAGCGATTGCGCGCAGTCGAAGCTACCCTCGAACGGTGGGATGCCGGCCAGCGGCCGGCACTACCATCTGCTCAGAAACGGTCGGCAAAGGCGTCCGTGGCCCGCACCAGCGCATCCACCGTGGCCGGCTCGTTCGCGCTGTGGCCGGAGGTCACCATCTCCAGCCGGGCTTCCGGCCAGGCCTTGGCCAGATCCCACGCACTGCGCGGCGGGCAGATGATGTCGTAGCGCCCCTGCACGATCACGCAGGGCAGGTGGCGGATGCGATCGATATCGCGCAGCAGCTGGTCCGGCTCCAGGAAGATGCTGTTGCGGAAGTAATGCGCTTCAATGCGGGCCTTTGCCAATGTGTCCAGCGGGTCGTCGGTGGATTGCGCATCCACGTCGTGCTGCAGGGTGGCCGCGTTGTCCTCCCAGCCCAGCCAGGCCTGCGCGGCTTCGATCCGGATCGCCACATCCGGGCTGTCCATGCGGCTCCAGTAGGCTGCGATCATGTCGCCGCGCTCGGCTTCCGGAATGTAGGCCTCATAGCGGTCCCAGCGCTCCGGGAAGATCCAGCGCGCACCGCCGTTGGCTTCGGCGAACCAGCGGTTTTCCATTTCGCGGCCGAGGAATACGCCGCGCACGATCAGGCCGGTGGCGCGCTCGGGATGTGCCTGTGCGTAGGCCAGTGACAGGGTCGACCCCCAGGAGCCGCCATAGACCAGCCAACGCTCGATGCCCAGGTGCTCACGCACCTTCTCGATGTCGGCCACCAGGTCCTGCGTGGTGTTGTCGCGCAGCTCGCCGAACGGGGTGGAGCGGCCGCTGCCACGCTGGTCGATCAACACAATGCGGTAGCGTGCCGGATCGAAGAAACGGCGATGGGTGGGTGAAATGCCCGCGCCTGGGCCGCCGTGCAGGTACACCACCGGAATGCCGTCCGGTGTGCCGCACTCTTCGACATGCAGCGTGTGCAGATCGCTCACCGGCAGGGTGAACTCGCGGTAGGGTTCGATGGCGGGGTACAGGGTACGCATGGCAGGTGTCTCACAAGCTGGGGCGGCCAGCATAGTGCCGCCACCTGCGGGCTGCAGCGACGGGCTCCTGCGCGGCGCTGGAAATGGGTTGGCCGATGCGCATAAGCTTCCGCGATGCAAGCGACCACGACCGGGACGTCAACCTTCAACTTCACCCTCTGCAGCGGCGCGCGCGAGCTGCTGAAGTGGATCGCACTGCTGGCCATGACCGGTGATCACGTGGCCAAGGTGGTCTTTGGCGGCTACGTACCGGTGGTCAGCGAACTGGGGCGCATTGCCTTCCCGCTGTTCGCGCTGGTGATGGCCTGCAACCTGGCCCAGCCCGGGGCCGACCTGCGCAAATCGATACGCCGGCTCGCGTTGTGGGGGCTGATCGCGCAGCCATTGCACGCATTCGCGTTTGGTTCCTGGCTGCCGCTCAACATCCTGCTGACCTTTGCCCTGGCTGCGGTGGCCGTTCATGCGCTGGCGAACCATCGGCCCGTTCTGCTGTTGCTGGCTGCCGGCGTGCTGCCGATGTTTGTGGATTACCAGTGGGCGGGTGTCGGCTGCGTGCTGCTGGGATGGATCGCGTTCAGGCATCGCGCGTGGTGGCTGCTGCTGGTCGGGCTCGCAGCGGTGTGCTGGGCGAACCACAACGGCTGGGCATTGCTGGCCGTACCGGTGGTGCTGCTGGCCGCGCGGGTGACATGGCCACTGCCGCGCTGGCGGTGGGTGTTCTACGGGTACTACGTGGGACATCTGGCGGTGCTGGCGTTGATTGCACATCTGCTTGCGTAATGTCGGAACTGGCGTGTCGCGCGTCTTGAAAGCCGGATGCGGTCAAGGAACGCATGGTGCCGATGCAGGTGAAGCCAGGCGCCATCGGCATGGTGCAAGTTGTTGAATTTCGGCTCGATTGTCGATATGCGACAATGCTGCCACTGCGTGAACGTTGCTGTCTTTGCACGTGGGTTGTTGGCGCCTGCCACCCCGTTGTGCACATGATGGGGTGCCGCCGGAAAAGGGTGGCCGGGGCCTGGAAACCCCGTTGGTCGCGTGTAGTTTGCGCACGCCAGCCGGCGCCGCTTTGTGCGGTGCCGGCTGGCAATTCGCCCGTGCTTTATGGCGGGCGGTGCGTGGAGGTGGGCGATAGCCCACCTGCCGGTTAGTGCTTACGCGACCGCCGGATTTCCAGCCACGTACCGTCCGCCGCCTTTGTTAAGGGCGGTGGCACCGTAGCCTTGTACGGAGACTTGCCATGAACCCTTCGGACATTCCCCCTCTGCGCACCCAGTACGCCCCGGCCAACGCCGATGAAGGCGAGGAAGCGAGCGCAACGCCCGACCCCAACAACCTGATCGCGCTGCTGCACCAGATCGGCCGCGGCGTGGCCGCGGACGGCCAGCCTTGGCCCGAGCGTCACCAGCTGCCGGGCCGTTGCCTGGCGCTGGCCGACAGCGATGGCGCCCTGGCCGGCCTGCGCATCATCAACGAGATCCTGCTGGCCGCCGAGCGCGCCCGCCAGAACGGCGGCCCGGAGCACTACGTGGGCGACCGCGTGATGGAAGGGCTGAAGCTGGCCGCGCTGGCGCTGACCAACCACGCCATCTTCCGGCTGCACCCCGAGTAGATCCACGCCATGCGCGGATGCTGTTCATACAGAGCCGGACAAAACGCAGCGGAGCATGGCTCGGCGCCATGCGTGGACGCTACCGCGGGTACCTCAGCGGCCACGACGCGGCAGCCGCACTGGCACCCCACGCCACCCACGCGCCCAGCCCCACGTAGTCCAGCGCCTGCAGGCCGGCCGCAAGCACGAACGGTTCGGCGCGCTGTGCCATCGGCAGGCATACGCCACCCAGCACCAGCAGGCCGGCCAGCAGCCATGCTGCCGAGCCCATCGACGCTCGCTCCCGGGTTGCACGCGGCAGCACCGCGCAGGCGGCTGCTACGCAGAACGGCAATAGCAGCGGCAGGGCCTGCCAGGCCACACCCACGGCCAGGCTGACGCAGGCAATGGCAGCCCAGCAGATCCGCTCGCGCACCGCCGGGTGTTCGTGGCGTGCCAGCGATGTCCCCAGCGCATGGATTCCCGCCGCGATCGCACTACCCAACAGCAACCCTGCAGCAACATCGCTCCAATAGTGAACCCCCAGCCAGACCCGGGCCATTCCAGCGATCACCCCGGCCAGCAGCGCGATACCCAGCACTGCCGAGCGTTTGAACCTTCCGGTGATGTGTTGGCGTGCCAACAACCACAGCGCGACCAGCACGAAGAAGCAGGTGGCGCTGGTGGTGTGTCCGCTGGGCAGGGAAGGGCCGGCGGCACCGGCCAGGCTGAGCGTGGCGTCGAAGCTGAAGGGGCGTGGCACCGGTGCGAAGACCTTGATGCTCTGCACGGCCAGCGTGACCACCATCAACGCCATCAGCATCAGGCGGGATGCCTGCGCGCCGAACGCAACCCACAACACGGGCATTGCCAGCAGATAGAACCAGAATTCGCCCAGGACGTTGCCAATCATCGCCAGCCCGCGCACCGGCCACTGCTGGGTGCGCTGCACGCAATCCAGTTCCGCTTGGCGGAAGGCCGAGGCGGCCCCGAAGCGCGCGACGGGGCGTACTTCACTCTCGGCTACTGCGTGCAGCCGCTGATACGCGCGCTCCAACTGCTGCGGGAAACGCGTGCGCAGTGTACGCACCTCGTCGCGGCTGACCCAGCGCGCCTGGATGATCTCCCGCCCGAGGTGCGGCGCATCCAGCACATTCACCGCATTGCCGTGCACCTGGACGGGTTCGAGGGCACGGCAGGCGAATACATGCACACCCAACTTGTCGTCCAGCAGGTCGGTGGTGGCGACGGCAAGCCCGGTTTCTTCCAGCGCTTCGCGGGCAGCGGTCTGTTGCGGCAATTCACCGTGTTCTGCCGTTCCGCCAGGCAGCTGCCAGCGCGAGGTGACATCCTGCACCAGCAGCAGGCGCTCACCCGAGCGCATGACACAGATCGAGGCGGCGGTTGCCAGCGAGGGTACGAGAAGGAGTGTTGCGAGCAGCACATGTCGCAACGACGTGGTGAACGAAGGAAAGGCTGGAAGGCGCATGGCACCACCGCGTGAGGAGGGTCACGCCGATGGTGGAGTCCGGCCGGGAAGGACACTATCGGATTCGTACGAACCCGACAGTGCGCTTTTGTAGATCTACGCCCTGCGTGGATGCCGATCGCGGATTGCCTGACGATCCGTAGAGCCGTGCCCGCGCTCGGCTCCTCGGACCAGACGGAACCTTGCATGGCTCAGCGCTACAGGAACAGCGCTGTGCGGGCGTACTGCGAGAAAAGACAATCGCGATGGCGCATGTCTTGTTTGGCTGGTTGCAGCTTTCGTACTGCGGATGGATTTGCAACAAGTT
>NZ_JAXBQQ020000006.1:116506-237215 GCF_047520695.2 Stenotrophomonas sp. AR029 | reverse complement strand
GCTTACATGGGTGAGGGCGCTTTGCTTGCGAAGCACTGCTTCGCAAGCGCCCGAACGCACAGCCGCCAGCGGCTGGGCCGGGCCCCGGAGGGGTACTTGCAGCGGCCGCTGCAAGCGGACCCACCCCGCGATCCCACGGAATGCCAGCTTTGGCTCTTGTCGTTGCCGTTGCCGTTGCCGTTGTTTGGGCAGGTGCAGGGCTGCAAGCCCTGCCGCAAGCACACCCCTCATACAACAGGAATGTTGTGCTGCCTCAGGTTCCGGTACGGCGGCGTGGACATGATCATCTCCGCCAGCGAATAGGCCAGCTCGCGCTCGGCCATCACCGTGCCATCGGCACCGTGCTCCAGCAGATGCTTCACTTCGGCATCGCTGTGCGCACGTGCCAGCAGGGTCAGGTCCGGGTTGATCGCACGCAGCTTGGCCAGTGCCTCGCCGGCTTCCAGCGGCTGTGGGATCGCCAGCACTGCGATCTTGGCCCGCTCCGGATGGGCCTCGGCCAGCACCCGGTCGGCGGCGGCGCTGCCACGGATCGCTGCCAGGCCCCTGGCGTGCGCCTGCTCGACGTGCTCCTTGTTGTCATCGATCACCAGCACCGGCACGCCGCGATCGCGCAGTACCTGGGCCAGCTCGCTGCCCACCCGGCCATAGCCGATCACGATGGCATGGTCATGCAGGTCGCGCGACGGGCCGGTCGCCTCCTCCGGCTCCGGCGTTTGCGGCTGCTTTTCCTGTTTGGCCTGCCATCGGTCGAGCAGGCCGAACACCAGCGGGTTGAGCATGATCGATACCAGCGCGCCGGCCAGCACCAGCGACTGGCCTTCCTTCGGCAGGATCTGCAGCGCCACGCCGAGGCCGGCGATGATGAAGGCGAACTCGCCGATCTGGGCGAGGCTGGCCGAGATGGTCAGCGCAGTGCTGGTCGGGTGGCCGAACGCACGCACGATGAAGAACGCGGCTGCCGACTTGCCGAACATGATGATCAGCACCGTGGCCAGCACCTGCCACGGATGCTGGACGAGGATGTTGGGGTCGAACAGCATGCCGACCGAGACGAAGAACAACACCGCGAACGCATCGCGCAGCGGCAGCGAATCGTGCGCGGCCTTGTGGCTCAGTTCCGATTCGTTGAGCAGCATGCCGGCGAAGAACGCGCCCAGCGCGAACGAGACGCCGAACAGCATCGCCGAGCCGAACGCCACCCCCAGCGCGATTGCCAGCACCGACAGGGTGAACAGTTCGCGCGAACCGGTACCGGCGATACGTTCGAGGATCCAAGGGATGACCCGGCGCCCGACCACCAGCATCACCGCCACGAACAGGCCCAGCTGCACGAAGGTCCAGCCGATGTCGGCCAGCACGCTGCCCAGCGAGTGCGACTCCTTGGCCGCGTCGGGGCCGAACACACCGGCCATCACCGGCATCATCACCAGTGCCAGCACGCAGGCCAGGTCTTCCACGATCAGCCAGCCGACCGCGATCTTGCCGCGCATGGTTTCCAGCAGACGGCGTTCCTCCATCGCCCGCAGCAGTACTACGGTACTGGCCGTGGCCAGCGAGAAACCAAAGATGACGCCGTGAATGGCCGGCCAGCCCATCAGCGAGGCCACGCCCCAGCCGAGCAGGGTGGCCACCGCGATCTGGCCGATGGCGCCGGGGATGGCGATGGCCTTGACCGCCATCAGGTCCTTCAGCGAGAAGTGCAGGCCGACGCCGAACATCAGCAGCATCACGCCCAGTTCGGCCAGCTGGTTGGCCAGCGCCTGGTCGGCGACGAAGCCGGGGGTGAACGGGCCTACGCAGATGCCAGCAACCAGGTAACCGACCAGGGGAGACAAGCGGAGCTTGTTGGCCAGCGCGCCGAAGATGAAGGCGAGCCCCAGGCCAACGGCCACGATGTTGATCAGGTCGGTGTCATGGTGCATCGGCACTCGCAGGAAATCGGGGGTGCCCCGATTTTCACCGATGACGCCAGATACGGCAAACCCGGCCAGCGTATCGGATCGTTGCGTGGGCGGCTTGTACGGGCGAGATATCAAGCCTTGTTGAGAGATGGCAGGCCCTGGCGGGCCGAATGGTGCCTACCTATGGGGGGCTCCAGGCGTAGCCGTCGATGATCACACCATCTGCCGGCGCTGGGTCTCTTCAAGGGCAGGCTCGGCCTGCTGCGGCGAGGCGGCCAACTGCTTGTCCAACTGATGAATCTGCCGCAGCGACTCCGCAACGGATGGCTGAAGGGCCGTTTCAATGTTGATGGGGGCACGCAGATGGCCCGGGTCATCCAAGGCTCCTTGAATGACGAAGATGTTCTCCGGCCTTGGGGGCTGACCAGTCGGCAAGCCCAATACCACATGGTCGATCCGTTCCAGACCTTGTGCCCGGGCAAGTTGGGTGAGGCTGGCCGCCATGCGTTGGCTGGATTCATCAGATGTGCGACCCAGCGATGCGTCCAGCGCATGGACGCCGGCGAGTGCCTGCTGGTGAAGCGATGCCGAGGCATCGCTCAGCGATGGGATGCTGGTTTCCGGCCGTTCGGTTGCCGGTTGCGGCTGCGAAGGACTGGTGGGCCGCACGCGCTCTGCCTTGCGAATGGACTCGATCAGCTCCCGCGGCGTATCGGTGAACAGCAGTTCGCCTGCATCCAGGGACTGCCCAGTAACCTTGTTCACGGTACTGGTCGCCCACGATGCGCAGGTATTGCCATATGACCAGGTGACATTTTCGCCCAAGGCCTGGTCAAGTCGCTTGACCTGCTCGGGAGTCAATTCGTAATAGCGTGAGGCCGAAGATGTGGCCCGGGCTTCCATGCCTTCGCGGATGTCCGAACCTGGACCATTGTCCTCAACGAGTGGATGGTTGTCTGGCCACAGGCCATGGAACGTCGTATGGCCGTTTCGCGTCACCGAGATCCAGGCGTGGCCGTCCACGAACTGATTGAACGACCCCTGTGTATTGGGGTCTACGTGACTATGGATGCCGAGGACGACCTTGTCGCTCATGGAATGCCCTTACGGAAAAATCTGTGTTTCGCCATCGGCGTACAGCATCACCACGCGCGGCGCCATCAAGGGAATTTCCTGACGGGCCGGGCCAGCAGGTCCGGGCTTCACGTCGCGCCGCAGCATGGTTGTGCATTGGCCGGATATGGGACAGCGATCGACAACGACTTTCATGGTGTCCCCTTCCACGACATAGCTCATCCCTGCCGCGTAATACATGCTTTCCATCGGTTCATTGAACTGGACCTGGAGCTTCGACGCGGAGAGCTGGGTGACGACGACCGGCTCAAGGCTCGATTTGGAATAGCTGGGTTTCACGTGATCTCCTGAACACCCTGACAGGGGGGCCGCCAGCGCAACCCACGCGAGCGCAGCGTACACATGGCGGCGAGTGATGCAGGCTCTCGTCACGGAGCGGCTCCTTCGTTGGTCCGCTGATTATGCACGGGACGGCCTATGAGGCGCGTGCAACAGAGCACAGCCTGGAAACCGGGTGCAGGAGCTGGCAACGTATACGGTCAGGACCGCGCCTGCCCCGACGTCGCCGGCGGGTGTGTGGAGCAGCGCCGGGCAGGGCACGGCGCCTCCATTACCGCTTACCAGGTGTACTTGATCCGCCCGTACACATACGCGCCGTTGAAGCCGAACGGCGAGTAGTTGCTGTACGGCAGCATGCCGAAGGTGGAGTTCTGCAGGTCTTCGGTGCGGTCCGGGTACTTGTCCAGCAGGTTGTCGGCGCCCACGGTCAGGGTCCAGTTGCTGCTCGGCTTGTAGCTGGCCGAGGCATCCACCACCCAGGCATCGCCGTAGGTCTGGTCGCGCAGCGCGGTTGCCGAGTTGCGCACGGTGAACTTGCCGTAGCGGGTTGCGGCCAGGCCCAGTTCCCAGTGGTCCGAACGCCAGGTGCCGCTCAGGATCGCCTTGTCGCGCGGGTAGCTGTCCTCGATGCGACCGATCTCATCACGGCCGATCAGCGACTGGGTCAGGCCCAGGGTGCCGAACACCGCCGGAGTGCCGCCGACACGGCGCACTTCGGTGTCGTTGTAGCTGTAGGCGGCGGTCAGCTCCAGGCTGCTGGCGCTGAACGGCACCGTGTAGCTGGACACGAAGTCGACGCCACGGGTGCGCGTATCCAGGCCGTTGGTGAAGTACGAGAACGCAGTCACCTGCGGCAGGCCCAACCCGGCCAGCAGGGCACTGGAGGCCGCGTTGGTAGTGATGCTGGACGACAGCGCGATGCGGTCATCGATGTCGATCTGGTACGCATCGACGGTGATGTACAGACGGTCGACCGGCTGCAGTACCAGGCCCAGGCTGTAGGAGGTGGAGGTCTCGGCCTTCAGCGGCGAGGCGCCCAGTGCCTGCGCGGCCGGGCTGGTGGTCGGGAAGGTGCCGCGCTCGACGAACACGCCGTTGAGGAACTGGCTGGTGACCGCCTGGTAGCCCTGCTGCGCCAGCGACGGTGCACGGAAGCCGCTGGAGGCGGTGGCACGCAGCGCGACCTTGTCGGTGAACGCATAGCGTGCCGACAGCTTGCCGGAGAAGCGGTCGCCGAAGTCCGAGTAGTCCTCGTAGCGGCCGGTGATGCCGGCCGAGAACTTTTCGGTCAGGTCCGCTTCCAGGCCGGCATAGACCGCGTAGTTGTGGCGGTCGGCATGCACTTCATTGGTCGGGGTGAAGCCGGCGAAGCCCTGCGCGCCGCTGCCGGTGTACGAGTTCAGTTCGCCCGGGTTCTGGTCCCACTTCTCCTTGCGGTACTCACCGCCGAAGGACAGCGTGACCGGGTAGGCAAGGCCCCAGTCCAGCGACTTGGTCAGGTCGGCGTTGAAGATGTCCTGCTGGTACTTCAGCGTGCCGTCGTAGAACGAGCGCGGGCTGGTCGCACCGAGGCTGTAGTTGATGCTGTTGCGGGTGTGGAAATCGAGGGTGTTCTCGCCGTGGTTCAGGCTCAGGTCCCAGGTCCAGCCGCTGTCGGTGTTGCCCTTGACCCCGGCCACCAGCGAGCGGTCCTTGGAATACTGGTTGATCTCCGGCACGTAGCCGTCCGGATAGGTCTGCGCCAGCAGCGCGCTCTGCCCGCTGTGGTTGCGCGAACGGTAGAACGCAAACGAGGTGATGTCGCGATTGCTGAGCAGCGCGCTGGCGTAGCCGGTCACGTGGTCGCTGAAGTCGAAGCTGGCGTTGGCCGACGCAGCAGTGGCATCCACGCGCGGGTCGCCGACGATGAAGGTCTTCTGGCCGATGCTGGGGAAGTTGCCGGTGTTCGGCGTGGTGCCGCGGTACGGGCCGGCGCGGTTGCTTTCATCCTGCTGGCTGATCTGGCCGGCCACGTGCACGCGGCCTCGGCCGTTGCCGAACTCGACGCCGGTATCGCCGGAAAGCTGGTACTTGTTGCCGTCGCCGGCGGAGTACTGGCCGTAGTCCACGGCCAGGCTGCCGCCACTGCCGCTGCCCTTGAGCACGATGTTGATGACGCCGGCAATGGCGTCCGAGCCGTACTGCGCCGACGCGCCGTCGCGCAGCACTTCCACGCGCTCGATCGCGGCGATCGGGATCGCGTTGATGTCCACCGCTGACGAGCCACGACCGATGCTGCCGTTGACGTTGATCATCGCTGAGGTGTGGCGGCGCTTGCCGTTGACCAGCACCAGCACCTGGTCCGGCGACAGGCCGCGCAGTTGCGCCGGGCGCACGCCGCTGGTGCCGTCGGTCAGCGCCGGGCGCGGGAAGTTCAGTGAGGGCAGGGCGCGTGAAAGGGCGGTGGCCAGTTCGCTGGTGCCGGTGGACTGCAGCGCTTCGGGGGTGATGATGTCGATCGGCGACTGCGATTCGGCGACGGTGCGGTCGGCCACGCGGGTGCCGGTGACGATCACGGTGTCCAGGGTATTGGCGGCGGTGCCGGCCTGCTGGGCGGCGGCGACGAACGGAGAGCCACCGAGTGCGACAGCGACGGCGGCGGCGATCAGGCTGGTCTTGCGGGTCATCGGGATGGGCTCCGGTTGGCGGGGGCGGCACCGGAATCGACATCACGGGGGTGAGGCGGACGGCGGTTGTTGCGGTGCGCAATACAGCAATTAACGGGATATTCAGTGCCTGTCAAATGCCGGTCATCGGAAAAAACGTTGCAGCAGCAACCATTTAGCCCGGACAGGCATCGGCGGGGAGGAGACCCGGGACGCGCGCGGCGAGGACGTGGGAGAGAGGAACGTCGGCCACTGCGCATCCCGGGACGCGTCAAGTATTCGTTAACGCTAGAATTGCGTCGCAGGAACAGTGCTCACCAGCACATTCCATCCGGTTATATGGACCCCTTCCCCGATGATCTCCCTTCGTAATTTCGCCTTGCGCCGCGGCGAGCGGCTGCTGTTGTCCAATGTCGACCTGACCCTGCACGCCGGTTACCGGGTAGGTGTGGTCGGCCGCAACGGTGCTGGCAAATCCAGCCTGTTCGCGGCGGTGAAGGGCGAACTGGAGGCCGACAAGGGTGACGTCGACCTGCCCGGCAAGGTCCGTATCGCCAGCGTGGCCCAGGAAACCCCGTCGCTGCCGGACCCGGCGCTGAGCTTCGTGCTGGGCGGCGATACCGAGGTGGCCGCGGTGCTGGCCGAAGAGGCCGAGGCGACCGCCCGCGAAGACTGGGAGGCGGTGGCCAACGCACACACGAAGATGGCCGAGATGGGCGCCTACGACGCCGAAGCGCGCGCCGGCAAGCTGTTGCACGGCCTTGGTTTCCCGGCCGAGACCCACCACCGCGCGGTGTCCTCGTTCTCCGGTGGCTGGCGCGTGCGCCTGAACCTGGCCCGCGCGCTGATGATGCCCAGCGACCTGCTGCTGCTCGACGAACCGACCAACCACCTCGATCTGGACGCGGTGTACTGGCTGGAACAGTGGCTGCTGAAGTACCCGGGCACCCTGCTGCTGATCTCGCATGACCGCGAGTTCCTCGACAACGTGGCCACCCACACCCTGCACCTGCACGGCGGCGGCGCCAAGCTCTACCCGGGCGGCTACACCGATTTCGAGCGCCAGCGCGCCGAACAGCTGCGCCAGCAGCAGATCGCGCACGAGAAGGAGCAGGCCGAGCGTGCCCACCTGCAGAGTTTCATCGACCGCTTCAAGGCGCAGGCCAGCAAGGCCGCGCAGGCGCAGAGCCGCATGAAGCGCCTGGCCAAGCTGGCCGGCACCGAAGCGGTGCGCGCCGAACGCGAGTTCCGCATCGAGTTCGCGCCGCCGGCCAAGCTGCCGTTCTCGCTGATCCGCCTGAATCACGTCGAGGCCGGCTATGGCCAGGACGCAGTGATCCTGCACAACGTCGGCTTCGGCCTGGAAGCGGGCCAGCGCATTGGCCTGCTCGGCCCGAACGGCGCCGGCAAGACCACCCTGGTGAAGACCCTGGTGGGTGAACTGGCGCCGATCGTCGGTGAGCGCATGGCGCACCCGGACCTGAAGATCGGCTACTTCGCCCAGCACACGGTGGAGTCGCTGCACGAAGGCCAGTCGCCGATGGAGCACTTCCGCGAGATTGCGCCGGATGCGCCGAACCAGTCGTTCCGCGATTTCCTTGGCAAGTGGAATTTCCCCGGCGACCGTGCGTTCGAGCCGGTCGATGGTTTCTCCGGTGGCGAGCGCGCGCGCCTGGCGCTGGCGCTGATCGCCTGGCAGCAGCCGAACGTGCTGCTGCTGGACGAACCGACCAACCACCTTGACCTGGAAATGCGCGAAGCGCTGGCCGAAGCGCTGGCCACCTTCGAAGGCGCGATCGTGATGGTCTCGCATGACCGCCACCTGATCGGCCTGGTCTGCGATACCTACTGGCGCGTGGCCGATGGCGTGGTCGAGCCGTTCGACGGTGACCTGGATGCATACGCCGCGTGGCTGCGCACCCGTCCGCAGGCGCAGGGCACGAAGGCCCGCATGGAGCAGGTGGAAGAGCCGGTGGTGGTCAAGACCGCCCCGGTGGCACAGGTGGTGCAGAAGAAGCCCGTGAACCCGCACAAGCTGGCCGCCGCCGAGGCCAAGGTGGCCGAGCTGGAAGGTGTGCTGGCCGAGCTGGACCGCCAACTCGCCGACCCGGCCAACTATGCCGATGCCAGCCGCATGGCGGTGATCGGCCGTGACCGCGAAACCGCTGCCGCGCAGCTGGAAAAGGCCGAAGCGGCCTGGATGGAACTGCTCGAGTCCTGACCGGTAGTGCCGGCCGCTGGCCGGCAGCGCGATGCGCCCACAACGATCAAGGGATTGCCGGCCAGCGGCCGGCACTGCCTACGCGCCCTGCGCCTGCAGCCACTCGCGGAAGCGCTTGGCCGGCTCGCGCTCGGCGCGCGAGCGTAGCCGCGTCAGCCAGTATCGGCCCAGCTCCAGCGTGGTACCGAACGGCTGCAGCAGGCGGCCTTCGGCCAGTTCCTGCTCGAACATGCGCAGCGGCAGCAAGGCCACGCCGGCACCGCCGGCGGCGGCCATCGCCACCGTCAGCGAGGAATCGAACACCGGCCCACGTGCTTCCACGCCGCTGACGCCGGCCGCCTGCAGCCAGCGCGGCCATTCGTCGCTGCGATAGGAACGCAGCAACGGCAGCGTGGCCAGGTCGCGCGGCTGCTTCAGCCGCCGCGCCAATGCCGGGGCGCACAGCGGCGCGAAGGGCGCATTGAGGATCGCCGTGCAGGCCTGGCCCTGCCAGTCGCCATCACCGAAGCGGATGGCCAGATCCAGCCCCTCGCCGGCCAGGTCGATGCGGTTGTTGTGGGTCTGCAGGCGCAGCTCGATGTCCGGATGCGCGGCCTCGAATGCGGCCAGCCGTGGCAGCAGCCAACCGGTGGCGAAGGTGCCGACCACCCCCAGCGTCAGCACTTCGCGGGCGGGCCCGCCGGTGTAGCGCGCGATGCTGGCCGAGATGCGTTCGAACGATTCGTTGAGCACCGGATACAGTGCTGCGCCTTCATCGGTCAGCGCCACGCCGCGCGGCAGGCGATGGAACAGGCGGATGCCGAGCCGGTCTTCCAGACCCCGGATCTGGTGGCTCAGCGCGGCCTGGCTGACGCACAACTCGAGCGCGGCACGGGTGAAGTTCTGATGGCGGGCGGCGGCTTCAAAAGCACGCAGCGCGTTGAGCGGCAGGGTCGGGTGCAGCATCGGAAAGCCGTGAGCCAGGGTGATGGCTGATCCTACCGTTCAATAAGGAATTTCGTAAATCTCAACAAGTTGATTACGACAGGCATGAGTTCAACTTATGGCTTGCCTTGATTCTTCGCGCTGGTCGGCTGCAGGGGAAGCGCCAATAATCGAGCGGTCACCAGGAGAACCCTATGCTCGCCCGTCGCCGATTCCTGCAGTTCAGTGGTGCTGCCGTTGCTTCCTCGCTGCTTGCCCCGGCGTTGGCGCGAGCTGTTTCCCCATCGTCCGGCATATCCGCCGCGAACGCCGCCATTGCCGGCGCCGCCGATTTCGCCGCGCTGGAGAAAGCCAGCGGTGGCCGTCTGGGCGTCACCGTGCTGAACACCGGTAACGGCCGTCGCATCGGCGGACATCGTCAGGACGAGCGCTTCCCGATGTGCAGCACGTTCAAGTCGATGCTGGTTGCCCATGTGCTGAGCCTTGCCGATGCAGGCCGCGTTTCGCTCGACACACGTGTGCCCATCGCCGAAAAGGATCTGCTGTCCTACGCCCCGGTGGCGCGCCGCCATGTGGGCAAGGACCTGACGGTGCGCGATCTGTGCCGGGGCACGCTGACCACCAGCGACAACACGGCGGCCAACCTGCTGCTGGAGGTGGTGGGCGGGCCGTCGGCGCTGACGGCATTCCTGCGCGGGCAGGGCGACAGCGTTACCCGCAATGACCGCAACGAGCCGGACGTGAATCTGTTCGCGAAGGGAGACCCGCGCGATACCACTAGCCCGGCCGCGATGGCCACCAGCTTGGCCCGCTTCGCGGTGGGCAATGGCCTGCAGCCGGCATCGCGCCAGCAGTTCACTGATTGGCTCATCGACAACCAGACCGGCGATGCCTGCCTGCGCGCCGGGCTGGGCAAGCGCTGGCGGGTGGGGGACAAGACCGGCAGCAACGGTGATGACACGCGCAACGACATTGCCGTGCTGTGGCCGCATGCGGGCGGCGCAGCGTGGGTGGTCACCGCCTATCTGCAGGGCGCGTCGGTCGATGACGATCAGCGCGCAGCGGTGCTTGCACGGGTGGGGGCGCTGGCCGACGCGATGATCGGATGAGGTAACCGGGGTCATTCGAAAATGGCTTGCCGGATCGGTTCAGCGCGCGCATCCTGCGCGCGTTCCAACCCCACGGAAGACCCCATGAGCCATGAACTGATCTACCTGTTGCTGATCTTCGCGCTGCTGGTGATCCCACGCGCGTTGCAGCGTTTCAGCCTGCCTGCCCCGTTGACCTGCCTGCTGTTCGGCATCATCGGCATGCTCTGGCTGGGGGATCAGGCACATGATGCGGTGATCGGACTGCTGGCCACCCTGGGCATTTCCTCGCTGTTCCTGTTCGCCGGCCTGGAAGTGGATCTGCAGGCGCTGCGCCGGGGAATGTGGCCGCTGCTGGCACATCTGGTCATCCGTACCGGCACGCTGTTCGGCGTCGGCTGGTTGGCCTGGCGTTACGCAGGATTGCCGTGGCAGGCCGCCGGGCTGCTGGCGTTGGCGCTGCTGACGCCCTCCACCGGTTTCATCATGGACTCGCTGTCGCGGCTGGGCCTGAGTGAGGACGAACGGTTCTGGGTGACCAGCAAGGCCATCGCCGGTGAGCTGCTGGCGCTGGCTGCCTTGTTCATCGTGCTGCAGGCCGGCGATCCGGGCCACATGGCGCTGTCCAGCCTGGCGCTGCTGGCGATGATGGTCGGCCTGCCGCTGCTGTTCATCGCGCTGGGCCGCTGGGTGGCGCCGCACGCGCCGGGTTCGGAGTTCTCGCTGCTGGTGATGGTCGGCATGGTGGCGGCCTACATCACCTACCTGCTGGGCGTGTATTACCTGGTCGGCGCGTTCATTGCCGGCCTGGTCGCGCGCCTGCTGCACCAGCGCATGCCGCTGCTGGCCTCGCACGAGAACCTGCACGCGCTGCGTCTGTTCGCCTCGTTCTTCGTGCCGTTCTATTTCTTCAACGCGGGCACCAAGGTGCCCAGCGAAGCGTTGAGCTTCGAGGCGCTGGGGCTGGGCATCGTGATCACCCTGGTGGTGCTGCCGCTGCGCATCGGCGTGGTCTGGCTGCAGCGCCGGGTGATGTTCGGCGAGAGCTTCCGCAGCAGCCTGCGGGTCTCGCTGGCGCTGGCCCCGACCCTGATCTTCACCCTGGTGCTGGCGGCGATCATGCGCGAGCGCTTCCAGATTCCGGCGGTACTGTTCGGTGCGCTGCTGCTGTACGCCGCACTGACCACGCTGCTGCCGTCGCTGGTGTTCCGCACGCCGTTCGACGTCGATCCGGTGGAGCAGGAACCGGCGGGCGAGGGCGAGGCCGCACCGGTCGCGGCCACCGAAGTCAGCCACGCCGAGCCGCCGAAGGCGCCGCTGCCACCGCTGGGCTGAGCCGCAGCCGCGTGCAGCGGCTTGCACTCCCGCGCGTCAACACAGACACTGCGCGCCCGTGAAGCGCGCCCTGCCGTGGGCGGCCACAGCCAGGAGCAACAGGCGTGACCCAGGAAAGCAACCCAGACCGCAGCCTGTTGCCGGGCAAGATCCTGTTGTGGTTTTCGGCAATCGCGCTGCTGGTCCTGCTGGGCTGCAGCTGGTCGATGCCCCCGGTCGATGCCTCCGGTTTCCGGCAGACGCAGACTGCCCTGTCGATCGACTGGTTGCTACGTGGCGGGCCCTGGCTGGACTACGTGACCCCGGTGCTGGGCGCGCCCTGGTCGATCCCCTTCGAGTTCCCGTTCTACCAGTGGCTGGCGGCGTTGCTGTCCAGCGTCACCGGCATGAGTGCCGACAACAGCGGGCGGCTGGTCTCCACCGTCTTCCATGCCGGCTGCATCTGGCTGGTCTATCGCACGCTGCTGGCCTGGCGCCCTGACCGCACGCTGGCGCTGTGCGTGGCCGGCGCATTCGCCGTCTCACCGTACGCGCAGTTCTGGGGGCGCTCGGTGATGATGGAGTCCAGCGCGGTGTTCTTCGGCCTGCTCTTTGT
The DNA here is from genome assembly GCF_047520695.2 of Stenotrophomonas sp. AR029. Classification (NCBI taxonomy): domain Bacteria; kingdom Pseudomonadati; phylum Pseudomonadota; class Gammaproteobacteria; order Lysobacterales; family Lysobacteraceae; genus Stenotrophomonas; species Stenotrophomonas sp. AR029. Next base: position 225,090 of record NZ_JAXBQQ020000006.1, on the reverse strand, counting down.
CTGGGCGATGGCACGCCTGCGCAGCCAGCCGCGCGTGTGGGTGGGCCTGGTCGCCATCGTCGCGGCGGTGCTGTCGGCGGCCATCAAGGTCACCTCGTTCTTCGGCTTTGCCGCGTTCGTTGCGCTGGCCTTCCTGTGGCTGGCGCTGCACGAGCACGGCTGGCGCCCGCGGTGGCTGCAGCAGCATTGGCAGCTGCTGTTCTGGGGTGGTCTGTCCGCGCTTGCCGCGCTGGCCACGCTCAGCCTGTGGCTGCAGCATGCCGATGCGCTGAAGGCGCAGTCGGCGCTGGGCCGGCAGATCACCTCCGATGCACTGTCCACCTGGAATTACGGCACCCTGCAGCAGCGCCTGGATCCGGCTACCTGGTGGGGCACGGTGTTCAAGAAGCGCTTCTCCGGTGCGATCGGCTCCAACTGGATCTTCCTGGTCTTCGTCATCGCCGGGCTGTGGCAGAAGCGCACGCGCACGGCGGTGGGGATCCTGCTGCTGGCCTACCTGGCGCCGTTCCTGGTCTTCACCAACCTGCACATCGCCCATCCCTACTACCAGGCGGCCAATATCGTGTTCGCCACGTCGATCATCGGCCTGGTGCTGTGGTCGACGGTGCTGGCGGCCGAAGCGGCGGGCAAGCCGCGCCGTGGCGTTGCACTGGCGATCTTCCTGTGCGTGCTGTCGGTGGGCTTTGGCCTGGTGAAGTCGCTGAAGGACATCAAGGAAGCGCGCGAGCCGACACCGGTTTTGCAGATCGCCGAGGCCATCCGGACCGGCACCCCGGCGCAGGGCGTGGTGGTCGCGTTCGGTCAGGACTGGTCCTCCGAGCTGCCGTATTTCTCCGGCCGCCGTGCCGTGATGATTCCGGACTGGGCATCGGACGACGTGCTCGCATCGCTGGCTGCAGATGACGCAGCACTGGGGGGACTGCCGCTGGCCGCGCTGGTCAACTGCCCCAACCAGGTGGGCAGCAGCCCCGAGCGCGTGCAATGGCTGGCCGAGATCACCCGCCGCTATGCCGCCGGTGGCCAGAAGCAGGACGTGGGCGGTTGCGAGGTCTGGCTGCACCCCTGACGTGACGTGGCCGGTCAGCGCGGTTTGCGCGCACCGGCCCGGGTCGTTAGGGTTGGGGCATGAGACTGCCTGCCGTTGTTGCCGCTTCCGCCCTCCTGCTCAGCCTCGCTGCCTGCTCGCAGCGTTCCGATACGGTCGCCCATGATCTGGCGACCGCACCGGCCGATGCCTTCATGGCCGCCATCGCCGCGCATTGCGGCCAGGCCTTTGAAGGCCGGGTGGTGGAGGACACGCCGGCGCCGACCGGCAAGGATCCGTTCGCCGGGCAGCGCCTGGTCATGCATGTGCGCGGCTGTGCCGATCCTGCCCATGAATTGCGGATTCCCTTCCATGTGGGGGATGACCACTCGCGCACCTGGGTGCTGACCCGCACCGAAAACGGCCTGCGCCTGAAGCACGATCATCGCCATCAGGATGGCAGCGCGGATGCGATCACCCTCTATGGCGGCGACAGCACGCCACCGGGCACCGCCGAGCGCCAGCAGTTCCCGGCCGACTCCGATTCGGTGGCGATGTTCCGTCGTGCCGACATGCTTGCGTCCACGCACAACACCTGGGCGATGGAGATCGACCCCGACCAGACCTTCGTCTACGAGCTGGGCCGCCCGGACGGCCGCCGCTTCCGCGTGAAGTTCGACCTGAGCAAGCCGGTCGATCTGCCGCCGCCGCCGTGGGGTGACGACAAAGCGCCCGCACCGTGATCGCGGGGTCGGATGCCTCCTGTAAAGCGCTCCGCCCCCGGAAAGACCCCCAGTAGATCCGCGCCATGCGTGGAAGCGGGATACCTGGTCGGGTCAGAGCCCCGGCCGCTGGCCAGGGATCCGACCCCGTAACTCAACGCGTACCGAAGCGCGCCCGGCAACCGTTGCTCACCCACACCTGGCCCCGTGCGTAGCCCCAGCTGCGGCCCTCCTGGCAGGCGCTGCCGGACAGCTGCTGCTGCAGCACCGGCCGGCCCTGGCGCTCATCCCAGTCACAGTTCTGCGTGCGGTTGTTGTTGCTGCTGCAGGTGATGGAGTAGTTGCTGTTGCCGCCGCCCCAGCCACCGCCCCCGCCGCCACCCCATCCGCGAGCTTCGGCGAATTCGGCGCGGCAGCCGTTGCTGACCCACACCGCGCCGTTGCGCACTCCCCAGGTACGGCCTTCGTCGCAGGGGCTGCCGGACAGCTGGCGGACCAGGCGGGCATTGCGCCAGCCGACCGGGCAGCTGCGTTCGCGATTGTTCTGGCTCTCACAGCGGATGGTTTCGCCGGGCCGGCCGTTGTTGCCGCCCCAGCCACCGCCGTTGCCGCCGCCCCAGCCACCACGGGCCTCGACGAATTCGGCGCGGCAGCCATTGGTGACCCAGATGCTGCCATTGCGGCTGCCCCAGGTGCGGCCCTCGTCGCAGGCGCTGCCGGACAGCTGGCGGACCAGCTGCGCATTGCGCCAGCCTGTGTTGCACACGCGTTCTCGGTTGTTCTGGCTCTCGCAACGGATCACCCCGCTTTGCGCGGCGGCCGGGGCGGAGGGCAGGGCGAGCGTGGCGATGGTGCCCAGGCTCAGGGTCACGGCCAGGCGGGCCAGGGACAGCGGATTCATGGCGGCATCCCATACGGTGGCAGGTGCCTGACTATAGGGAGGGGGATGATCAAGCCGGTGTGACTGGCCGGATTTGCCCCGGCCGGGGCCTCGGCCGCAGAATACGAGGCTTTCCGGCCCCCATCCGGTGCCGGCGTTCTCCAGCGGAGCTTCCCCCAATGCGTACCCACTTCTGCGGCCTGGTCGACGAGACCCTGATTGGCCAGACTGTCACCCTCGCCGGTTGGACCGACGTGGCCCGTAACCAGGGCGGCGTCTGCTTCATCGATCTCCGCGATCATGAAGGCATCGTGCAGGTGACCGTGGAGGTCGACAACGCCGAAGTGTTCGCCGTGGCGGCTTCGCTGGGCTACGAGGACGTGCTGCAGGTGGAGGGCGTCGTGCGCGCCCGCCACGCGGTGAACGACAAGATGCGCACCGGCAAGGTGGAAGTGATCGCCACTGCCATCACTGTGCTGAACAAGGCTGCGCCCCTGCCGTTCCACGCCCACGAGAACCCGGGCGAGGAAACCCGCCTGAAGTACCGCTACCTGGACCTGCGCCGTCCGGAAATGCAGCGCATGCAGCGCACCCGCATCAAGCTGGTGCAGGCCCTGCGCCGCCACCTGGACGAGAAGGGCTTCCAGGACATCGAGACCCCGATCCTGACCAAGGCCACCCCGGAAGGCGCGCGCGACTTCCTGGTGCCGGCGCGCATGCACCCGGGCGAGTTCTACGCCCTGCCGCAGAGCCCGCAGCTGTTCAAGCAGATCCTGATGGTGGCCGGCTTCGACCGTTACTACCAGATCGCGCGCTGCTTCCGCGACGAAGCGCTGCGTGCCGACCGCCAGCTGGAATTCACCCAGCTGGACATGGAATTCGCCTTCGTGCGCGAGCGCGACGTGCAGGACTTCGTCGAAGACATGATCCGCGCCATCTTCAAGGAAGTGGTCGACGTCCAGCTGGATGCCAGCTTCCCGCGCATGACCTGGGCCGAGGCGATGCGTCGCTACGGTTCGGACAAGCCGGACCTGCGCATCGCGCTGGAGCTGGTCGACGTGGCTGAACTGGTCAAGGACTGCGAGTTTGCAGTGTTCACCGGCCCAGCCAACGATGCCGAAGGCCGCGTCGCCGCGCTGCGCATCCCGGGCGGTGCAGCGCTGAGCCGCAAGCAGATCGACGAGTACGCCGCGCACGCTGCCAAGTACGGCGCCAAGGGCCTGGCCTACATCAAGATCGCCGACAACGGCGAGGTCAGCTCGCCGATCCAGAAGTTCTTCAGCGAGGCCTCCTTCGCTGCGCTGGTCGCCCATGTTGGCGCCGGCAACGGCGACATCGTGTTCTTCGGTGCCGGTGGCTACAACAAGGTCTCCGACTTCATGGGCGCGCTGCGCCTGAAGGCCGGCAAGGACTTCGGCCTGGTCGCCGATGGCTGGGCGCCGCTGTGGGTCACCGACTTCCCGATGTTCGAATGGGACGAGGAAGAACAGCGCTACGTCGCGCTGCATCACCCCTTCACCGCACCGGCCGTGGATGACATCGCCGATCTGCGCGCCAACGCCCGTACCGCCGTCTCGCGCGGTTACGACATGGTGCTCAACGGCAATGAAATCGGCGGCGGTTCGATCCGTATCCACCGTCCGGACATGCAGAGCGCAGTGTTCGAGCTGCTCGGCATCGGTGCCGAAGAAGCCCGTGCCAAGTTCGGCTTCCTGCTCGACGCGCTGAACTACGGCGCGCCGCCGCACGGTGGCATCGCCTTCGGCATCGACCGCATCGCCGCGCTGATGGCCGGCACCGAGTCGATCCGCGACGTCATCCCGTTCCCGAAGACCACCGGTGCACAGGATCTGATGACCGACGCGCCGTCGCCGATCGTCGACGCGCAGCTGGCCGAAGTGCACATCCAGGTTCGCCCCAAGACCAACTGATCAGGAGATCCAGGCAATGACCGAGTTTGCGTTTTCGCTGGAGTGGGAAAAGCTGGGCAATGAAGGCTCCGAGGCCAACCTGGTCACCGAGCGTGCACGCGTGTTCGGTGGTTGGCTGGTCCGCGTTGGTACCAGCCCGGCGGCGATGGCCCTGACCTTCGTCGCCGACGGCGAAGGCCGTTGGGACGGTGAAGACTTCGGCGTCGAGGATTACGAGGACGACGAAGAGGAAGAGTACGAAGAGGACGAGGAAGGCGAGGAAGAAGAGGACGAGGACGAAGAGGAGTACGAGGAAGAGGACGAGGAAGAAGAGGAGTCGCCTGAAAAGGCTTGACCCCCGCTTCGCCCTGGCGTCAACTTCCTGCATGTATTCGATCCGCCGCGCCACTGTGGACGATGCGCCGACCCTGTCGGCGCTGGCCGCCCGCACATTCACCGAAACCTTCGGCCATCTGTACCCGCCGCAGGACCTGCAGGCCTTCCTGGAGGAGGCCTACACGGTCGAGCGCCAGCGCGTGATCCTGGCCCACCCCGATTACGCGGTGTGGCTGCTGGAACTGGATGGGGAAGCGGTCGGCCATGCCGCCGCCGGCCCCTGTGGCCTGCCGCATCCGGATGTGAAACCCGGTGACGGCGAACTCAAGCGCTTGTACCTGATCAAGACGCAGCAGAGCTGCGGCTGGGGCAGCCGCCTGCTGGAAACCGCGCTGGCCTGGCTGGAGCGCGAAGGCCCGCGCACGCTGTGGCTGGGCGTGTGGTCGGAGAACTTCGGCGCGCAACGCTTCTACGCCCGCTATGGTTTCGAGAAAGCCGGCGAGTACCTGTTCCCGGTTGGCGATACCAACGATCTTGAATTCATCCTGCGCCGCGCACCGCGCGCGGCCTGACGTTCACCGCCGCTTGCTGCGCGCGCGTGTTCAATCACCTCACGTTCCTGCCCCGCTGACCGCCAGGCTGTTTGCATGACTCCCCCCGTATTGCTGCTGCATGGCATCTGGAATGCCCGCGCCTGGGTCGGGCCGCTGGCCTGGCGCCTGCGCGCGCGTGGTTTCCAGGTGCATGCGTTCGGTTACTCCTCGGTGTTCGGTGGTCCCGACGTGGCGGTGCCCCAGCTGCTGGAACGGTTGGCCGACGCCGGGCCGTTGTCGCTGGTCGGCCACAGCCTGGGCGGGTTGCTGGCGCTGGAAGCGCTGCGGCGCAATCCGCAGCTGCCGGTGCAGCGGGTGGTCTGCCTGGGTTCACCGCTGCGCGGCAGTGGCACCGCACGCTCGTTGTCCGAGCACGGCTGGGGCCTGGCGCTGGGACGCAGCAGCGAGCTGCTGCTCGATGGCCTGCCGGACTGGCAGGGCAGGGCCGAGGTTGGCCTGATTGCCGGCTCGGTGCCGCACGGGCTGGGCAGCCTGCTGGGTGCCATCGACGATGCCTCCGATGGCACCGTGGCACTGGCCGAGACCCGGCTGCCGGGCCTGGCCGACCATTGCGTGGTCCGCACCAGCCACAGCGGCCTGGTGGTGTCGCCCGACGCCGCGCGGCAGACCGCGCATTTCCTGCGTCATGGCAAGTTCGACCACAGCCGCGACGCGGCGGCGGCATAGGGGCGGGAAGGCAGGGCCGCCCTGTAGAGCCGAGCCCATGCTCGGCTGCATTCCGTCGGGCCCATTGAGCCGAGCATTGGCTCGGCTCTACAACAATACGGGCCTAGACACGGTTGCAGCGCCCGATCAGGTAGAATCCGCGCCTTGATCCTGAAGCAGCCAGACGGTAGCACCCATGGGTAGAGGCCCCTCCATCGAAGCCCGCAAGAACGCGTCCGACGCGAAGCGCGGCAAGATTTTCACCAAGATCATCCGCGAGATCGGCGTTGCCGCGCGCGGCGGTGGAGGCGACCCCAACAACAATCCGCGCCTGCGCGTGGCCGTGGACAAAGGCCTGGCCGTGAACATGTCCAAGGACGTGATCGAGCGTGCCATCAAGAAGGCGACCGGTGAGCTGGAAGGCGTCGACTACGAGGAAGTCCGCTACGAGGGCTACGCCCCGGGTGGCGTGGCCGTGATCGTCGACTGCCTGACCGACAATCGCGTGCGCACTGTGGCCGACGTCCGCCATGCGTTCAGCAAGTGCGGTGGCAACATGGGCACCGAGGGCTCGGTGGCCTTCATGTTCAAGCGCCTGGGCGTGCTCAGCTTCGCCGCAGGGGCCGACGAGGAAGCCATCACCGAAGCGGCCATTGAGGCCGGTGCCGATGACATCGTGGTCTACCCCGATGACGGCTCGATCGATGTGGTCACCAGCCCTGACGCGTTCAACGCGGTGAAGGATGCGATGGCCGCCGCCGGCCATGTCGCCGACCACGCCGAGATCACCTTCCGCGCGGACAACGACATCAAGGTTGAAGGCGACGTCGCCCTGCAGGTCAAGAAGCTGCTGGACATGCTCGAAGACCTGGACGACGTGCAGGACGTGTATTCCAACGCCGAACTCGGCGCCGACGCCTACGCCTGAGCCGTCTTCGACGGCCTGGGCGCGGGCCGTTGAACGGTCACCGCGGACAGTCATGAGCCCCTACGCCTGCCAGCGCATCCCGTTCCGCCCCGCCAGGAGTGCAGCATGACCCGCATCCTCGGCATCGACCCCGGTTCGCAGCGGACCGGGGTCGGCATCATCGATGTCGATGCCGCCGGCCGCGTCACCTACGTGCACCACCAGCCATTGGTGCTGCTGGGCGCCGACGACTTCCCGCAGCGCATGAAGCTGCTGGTGCTGGGCCTGGCCGACCTGTGCCGCGAGTACCAGCCGCAGGAAGTGGCCATTGAAAAGGTGTTCATGGCCCGTAATCCCGATTCGGCGCTGAAGCTGGGCCAGGCCCGGGGCGCGGCGATCTCGGCCGTGGTGCTGCGCGACCTGCCGGTGCACGAATACGCCGCCAGCGAGATCAAGCTCGCCGTGGTTGGCCGTGGTGGCGCCGAAAAGCAACAGGTTCAACACATGGTCGGGCTCATGCTCAACCTGAAAACCAAGCTGCAGGCCGACGCGGCCGACGCGTTGGCGGTGGCGATCACCCATGCCCACGTACGGGCAACGGCCAACCGCCTGGGGCTCAGTGCCCGCCAGGCGTGGGGCCGCAAATGAGGAGCTGCACGCAATGATCGGTCGACTGCGCGGCATCGTCGCCTACAAGGCGCCGCCGTGGCTGGTGGTGGACGTGAACGGGGTGGGCTACGAACTGGAGGCGCCGATGAGCACCTTCTACGACCTGCCCGAGCTCGGCCGCGAGGTCACGCTGTACACCCACTACGCGCAGAAGGAAGACAGCGTTTCGCTGTACGGCTTCCTGCGCGAGGGGGAGCGGCGCCTGTTCCGCGACGTGCAGAAGGTCAGTGGCATTGGCGCGAAGATCGCGCTGGCGGTGCTGTCCGGCGTTTCCGTCGAGGAGTTCGCGCGCATGGTCCAGGCCGGTGACATCACCGCGCTGACCCGCATTCCCGGCATCGGCAAGAAGACTGCCGAGCGCATGGTGCTGGAACTACGTGACCGTGCCGCCCAGTTCGGTGCCGGCGGCGCGCTGCCCACCGGCAGCGGCCCGGCCCCGGCCGACCCGCTGTCCGATGCCACCGTGGCCCTGCAGCAGCTGGGCTACAAGCCGGCCGAAGCGGCACGCATGGCCCGCGACGCCTTCAACGAAGGCGACGAAGTGGCCACCGTGATCCGCAAGGCGCTGCAGTCGGCGCTGCGCTGAGCCGCGTCCCTTTCCTTCAACGAACCGCCTGAGCGTCGCCAGGAGTCCCATGTCCAGCAGTCAAACCCCGCACGCAGCTGCCCCCGGCAGCCACGGTCACGCCCCTCCAGCAGGAGGCATGGCGCTGATCATCGGTGCGATCGGCGTGGTGTTCGGCGATATCGGTACCAGCCCGCTGTACACGCTGAAGGAGGCGTTCTCGCCACACTACGGGCTCAACAGCGACCACGACACCGTGCTGGGCGTGCTGTCGCTGGCGTTCTGGGCGCTGAACATCGTGGTCACGCTGAAGTACGTGACCATCATCATGCGCGCCGACAACGACGGCGAGGGCGGCATCATGGCGCTGATGGCGTTGACCCAGCGCACGCTGCGCAACGGCTCGCGCTCGGCCTACGTGGTCGGCATCCTCGGCATTTTCGGTGCCTCGCTGTTCTTCGGCGACGGCGTGATCACCCCGGCGATATCGGTGCTGGGTGCGGTGGAGGGCCTGGAGGTGGCCGCGCCGGGCCTGCATGCCTTCATCGTGCCGATCACGGTGGTGGTGCTGTTGATGGTGTTTGCGGCGCAGCGCTTCGGTACCGAGAAGATCGGCAAGGCCTTCGGCCCCATCACCTCGGTCTGGTTCATCTCGCTGGCGGCGATCGGCATCTACAACATCGTCGATGCGCCGGAAGTGCTCAAGGCGTTCAACCCCTGGTGGGCGATCCGCTTCTTCATGGAGCACAGCTGGCATGGGATCTTCATCCTCGGCGCAGTGGTGCTGGCGGTGACCGGTGGCGAGGCGCTTTACGCCGACATGGGCCACTTCGGCGCCAAACCGATCCGCCACGCCTGGTATTTCTTCGTGCTGCCGTGCCTGGTGCTGAACTACCTGGGGCAGGGCGCACTGGTGCTCAACCACCCCGAGGCGCTGAAAAACCCGTTCTTCGAGGCGGTGCCGCCGTGGGCGCTGTACCCGATGATCATCCTGGCCACCATGGCGGCGGTGATTGCCTCGCAGTCGGTCATCACCGGTGCGTTCTCGGTCTCGCGCCAGGCGATGCAGCTGGGCTACATCCCGCGCATGCGCATCAAGCACACCTCGCACGACACCATCGGCCAGATCTACATCCCAGGCATCAACTGGGGCATCGCGGTAATGGTGATCGGCCTGGTGCTGGCCTTCCGCAGCTCGTCCAACCTGGCAGTGGCCTACGGCATCTCGGTGTCGGCCACCATGCTGATCGACACCCTGCTGCTGGCCCTGGTGGCCCGGTCGCTGTGGCCGAAGGCGCGCAAGTGGATCCTGCCGCTGTGCGTGGTGTTCTTCATCATCGACCTCGGCTTCGTCATCGCCAATGGTGCCAAGCTGCTTCAGGGCGCCTGGTTCCCGGTGGTACTGGGCATCTTCCTGTTCACCATGATGCGGACCTGGCGCCGTGGCCGCGAGCTGCTGCGCGATGAGATCCGCAAGGACGGCATCCGCCTCGATACCTTCCTGCCTGGGCTGATGCTGGCACCGCCGGTGCGCGTGCCGGGCACTGCAGTGTTCCTCACCGCCGACCCGACCGTGGCCCCGCATGCGCTGATGCACAACCTCAAGCACAACAAGGTGCTGCACGAGCGCAACGTGTTCCTGCACGTGGAGACCCTGCCGATCCCGTATGCGATGGAAGGGCAGCGGCTGAAGATCGAATCGGTGGGCGACGAGTTCTACCGCGTCTACGTGCGCTTCGGCTTCATGGAGACCCCGGACGTGCCACTGGCGCTGATGCGCTCGTGCGACCACGGTGGCATCTACTTCGACCCGATGGACACCACCTTCTTCGCCAGCCGCGAAACCATCGTGGCCACCGCCAACCGCGGCATGCCGATCTGGCGCGACAAGCTGTTCGCGCTGATGCACCGGAACGCCGCGCCGGCCACGGGCTTCTTCCGCATTCCCGGCAACCGCCTGGTCGAACTCGGGGCCCAGGTCGAGATCTGAGGTCTGGTAGTGCCGGCCGCTGGCCGGCATCCGCCGCACCACCGGTGTTCATGGGGTTGCCGGCCAGCGGCCGGCACTACCGTGCTTCCGGCCCCGGAATGCAACCATTTACCGCATAATCACGGTATGACCGACGACCGCATCATCGGCGCCGGCGCCACCCGCGAGGATGACGCCGCCGACGCCAGCATCCGCCCCAAGCGCCTGGCCGACTATCTCGGCCAGGCCCCGGTGCGCGAGCAGATGGAGATCTACATCGAAGCGGCCAAGGGGCGTGGCGACGCGCTCGACCACGTGCTGATCTTCGGGCCGCCCGGCCTGGGCAAGACCACGCTCAGCCACGTCATCGCCAACGAACTGGGCGTGGCCCTGCGGGTGACCTCCGGCCCGGTGATCGAGAAGGCCGGCGACCTCGCCGCACTGCTGACCAACCTGCAGCCGCACGACGTGCTGTTCGTGGACGAGATCCACCGCCTGTCGCCAGTGGTCGAGGAAGTGCTGTACCCGGCGATGGAAGACTTCCAGATCGACATCATGATCGGTGAGGGCCCCGCGGCCCGTTCGATCAAGATCGACCTGCCGCCGTTCACCCTGATCGGTGCCACCACCCGCGCCGGCCTGCTGACCGCGCCGCTGCGCGACCGCTTCGGCATCGTCCAGCGGCTGGAGTTCTACAGCGTCGAAGAGCTGACCCGGATCGTGCGCCGCTCGGCCACCATCCTCGGCATCGACTGCACCGCCGATGGCGCCGGCGAGATCGCGCGCCGCGCGCGCGGCACCCCGCGTATCGCCAACCGCCTGCTGCGCCGCGTGCGCGATTATGCGCAGGTGAAGGCGGGCGGCCACATCGACGAGGCCGTGGCACAGGCCGCGATGAAAATGCTCAAGGTTGATCCGGAGGGCTTCGACGAGCTCGACCGGCGCCTGCTCAAGACCCTGGTCGACTACTTCGACGGCGGCCCGGTCGGCATCGAATCGCTGGCCGCGGCGCTGTCCGAAGAGCGCGGCACGCTGGAAGACGTGGTCGAGCCGTACCTGATCCAGCAGGGCTTCCTGGTGCGCACCGCGCGCGGCCGCATGGCCACCCACAAGGCCTACCGGCACATGGGCCTGAAGCCGAAGAACCCGCCGCAGGACCTGTTCGCGGAGGTTCCCGATGTCGGTTGAGCCACTATTCAGTTGGCCGACACGCATTTACTGGGAAGATACCGACGCAGGCGGCGTGGTCTACCACGCCCGCTACGTCGCCTTCATGGAACGGGCACGGACCGAATGGATGCGTGCGCTCGGCTACGGCCAGGAGCGCATGCGCGCCGAGCACGGGATGGTCTTCGCAGTGCGTTCGATGCAGATGGATTTCATCAGGCCGGCACGGCTGGATGACACCCTGCAGGTGAGCGCCCGCTTGGTCCAGCTGAAGAAGGCCAGCATGGTCTTCGACCAGCAGATCCTGCGCGACGGCGAGCTGCTGCTGTCGGCCCAGGTCCGCATCGCCGCACTGGAAGCGGCCAGTTTCCGCCCGCGTGGCATGGACGAGGCCGTCCTTGCCATGCTGCAACCCCACCTCCACCCCGAATCCGAACACTGAGGAACAACGGATGATCGCAACGCTCCTGGCCCTGCAGGCCACGGTCACCGAGGCACTGCCGGCCGACGTCAGCAACGCCGCGACACAGACCCTTGCCCAGGCCACCACCGGCGGCGGCATCAACTACCTCGAGCTGATGGCCAAGGCCAGCCTGCCGGTGAAGATCATCGTGCTGCTGCTGCTGGTCGGCTCGTTCGTCAGCTGGGTGATCATTTTCCGCAAGGCCCGCGTGTTCAAGCAGGCCACCCGCGAAGCCGACGAGTTCGAGAACCGCTTCTGGTCCGGCGCCGACCTGGGCAAGCTGTACAGCGCCGCCACCGACCGCAGCCGCAGCGTGACCGGCCTGGAAGCCATCTTCGAAGCCGGTTTCCGCGAGTACACCCGCCTGCGCGACAAGCGCCGCCTGGATGGCCGTGCGCAGCTGGAAGGCGCGCAGCGTGCCATGCGCACCACCTACACCCGCGAAGTGGACCAGCTTGAGCGCAACCTGGAACTGCTGGCCAACATCGGTTCGACTGCCCCGTACGTGGGCCTGGTCGGTACCGTGTTCGGCATCATGGTGACCATGCACGACATGATCAGCAGCGGTGCGCAGGCCGGTATCGCCGCCGTCGCGCCAGGTATCTCCGAAGCCCTGTTCGCCACCGCCATCGGCCTGTTCGTGGCGATCCCGGCGGTGTGGGCCTACAACCGCTTCACCACCCGCGTGGAGCGCATGTCGGTGCGGTTCGAGACCTTCGCCGAAGAGTTCAGCTCCATCCTGCAGCGCCAGAGCGCTGGCGACGAGTAAGCGCCTGACCCGGGAGTCCAAGCCATGTCCGCTGCCATCGGTCGCCGCAAGCGCCGCAAGCTGAAATCGGAAATCAACGTCGTTCCCTACATCGACGTCATGCTGGTGCTGCTGATCATCTTCATGGTCACCGCGCCGCTGCTCACCCTGAGCTTCGACGTCGACCTGCCGCAATCCAACGCCAAGGCGCTGGAAAGCAAGCAGGACCCGGTGATCGTCTCGGTGCGCCAGGACGGCCAGCTCAGCCTGAAGCTGCCCGATGCCGAGGAACCGACCGCCGTGTCGGCCGAGGAACTGGAAGGCCGCCTGGCAGGCATCGCCGCCCAGGACAAGGGCGTGCGCGTGATCGTCGCCGCCGACCGCGCCGTGGCCTATGAAAAGGTCATCGCCGCGATGGATGTGATCAAGCGCGCCAAGGTAGACAAGGTAGGCCTGGCCACCGATGCACGCTGACGCCCTGCCACCTCCACAGCAGCGCGAACCCGGCTGGGGCCTGCCCTTGGCGCTGGCGTTGCTGGTGCACCTGCTGGTCGCGCTGGTCTTCATCGTGGCCTGGTTCTGGTCGCCCGAGCGCAACACCGACGCCGCCGCCGGTGATCCGTCGGTGGAGGCCAGCCTGGCCCTGTCCGCGTCCGAGGCGTCCGCCGCCCGCCAGGCCCTGCGCCAGTCCGAAAAGCTGGAGGACCTGCCGCCGCCGGTGGCCGAGCCGATCCCGGTGCCGGAAGACACCGTTCCGCCGCCGCAGCCGATTCCCGAGCCGCGCCCACAGGACGCCCCCACGCCGCAGCAGCAACAGGCGCAGGAGCGCGTCGCGCAGCCGGATACCAAGGACCAGGAAGCAGTGAGCGCGCTGGCCATCTCGCAGGAGAAGGCGAAACAGGAACAGGAAGCCAAGCGCCGCCAGGAACAGATCGACCTGACCGAACGCAAGCGCCAGGAAGAAGCGGAACAGAAGCTGCGCCTGGCCAAGCAGCAGGAAGAAGACGCGAAGAAGAAGCTGGCCGATCAGGCGCGCCAGGCCGCGGACAAGGCCGAGGCCGAGAAGCAGAAGAAGATCGCCGAGATCCGTGCCCGCCGTGAACAGGCCGAAAAGGAAGCCAAGCTGGCCGAGCAGAAGCTGCGCCAGGTCGCCGCCGCGCGCAATGCCGCGGGCAGTGCCGCCGCCGGAGCCAGCGGTGCGTCCCAGCCGGCCGCCGGTGGCGGTGGCAACAGCGATGATCTTTCGGCCAAGTACGCCGCGGCGATCCAGGCCAAGGTGCTGTCGCAGTGGGTGCGCCCGGATACGGTGCCGCTGGGCCAGCGCTGCCAGATCACCATCACCCAGATTCCGGGTGGCACGGTGATGCAGGCCAAGGTCAGCCCGAACTGCCCCTACGACGAGGCCGGCAAGCGTTCGATCGAGGCCGCCGTGCTCAACGCGCAGCCCCTGCCGTACCGTGGCTTCGAGTCCGTGTTCGCACGCACGCTCAACTTCACCTTTACCGCCCAGGATCGCTGAGGCGGGCAGGGCAGGGGGGGCTCGGGCCACTCCTGCCCACGGTTGTCGCGCTTGCCTCTGGTGTGCTCGGTTTCGACCGGGCAGGCTGTGGGCTGCTGTCGAACGCCGTCCTCCGGGGCGGCGTGACCAGGGCAGACGGTGCGATGTTAGCCACGACGTTAACGGTGCGTGAGAAGACGGGCTGGAACTGACCCGGAATTCACGTACCCTTGGTTCATGATTGCGAAGCGGTTCACTCCCGCTTTGTTATCCCTCGTTCCGGTTTCCCCTTATTGAGCGCTCCATGAAAAAGATGCCTCGCTGGCTTGCCGTGTTTGCGGCCCTGTTGCTGCCCTTTGCTGCCGTCGCGCAGCAGAAGGGGCTGGATATCGACATCATCGGCGGCAATGCCTCCGCGCTGCCGATCACCATCGTGCCGATGCCCTATCAGGGTTCGTCGGCCGCTCCGCAGACCGACGTCGCCGGCGTGGTCCGTGCCGATCTGGAGCGTTCGGGCCAGTTCCGCACGCTGCCGGAAGCGCAGATCGTCGAGAAGCCCGTGCGGGGGGGGGATATCCAGTTCGCGACCTGGCGCGCGCTGAAGCAGAACTACATCGTGGTCGGCCGCGTGCTTGATGCCGGTGCCGGTGCCTACCGCGTCGAGTACGAACTGTTCGACGTGCCCAAGGGCGAGCGCCTGCTGGGCCTGGCGATGACCGCCCGTGGCAATGCCATGCGCGACGTTGCCCACCAGATGGCCGACGCCATCTACGAAAAGATCACCGGCGTGCGCGGCGCCTTCTGGACCCGCATCGCCTACGTGACCGCCAGTGGCAAGGGCGACGCCATGCGCTACGCGCTGATGGTGGCCGATTCCGATGGCTTCAACCCGCAGACCATCGTGCGCTCGGCCGAGCCGCTGCTGTCGCCGTCGTGGAGTCCGGATGGCAGCAAGCTGGCCTACGTCAGCTTCGAGCGTGGCAATTCGGCCATCTACATCCAGAACATCGGTACCGGTGCGCGCGAGCTGGTCACCAGCTTCCGCGGCATCAACAGCGCCCCGGCGTTCTCGCCGGACGGCCGCAAGCTGGCCCTGACCCTGTCGCGCTCCGGTAACCCGGAAATCTACGTGATGGACCTGGGCAGCAAGCAGCTGACCCAGCTGACCAACCACTTCGCCATCGATACCGAGCCGACCTGGGCACCGGACGGCAGCGCGGTGTACTTCACCTCCGATCGCGGCGGCCGTCCGCAGGTCTACAAGGTCGGTGCCGGCGGCGGCAGCGCCGAGCGCGTGACCTTCCAGGGCAACTACAATGCCAAGCCGTCGGTGTCCTACGATGGCAAGAAGATCGCCGTCGCCCAGGGCTCGGGCAACAGCTACAAGATCGCGATGATGGACAGCTCGCTGGGCTCGCCGCGCTGGAGCACGCTGTCCCCGGGTTCGCTGGATGAATCGCCGAGCTTTGCGCCCAACGCAAGCATGGTGCTGTACGCCGCCCGCGAAGGTGGCCGTGGTGTGTTGTATGCCGTTTCGGCCGATGCGCGGGTTCGCCAGCGCCTGGTCCTGGCTGACGGTGATGTGCGCGAACCGGCATGGTCCCCATACCGTACCCAGCGCTAAAAGAGTGTTAATATTTTCGTTGTCTTGAACCCCTCATCGGCTTAGGAGCCACAAAGGTATCGCCATGAACAAGTCCACCCGCGTTCTGCTTGTTTCCCTGCTGTCTGTGGCCGTCCTGGCCGGTTGCTCGAAGAAGGTGAAGGAAGAGCCGGCAGCCCCGGTCGACACCGGCACCTCGACCACCACCCCGACCGGTCCGTCGACCTCCGGCCTGTACGGCCCGGGCGACCTGGACACCGACGCCTGCCTGCGCCAGCGCGTTGTCTACTTCGACCTGGACAAGGAAGACGTGAAGCCGGAATTCCAGGCCATCATGGCGTGCCACGCCAAGTACCTGCGTGACCGTCCGTCCTCGCGCATCACCCTGCAGGGCCACACCGACGAGCGCGGTTCGCGCGCGTACAACCAGGCCCTGGGCGAGCGTCGTGGCAACGGCGTCAGCTCGGCCCTGCAGGCCAACGGTGGTTCGGCTTCGCAGCTGACCGTCGTGTCCTACGGTGAAGAGCGTCCGGTCTGCACCGAGTCGAACGAGTCGTGCTGGTCGCAGAACCGTCGCGTCGAAATCGTCTACACCGCGCAGTAATCCATGCGCATTGGCATCAAACTGATGCTGGTCGTTGCGGCAGCCCTCGTGGCTGCCGCACCGGCGCACGCACAGCGACAGAGCCTGGCTGACCGTGTCGGCGCGCTCGAGCAGCAGATGTACAACAACAGTGCCAACCAGGACCTGTTGAACCAGATCAATCAGCTGCGGCAGCAGGTCACCAGCCTGCAGGCCTCGATCGAGCAGTTGCAGCATGACAACGCCCAGCTCAAGCAGTCCGCCCAGGACCAGTACCTGGATCTGGACAGCCGCCTGAACCGGTTGGAAGGGGGCAACGCCGCCCCGGCCCTGCCGCCCGTTCCGGCGAGCGCGCCGAAGGCCGCACCGGCCCCGGCAAAACCCGCAGCGGCGGCCACTTCCGAGCGGCCGCCTTCCGTCCATGGTGATGCTGGCAGCCTTGCCGCCACCGGCGACGAGCGCACCTCCTACAACGTTGCCTTCGATGCGTTGAAGGCCGGCAGGTACGACGATTCGGCGCAGCTGTTCCTGAGCTTCCTGGAGTTGTACCCGAACGGCGTCTACGCGCCGAACGCGCTGTACTGGCTGGGCGAGAGCTACTACGCCACCCGCAATTTCCCGATGGCCGAGGCCCAGTTCCGAGAGCTGCTCTCGCGCTATCCGACCCACGACAAGGCCGCGGGCGGCCTGCTCAAGATCGGCCTGTCGCAGTACGGCGAGGGAAAGGTCGACCAGGCCCAGCAGACGCTGGAGACCGTCGTGGCGCAGTACCCCGGCTCGGACGCCGCGCGCACCGCGCAGGACCGTCTGCAGTCCATCCGCCTGGGCAAGCAGATCCGCTGATCCGCTGGGCGGGCGTACAATAGGTGCCCTGTAGAGCCGAGCCCACGCTCGGCTGCTTTCGTTTCCGGACCAGCAAAGCCGTCCGGTTGCTGTTGTAGAGCCGAGCCATGCTCGGCTGCTTTCGTTACCGGCCACGGTAGCCCACCCGCCACGTGCCCCACCAAGAAGTACCCGCCATGACCGCCGTTACCCCGTCCAACGCCGTCGCCACCCCCAGCGACATCGTGCAGTCGCCGCTGCCGCGCCTGAAGATCACCGAGATCTTCACCTCGCTGCAGGGCGAAGCCGATACCGCCGGCTGGCCGACCGTGTTCGTGCGCCTGACCGGCTGCCCGCTGCGCTGCCAGTACTGCGACACCGCCTATGCCTTCCACGGCGGCACCTGGTGGGACATCGACGACATCGTGGCCGAGGTGCTGGCCCAGGGCGTCCGCCACGTCTGCGTGACCGGCGGCGAGCCGCTGGCGCAGAAGCGCTGCCTGGTGCTGCTGCAGAAGCTGTGCGATGCGGGCATGGATGTCTCGCTGGAAACCTCCGGCGCGCTGGATGTCAGTGCAGTGGACCCGCGCGTGTCGCGCGTGGTCGACATCAAGACGCCGGGCTCGGCCGAAGCCGTCCGCAATCGCCTGGAAAACCTGCCGCTGCTGACCGTCCGCGACCAGATCAAGTTCGTCATCTGCAACCGCGAGGACTACGACTGGGCCAAGGCCATGGTCGCCGAGCACGGCCTGGTGAAGCGTTGCGCCGTGTTCTTCTCGCCGAGCAAGGGCGAGATCAGCGCGCGGCAGTTGGCCGACTGGATCGTCGAAGACCGGCTGCCGGTGCGCTTCCAGATGCAGTTGCATAAAATCCTGTGGAACGACGAGCCGGGCCGATGAGCCGGCGCAGCGTTCCCTGATGTAGCTCCGGCGCGGGACAGCGTGCTGGCTTTCCCCTCCCAACCGGAAGATTTTCCATGAAGAAGGCAGTCGTGCTTCTCTCCGGCGGCATGGATTCAGCCGCCGTCATCGCCATGGCCCAGGAACAGGGCTTTGCCGTGCATGCCCTGAGCGTGCGCTACGGCCAGCGCCATACCTCCGAACTGGATGCCGCCGCCCGCGTGGCCAAGGCCCAGGGCGTGGTCGCGCACAAGACCGTGGACGTGGACCTGCGCAGCATCGGTGGCTCGGCGCTGACCGATGACATCGACGTACCGGAGGCGGGCGGTGCCGGCATTCCGGTCACCTACGTGCCGGCGCGCAATACCATCATGCTGTCGCTGGCCCTGGGCTGGGCCGAAGTGCTCGGCGCCAACGACATCTTCTGCGGCGTCAACGCCGTCGACTACTCCGGCTACCCGGACTGCCGCCCCGAGTTCGTGGCCGCGTTCCAGGCGCTGGCCAACCTCGCCACCAAGTCGGGTGTGGAGGGCGCGGGCATCAAGGTGCACGCGCCGCTGCAGTTCCTCAGCAAGGGCCAGATCGTCAGCGAAGGCGTGCGCCTGGGCGTGGACTTCGGCCTGACGGTGTCCTGCTACAACGCCGACGCCAACGGCGCCGCCTGCGGTCATTGCGATGCCTGCCGCCTGCGCGCGCAGGGCTTTGCCGAGGCCGGCGTCGCCGACCCGACGCTGTACGCCTGACCGCTTCCGGTAGAGCCGGCCGCTGGCCGGCTTCACCGGTGGGGCAATCACTCCCTCGGTGGGTGCCAAGCGCTTGTCCGCACTCCCTGATCTACCGGGGCTGCAACCATCCCGATGCCTCGATGAAGGCCCGCACCGCAGCCGGATCGGCATAGTCCAACTCGATCATCCGCGCGACAGCAGTCCTCTCGTCGGTCTGCCGGCGCATGTACTCCTGCGCAATGCGGTAGCCGGCGTAGTAGCCCAGGTCACTCACCCCGAACGGATTGCGCGCGCTGTTGTACAGCCAATTGTCCAGGTTGTCCCCGTGCATCTCCGTGCGGAAGCGCGCGCGGATTTCCGCTTCGTGCGCTGGCCCATAGGTGTACAGCGGCAACGCCGGGCGGCGCCCGCTGATGCGCTCTGCCACGTATTCGGCCACGCCTTCGCGTACCGCGTACTGGGCCAGGCTGCCGGTGGTCTCGCGCTGCTGGGTGTGCACGTATTCGTGCAGGTTGTTCTGCGCGTTGTTCGCACCCGGCCGGCTGTCGTAGAAGATCCGCAGGCGGTCGCGCATCTTCGCCGGCAGCTCGCTCACGTCCACGCGCTCATCGCCCAGCGCCATCTCCGCGCCGATCAGTACCTTGTCATCCAGCGTGGTGCCACCGGTGCGCAGCACGCCCACCGCATAGGTGATGGTGGCCGGGCGCAGGGCAGGGTAGAGCGCACGGAAGGCGACAAGATCGCGCTCCAGCGTGGCACTGGCCTGCTGCGCGTTGGCGGTGAGCGGTCGTACTGAGGTCCAGAAGCGCGGCCAGGCCTGCATGGCCTCGGCGTATTCGCGGGCGGTGTAGTTGCGCACCTGCATCAGCGCATGCAGGCCGGGGCTGCCCGGATCGATGTAGCGTTGCTGGACCAGCGCCACCCGGCGTTCGGCATCAGGCTCGGCGCGCACCGCATCATAGGTGGCCCAGAAGCGGGCGATGTCGTCAGTGACGACCTGGGATGGGGTGGCCAGTGCCGTACAGGGCAGCAGCAGGGCGGCAACGAGGCAGAGGGGCAGGCGCATCCGTGGCTCCGGGCAGGACTCACAGCTTGGATGCGCGTGAGGCCCGGAAGGTTTAAGCGGGTTCGCCAGATCGGGTAGTGCCGGCCGCTGGCCGGCAACCTCGACACGCTGGGGTTTCACCCGGCCCGCCAAAGTAGGGTAGAATGCCCACCCCGCCGAAAGGCTGGGGCAGTGCAATGGGCCGTTAGCTCAGTCGGTAGAGCAGAAGACTTTTAATCTTTTGGTCGAAGGTTCGAATCCTTCACGGCCCACCAATTGCATCAACGACTTAGGCGCCCTTTTGGGCGCCTTTTTCTTTTGCTCCTGAAAACCCTACCGAACACTTCGGGAGAGATGCAGGTTTCACGACAGGCAAGCGATGATCGTATCTATCGCGCATGGCGGCGCTCTTGTGCCCCCGACGTCCCTCAGGTTTTGAGTAGCACGGCGATTTGGAGTTCAATCCCCGACAAGCCGGAGATTGGACATGAAGAAGCGCTTTTCCGAAGAACAGATCATCGGCTTCCCACGCGAGGCAGAGGCCGGCATGGCGGTGAAGGACCTGTGCCGTCGACATGGCTTCAGCGAGGCCTCGTACCAACTGTGGCGCAGCAAGTTCGGTGGCATGAGCGTGCCCGACGCCAAGCGGTTGAAGGACCTGGAAGCCGAGAACGTCCGGCTGAAGAAGTTGCTGGCCGAGCAGCTGTTCGAGAACGATCTGATCAAGGACGCGCTGCGAAAAAAGTAGCGGACCCGCCGGTGCGGCGTGCGCTGGTGCGGCAGTGGGTGCAGCGCGGGGCAAGCGAGCGCCGTGCCCTGGCGATCATCGGGATGAGTGCCAGCGCGCTGCGCTATGTCCGGCGCGAGGATCGCAACGTTGAATTGAGCGAGCGCATCCTGGCCTTGGCGTATCGGCACAAGCGCTACGGCGTCGGAATGATCTACCTGAAGCTGCCGCAGGAAGGACGCATCGTGAACTACAAGCGCATGGAATGGCTGTATCAGGCGCAGCAGCTGCAGGTCAGGCGGCGCAAGCGCAAAAAGGTGGCGGTCGGCGAGCGGCAGCCACTGCTGCGCCCGGCCCGGCCCGACCATGTGTGGTCGATGAACTTCGTGTTCGACCGTACGGCCGAAGGCCGGGTCATCAAGTGCTTGGTGATCGTCGATGACGCCACATACCAAGTCGTGGCAATCGAGGTGGAACGTGCGATTTCCGGGCACGGCGTCTCGCGTGTGCTGGACCAGCTGGCCTCGCTGCGCGGCTTGCCGCAGGTGATCGGTACCGACAACGGCAAGGAATTCTGCGGCAGGTGATAGTGAGCTGGGCCCACGCACGTGGCGTGAAGCTTCGCCTGATCCAGCCCTGCAAGCCGAACCAGAACGCCTATGTGAAATCGTTCAACGGTCGCCTGCACGACGAATGCCTCAACGAGCACTGGTTCCCAACGCTGCTACACGCCCGCACCGAGATCGAGCGATGGCGTCGAGAATACAACGAGGAACGCCCCAAGGACGCCATCGGCGGCATGATACCGGCCGCCTACGCCAAACATCTGGCCAACATCGATATCATCAACCCCGGACTCTAAACCCGACCACTACTCACGGCGGGGGGGGGGGGGCGTCGCCCGGCGATCAAATTATTCACGCCAATTTCGGTACAGGCCCAGGACGAATACCCGCCTTACGCCGGAGGCGTCTTACTCATCCAACTGAACTTGAGCGGCGATCTGATGCGCGAGTACCAACTTCTTAAAGGTAAGCGCGTCAGTATGACTGGAACGCTTTACCATTCGCATACTGGGCGGCACCAGACGCCTGTATTGATCACTGCCACTGGTATTGCTGAGTCGGAATAAGGGCTGGTGGACCGGGCGCGTTCACTCAAGCAATTAAAAATCGATCTCAGATTTCCGGCTGAGCATGCTGGCTTTGCATCCTCAGCCGGACGTTTCGTTGGAGCGACTAACCGCCTGCCTCCAGCCCTAATGCGCTGACTGCGCCCCAGGGCATCGCGGAGACTCCCTTGCAGCTTCCGTCTTTCAGGCTTGCCTTAGCGACAATGACGTATCCATTGTCTCCGAAGAAGATAGCGGCACCGCTATCTCCAAATCCGCACGCCAGTGACGATCCTTCGATGCGTATCCAAGCGTCCGCGCATGGAAGGTTTCCGGTTGGACCGCATGCGAGCTCGGGCCTGTGCTTGATGCTCACGACAGTTCCGCAGGTGTATTGGCTGGTGACGCCTCTGAAGCACATGCTCTGGCCTTGAGTAGCGTTGGTCCACATGTACATGATGCGGCGCCTACTGTAATCCGAAGTTGAGGTGGAATACACCTCCCGGAGCGGTGTGTGTGACCCCACCGTATGCCACTGAACGTCGTGGCTCGCATCATTGATCTGGTCCACGAACGTCAGCGGCACGGTGTACTTCCCTGCGCCGGTTGCGTAGTTTCCATAGATCAGATTGTCGGGGCAATGCGCCGCAGTGGTGATACCCCTTCGTCCAGTGGCCTTATGAATAACCGGAAATCCTGAGGTGCAGTAGCTATTGTTGGATTGGAGGGGGGGCGCCGCCAACAACATACTCCGCGTTGACTGACTTCGGCATGTTGGGGCGGACTTCAATCTTGAGACCGGTGACTCTTTCAAGCTTCTTGATTGTATCCTTCAACTCTTCTGCTTGGCGGCTGTCGCCGTCTATGTCAATCAGCACCCGTTCTTCGCCTGGGAACCCAGTCGTCCCCGTGATGCCTGGTATGGCGCTGTGAAGAAGAGGTCTGTGCTTAGCAAGGAGCGCGTAAAACTCGTCCTGGGTGTACTTGTGACCAACCTCGAACACCACGCGGGTCGTCCCGCTCTCGGTGTTGATCGTTCGATCCGCGACTGGATCTGGCCCCTTGAGCTGCACCAGGATGTGTTGATCTGGCGCGTCTTTGATCGACAGTTCCGTTAGACGATCTGCGAACTCGATACGCAACGCTTCAATATCCGACATCACCTCACCTTGAACCGCTAGGCGCGTGATTGCTTCGTCTATCGAGACCGTAGGGTGTTCACTCATGTAGCTGTGAATTTGAATCTGCATCTCCTTGCCTTCCTGCGTGTCAGCGTCAGGCACCTGCGCCAAAGCACAGGTGGATACAAGAAGTGCTGCGGAGCATCCTAGAACCTTCCGTTTCATGCGACATCTCCAGAGTCTGCAACAAATCATCGAGGCGTTGACATGCCTCGATGCGCGAGCCTAGCACTGTCTCCCCTCGGGCACTGAGACGTAACTCACAAGCTTCATTGGAGTGATTGTGCACCCTGATGTCTGTACTGTGGGGGTGTTCGTATACGCGTCTTTAGATGTGCTGAAGCACTTCATAGATTAGGCGATTGGTCCCTTGCCTAAGAATTTCGTACACACCCAGCCGCTCCTGCTGCTCGCGAAACAAGTCAATCATTCGCTCTACTTCATTCCGGCTGTATGAGTTGTACTTCCTCATAGTGTCCAGCTGCATGAAGTCGTCGGCGTGCAGGTTGTCGATAGTGGCGACTTCGATGACGGCATCCTTGCCGCCGAAGATTCTATCCACGGTCTTTCTTGCCATTGGCTGGCTACCAATGTGGATTTGATAGTTGCGAAGCATCCGCATGAAATGAAGAAGTGGACTTGCGCTGCTCGTAATCCTATAGGCGTGTCCTGCGTTCTTCATTGCTTCTTCTATGCCCACGAATTCGGTCAGCGCGGCCCGCACATGCATTGCTACGTGGAGGGCGGCTGGCACCCCGTCGCGAATTGGGATATCTGAGCCGCCCGAAAGAAAGAGCATATAAAGGGCGGATGTCGCCCTCTCGTAGAGCTGAGGCACTTGTTGCAGTGCGCTTGGCGGTGGTCGCCAAAATATGTCGCCCTCAGTAATGTCCGGATAGTCGTTGAAATCCAATTGAGCCTTCATGCGCCCATTGCCTTGACGATTTGCATGGTGATATCGACCACTCCCGGTTCGTTCAATAGCGAGCGGCGAACGTGAAGCGTGTGAGCGTTTGTGTGCGAGTTGTAGCGGCTAACCCTTTTCACTACGTCCAATGGAATAAGGGCGGCGTATTCAACTTTCAAAGAGCTGTTGTAGACCACGGCTGCGAGGTGGTCGAATGGATCAGACGCCAAGTTCCGCAACGCGCTCAACTGTGTGCTGCGGTTGGTTGCGGTTAGTCGCCTGCCTTTGATCTGATACCGCGTCCCGTCCTGGCCAACTGCATCAAAACCGGCCTGGGAGCCCACGGCCAATTTTGCGTTGAGGGCACGCGCCACCAATGTTTCCGTGTAGTCCGCCACGGGATTGTTTGATGAGCGCACGACGCCTCTTTGTCGAAGCGCTTCCATGACCAGACAGTGGAGGTCCAGCAGCTGCCTATCCGTAAATTCATCCGTATCCATCGCGCACTCCGTGTCCACCACGCCCGCCCTGTTGGGATTGTCATCATATCCGCCTGAGCGTGGCTTCCACCCATTGACCCGCTAGACTGGGCTACTAACGAAAGGGGGTTCTATGGCTGGTATCGTGGGGGTGCTCGTTCTGCTGCTTGTGCTCGCAGTTTTGTTCAACATTGCGTCATCCAGAGAGAAAGTGATCCGTGAGCTGGGTGAGCAGTCGGCCCAGCAGGGCAGGGACATTGCAGCGCTGCGTCAGGTGATGGACGCGGTTGCGGATCGCGTGCTATTGAGCCGAGAGCAGCGACGGGTGAAGTAGTTTGATGAACTGCCGCCATTCGTCCTGGATGACTTCAAAGCCCTCAGCGCCGGTTCCGAGCGCGAGTTGATCATGGCTTGTGGTGGCGGTGACGACGCCGAGGTCATGGGTTTGCACTATCGGCACGAGCGGCTTGAGTTTTGCACCGATGGCGAAAAGGACACGGTTGCCTACGGCGTTGCTCGCCCTTGGGCAACGATCGAGGATCGTCCGGTGAAGATCTATCTCAATCAGTACGCGCTCACATCAAAAATTGTCGGCTTGGATCGGGACGGTTTCGTCAAGCTCGTCCCCTATAAGGCACGGTTGCCCCAGTGAGAGGATTTGCTTCCGCATCGCCTTGAAAGGGCACTTCCATGCAGCGGGCAGTAGCCGCGCCAGTCAACACCGATTTTGGGTTGCAACAGGCCCTGCATTGCAGGGCTTTTTGCTTTCTTACGCGGCCTGTTCAAACGCGTGTTCGTAGTAGGGGCGCTGCGGATCGTCCATCGCCATTTGCAGTTCATCCATATGTTTAGGGTCGGGAGTTGAGCCAGGTGTCCAACCATTCGCTCTTGAGGTTGATGACGGTGCGATCGTGGCCCACCTCAGCCACTTCCGGCATTGGGTCATCGGTCACGGCAGGGGGGCGTCGGGACGTCGCCAAGATTCTGGAATGGCAGGAGAGGGTCCGGGGCAACCGGCTGGCCAAGGCCGACCAGGATCCGTCATTCGGGGGGATGGGGTAGGCCTTGTTGAGGCAACTGGAGGGGGAGGAAATCCGTTCCGCAAAATTCCTGCGCCCGTTGTGGCTCAAGGCTTACAAGCGCCCGCTTTAAAGATTGAAGTGGAACGAGTGGCGGCGTAACCCATTGAAAGTAATGAAATTACCCAGTTACTCTTAATCTTTTGGTCGAAGGTTCGAATCCTTCGCGGCCCACCATTGCATCCCATGACCCAGGTCATTCAGCAAGGCATCGCAATGCGGTGCCTTCTTTGTTGCCTGGTCCAGGGCCTCTACTTCGTCCGCATTCCCTTGGCTTTCGCGGCCGCCGCGTCGGCAGCTTCTTGTGCAGCCGTCGCTGCCGCATTCGCGGAACGCACGGCTTCCGCTTGAGCCGCGTCAAAGTCAGCCCGGCGCTGCGCGCTGATCCGGCGTTCCAGTTCTGAATATGCGACGTAGCTCTCCGGATGCTTCGCGACGCAGGCCTGCTGCAGCAGCGGGATCGCGTGGTCGGACAATCCCGGTTGGAGGTGGGCGAGCAGGCAGTCCGCATATGCTGCGGATGCTGGCGGAGTGCTGCTGGCCTGAGGTGAGGTGGCGGCAAGGGCGGTGGCGATCAATACACTCAACATGGGAACCTCCTTGTGGATATGAGCGTGGCGGTGACCAGTCCGTGAGCCATGGTGCGCGTTGCATGACCATCACCGACTCCATGGTGCTCCAGTTCCGGTCGATCGGCAAAGTGCCGCGAACGACAGTGCCTCCGGCGGTCTATGCTCAGCGCTTTCCCAATATGGACCGCCCCATGCGTCTGATCGTGCTGTCGCTGTTGTTGTCCGCTGTCTCCGCCGCGCCGCTGATGGCTGCAGAAACCGCGCCGCCCGCTGCCGCCTTGCCTCTGGTCATCGGCGAGACCTTCACCATCGAATCGAAGGCGCTGGGCGAAACCCGCCGCATTAACGTCTACCGCCCGCAGCCATGGGGCTTGGATCCGAAAGCGCCGCTGCCGGTGCTCTACATGCCCGACGGCGGCATCGGCGAGGACTTCCTGCATGTGGCTGGGCTGGTGCAGGTGCTGACCGGCAACGGCAGCATGCGCCCGTTCCTGCTGGTCGGCATCGAGAACACCGAGCGCCGCCGCGACATGACCGGCCCCAGCAACGACCCGCAGGACCAGAAGATCGCGCCACGCATTGGTGGCTCGGCGGCCTACCGCACGTTCCTGCGCGATGAACTGATGCCGCAGGTGCGCCAGCGCTACCCGACTACCGACGAGCGCGCGTTGATCGGCGAGTCGCTGGCTGGCCTGTTCGTGGTCGAGACGCTGCTGCAGGAGCCGACGCTGTTCAACAGCTACATCGCGCTGGACCCCAGCCTGTGGTGGAACCGTGGCGCAATGCTGGCCGGCGCAGCCAAACAGCTGCCGGCGGTGACGCGTGCGCAGCCGCGCGTATTCCTGGCCAGCAGTGGGCAGCCGGAGCTGGCCGCATCCACTGCACGACTGGCCGAGTTGCTGCAGCAGGCTTCGCCGTCGCCGCTGGTGAAGTACCTGCCGTTGCCGGAAGAAACCCACGCTACGATCTATCATCCGGCCGCATTGCAGGCGCTGCGCACACTGTTCCCGGCGCCGCCGGCCTCGCCCTGACCGCACTGGCAGTGGATTGCGCACCATGCAAGGATGCGGCAGCGGTGCCATGCGGTGCGCCGCCCGCAACGGGAGAGTGTGGATGCAGCGTGTGCGTGGATGGAGTGTGGCGGCCTGCCTGGCCGTGAGTGGCTGTGCGATGTCGGTGGCGCCGCCGGCAGCGCAGAGTGAAGCGAAGGAGAGCCCGGCCGCCGCTGTGTCGGGTGTGGTGCTGCCGGATACCGAAGCGCTGCGCGTGCACGATCCGGTGGGCCGCGATTACCCGATCTGGGTAGCGCTGCCGGCTGACTACGCTGCGCATCCGGAGAAACGCTACCCGGTGCTGTATGTGACCGACGCGCTGTACAGCTTCCCGCTGGTGCGCAGCGTGCGCAACATGGTGGGGCAGAAGGGCGTCAACATCGAGGATTTCATCCTGGTCGGGCTGCCGCCGCAGGAAGGCCTGACGTCCAAGCAGAGCCGCTCGCGCGATTACACGCCCAGCGATCCGATGCGCACCGATCCGCGTGACTACAGCGACGACGTCAGCTACGGCGGCGCGGCACATTACCGCGATTTCCTCGCCGAGCGCGTACTGCCGATGATCGATGCACGCTACCGCACCGATCCGTCGCGGCGCGCCTATGCCGGTCATTCCTATGGCGGCCTGTTTGGCGCCTACGTGCTGACCACGCGCCCGGACATGTTCCACAGCTACATCCTGTCAAGCCCGTCGCTGTGGTTCGACAACCATCGGGTGCCGCGCATGCAGGCCGAGGCCAAGGCGCCCACGCAGCCGACCACGGTGGTGCTGTCGATCGGCAGCTTCGAAACGGTGAAGCCGGAGCCGCGCTATTTCACCCGCAACGACATGCTGCGCCACAACGCCGAGTTCGCCGAGCAGCTGCGCGCCAGCGGGCATTCGTTGAAGGTGGAGAACATGGTGATCGACGACGAGGACCACTTCACCGTGTATCCGGACATGATCACCCGCGCGCTGCTGAAGGTGTTCCCGGGTACCGGACCGTACAGCAGCGGTTGAAGGTGGGCGCCATCCACGCATGGCGTCGATCTACTGCAAGAACCCGGTAGATCCACGCCATGTGTGGATCAACGCCTCACGCTGCCTGCGCATCCGGCCCGATCAATACGCCCACATCGGCGTGCCGGAAGCACAGGCGGATGGCGTCGAGCAGCTCGCTCATGTTGTAGGGCTTGGGCAGGAAATGAATGCCGTCGCGCAGCTGCGGCAGCACCTGGTGCTGGTCCATGCCCGACGTCACCAGGATCGGCAGCTGGGGATACAGGCCGCGGACCCGGTTGGCAGCTTCAATGCCGCTGATCGGGCCCAGGTTGACGTCGGTGAACAGCAGGTCGAAACGCTCACCTGCGGCCAGCAGGCCCAATGCTGCTTCGGCAGAGCTCACGCCCACCACGTGGCAGGCCTGGCTTTCCAGCGCAAGACGGCTCAGCTCGCGGGTTTCCTCTGCGTCCTCGATCAGCAGGACGCGGGGTTCAACGTGGCGCTTGGACAGCAACATGGCGCTACAGCTCCGGAAAGCAGCAATGAAAAGGCGCGCAAGTATGCGCAAGCCGGGGGTGATCCCGGCGTGCACGGCAGGCTAAGTGAGCGTTACAGCAGGCGCGGGCGTCGCTGGCGTACCCGCCAGGCCAGCACCGCCACCGCCAGCAGCGCGGCGCCGATACGCAGGCTGGTGGCCTGCCAGCCCAGCGCGACGGCGTCGTCGAGGTTGAACACGTTCCACGCCATGTTCATCGATACATGCAGCACCAGGCCGCACCACAGGGTGTCGCCGTCCAGATGGTCAAGCCAAGCGAAGATGAAGCCGCCCAGTGCGATGACCGCGCCGACGAACAGGGCAGTGCCGCCGCCGTCGAAGCCGCCGAAGCCCAGCCAGTGCACCCAACCGAACAGCAGCGCCTGCGGCAGCGCAAGCAGGGACCATGGGCCACGCATGAGCTTCACCAGCAGCACGAAGCCGAGGCCACGGAACAGCACTTCCTCGGCCAGTGGGAACAGCACGGCGAGCATCGTCGCATCGAGTGCGGTCAGTGCGGTGTTGGGCGTGCCCAGCACCGCCAGGCCCAGCCAGCAGGGCAGGCTGGCCAGCAGCACCCAAAACGGGCCGCGCCAGTCGTTCCCGTGCAGCCCCAGGCTGGCCATCAGGCCCACCCCACGCGGGCGCAGCAGTGCGGCCAGGAGCAGCGCCAGCAGGACGGCCAGTGCGTTGTCCAGCAGGCTGCCGCCGTAGGGCATAGGCAAGGCGGGAATCGGCGCGCCTGCGGCCGCAGCGACATCGCGCAGATTCAGGCCAACGCCGACGCCGAGCAGCACCAGCAGCAGGCGCGCGGCGTTGGGCAGGCGGGACAGGACGGTCATGCACGCACTCCCTGCGGAACCAGCGTGGAGTGTGGAAGGCGGCCGGGACGCTGGCACGCGCCGGAAGTCTGTGTGCCATCGGTCATGTGTTGCCGCACAGTCATCGGTGGGCAGGTAGAGTCGTTGCCAGACCTTCAGGAGCCATGCCCATGCTGTGCCCCGTGTGCAAGACCCAGACCCTGCAGATGGCCGAGCGCCATGGCATCGAGATCGATTACTGCCCCGGCTGCCGTGGCGTGTGGCTGGACCGTGGCGAGCTGGACAAGATCATCGAACGCGCCGGCGCTGCGCTGCCGCCGCCGGCACCTGTGCAGGCGCAGCCGGCGACCACGCCGCCGCCGGTGATGCATCGTGATACCCGCCACTTGGGCCAGCGCTACGAGGACAACCGGGGCCACGGATACAAGAAAAAGAAAAAGGACAGCTTCCTGTCTGAGTTGTTCGATTTCTAGTTGTAGCGTCGAGCCATGCTCGACTGGATGTTGCCGCCTATAGTCGAGCAAGCTCGACTCTACATGGAGCGCGTGATCACGTCCGCCGCAGGATGAACTCGCGGTCGCGCGTATCCCCGACGATGAAGTCGTACTCGCCGACCTTGCTGCAGCCATAGCGCGCGTAGAAGCGCTGCGCGCCGAAGTTCTCCTCCCAGACGCCCACCCACAGGGTGCGGCGGTGCGGTTGGTCCAGCCAGGCCATGAACGCGTCCATCAGGCGTGCACCATGGCCGCCGTTCTGGTGTGCGGCCAGGATGTAGAACCGCTTCAGTTCGATGTCGCCTTCGCGGGCCTCGGCATGCGGCAGGGTGTTGGCACCAGCAGCCAGGTAGCCGACCACGTTGTTGCCGTCCACCAGCAGCCAGATCGCGCCGCGCGGGTCGGACAGTTCGGCGCGCTGCGGTTCGCTGCTGTAGTGCGCCTGCAGGAAATCCTGCAGCTCCTGCGCCGGGTACGAGTCGCCCCAGGTTTCGTTGTAGGTGGCAATCGCGATGGCCGACAGGGCGTCGATATCGGCAAGGGTGGCGCGGCGGATCTGCAGCGACATGGCGGAGCCTGCATTGGAACGTGGCGCAGTGTAGCCGGCCCCGGCGGCTGCCGGGGCTGGCCAATGCTCACGAACCGCTGCTCAGAACCACATGCGCACGCCCGCCACCCAGCGAGTGTCGCGTGCGTGGTCGCCAGCATGATCGGCGGTGTCGCCAAACGTGCGCTCGTGGCTGATGCCGATGTACGGCGCGAAACGACGGCTGAACTCATAACGCAGGCGCAGCCCGGCTTCAACCTTGTTCAGTCCGCGACCGATGCCGTACTCCGGCTCATCCTTGGCTGCGACGGTGGCTTCCAGCAGCGGCTGCAGGATCAGGCGGTTGGTCAGCAGCACGTCGTACTCGACCTCGGCCTTGGCCAGCACCTGACCACCGGAACCCATGTACAGCGTCGCCGAGCTTTCGAACTTGTACGGCGCCAGGCCCTGGATGCCGATGGCCGCCCAGGTGCGCGAGTCGGCCGGCCGGAAGTCCTGGCGCACGCCGATCAGCACGTCCCACCACGGCGATACGCTGCGACCATACAGTGCTTCCAGTGACGACGATTCCGTGCTGCCGCGGCTGCGTTCGCCATCGGTGCGCAACCACAGGCGGTTGATGTTGCCACCGATCCAGCCGGTGGCCTCCCAGGCCTGGCCGGTGCTGTTCTTGCCGTCCCAGTGTTCGAGGCGATCGATCAGCAGCAGGCTGTTGATCTGTGGTGCATGCTCCATCGCACCATGCGCGATCGGAGGGAAGGCGGCAGCGCGGTCGGCATCGGTGGGAACCGGGATCGGCTCGCGCGGTTCGATCGGTGCGGGCGTGCCGTGACCCATGGCGGCGTGATCCATCGTGGAATGGTCCATCGCCGCTGGCTGCATCGCGCCATGGTCCATCTTCGAGTGGTCCATCGTGGAGTGGTCCATGCCGGCCTGACCCGCCGCACCCATGTTCATCTTCGAATGATCCATCTTCGAGTGATCGACCGGTTCGGCCGGGGTCTTCGCGGTCTTCGGCGGCGGGTCCATCGTGCCCATGTCATGCCCGGGATGCGACTGCGCGAACACCGGCAATGCGGTGGCCAGGCCCAGGGCCAGCAGGCTGGGGGAAAGCAGTGAGCGGCTCATTCTTCGATCCTCACTTCGCGCATCATGCCCGCTTCCATGTGGTACAGCAGATGGCAGTGGTAGGCCCAGCGACCGAGCGCATCGGCACGCACGCGGTAACTGCGGCGGGTGCCGGGTGGCATGTCGATGGTGTGCTTGCGCAGCTGGAATTCGCCCTGCGCGTTCTCCAGATCACTCCACACGCCGTGCAGGTGGATCGGGTGCTGCATCATGGTGTCGTTGACCAATACGATGCGCATGCGCTCGCCGTAGTTCAGTCGCAGCGGCTCGGCGCTGGCGAACGGAATGCCATCGAATGACCAGGAGAACTTCTCCATGTGGCCGGTCAGGTGCAGCTCGATCTCGCGGCTCGGCTCGCGGCCATCGGGGTCCTCGAACAGGCTGCGCATCGCGCCGTAGGTGAGTACCTGGCGACCGTTGTCGCGCAGGCCGATGCCGGGATCGTCCAGCTTCGGTTCGGTGGCCGAGCTCTGCATGTCCACCAGCGGGTTGTTGCGCTCACTGGCCGGGTGCTTCGGTGCCCTGCTGGCGGTATCGCCGTCGTGGCCCATGCTGGCGCCGCAGCCGCCTTCCATGCCCTTCATCGCGGCCATGTCATGGCCACCATGGCCACCACTACCCATGTCGTGCCCCATGTCGCTCATCGTCAGCAACGGGCGTGGGTCGGGCGCGGGAATCGGTGCCTGCAGGCCATGGCGGACTGCCAGCGTTCCGGCGGCAAAGCCGGTACGGCCCATGTCCTGGCAGAAGATGGTGAACGCGTCCTGCCCGGTCGGTTCCACCAGCACGTCGTAGGTTTCGGCCGGCGCGATGCGGAACTCGTCGATGCTGACCGGATGGATGTACTGGCCGTCGGCGGCGACCACGGTCATTTTCAGGCCGGGAATGCGCACGTCGAAG
Source organism: Stenotrophomonas sp. AR029 (assembly GCF_047520695.2). Classification (NCBI taxonomy): domain Bacteria; kingdom Pseudomonadati; phylum Pseudomonadota; class Gammaproteobacteria; order Lysobacterales; family Lysobacteraceae; genus Stenotrophomonas; species Stenotrophomonas sp. AR029. The sequence continues at coordinate 192,781 of NZ_JAXBQQ020000006.1, read as the reverse complement.
TAGGTCATCGAGGCGCCGTTGATGAAGCGCAGCAGCACTTTCTCGCCGCTGCGGAACAGCCCGGTCCAGTTGCCGGCCGGCGCGGTGCCATTCATCAGGTAGGTGTAGGTGTGCGCATTGATGTCGGAGATGTCGGTGGGCGTCATCCGCATCCGCCCCCACATGCCACGGTCGGACAACGCGGCCGACCAACCGTCGCGCTTCACGTCACGCAGGAAGTCGGGCAGGGTGCGCTTGTAGTAGTTGTCATGCTCGGCGAGCTTCTTCATGCGCCGGAACAGCGCGCCGGGGGCCATGTCGGTCCAGTCGGACAGCAGGATCACGTGCTCGCGGTCGTGGTGGTAGGGCGCCGGCTCGGCCGGGTCGATGATCAGCGCTCCGTACAGGCCGGCCTGCTCCTGGAACATCGAGTGGCTGTGGTACCAGTAGGTACCCGACTGCTTCAGTTCGAAGTGGTAGTGGTAGGTCTCACCGGGGCCGATGCCATTGAAGCTCAGTCCCGGCACACCGTCCATGTTCGCAGGCAGCAGGATGCCGTGCCAATGGATCGAGGTCGGGTGGCGTTCCAGGGTGTTGCGCACGAACAGGTCCACGGTCTGGCCTTCGCGCCAGCGCAGGATCGGTGCCGGCAGCGATCCATTGACGGTGATCGCCGGACGGGTGCGGCCAGTGAAGTTGGCCAGCGATTCGCCGATGGCCAGTTCGATGCGGGTGTCGCTGAGCACGGCGGGGGCGCCGGCCAGGCGTGGGGCGGCAGTGGCGGCGGCGAGCGCGCGCTGCGGCACGCCGACAGCGGCGATGCCGGCAACCACGCCACCGGCGGCCAGGCCCTGCACGAACAGGCGGCGCGACGGCATGGGCACAGGGCCCGGACCGCGGGGGATACGGGTATTCATGGTGGTGACTCCAGACACGTAAAGACGCCGGCAGGCGGCCGGCTGCGGTGCGCAGGGCGCACGGTGCGTGTGGAATCAGCCGATGGGAGGGCGTGAGATCGGCGGCAGCGGCGGCGCCGGCCGGCCGGTGGCCGGCATCGGCTGCGGGGCCAGCGACAGCGCCGGTCCGGCCATGAACGGCAACGGCTGCACCACCAGCAGCGGGTGCTGGGCGCAGCTGCGCACGCAGTCCTTGATCTGGCAGTGGGCGTCGTGGGCCGGGGCCTTGGCCTGCGGGGCCGCGTCGGCCTGCATGCCCGCGTGGTGGTGGCAGTCGGCAGTGCCGCCATCAACAGCCGCGGCTGCGGCGTGAGCCATTCGCCCCATTTCTTCGTGACCACGGGCCAGGGCCGCGTTCAGCCCGTTGAGCAACAGGCTGAGCATGAGCACGACGCGGAGCAGGGTCGAGGCCAGGGACATGACGCTAATCTAGCCGCAAGCGGACGCGGATGCACTTCCGGCTGAATGGCCGGTTCAAGATTGGACCTGCACCAGCGTAGAGCCGAGCCCACGCTCGGCTGCTGTTCGCGCAGAGGCAGCCGAGCGTGGGCTCGGCTCTACAGGGGCGCCCGCGCGCCGTTGGGGCCATGCCCGGCGGCCGCGCAGCGCGGCAACGCGATACCGTCAGCCCTCTTCACGCACGATCTCGACCAGGCGCGGGCCGTAGCGGCTCAGTTTGGTGCCGCCGATGCCGCCGACCCGGGCCAGTTCATCCAGGCTGGTCGGGCGCTGCTCGGCGATGTTGCGCAGGGTGCTGTCGTGGAAGATCACGAACGCCGGTACGTTCTGTTCCCGGGCCAGTTCGGCGCGCAGGCCGCGCAGCGCGTTGAACAGGGCCAGGTCCTGCGGCAGCACCGACAGGCCGGTGCGCTGCGCGCTGCGCTCGCGTCCGCTGGTGCTGCTGGCCGGGTCGCGGCGCATGCTGATCTGGCGGCGGCCGGTCAACACGTCGCGGCTGGCATCGGTCAGGCGCAGGCCACCGTGACCCTCGCTGTCCACTTCCAGCAGGCTGGCCGCGACCAGCTGGCGGAACACGCTGCGCCAGGTGCGTGCATCGAGGTCGCGGCCGATGGCATAAGTGCTCAGCTTGTCGTGGCCCTGCTGCCTCACCTTCTCGTTCTCGCTGCCGCGTAGGATGTCGATCAGGTGGCCGACACCGAAGCGCTGGCCGCTTCGATAGACGCAGCTCAGCGCCTTCTGTGCCGGTATGGTCGCGTCCCACGAGGCCGGTGGCGTCAGGCAGTTGTCGCAGTTGCCGCAAGGCTGGGGGTAGGTCTCGCCGAAGCCGGCCAGCAGCACCTGGCGGCGGCACTGCATCGATTCGCAGTAGCCCAGCAGATGGTCGAGCTTGGCCCGCTCCAGCTGCTTGCGCTCTTCGCCCGCCTCGGACTGCTCGATCATCTGCTTGAGCAGTACCACATCACCCAGGCCGTAGCACAGCCAGGCCTCGGCGGCTTCGCCATCGCGGCCTGCGCGTCCGGTTTCCTGGTAGTAGCCCTCCATCGACTTGGGCAGGTCGGTATGCGCGACGAAGCGCACGTCCGGCTTGTCGATGCCCATGCCGAAGGCGATGGTGGCACACATCACGATGCCGTCCTCGCGCAGGAAGCGGCGCTGGTTGCCGGCGCGCACTTCCGGCGGCAGGCCGGCGTGGTAAGGCAGAGCGTTGAAGCCCTGGCCGCAGAGGAATTCAGCGGTCTCCTCGACCTTGCGCCGCGACATGCAGTAGACGATGCCGGCCTCGCCACGGTGGCCGCGCAGGAAGTCGGTCAGCTGCTTGCGGGCGTTGTCCTTCTGCACCACGGTGTAGCGGATGTTGGGACGGTCGAAGGAACTGACAAAATGGCGCGCTTCCTGCAGATCGAGGCGCTCGGCGATCTCGCGCTGGGTCGGCGGATCGGCGGTGGCGGTCAGCGCGATCCGCGGGATCTGCGGCCAACGCTCGTGCAGCACGGTCAACTGGCGATATTCGGGGCGGAAGTCATGGCCCCACTGCGACACGCAGTGTGCTTCGTCGATGGCGAACAGGGCGATCTGGCTGCGCGACAGCAGCGACAGGAAACGCCCGGTCAGCAGCCGCTCAGGGGCGACATACAGCATGTCCAGTTCGCCGGCGAGCAGCTCGCGCTCGACGCGGCCGGCGGTCTCGGCATCCAGGGTTGAATTCAGGTACTCGGCGCGCACGCCGAGCTGGCGCAGGGCTTCGACCTGGTCCTGCATCAGTGCGATCAGCGGCGAGATGACGATGCCGCAACCGTCACGCAGCAGGGCCGGGACCTGATAGCACAGCGATTTGCCGCCGCCGGTGGGCATCAGCACCAGGGCGTCGTGACCGGCAGCCACATGCTCCACGATGTCCTGCTGCGGACCACGGAAATCGTCGTAACCAAAGACGCGTTGAAGCAGGTCGTGCGCGGGACGGGAAGCCATCGCGCTAGTTTACCTCCCGGAGGCGGCGGCAGGGCTGCGCCCTGGGAACGCGCCATTGCATGCGCGCTGCCGCTCCCACGCTTCGCTGCGCGAAACGCGGGCCCCACTTACCAGCTCCCAGACCCCCGCCGCTTCGCGTCTGCCCCCTGACTCAGGGGGCTCTCCCCCAGACTTGGCCCGGTGGCGGGTAGATCCACGCCATGCGTGGATGAAATCTGTCAGATATCGACAATCAAAATGGGGTCAGATCCGTTTTCCTGCGGAAAACGGATCTGACCCCAAGCAATGCCCTGGCAGATCACGGAAATCTGTCGAAGGCGGGGTGGGTCCGGTTGAGGGGGTGTGAGCGGCATGGATGCCGCGACCAAGCGCCCATGGACGGGTTTACGGCGCCCCCTCAACCGGACCCACCCCGCCAACCTTCAGGAAACTGGCTTTTGCTCTGGCTCTGGCTTGAAGGCTTCGGCGGGTGCAGGGCTGCAAGCCCTGCCGAACACCCCCAACCCTTACTGCAACAGCGAGCGCAGCATCCAGGCGTACTTCTCGTGGGTCTGCAGGCGCTGGGTCATCAGATCCTCGGTCGGGGCATCGTCACCCTTGGCCGCCACATCCAGCACTTCACGCGCCGTACGGCATACCGCTTCGTTGGCGACCACCAACTGGCGTACCATTTCACGCCAGTCCGCACTGTCGGTGAGGCCCGGTTCCTCGACGATCGAGGTCAGCGCAGCGAATTCCCGGTAGGAGCCCGGGGCATTGAAGCCCAGCGCGCGGATGCGCTCGGCCACGTCGTCCAGTGCCGCCCACTGCTCGGTGTACTGCGTCTCGAACATGGTGTGCAGCGAGTTGAACATCGACCCGGTCACGTTCCAGTGGAAGTTGTGCGTCTTCAGGTAGAGCGTGAACGCATCGGCCTGGAAGCGCGACAGACCGTCGGCGATCTTCTTGCGGTCGCCCTGGGTGATCCCGATATCGATGTTCGGCGCCGACGGTGCCGCCGCTGCAAGCTTCTGCTTGCCGGTCTTGGCCTTGGTCGTGCTTTTGGTCTTCGCCATGAGGTTCCTCCTTATGGAATCGTTGGCCTTCACAATAAACCGGTCGTGATGACTGGTCGCTTTCAAAGTTTTGAACGAACCGATTGATGAACTCTATCGATAAAAATCCATCGCCCCGCCTGCGCCAACAGCGCGCCGCCATCGACGGCGCCATGAGCCGCGACCGGGGCCGTTTGCTGGGAATGCTCTCGCGTTGCCAGGCCAAGCCGCAGGATGCGGCACTGGCCGCTACTTTCGAGCAGGCCTTGCAGGCGTCGGTGCAGCGTCGGCAGGTACGGGCGCAACAGCAGCCGTCCATTACTCTGGACCCGCAGCTGCCGATTGCGCGTGAAGCCGACGCGATCATCAAACTGATCCGCGACCACCAGGTGGTGGTGATCGCCGGTGAAACCGGTTCGGGCAAGACCACCCAGCTGCCGAAACTGTGTCTGGCCGCAGGCCGTGGCCAGGCCGGCATGATCGGCTGCACCCAGCCGCGACGGATCGCCGCACGTGCGGTCGCCAGCCGCGTGGCGCAGGAACTGCAGAGCGAACTGGGCCAGCTGGTGGGCTACCAGGTACGCTTCAATGACAAGGTCAGCGACGACAGCCGCATCAAGTTCATGACCGACGGCATCCTGCTGGCGGAGATCGCCAGCGACCGCTGGTTGTCGAACTACGACACGATCATCGTCGACGAGGCACACGAACGCAGCCTCAACATCGACTTCCTGCTGGGCTACCTGAAGCAGCTGCTGCGCAAGCGCCCGGACCTGAAGCTGATCGTCACGTCGGCCACCATCGACACCGAACGCTTCGCCCAGCATTTCGACAACGCACCGGTGATCAGCGTCGAAGGCCGCACCTACCCGGTGGAAGTGCGCTACCGCGCGCTGGAAGGCGAGGGCGAAGACCAGGGCGAACGCACCGTCAACGATGCCATCGTGTCGGCTGTCGACGAGATCACCCGCCTGGACGCACGCGGCGACGTGCTGATCTTCCTGCCGGGCGAGCGCGAGATCCGCGATGCGCACCAGTCGCTGGAACGGCGCAAGTACCGCAATACCGAGGTGCTGCCGCTGTACGCGCGCCTGTCCAACCAGGACCAGGACCGGGTGTTCAACCCCGGGCCGAACCGGCGCATCGTGCTGGCCACCAACGTGGCCGAGACCTCGCTGACGGTGCCACGCATCCGCTACGTGGTCGATCCGGGCTTCGCCCGCGTCAAGCGCTACAGCCCGCGCAACAAGCTGGATCGCCTGCACATCGAGCCGATCTCGCAGGCCAGCGCCAACCAGCGCAAGGGTCGCTGCGGCCGTATCGCCGAAGGCATCTGCTACCGCCTGTACGCCGAGGCGGATTTCCAGGCGCGGCCGGAGTTCACCGATCCGGAAATCCGCCGTTCCAGCCTGGCCGGCGTGATCCTGCGCATGCTGCAGCTGGGCCTGGGCCGCATCGAGGAGTTCCCGTTCCTGGAGGCGCCGGACGAGCGTGCCGTTGCCGATGGCTGGCAGCAGCTGACCGAGCTGGGCGCGATCGATGCCGAGCGGCGCATGACCACCATCGGCAAGCAGATGGCGCGCCTGCCCGTGGACGTGAAGCTGGCGCGCATGCTGGTGGCCGCACAGGCTGCAGGCTGCCTGCGGCCGATGCTGGTGATTGCCTCGTTCCTGGGCATCCAGGACCCGCGCGAACGCCCGCCGGAAGCGCGCGGTGCCGCCGACAACGCGCATGCGCAGTTCGCCGATGGCCGCTCCGAGTTCGTCGGCGTGCTGCGCCTGTGGGATGCCTACCGGCAGGCCCACGAAGACCTGACCCAGTCCAAGCTGCGCGACTGGTGCGGACGTCATTTCCTCGGCTTCCTGCGCATGCGCGAGTGGCGCGAGCTGCATCGCCAGCTGCGGCTGCTGTGCGAGGAACTGGGCTGGAAGGAAGAGGCCAGCGAGGCATCGATGGCACCGCTGCTGGCCGGCAGCAGTGCGCCGGCACCGGCACGTGATGACGCGGCCTCAGTAAAGGCCACCCGCGGCCAGTTGCATCGTGCCGCGCGCCTGGCCCGCGAAGGCAAGGCCGAGGCCGCACCGGCACCGGTGGCCGTGCGCGCGCAGAAGGAACAGGCGCCCGCCGGCGGCGGCTTCAGCGAACGCGTGCGTGCCGCTGCCTACCAGACCCTGCACCGGGCGCTGGTGGCGGGCCTGCCGACGCAGATCGGCCACCGCACCGAGAAGGGCGATTTCCAGGCACCACGCCAGCGCCGCTTCCTGCCGTTCCCCGGTTCGGCGCTGGCCAAGCGGCCACCGCCGTGGCTGCTGGTAGCCAACCTGCTGGATACGCAGAAGGTATGGGGCATGACCCTGGCCGCGATCGAGCCGGACTGGGTGATCGCCGAACTGCCGCACCTGCTGCTGCGCAAGCACTTCGACCCGCACTGGTCGCGCGCGCAGGGCCAGGTGCTGGCGTCCGAGCAGATCAGCCTGTTCGGCCTGGTGCTGGCACCGAAGAAACCGGTCCATTACGGCCGCATCGCGCCGGGCGAGGCGCATGACATCTTCGTGCGCCAGGCGCTGGTGACCGGCGAGATCAATACCCGTGCCAGTTTCGTCGCCGACAACCAGAAGGTGCTGGAGGTCGCGCGCGAGGAAGAAGCCAAGCTGCGCCGCGCCGGCATCGTTGCCGACGAAGACTGGCAGGCACGCTGGTACCTGGACCGGGTGCCGCCGCAGATCCACTCGGCGGCGGGACTGGATAGCTGGTGGAAAGGGCTGGCGCCGGAGCAGCGCAAGGCGCTGCACTGGTCGTTGGCAGACCTGTTGCCCGGTGAGGGCAGCGAACAGGAACGCTATCCGAAGTACCTGGCGCTGGGCCAGGCGCGCTTGCCGCTGCACTACCGCTTCGAACCGGGGGCCGACGACGATGGCGTGACCCTGGACGTGCCGCTGCACCTGCTCAACGCATTGGATCCGGTGCAGCTGGGCTGGCTGGCGCCGGGCTTTGTCGCCGACAAGGCCTCGGCACTGATCCGCAGCCTGCCAAAGGCGATGCGCCGCAACTACGTGCCGGCGCCGGACTTCGGTCGCGCGTTCTACGAGGCCTTCCCGCAGCCCAGCGCTGATGCCATCACTGTCGAGCTGGCGCGTTTCCTGTCACGTGCGACCGGCGCGACGGTGACCGCACTGGATTTCGAGCCGGGTTCGATCGAGCCGCACCTGCACATGAACCTGCGGCTGCGCGACGAACAGGGCAAGGTGCTTGCCACCTCGCGTGATCTGGAAGCGCTGCGCGCGAAATTCGGTGGCCGTGCTGGCGATGCCTTCGCCGCGCGTGCCGGGCGCGAGATGGCGGCTGACGGCCTGCGCACGTTCCCGGCCACGCCGATTCCGCTGCAGGTACCCGGTGAAGCCGGCGTGCCGGCCTATCCGGCGCTGCTGGACGAGGGCGACAGCGTGGCGCTGCGCATCTTCGCTGATCGCCAGCAGGCGCAGGACGCCCATCCGCTGGGCGTGCGCCGCCTGCTGGAGATCGCCCTGGCCGAGAAGGTGAAGCAGGCACGCAAGCAGTTGCCGGTCGGTGCCAAGACCGGCCTGTTGTATGCCGCGATCGAATCGCAGGAGCGGCTGCGTGGTGACCTGGTCGATGCGGCGATGAACGCGGTGCTGGCCGAGGGCCTGGAGGAAATCCGCGATGCGACGGCGTTCGAGCAGCGTCGCGAACACGCCGCCAAGGCCCTGTTTGGCGAGGCGATGTCGCGGCTGAAGCTGGCCGAGACCATTCTGGCGCTGGTGGCGGAGCTGAAGCCGATGCTGGAAGCGCCGTTGATGGGCTGGGCGCGCGGCAACCTGGACGACATGGAAGCGCAGCTGGCCGGGCTGATCCACCCCGGCTTCCTGCGCGACACGCCGGCCGACGCGCTGGCGCAGTACCCGCGCTATCTGAAGGCGATGATCCTGCGCACCGAACGTGCCAAGCGTGATCCGCCGCGTGACCAGGCGCGCATGCTGGAACTGCATCCGTTCCTGGAAGCGCTGGAGGCGGGCGAGCAGCAGGGCCTGCGTGATCGCCCGCAATGGCAGGCGCTGCGCTGGGATCTGGAAGAACTGCGGGTATCGCTGTTCGCGCAGGAGCTGGGTGCACGCACCGGTATCTCGGCGAAGAAGCTGGCGCAGCGCGTGGCTGCATTGCGCCAGGCCTGAGCGCGCCACGGTCGCCCCGTCGGGCGACCGTGGCCGGCCGGGCAGGGAGCCGGCATGGCCGGAATGCCCGGGCGTTACTTGGTGCGGCGAACCTTCGGCTGCACGTTCACCCCGTCCACCTTCATATACCAGGCGCCCATCACCCCTGGGCGCATGCTGACGCCCGGGGCGTCCTTGCGGCCACCGGAATAGTGCGTGGCGTCTATCTGCTCCCACTCCTGGCCGTTCTGCAGCACGTAGCGGCGGCCCTGGCCGAATCCACGGAATTCGCCCTGCAGGTTGCTTTCGATCGGTTCGCTGCTGCCGAAGTCCAGGAAGCCGCGGTTCTTCTTGATCACTTCCTGGCGGCCTTCTTCGCGCGCTGCGGCGACGGCCTGGGTGGTGGCCGCCTCGACCTTGCCCTGCAGCCAGCGGTTGAGCGTGGCCAGTTCACCGGCACTGAGCTTGTCCAGGCCGGCGGCCTTGAACTCGGAGGGCGACATCTGCTGCTGCAGGTCGCCCTCCACCACGCGCTGGGCCAGCGCAGGCGCGGACAGGGACAGCAGCACGGCGGCACAGGCCAGCAGCCGTGGACGGGCGCGCGGGGCAATCGAAGGCATGGCGGGTCTCTCCTGGGTGTGTGGGCGAGTGTAGCGGCATGTCTTCATGCCGGGTGATGGTGGGTGCAGTGATTGTCCCTGAACGGCGCCGGCGCTAGTGTAGGGGCCTCTGTCTTGCCTGCTCGATGCTGTGAACCGCGCTTCCGTCCCTGGCCTGGATGCCTTGTTGAACCGTCCCTCGGCAGCGGTGCTGCCTGCTCCGCTGCGCCAGGCCCTGCGTGAGCATTGGGAGGCGCCGGATTGCGAGCACCAGATGCGTGCCACCTGGTCGGTGCTGGGCGATACCCTCGATGCGCTGGCGATGCTCTCGGCCGATGAAGGCGCAGTGGTGGCCGCATTGCTGTTCGACCTGCCCGGCCTGCGCGCCAGCCTGGACCAGCTGCCGCTGGGCAACCACAAGGCGGCGGTGATCGGCCTGCTGGATGGCCAGGATGCGGCCGACCCGGTGTGGGCGCTGCACGCCGGCCGTGAGGCGGGGCGCAACAGCGAAGGCCTGCGCCGGCTGCTGCTGGCGATCATCCGCGACCTGCGCGTGGTGCCGATCCTGCTGGCACGGCAGCTGGCGCGGATGCGCGCGGCCGACAAGCTGGACGAGGAGCAGCGCCGCGCGCTGGCCCAGCTGACCCGCGACATCCACGCGCCGCTGGCCAACCGGCTGGGCATCTGGCAGCTGAAGTGGGAGCTGGAGGACCTGGCGTTCCGCCACCTGGAACCGGAAACCTACCGCCGCATCGCCCGCGAGGTGGATGAAACCCGCATCGCCCGCGAGCGTTACGTCGAGAACGTCAAGAAGGTGCTGTCGCGCGAGCTGGTCGCCCAGGGCATCAAGGCCGAAGTCAGCGGCCGCCCGAAGCACATCTACAGCATCTGGCGGAAGATGCAGAAGAAGCGGCTGGCCTTCGACCAGCTGTATGACATCCGTGCGGTGCGCGTGATGGTCGACGACGTCGCCGCCTGTTATGCCGCGTTGGGCGTGGTGCACGCGCTGTGGGCACCGGTACCCAGCGAGTTCGATGATTACATCGCCAGGCCCAAGGCCAATGACTATCGCTCGCTGCACACCGCCGTGGTCGGCCCGGAAGGGCGCACCATCGAAGTGCAGATCCGTACCCACGAGATGCACTCGCAGGCCGAGCTGGGCGTGGCCGCGCACTGGAAGTACAAGGAAGGTGGCAAGGGTGCGGAGAAGTCCTTCGACCGCAAGATCACCTGGATGCGCCAGTTGCTGGAACAGGCGCAGGACGGGCAGGGCAATGAACTGGCCGGGGCGCTTGATGCCGAGCTGACCGAGGACCGGGTCTATGCGCTGAGCCCGAAGGACGAGGTGCTGGACCTGCCGCAGGGCGCTACCCCGCTCGATTTCGCCTACCAGGTGCATACCATGGTCGGGCACCGCTGCCGCGGCGCAAAGGTCAACGGCCGCATCGTGCCGCTGACCTACCGCCTGCGCAGCGGCGACCGCGTCGAGATCCTGACCGGCAAGGAGGCCGATCCGCGCCGCGACTGGCTGATGCCGGCCAACGGCTTCCTGGCCAGCAACCGCTCGCGCGAAAAGGTGCGCAGCTGGTTCCACAAGCTGGACCGCGCGCGCAACGTGCAGGCCGGTCGCGAGCTGCTCGAGCGCGAGCTGAAGCGGCTGGGCCTGCAGCACGCGGACCTGGCCGTGGCGGCGAAGAAGTTCCATGCCGACAGCGTCGATGACCTGTACATCCAGGTGGCGCTGGGCGATACCGGCCCGAACCAGGTCAGCCGTGCGCTGCTGGAGGCGGAGCGTGCCGCCAGCCAGCCCGCGCCCGCACCGGCCCTGCCGCGGCCGACCGCGCGCCGCGGGAACCTGGGCAAGTCCAAGTTCACCGTGCAGGGCGTGGGCAACCTGCTGGTGCAGCTGGCACGCTGCTGCCAGCCGGTGGCCGGCGAGCCGATCATCGGCTACCTGACCCGTAGCCGGGGTGTCACCGTGCATCGTGCAGACTGCGCCGCGCTGGCCCGGCTGGCGGCCAGCAGCCCGCAGCGCATCCTGCCGGTGGAGTGGGGCCAGGCCGGGGGCGGCTACGAGGTGGACGTCGTGGTCGATGCGGTCGATCGCCGCTGGCTGCTGAAGGACATCACCAACCTGATCGCCCAGGAAGACGCCTACGTGCTCGACATCCACAGTGACAACGTGCGCAACAGTGGCCGTGCCCACCTTCGGCTGCGCCTGAAGGTCAGTGACTACGGGCAGTTGTCGACGCTGCTGGGCAAGCTCGATGCGCTGCCGGGCGTGAGCGAGGCGCGTCGCCTCGGCTGAGCTTCACGCTGCCCCGGCTACCCTGCACGCATGGAACGCGAGCCCCCGCATCGCCCGCATGGCGCTGAACATCCTGCGCTGGACCGCGTCCGTCGCGAGGGGCGTTGGTGGTGGCTGCAGGCGCGCCATGCGCGCCGGATCTGGCGCTGGGCGCTGCTCACAGCGCTGGCCGTGTTCGTGCTGCTGGTCCTGCTGCGCAAGCCGTTGGCAGACTGGTTCTGGGATGAGCCGCAGATCGAACAGCTGCTGGCCGAGGGGGATCGTGCATTGGCGGCTGGGCGCCTGAGCGATGCCGATGGCAGTGGTGCGCGCGAGCGCTACCAGGCGGCGCTGGCGCTGGACGGTGATCGCCCGCAGGCGCGCCAGGGCCTGGCCAATACCGGCGCGGCAGCGCTGCAACAGGCGCGCGATCGCCTGCAGGCGGATGACCTGGACGGCAGCGCGCAGGCTCTGGCACTGGCCCGTGAGCTGCAGGTGCCGCAGGGCGACGCCGATGCGGTTGCCCGCCAGTTGCAGGCGCGACGCAGCGCCGGAGCCGGTATTGGTGCGTTGTTGGCACAGGCGCGTAACGCGTTCGCGGCCGGACGCCTGGATGACGGCGACAGCAGTGCGTTACCCTTGTTCCAGCGCATCCTGGCCCTGCAGCCGGACAACCTGCCGGCGCTGGAAGGGCGCGAAGATGCGCTGAGCGACCTGCTGCTGCAGGCACGCACGCTGGCGGAGCGAGGGGAGTTGGCCGAGGCGGCCGCGCTCCTGCGTCGTGCCCGTCAGTTCGATGCTGGTCATGCCGATCTACCGGCGAGCGAGGAGGCCCTCGCGCGCGCCGCCGACCGGCGCCTGCGGCAGGCGCAGCGTGCGTTGCGACGGCAGCAGCTGGAAGCTGCGGCCAAGGGCTTCCAGGCGGTGCTGGTGGTGGCCGCCGATGATTCCAATGCCCAGCGCGGGCGTGAGCAGACCCTGCAGGCAGTGGTTGCACGCAGCCAGAAGTCCGCCGACGACTTCCAGTTCGATGCGGCGCAACGTGATGCGGCCCTGGCGGCGGAGCTGGGGGCTTCGCAGGCAGTCCGGCAACAACTGGCGCAGCGCCTGCAGCGCGCGCAGCAGGCGCAGCGGGCCCTGCAGCAGCCCGCGGTCAGCACGGCGCAGCGCGAACGCCAGCTGCGCGACCACCTGCGGAAGATCGAACGTGCCGAGCGCGCGGGGCAGTGGATCAGCCCACCCGGGCACAGCGCGTTCGACGCGTTGCGCGAAGCCCAGTCGCTGGCTCCCCGCGATGCGCGGGTGAAGGCAGCCGCCGCACGCTTGCTGCCCGCCAGCCGACGCTGCTTCGACGACAATCTGCGGCAGAACCGCGTGCAGGCGGCAGGCGCCTGCCTGCAGGCCTGGCAGACCCTGTCACCGACCGCAGCCGGACTGCCCTCGGCGCGGCTGCGGTTGGCCCAGCGCTGGCTGGCGATCGGCAGCGAGCGGCTCGGCAACGGTGACCTGGCCTTCGCCGCGCATGCCGCCGAACAGGCGCGGTTGCTGCAGCCGGATCTGGCCGAACTGCCGGCGTTTGAAGATCGCCTGCGCCGCGCCGGTGGACGGGCGGACTAGGCGAAGAACACCCGCTGCACGGTCGCACGGGCGGCTTCGAGTGAGAAATGTTCGGCGACGTTGGCCAGGCCAGCATCGGACAACTGCTGCCACAGCTGCGGGTCCTGGTACAGGCGGACCACCGCATCGGCGAAACCGGTAGCGTCATCGGCTACCAGTACGTCCTGGCCGGGATGCAGGTGCATGCCTTCCACGGCGCAGGTGGTACCGACTACCGGTTGGCCATGGGCCATGCTCAGGTTGATCTTGCCTTTTACGCCGGCACCGAACCGCAGCGGTGCGATGGCAATGCGCGCGCCGTCCATGTAGGGCGTGATGTCTTCGACGAAGCCGTGCATCTGCACGCCGGGGTGGCGTGCGGCCAGTGCCAGCAACGATTCCGGCGCCGCGGCGCCGATGCAGTGCAGGCGTACCTCCGGTAGCCGGGCGCGGATGTGGGCGAAGACCTCGCCGATGAACCACTCCATCCCGTCCAGGTTCGGCGGATGGCGGAAGCCACCGACAAACACCAGATCGTGTCGTTGCTCGTAGACGGCGCCGGCGCCGGCAACCTCGTGCAGGTTGGAAATCAGTTCCACCCGTACCCGCGGCGCATCGGCCTGCAGCTGCTCCCGTTCGGCCGCACTGACCAGCACGGTGATGTCGCACTGCTCCATCACTGCCAATTCACTGCTGCGGGTGCGTTCTGCTGCGCGCAGCAGCGCCGTATCACCGGCCACTTCGGCACCGCGGCGTTCGCGCAGGTAGTGCAGGTCGACCGTGTCGAACACGGTTCGTGCCTGCGGCGCATAGCGCTTGAGCAGGGGCAGGCACTCGTGGGCGACGTGGTGGCGCACCAGCATCGCCACGTCGAAACGCGACCCATGGCTGCGCAGCCAGCCGGCCACGCCGTCCAGGAAGGGGGCGTACCAGACTTCCACGCCCATCCGCTGCAGCGCCTCGGTCGCCGCGCCGGCATGCTCGCGCCGGGTCGGGACGAATACCACGTGGGCACCGCCCTGCAGCAGCAGGCGGATCAGATTGACCTGGCGCAGCGACCCGGAATCGCGATCGGGCTGCGGTACTTCCTCGTCCAGGATCAGCACCTGGCGCCGGCCGCGCAGCAGCAGCGCTGGCGACGGCACTGCGCCGACCGCCGGATGGCGGGCCAGCTCGGTGGCCCAGCGAGCGGCAAAGATGGCCTGGTTGCGCACCTGGTAGGCCTTAACCCCGCTGCCGGTGTCGGTGCCGTTGCTGGTGCCTTCGTCGTGGATCACCCGGCTGGCCGGCTGCACCAGCACGCGCAGGCCCTGTGCACGCACGCGGAAGGCCAGGTCGGTGTCCTCGTAGTACGCCGGCTTGTAGCGGGTATCGAAGCCGTCCAGCTGCTGCCAGAGGGTACGCGGCAGCATCAGCGCCGCACCGGAGCAGTAGTCGACGTCGCGCAGGCTGGCAAAGCGCGGGTCGTCAGCGGCCTCGAAGCGGCCATAGCTCCAGCCACTGCCATCGGCGAAGATCACTCCGCCCGATTCCTGAAGGCGGCCATCGGGATACAGCAGCTGGCTGCCGACCAGGCCGGCGTCGGGGACGCTGCCGAAGGTGTCCAGCAGGGCGTCGAGCCAGCCCGGCTGCGGCACCGTATCGTTGTTGAGCAGCACCACGTAGCGGCCGCGTGCGCGCGATACACCCTCGTTGCAGGCTTCGATGAAGCCGCCGTTGTGCGCACGCACCTCATAGCGCAACCCCGCCACCTGCGGCATCCACTGTGCGGTGGCGTCGCTGCTGCCGTCATCCACCACCAGGATCTCGCACGCGGCTGCGGGCGGGTGTGCCGCCAGGGCGCGGAGGCAGGCCAGGGTGTGGCCGACATGGTTGTAGACCGGGATGACGATGCTCACCTCCGGCGACTCGCTGAACGGCACCGTGAAGGGGGCGAAAGCCTGTGCTGGCGGCAGGAACAGGGGCGTGCGCGGCGCGGGAACGGCGCGCTGGGTGTGCACGCGGATGCGTTGCCAGGTGGCCCGCCACCCGCGGGTGCGCAGGCTTGCCAGGCTCCGGCGGGCCAGGCCCGACAGGCGGTTGATCAGGTATCGGATCTCGGCCAGGGACATCGCCATCCGGTTGCAACTCCAGCTTAAGCAGGGGAACCCGGGAGAATTCGCCAGCCGCAGTGGCTGGGGTAGACTCGCCAGACCCTACATTCTCGCATTCCCGTGCCCCGACGCTACGATTCCGACGACATCGACGATTTCGACGACGACCAGCAGGACAGCGGTCCGCTGTGGCGGCGCCGGCTGATCACCTGGAGCATGGCTGCGGTCGCATTGGGATTGGGTTTCCTCATTCCCTATACGCTGTACCTGAACCAGCAGGTGACCCAGCGTTTCGGCGAGCTGCGCTGGCAGATTCCGACGCGCGTGTATGCGCGCCCGCTGGTGCTCACCCCCGGCAAGGCGATGGATGCGTCCACGCTGAAGACCGAACTGGCCGCCTCCGCCTATCGTGATGACGGGCAGGGCAAGGAGCCGGCCACCTATGCGGTGAACGGCGGTCGCTTTGTGATCTCCAGTCGTGGCTACAACGACGTCGATGGCCGGGTGGCGCCGCGCCGGGTGGAGCTGTCGCTGGCCGATGGCGGCGTGGCCTCGCTGCGCGACGCCGACAGCCGCAAGGCACTGAAGGCCGCGCGGCTGGATCCGGCGCGCATCGCCACGCTGTACGGCCAGAAGCAGGAAGAACGCCGCCTGATCCGCATGGACGAGGCGCCGGACCTGCTGGTGACCGGCCTGCAGGCAGTGGAAGACAAGGACTTCAACCGCCATCACGGCATCGACCTGTCAGGCATCGCGCGCGCGGTGTGGGTGACGATCCGTTCCGGTGGCCAGAGCCGCCAGGGCGCTTCGACGCTCACCCAGCAGCTGGCCCGCAGCGGCCTGCTTGGCATCGGCAAGGAACAGACGCTCACCCGCAAGTTCAATGAGGTGCTGTACGCGCTGATCATGGAAGCGCGCTACGACAAGCGCACGATTTTCGAGGCGTATCTCAACCAGGTGTACCTGGGCCAGCGCGGCAGCCAGGCGATCCATGGCATGTCCTCCGGCGCCGAATTCTGGTTCGGGCGTGACCTGCAGTCGCTGGAGACCGAGCAGATCGCCCTGCTGATCGGCCTGGTCAAGGGGCCGTCCTTCTACGACCCGCGGCGCAACCCGGAACGCGCGCTGGATCGCCGCAACTTCGTGCTGGGCAAGCTGCACGACGCCACGCTGATCGACGATGCCGAGTACCAGCGCGCGCTGAAGGCTCCGCTGGGCGTGCCCAAGACACCGGGCCTGGTGGCTGCCAACCGCTTCCCCGCCTACGTCGACCTGGTCCGCCGGCAGCTTGCGCATGACTATCCGGAATCTGCGCTGCAGGGCGCGGGCCTGAGCGTGATGACCGGCATGTCGCCGTCCGCGCAGGCCTATGCCGAAGGCGCGGTGACCCGCACCATCAAGTCGCTGGAAAGCCAGCGTCGCCCTGAGCTGCAGGCCGGCATGGTGCTGACCGACGTGCACAACGGCGACGTGCTGGCGGTGATCGGCAGCCGTGAGGTCTCCGAGGTCGGCTTCAATCGTGCGATCGAGGCGCAGCGCCCGGTCGGTTCGCTGCTCAAGCCGTTCGTGTACCTGCTGGCCCTGGCGCAGCCTGACCGCTATTCGCTGGCCAGCTGGGTCGATGATTCGCCGGTGACGGTGCAGCTCGGCCGCGGCCGCAACTGGAGCCCCGGCAACGCCGACAACCGCAGCCACGGCACGGTGCGCCTGATCGATGCGCTGGCGCATTCGTACAACCAGGCGACGGTGCGCTTGGGCATGCAGGTCGGCCCCGAGCGCGTGACCCAGCTGATCCATGTGCTGGCCGGCATCAAGGCCGAGGCCAATCCGGCGGTGATCCTCGGCTCGACCGACCAGAGCCCGTATGCGATGGCGCAGCTGTACCAGTTCCTCGCGTCCGGTGGTGAGATCCAGCCGTTGCACGCCGTGCGTGGCGTGCTCGATCCGCAGGGCAAGCTGCTCAAGCGCTACGACAAGACCCCGGCACCGGCACAGGAAGGCGATTCGATTGCCGCCAACCTGATCAGTGTCGGCCTGCAGCAGGTCGTCGCCAGCGGTACCGCGCAGCGGCTCAATGCTGATGGCCTCGGCCGTCTGCAGCCAGCCGGCAAGACCGGCACCACCAACGATGGCCGTGACAGCTGGTATGCCGGCTACACCGGCGACCACCTGGCGGTGATCTGGATCGGCAACGATCAGAACCAGCAGGCCGGCCTGTATGGCGCCACTGGCGCGATGCGGGTCTGGTCGGGCATCTTCCAGCGCCTGCCGAGTGCGCCATTGCGGGTCAGCAGCAAGGGCCTGGATTGGCAGCCGGTGGCTCCCACCGGTCTCAACAGCACCGATGAAGGCTGCCCCGGCGCGCGCCGTTTCCCGTTCGTGGTGGGCTATGCGCCTGCCTATGCGCCGTGCGCGCCGGCCGCGTCGCCCGAGGGGCAGGGCGAGGCTGAAGGCGAGGGCGGTGGCTGGCGCAGCTGGTTCGGCCTGGACCGCAAGCCGGAAGCACCCGCCGAACCTGCCGCCACCCCTTCTCCCCCGAGCCGATGATGCCGATGAACATGCGTACCCTGCTGCAGCCCCTGGCCCTGACCGGCCTAAGCCTGGCCCTGGCCGCCTGCGTGAGCAGCGCGCCGCCGGTAGTCAAACCGGTCGACACCACCACGCCGGCGCAGCGCCTGGCGGCCGTGGATGCTGCAGCGGGTCCGGACGACAAGGAACTGTCGGTGCAGCCGCTGCGTGATTCGCAGGTGGAAGACCTGAGGCTGGCCGCACAGGCGCAGCGCCAGGCCAACGACCTCGCCGGTGCCGCCAGCAGCCTGGATCACGCGCTGGAGATCGTGGCCGGTGACCCGGCGGTGCTGCAGGAGCGTGCCGAACTGGCGCTGCTGCAGGGGCAGTGGGCACAGGCGGAGACGTTCGCGCGCAAGGCCGTGGATCTGGGCTCGAAGACCGGGCCGCTGTGCCGCCGGCACTGGGCGACGATCGAGCAGTCGCGGCTGGCGCGGGGCGAGAAGGAGAATGCGGTGTCGGCGCATGCGCAGATTGAGGGCTGCACAGTGCCGGGGATCAAGCGTTACTGAGTTTTCAGCCAACGGCACAGCCCCTCGTGGCTGGCTGCTTGGCCGAGTAAAGCAAAAGCCGCGCTTGGCCGGGCGGGGTGGGTTCGCGGGGGACGCCGTGAACCCGTCCCTGGGGGCTTAGCCGCGGCATCCATGCCGCGGACACCCCCGCGAACCCACCCCGCCCGGCCTCTGACAGTTCCCGTGTGCGTCCAGCCACGGAAAAGAAAAAGAAAATCAAAAGCGGGTCGCGCCCTGCGCGCACTCGTTGTGGGGTCGGATCCGTTTTCCGCAGGAAAACGGCTCCGACCCCTTCTTGTTTCCGTTCGACCCACCGCTTCTGAATCAGTCGAGCAAGCGCGACGCCACGAAGCACGTCCATCCGTCACCGGGAAACTGTCGAAGGCGGGGCGGGAGGGGCAGGCAGGACCGTTGGCGCCATGGATGGCGCCATCGAGCCCCCATGGACGGGTTTACGGCGTGTCCTGCCTGCCCCTCCCGCCCCGCCAAACACGCAGCAACCCAGAGCCATGAACCACGCTGTTGCTGTTGCTTTTGCCTGCGCTCTGGCTTGAAACGGGTGCCGGGCAGCGCCCTGCCGGGTATCCTTTCCCTCTGATGTCCGACCTTGTCCATGCCAGCCGCGAAGCCCTCAGCGAAGGCGGCGCGCTCGCCTCGCATCTGGATGCCTTCGTCCCGCGTCCGGCACAGCTGCACCTGACCGCTGCCATTGCCGATGCGCTGCAGCAGCGGGACCTGCTGCTGGCCGAGGCCGGTACCGGCACCGGCAAGACCTTCGCCTATCTGGTGCCGGTGCTGCTGTCCGGGCTGCGCACCATCATCTCCACCGGTACCCGCGCGCTGCAGGACCAGCTCTACCACCGCGATCTGCCGCGCGTGCGCCAGGCGCTGGGCGTCGGCCTGCGCAGCGCGCTGCTGAAGGGGCGCGCGAACTACCTGTGCCGCTATCGACTGCAGCAGGCGCGGGGCGAGCCGCGGTTTTCCAGTCCCGAACAGGCCGCGCAGTTCCAGCGCATCCTGGCGTGGTCCGGCCGCTCGGAGTTCGGTGACATCGCCGAGCTGGAGGGCCTGGCCGATGACTCGCCGCTGCTGCCAATGGTCACCTCCACTGTCGACAATTGTCTGGGCACCGATTGCCCATTCTGGGACGACTGCTTCGTGGTGCGCGCACGGCAGCGTGCGCAGGCCGCCGACGTGGTGGTGGTCAACCACCACCTGCTGCTGGCCGATCTGGCACTGAAACAGGACGGCTTCGGCGAGTTGCTGCCGGGGGCGCAGGCCTTTGTCATCGACGAGGCACACCAGCTGCCCGAACTGGCAGCGCAGTTCTTCGGCGAAGGTTTCGGCATGCGCCCATGGCAGGAACTGGGTCGCGACTGCCTGGCTGAAGCGCGCGGCGTAGGGGGCGCACAATCGGCGCTGCAGGAGCCGGTCGACCAGTTGCAACAGGCGTTGCTGGCGTTGCGTTCGGCGATGGAGGGGCTGCCGCCGCGTGGTACGCAGTGGCGTGCGCTGGCCATGCCACAGGTCCGCGACGGCTTCGATACGGTGATGGCCGGCCTGGTGGCACTGGAGCAGGGCCTTCAGCCGCTGCGCGAATCGGCGGCGGGTCTGGACGCCTGCCATGCGCGGGCGCGCGAGGCGGTGTCGCGGTTGCAGCGCTGGCTGGGCGATGATGAACCCACCCTGGATTTCGATACCGATCCGGCGGACCACGCCAGTGCCGCCGATGTGCTCTGGTACGAGCTCACGCCGCGGGGTTTCCGCTGCCAGCGCACGCCGATGGATGTGTCCGGCCCGCTGCGCGAGCATCGCGAGCGCAGCCGCGCGGCATGGATCTTCACCTCGGCCACGCTGACCGTGGGCAATGGATTCGACCACATCGCCACGCGCTTGGGCCTGGACGATCCGCATACCCTGGTCCAGCCGAGTCCGTTCAACTGGCCCGAGCAGGCGTTGTGCTACCTGCCGGAAGGCCTGCCTGATCCGGCCGCACGGGGCTTCGGAACCGCGCTGATCCAGACCCTTCGGCCGGTGCTGCAGGCATCGCAGGGCAGGGCATTCCTGTTGTTCGCCTCGCACCGTGCATTGCGCGAGGCCGCCGAGGCACTGCGCGACGGGCCATGGCCGTTGTTCGTGCAGGGTGAGGCACCGCGCGCGACGCTGCTGCAGCGCTTCCGTGAATCGGGCAATGGCGTGCTGCTGGGCTCGGCCAGTTTCCGCGAGGGCGTGGACGTGGTCGGCGAAGCGCTGAGCGTGGTGATGATCGACAAGCTGCCGTTCGCGGCACCGGACGATCCGGTGTACGAGGCACGCCTGGAGGCGATCCGCAGCCAGGGCGGCAATCCGTTCCGCGACGAACAGTTGCCGCAGGCGGTGATCGCACTGAAGCAGGGTGTCGGTCGCCTGATCCGCAGCGAAAGCGACCGTGGCGTGCTGGTCCTGTGCGATCCGCGCCTGCTCAACCGTGGCTATGGCCGGGTCTTCCTGGATTCACTGCCACCCTTCCGCCGCACCCGCAGCCTGGCCGATGTGCAGGCCTTCTTTACGCCACAATGGGGGCCCGTGGCTGATGATCCGGCTGACCCGGCCGCTGTCGCGCCGGGCCCGGAGCCGGCTCCCGGTGCCACGTTCCCCCTGTTCTGACCTGATCTGATGAAACTGCTCGCCTTTGAAACCGCCACCGAAGCCTGCTCCGTTGCCCTGCATGTCGATGGGCAGGTGCTGGAACGCTTCGAGATCGCCCCGCGCCGGCATGCCGACCTGAGCCTGCCATGGGCCGAGGCGCTGCTCGCCGAAGCCGGCATCGGCCGTCGCCAGCTCGACGGCATCGCGCTCAGTCGCGGCCCGGGGGCGTTCACCGGTGTGCGCCTGGCGATCGCCATCGCCCAGGGCATCGCGTTGGCGTTGGACCGCCCGCTACTGCCGGTTTCGACGCTGCAGGTGCTGGCGCTGCGGGCACCGGTGGAAGAAACGCAGATCCTGTCGGCAATCGATGCCCGGATGGGTGAACTCTACGTCGCGCGCTTCGAACGCGTCGACGGCCTGCCGGTCGCGCGCGATGCCGAGCGCGTCTGCGCGCCCTCCGTGGTGACGTTGCCGGAAGGAATGTCGGCCTACGGTGTCGGTACCGGTTTCGGCGCGGGCGACGGCGCGCTGGTGGCACAGTTGGGCAGTGGCCTGCGCGGTTTTGATGCCGCGGCATTGCCGCGGGCGTCGGACGTGCTGGCACTGGCGGTGCCGGCGTTCGCGCGTGGCGAGGCGATCGCACCGGAGAAGGTCGAGCCGGCGTACCTGCGCGACAACGTGGCATTGACCCTGGTCGAGCAGCAGGCCGCGCGCGAGGCGAAGGCGAAGGCCAACGGCTGAGCCCCTCGTGGCGGGGTTGGTTGATCGCATAAACCAAAAGCCGCGCTTGGCCGGGCGGGGTGGGTTCGCGGGGGACGCCGTGAACCCCCAGTCCGGCCCAGCCGCTGGCGGCTGGGCGTTCGGGCGCTTGCGAAGCAATGCTTCGCAAGCGAAGCGCCCTCACCCATGGGGGCTTGGCCGCGGCATCCATGGTGCGGATACCCCCGCGAACCCAACCCGCCCGACCTCTGACAGTTTCCGTGTGCGTCCGCCACGGAAAATCAAAAGAAAATCAAAGTCAAAAGCGGATCGCTTCGCTCGCATCCACGCGTGGCGTGGATGTGTGTCGACCAAGGTCGACACCTACCCAAGCAATGGTGCGCCGTGATCTGTCAGAGGCGGGGCGGTGTCGGGCGGCGGGGTATCCGCGGCATGGATGCCGCGGCTAAGCCTACACGGACGTACTTGCGGCGTCCCCGCCGCCCGACACCGCCTCGCCACGCTTCAGAACACCAACCGCCGCTGTTGCTGTTGCTCTAGCCTTTCAGCGGGTCCCGGGCCGCAGGCCCGGGCAACAAACCCCTACCGGTCGTCGTGCAGGGTGCCACCCGGCAGGAACACCCAGGTACGGGTGACCTGCAGGATGTCGATCTCGTCCTCGGTCTTCGGCAGCGGCGGGAACGGCTGCGCCAGCTGCACCACCCGCAGCGCCGCCTCATCCAGCAACGGCGTCCCGCTTGAACGCAGGATCCGGCTGCTTTCCACGCTGCCATCGCGGCGCACGCCGACGCTGATCACCACCTGGCCGCCGAGCCGGCGCTGCCGGGCCTCGTCCGGGTAGTTCAGGTTGCCGACGCGCTCGGCGCGGTCGACCCAGGCGCGCAGGTAATTGGCGTAGGCATATTCGCGCGTGCTGGCCGACACGAACTTGCGGTTCGGGCGCTTGGCGTACTGCGCCGAGCGCAGATGCACCTCGGCCGCCAGCCGCGCCATCTCGGCATCACGCTGCTCGCGCGCGCTCAGCGGCGCATCCGGCTCAGGCTGTTCCGGCGTTGGACGGGACTGCGCCTGCGCCACGGTGTCCTCCCCATTGCGGCTGCTGACCACCCGTGCCTGCGGCGGCGGAACCGGCGCGGCCGATTGCTGTTGCTGGGGAACCGGGCTGAGTCCGGATTGCGCCTGCGGCACGATGCCGGCCTGGTTGTCGCGCGGACGCTGTGCGCGGTCGTGCTCGCCACCGCCTTCCTGGTTGGCGGCGGCCAGGAAATCAGCCTGCTTTGGCGTCAGTGCGGTGCGCGTCTGGCTGAAGATCACTTCCAGCGTCGGCACCAGCGGAGCATCGCCTTTCACGGCGAAGCCCACGCCCAGGATCAGCAGGGCGTGGACCAGCACCGACAGTGCGATGGTGGCCCCCAGCCGTTGCGCTTCGCGTGGCGGCGGGGGCAGAACGGCAGGTGCGGACGGCATCAGCGCAGGCCGGCCTCGAGCGCGTCGAACAGGGTGCCGGCAATGTTCAGGCCGTACTGCGCGTCGAGCTCGCGCACGCAGGTCGGGCTGGTCACGTTGACCTCGGTCAGGTAATCGCCGATCACGTCCAGGCCGACGAAGCGCATGCCACGACGCTTCATCTCCGGGCCGACCTGGCCGGCGATCCAGCGGTCACGCTCGCTCAACGGGCGCCCTTCGCCACGGCCCCCGGCCGCCAGGTTGCCGCGGAACTCGTCACCCTGGGGAATGCGCGCCAGGCAGTAATCGACCGGTTCGCCGTCGACCAGCAGGATGCGCTTGTCGCCGGCGCTGATGTCGGGAATGAACTTCTGGGCCAGCGCCAGCTTGCGGCCGCCGTCGGTCAGTGTCTCCAGGATCACGTTCAGGTTCGGATCGCCCTGGCCGCTGCGGAAAATCGAGCGGCCGCCCATGCCGTCCAGCGGCTTCAGCACGGCCTGGCCGTGTTCGAGGGCGAAGGCCTTCAGTGCCTTGGCATCGCGGCTGACCAGGGTCGGCGGGCAGCACTGCGGGAACAGCAGGGCAGCCAGCTTCTCGTTGTAGTCGCGCAGGCCCTGCGGGTTGTTGACCACGCAGGCACCGGCAGCGGCGGCCACGTCCAGCACCTGGGTGTCGTAGATGTACTCGGCGTCGACCGGCGGGTCCTTGCGCATCAGCACGATCTGGCCGGGTCCGAACTCGGTACGGCTGAACTCACCCAGCTCATACCAGCCGGCCGGGTCGTCGCGCACCTGCAGCGGCGCGGTCTGGGCCACCGCCACGCCACCTTCCAGGGCCAGTCCGCCCGGCCGCACGTAGTGCAGGGCATGGCCGCGGCGCTGGGCTTCCAGCAGCATGGCGAAGGTGGTGTCCTTGGCGATCTTGATGTGGGCGATGGGGTCCATCACCACGATGACGTTCAACGGCATGGTCGCACCTGTCAGGCAAGGCGTTGATGGTAGCGGCAACGCCGGTCGCGCGCCTCCCTGCCATACTGCAACGCAGCGTCCGCCCGGCGGTCGCGCACTCATTGCGAAACCCGTCACGTTCAGGAGGGGGCCATGCCCCGCGCCGTGGGGCGGCCTTGAAGCGGGCGCGGAAAGTGCGATATAGATACGCTTTCGCAGCGGCCCCCGCCAGAGATCGGGCCGTGCGCTTGGGGATAGGCAATGACTGAAAACACGACTGCGGGCGGGGAACTCGCAGGACTCCGGGTGATGGTCATCGATGATTCGAAGACCATCCGCAGGACTGCGGAAACGCTGCTCAAGCGCGAAGGCTGCGAGGTGGTCACCGCCACCGACGGCTTCGAAGCGCTTGCCAAGATCGCAGACCAGCAACCGCAGATCATCTTCGTCGACATCATGATGCCGCGCCTGGACGGGTACCAGACCTGCGCGCTGATCAAGGGCAACCAGCTGTTCAAGGCGACCCCGGTCATCATGCTGTCGTCCAAGGATGGCCTGTTCGACAAGGCGCGGGGACGCATCGTCGGCTCGGAGCAGTACCTGACGAAGCCTTTTACGCGTGAAGAACTGCTGGGTGCCATCCGCACATACGTCAACGCCTGACCAGGGGGGAAAGGCACAATGGCTCGTATCGTTCTGATCGAGGATTCACCGACCGACCGCGCGGTGTTCACCCAGTGGCTGCGCCGTGCCGGCCACGAAGTGCTGGAAGCGGACAACGCCGAGGATGGCCTGCAGCTGGTCCGCGACCAGGTGCCGCAGCTGGTGCTGATGGACGTGGTCCTGCCCGGCATGAGTGGCTTCCAGGCGACCCGTGCGATGGCCCGTGATGCGGCGATCAAGCACATCCCGGTGATCATCGTCAGCACCAAGGCGATGGAAACCGACAAGGCCTGGGGCCTGCGCCAGGGCGCCGCCGATTACATCGTCAAGCCGCCGCGCGAGGATGAACTGATCGCGCGGATCAACGAACTGGTGGCCTGATGCGCTCGCCCTTCGACATCCTTGAAGCCTATGAACGGCGCAGCCTGGCCCATGCGGTGCAGCTGCCCGGGAAGCAGTTTGCCCAGGACCTGTGGCGTGGCGTGGGTTTCCGCGTCGGCCAGCGCCGGCTGGTGTCCGATTTCCGCGAAGTGGTGGAAATCGTACCGATGCCGCCGGTGACCCCGGTGCCCTGTGCGCAGCCCTGGCTGCTGGGCGTGGGCAACCTGCGCGGCAACCTGTTCCCGGTGGTCGACCTGAAGTACTTCCTGGAAGGCACGCGCACCGTGCAGCAGGAAGGCCAGCGCGTGCTGATCATGCGCCAGGCCGGCGGCGACGTCGCACTGACCATCGATGAACTGTTCGGCCAGCGCAGCTTCGAGCTGGACCAGCAGATCGAAGCGGGCACGTTGGCCGATGGCCGCTACGGGCATTTCGTCGATCGTGCTTTCCATGCCGACGGCCATGACTGGGGCGTGTTCTCGCTCTCGCTGCTGTCGCGCACCCCTGAATTCCGGCAAGCCGCGGCCTGAGGCCGGGCATCGCCCCCTGCATTGAAGATCGAGGTTGAACGATGAGTACTGCTTCGGACGCCACCAAGACCGGCAAGCTGCGGCTGGGCGGCAGCAACCTCTGGCTGTTCCTGCTGCTGGCATCGATGATCCTGTTCGGCGTCAACACCGGCGTCGCCACCTGGCAGGGCAGCCGCCTTGCCGACGCCGGCTCCAAGGCCGCCGACCTGCAGGTGCTGTCGCAGCAGCTGGCCAACCAGGGACGTGACGCGGTCGGCGGCAACGCCCAGGCCTTCACCGCCTTCAAGGCCACCCGCAACGCGATCGAGCAGAACGTGTCGACCCTGCAGGGACGCTACGGCAAGGAGCCGGGCGTAGCCGGTGCCATCGCCACCCTCGGCGAGACCTGGGCGCCGCTGGGCAAGCAGGCCGGGCAGCTGGTGGCCAGCGAACCGGCCGTGCTGGCGCTGGCCGGCAACGCGAACAACTTCACCGGCGCAGTGCCGGGCCTGCAGGCCCAGCTGAACGAGCTGGTGCGTGCGATGTCCGCTTCCGGCGCGCCGTCGTCGCAGGTGTACAGCGCGCTGCAGCAGGTTGTGGTGGCCGGTTCGATGGCCCGCCGCGTGACCGAAATGCGTGCCGGTGGCAGCGCCGCGGCGACCTCCGGCGATGCGCTGGCACGTGACATCACCGTGTTCTCGCAGGTGCTCGACGGCCTGCGCAACGGCAACGAGGAACTGGGCATCACCGCCGTGCGCGGTGCCGCCGCCGTGGCCGCGCTGGAACAGTCGCAGCAGAAGTGGGAAGCGATGAAGCAGGACGCCGACGCGATCCTGGCCAGCTCGCGCCAGCTGTTCGCGGCGCAGTCCGCTGCCACCGCGCTGGGCCAGGGTTCGGCCCACATGCTGGATGACAGCCGCAAGTTGTTCGACGCGTTCTCCTCGTTCGGCTCGGTATCCGACACCCGCCTGTTCCCGAACTTCTGGATTGGCGTGGTCTCCGGTGCGCTGTCGCTGATCGCGATCATCGGCTTCGTCTCCACCAACGTGCGCAGCCGCTCGCGCGAGCAGGAACTGCGCTACCAGACCCAGGTGGAATTCAACAGCCGCAACCAGCAGGCGATCATGCGGCTGCTGGACGAAATCTCCTCGCTCGGCGAGGGCGACCTGACGGTGAAGGCCTCGGTGACCGAGGACATGACCGGCGCGATCGCCGACGCGATCAACTACGCGGTGGACGAGCTGCGCCACCTGGTGACCACCATCAACGACACCTCGGCCAAGGTCGCGATGTCCACCCAGGAAACCCAGGCCACCGCCATGCAGCTGGCAGAGGCCGCGGGGCACCAGGCCAACCAGATCACCTCGGCTTCGGACCGCATCGGGGAGATCGCGGCGAGCATCGAGCAGGTGTCGCGCAACTCGGCCGAGTCGGCCGACGTGGCACAGCGTTCGGTGGTGATCGCCGCCGAGGGTGCCGGCGTGGTGCGCGAGACCATCCAGGGCATGGACCAGATCCGTGACCAGATCCAGGAAACCTCCAAGCGCATCAAGCGCCTGGGCGAGTCGTCGCAGGAAATCGGCTCGATCGTGGAACTGATCAACGACATTTCCGAGCAGACCAACATCCTGGCGTTGAACGCGGCGGTGCAGGCCGCGTCGGCCGGTGAAGCGGGCCGCGGTTTCGCGGTCGTGGCCGACGAAGTGCAGCGCCTGGCAGAACGCACCTCGGGTGCGACCCGACGCATCGAAAACCTGGTCCAGGCCATTCAGGCCGACACCAATGAAGCGGTCACCTCGATGGAGCAGACCACGGCCGAAGTGGTGTCTGGTGCGCGCCTGGCCGAGGACGCCGGTACCGCGCTGACCGAGATCGAACGCGTGTCAAACGCGCTGAACACCCTCATCAAGAACATCTCCATCGCCGCCCAGCAGCAGTCGGCTGCCGCCTCGGACATCACACGCACCATGGGCGTGATCCGGCAGATCACCGGGCAGACCTCGCAGGGTGCCGGACAGACCGCCGAGTCGATCGGCCACCTCGCGCAGCTGGCGGCGGACCTGCGCCGTTCGGTCGCCGACTTCAAGCTGCCGGCGTGACACGGGCAGGGCGGCGAGCAAGGAACCAGTCGATGAAGCATTTCCATTCCCCACGCCAGAACTCGCGCGGCCACCGCGCGGCGGCGAACGGAGCGCGTCCATGAGCAGTCTGCGCGATGCGATGAGCCACGCAGCGCTGGGCTGGGTCAAGCCCGAGCTGGACGAGACCCTGCGCCAGGTGCGCAACGAGGTCGAGTACTACGCCGAAGACCCGACCGATGCCAGCCGCATGCGCATCTGCGCCGGCTACCTGCACCAGGTGCAGGGCACCCTGCGCATGGTCGAGCTGTATGCCCCGGCGATGGTGGCCGAAGAGCTGGAGCAGCTGGCCAACGCCATCGGCGCCGGCCGCGTGGCCGACCGTGATGAAGCCTGCGCAACCCTGATGCGTGGCAGCGTGCTGCTGCCCGACTATCTGGAACGCCTGCAGAACGGCCATCGCGACATTCCGATCGTGCTGATGCCGCTGCTCAACGAGATCCGTGCGTCGCGCGGCGAAGAAGGCGTCACTGACAGTGTGCTGCTGGCCTTTGCGCCGGACAGCGTCACCGCCACCGAGGCCGAGCTGGACCATGCTCGTGGCAGCCTGAGCGGGCGTAATCGCGAGCTGCTCGACACGGTCGGCAGCGCGGTGAAGGAAGAACTGCTGCGCATCAAGGATGCGCTTGACCTGCACCTGCGCACCGGTGGTGCGCCGGAACAGCTGCAGACCCAGGCCAACGAGCTCGGCGCCGTGGCCGATACGCTGGGCATGATGGGCCTGGGCGTGGCCCGCGGCGTGGTCGTGCAGCAGCGCGATGCGCTGCGCGGCGTGGTCGAAGGTCGCCA
This sequence comes from Stenotrophomonas sp. AR029, assembly GCF_047520695.2. Lineage (NCBI taxonomy): Bacteria > Pseudomonadati > Pseudomonadota > Gammaproteobacteria > Lysobacterales > Lysobacteraceae > Stenotrophomonas > Stenotrophomonas sp. AR029. The sequence goes on along the minus strand of NZ_JAXBQQ020000006.1, from coordinate 164,337 downwards.
GCAGATCGACGAGAACCTGCTGCTGGATATTGCCGGTGCACTGCTGTACGTCGATGCCTCGCTGGACGACCAGGTTGCCCATCTGGGCGCCGGCGGCAGTGGCGAGGACGACCCGAGCGCGGTCGAGAACCGCCGCACGGTGGAGGTGCTGGCGCATGAAGCCATCGCCAACTTCGCCGCTGCCCGCGAGCATTTCGTCGCCTTCATCGAAACCAGCTGGAACCATGCCGAGCTGCAGGATGTACCACGCCTGCTGGGCGATGTGTCCGGCGCGCTGCGCATGCTCGACCTGGGTACCGCCGCCGATTACCTGCGCGGCGTGCAGCAGTACATCGAGGCCGAACTGATCGGCCGCCAGCGCGTGCCCAGTGGCCGCCAGCTGGACACCCTGGCCGATGCCATGGCCAGCCTGGAGTACTACCTGGAAGCCCTGCGCGACCGCCGCCCGGGCCGCGAGGACATCCTCGAAATCACCCGCAGCAGCCTCGAGGCTCTGCGCTACTGGCCGCTGCCGGAGCACAATGCCGTCGCGCCGGACGCGCCGGCACTGCTGCCGGTCGAACGTGAGCCGGTTGCGTTGCAGGCCGAGCCCCTGCAGCCGGAGCGCGTCGAGGTTCCGGTGCAGCCTGCGGCGCCCGCTGCCGGCGACGTGCCGGTGCCACTGCCGGACTTCACCTTCGATCCGCCGCCGGCCTCGCCGGCGCCGATGGTGTCCGACAACCGCCTGATGTTCGGCGCGCTGGGCACCGTGGCAGCCGTGGCCGCCAGCAAGGCTGATATCGATGCTTCGCCGTCGCCGACGCACGACGATGCGGGGGCATCGCTGGTCTTCGCGGCGTCCAGCGCACCTGCGCCGGATGTCCCGCAGTGGGAGCTGGCGCCGTTCCATCCGGAGGCCGACGCCATCGTGCCTGCCGATGACGAGCGCAGCCCGACCTTCGCCAGTTTCGATCCGGTCAGCTTCGAACTGGCTGACAGCGGCCCCCCCGGTGCACCGCAGTGGTCGCTGTCCGGGGCGCCGCAGATGCTTGAGGACACCGCAGCGCCTGTGATCGATGAGAGGACGGACGCGGTGGATTCCTCCGCGACCGCTTTCGATGCTGCACCGGTATTCGACCCGGTGGCGGCCGAACAGGATGCGGCTGCCGTGGCCGACGACGTGGTGTTCCGCTTCGATGCCGACGCGCTGGACAACGCTGACGACGTGCTGTCGCTGCATGCGATGGAAACGCTGTCGCTGGACGATGACGCCGCGTTGCATCCGTCGCTGGAGATCGTCGATGCCGTCGTTCCGCCGCTGGCCGGGGTGGATGAGGCCCCGGATGACCTGCCGGTACCGTCGATCACGTCGCCGTTGATCGATGCGGCGGCTCCTGCGGCGGATACGTCCGCTCCGGCCGTGTCGGTGATCGATATCGACACCATCGCGCCGATCGATTTCAGCGAGGCCGACGCCCAGTTCTTCGCCGAGTTGAGTGCGGCCGCTGCCGGCTTCAATCCACAGGCGATGGCCGCTGCGGCAGCGCCGGAGGCGGTGGATTCGGCCGTTGCCGGGACCGACGCCGACACCAATGCGGGCTTCGACGCCGGTTTCGACGACGATGCCGAGAACATCGACGAGGACATCCGCGAGGTGTTCCTGGAAGAGTTCGACGATGAGCTGGCCAATCTCGGCACGCTGCTGCCGGCATGGCGCATGCAGCCGGACAACATGGACCGGCTGCGCCCGATCCGCCGCATCTTCCATACCCTCAAGGGCAGTGGCCGCCTGGTCGGCGCACGCACCCTGGGTGAGTTCGCGTGGAAGATCGAAGGCATGCTCAACCGCGTGCTGGATGGTAGCCGCGCCGCATCTCCCGCCGTGCTGGCGATGGTCGACAACGCGCATGCGGCGCTGCCGCAGCTGAACGCGGCGCTGCGCCATGGCCACCGCATCAGCGTCGACCTGCAGGCCATGCAGGCCATCGCCGATCGTGTCGGTGCAGGCGAGGAGACCTACTACGTACCCCTGGCTGGGGCCACTGCATCGGTTGCACCGGTGGCCGAAGTCGAGGGCGAAGACGAGATCAGCCGCATTCTCGACGCGGAGGTTGCCGCTTCGGCGCTGGCCGATACCGCCGAGAAGGCCGAAGCCACCGGCACGCCGGCCAACATCGACAGCGTGCTGCGCGAGATTCTCGAGGCCGAGGTGGAAGTCCATCAGGCCACCCTGCAGGACTGGCTGCGTTCGGCGCAGCAGGCACCGCAGCCGGTCAGCGACGCACTCCTGCGCGCAGTGCACACCATGAACGGCGCCTTCGCGATGACCGAAGTGCCCGAGATCACGGCTGTAACCGGCGGTGCCGAGTCCTACATCAAGCGTGCACTGGCCGCCGAAGTGGTGCCGGGTGATGAAGGCGTGGCCGCGCTGGATGCGGCCGCGCAGGCGATCACCGCCACCATGGAAGCGCTGCAGGCCGAACAGCCGCGCATCGCACCGCAACAGGTACTGGCACAGCGCCTGCAGGCGCTGGCCGGCGAGTTGCCGGAAGCGCGCTGGCCGATGGTGGGCCTGGAGGACGACGAAGCTGAGCTGGCGCTGGATGACGAACCGACGGCGGAATGGGATGCGGACGCCCCGGCAGCCGTCGCGCCTGAAACCGATGCGGTCCCGCTTTCGTCCGTCGCGCCGGAGCAGGAACCACAGGCAGTTGCCGATGTCGCCGAAACCCCGGTCGAGGATGCCGCGATCGAGGGCGAGGGCGGGCTGGAGGTCGGTGAGCTGACCGCCAGCGACGATCTTTCGCGCTACTTCGATGCCGGATGGCCGTCGGTACCGGGTGAGGGAGCGGCGTCGCTACCGGTGGTCGAATCGATCCAGGTGGCCGATGACGTTCCGGGCGTTGAGGTAGACGGTGTCCAGGCGGAGGCCGAAAGCGCGCCGCTGTTGGCCGACGATGCCGGTTTGACCGTCGTGGACGATCTGTCGCCGTACCTGGATGCCAGTGCGCTGCCGGTCGACGACCGCGATGCCGAAGAGATTCCGGATGCTGTCGAAGCCGTCGCATCTGACCTGAATGCGTCCTCGTTCGATCACGTGCACGTCGCGGACGCTGAGGCATTCGAGACGCCTGCTGCACTGCCACTCGACAGCGAGCTGTCGAGCCTGCAGGATGAAATGGCTGCGCCGGGGTTTGCAGAACCGGTCTCGCTGGACGCCGCGCTCGAGGCCGGCCTGCACGTGATCGACGAAGAGCAGCCCCTGGCCGACGACGGGCAAAGGTCCGTGCTCGGCCTGCAGGCCAGCGAACTCGCGCCGGGCGAGGCGGAAGCCTTTGCCGAGGATGCGGACGTCGGCGGGGAGGCGGCGATCGGTGAAGGAGAGAGCGCCGATCAGCCGTCCCCGGCGACGGTGAATGAGGAGATCGCGGAGGCCGCAGCGCCGGCCACCGCCGAACCGGTGCGGTTCTTCGAACTGGAAGACGCGCCGGGCCAGGTGGAAGTCCACGCCGAAGCTGCCGATGCCGATGCCGATGCCGTATCGGATGCCCCGGCCGTTGGCGCGCCTGACGCCGACGTGGTTGAAACCGTGGCACCCGACGTCCTTGACATCCCGGTGCCGGAAGACAGCGCCGATACGCTCGACTTCAGCGTCTACGATCGCGAGCTGGTCGACATCTTCGTCGAGGAAGGCAAGGACCTGCTCGACCACTGTGATGGCCTGATCAGCGAGCTGCGCGATGCGCCGCAGGACCGCGAGGTGCTGGCCGGCCTGCAGCGTGACCTGCATACCCTGAAGGGTGGCGCACGCATGGCCGGCATCAACGCCATCGGCGATCTTGGCCACAGCATCGAATCGTTGCTGGAAGCCGTCGCCGCTGGTCGCACCGAGATCGAACGCCGCGATGTGCAGTTGCTGGAGCGCGGATTTGATCGGCTGCACCAGCTGCTCACCCGCACCGGCGACCACCGCGTGGTGGAACCGGCGCAGGACCTGGTCGACGCGTTCGAAGTGCGTACCACCACCGATATCGCTGCGGCGGCTGCTGCAGCCGCAGCCGCAGCCAACGTGGCGAGCGTCGCAGAAGCCACTTCGGCACCGGTTGCCAGTCCGGCATTGGCACCGGCACTGCTTGATGCGCCACTGTCGGCACCGCTGCCGGCCGAAGGCGTGGTCGATGAAGATCCGCTGGCACGCCCGCAGCAGGAACAGGTGCGCGTGCGCGCGGATCTGCTCGACCGCCTGGTCAACCATGCCGGTGAAGTGGCGATCTACCGCTCGCGCCTCGAGCAGCAGCTCGGCGCGTTCCGTGGTGCGATGGGCGAGCTGGAGCGCACCAATGCGCGACTGCGCGACCAGCTGCGCCGGCTCGACCTGGAAACCGAAGCGCAGATCGTCGCCCGCTACCAGCGTGAGCAGGACCAGGCAGACCAGAAGTTCGATCCGCTGGAGCTGGACCGCTTCTCCACGCTGCAGCAGCTCAGCCGTGCGCTGAACGAATCGGCGGCCGACCTTGGCGGCCTGCAAGGGGTACTGGACGATCTGTCGCGCCAGTACGATTCGCTGCTGCAACAACAGTCGCGCGTCAGCTCCGAGCTGCAGGACGGCCTGATGCGCGCGCGCATGGTGCCGTTCGATGGCCTGGTGCCGCGCCTGCGCCGCGTGGTCCGCCAGTCCGGCATGGATACCGGCAAGCAGGTCCACCTGACCCTGGAAGGTACCCACGGGGAACTGGACCGCAATGTTCTCGATCGCATGGTCGCGCCGCTGGAACACATGCTGCGCAACTCCGTGGCGCATGGCCTGGAAGCGCCGGAACAGCGCCGCGCCGCCGGCAAGCCGGAGGAGGGCGAGATCGCCATCCGCCTGCACCGCGAAGGCTCGGAAATCGTGCTGGAAGTGGCCGACGACGGCGCCGGCCTGGACCGCGAGGCGATCCGCCGCCGCGCCATCGACCGTGGCCTGCTGGCTGCCGATGCCCAGCCGAACGAGCAGGAACTGGACAACCTGATCTTCGCCTCTGGTTTCACCACCGCTGACCAGGTCAGCCAGCTGGCCGGCCGTGGCGTGGGCATGGACGTGGTGCGCAACGAAGTGCGCCAGCTGGGCGGTTCGGTCGATATCCAGTCGGTGCGCGGCCAGGGCGTGCGCTTCACCCTGCGCCTGCCGCAGACGCTGGCCGTCACCCAGGCGGTGTTCGTGCAGATCGGCGAGACCACCTTCGCCGTGCCGGTGGCCTCGGTCAGCGGTATCGGCCGCCTGTCGCGCGAACGTTTCGAGGCCGCCGACAGCAGCTACCGCTACAGCGGCGAAGACTATCCGTTGTATGACCTCGGCAGCCTGGTCGGGCAGGCCCCGGCGCGTGCCGATGGCCAGGACCAGGTGCCGCTGTTGCTGGTCCGCGCCGGCGACCTGCGTGCAGCCGTGGCGATCGATCAGGTGCTGGGCAACCGCGAAATCGTGGTCAAGCCGGTGGGCCTGCAGATCGCATCGGTACCGGGCATCTACGGTGCCACCATCACCGGCGATGGCCGCGTGGTGGTGATCCTGGACGTCGCGCCGCTGGTGCGCCGCTTCCTGGCCAATCCGACGGCACCGGTGCTGGCCAATGCGCCGCGCGACGAACGCCAGGTGCCGCTGGTGATGGTGGTCGATGACTCGCTGACCATGCGCAAGGTGACCGGTCGCATCCTCGAACGCCACAACTTCGAAGTCAGTGTCGCCCGCGATGGCGTGGAAGCACTGGAGCGGTTGGAAGAGCGCGTGCCGGACCTGATGTTGCTGGACATCGAGATGCCGCGCATGGACGGCTACGAGCTGGCCACTGTGATGCGTGCCGATCCGCGCTACAGGGATGTGCCGATCGTGATGATCACCTCGCGCAGCGGCGACAAGCACCGCCAGCGTGCCTTCGAGATCGGTGTCCAGCGTTATCTGGGCAAGCCGTACCAGGAACTGGACCTGATGCGTAACGTGTACGACCTGCTGGGGATCGCCCGTGTCCGTGAGTGAAACCCATCCGGCCCCGGCCGTCGCCCTGCTGGCCCGCCCCGGTACGGCGCGTGAACGCCTGCGCGAGGCGCTGGCGCATGCCGATGTACAGCTGGTCCTGGAAGATGATCCGAACGGCCTGGAGCCGCAGGTCCTGCAGGCCGCGGCCCCGCAGTTCGTGGTGATCGCGCTGGAAGCTGCCATCGAGGACGCACTGGAACGGTTGGAATCCGTGCTCTCGGCACCGGGGCTGACCCTGGTGTTCGATGAGGCTGAGCTGGCCGCCCGCCGCGACGGCTGGGAGGCGCAACGCTGGGGGCGCCACCTGGCCGCCAAGCTGCACGGCCACCAGCAGGTGTTGCCGCCGGGCGCCGAAGAAGAGCCCAGCCTGCAGCTGGAGCCTGGCCATCCGGCGCCCGCGCCGGCGCCGCAGGAAGAAGCCCTGCGCCCGCACCTGGAACAGGCGCTGAGCTGGGCCGATGACGTTCCGGCCGACGGCCTGTATTCGCCACCGGCAGACCTGCACGAACCGATCGCGCTGGAGCAGGCCCTGGCGGCGCTGCAGCCGGTCGTGCCCGAGCCTCTGGATCCGCCTTCGGCGCCGCAGGCACTGGCCGAACCGGCGACGCCTGCGACACCGCCGGTCTCCTTCGATCACACCGCCTGGTCGCTGGTGGAAGAATCGATCGAAGCACCCGTATCGGCAGAAGCCGTGGCGCCGGTCGTCGCGCCGCAGCCCTCGTTCGATACCGATCATTTGAGCCTGGTCGATCTGGATGCCGTCGCCCCGGCCGGTGCGCGTGCCGCATCGCTGCTGGTGCTGGCCGGCATCGGTGGCCCGGATGCGTTGCGTCGCCTGCTCGGCGCACTGCCCGCGTCGTTGAGTGTGCCGGTCCTGGTGCACATGCGTCTGGATGGTGGCCGCTACGGCAACCTGGTCAAGCAGATGTCCCGCGTTTCGCCGTTGCCGGTGCAGCTGGCCGAGGCCGGCCAGCACGCGGTGCCGGGCGAGGTGCACGTGCTGGCCGATGATATCGGCGTGCGCGCGGCCAGCGATGGCCTGCATTTCCAGAGCGATGCCAACGGTATTTCGCTCGCTTCGCTGCCGGCCGAACACACCGCGCTGGTGCTGCTCAGCGGTGCCGACCTGGCCCACGTAGGCCCGGCGCTGGACCTGGCGGCCGCCGGTGCGTGGGTGGCCGGGCAGGTGGGCGAGGGCTGCTATGACCCGGCGGCGGCCACCGCCGTGGTGGCTGCCGGCATGGTGGCCGGTGAACCGCAGGAACTGGCGCAGGCGATTGCCGCGCGCTGGGGTGAGCAGGACGACAACGGAGACGCACCATGAGCTACGCCAGCAATGACGAAATCCGCGGCGTCCTGATCCAGGCCGGCAACGAGCGCGTGCTGCTGCCCAATGCCACCGTGGCCGAAATGATGTCGCGCGTGCCGGTGCAGCCGGTCTCCGATGCGCCGCGCTGGCTGGTCGGCGAGATCGGCTGGCACGGCTGGCAGGTGCCGCTGGTGTCGTTCGCACGCCTTTCGGGGCTCGGCGAAGAGACGGTGGCCGGCCACAACAAGGTGGTGGTGCTGAAGTCCCTCAGCGGCAACGTGCAGCGCCCGTACTACGCGCTGCTGACGCAGAACTTCCCGCAGCTGATCTCGGTGCCGCGCGACGGCCTGCTGGCCGACGCCTCCGAAGAAACCCTGCCGCAGACCGTGCACATGCGCGTGCTGCTGGGTGAGCAGAGTGCGCTGCTGCCGAACCTGGACGCGTTGGAAGCGGCGCTGGATTCGCTCGCCGCCTGATCCACCAGACCGGTAGTGCCGGCCGCTGGCCGGCAACCTCATGATCCCGTGGATGCCGGCCAGCGGCCGGCACTACCACGAACCTGTCTTATCCCAGGTCGCCCAACCGCGCCTGCAACGCCGCGATCGCGGCCAGTCCGGCCGTTTCCGTGCGCAGGATCCGCGGGCCCAGCTGCAGTCCCTGGAACCCGGCCGCTGCCAGCTGGTCGCGGTCGCGCGGGGACCAGCCTCCTTCCGGGCCGATCGCAAGCACGAGGCCCCCTGCCGGAGCGGCCGTCAGCGTCGACAGGCGATGTGCGCCCCGCGGGTCCAGGGTCAGCCGCAGCGTATCGGCCGGCAGTACCGCCGCAGCCTGCGCCAGCGACAGCGGCGAACCCACCTGCGGGATGCGCGCACGCCCGGACTGGCCGCAGGCCGACGTCACCACGTTGTTCCAGTGCGCCACGCGCTTCTCGGCCCGTGCTGGATCGAGCTTCACCTCGGTGCGCTCGGCGTTGACCGGAATGATCGCCGCCACGCCCAGTTCGGTGGCCTTCTGCAGGATCAGGTCCATCTTCTCGCCACGGGCGATGCCCTGCAGCAGGGTGATCGCCAGCGGTGATTCATTGTCGATGGCCTGCACAGCATCGATGCGGACCTGTACCTCGCGCTTGCCGGCCACGGTCAGTGTCGCGCTGTAGTCGTTGCCATCGCCGTTGAACAGCACGCACGTATCGCCCTCGCGCAGGCGCATCACCCGCACCAGGTGGTTGGCCGTCTCTTCCGGCAGGGTCACGGTCTGGCCGCTGTGCAGCGCCAGGTCGATGGGGCAGCGGGTCACGCGCATGCAATCGCCTCGTCGATGGCCGCCAGCGTGGTGTGTGCCAGCAGCTCCAGTTGTTCGTCATCCACGCAATAGGGTGGCATCCAGTACAGCACGTCGCCCAGCGGGCGCAGCACCACGCCGCGCTTGAGGGCGGCCTTGTAAGCGTGCAGGCCCAGCCGCAGGCCCGGATCGAAAGGCGTGCGCCTGTTGCCGTCGCGCGACAGCTCGAACGCCACCACCATGCCGGCCTGGCGCACGTCGGCCACGTGCGGATGGTCGGAAAATGGCGCCGCCAGCGTGCCCATCACCGACGCGATGCCCCGGTTGCGGGCGATCACATCGTCGTCGCGGAAGATGTCCAGCGTCGCCAGTGCTGCCGCGCAGGCCAGCGGATTGCCGGTGTAGCTGTGCGAATGCAGGAAGGCGCGCTCGCGCGAGTCGTCGAGGAAGGCGTCGTACAGCGCCTGCGTGGCCAGCACGGCGGCCAGCGGCAGGAAGCCGCCGGTCAGGCCCTTGGAAAGGCACATCAGGTCCGGCATCACCCCTGCCTGCTCGCAGGCGAACAGGGTGCCGGTGCGGCCGAATCCGGTGGCGATCTCGTCGGCGATCATGAACGCGCCATGGGCATCGCACAGTTCGCGCACGCGCTGCAGATAGACCGGGTCATGCATGCGCATGCCGCCGGCACACTGCAGGCGCGGTTCCAGGATCACCGCGCAGATCTCGCCCGGATGCTGGTCGAACAGCGTGGCCAAGCCGTCGGCAGCCTGCCGTGCGCGATCTGCCGCGCTCTGGCCCGGTTCGGCCAGGTAGGCATCGGGCGATGGCGCGAACAGGCCTTCGGCCAGCAGCGGTGCATAGACGCGGCGATACAGCGGAATATCGCCTAGCGCCAGCGCACCCAGGGTCTCGCCGTGGTAGCCGTTTTCCAGCGCGATGAAGCGCGTGCGCCGTGGCTCGCCGCGGTTCTGGAAGTACTGGAAGGCCATCTTCAGCGCCACTTCCACGCCGGCCGAGCCGTTGTCGGCGTAGAACACTTTGGCCAACGGCGCGCGGCCGGGCTGGCGTGGCGCCAGCGCCAGCAGGCGCTCGGCCAGGGTGATCGCCGGCTCGTGGCCGAAGCCCGCCAGCATCACCTGTTCCAGCTGCCCGGCCTGCGCCGCGATGGCGCCGCCGATGCGCGGCTCGGCATGGCCGAACAGGTTGGTCCACCAGCTGCTGACGGCGTCCAGGTAGCGGTGGCCGTCGTGGTCGATCAGCCATGCGCCTTCACCGCGGGCGATCGGCACCAGTGGCAGGGTGTCCGGATGCTCACGCATCTGCGTGCACGGGTGCCACAGCACCTGCAGGTCGCGTTGCCGCCAGTGCTGGGCCAGCGGGGAGGGGGTTGTGTCTGCTAGCATTTCGGGCTCATGAACATGTTGCTGCCTGCACATTCTATCGGCCCCGGCGCTGGCGCCGGCCGCCGCGGAGATTCCGCATGAACGATGACCGTGCCGGCCGTCGCTTGCCGATCATCCATCGGATCACCGATGAGGAGAACGGCCCCTTCCAGCGCCAGCATCTGGACCTGGAATTCTCCAACGGTGAACGTCGCCGGTTCGAGCGCCTGGTCAGCCGTGGCCACGGCGCGGTGGTGGTGGTGCCGATGCTCGACGATGAGACCGTGCTGCTGGTGCGTGAATACGCCGCCGGCATGCACCGCTACGAACTGGGCCTGGTCAAGGGCCGGATCGACGCCGGCGAAACCCCCGAGCAGGCCGCCGACCGCGAGCTGAAGGAAGAAGCCGGTTACGGTGCGCGCCGGGTCGACGTGCTGCGCGCAATGACCCTTGCCCCGACCTACATGAGCCACCAGTCGTGGCTGGTGGTGGCGCGCGACCTGTACCCGGAAAAGCTGGCCGGCGACGAGCCGGAAGAACTGGAAGTGGTGCCGTGGAAGCTGGCCGAACTGGACCAGCTGATGTTGCGCGAGGACTTCTCCGAGGGACGCTCGCTGGCGGCGCTGTTCATTGCCCGCCAGTGGCTGCAGGGAACGCGATGATCAAACTGACCACGGACCTGCGCGAGACCGCCATCGCCATCGCCCAGCAGGCCGGCCAAGCCATCATGCAGGTGTATGCCGATGGATTCGAGGTCCAGATCAAGGACGACAACAGCCCGGTCACCGCGGCCGACCTGGCGGCCAACCAGGTCATTGAGCTGGGCCTGCGGCAGCTGACACCGGACCTGCCGATCCTGTCCGAGGAATCGGCGCAGGTGGGCTGGGAGCAGCGTCGCCATTGGGGCGCTTACTGGCTGGTGGATCCGCTCGACGGTACCCGCGAGTTCGTCAAGCGCAACGGCGAATTCAGCGTCAACATCGCCTTGATCTACCAGGGCGCGCCGGCCTTTGGTGTGGTGCTGGCGCCGGTCACCGGCATCGTCTGGCATGCCATGCGCGGCGAGCTGGCCTATCGGCGGCAGGGCCTGCATGACACCGTGCTGCGCACCCGCACGCCGGCCACGGCTCCGCTGCGCGTTGCCGCCAGCCGCTCGCACCGCTCGCCGGAAACCGAGGCGCTGCTGGCGCGCATGGGCCGCATCGAGACCATCGCACAGGGCTCGTCACTGAAATTCTGCCGGATCGCCGAAGGCGGCCTGGATGTCTATCCGCGGCTGGGCCCGACCTCCGAATGGGATACCGCCGCCGGCCAGTGCGTGCTGCATGCCGCCGGCGGCGCGGTGCTGTCGGCGGCGACCGGCAAGCCGTTCCGCTACAACCGCCGCGAGACACTGTTGAACGGCGATTTCATTGCCCTTGGTGATACCAGCCTGCCATGGCGCGACTGGTTGTCCGACTGATCCTGGAGGCCCCATGAGCGCGCACGACACCCCCACCACCGGCAGCGCCGCAAGCAGCGAACTGGAGCGCCTGCTGGCGATCATGGCGCGGCTGCGTGACCCGCAGGGCGGCTGCCCGTGGGATCTGGAGCAGAACTTCGCGACCATCGCCCCCTACACCATCGAGGAAGCCTACGAAGTCGCCGATGCGATCGACCGGGGTGACCTGGACGATCTCTGCGACGAGCTCGGCGACCTGCTGCTGCAGGTGGTGTTCCACGCACGCATGGCCGAGGAGCAGGGCGCGTTTGCCTTCGCCGAGGTCGCCCGTGCGATCAGCGACAAGATGCAGCGCCGCCACCCGCACGTGTTCGCCGATGTCAGCGTGGACGATGCCGACGGGGTGACGCGCAACTGGGAGGCGATCAAGCGCGCCGAGCGTGCCGCCAAGGGCGAGCAGGACACCTCCGCACTGGCCGGTATCTCGCGCGGCCTGCCGGAATGGCAGCGGGCGGTGAAGCTGCAGTCGCGCGCGGCCAAGGTCGGATTCGACTGGCCGGGTCCGCTGCCGGTGCTGGACAAGGCCGCCGAGGAGCTGCAGGAGCTGCGCGAGGAGTTCGAACGTGGCGATGTCGCGGGCAACAAGGCGCGCCTGCAGGAAGAACTGGGCGACCTGCTGTTCGTCTGCGCGAACCTGGCGCGTCATGCCGATATCGATCTGGGCGCTGCACTGCGTGGTGCCAACCACAAGTTCGAGCGTCGCTTCCGCGCGATGGAAGCGCAGGCCGACGCACAGGGTGACGCGTTGGCCGAACTGGACCTGGATGCGCAGGAAGCACTGTGGCATCAGGCCAAGGCAGCAGAGAAGGCGTGAAAACGCTCGGCCTGTTCCTGCTGACCGCGCTGGCCGAGATCGTCGGCTGCTACCTGCCATGGTTGTGGCTGCGCAAGGGAGGCAGCGTCTGGCTGCTGCTGCCGGCGGCGGCCAGCCTGGCCGTGTTCGCCTGGCTGCTGACCCTGCACCCGACGGCCAGTGGACGGGTCTATGCCGCCTACGGTGGCGTCTACATCGGCACCGCGCTGTTCTGGCTGTGGCTGGTCGATGGCATTCGTCCCAGCCGCTGGGACCTGCTGGGCGCAGCGCTGTGCTTGGCCGGCATGGCGGTGATCATGTTCGGGCCGCGCACTTCATCAGTGTAGAGCCGAGCCATGCTCGGCTGCTCTTCCTTCCGGCCGCGCTGGCACGCGCAAGCCGAGCATGGCTCGGCTCTACAAGGGCAGCGCTGCCTTCCGGAAGGCGCATGATGTGGGCGACCCTGGTCCCCGGAGCCTGCTCATGTCCCGCTTCGCCAGCTTCCGCGAGTTCTATCCGTTCTATCTCAGCGAGCACCGCCACCCGGTATCGCGGCGGCTGCACTTCATCGGCAGTTGCGGGGTCCTGCTGCTGGTCGCCACTGCCTCGCTGCGCGGCCAGCCGCTGTTCCTGCTTGGCGCCCTGTTCTGCGGCTACGGGTTCGCCTGGGTCGGCCATTTTTTCTTCGAGAAGAACAGACCGGCGACGTTCCGCCATCCGCTGTACTCGTTCATGGGTGACTGGGTGATGTTCCTCGACATCCTGCGTGGGCGGGTGCGCCTGTAGCGGGCGGCTGCGGCGCCTTGCGGGCATTGCCTCGCCGGCAGAGGAAAGGGCGGGGCGGGTTGCACTTCCGCTTGCATGAACCGCTGCGCTGCGGCACGCCTGCGGGCGACCGATCTGGGATAATGGGGTTTCCTGTTTCCTCTGCTGCCGGACCCGGTCATGACCCAGAAGACGCTGCTCAACGATACCCACCGCGCCCTTGGCGCCAAGATGGTCGATTTCGGGGGTTGGGACATGCCCATCCACTACGGCTCGCAGCTGGACGAGCACCATCTGGTGCGCCGTGAGTCCGGCGTGTTCGACGTCAGCCACATGACGGTGGTCGACCTGCGCGGTGACCAGGTCAAGCCGTTCCTGCGCCGCCTGCTGGCCAACTCGGTCGACAAGCTGAAGGTGACCGGCAAGGCACTGTACTCGTGCATGCTGAATCCGCGCGGCGGCGTCATCGACGACCTGATCGTCTACTACCTGGGCGACGACTTCTTCCGCATGGTGGTCAATGCCTCTACCCGCGAGAAGGACCTGGCCTGGCTGCGCGAGCAGGCTGCGCCGTTCGGCGTCGCCGTCGAGCAGCGCCCGGACCTGGCCATCCTCGCCGTGCAGGGCCCGCAGGCGCGCGACATCGTGATCGGCCAGGCCCGCGAAGCCGACCGCGCAGCGTTGACCAAGCTGGGCCGCTTCGCCGCCCTGCAGGTGCAGTCCGATGACGGCGTCGAGCTGTTCGTCGCGCGCACCGGCTACACCGGTGAAGATGGTTTCGAGATCCTGCTTCCGCAGGACGCCGTGGTCGCCTTCTGGAACCGCCTGCTGGCGGCGGGCGTGAAGCCGGCCGGCCTTGGCGCGCGCGACACCCTGCGCCTGGAAGCGGGCATGAACCTGTACGGCCAGGACATGGACGAAGAGATCAGCCCGTACGAAGCGGCGCTGGCCTGGACCGTGTCGCTGGACGAAGGCCGCGACTTCATCGGCCGCGACGTGCTGGAGGCGCAGAAGAGCGCCGGCACCGCGCGCCAGATGATCGGTCTGGTGATGGACGAGAAGGGCGTGCTGCGCCACGGCCAGACGGTCACCACGGCCAGCGGCCAGGGCGAGATCCTGTCCGGCACTTTCTCGCCGACGCTGGCCAAGGGCATCGCCTTCGCCCGCGTGCCGGCCGGTGAACTCGGCGAGGTCACCGTCGACATCCGCGGCCGTCAGGTGCCGGTGCGGGTGGTCAAGTTCCCGTTCGTTCGGGAAGGCCAGGCGCAGCCCGGCGTGCTCACCGACGCCTGATCCGTACGTGCCGGTCGTCACTGACAGCAGTGGCGGCCGGTTGGTTACACTAGCCCCGTTTTTTCCACCCCTGCATATCTCTGGAGCAGTCCCATGAGCGAGATCCCCGGCGACCTCAAGTTCCTCAAGTCCCATGAGTGGGCCCGTGTCGAAGGCAATGGCCGCGTCACCGTCGGTATTTCCGACCACGCCCAGGGCCTGCTGGGTGACCTGGTCTACGTCGAACTGCCGGAAGTCGGCGCCGACGCCAAGGCTGGCGAGCAGATCGCCGTCGTCGAGTCGGTGAAGGCCGCCTCGGACGTCTACAGCCCGATCAGCGGCAAGGTCGTCGAGGTCAACTCGGCCCTGTCCGACAAGCCGGAAACCATCAACGAAGATGCCTACGGCGAAGGCTGGATGTTCGTGGTCGAACTGACCAACGCCGATGAGGTCAACGAGCTGCTGGACCCTGACGCGTACGCCGAGGCCCTGGAGAACGAAGACCACTGAGTCGTCGTTTCCGGATTCTGGAACGGCCACCTTCGGGTGGCCGTTTTTGTTTTGACGACTGCACCGGACTCATGACGCGGGGTTCGCTGCGCACCCTCGGCGTGGCATCAGCCGACAGGCGAACGGTGCCGATGGGCGTGCGCAGTTTTGCGCAAATCCGCGTTTCAGCCCCGCGCCGACGCACTCGGATGTGAAAACTTTTCGCCCCCTGTTGCGGCGCTGTTGTGCTGGCGTTGGTGGCGGCGCCGGTGACCATCGACGTCGCACGCGCGATGCCGTTGCGAGTCTGTGTCTAGATGCGCGGAGTGCTTATTTCAAGTGCTTTTTGTTCAACGTATGCATCGATGCCGGTGCATGCAGCACGCTTGCGCGACGCTTCAACCGCCATGGCGGGCCGCGTAGAGCAGTGGCGCCGACGGCGCTCGGAAAGGCGCGGATGTGAAAATTTTTCGCGGGGGTTGTTGACAGTAAAAAAAACCGTGATTAGGTTTCGCCTCAGCAGACCTTGCCTGCCCAACCGAGTGCGCAGAATCAATCGTCCGATGCGAAGCAGCCCCTTCAAGACCACCGCGACCCTGATGACGGTGGACACGGCCCCGCTTCCCCCGGAGAAATGCAAGGCACCTTCCGTTCCGATGTCCGCTCCGCCGATCGAGGCGGGCATCGCCGCATCCGTAACGGCGCGCTTGACGCGCCGGCGGTCCCCGCACGCAGCATCCGCGGGTTTGATCCAACTGGGCGTTTCAACTCCCTATCACTGACGAGGAGCCATCCCATGGCAACCAAGAAAGCTGCGAAGAAGAAGCCCGCCGCCAAGAAAGCGGTGAAGAAGGTCGCGAAGAAGGCCGCTGCCAAGAAGGCAGTGAAGAAGGTCGCGAAGAAGGCGACTGCCAAGAAGGCAGTGAAGAAGGCGGCGAAGAAGGTCGCCAAGAAGACCACTGCGAAGAAGGCAGTGAAGAAGGCGGCGAAGAAGGTCGCCAAGAAGTCCACTGCCAAGAAGGCCGTCAAGAAGACCGCGAAGAAGGCGGCCAAGAAGGCCACCAAGAAGACTGCCAAGAAGGCTACGGCCCGCAAGCCGGCCAAGAAGGTCGCAAAGAAGGCGACTGCCAAGAAGGCCGTCAAGAAGACCGCCAAGAAGGCAGTAAAGAAGACCGCGAAGAAGGCCACCAAGAAGGCTGCCCCGAAGAAGGCAGCGAAGAAGGTTGCCAAGCGCAAGCCGGCCGCCCGCAAGAAGAAGGCCGCTCCGGTCGCTCTGCCGGCAACCCCGGCGCCGCTGATCTAAGTACTTCCCGATAGCCGCATCCTGAAACCCCCTTCCCTGGCTGCCCAGCGGGGAGGGGGTTTTTTTATGGGCGGCTTCGGTCGCCTGGTTGGGCGATTGCCGGCGGGAATCGTTCCACCAGGAAGTCGAGGAAGCTGCGCAGGCGGGTGGAATGGTAACGATCGTGCGCATAGACCACATGCATCGGCCGACCGGCCTGGCCGTGCCCTGGGAGCAGCTGCACCAGTCGCCCAGCCTCGACATCGGCTGCCAGCAGCAGCGTCGACTGCAGGATGATGCCCAGGCCATGCAGCGCCGCCGAACGCAGCGCTTCGCCATTGTTGATCTGCAGCCGGCCGTCGGGCACGTGGTCGAGCTCGCCAGCGTCGTCCTGCAGCCACTGTGCAAGTGCACTCGGTTCGAACGACAGGCATTGATGGCCGGCAAGTGCATGCACGCTGTCTGGCGTGCCATGCCTGGCCAGATACGCCGGCGAGGCGCACATCATCAGGCGATAAGGGGCCAGGGCTCGCGCCACCAGCACGCTGCTGTCGGCCAGCGTGCCGATCCGCAGCGCCGCTTCGAAGCCCTCTTCGGCGAGGTCGACTACGCGATCGGTCAGCGTCGCTTCGACCCGGACATCCGGATGGCGCGCCATGTACTCGGCCAGTGCCGGTACCAGTGCATGCGTACCGAAGATCACCGGTGCACTGATGCGCAGCGTGCCCGCCGGTGCCAGGTGCTGGTGCTGCGCCTGCGCATCGGTTTCGTCCACCAGGCGCAGGATCTCCCGGCAGCGCGTGTAGTAGTCCTGGCCGAACGGCGTCGTGTGCTGGCGCCGGGTGGTTCGGCTCAACAGCTGCATGCCCAGCCGTGATTCCAATGCACGCAGATGCTTGCCGGCCATCGTCGCGGAGATGTCCATCGCCGCAGCTGCAGCACTGAGGCTGCCCTTGTCCACGATCAGCACGTAGACCTGCATGCTTTCCAGCAGGTTCATCTGACACCCCGGGTGTTGAATGCTGAAACCTGCGCGGAGTTTATCAATCAGGGGTGATCAAACAGCATGTCGTGCAAGGGCTGGATTGGCCGGCCATGCGGACAGGAGAACACCATGGACTTGAATCTTGCAGGCCGCACCGCTTTGGTGACGGGCGCGGCCAGCGGCATCGGTGCCGCCGTCGCCAGGCAGCTGGCGGCCCAGGGCGTGCGCGTTGCCATCACGTCACGGCAGCGGGCACCGCTGCAGGCGCTTGCGGCGCGGATCGAAGCCGAAGGCGGCGCGGCACCGGTCATCGTGGCCGGCGATGTCACCGTGGCCGGTGACGTCCGGTACATCGCGCAGGCATCCCGGGAGGCATTGCAACGCGTCGACATCCTGGTCAACGCCGCAGGTGGCTCCCGGCCGACCACCGTCGATGCCGATGATGATGTCTGGGAGGAAGCGATCGCCCTGAACTTTTCCGCCGCGCGGCGGATGACCCAGGCGCTGTTGCCTGGCATGCAGGCGCAGGCATGGGGACGGGTGATCAATTTCAGTGGTTCGATGGAACCGCGTGCGGTGAACGCGGCCACTGCGGCGAAGGCGGCGCTGCATCTGTGGAGCAAGGGGCTGTCGTCGGAGGTGGCCGGGCAGGGCATTACGGTGAATGCGATTGCACCGGGGCGCATCAACAGCGCGCAGATCCTGGAACGCCTGCATCCCACCGAGGAAAGCCGACGTGCGTTCATCGCCAGCAACATCCCGATCGGACGCTTCGGTGAACCCGAGGAAGTGGCGCCACTGGTGGCGTTCCTGTCCTCGCCGCTGGCCGGCTATATCACAGGCGCGGTGATTCCGGTGGACGGCGGCATGCACTACTTCGCGCACTAATGCTGCGGAGCTGTAGAGCCGAGCCCATGCTCGGCCGCCTTGCGCCAGGATTCCGCTCAGCCGAGCACGGCTCGGCTCGGCCCTACACAACAACAAAAAGGGCGGCCCGCAGGCCGCCCTTCGCACACCCGATCGAGCCCGCCTTATCAGCGCGGCGACGCCACCGCACGATTGCCCGAGGCGCCCTTGCCCTTGCGCTTGTCCTGCTGGGCAGGGCTGGCGCCCTCGGCCATCAGGTTGTCGCTGCCGAAGTCGGTGTCCACGTCCAGCCAGCGCTGCGCCGGCAGGCCGAGCGCGGAGTCGAGCACGGTCGGCAGCAGGCCGCTGGGCAGGCTGCTTTCGCCATTCCACATGATGGCAATGCCCAGATCGCGTTCCGGCACCAGCGCGACCAGGCCGCGATAGCCCTGCACGGCACCGGCATGGAACACCACGTCGTGGCCGGCGTAGTCGAAGGTGCGCCAGCCCAGGGCGTAGCCGGCCGAGTGCAGGCGCTCGCGGCGCCAGCCAGAACGCATCTCGCCGGGGGTGCTGATCAGGCTCGAATGCAGGGTGGCCAGCAGCGGTGCCGGCAGCACGTCGGGGCGGTGGCCGGTGTGGGCGAGCAGCCACTGCGCCATGTCGCTGGCGCTGGCATTGACGCCGGCCGCCGGGGCGACCCGGTAGTAGGTCGGCTTCGGCGTCAGCGAGACCCAGCCGTTGCGGCTGCGCACATGCGGACGCGCCCAGCGCGAGCTGGCCTGGATGCCGGCCAGGCCGAGGCTGGCATCGTTCATGCCCAGCGGCTTGAAGATGCGGCGCTCGACCGACTGCTCGTAGAAGCTGCCGGAGGCCGCGTAGACGACATCGCCGATCAGGCTGAAGGCTACGTTCTGGTAGGCATAGCAGTCGCCAGGCAGGCACTTCAGGCTGGTGTTGGCCAGTTTCTGGGTCAGCGCGTAGTACTCGGCGTTGCCTTCGATGTCGCGGTCGTAGGCGTTGTAGGGCAGGCCGACGCGATGGCTGAGCACGTCGGCCACGGTCAGGCGATCAGTGGCTTCCGGCGAGTTCAGGCGGAAGCCCGGCACGTAGTCGGTGACCTTGCTGTCCCAGCGCAGCGTGCCGTCGTTGACCAGCAGGCCGGCCATGGTGCCGGCGAAGGCCTTGGACAGCGAGGCCAGGCGGAACACGGTGTGCGCATCGACCGGCAGCGGATTGTTGACGTCGGTGACGCCATAGCCGCGCGCGCTGAGGATGCGGCCGCCCTGCACGATCGCCACGGCCATGCCCGGCACGCGTTCGCCATAGGTGAGCTGCTGCGCCATCGATTCGATGTTGGCGACGTTGAAGCCGGGCGCCGGGGCCTGCACGCGCGGCACCAGGCCGGTGCGGTAGGCCGCCGGCTGGGTGTGGGCGACAGTGGGACCCGCAGCGGATTCGATGTTGGTCGGCATCGGCGGCAATGCCGGCGGTGTCTGCGCGGTGGTGGACAAGGCAACGGGCATCAGCATGCCCAGCAAACCGGTGGCCGCCGAACGGATCGGGCGACGCAGGCTGTTCTTTTTCATCGGTTGGACCCGTGCGCGACTGCTGATGGCGATTCTAGCGCCGCTTTTCCCTTGTGCACAAACAAAGCGAAGATGAATGCGCATCTCGTTGAAAAATTTGGAATTTGAGGCGCTGGAAGCATGTATCGGAACGTGTCATCCCGGGCTGATCAGCGGAGCTGATCCGCCCGCAGGAAGGCGCGTCGCGCTGGCGATGTTGCGGTGCATTGGCTAACGTACGCGTTTCATCGCCCCGGAGCCTGCCATGCCGCTGTCCAACCGCCGTCTTCAGGCGAGGGACACCGCGTGAGTGCGGTACGGGGGAAGGGGCCGCTGCAGGGCCTGACGGCGGCACTGCGCGAGTCGCCGGCGCTGTGGTGGTCGTTCCTGTACTTCTTCTGCCTGCTCAGCGGCTACTACGTGCTGCGCCCGGTGCGTGAGGCCATGGCCGCCTCGGCAGACCTGGAAACGGTGTTCCCGCCCGTGCTGATCGCCTGGTTCGCCAACCACGGCGTCGCGTTGAAGGACTTCGTGCTGCAGTTCCTGTTCTCCTGCGTGTTCGTGATCATGCTGGTGCTGCAGCCGGTGTACGGCTGGCTGGTCAGCCGCTTCCCACGACGGGTGTTCCTGCCGGCGGTGTATGGCTTCTTCATCGTGACCCTGCTGGGCTTCTACATGATGTTCGACAGCGGCGTGCCGGGCCGCGGCATGGCCTTCTTCTTCTGGATCACCGTCTTCAACCTGTTCGCGGTGGCGGTGTTCTGGAGCTTCATGGCCGATGTGTTCTCCAATGTGCAGGCCCGGGCCTTCTATGGATACATTGGCGCGGCGGGCACCGTCGGTGCCTTCCTCGGCCCGTTGATCACCAGTGCGCTGGTGCAGCGCGTGGGCATCGCCAACCTCATGCTGGTCTCGGCGGGATTCCTGGTCGTGTGCCTGTTGTGCATCTGGCGGCTGCGGCACTGGGCGGTGCTGCGCGAACGCGAGCAGCAGCTGGTGTCCGGCGAGCAGCCGATGGGCGGCAGCGTGCTGGACGGCCTGAAATTGATCGTGCGCGAGCCGCTGCTGCGCTGGCTGGCGGTGATGGTGGTGTTCGGGGTGGGCGTCGGCACGCTGCTGTACAACCAGCAGGCCAGCATCGTGCGCGCGGCCTTCACCGACCCGGCGGCCAGTACCGCGTTCTTCTCGCGCATCGACCTGGCGGTGAATGCGCTGGCGCTGTTGATGCAGCTGGGCCTGACCCGTTGGTTGCTGTCGCGCCACGGCATCGCGCCGGCACTGCTGATTCCCGGTTTCGCGATCCTGATCGGCTTTTCGGTGCTGGCGGCCTCGCCGATGCCGCTGATGGTCGCGGTGGTGCAGGTGATGACCCGGGCCAGCGAATTCGCACTGGCCAAGCCGGCGCGCGAGACAATCTACACGCGCGTGGACCGGCAGTGGCGCTACAAGGCCGGCGCAGCGATCGACACCGTGGTCTACCGCGGTGCGGACCTGAGCTTTGCCTGGGTGCACAAGGGCCTGTCATTGTTCGGCTCGCACGTAGTGTTCATCGGCGGCATGCTGGTGGCCGCGTGCATGACCGCAGCCGCGTTCGGTGTACTGCGCGAAGAAAAGAAACTGCCGCGCGACCGATGATTTCCCGGGCTCCGAGCCCCATCCCTGTCCAAGGAACCGCCCATGTACTGGATCGCACTCGCCCTGACCTTGCTGGTCGCACTGCTGCACGTCTATTTCCTGGCGCTGGAGATGTTCCTGTGGACCCGCCCGCTGGGTCTGAAGACGTTCCGCAACACGCCGGAGAAGGCGGCGACCACGCGCGTGCTGGCGGCCAACCAGGGCTTGTACAACGGCTTCCTGGCAGCAGGCATCGTGGTGGGGCTGGTGATCGGGCAGCCGGTGCTGGTGACGTTCTCGCTGGCCTGCGTGGTGGTGGCGGGGTGCTATGGGGCGTACAGCGTGAGCCGCCGGATCTTCATGATCCAGGCGGTGCCTGCGATCCTGGCGTTGGTGTTTCGCGCGGTAGCGTAGTTTCCAGCCAACGGCGCAGCCCCTCGTGGGTTGGTCGCGTAGAGCGGGTCATGTGTTGGGTGTGGCGGATGGGCCGTGCAGAGGACGCTGCAAGTACGTCCATGTAAGCTCGATGGCGCCATCCATGGCGCCAACGCCCCTGCACGGCCCACCCGCCACACCCCTGACAGGTTCCGTGTGCGGCCAGCCCACGGACAAGAAAGAGAAGATCAAGAGCAACAGCAACAGCAAAAAGCGGCCGGTGGGCCGCTCTTGCTTCTGCTTCTGCTCTTCTTTTTTCTCTTGCGTGGGTAGACGCCGCAGAGATCCGTCCGAGGCCGGAGGGGTGGGGTCGGGCGGGGTATCCGCGCCATGGATGGCGCGGCTAAGCCTACACGGACGTACTTGCGGCGTCCCCGCCCGGCCCCACCCCTCCGGCCCCACCGATAAACCGCATCCCGCGTCCACCCACGAGGGGCTGCGCCGTTCGCGGGAACTTACTTCGCCGGCGACAACCACATGTCGATCACCGCGCTGAACACCTCCGTCCCCGCACGGTCGCGCACGCTCACCGTCACCGGCAGCGCATAGCCCTCGGCCGCGACAACAATAGGCTGTGCCGGCAGCGCCACCGCCTGCAGCGTGCCACGCGCCTTGGCCAGGTACTGCACCTGCATCCCCTTCGGGATCCAGCGCATGCCCTTCGGCAGCGATGCATCGACCATCAACCCGGCGGTCAGTTCGGCCAGGTTGCACATCGCGATCGCGTGCACCGTGCCGATGTGGTTGCGTACTCTGCGGCGGTCGGCCAGCGTGCCTTCGCAGCGGCCGTGTTCCAGGCGGGTGATGCGTGGCGCGATGCTGGCGAAGTAGGGCGCCTTGAAACACACCGCACGTGAGAACAGCCAGGTGCCGGCAGGCCAGCGCTGCAGGCGGTTGTAGAGCGAGAGCAGGGGCGTGGACATGAGGAGGATTCCGGTCGGCGGATAAAGCGACGGCGGGCCAAGGCCCGCCGTCGAGGCAACGCGTGTCGCGGGCGATCAGGCCGCCTGCGAATGCGGGTCCTTGTGCTGGCGGTCGTAGTAGCTGGCCGCGCGCAGTTCGTGGGTGTCGAAGTCGTCCACGGTGATGGTATCCAGCGTCAGCGTACGCAGCTCTTCCAGCAGGCTGCGCTCGTCCTGGGTGATCACGCCTTCGGCCACGGCTTCGTCCAGCTGGCTCTTGAAGTCCAGCGCCTCGATGCCCTTGCTCTTCAGTGCCTTCAGGAACTTGCGCTCCACCGGCTCGGCCATGATCGCCTTGCTCAGGTAACTGTTGATGCGGCCACCCGGGTTGTTCTCGCACGGGGTCAGGAACACGCCATTGGCGAGACGGTCGCGGGCTTCATTCGGCGCCATCAGCAGGGCGGCGACGCGGCGGCTCAGGCGATCACCCGGAGCCTCGGCACGACGGCCCAACGGGAAGATGA
Organism: Stenotrophomonas sp. AR029; assembly: GCF_047520695.2. Taxonomy (NCBI): domain Bacteria; kingdom Pseudomonadati; phylum Pseudomonadota; class Gammaproteobacteria; order Lysobacterales; family Lysobacteraceae; genus Stenotrophomonas; species Stenotrophomonas sp. AR029. The sequence goes on along the minus strand of NZ_JAXBQQ020000006.1, from coordinate 141,397 downwards.
GCGCCCACATCAGCCAGCCGATCGGACGGATCGGGAAGTTGCGCAGCGCGGCCGATAGCGACTCTTCGATCTTGTGCACGCTGTCATGGAAGGCCCAGGCCAGCAGCGGCTGGTCGGCCTGCGGTGCACCTTCGTCGTGGTAGCGCTTGAGCATGGCGCTGGTCATGTAGACATGGCTCAGCACGTCGCCCAGGCGGCCGGACAGCGATTCCTTGAACTTCAGCTTGCCGCCCAGGGTCATCATCGAGATGTCGGCCATCAGCGCCAGGTTGGCCGAGTAACGGTCCAGCTTGCGGAAGTAGCGGCGGGTGTAGGCGTCGCCCGGGGCGGCGCCGAAGCGCGCGCCGGTCAGGCCGAACCAGAACGAACGCACGGCATTGGAGATGCCGAAGCGGATGTGGCCGAACAGGCTGCGGTCGAACTCCTGCAGGCCGGCACGGGTATCCGGATCCTGCGCGGCCTTCATTTCCTTCAGCACCCACGGGTGGCAGAGGATCGCACCCTGGCCGAAGATCAGCAGGCTGCGGGTCATGATGTTGGCGCCTTCCACGGTGATCGCGATCGGCGCGGCCTGCCAGCTGCGGCCGGCGAAGTTGCGCGGCCCCAGGATGATGCCCTTGCCGCCGATCACGTCCATCATGTCCGAGATCACTTCACGGCTCATGGTGGTGCAGTGGTACTTGGCGATGGCCGACGGCACCGACGGCACATCGCCACGGTCAACCGCAGCGGCGGTGGCCTGCGACAGCGCACTGATCTTGTACGCCTTGCCGCCGATGCGGGCAAGCGCTTCTTCCACGCCCTCGAAGCGGCCGACCGACAGGCCGAACTGCTTGCGGATGCGCGCATAGGCGCCGGTCACGGCGGCACCGGCCTTGGCACCGCCGCTGGCGGTGGACGGCAGGGTGATCGAGCGGCCCACCGCCAGGCACTCGTTGAGCATGTTCCAGCCCTTGCCGGCCATGGCTGCGCCGCCGATCAGCTGGGTCAGCGGAATGAACACGTCCTTGCCGCGGATCGGACCGTTCTGGAACGTCGAGTTCAGCGGGAAGTGGCGACGGCCGATTTCGACGCCGGCGGTATCACGCGGCAGCAGGCCCAGGGTGATGCCGATGTCGCGGGTATCGCCGATCAGGCCATCCGGGTCGTACATGCGGAAGGCCAGGCCGATCAGCGAAGCGACCGGGGCCAGGGTAATGTAGCGCTTGTCGAAGGTCAGCTTGACGCCGATCACCTGCTCGCCGTTCCACTCGCCCTTGCAGACGATGCCGTAGTCCGGGATCGAAGTGGCGTCGGAGCCGGCGAACGGACCGGTCAGGCCGAAGCAGGGCACTTCGCGGCCATCGGCCAGGCGCGGCAGGTACTGGTCCTTCTGTTCCTGGGTGCCGTAATGCACCAGCAGTTCACCCGGGCCCAGCGAGTTGGGCACGCCGACGGTGGAGCTGACCACCGAGGACACCGAGGCCAGCTTCTGGATCACCTTGTGGTGGGCCAGCGCGGAGAAACCCAGGCCGCCGTACTCCTTCGGGATGATCATGCCGAAGAACTTGTTCTTCTTGATGAAGGCCCACAGCTCCGGCGGCAGGTCGGCGTGAACGTGGGTGATTTCCCAGTCGTTGACCATCGTGCACAGCTCTTCCACCGGGCCATCGAGGAAGGCCTGTTCTTCAGCGGTCAGCTGCGGCTTGGGGTAGTTGAGCAGGATGTTCCAGTCCGGATCACCGGTGAACAGTTCGCCCTCGAAACCAACCGAACCGGTTTCCAGCGCGATGCGCTCGGTCTGCGAGAGCGGCGGCAGCACCTTGCGGAACACCTTCATCATCGGGCCGGTCAGCAGCGGCTTGCGGATGAACGGCAGCAGCAGCGGCACGGCGATCACCGCCAGCACCGCCGCAGCGACGATGGTGGCGGTCTGGTTGACGTAGGGAATGAACCAGCAGGCGGCCAGCAGGGCCACGCTGATCAGCGTCCAGGTAACCAGCCGCATGCGGTGGTAGGCGACGAAGGCGCCTGCCAGCAGCAAGGCGAGGAAGGGAAGAACGATGCTCATGAGCGTGCTCCGGTGACGTGCTCGTTTGTGGCGGACGAAGCCGCAGCGTCCGCTGCGGGCAACACGTCCAGATAGTCCAACACAGTAGCGGTAAAGGCGTCGTTGTCATCGCCGGCGACCATGTGGGTCGCTTGCGGCAGCTGTACATGGCGCGCATGCGGCGCCAGCGCCAGGAATTCGGCCACGGTCTGCGGCGTGACCAGGTCGCTGCGGCCGCCGCTGACCAGCAGCAGCGGGCACTTCACCTGGCGTGCGGCCTCGGCCAGTGCGTCCTGGTGCTGTTCGCTGTCGCGCGCCAGCTCGGCCACCAGGCGTGGGTCCCAATGCCAGCGCCAGCGCCCGTGGCCGTCCTCGCGCAGCAGCGCACGCAGCGACTGCTCGGATTTGCGCGGCCGGTGCGGCATGTAGGCCGAGATCACGTCGGCGGCCTGGGTCAGCGAGGCGAAGCCGTCGGGATGGGCGGTCATGAAGGCGAGGATGCGCTCGACACCCGCGGTATCCCAGCGCGGGGTGATGTCGACCAGCACCATGGCCGAGAAAAGGCCCGGCCAGCGCGATTCGGCCAGCAGGCCGAACAGGCCACCCATCGAAGCGGCAACCAGTACCGGCGGGCGCGGCTGTTCGCCGGCCAGCACGATCAGGTCGTCGGCGAACTGTTCGCCGTGATAGGGCAGATCGGTGCCATTCCAGTCGGAATCGCCATGGCCGCGGGCGTCGTAGGCCAGCGTCTGCAGGCCGGCCGCGTTCAGTGCGCGGGCAGTGGCGTTCCAGGCATGGCGGGTCTGGCCGAAGCCATGGGCGAACAGGACCCGGCCGCGCCGGCCATGCTCGCTGGCGGTCGCCGCCAGGCGGGCGCCATGGGCGGCGTCCAGGCGCAGGTCATGGAACGCAGCGGGAGTTGGGGACATAACCATACTTGCTAGTATGGAGAGCTTCGAGGGGAAGTCAATACTGCACGGTATGGTGCGTTGCAGAATGCGCGTGGAGGGACCCTTCCGAGGGGCCTGCGACGGTTTCGACCGCAACCGCGTACTGCAACGAACCCCGGCGTATGGTTAAATCAGTCCATGAATCAACCTGACGCTTCCGCCGGCGAACCGCGCGCCGGCCGCAACAGCCGCCTGAGTGCCGAAGACTGGGCCCAGGCGGCCCTCGACCTGATTGCTGAACAAGGCGTAGGCGCCGTCGCGGTGGAGCCGCTGGCACGGCGGCTCGGCGTTACCAAGGGCAGTTTCTACTGGCATTTCCCTTCGCGCGACGCATTGCTGCAGGCGGCGCTGGAACGCTGGGAACTGTTCGAACAGGAACAGGTGTTCGGCAGCCTGGAAGACGTACCGGATCCGCGCGTGCGCCTGCGCCAGCTGTTCCAGATGGTGGCGCATGAAGTGCAGCCGCACATCATCTACAGCGAGCTGCTGAAGGCATTGGATCATCCGATGGTGCGGCCGGTGATCGACCGGGTCTCGCAGCGTCGCCTCGACTATCTGGTCGCCTCGTTCCGCCAGGCCGGCCTCAGCTCGACCGATGCGCGTCATCGCGCACGCCTTGCGTACGCCGCTTATGTCGGCTTCCTGCAGTTGTCGCTGCAGCTGCAGCAGCCCAAGCAGGCGCGCGAGGATTTCGAAGCGTACGTCGAGCATCTGATCGAGACGCTGATTCCGAACGGATGAGTGCCCGGAAATGATCTCGAAGGAAGGCCGCAGCGATGCTGCGGCCTTTTTTGTTGTGCGCTGGCCAGCGCCCGTCCATGGCGCACAAAGAACAACGGCCCCTTTCGGGGCCGTTGCTGCATCAGCTGATCAGGTTCCCGATCAGAACTTCTGCTTGTACTGCATGTACATGAAGCGACCGATGTCGTAGCCACCGTAGTAGGAGAACTGCGAGTTCGGTGCCGAGTACATCTGCGGGCCGTAGTGGTCGAACACGTTGCGCGCACCGACGGCGATGGTCGCATTCCACGGTGCGTTCCAGGAGACCTGGACGTCGTGGAACATGGTCGAGCCACGCTTGTTCATCGGCTGGTCACGCACCGGATCCGGCGAACCGAAGTCCGGCAGGCTGCACTCGTCGCTGTAGTAGCAACGCTCCTTGACGCTGGAGAAGTAGCGGGTGCCCCAGGTCACGCCCCAGTCGCCACGCTCCCAGCCCAGCACCAGGTTCGAACGCAGGCGGAAGTTGCTGCCGAAGCCGTTGAGGATCGACACCGGCACCTGCTGCGCGTTGGTGGTCTTCAGTACGTTCTTGGTGACGTAGCTGTTCTGCAGGTTGGCGCTGAAGGTACCCCAGCTGTCGGTCTCGAAGCGGTACGCCACGTCGAAATCGAAGCCTTCGGTTTCCTGGTAACCGGCATTACGCGGTGCGTAGGTCAGGTTGATCACGTTGTGACGGTTCGGATCACGGGTGAACGAGTTGCAGCGCTCGGCGATGCCAAGCACGTAGCAGTCGTTCAGCTGGTCATCCGGGCTGTCGGTGACGATGGTGTTGGTGATCTTGATGTTCCACCAGTCCAGGCTCATGTTCAGGCCCTGGGCGAAGGTCGGGCTCCACACCAGGCCAACGGTCTTGGACTTGGACTTTTCCGGAGTCAGGTTCGGGTTGGAGACGGCGTTGAACGGATCCGGCGTCTGCTCATCCGGACCGCTGGCCGGCACATAACCCTGGCGCAGCTGGCGGAAGGTGCTGGCGGTCGGACCGATGGCCGCGGCACAACGGGCGGCGACGCCCGGCTGATCAGTTGAGCCGAACGAGGTGTCGCACGGATCGGTGAAGTACGCGAAGGTCTGCGAGCTGCCACCGTACAGATTGTCGATGGTCGGCGCACGGAAGCCTTCGGCGTAGGTCGCACGTACCAGCAGCTGGTCGATCGGCTTCCACTTCAGGCCGAACTTGTTGTTGGTGGTGTCGCCGAAGGTGCTGTACTTCGAGTAACGGGTGGCGGCGTTGAAGCTCAGTTCCTTGGCACCCGGCAGGTCGGCCAGGATCGGAACATTCAACTCCAGATAGACTTCGTTGACGTCGTAACCACCACCGGTCGGGCCGGCGGCCAGATCGGTCGAGTAGCCGGTCTGCGACAGCGCGTCCGGATTGTACGAACCCTTGTCTTCGCGGTACTCGTAACCCAGCGCGAAGCCCAGGTCGCCGGCGGGCAGGGTGAACAGGCTGCCGGCGATGTTCGCGTAGTAGGTCTTGGTGGTGACTTCACCGGTGTTCTTGGTGGTCGGGAACAGGAACTGCTGCAGATCCGGGTTGCCGGTCAGGCCACCGTCACCGGTACGGCCGTACGGAATGGCCGGGTTCCACGGCAGGCAGCCGCCGGCGCCCGGGCCATAGATCGGATTGGAACCGTCAACCAGGCCAGCGGCCGTACCGCACTCGACGCGGCCGGTGGCCGGGTTGAAGAACGACGGACCGGTGGCGGCATTGACCGCCAGCACGTTGTAGTTGCCGGTCTGGCTCTGCTGGTTCTCCGAGTTCTGGTAGATGTAGCCGGCTTCCCAGTCGAAGTACTTGTCATTGAACTGGAAGCTGCCCTGCAGGGCGCCGGTGAAGCGGAAGGTGGTCAGCTTGTTGGTCGACAGGCGCGGCACTTCCCAGCCACGGCGCATGAAGCCCATATCCTTGCCGAAGGGGTTGTAGTAGCTGTCGGCATCCCACTTGGCACCCAGGCGCTCATACGACGCGGACTGCAACGGATAGCCTGCGACCTGGGCCTGCGACTCACGACGGGTATACAGCAGGTCGGAGACGAAGCGGATGTTGTCGGTCAGGTCGTACTGGACGTTGGCGAACACCGAGCGACGCTTGGTCGGCGTCAGCAGGTGCATCTGCGTGTTGGAGTTGCTGGTATCACCGGTGATGCCGGCGAAGTCCTGGTCGTGGTACTGGTTGACGTCGCGATAGTCGCCACCGCGGTTCAGCACCAGCCAGTCATCGGTATCCGGATCGATGATGGTGCCCCACTGGCTGACCGGGCTCCAGTTCTGGGCCGGGTGGAAGGTGGTGCGCGGGTAACGGCTGAACCAGCGGTCCTTGGCCCACACTTCCTTCTCTTCGGCGTACTCGGCGCCGATGGTGATCGAGCCACGGTCACCGGTGAAACCGGCCACGAAGTCGTAGCTGGTCTTCTGGCCGTCGCCTTCGCCGTACTGGCCGACGTAGGCGTTGGCTTCCAGGCCCTGGAAGTTCTTGCGGGTGATGATGTTGATCACGCCGGCGATCGCGTCGGAGCCGTAGATCGACGACGCGCCGTCCTTCAGTACGTCGATGCGCTCGACGATGGCCGACGGAATCTGCGACACGTCCTGCAGGCCGCTGACGCTGGCGCCGAGGCGCTTGCCGTCGACCAGCACCAGGGTGCGCTCGGCACCGAGGTTGCGCAGGTCGATGTAGAAGCCACCGACGGCTTCGCCGGAGGACAGCGGCTCGGAACGGCTGATGGCCGGGCTGCCGGCGGCTGCGATGTTCTGCAGGACGTCGGCAACCGTCTTGAAGCCGCTCTTCTCGATCGAAGCACGGCTGATGCTCAGAACGGGCTGGGCGGTTTCGGTATCGACCTGACGGATGCGCGAACCGGTGACCTCGATGCGGTCGAGGTTGGTGGCTTCCTGGGCGTGGGCCGTCGCGGTGGTGGCACCGGCGACAAGCGCGATCACAACTGCGTCACGCAGCTGGCTGGACTTGAGTTTCATTGGCTCTCTCTCTCCAAGAAATCTTGGCTGGGGTTAATGCCCGGCGGGGGAGCGAAAAAGCGCTCCCAAATCGCGAGGCTGACCCGATAGTAACGGGCGTTCGCCAAGAATTAAAGCTGTGTTAATGAAGTCTGTGATTTTGGTAAAAACGCGATTTTTCCAGCCTAATCAACGGGTTGCTGGCATGGTCGTGCTGATCTGCCTCGTTTGTTAACGCAGAATGATGAAAAAAGGTTCGACTGATATGTATCCCAATATGTCGATACGCTCTGCGGTCGATACCGCTCATGCTAGTGCGAGCCAGGCACGCAGATGCAAAAAAGGCGCCTTTCGGCGCCTTCGGGAATATCGTTGCTGAACCTGATAGGGGGATCAGAGATCCTGTTCGTAACGCACGTACGGCACGGTGCCGTCGTCGTTGCTTTCGTTGCGCGGGGAGAATGGATTCTTGCCGCGGCTGATCACGTTCTCGGCGCCGACGGTCAGCTGGCCGGACCACGGGGTACGCCAGGTCAGGCCGATGCCCAGGCCTTCCCACTTGCCGGGCTTGCCCGGCACGTCGACCACGCGGCCGATGATGCTGCCGGTGAAGTTGCCGTAACCGGCACCGATGCTCAGGCTCTTGCTGTCCCAGCGATCGACGATGGCCGGCGAAGCGTCGGCCAGCGGTACCAGGCGTGCCTTGGCGTAGGTACCGGCGATGGAGACGAAGCCTTCGCGGCCAATGTTCTTCTGCGCGAACACGGTCAGATCGTTCTGCTCGGCGCGCAGCGAGGGCGTCTTGTTCGGGCCCGACAACCAGGCGGGCAGGGTTTCACGGCCGGTGCCGGCGGTGATGCCCAAGCGGCTGTTGCCCCGGTTCAACGCGGCGGTACCACTGAAACGACGGCTGTTCAGATCATCCTCGTCGCCCAGGCTGGCCAGCATGCAATGGCTGGCCAGGCCGCTGATGCTGGTGCCGCTGCTGCTGTTGCAGAGCAGGCCCAGCGAATCGCCGGAGGACAGGCCAAAGGCCGCGTCCAGCGAATTGCGGCCGAAATGCCATCGGGCGCCGGCTGCCTGTTCGCCGGTCGGCTCCAGGTACAGCAGCGCCTCGACCTTGCCGCTGCCCTTGTTCCATACCGGCAACACGGTGCGGGTGTCCTTGCTCTGCGCATGCACGCCCGTGATCGCGCCAAGGGCGATCAGCAGGGCCAGCGGTAGACGCAGGAAGGTACGCATCGGACCAGTTCAGACAGGGACGGACAACGGAAGTTCCCGTGGGGACGGGAACTCGATCCTAGGGTGTTTATGAATTCTTAACAAGCCTTGATCCTCCCCAGGTACAAGACTGCCGTTTACTGAAGTCGTTCAGGCGCCGCTACAGCCCCCTGGGCGCCGTGGAACAGTATGCCGAACTCCGTCAATGGAAAGTGATACTCACGCCCGCAGAATTCGCAACGCACCTCGACGGCGCCGGTGGCCTCGGCGGCCGCGCGGGCTTCGTCCTCGCCCAATGACTGCAGCATGCCAGCCACCCGCTCGCGCGAGCAGGAGCAGGCGAAGGACAGCGGCTTGTCGCCCAGCAGTTCCGGCCGCTCCTCGTGGAACAGGCGGTGCAGCAGCTGCTCGGCCGGGGTCGCCAGCAGTTCGGCCTTGCCCAGGGTTTCGAACAGGGCGCTGGCGCGGGCCCAGCCATCCTCGTCGCCTTCGTCGCCCGGCAGCTTCTGCAGCAGCAGGCCGGCGGCACCGTTGCGGTCGGCCGCCAGCAGCAGGCGGGTTGGCAGCTGCTCCGACTGGCGGAAGTAGTCCTCGAAGGCCTCGTCCAGTTCCGGCGCAGTCAGCGCGACCAGGCTCTGGTAGCGCTGCGGCTCGCGCGGGTCCAGGCCGGGGTTCTCGATGGTGATGGCGAGGATTGCGTCATCACCGAGGCGGGACAGGTCACGCGGTGCGTCGCCACCCTCGCTGAGCTGGGCGATACCGCGCAGGGTGCCGGCGGCGGTGCATTCGGCGAACAGGGTGCGCAGCGCGGTGCTGCTGCGCAGCTGCACCGACAGGCGCCCGTCGATCTTGGTGTGGCCGGTGAACAGCGCCGAGGCGACGCAGGCCTCGCCAAGCAGTTCGGCAGCGGCGTCCGGGTAGGCGGCATGGGACAGGATTTCCTGCCAGGTGGCCTGCAGGTGCACATGCACGCCACGCACGCCGGCGTCGGGGAGCAGGAAACGGATCAGGGAATCGGGGTTGGCGGTCATCGGCTCACATCGCGCGTAAACGGGGGCGGTTGCCGGATAATGCGCCGACAACCAGACAGAAGAAGGATGCACCAGTAATGGGGGCAGCGGGAGAGCAGCACAAGGTAGAGGCCGTGGTCGCCGCGCCGCGCCGGCGACGCTGGCGCTGGAAGCGGCTGCTGTGGCTGCCGGTGCTGCTGGCCGCCTTCAGCTGTCTGCAGGTGCTGGTGCTGCGGTTCATCGACCCGCCGGTGTCCATGGTGATGCTGTGGCGCTATGGCGAGGCGCTGGGCGAGGCCGACTGGTCCTATCGGCTGCATTACCAGTGGCGCGACCTCGACCAGATGGCACCGAGCCTGCCGATCTCGCTGGTGGCGGCCGAGGACCAGCGCTTCCCCGACCACAACGGCTTCGACCTGCAGGCCATCGAAAAGGCGCGCGACCACAACGCCAGGGGCGGGCGCCTGCGCGGCGCCAGCACGATCAGCCAGCAGGTGGCCAAGAACCTGTTCCTGTGGCAGGGCCGCAGCTGGATCCGCAAGGGCCTGGAAGTCTGGTACACGGTGCTGATCGAGGCGCTGTGGCCAAAGGAGCGGATCCTGGAGATGTACGCCAACATTGCCGAATTCGGTGATGGTGTGTATGGCGCGCAAGCGGCAGCGCAGAAATTCTGGGGCAAGGACGCGGCCCGGCTGAGTCCGGCCGAGAGCGCGCGCCTGGCCGCGGTGTTGCCGGCACCGCGTCGCTACAACGCGGCAAAGCCTGGGCCGTATGTGCAGCGGCGGGCCGCGTGGATCCAACGCCAGGCGCGCCAGCTGGGTGGTGCGTCCTATCTGTCGGAGGACTGAGCCCGGCGCTGCAATTGGCAGGCGACGGGCCGGGCGCCTGCCGGCAACGTACAATCCGGCCATGACCCGCGAACGGCTTACCTTCGTCATCGCCGCCTACAACGAGGCCCTGGCACTGCCGCTGCTGCATCCACGGCTGTGCGCGGTGCTCGACGGCATGCCCGACATCGACGGTCACATCCTCTATGTGGACGACGGCAGCCATGACCGCACCTGGGAAGTGATCGCCGGGCTGGCCCAGGCCGATGCACGCGTATCGGCGCTGAAGCTGTCGCGCAACTTCGGCAAGGAAGCGGCGCTGACCGCCGGCCTGGATCTGGTGCACGAGGGTGCGGCGATGATCCTCGATGCCGACGGCCAGGACCCGCCGGAGCTGGTGCCGGAGTTCGTCGCGCGCTGGCGCGAAGGTCATGACAACGTCTACGGCACGCGCATGGCCCGCGATGGCGAGGCCTGGATCAAGCGCGCCACGGCAGCGATGTTCTATCGGGTGATGGGCCGCCTCTCGCGGACACCGATTCCGGCCGATACCGGGGACTTCCGCCTGCTGTCACCGCGCGCGCTGAACGCCCTGCGCGGGATGCGCGAGCGCCACCGTTTCATGAAGGGGCTTTTCAGCTGGGTGGGATTCAAGCGGATCGCCGTGCCCTACCACCGCCACGCGCGCGTGGCCGGCACCAGCAAGTTCAGCCTGTGGCGGCTGTGGAATTTCGCCCTCGAAGGCATTACCGGGTTCTCGACCGTGCCGTTGCGGGCGGCGACCTACCTCGGGCTGGCAACCGCGGCCGTCGCTTTCCTGTTCGGCCTGTGGGTGATCGTGAAGGCGGCGCTGTATGGCGACCGGGTGGCGGGTTGGCCGACGATGATGGCGGTGATCCTGTTCCTGGGCGGCGTGCAGCTGATCGCGCTTGGCCTGATCGGCGAGTACCTGGGGCGGCTGTACGAGGAGTCCAAGCAGCGGCCGTTGTACCTGGTTGACGCCTGGCTAGCATCGTCCGTGGCAGACTCGGTCCCGCAACCCACCCTGGGAGGGCAGGCAGATGACCACGGTACGGCAACTGTTGGACGGCAAGTCTCCTGAAGTACATGCGGTCGCGCCGGATGCGGCGGTGATCGATGCGATCCGGTTGATGGCGGAAAAGGGCATCGGTGCGGTGCTGGTGATGGACGGCCCGCGGCTGGTGGGAATCCTGTCCGAGCGTGATTACGCGCGCAAGATCGTGTTGCGTGATCGCTCTTCGCGCGATACGGCGGTGGCAGAGATCATGACGTCGCAGGTGGTGACGGTGTCGCCGGGCGAGCAGGTGGAGCATTGCCTGCAGTTGGTGACCGATTATCGCATCCGCCATCTGCCGGTCGTGGAGGGCGCGCAGGTGCTGGGGGTGATCTCCATCGGCGACCTGGTGAAGTCGGTGATCGATGCGCAGCGGCGGGAGCTGGATCAACTGCAGCAGTACATCGTCGCCGGGTGAGGGTGTCGCTGGCGGGCCTGCGGCCCGCCGGCCCGCTTTTCGAAGCTGAAAGCCACAGCCAAAGCCAAAGCAGCGCCTTCCTGACACGTTGGGAGACGGAGGGTGCGGCTGGGCAGGACACGCCATAGACCCATCCATGGGGGCTCGATGGAAATCTGTCAGCGTAGGTGTCGAGAGCCGGCGTGGGCCGCCGTACGAGCCTGGATCTCGACGATCCGTAGCCAGGATCGCGACGATCGCCCTGTAGCTTGGCGCCCACGCCGGAATCTCCCTTGATCCGCCCGAACAGTTGCTGGAGCGACCACTCGAAGCGATAAGACTGGGCAAGCGGGGGAGCTCTCGACCCTACCAGACTATACGGAGTCAGGTGATGAACGGGATCGGGATTGATGTCAGCAAGCGTCAGCTGCATATCGGTACGACGGACGGACAAACTCTGCAGGTCAGCAACAACCGGTCCGGGTTTTCTGAACTGGATGTTTGGCTGAAGAAGCGTCCGACCAGCCAGATCGTGCTTGAAGCCACAGGTGGCTATGAGCAGCCGGTGCTGGATTTCCTGCACAAGGCCGGTCATCCGGTGGCCCGTGCCAATGCCTTGCGCGCCCGGAAACTGGCTCAGGGGTTGGGTCAGATTGCCAAAACCGACCGTTTGGATGCCCATGCGTTGGCGCAGATGGCCTCCCTGGTGAAGCTGCCTCCCTATCAGCCGCTGCAGTCTTGGCAGCAGAAGATGCGGGAGTTCGTTCGGGCACGTCGGCAGGCGATGGACGCCCTGACCATCGCGCGGCAGCAGCAGGAAATGGTGCTTGATCGTGAACTGCGCCGACTAATGCAAGGCAACATCACCCGCCTCCAAACGATGGTTGAGCGTCTGGGCAAGCAGATCGCCGAGCAGGTTGGTCAGCAGCCTCAACTGAAGACGCTGAAGTCGATGAAGGGCGTAGGGCCTGCGCTGCAGGCAGTTCTAGCCAGCTATCTGCCAGAGCTTGGCAGGATCACTGGCAAGCGCATCGCCAGCTTGGTCGGGGTAGCCCCGATGTCCCAAGACAGCGGCACGATGAGAGGAAAACGAAGCATCCATGGTGGAAGAGCCGAAATCCGGCAAGTGCTCTACATGGCGGCAATGTCGGCCATGCGGCATGAACCTCGGTTGCGCGATTTTTACCAGTCGCTACGAGCCCGTGGCAAGGAAGGCAAGGTGGCCATCGTGGCAGTGATGCGGAAGATGCTGGTGATTCTCAACGCCCGCGTGCGCGACGCTCAAGGCGGATCGATCCCCGCCTGAAGCCAGCCTGCGCGTGTCCCAAAAGGCTGCCGGCCAGCGGCCGGCACTACCGTGCCCGTCTCATGGAGGGGCCAGGCCCCTCCGTCAACACAGTTGCTACAGGGACGTACTTGCGGCGTGTCCTGCCTGCGTCACCCGTCCCCCTCAAGCCACCATCAATGCAGGCGCCGCGAACAACGCTGTAACCCTACTTCGCATACTGCCCGCCGCAGTCGGCGTCCTTGCCCGGCCCCAGCTCGATCGTCGCCAGCAAGGCCGCCGGCGGGGCGATGCTGCCCAGCGCCAGGGCCACCGCACCGCGGATGCCCAGCGCCTTGAAGTCCGGGCGGAACGACGGGTCCTTGAACGTGCCGGCAATGTGCAGCGGCGAGCGCAGTACCAGGATGCTCTTGTCCTTCGGGCGCGGCTTCAACAGCAGGTCCAGGGTTTCGTCGCGCAGGCTGACGGTGCCTTCGCCGATGAGGATCGTGTCGGTGGTGTCCACCGCCAGCGCCTGGCTGGTCATCAGGCCGTCGCGCACACCGAAGTCGGCGAAGGCGCAACGCAGGGGAATCTGCTTGTCGCCGGTCACCAGGAATTTCAGCGATTCGGTGATATCCAGGCCGGCCAGCTCCATCACCAGGTTGCCGACATGGCCACGGCCCATCGCCAGGCCGACCTTGCCGCTGCTGCTGCCGAGCATCGCGGCGATCGAATTGCCGCGGCCACTCAGGTCCACCTCACCGCCGATGCCGCCCTTGGCCTGTTCGGCCAGCTTGGCATCGGGGAACAGCTGGCCCAGCTGAACGCCGCGCACGCTCGCCTTCAGCGCAGTGCTGATCTGCGGCTGGCGTGCGTCCATGCGGATGGTGCTGCGGATATCGCCGCCGGCGACGCCGAAGTTCAGTGGTGCCAGCCGCAGCACCCCGTCATCCAGCAGCAGATGGGCATCCATGTCGTCCAATGGCAATGACGGTGCGTTGATGCGGTGGGCCTTCCAGCGCACATCGGCATCCATCGCACGCAGCTTGCCGAGGTTGTAGGGCGTGTCCGGAAGCACGCGCGCGCGCGCGGCCACCCGTGCGGCCTCGGCCTTCTGCTCCGCATTGGCGGTTTCGCCGCCGCCGGTCTTCGGCGGCGCGCCGACGAAGCCGGCCAGGTCATCGAAGTCCAGGCGCTTGGATTCCAGCGTCGCGGTCAGCCGCGGACGGTCGCGGCCCACCTCGAACTGAAGACTGCCACCGAGGTCGCTGTCGCCCACCTTGCCGGTGAAACCGTCGTAACTCCAGACGTCGTGGTCGCGTTTCAGGCGACCGTTCAGCGCGTAGGGCGGGGACGGCGGAATGGCGATGCCGAGCAATGGGTAGAGATCGGCCAGGTCCTGGCCACTGAGTGCGAACTGCAGGTCGAACACGCGCAGCTGGAACGGATTGGTCAGCGTGCCGCTGGCCACCGCGTGGGTGGCGCCGGCGCGTCCGTCGAGGTGGATGCGGAACGGGTGGTCGCTGTTGGTCAGTTCCAGCGGTGATTCGGTTCCGCCCTGCAGGGTGAACGGGTTTCCCTGCCAGTGGCCCTTGCCCTGCACCAGCAGCGGCGGCGAGGCATCGGCCTGCTTCGGCTGGCCGCTGCGCACGCCCACGCGGATATCAGTACGGCCCGGTGCGTCGAGGAACTGCAGCCGGCCGTCGTCGATGCGCAGGCGCTTGAGCTGCGGGCTGGTGCCGCCAGCGCTGTCACCGAGGAAGTCCCAGTTGCCCGGTTCGCCCTTGCGAGGGGCGGTTTCCAGCAGCACGTCCGGTCGGGTCAGGCGCACTTCCGGCAGCTGCACGCTGCCGCGCAGCAGGGGCCACACGCGCACATCGATCTCGACGCGGTCGGCCGTGGCCATGTTCGGCTGCCTGGCCCAACCGGCATTGGCGAAGGTGATCGCATCGGCACGGATGGTGCTGGTCCGGCCGAGGTCGACATCCAGATGGCCGATGTGCAGTGCGCGGCCGGTACGGGCCTGCACGGCGTGCTCAACCGGGCCCTTGAACCAGTTCCAGTCCCACAATGCGATCAGTACCAGGATCGCCGCGAGCAGGAAGATCAGCAGCGTCAGCCAGCGCCGGCCTCGCGGGCCGGGGCGGCGCAGGCGCCAGCGGTTCGTGCGCTTTGTGGCAGGGGAGGCGGCGGCATTCACGCTGCCATGGTTGCCCCCTCATCGTGGACGGGGCGCGAAGCGTCCATGTGCGCGGCGTGCACGCGCCACGCACGGGCCGGTGCTACAGCACCTGCATGGTGACCGCGACGAAGTGGCAGACGCTGCCACCGATGACGAACAGGTGCCAGATCGCATGCGAATAGGGAATCGATTCGCGGTGGTAGAAATAGGTGCCCAGCGTGTAGGACAGGCCGCCGGCCAGCAGCCAGCCCAGCGTCCAGCCGTCGATCGAGGCCAGCATCGGCTTGACCGCCACGATCACCAGCCAGCCCATGGCCACGTAGATGGCAGTGGACAGGCGCTTGAAGCGACCGGTGTAGAACAGCTTGAACACCACGCCGGCCAGGGCCAGGGTCCAGATCGCGGCGAACAGGCCCCAGCCCCACGGGCCGCGCAGGCCGATCAGGGTGAATGGGGTATAGGTGCCGGCGATCAGTACGTAGATCGCACAGTGGTCGAACACTTTGAGCCGGCCCTTGGCGACCGGGTGCTGGATGGCGTGGTACAGGGTGGACGCGGTGTACAGCAGCAGCAGCGCGATGCCGAACACGATGGCGCCGGCCAGCTGCCAGCCATCGCTGTAGATTGCGGCCAGGGTGATCAGCACCGCGCCGGCGCCCAGGGCGAGCACGGCACCGAGGCCATGGGTCAGGGCGCTGGCGATTTCTTCGCGGATCGAAGCAACGGAAGTCGTGGACATGGCGTAGGCATCGTTCGCGGGGAGGGGGACCCGCATCCCCCTATCATCGCCGCGATGGGCGGCACGTGCACGCCCGTCACCGTATGGTGGGTGAATCCCTGGGTTGCGCCGTTGGTCCCGTGATCCGTCAATCGCCGCCATGCGTGG
Organism: Stenotrophomonas sp. AR029; assembly: GCF_047520695.2. Lineage (NCBI taxonomy): Bacteria > Pseudomonadati > Pseudomonadota > Gammaproteobacteria > Lysobacterales > Lysobacteraceae > Stenotrophomonas > Stenotrophomonas sp. AR029. Next base: position 125,815 of record NZ_JAXBQQ020000006.1, on the reverse strand, counting down.
ATGAACCGCCCGCGACGGCTGGGGCCGGAGTCCTTTTCTGTGGAAAGGGCTCCGACCCCGTGGCATCAGCCTGCCGAAACGGTGTGCGCCGCTTCGCGTGTGGCCGAGAAACGCACATCCGGCGAGCGTTCCTGGGCCAGCTGCAGGTTGACCCGGGTCGGAGCGAGGTAGACCAGGTGGCCGGCCGCATCCAGCGCCAGGTTGAGCGCGTTCTTCTCGCGGAACTCTTCCAGCTTCTTCTCGTTGCTGCAGTGGACCCAGCGCGCAGTGGTCACGCTGACCGGCTCGAAGGTGGCTTCCACACCGTACTCGTCCTTCAGGCGGTAGGCGGCCACGTCGAACTGCAGCACGCCGACGGCACCCAGGATCAGGTCGTTGCTGGTCAGCGGGCGGAAGAACTGGGTCGCGCCTTCCTCGGACAGCTGGGCCAGGCCCTTCTGCAGCTGCTTGAGCTTGAGCGGATCACGCAGGCGTGCGCGGCGGAACAGTTCCGGGGCGAAGTTGGGAATGCCGGTGAAGGTCACCGCTTCGCCTTCGGTGAAGGTATCGCCGATGGAGATGGTGCCGTGGTTGTGGATGCCGATCACATCGCCGGGCCACGCTTCGGCTGCGATCTCGCGGTCGCTGGCCATGAAGGTCAGCGCGTTGGCCAGCTTCATTTCCTTGCCGGTGCGCACGTGGAAGGTCTTCATGCCGGCGCTGAAACGGCCCGAACAGACCCGCATGAATGCCACGCGGTCACGGTGCTGCGGGTCCATGTTGGCCTGGATCTTGAACACGAAGCCGGTCAGCTTGTTCTCTTCCGGTGCGATTTCGCGGCCGGTGGTGGTTCGCGCCTGCGGCGACGGCGCATGCTCGACGAAAAAGTCCAGCAGCGGCTGCACGCCGAAGTTGTTCACGCCCGAGCCGAAGAACACCGGGGTCTGCTTGCCGGCGCGGTAAGCGTCCAGATCGAACGGATGGCTGGCGCCCTGCACCAGTTCCAGTTCGTCGCGCAGGTCGGCCAGCATCTGTGCACCGATCTTCTCGGCCAGGCCGGGCGCATCGATGGACGGGAAGATGGTCGAGTCCTGGCGGGTGAAGTTGCGACCCGGTTCGTACAGGTGCACTTCGCCGGTCAGCAGGTGAACCACGCCCTTCAGGCGCTGGCCCATGCCGATCGGCCAGGTGACCGGCGCGCACTGGATGCCGAGCACGGTCTCCACTTCATCCAACAGCTCGATCGGGTCCTTGCCCTCGCGGTCGAGCTTGTTGATGAAGGTCATGATCGGGGTGTCGCGCAGGCGGCACACCTCCATCAGCTTGATGGTGCGCTCTTCCACGCCCTTGGCTACGTCGATCACCATCAGCGCCGAGTCCACTGCGGTCAGCACGCGGTAGGTGTCCTCGCCGAAGTCGGCGTGGCCAGGGGTGTCGAGCAGGTTGACGATCTTGCCTTCGTACGGGAACTGCATCACCGAGGAGGTGACGGAGATGCCGCGTTCCTTTTCCAGCGCCATCCAGTCGGAGGTGGCGTGGCGGGCGGCCTTGCGGCCCTTGACCGAACCGGCCATCTGGATCGCGCCTCCGAACAGCAGCAGCTTTTCGGTCAGCGTGGTCTTGCCGGCGTCAGGGTGGGAAATGATGGCGAAGGTGCGGCGACGCGACGCTTCGGTGGCGACTTCGGACATGGCAGTGGCGCCCGCCCGGGGCGCTTTTCAAAGAGATAAGCGCCCGATTATACCGGCCGGGGCCGGTCAGCGCCCGATACCGCCGTCGGCCTCGCCGTGGCGGGCGAACTGCAGCTGGCCCTGCCCGGCGAAGATGCGCACCGGCACCGAGCGCAGGCCCATGCCGCGGTTGACCTGCACCACGAAGTGCAGGTGCGGCGCAGTGCTGTAGCCGCTGTTGCCGGACAGGCCGATCGGTTGCCCGGCTCCCACCGCCTGGCCGCGGCGCACGCGCATGCCGCCGGCCTGGAGGTGGCCGTACAGGGCCATGCTGCCGTCGCTGTGCAGCACGCGGACGAAATTGGCACGGGCACCATCGCGCTCGCGGTCCTGGCCGTTGCCACGGAAGCCATCCTGGATCTGCATCACCGTGCCCTCGCGCGCGGCCAGCACCAGGGTGCCCTCCGGCAGTGCGAAGTCGACCGCGTCGCGGTTCTCCTCGTCGTCATGGCTGAATCGCCCCTGCGGCGCCTGGTCCACACGCAGGCGGGCCGCATCGAACGGCAGGCGATAGCCGACATCTTCGGCCTGTGCGGCAGGGTTGCCCGGCACCGACTGCAGGCGCAGATCCAGCATGCGGCCATCGATCGGGGCGGGCAGGTGGCCGACCACCAGGCTGCTGTCGCCCTGGATCAGCGACTCGACCGGGAGGCCTTCGACCGGGTGTCCGGGGGCGGCGCGCAGCTGGATCTGCAGCGGCCCTGCCAACCCGTTGTCGATCCGCGCCTGCCATTGCGTACCGACCGGCTGCAGGCGCAACCGGGCCATGGGGGCGGCGCCCTCGGCACTGCCTGCGCGGGTGGCAGGCGCGGAAGGGGGAGCCAGTCCCCAGCCCTGGCGCCAGTCGCCGGCGTGTGCGGTCGCGCTCGCCAGCAGAGGCAACAGCAGGCAGGACAGGGGCAGGCGCGGCATCGGCGTTTCCAGCGAGAGGACCGCCGGGACTGTACCCGATCCTGAACGGGGCGACCGGGACGGCCCTCGCAGACTGATTCTGGAAATATCTATCGCTTTATCCGCATGAAGGGATTGACAGTGCCGGAAAGGGCTGGCATCGTGGCTCCACCATCGAGACCGGCAGAGGGACAGGCCCTTTGAAGCCGGGGCAGCCCGCAGGCGCGCAAGCGTCTGCGTAGGTGCCAAATCCTGCGGGGACCGTGGCGTCCACCGAAAGATGGTTCGAACCATGCACCCCACGTGCATCTCGAACGCGGGCCCGCGAAGGCTCGATGGCCGATTCCCCAACCGGATCCCGCCATGAGCTTCGCTGCCAGTACCGCCATTCGCCCCGAGCCCTTCGTCCCCGTCAGCGTGCCGGTCGCAGACCGCGTGCACGCCGAGCGCGGTGAGTTCGCCGCGGTGCTGTCGATGCGCCATGCAGGCCCCAGCCCGGTGCGCCTGCGCTATGAGTGGGTGGGCCCGGCCAACGGGCCGGTGGTGGTGCTGGCCGGTGGCATTTCCGCCCATCGCCACGTGGCGTCCAACGCACAGTTCAGCGAGAAGGGCTGGGCCGAAGCGCTTGTGGGTGCCGGCCGCGCGCTCGACCCGCAGCAGCTGCGCGTGCTGGCCTTCGATTTCATCGGTGCCGACGGTGCACTGGATGTGCCGATCGATACTGCCGACCAGGCCGATGCGCTGGCGCTGCTGCTGGACCATCTCGGCATCCGCACGCTGAAGGCCTTCGTCGGCTATTCGTATGGCGCGCTGGTCGGCCAGCAGTTCGCGATCCGTCACCGCGCCCGCGTGCGCCAACTGGTGCTGGCCAGCGGCGCGCACCGCCCGCATCCCTATGCCGCCGCGTGGCGCGCGCTGCAGCGCCGCGCGGTTGCGCTGGGCCAGCTGCAGTGCGGCGAAGACCACGGCCTGGCCCTGGCCCGGCAGTTCGCCATGCTCAGCTACCGCACCCCGGAAGAATTCGGCGAGCGCTTCGACGCTGCCCCGGAGGTCATCAATGGCCGCGTGCGCGTGGCCGCCGAAGACTACCTCGACGCCGCCGGCGCGCAGTACGTCGCGCGCACGCCGGTGACCGCCTACCTGCGCCTGTCCGAATCGATCGACCTGCACCGTGTCGACCCCGCCGCGATCCTGCCGCCGACCGTGGTGGTGGCCGTGGAGGGCGACCGCCTGGTGCCGCTGGCCGACCTGGTCGGCCTGGTCGAAGGGCTGGGCCCGCGCGGCAGCCTGCGCGTGCTGCGTTCGCCCTATGGCCACGACGCCTTCCTCAAAGAAACCGATCGCATCGACGCGATCCTCGCCACCGCCTTCCGCACCTCTGGAGAGTCCGCATGAGCCTGCACGCCAACGAGCCGTCCTGTAGTCGCACCACTGCCGCCGTCCGTGCGGGCATCGATCGGGACACCGCGCATGGCGCGGTCACGCCGCCGATCGTGCTGTCGTCGAACTTCAGCTTCGAAGGCTTCGGCAACAAGCGCCAGTACGACTACACGCGCAGTGGCAACCCGACCCGCGACCTGCTGGGTGAGGCGCTGGCGGAACTGGAAGGCGGCGTCGGTGGTGTGGTCACCGCCACCGGCATGGGCGCGATCAACCTGGTGCTGAACGCACTGCTGAAGCCGGGCGATACCCTGGTGGTGCCGCACGATGCGTACGGTGGCAGCTGGCGCCTGTTCAATGCGCTGGCCCGGAAGGGCCACTTTGAACTGGTCACCGCCGACCTGACCGATCCGCGCGCACTGGCACAGGCGTTGGCCACCCAGCCGAAGCTGGTGCTGGTGGAAACGCCGTCCAACCCGCTGCTGCGCATCACCGACCTGCGCTTCGTCATCGATGCCGCGCACAAGGCCGGCGCACTCGTGGTGGTCGACAACACGTTCCTGTCACCAGCGCTGCAGCAACCGCTGTCGTTCGGTGCGGACCTGGTGCTGCATTCCACCACGAAGTACATCAACGGCCACAGCGATGTGGTGGGCGGGGCAGTGGTCGCGCGTGATCCGGCAGTGCACGAGCAGCTGGTGTGGTGGGGCAACGCGCTGGGCCTGACGGGTTCACCGTTCGATGCCTTCCTGACCCTGCGTGGCCTGCGCACGCTGGATGCGCGCCTGCGCGTGCACCAGGAAAATACCGCCTCGATCGTTGCCCTGCTGGACCAGCATCCGGCCGTCGGCAGGGTGTACTACCCGGGCCTGGCCGAACATCCCGGCCATGCCATCGCGGCGCGCCAGCAGAGCGGTTTCGGCGCGATGCTGTCGTTCGAGCTTGCGCACTGCGCCGGTGAAGATCCGCACGCGGCAGTGCGCGCATTCGTGGATGGCCTGCGCTGCTTCACCCTGGCCGAATCGCTGGGCGGCGTCGAAAGCCTGATCGCGCATCCGGCGACCATGACCCATGCGGCGATGACCGCCGAAGCACGCGCAGCGGCCGGTATCAGCGAAGGGCTGCTGCGTCTGTCGGTCGGCATCGAGGCCGAGCGCGACCTGCTGGCCGATCTCGGTGCCGCGCTGCAGCGCGCCGAAGTCGTGATCGATGCGGCCGCACGCCGCAAACAGGTGGTGGATGCATGAGCGCACTCGCTGCTGAAATTCCGGCGCTGGGCGCGGGACGCCTGGCGCTGCTCGGTACTGGCACAGTCGGCTCGGCCTTCGTGCAGCGCTACCAGACGCTGCGGGCTCGCGGGCTGGAACTGCCGAGCGTGCAATGGCTGGCCAACTCGCGCACTGCGCTGGAGATCGATCGTGACCTGGCGTTGCCGCTGGAACTGGCGCGACGTGCGCCACGCGATGGCCAGAGTTCGCCGGCGTGGGCCAGCACCGAAGGGCTGGAGCGTGGCGATGTGGTGGTCGATGCCACCGCCAGCGAAGACGTGGCCGCACGTCACGTGCAGTGGCTGGCGCGCGGCGTGCATGTGGTGACAGCCAACAAGCTGGGCCGTGGTGCGCAGCTGTCACGCGCGCAGGCCATTGCAGACAGCTGTGCCGACAGTGGTGCGCGCTATGGTGACAGCGCCACCGTCGGTGCCGGGCTGCCGCTGCTGAGCAGCCTGCGCGCACTGGTGGCCGGTGGTGATCACATCCATGCCATCGAGGGCGTGCTGTCCGGTTCGCTGGCGTGGCTGTTCCATCGCTATGACGGCAAGTCGCCGTTCTCGGCGGCGGTGCGCGAGGCGCTGGCGGCCGGCTACACCGAGCCGGATCCGCGACTTGACCTGTCCGGCGAGGACGTGCGCCGCAAGCTGCTGATCCTGGCCCGCAGCAGCGGGCTGGCGCTGGATGCTTCGCAGGTGCAGGTGGACTCACTGGTACCTGAAACGCTGGCCGCGTTGCCGCTGGAGGTCGCAGTGGCTGCGCTGGAGCAGCTGGATGCGCCGCTGCAGGCGCGTTGGCAGCGGGCACGCGAAAACGGCCGCGTGTTGCGTTTCGTCGGCCGTGTTGACGGTGGGGGTGCGCAGGTGGGCCTGCGCGAGCTGCCGGCCGATCACCCGTTGGCGCAGGGTGCGGGGACCGACAATCGCGTCGCCATCCACAGTGATCGCTACCGTCGCCAGCCGCTGTTGATCCAGGGCCCGGGTGCGGGCGCGGAAGTCACCGCCGCCGCGTTGCTGGATGACGTGCTGCGCATCGTCGGCTGATCGCACAGTTCTTGTAGAGCCGAGCCCATGCTCGGCTGCTCCTGGCGAGATCCCCTCCTGCTGGATAAGCCGAGCATGGGCTCGGCTCTACACGAGCACGCTAGCTGATCAGCGGGATTTCAACGCCTTCAACAAGGCGCTGTTGAACTGCTTCGGGTCCTGCACCTGCGGCGAATGGCCCAGTTCGGCGAACTCGACCAGCGTCGCGCCGGGAATCGCTGCGGCCGCCGCCTTGCCGAGCGCTGGATAGTTGCCCAGCGTCGCCTTCACCGAAGCCGGCGCCAGGTCGCGGCCGATCGCGGTGCGGTCCTTCTGGCCGATGAACAGCGTGGTCGGCACCTGCAGGTTCTTCAGTTCGTAGACCACCGGCTGGTTGAACACCATGTCCGAGGCCAGCGCCTGGCTCCATGCAACGGCCTGCTTGCCGGGCCCTTCGTACATGCCTGACTGCATCCGCGCCCAGGGTTCGTAGGCCGGCTTCCATTTGCCGTCGTAGTACACATCCAGCTGGTAGCGGCGGATGCTGTCGTAGCTGATGTTCATTTCACCGGCATACCACGCGTCGACGCCGCGCCAGGGCACGCCCAGCGCCTTCCAGTCTTCCAGTCCGATCGGGTTGACCAGCGACAGGCTGCGCAGGTCCTGCGGGTACATCAGCGCGTAGCGCACGGCCAGCATGCCGCCCATCGAATGCCCGACCAGGTGCACCGGCACGTCGCCCAGTTGCAGCTGCTGCAGCAGGGCATGGGTATTGGCTGCCAGCTGTGCGAACGTGTACTGATAGCGCTCGGGCTTGCTGGATTTGCAGAAGCCGACCTGGTCCGGAGCGATCACCCGATAGCCGGCGGCAACCAGTGGCTTGATCGATTCCTTCCAGGTGGCGGCGCAGAAGTTCTTGCCGTGCAGCAGCACCACCACACCGATGGGCGCCTTCTTCGGCGCGATGTCCAGGTAGGCCATTTCCAGCGGCTGCCGCTGCGATTCCAGTGCGAAGGTCTTGACCGGATAGCCGTAGTCGAAGCCCTCAAGCCGCGGCCCGTAGGTGGGGGCGGCCAGGGCGGTCAGCGGAAGGCAGGCAAGCAGGGCGGCAGCGATCACGCGCATGGGGCAATCCGGGGTGGGGGAGCCCCGAGCCTAACCGGAACGCGGTGACGGTGTCGTCCGACCGGCCAGGGACAACGGGGTAGAGTCGACTGTCAGTCGACTGCTCTTCGATCAGACCGCGAAAATCCCGCGCTGCACGCGATAGTCGACCAGCGGTCGACTCTACCCAGGGTCATCAGCACTCGATGACGTTCACCGCCAGGCCACCGCGGCTGGTTTCCTTGTACTTGTCCTGCATGTCGCGGCCGGTATCGCGCATGGTCTTGATCACCTTGTCCAGCGACACCTTGTGCTTGCCGTCGCCACGCATCGCCATGCGCGAGGCATTGATCGCCTTCACCGCGCCCATCGCGTTGCGTTCGATGCAGGGAATCTGCACCAGGCCACCGATCGGGTCGCAGGTCAGGCCCAGGTTGTGTTCCATGCCGATTTCCGCGGCGTTCTCGATCTGGCTGGGGTTGCCGCCCAGTGCCGCGACCAGGCCACCGGCCGCCATCGAGCAGGCCACGCCAACCTCGCCCTGGCAGCCCACTTCGGCGCCGGAAATCGAGGCGTTTTCCTTGTAGAGGATGCCGATCGCCGCCGAGGTCAGCAGGAAGTCGAACACGCGCTGTTCGTTCGCGCCCGGGCAGAAGCGATCGAAGTAGTGCAGCACCGCCGGCAGCACACCGGCCGCACCGTTGGTCGGCGCAGTCACCACGCGGCCACCGGCAGCGTTCTCCTCGTTCACTGCCAGTGCGTACAGGTTGACCCAGTCCAGCGTGGTCAGCGGGTCGCGCATCGCCGCTTCCGGCTTCGACGACAGTTCGCGGTACAACGCCGGCGCACGACGGCCCACCTTCAGGCCACCCGGCAGCACGCCTTCCTCGCGGATGCCGCGCGCCACGCACGACTGCATCGCACTCCAGATCTCGCGCAGCCGCGCGCGGATCTCGTCTTCGCTGCGCCAGCACTTCTCGTTCTCGAACATCAGCTGGGCAATGCTCAGGCCGCTGCGCGCGGTCTGCGCCAGCAGCTCGTCGCCGCTCTTGAACGGGTAGGGCAGCGGGGTCTCGTCGGGCACGATGCGATCATCGGCCGCGTCGTCCTGGTTGACCACGAAGCCGCCGCCGACCGAATAATAGTCGCGGGTGGCGATCACTTCGTCGTCGGCGTTGTAGGCAGTGAAGCGCATGCCGTTGGTGTGGTAGGGCAGCTTCTGGCGCTTGTTCATGCCGAGGTCGCGCTTCTCGTCGAAGGCGATCTCGTGCTGGCCCATCAGCTGGATGCGCTTGCTGCTGCGGATGCGCTCCAGCGTGGCCGGAATGATGTCTGGATCGATCAGGTTCGGCCGCTGGCCTTCCAGGCCCAGCAGGATCGCCTTGTCGGTGCCGTGGCCGCGGCCGGTCAGTGCCAGCGAGCCATAGACATCGGCGCGGATGCGCGCGACCTCGTGCAGGCGGCCCGGGTCGAGCAGCCAGCGATGGATGAATCGCTCGGCGGCCTTCATCGGCCCGACGGTGTGCGAGGAACTCGGGCCAATGCCGATCTTGAAAACGTCGAACGTGCTGACAGCCATGGTTGCCGTACTGCGGGTACCGGAAGAGATCGCTATTCTAGCGGTTCACGCCGCACTTCCATGGCTGCGGCGCAGCATTTCCGCCACGGGAGCCCGGCCGGTGTTGACCCTTATCCAACGTGACGATTGCCACCTGTGCGACATGGCCCTGGCCGAGCTGGCCAGGGCACGGGCGCCGGAGTTCGAATCGGTGTTCCTGGACGACCAGCCGGCGCTGGAAGCGCGCTATGGCACGCGGGTGCCGGTGCTGCGTGACGAGCGCGGCGACCGCGAGCTGGACTGGCCGTTCGACGCGGCCACGGTTCAGGCGTGGTTGGCCGTCGATCGGTAGTGGGGGGGGGGGGGGGGGGGGCGGG
>NZ_JAXBQQ020000006.1:46509-116496 GCF_047520695.2 Stenotrophomonas sp. AR029 | reverse complement strand
CGGTGATGCCGGCCAGCGGCCGGCACTACCAGATGCGGTTTATTTCGCGTCGAACTTCACGATCGTGCTGATCGCGGTTTCGTCCGGGATGGTCTTGGTGTCGGCCCAGTCACCGCCGCCGACGCCAAAGTCCAGGCGCTTGACCGTGGCCTTGCCGGTCAGCACCGGCTGGGTGCCCGGCTTCCAGGTGAAGGTCAGCGTGACCGGCTTGCTGACACCACGAAGCTCCAGGGTGCCATCGGCGGCGAACTGGTCATTGCCCATGGCGCGGAAGCCCTTGGCGGTGTAGCGCGCGGTGGCGAACTTGCCGACGTTGAAGAAGTCGGCGCCCTGCAGGGTCGAGTCACGATCGCTGTTGCCGCTCTTGGCGCCTGCCAGCGGAATCACCACATCCAGCGAACCGGCAGCCGGGTTGGCCGGGTCGAAGCTGAGCTTGGTCGCGAAGCCAGGGAAGCTGCCGGTGAACACTTCGCCGTCGTACTTGGTGGCGAACACCAGGATCGAACCGGCGCCGGGAGCCTGCGCGTAATCGGCAGCGAGTGCCGGAGCGGTGGCCAGCATGCCGGCCAGGGCGGCGGCCACGGCGGCCGGAGTGGTCAGTTTCAGGTTCATCGGTCAGTCCTTCTGAGTGGAGGCGAGCCAGCCACGCGGCAACATGCGGGACAGCGTTGCATCGCGCTGGAACAGGTGGTGGTAGAAGGCAGCGCCGGCATGGGCCAGCACCACCGCGATCAACAGCCAGAAGCCGTATTCGTGGAGGGCATGGGACACCGCGACGACCTGCGGGTCGGGGCCGCTCAGCTTGGGCACGTCGACCAGGCCGAACCAACGGAACGGGCGCAGGCCACTGGCCGAATCGTACAGCCAGCCCGACAGCGGGATGGCGAACATCAGCACATACAGCAGCACGTGGGTGGCGCTGGCAATGCGCTCCTGCCAGCTGGGCACGCCCGGCACCGGCTTCGGTGCCCCGGCGTACAGGCGCCAGCCCAGGCGGAACAGCACCAGCGCCAGCACGGTGATGCCGATCGACTTGTGCGCGGTGTAGACCCAGAAGTACTTGGGCGTCTTGGGCAGTTCGTCCATGGTCAGGCCGACCACGCCCAGGGCGAGGATCAGCAGTGCGATCAACCAGTGCAGGATCTGGCTGACGCTCCCCCAGGCGGCGGGGGTGTTCTTGGCGGTCATGAGGGGTCCTCTAGCGGGCCGTCTTGGGGTCGGAGTGTGGAAGGGGAGCGGGAGTTCCCGGGGCGTCGCTGCGGTCGAGGGTGGCTTCCGCCTCGATCCTCAGCTGTACTGCATCACCGATGACGCCCGGCCAGGCGGTGATGCCGAACGCGCGCCGGCTCAGCGTGGTGCTGCCGGAAAAACCGGCGGTGCGTCGGAACGGGGGAAGCGGATAGCGCTTGATGGCGTTGAGGGTCACATCCAGCGTGATTTCCTGGCTGACCCCGCGCAGGGTCAGCGTGCCGATCACGTGGGCGCGCCTGGCATCGATCGGTTCGACTTTGGTGGAGACGAACCGCGCGGTCGGGAAGCGCTCGCCGTCGAGCAGGCTGCGGGCCAAGGTGGCCTGGTTCCACTTGGCATCACCAAGGTCCAGCCGCGACACCGGAATATCCACTTCCACGGTGGCGTCGCGCCAGTTGTCGGGATCGAACCGCACGCGCCCCTCGCTGCCCGATACCGTGCCCATGGCCTGCGAGTAGCCTGCGTGGTCGATCGAGAACAGCACCCGCGTGTGCACCGGATCGAGGCGATAGGTGTCAGCGGCCGCCCAGGCAGGGGCGGTGGCGAGCAGCATCGGCAGCAGGGCCAGGCAGGGACGCATCGATGGCGGGCTCCGGAAGGGGACGCTGCGATCATACGCACAGCCCCCTGCCAACGTTGCGTGCATGGGTGCAACAGTTCGTGGTGGTGCCGCCGCTGGAAACAGGCTGTTGCAGCCATGACCCCGGCCCTGTGTGACAATCGGCGCAGGACAGGGGGTTCAGGATGACGAGCGGTTGGCGCCTGTGGTGCCGTGGCATCGCAGGTATGGGACTGCTGCTGCTGGTGGCGATGGCCACGGCGGCTGCGACCCTGGACATGGCAGAAACACCACGCCTGCGCCGCTTCGGTGCCGCCGAAGGCTTGCCGTCTCGCATGGTGGTGGCGCTGGCCGAGGATCGCCAGGGCCACGTCTGGGCCGCCACCGATGGTGGACTCGCCCGCTATGACGGCAACAGCCTGCGGGTCTGGGAGCACGACCCGGAAAAGCCGGGCTCGTTGCCTGGCAACGAGATCGAGACCCTGCTGATCGACCCGCTGGACCGGGTCTGGGTGGGCATCAATGGCAAGGGCGTGGCACGCCTGGATGCCGACCGCGAGCGCTTCCAGACCTTCGATACGGTCAATTCCACCTGCCAGGGGCAGTTCTGGGCACTGGCCTATGTCGACGACGCCTTGTGGATCGGGACCAACAACCATGGCGTCTGCCGTTTCGGCGAAGACGGCAGTGTGCGCCTCTACACCCATGATCCCGCGCGCCCGGGTGGCCTGCCCAGCAACAGCATCTTCACCAGCCTGGTCGACGCGCGGGGCCGCCTGTGGGTCGGCACCGAAGCCGGTGTGGCGCGTTGGAACGGCAGCGGCTTCGAGCCGGTGGCCGCGCGGGAACTGGGGAGGCTGAGCGTGCTCCGGTTGAGCCGTGATGCAGACGGTTCGATCTGGGTAGGCAGCCAGAACGATGGCCTCTACCGCATCGATGGGCAGGACCGGGTCAGTCGCCCGCGATGGGCCGACAGTGCCCAGCTGCGGTCGGCCCTGGTCCTGGCCGATCGCCAGGGGGGCTACTGGGCGGGTACCTCCGATGGCCTGTTGCGAGGGGATGCGGCGGCGTTGCGCCGGCTGGAGGGGGACCGCGGCAGCGGCTTCCTGACCGCGCACAGCGGTGTGCTTGACCTGCTGCAGGACCACGAGGGCGGACTGTGGGTGGCGTTGCTGACCCAGGGCCTGGCCTATCTGCCACCGGACTGGCGGCGCTTCTCGATCTGGAACCAGCTCGACGGCAAGCCGCTGGACAGCCAGTACCTGTTGAGCGCGGCCAGCGACGGGAAGAACTACTACGTCGGCTCGGCGCGAGGGGTGTACCAGCTTGATGCGCAGGGCACCCTGCGCCTGCTGGCCAGCGACCGGCAGCTCGGCAACGGCGTGGTGTGGTCGGTGCTGCCGCGCCCGGATGGTCGCCTGTGGCTGGGACGCGGCGGCCGCATCAGCGTCTACGATCCGGCCACCGGCGCATTGCGTGATCTGCGGATCGATGGCAGTGCCGACCTGCGCCAGCGCATCGACCTGATGCGGCAGGCCCCTGATGGCACGGTGTGGGTGTCGGTGATGGGCCTGGACCTGCAGCAGCGCGATGCAGAGGGCCGGCTGCTGCACAGTCATCCGCTGGAACATTTCCGCGGGACGGCCGATGCGCCGATCGAGCAGATCCGCTTCGACGCCCACGGCCGGGCCTGGGTGATGGGCGACATGGGCATCTGGCGTGAGCAGGCCGGACGCTTCGAGGCAGTGCCCGGCGTTTCGCGCGGCCCGATCTACGATCTGGCATGGATCGATCCGCAGCAGTTGTGGCTGGCGCGCCAAGGCGCCTTCGAGCGCTACCAGTGGGATGGCATGAGCCTGCGCCTGATCCAGCGCATCGACGGCAGTGCGGGCGTGCCGCCGGTGACCATGGGGGGGCTGGCGCTGGCCGACAATGGCCAGCTGTGGGCCACGACGCCGCGCGGCCTGCTGCGGTGGGACCCGAAGACGCGGCGCCTGCAACAGTTCAACGAACGCGATGGCCTGTCCGATGCCGAGTTCACCGGTCGGCCACCTGCGGTGAACGCCGATGGCCGCGTGTTGGCGGTTACCCAGACCGGCCTGGTCGCCTTTGATGTGAATGCCGACGACACCGTGCTGCCGCCTTCATCGCTGGTGATCGCCGAAGTGCGGGTGCGGCGCGACGACGCACGCGGCTGGCAACCGCTGCCGCTCACCGGCACCCTGCTGCTGGGACCGGACGACCGCGATCTGCAGATCGATGCGCGGCTGCTTTCCTATGCCAGCCCGCAGGGCAACCGGTATCGCTTCCGCGTGCAGGGTTACGACCAGGACTGGGTGGAGCAGGGGGGCGATGGCCAGCGCACCCTGTCGCGGCTGCCGACCGGCCGCTATGTCATCGAGGTGCAGGCCGCGACTGCCCGGGGCGCGTGGACACCTTCGCAGCAGTTGCAGGTGAAGGTGCTGCCGCCGTGGTGGCGCAGCGGCATGGCGATATTCGGCTACATCCTGCTGGGGTCGTTGCTGCTGGTGGTTCTGGTCTGGTCGATCCGCGCGCGGCTGCGCCGCCGCCAGCAATGGCAGCTGACGGTGCACAAGCAGCAGTTGGCCGAGCAGGCCTCGCAGGCCAAGAGCCGTTTCCTGGCTACGCTGGGCCACGAAGTCCGCACGCCAATGACTGGCGTGCTGGGCATGAGCGAACTGCTGCTGGCGACTCCGCTGGATCCGGTGCAGCGCGGCTACGCCGGGTCCATCCAGCAGGCCGGCAGCCATCTGCTGCGGCTGGTCAACGATGCCCTGGACCTGGCCCGGATCGAAGCCGGGCGGCTGGAGCTGGACCTGCGCCCGTTCGATCTGGGGGAGCTGCTGGACCAGGTGCAGGGCCTGATGCAGCCGATCGCGCAGCAACGCCAGCTGGTGTTCCAGCGCGGCGAAGACCCGCCCGGGCCGATCAGTGTCAGTGGCGACGAGATGCGCGTGCGCCAGATCCTGCTGAATCTGCTCGGCAACGCGATCAAATTCACCGAGCGCGGCCACGTCGGCCTGGCCGTACGCCTGGAAGAAAAGGGCGGCCTGTGTTTCGAAGTGCATGACAGCGGCCCGGGCATCAATGCCGAGCAGCAGCAGCGCCTGTTCCATCGTTTCGAACAGGCCGACGGCCCGCGTACCGCGTCGCGCTACGGCGGCAGTGGTCTGGGGCTGGCGATCTGCCAGGAACTGGCGGTGGCGATGGGGGGGCGCATCGAAGTGGACAGCCAGCCTGGCAAGGGCGCGCGGTTCCGCGTGCGCCTGCCCCTGCCCTGGACGCGCCAGGCCGCCAGCGAAGCGGGCGACGTGGCGGCCCTGCCGGAACTGCCGCCGCTGCGCATCCTGCTGGTCGAGGACGATGCCACGGTGGCCGAGGTCATCGCCGGCCTGCTGCGCGTGCGCGGGCATGAGGTGGTCCACGTGCTGCATGGCCTGGGCGCGCTGTCGGAGATCGCCACCGATGGTTTCGACGTCGGCCTGCTCGATCTCGATCTGCCCGCGCTGGACGGTACGGCCATCGCCCGCCAGCTGCGCACCATGGGCTATGAACTGCCGCTGGTGGCGGTGACCGCCCGTTCCGATGCCTATGCCGAAACCCAGGTGCTGGCCGCAGGCTTCGATGGCTTCCTGCGCAAGCCGGTGACCGGCGACCTGCTGGTGACGGCCATCGCCCAGGCGCGTGCGAAACGACAGGCGACTGCGTGACGACGCCGACGCCGGGCGTGAACGGCGCGACTTTCGGTTTACCATGCCGACGCCCGCAGCGCGGGAATCATCAGGACCAGCGTGAGGAGGCAATCGGTGGTGTATCTGCGGGCGGCGATGCTGCTGCTGGTCCTCCTGTGCTGCGCGTTGCCCGCTGCGGCACAGCCGGTGCCTCCGAGCCCGCGGCAGGTGACGGTGTTCGATGGCCTGCCGTCCAATACCGTCAACCGCATGGCCGAGGATCGCTACGGTTACCTGTGGATCGCCACCAACGATGGCCTGGCCCGCTATGACGGCCGCACCTACCGCGTGTGGCGTTCCGAGGATGGACTGCGTGACAACCGCATCTGGACGGTGCTGGTCGATGCCCGCAACCAGTTGTGGATAGGCACCGAGAACGCCGGCCTGGTGCGCATGTCGGCCGACCGCCGCCAGTTGCACTTCTACGACCGCAGCAGCCAGCCGTTGATGGGTACCAACACGGTCTGGAGCCTGGCCAGCACGCCTGATGGCTCGATCTGGTTCGGTACCCACGAAGGCGGCCTGTACCGCCTGGACAGCCAGGATCGCCTGCAGCGCTTCCTGCCCGAGCCGAACAATCCGCGCAGCCTGCCTTCGTCGTCGGTGCCCTACCTGGCCACGCTGGCCGATGGCAGCCTGTGGATCGGCACCAAGCATGGCGTGGCGCGCTGGACCGGGACCGACTTCGAGCGTGTCGGTACGGACATCATCCCCAGCCTTCTGATCAACGGACTGACCGCCGAACCGGATGGCAGCCTGTGGATCAGCACGATGGCCGGCGCCACCGTGCGCCGCCCGGATGGCCGCTTCGAAGCCCCCCCGTGGAAGCTGCCGCCGGGCGAGCAGGTGCTGGGCATGATGCTGCGCGACGAGCAGGGCGGGCACTGGCTGGATACACGCACCGGGCTGGGGCGTGCGGTCGATGGCCAGTACCAGACCGTGCCGCTGTACAGCGCGATCGCGCGCGGTCCGGTACGGCCGAACTGGACCGGTGCCTACGAGGACCGCGAAGGTGGCATCTGGTTGGCCAGCACCAATGCCGGGCTGTGGCACCTGCTGCCACGCTGGTGGCAGTTCTCGGTGCTGTCGCGCCTGGAGGACGACCCCAGCTCGCTGCGCAATGCGCTCGTGCTGGGTACCAGCCCCTCCAGCAACGGCGGCGTCTGGACGGTGGGCAGCCATGGCGCGCTGGACCGCTTCGATCCGAAGACCGGCAGGATCGAGCAGCATCGCACCTGGGTCAACGGCATGCACTGGTTGACCTCGGTGCGTGAGGACCGGCGTGGCCAGGTCTGGATTGGATCGACCGATGCGCTGGTGCGCTACGACCCGCAACGGCGCGAACTGCGTCGTTGGGGCCGTGATGCCGGTGCAGATGCGGCGATGGAAGGGGTGGTCGAAGCGATGATGACCTGCGACGGCGACAGCCTCTGGTTGATGCTGCCCGCAGGCGTGCAGCAGCGCGATCTCGACGGCCACGTGCGGCGCCAGCTGGACAATGGCCAGCGCGGCCTGCAGCAGGGCCAGCTCAACCTCGATGTGGAATGCGGTCCGCAGGACCACATCTGGCTGGCCAGCAGCCGTGGCCTGTTGCAGTGGCTGCCGGAAAGCGAGCGCTTCCAGCCGGTGCCGGGTGCGCCGGCAACGGCGATCCATGCGTTGCATGTGGGCCGTGACGGCCAGGTCTGGTTGTCCGAGGATGGTCGCCTGTCCCGTTACCGCTGGAGCCAGGGACGCCTGGAACGGCAGGCGGTGGTCGGTGCCGAACAGGGCTATCCGGCGATCTCCGCCTCCGGCCTGGTGGTGGATGCGCAGGGCGTGGCCTGGGCGACCAGCGCACGCGGCCTGGTACGTGTCAGTGCCGATGGGCAGAGCGTGCGCCTGTACGGCGTGCACGACGGCCTGCCAAGCCAGGAATTCCGCGAGCACACCTTGATCGCAGCGGCCGATGGCCATCTGGTGGCCGGAACGGCAGCGGGCGCGGTGGTGTTCGACCCGGAGCAGGTACGGCCTTCGGTCCGTCGCGCCCCGCTGGTGATCGAGCGGGTGGAAGTGCGCCGCAACGAGCAGGTGCTGGACATGACCCACGATGCGCCGTTGCAGATCGCCGATGGCGACCGCGACCTGCGCATCGTCGCGCGATTGCTGTCCTTCGCCGACTCGGCGTCCAATACGTACCGCTACCGCCTGGCCGGCTACGACCCCGATTGGGTCGAAGTCGGCCCGGCCGGCGAGCGCCTGTTCTCGCGCCTGGCGCCGGGCAGCTACCGGCTGGAAGTACAGGCCCGGTCGGCCGACCATGTGTGGTCGCGGGTGCAGAGCCTGGAATTTCGCGTGCAGCCGCCGTGGTGGCGCAGCCTGTCCGGCCTGCTGGTGCTGGCGTCGGTCGGGTTGCTGCTGACCAGCTGGTTTGCCTGGCTGTACCGACGCCGCCTGCAGCGGCGGCACGCCTACCAGCTGGCGCTGCACAAGCAGGAACTGGCCGAGCAGGCGTCGGCGGCCAAGACCCGCTTCCTGGCCAACCTTGGCCATGAGATCCGCACGCCGATGACCGGCGTGCTGGGCATGAGCGAGCTGCTGCTTGCCTCGCCACTGGACCCGCAGCAGCGTGGCTACACGCAGTCGATCCGGCATGCTGGCGAGCACCTGCTGCACCTGGTCAACGATGCGCTGGACCTGGCGCGGATCGAGTCCGGGCGCCTGGAACTGCAGTCGCAGTCGTTTGCGTTGAATGGCCTGTTGCAGGATCTGGCGGCGCTGATGGGCCCGCTGGCTGCACAGAAGGGCCTGCGCTTCGTCCTCGACAACCAGCTGCCTGCGGGCCTGCAGGCGACCGGTGATGCCATGCGCGTGCGGCAGATCCTGCTCAACCTGCTGTCGAACGCAGTGAAATTCACCAGCCGCGGCACTATCACCCTGCATGCACGTTGCGATGGCGAGCTGCGTGCGCTGCACTTCGAGGTGCGCGATACCGGCCCGGGCATCAGCCAGGAACAACAGCAGCGCCTGTTCCGCCGCTTCGAGCAGGCCGATGGTGCACGAACCGCCGCGCAGTACGGTGGCAGTGGCCTCGGTCTGGCGATCTGCCGCGAGCTGGCGCATGCGATGCAGGGGCGGATCCAGGTGGAGAGCCAGCTGGGTCGGGGCACCTGTTTCGGCGTGACCTTGCCGTTGCCGCTGGTGGTGAACAGCGATGCCGAGGCATCGGCCGAGGGGCATCGCGACGAAGCGGCGAACATGCCGCCGCTGCGGGTGCTGCTGGTCGAGGACGATGCCACCGTGGCCGACGTGGTGCGTGGCCTGTTGAGCGCACGCGGCCACGAGGTGGTGCATGCCGGCCATGCGCTGGCGGCGCTGCGCGAGATCAGTGCCGGCGATTTCGACGTCGGCCTGCTGGATCTGGACCTGCCGGGCCTGAGTGGTTTCGAGCTGGCCCAGCACCTGCGCAACCAGGGCTACATGCTGCCGCTGCTGGCAGTGACGGCGCGGACCGATCCGGACCTGCAGCAGCAGGTGGAAGCAGCCGGCATTGGCGGCTTCCTGCGCAAGCCGGTGACTGGTGAGCTGTTGGTGGAAGCGATCGCCAGGGCCACGGGTAGGTAGGTTCTGCAGGGCCTGTGGACCCACCCCGCCTTCGACAGAATTCTGCGAGCTGTTGAAATGGCGTGGGGTCAGATCCGTTTCCCGTAGGAAAACGGATCTGACCCCAGATCGATTTCGATATCTGACAGATGTGTCGACCAAGGTCGACACCTACCAAGAGCCGCCGGAATCCGTCAGAGGTGGGGCGGTGTCGCAGTGCGGGGTGTCAGCCGCATGGATGCGGCTGACAAGCCTACAGGGACGTACTTGCGGCGTCCCCGCACTGCGACACCGCCCCGCCAACCCACGGAATGCCGCTTTGGCTGTTGCTGTTGCCGGCCAGCGGCCGGCACTACCGCGGGGGCAGGGCCGCAGGCCCTGCCGAACCATCCTCACTCCGCGACGTGCTCGACCTGCCGCGGTTCGGGCTTGGTGTCAGGCAGCTGCCAGAAGATCATCGTCGAGGTCAGGGTGATCGCGCCCACGCACAGGAATGTGGCATGCAGCGCGGCGGTCGCGCTGTTGCTGTCCAGGTGATTGCCGAACGCGGCCAGCAGGCTGCCGGCCGCCGCAGCGCCGAAACCGGCGGCCAGCATCATCACCATCGACAGCAGGCTGTTGCCGGAACTGGCGAATTCGCGGTCAAGGTCGCGCAGCGTCACGGTGTTCATCACGGTGAACTGCAGTGAATTGACCGCGCCGAAGAACGCAAGCTGCACCAGGCGCCAGGCCAGGTGCTGGCCAGGTGTCATCAGGATGAAGCTGGCCATTGCCAGCCCCACCAGCACGGTGTTGGTCATCAGCACGCGGCGGTAGCCGTAACGTTCGACCAGCTTCACTGCCAGTTTCTTCGACACCATGCCAGCCGCCGCTACGGGCACCATCATCAGGCCGGCGTTCATCGGGCCGAGGCCGAGGCCGACCTGCAGCAGCAGCGGGATCAGCATCGGCATGGCACTGCTGCCGATGCGTGAGAACAGGTTGCCGAGGATGCCGATGCGGTAGCTGGGTACGCGGAACAGGGCCAGCGAGAACAAGGGTGCGGTGGAATTGGCGGCATGCAGCCAGTAGCCCACCAGCGCAGCCAGGCCCGCGACCGTCATCAGCATCACCAGCGCGTGTGGGGTGCCGAGTCCGGAGATGCCGTCCAAGGCCAGCGACAGCACCACCATCGCAAAGGCCAGCATGATGTAGCCGCGCAGGTCGAAACGGGTGCGATGGCTGGCGTAATGGTCGGGCATGATCTTCATCGCGGCGATGAAACCGATCACGCCGATCGGCAGGTTGATCAGGAACACCCAGTGCCATGAGGCGATCTCGACCAGCCAGCCGCCCAGCGTCGGGCCGATCAGCGGGCCGACCAGCGCGGGGATGGCGATGAAGCTCATCGCGCGCAGGAAATCCTCGCGCGGCACCGAGCGCATCACCGCCAGCCGACCGACCGGCAGCAGCATCGCACCGCCGATGCCCTGCAGCACGCGCGCGCCGACCAGCTGGTGCAGGTGCTGGGCCAACGCGCAGGCCAGCGAGCCGAGGGTGAACAGGATGATCGCCACCAGGAAGGTGCGCCGGGTGCCATAGCGGTCGGCGATCCAGCCCGAGGCGGGAATGAAGGTGGCGACCGCCAGCGCATAGCTGAACACCACCGACTGCATCTGCAGCGGGCTCTCGCCCAGGCTGGCCGCCATCGCTGGCAGCGCCGTGTTGACGATGGTCGAGTCCAGCATCTGCATGAAGATCGCCAGGGACACCAGCCACAGCAGGGGACGCTGGCGGTTGTAGGTCGATGGCGATGTGGACATGGGGTGTGGCCGGTGCAGCGTGGGGGCCGCCATGATCGCGCACTGCGGGTCACGGCGCGATCAACATCGCGCCGTGATGGCATGCGGAATGCTCAGCGTTGGCTGTGCGCGTGCACCGCGTCGACCAGGACCTGCACATGCGCCGGGTCCATGTCCGGCGACATGCCGTGGCCGAGGTTGAACACATGGCCTTCGCGCGAGCCGCCGTTGCCGGCGGCATAGGTGTCGAGCACGCGCGCTGCGGCCGTGGCGATCGCATCCGGCGAGGCGTACAGCGTGGTCGGGTCGAGGTTGCCCTGCAGCGCGACGCGACCACCGGTGCGGCGCATTGCTTCGTCCAGGTCCAGCGTCCAGTCCAGGCCAAGTGCATCGGCGCCGGTCTGCGACAGTGCTTCCAGGTGCAGGCCGGTGCCCTTGCCGAACAGGATCAGCGGCGTGCGCTCGCTGCCTTCGCCGCGATCCAGGCCCTGTGCAATCCGCTGCAGGTAACGCAGCGAGAACTCGCGGTACATCGCCGGGGACAGCACGCCACCCCAGGTGTCGAACACCTGCAGCGCCTGCGCACCGGCCGCGCGTTGCGCACCGAGGTAGGCGATCACCGCTTCGGTGGTGACCTCCAGCAGGCGGTGCAGCGCCTGCGGATGGTTCAGCGCCATCGCCTTGATGCGTGCGAAATCCTTGCTGCCGCCGCCTTCCACCATGTAGCAGGCCAGCGTCCAGGGGCTGCCGGAGAAGCCGATCAGCGGCACCTGGCCGTCCAGCTCGCGGCGGATCAGGCGTACCGCATCCATCACGTAGCCCAGGTCCTGCTCCATGTCCGGCACCGCCAGCTTGGCGATGGCCGCTTCATCACGCACCGGATGGCGGAACTTCGGGCCTTCGCCTTCGACGAAGTACAGCTCCAGGCCCATCGCATCGGGAATGGTGAGGATGTCCGAGAACAGGATGGCTGCGTCCAGGGGGAACCGGCGCAGCGGCTGCAGGGTGACTTCGCAGGCGATCTCCGGGGTCTTGGCCATGGCCAGGAAGCTACCGGCCTTGGCCCGGGTCGCGCGGTATTCCGGCAGGTAGCGGCCGGCCTGGCGCATCAGCCAGACGGGGGTGCAGTCCACCGGTTCGCGGCGCAGGGCGCGCAGCAGGCGATCGTTGCGGAGAGGGCTGGTCACGATGGGCATTCCTTGGACGGGAGGAGCAGCGGCGTCAGTCGCCGTGCGAAAGGATCTGGAAGCCGCGATGCAGTTCGGCATCGCGGGCCTTCTCGAAGGCGTGGCGGGCGTCGTCGGCCTGCAGGAACAGCTCGCGCCGCAGCTGCGAGCGGCTGCCGACGCGGCCGCTCTCGCGCAGCAGCTCCCAGCCGCCGAACAGGTCCGGCTGCAGGCTCAGGCGCAGGAAACGCGGTGCCTGCGCACCGGCGTCGGGATGTTGCAGGTAGACGTGCATGGCGCCGATTGTAGCGGGGCAGGGGTGACCCCTGCCGCAACGTGGTAGTGCCGGCCGCTGGCCGGCAACTTCATGCGTGGAGGAGCCGGCCAGCGGCCGGCTCTACCTGGCTGACAGCACCTTCAGTACCGCCGCCTCATCGACGTCCGGCACCACTTCGGCGCGGCCCATGCCGCGCCACAGCACCAGGCGCAGGCGGCCGGCCACGTTCTTCTTGTCCAGGCGCATGCGGCCGAGCAGGGCCTGCGGGTCCAGCCCGGCCGGGATCGCCACCGGCAGGCCGAGGCGTTCCAACAGTGCCTGCAGGCGAGCGCGGTCGGCATCGTCGGCCAGGCCGAGGTCGGTGGACAGCTTCGCCGCCAGCACCATGCCCACCGCCACCGCCTCGCCATGGTTCAGCGCATCGCGGCCTGGAGCCGAGTAGCCCTGCTCGGTTTCGATGGCATGGCCGAAGGTATGCCCGAGGTTGAGCAGGGCACGTTCGCCCTTCTCGAACGGATCGCGCTCGACGATGGCGGCCTTGTGCCGGCAGCTGCGCGCGATGGCTTCGGAAAGCACGTGGTCTTCACCGGCGACCAGCGCATCGGCATGCTGCTGCAGCCATTCGAAGAACACCGCGTCGCCCAGCGCACCGTACTTCACCACTTCGGCCAGGCCTGCACGCAGTTCGCGCGGCGGCAGGGTGGCCAGCACGCGGGTATCTGCGATGACCGCACGCGGCGGATGGAAGGCGCCGACCAGGTTCTTGCCGGCCGGGATGTCGACGGCGGTCTTGCCGCCCACCGACGAATCGACCATCGCCAGCAGGGTGGTCGGCAGCTGCACGCAGTCCACGCCGCGCATCCAGCAGGCGGCGGCAAATCCGGCAAGGTCACCGACCACGCCGCCGCCGAGGGCGAAGACACAGGCGTCGCGCGTGGCGCCGAGCGCCGCAAGCGCTTCGATCGCGCGGCCGAATTCGGCCAGCGTCTTGGAGGCCTCACCGGCGGCCAGCACGTGCTCGCCGATGATCAGGTCGGGGCGCGCGGCCAGCAGGGTCTGCTTCACTGGTGCCAGATAGCGCGGGGCGACTTCGCTGTCGCTGAGCAGCAGCACGTGGCGGCCGCGAACGTGCGCGGCCAGTGCAGCGCCATCGGCCTGGGCACCGGCGCCGATGGTGATGGTGTAGGGGCGGTCGCCGCCAACGGCGACCTGCAGCAGGGCGGGGGAAGTCATGCAGTCAGGTCCTGGCGCTGCCATTGCGTGGCCAGCTTGACCACCAGCTGGGCAGTCGCATCGGCAGCGGTGTACGGGTCGGTATCGAGGGTGAGGTCGGCCAGTTCGCGGTATAGCGGGTCGCGGTGTGCGGCCAGGTCGTGCAGCACCTGCTCGCGGTCCGGGCGTTGCAGCAGCGGCCGGCCCTTGTCGCGGGCCAGGCGTTCCAGCTGCGCGGTCACGCTGACCCGCAGGTAGACCACGAAGCCGCGGCGGGCGATCAGTGCACGGTTGTCGGGGTCCAGCACCGCGCCGCCGCCGGTGGAGACCAGCTGGCCGCGGCCTTCCAGCACACGGGCCAGGGCCTCGCGTTCATGGTTGCGGAAACCGGCTTCGCCGGCGTGCTCGAAGATGGTCGGGATGCTGGCACCGGCGGCATCGACGATGGCCTGGTCGACATCGACGAAGTCCAGCGTGAAGCGCTCGGCCAAGCGGCGGCCGATGCAGGTTTTGCCGGCGCCCATCGGGCCGATCAGGATCAGGTTCGGAGCAGGATTCATGCCCTCTGATGCTAACACCTCCGTGCCCTGGCCTTTACGTTCTTCACGTCAGGGTAGGCGTTCCAGCGGGGTCTCCCGCGCCAGCCGGAGTACAGGCCATGACGGTCGCCAAGGTCATCGAAATCACCGCCTCCTCGCCGAAGAGCGTGGAGGACGCCGTGCGCAGCGGGCTGAAGAAGGTCTCCGAGACGGTCAAGGGCATCCAGGGCGCCTGGGTGAACGAGACCAAGGTGGTCACCAATGGCAGCGGCGAGATCACCGAATGGCGGGTCAACCTGCGGGTGACCTTCCTGGTGGAATAGGCGTGCTCAGCGCACGTCCTGCACTTGGCGCTGGCCGTCCAGTACCACCACGTGGTCGGCGAGGGCGGGCAGGGTGTGCAGTGCCTGCCGACTGACCCGCTCGTAGTACTGCACGAAGCGCTCCAGCTGTGGCCGGCTCATGCCGTGCCGGCCCGGCTGCGCGGCTTGCAGGTTCTGCTCCTGCTGCCAGCGCCAGCGCGGTACCACCGAAAAATCCGGCGGATGAAGGAACCATAGCCGGTCGCAGCGCTGCCACAGCGCCGGGTAGTCGCGGGCCAGCGCCTGGTTGCACCAGCGCCGCCAGCGGCCATCGGCGTCGGCCTCGCGCTCCAGCGCGTTCAACGGGCTGTCCAGCGCGTTGTCATCCTGCGCGGGCGTGCCCAGAAACCAGCCTTCGAACACCAGCAGGTCCAGCGGTTGGTGCAGGCGCGGCCATTGCGCTTCGGGCAGGCGTTCGTCGGCCAGCTTGTCGAAACGCGGCATCGCGAAGGGCTGGCGCGCTGCCACCGCATCCAGCACTGCGTGGGCCAGCGGCAGGTCATGGGTTCCCGGCGGGCCCCGGGTGATCAGCAGTGGATGCACCTGGCGGGCCAGCCGCTGCCGCTGTGCGCGGGTCAGGTAGACATCATCAATGGACAGCGTGGCGGCGTTCAGGCCGCGTGCCTGGGCGCGGGCCACGACCTGCGCGGCCAGCGTCGATTTGCCGCTCCCCTGCAGGCCGCTGATCGCCAATACTGGAACCGCTGCGCCACTGCCCAGTGCGTCGTCCAGCACCTGTTCGGCCAATGTTTCGGGGAATCCTTTCACCTGGGGCATATACGCAGCAGCGGCCATGCAGCCACAATAGCCCAATCCGTGTGAGAAGAACGCAATCATGAGCGACCTGTACGCCGAAGCCCTGTCCACGTTTGCCAGCCTGTTCGAAGAGGCCAGGCAGAGCCGCGAGGTCGAGCCGAACGCCATGACCGTGGCCACCGCCGATACGCACGGCCGTCCGTCGGCGCGCACCGTGCTGCTGAAGGCGTTCGATGAGCGTGGCTTCGTGTTCTACACCCACCTGGACAGCCACAAGGGCCGGGAGCTGCAGGCCAATCCGCAGGCTGCACTGCTGTTCCTGTGGCGCAGCCTGCGCGAGGCCGGCATCCAGGTGCGCATCGAGGGTCGCGTCGAGCAGGTGGCCGATGCCGAGGCCGACGCCTATTTCGCCAGCCGCCCGCGGATGAGCCAGATCGGCGCCTGGGCTTCGCAGCAGTCGAAGACGCTGGCCACGCGCGAGGAATTCGACGCGCGCGTGGCCGAGGTCGAAGCCCGCTTCGAGGGCCAGGACGTGCCGCGCCCGGACGGCTGGAGCGGCCTGCGCGTGGTGCCTGACCGCATCGAGTTCTGGTACGGCGCGCAGTTCCGCCTGCACGAGCGCTGGTGCTATGAAGCCGGTGCTGAAGGGCGCTGGAGCAAGCGACTGCTGTATCCGTAAGTCAGGGCGGTGCCGGGGCTGCTGTAGAGCCGAGCCCATGCTCGGCTGTTGTCCCTGCAGAAGCAGCCGAGCATGGGCTCGGCTCTACAGACCCTCCGCGCGCAGCCAGCGCCATAGCGTGGTGCGTGATACGCCCAGCGCCTGGGCCATGCCCTCGCGGTCATTGCGATGTTCCTGCAGCAATGCTTCCAGCTGCGCACGCGGCGGGCGTTTGCCGTTGCTTTCCAGCGGCAGTGCCGTCGCGCCTTCGCTTGCCAGCTCGGGCGCAAGCTGCAGCAGTCGCGAAGCATCAATAGGCCCTTCAGCCGGCTGCCAGTGGATGCGTAGTCGATCCACCAGATTGCGCAGTTCGCGCACGTTTCCCGGCCACTCGGCCGCGCTCAGCAACGCCAGTGCATCCTCATCCAATGGTGCGTCGATGCCACGCAGCTGGCGGAAGAAGTGCTGTGCCAGCAGCGGGATGTCACTGCGCCGCGCACGCAGCGGGGGCAGGGCGATGCGTAGCGCGGCCAGCCGGTAATACAGGTCGCGACGGAAGCTGCCGGTCGCCGCGCGCTGCTCCAGCGACTGCAGGGTGGCGGCCACCACGCGCAGGTCGACTGCGGTCGGTTCGGTAGCGCCGACACGCAGCACCTCGCGTTCTTCCAGCACGCGCAGCAGGCGGGTCTGCAACGGCAGCGGCAGTTCGCCGATCTCATCCAGGAACAACGTACCGCCATCGGCGGCCTCGACCAGGCCCACGCGACCACCGCGCCGTGCACCAGTGAAGGCACCATCGCTGTAGCCAAACAGTTCGGCTTCCAGCAGTGATTCGCTGATGGCGCCGCAATTCAGCGCCACGAAGCGCCCGCGACGGCCGCTGGCGGCGTGCAGTTGACGCGCTACCAGTTCCTTGCCGGTGCCGGTTTCGCCGGTGACCAGCACCGTGCTGTCGTGCGGTGCGTAGAGCGCGATCTGTGCGCGCACCTGGGCCATCGCTTGGCTGTCGCCGAGCAGTTCATGCGTGTCGGCACGCGCTGCCGGGCGCCGGCGCGGGGCGGCTCGGTTGCCGCTGGAGCGGGCCAGCGCCTGGGTCAGCTCCAGCGCATGTTCAAACGCCTGCCGCACCGAGTCGGCCGAATAGAGCAGTACCCCCGGCAGGCCGGCCTGCTCGGCATGGTCGATGGCCATGCCGGTGCCGACGATGACCTCGATGCCGTTGGCGCGCAGGTCGGCGATGCAGTCGCGCGCATCCTCGCGGGTGACGAAGCGGCGGTGCTCGATATCCAGGCCGAAACTCTGCTGGAAGTTGCTGAACGCCGGTACGTCGCTGGCGTGGGTGACCAGGCCGATGCGGCTGGCGATGCGGCGGGCACGGGCCAACGCTTCCATCAGGTCGAAGCCATTGGCCTGGATCGGCACCAGTGGCAGCTCCAGCCGACCGCGCAGCCAGGCCGCGTTGGAGCCGCCGGCGATGACCACGTCGCAATGCTCGCGGCGCAGGCGTTGACCGATCACATCTACCGCTTCCTCGAAACCTAGGTTGATCTGCTCGATGCGCGCGCGTCGATCGAATTCGGGAATGACATCGCCGAGCAGGCCGGTCAGGCGCGAGACGCTGACCGTCCAGATCACCGGGCGACCGGGGTCGGTGTCGGCGTGGCGCAGGGGTGAGCGGGGCAGGTACATGGCGGCTGGAGGTCGACGTGATGTTTCATGATACATCCGTTTCAGTGTTTCATACGTTTCACTATTGCGTGGCGGTCATCCCCGTGAAATCAACGGCTTGCAGCTTGGCATGGTGCTTGCGCCTACCTATCCGTTCTCCAACCTGGATTGCCGCATGACCGCTTCCGCCCCTTTCTCCGCCGGTGCCCGCTTCCGTGAGGCGCTTGCTGCCGAATCGCCGCTGCAGGTGATCGGCGCCATCAACGCCAACCACGCCCTGCTGGCCAAGCGCGCCGGCTTCCGCGCCATCTATCTGTCCGGCGGCGGTGTTGCCGCGGGCTCGCTGGGCCTGCCGGACCTGGGCATCAACACCCTGGAAGACGTGCTGGTGGACGTGCGCCGCATCACCGATGTCTGCGACCTGCCGCTGATGGTGGACATCGATACCGGCTTCGGGCCGAGTGCGTTCAACATCGCGCGCACCGTGAAATCGCTGATCAAGGCCGGCGCGGCCGCCTGCCACATCGAAGACCAGGTTGGCGCCAAGCGCTGCGGTCACCGTCCGGGCAAGGAGATCGTCTCGCAGGGTGAAATGGTCGACCGCGTGAAGGCTGCCGCCGATGCCAAGACCGATCCGGACTTCTTCCTGATCGCGCGTACCGACGCCATCCAGGTGGACGGCGTGGACAAGGCCATCGAGCGCGCCATTGCCTGTGTCGAGGCCGGTGCCGACGGTATCTTCGCCGAGGCGGCCTACGACCTGGACACCTACCGTCGCTTCGTCGACGCGGTGAAGGTGCCGGTGCTGGCCAACATCACCGAATTCGGTGCCACCCCGCTGTTCAGCCGCGATGAACTGGCTTCGGCCGGTGTTGCGATCCAGCTGTTCCCGCTGTCGGCGTTCCGCGCGGCCAACAAGGCGGCCGAGAACGTCTACCAGGCGGTGCGCCGCGATGGCCACCAGCGCAACGTGGTGGAAACCATGCAGACCCGCGAAGAACTCTACGACCGCATCGGCTACCACGCCTTCGAGCAGCAGCTCGATGCGCTGTTCGCCGCCAAGAAATAAGCAGTACCCTGCACCATCAAGTTTCGGAGGGAAACATGAACGATACGACCGCAACCCCGACCTTCAAGCCGAAGAAGTCCGTCGCCCTGTCCGGCACCGCCGCCGGCAACACCGCGCTGTGCAGCGTGGGCCGCAGTGGCAACGACCTGCATTACCGTGGCTACGACATCCTGGACCTGGCCAACACCAGCGAGTTCGAGGAAATCGCCTACCTGCTGGTGCACGGCAAGCTGCCAACCCGCGCCGAGCTGGTTTCGTACAAGGCCAAGCTGAAGTCGCTGCGTGGCATCCCGGCCGCGGTGAAGGCCGCACTGGAAGAACTGCCGCCGTCGGCACACCCGATGGACGTGATGCGCACCGGTGTGTCCGTGCTCGGCTGCGTGGCGCCGGAGAAGGATGACCACAATCATCCGGGCGCGCGCGACATTGCCGACAAGCTGATGGCCTGCCTCGGCTCGATGCTGCTGTACTGGTACCACTGGAGCCACAACGGCCGTGCCATCGACGTGGAAACCGACGATGACTCGATCGGTGGCCACTTCCTGCACCTGCTGCACGGCGAGAAGCCGCAGGACTCGTGGGTGAAGGCGATGCACACCTCGCTGATCCTGTACGCAGAACACGAGTTCAACGCCTCGACCTTCACCTGTCGTGTCATCGCCGGTACCGGCAGCGACATGTACAGCGCGATCTGCGGTGGCATCGGCGCACTGCGTGGCCCGAAGCACGGCGGCGCCAATGAAGTGGCGTTCGAAGTGCAGAAGCGCTACGACAATCCGGATGAGGCCGAGGAAGACATCAAGGCCCGCGTCGAGCGCAAGGAAGTGGTGATCGGCTTCGGCCATCCGGTCTATACCGTCTCCGATCCGCGCAACAAGGTGATCAAGGACGTGGCCCGCGAGCTGTCCGAAGAACAGTCGAGCATGAAGATGTACGACATCGCCGAGCGCCTGGAATCGGTGATGTGGGACATCAAGAAGATGTTCCCGAACCTGGACTGGTTCAGCGCCGTCAGCTACCACATGATGGGCGTGCCGACCGCGATGTTCACCCCGCTGTTCGTGATCGCGCGCACCGCCGGCTGGAGCGCGCACATCATCGAGCAGCGCATCGACGGCAAGATCATCCGCCCGAGCGCCAACTACATCGGTCCGGAAGACCGCGACTTCGTCGCCATCGACAAGCGCGTCTGATCCACCTGCTGTCCCCATCCGGCCGGCCGCGTGCCGGCCGGATGCTTTCGCCGCCGCACCGCCGGCACCCGGCCCGCCCCAAGCATTCCGCCAGCCCATGAATACCGATTACCGCAAGAACCTCCCCGGCAGCGCGCTGGACTATTTCGACGCGCGCGCCGCCGTCGATGCAATCCAGCCCGGCGCCTATGCCACCCTGCCGTACACCTCGCGCGTGCTGGCCGAGAACCTGGTACGCCGCTGCGATCCGGCCACGCTCGCCGATTCGCTGAAGCAGCTGATCGAGCGCCGCCGTGACCTGGATTTCCCGTGGTTCCCGGCGCGCGTTGTGTGCCACGACATCCTCGGCCAGACCGCACTGGTCGACCTGGCTGGCCTGCGTGATGCGATCGCCGACAAGGGCGGCGACCCGGCCAAGGTGAATCCGGTGGTGCCGGTGCAGCTGATCGTCGATCACTCGCTGGCGGTGGAGTGTGGTGGTTTCGATCCGCAGGCGTTCGAGAAGAACCGCGCGATCGAGGATCGCCGCAACGAAGACCGCTTCCACTTCATCGACTGGACCAAGCTGGCGTTCGAGAACGTGGACGTGATTCCGCCGGGCAACGGCATCATGCACCAGATCAACCTGGAGAAGATGTCGCCGGTGATCTACGTGCAGGACGGCGTAGCCTTCCCCGACACCTGCGTGGGCACCGACAGCCACACCCCGCACGTGGATGCGCTGGGCGTGATCGCCATTGGTGTGGGCGGCCTGGAAGCCGAGAACGTGATGCTCGGTCGTGCCTCGTGGATGCGACTGCCGGATATCATCGGCGTCGAGCTGACCGGCAGGCCGCAGCCGGGCATCACCGCCACCGACGTGGTGCTGGCGCTGACCGAATTCCTGCGCAAGGAGCGCGTGGTCGGCGCGTACCTTGAATTCTTCGGCGAGGGAGCGGCGGCACTGACCATCGGTGACCGCGCCACCATCTCCAACATGTGCCCCGAATACGGCGCCACCGCCGCGATGTTCTACATCGACGGGCAGACCATCGATTACCTGCGCCTGACCGGGCGCGAGGAATCGCAGGTGGCGCTGGTGGAAAACTATGCGCGCACCACCGGCCTGTGGGCTGACGACCTGGCCACCGCACAGTATGAGCGCGTGCTGCGCTTCGACCTGTCCAGCGTGGTGCGCAACATGGCCGGCCCGTCCAACCCGCACAAGCGCGTGGCGACCGCCGAGCTGGCCGAGCGCGGCATCGCCGACGAGGCCAAGCTGGCAGCGGGCAAGGCCGAGCAGGCACAGGGGCTGATGCCGGATGGCGCGGTGATCATCGCCGCCATCACCAGCTGCACCAACACCTCCAACCCGCGCAACGTGATCGCTGCCGGCCTGCTGGCACGCAAGGCCAATGAGCGCGGCCTGCTGCGCAAGCCGTGGGTGAAGTCATCGTTGGCGCCCGGCTCGAAGGCGGTGCAGCTGTACCTGGAAGAGGCCGGCCTGCTGCCGGACCTGGAAAAGCTGGGCTTCGGCATCGTCGCCTTCGCCTGCACCACCTGCAACGGCATGAGCGGCGCGCTCGATCCGGCCATCCAGCAGGAGATCATCGACCGTGACCTGTACGCCACGGCTGTGCTGTCGGGCAACCGCAACTTCGATGGCCGCATCCACCCGTATGCGAAGCAGGCCTTCCTGGCGTCGCCGCCGCTGGTGATCGCCTATGCCATCGCCGGCACCGTACGCTTTGACATCGAGAAGGACGTGCTGGGCGTGGACGCCGACGGCAACGAGGTGCGCCTGAAGGACATCTGGCCGAGCGACGCCGAGATCGACGCCGTGGTCAAGGCCTCGGTCAAGCCGGAGCAGTTCCGCCGCGTCTACAACCCGATGTTCAATGTGCGCGTGGAGCACGGCGCGACGGTCAGCCCGCTGTACGACTGGCGCCCGCAGAGCACCTATATCCGTCGCCCGCCGTACTGGGAGGGCGCACTGGCCGGTGAGCGCACGCTGTCGGGCATGCGCCCGCTGGCGGTGCTGCCGGACAACATCACCACCGACCACCTGTCGCCGTCCAACGCGATCCTGGCCTCCAGTGCCGCCGGTGAGTATCTGGCGAAGATGGGCCTGCCCGAAGAGGACTTCAATTCCTACGCGACCCACCGCGGCGACCACCTGACCGCGCAGCGCGCCACCTTCGCCAACCCGAAGCTGTTCAACGAGATGGTGCGCAACGACGACGGCAGCGTGAAGCAGGGTTCGCTGGCGCGCGTGGAGCCGGAAGGCAAGGTGATGCGCATGTGGGAAGCCATCGAGACCTACATGGAGCGCAAGCAGCCGCTGATCATCATTGCCGGTGCCGACTACGGCCAGGGCAGCTCGCGTGACTGGGCCGCCAAGGGCGTGCGCCTGGCTGGCGTGGAGGCGATCGTGGCCGAGGGCTTCGAGCGGATTCACCGTACCAACCTGATCGGCATGGGCGTGCTGCCGCTGGAGTTCAAGCCGGGCACCACCCGCCTGACCCTGGGCATCGATGGCACCGAGACCTTCGACGTGGTCGGCGAGCGCACCCCGCGCGCCGAGCTGACGCTGGTCATCCACCGCCGCGACGGCCAGGACGTGATCGTGCCGGTCACCTGCCGCCTGGACAGCGACGAGGAAGTGGCGATCTACGAGGCCGGTGGCGTGTTGCAGCGCTTCGCGCAGGACTTCCTGGAAGGCGCCAAGGTGGCGTGATACCGGCCTGAATGCCTGCCCCCGGAGGCCGGGGGCGGGCTTGTCCGACACCTGGGCAGGGCGCACACTGACTTGGCAAAAACTGCCAATGGAGAGTCTCATGGCCACCATGAACATTTCGCTGACTGATCCGCTCAAGCAGTTCGTGGACGAAGAAGTGCGCGAAGGCGGCTACTCCAGCACGTCGGACTATGTGCGCGACCTGATCCGCCAGCGCCAGCGCAGCAAGGCCGAAGAACTGCTCAAGCAGCTGATTGCCGAGGGGCTGTCTTCTGGTCCTTCGGCGCCTCTGGCGCCGGATCACTTCGACAAGCTCCGTGAGCGTGCTCGGAACCGCAAGTGAGACCTTCGCACTGGTCTCCTGCAGCGGTTCTAGATCTCGACCAGGCAGCAGCCTGGTATGCAGATCAGGGCGGAGAAGTGCTGGAAGTCGGCTTCATCGATGCGGTGGAGTCCGTCGTCAAGCTGATCGAGGCTCACCCGGGTGCTGGTTCCACATTGCATGCGGATCTGTTGCCCTCGCTGCCAGCGCCGTTGCGTTTTCATCCGGTTCGTCGCTTCGACGGCTACCTGGTCTACTACGTGGAGCTACTTGCGCACGTTTCCATCGTGCGCATCTGGAATGCTTCGCGGGGTATGGAAGCACTGCTCGAAGACGAGGAGCTCAACCCCGATATTGGTTCGTCGCACCCAGGATACTGATCCATGACTTTCCTCCCTCAACTCCGTATTCCCGCCACCTACATGCGCGGTGGCACCAGCAAGGGCGTGTTCTTCCGCCTGCAGGACCTGCCCGACGCCGCGCAGGTGCCGGGCGCCGCACGCGATGCGCTGCTGATGCGCGTGATCGGCTCGCCCGATCCGTATGGCAAGCAGACCGACGGCATGGGCGGTGCCACCTCCAGCACCAGTAAATGCGTGATCATTTCCACCGCCTCGGTGCCGGACCACGATGTGGACTACCTGTACGGCCAGGTCTCGATCGACACCGCCTTCGTCGACTGGAGCGGCAACTGCGGCAACCTCAGCACTGCGGTGGGTCCGTTCGCGATCGCCAACGGCCTGATCGATCCGTCCCGCGTGCCACGCGACGGCCTGTGCACCGTGCGCATCTGGCAGGCCAACATCGGCAAGACCATCATCGCCCACGTGCCGATGCGCGATGGCGAAGTGCAGGAGACCGGTGATTTCGAGCTGGATGGCGTGACCTTCCCGGCCGCCGAGATCCAGCTGGAGTTCATCGATCCGTCCGATGACGGCGATGCGGGCGCGATGTTCCCGACCGGCAACCTGGTCGACACCCTGGACGTGCCGGGCGTGGGCAGTTTCGAGGTGACCATGATCACCGCCGGCATTCCGACCATCTTCCTCAATGCGGCCGACCTGGGCTACACCGGCACCGAACTGCAGCCTGCGATCAACGAGGACAAGGGGGCGCTGGAGCGCTTCGAGAAGATCCGCGCCTACGGCGCCTTGCGCATGGGGCTGATCAAGAACCTGGAAGATGCGGCGACCCGCCAGCACACGCCGAAGGTGGCCTTCGTGGCACCGGCGCAGGACTACGTGTCGTCCAGTGGCAAGGTCATTCCGGCCTCGGCGATCGACCTGCATGCGCGTGCGTTGTCGATGGGAAGGCTGCACCACGCGATGATGGGTACCGCTGCCGTGGCGATCGGCACCGCGGCAGCGATTCCGGGCACGCTGGTCAATCGCGCTGCTGGAGGCGGCGAACGCGAAGCGGTGACCTTCGGCCATCCCTCCGGCACGTTGCGCGTGGGTGCGCAGGCCGGTCTCGTTGACGGCCAGTGGACGGTGACCAAGGCCATCATGAGCCGCAGCGCCCGCGTGCTGATGGAAGGCAAGGTGCGGGTACCGGTCGAGTGATGCGTTGGTGAACGCCAACCAAGGTTGGCGACTACCGGGCCGCAGAGACCGATTGCTTTGGTAGATGCCAACCTTGGTTGGCATGGTGCACGGGCGACCGTGCACCGCAACGAGGAGATCGATGATGTCCGACAGCCACACCCCATCCAACGAGCGTGCAGCGTGGGATGCGCTGCTGGTGGGCATCGTCGACTACGTGCGCGACGCGCGCATCGACTCACCGCTGGCGTTCCAGACCGCGCACCACTGCCTGCTCGACACGCTGGGCTGCGGCCTGGAAGCGCTGTCGTTCCCGGCCTGCAGCAAACTGCTTGGTCCACTGGTGCCGGGCATCAGCGTGGTCAACGGCGCGCGCGTTCCGGGTACGCATTACGTGCTGGACCCGGTGCAGGCCGCCTTCAACATCGGCGCGATGGTGCGCTGGCTGGATTTCAACGATACCTGGCTGGCGGCCGAATGGGGGCACCCTTCGGACAACCTGGGTGGCATCCTTGCCGTCTGCGACTGGCTGGGGCGCAACGCGCAGGCTCTGCGGCGCCCACCTCCGACCGTGCGCGACGTGCTGCTGGCAATGATCAAGGCGCACGAGATCCAGGGCGTGCTGGCGCTGGAGAATTCCTTCAACCGGGTCGGGCTGGACCACGTGGTGCTGGTCAAAGTGGCCACCACCGCTGTGGTTGCGCAGCTGCTCGGCCTGGATCGCGAGCGCATGCTCAATGCGTTGTCGCTGGCCTGGGTCGATGGTCAGTCCCTGCGCACCTACCGGCACGCACCCAACACCGGCTCGCGCAAGAGCTGGGCAGCTGGCGATGCGACCAGCCGTGGCGTGCGCCTGGCGCTGATGGCGGCCAGTGGCGAGATGGGCTACCCCAGCGTGCTCAGCGCGCCGACCTGGGGCTTTGAAGCGGTGTCGATGCATGGCAAGGCACTGACGCTGGGGCGACCGCTGGGCAGCTACGTGATGGAGAACGTGCTGTTCAAGATCAGCTACCCGGCCGAGTTCCATGGCCAGACCGCAGTGGAGGCGGCCATCATGCTGCACCAGCAGTTGCGTGCGATGGGGCGGCGGGTCGAGGACATCGCGCATATCGCGATCCGGACCCAGGAAGCCTGCATCCGCATCATCGACAAGCAGGGCCCGCTGCATAACCCGGCCGACCGCGACCATTGCGTGCAGTACATGGTCGCCATCGCGCTGCTGCACGGGCGGCTGGTGGCCGAGGATTACGAGGACGACGTTGCCGCTGATCCACGCATCGATGCCCTGCGGGCGAAGATGGCCTGCCATGAGGATCCGCAACTCAGCGCCGACTACCTGGACCCGGACAAGCGCAGCATTGCCAACGGCCTGGGCGTGCGCTTCAGCGACGGTACTGAGCTGCCCGAGGTACTGGTGGAATACCCGCTCGGCCATGCCCGACGCCGGGAGGAAGGCATTCCGCTGCTGATGGACAAGTTCCGCCGGCACCTGGCCCACCGCTTCCCGACAGTCCAGCAGCAGCGCATCCTGGCGGCATCACTGGATCCGGTGGCGCTGGCGGCAATGCCGGTGACCGACTATGTGGACCTGTACCAGCCGGGGTGAGGCCGCTCTGGTAGATGCCAACCTTGGTTGGCATGTGGGGGGGCGCCAGCCAAGGTTGGCGGCTAGCGGGTCCCGGGCGGAACCGGGTTTCCGACCGCCGGGGCGCCAACGCCTTGACGCGGCCTGCCTATAATGGCCACCTCGATCAAGGAGTGACGACATGAGCGGTCCGGCACGGCGGAAGCGGTGGGGATGGGCGGCGGCGGTACTGGCAGGAGGCCTGTTGCTGGGCCTGGCCGGCTGCCGCAACGACAGCGGGCAGCTGCCCAAGGCCAGTGGCGAGGCGATCACCACCAAGGCCGAGCAGGTGAAGGAATTCACCCTGCTGCGCGCCTACCCGGACCAGAAGAATGACGGCCTGTCGCTGGCGCTGGAGTTCTCGCGCCCGCTGGTCGGCACCCAGGATTTCGACACGCTGGTGCGCTTCGAGGAGAAGGTCGGCACCGAGGACAGCAGCTGGACGCTGTCCGATGACGGCCTGACCCTGCGCTACCCGTTTGTCGAGGCCGGCAAGGAGTTCAGCCTGGTGGTCTCGCCGGACCTGCTGGCCGCCGATGGCAGCCGCCTGGGCAAGGAACTGAAGCAGAAGGTGTTCAGCGGCGAGCTGAAGCCGGTGGTTGGCTTCGCCTCGCAGGGCAGCGTGCTGCCTGCCAAGGACAGCCGTGGCCTGCCGGTGGTCTCGGTGAACGTGCCGGAAGTCGACGTCGAATTCCTGCGCGTGCGCGAGAAGGATCTTCCGACCTTCTTCAGCCAGTACCAGCGCGGCGGCCGCCGTGGCAGCTGGGAGCTGAGCAGCGACTACGAGCGCAGCCCGATCAACAAGCTGGCCGAGCCGGTCTACGTCAACCGCTTCATCCTTGGCGGCAAGCAGAACGAGCGGGTGCTGACCTACCTGCCCACCCAGGACATCAAGGAACTGCAGGAGCCGGGCCTGTACTTCGCCCTGCTCAAGCGTACCGGTGACTACGAAGGCGAGTTCGACACCGCGTTCTTCTCGGTCAGCGACATCGGCCTGCATACCCGCGCCTACAAGGACAAGCTGTTCGTGCACACCGCCGGTCTCAAGGACGGCGCGCCACTGAAGGGCATCGACCTGCGCGTGCTCGACGCCAAGGGCGAGGTGGTGCTGAAGGGCAGCACCGACGGCAATGGTAATGCGCTGCTGAACTACACCCTGGATGCCACCCACGTGCTGGTCGCCAGCAGTGGCAAGGACACCAGCTTCCTGCCGTTCAACCAGCCGGCGCTGGACCTGAGCGAATTCGCCGTGGCTGGCCGTGACAACGCCTGGTTCGATGTCTATGCCTGGTCCGGGCGCGACCTGTACCGGCCGGGCGAGACCGTGCGCCTGTCCGCGCTGCTGCGTGACAACGACGGCAAACCGGTCAAGGCCCAGCCCGTGTTCCTGCGCCTGAAGCAGCCCGATGGCAAGACTTTCCGCGAGACCCGGCTGCAGCCGGGTGACCAGGGCTACATCAATTTCGAGCAGGTGATCCCCACCGAGGCGCCGACCGGGCGCTGGCAGGTCGAGTTCCGCACCGACCCGGCCAGCAAGGAAGCGATCCAGGGCATGACCCTGCGCATCGAGGAGTTCCTGCCCGAACGCATGAAGCTGGACCTGGACAGCGCGCAGAAGACGCTGAAGCCGGGTGAGGACCTGCGCCTGCAGGCCAATGGCGCCTACCTGTATGGCGCACCGGCCGATGGCAACCGCTTCACCGCACGCATGGCGGTGGCCGCCGAACAGAAGCCGGTGGAAGGCCTGCCGGGCTATTTCTTCGGTGACCCGACCCTGCAGCTGCCGCGCGAGGCCAAGGACGTGATCGACACCACGCTGCCGGCCAATGGCCAGCTGCGCGAGGATGTGGCGTTGCCGGAAGAGGCCGCCAAGGCCAAGGCGCCGATCGCCGTGGTGCTGTCCGGCAGCCTGTATGAAACCGGCGGCCGCACAGTCACCCGCACCCTGAAGCGGGTGATGTGGCCGGCCAATGCGCTGGTCGGCGTGCGACCGCTGTTCAACCCGGACGATGGCGCCGATTCCAACGGCAACGCGCGCTTCGAGCTGATGCGCGTGGATGCCGCTGGTACGCCGCAGCCGGCCAAGGGCCTGAAGATCACCCTGGTGCGCGAGCTGCGCGACTACCACTGGACCTTCAACGACAACCGCTGGGACTACGACTTCACCCGCCGTTTCGAGAACAAGGAAACCCGCACCGTCGATGCCGGCAACAGCGCGGTCGCCTTTGATTTCCCGGTGGAGTGGGGCGAGTACCGGGTGGACGTGTTCGATCCGTCCACCGGCCTGACCAGCCGCTATCCGTTCCGTGCCGGCTGGAGCTGGGGCGATGACAACCGTGGCCTGGATGCGCGCCCGGACAAGGTCAAGCTGGGCCTGGACAAGACCGGTTACAAGGCCGGTGACACCCTGGAGGTGACGGTGACCCCGCCGCACGCCGGCAAGGGCATCCTGATGGTCGAGACCGACCGCATGCTGTATGTGCAGGACATCGAGGCCAAGCCGGGTTCGACCTTCAAGATCCCGGTCACCGCCGACTGGGAGCGCCACGACGTCTACATCACCGCGCTGGTGTTCCGTGGCGGCAGTGCGCCGAGCAAGATCACCCCGGCCCGTGCCGTGGGCGTAGTGCACGTGCCGATGGACCGCAAGGGCCGCACCGTGGCCGTCGGCCTGGTCGCGCCCAAGCAGATGCGCCCGGAGCAGGACCTGCCGGTAACCGTCAGTGCGCCGCAGCTGGCCGGCAAGACCGCGCACGTCACCGTTTCGGCGGTGGACGTGGGCATCCTCAACATCACCCGTTTCCCGGTGCCCGATGCCGGTGCACACTTCTTTGCCCAGCGTCGCCTCGGTATCGATGCCTACGACATCTACAGCCGGGTGATCGAGAGCTTCGATGGTGGCAGCGGCAAGCTGAAGTTCGGCGGCGACATGGCGCTGCAGGCATTGCCGCAGGCCAAGCGCCCGACCGCGCGCGTGCAGACCGTGGACCTGTTCTCCGGCCCGGTACAGCTCGATGCCAAGGGCAATGCCCGCATCCGGCTGAAAGTGCCGGACTTCAACGGCACCCTGCGCGTGTCGGCGCTGGTCTACAGCGATGACCAGTACGGCAAGCGTGACGTGGAAACCATTGTGCGCGCCCCGATCCTGGCCGAAGCCAGCATGCCGCGCGTGCTGGCCCCGGGCGACCGCAGCACCGTGACCCTGGACGTGCAGAACTTCACCGGCAAGCCGGGGCAGTTCAACGTGAAGGTGGAGAGCGAAGGCCCGTTGAACCTGGGCGAGGGCAGCCGCAGCGTGCAGTTGAATGCCGACGCCAAGACCACGCTGAGCTTCCCATTGTCGGCTCGCGAAGGCCACAGCGTGGCCAAGGTGAGGGTGCGGGTGGACGGCAACGGCTTCAAGGCCGATCGCCGCTACGACCTGCCGGTGCGTGCGGCGTGGCCGCAGGTGCTACGTTCGCAGGTGCGCACGCTCGATCCGCTGGCGGCGGTCAGCCTCGACAACAGCCTGACCGAGGGCCTGATGTCCGAGTCGGTGAATGCCCGCCTGCTGGTCAGCCCGCTGCCGCCGATCCCGTTCGCCAGTGCACTGCAGGGCGCGCTGAACTATCCATATGGCTGTGCCGAGCAGACCACCAGCAAGGGTTACGCCGCGCTGATCCTGGACCAGGCCACCTCGTCGATGCTCGGCGCCGATGGCCTGGATGCCAAAACCCGTAGAGAGCGCATGGAAGGTGCGTTCGGTCGCCTGGCGTCGATGCAGGTGGCCAATGGCAACTTCTCGATGTGGGGTGACGATGGCTACGTGAACCCATGGCTGACCCCGTACATCACCGAGTTCCTGCTTGATGCCAAGGACGCCGGCTTCGCCGTGCCCGACAAAGTGCTGCAGAAGGCGCTCAACCGGCTCAGCGAGGATCTGCTGTCCGGCGGCAATCAGTTCTATGGCCAGGAGGATCGCGAGAAGCTGAAGTTCGCCAACCAGGCGTATTCGGGCTACGTGCTGGCCCGGGTCAATCGTGCACCGCTGGGTACCCTGCGCACGCTGTACGACAACGAACGCAGCAAGGCGGTCGGTGGCCTGTCGCTGGTCCACCTGGGCGTGGCGCTGTCGCTGCAGGGTGATGCCAAGCGTGGCCAGGCCGCGCTGGCGGCGGCCTTCGCCAAGTCCAGCAGCGAACGTCCGTCGTACTTCGGCGACTACGGCAGTGCGATCCGCGATGATGCACTGATGATCGCGCTGACCCACGAGAACAAGCTGGCCAAGCCCGCCTGGGATGCGCGTGCGGTGGATCTTGGCCGTGGCCTGGATGCGCGCCGCAATGCCGGCTGGATGTGGCTGAGCACGCAGGAACAGGTGGCGATTGCCCGCCTCGGCAAGGCCCTGGCCGCCAACCAGAAGGCGCTGGTGGCCGGTGAGCTGGTGATCGGTGGCAGCACCGAAGCCATCGGCGAGCGCAAGCTGTTCGGCCGCAACTTCAGCGCCAGCGAGCTGGCCAGCGGCGTGCGCTTCACCCCGCAGGGGCAGCCGCCGATGTTCGCCAGCATTGATGTGGCCGGCATCCCGCGCAGTGCGCCCGCACCGGACAACAGCGTAGTGGGTATTGAACGCAGTTACTTCGGTACCGATGGCAAGCCGTGGTCGCCGCGCCCGCTGAAGGAAGGCGAAGCACTGATCGTGCGCGTCACCGTCACCACCGACACCACGATGCCCGATGCACTGCTGACCGACCTGCTGCCGGCGGGCCTGGAGATCGAGAACTTCAACCTGGGCGATGCCAAGCAGTGGGCCGACGTGGTGGTCGATGGCATCACCATCAGCGACCGGGGTGAGGCCGCCGATACCAAGCACGAGGAGTTCCGCGACGACCGCTACGTGGCCGCGCTGAAGCTCTCGCGTGGCAGCAAGGCCAACGTGTTCTACCTGGTGCGCGCGGTGACCCCGGGTACCTACTCGGTGCCGCCGCCGCTGGTGGAGGACATGTACCGGCCGCAGCTGCGCGGTGTCGGCCGCAGCAACCCGACCACGATCACGGTGGTACAGCCGTGACCGCGCGCACGGGCCGCGACGGCGCGGCCCGTCCTGCTGGCAACCCGCAATGAAGAACACGATGACGACCCGGCTGGCGACCCTGCGCCGCCGGTGGCGGCCGCTGTGGCCGTGGCTGCGCTGGGGCATGGCCGCTGCGCTGGCGCTGCTGCTGGTGCTGGATTTCGCCTTCCCGCCGCCGCTGCCGAAGCAGCGTGATACCAGCACACTGGTGGTGGCTGCCGACGGCACGCCATTGCGCGCGTTTGCCGATGCCGAGGGCGTGTGGCGCTATCCGGCCTCGATCGACAGCGTCTCACCGCTGTACCTGCAGGCGTTGCTGACCTATGAAGACCGCTGGTTCTGGCGCCATCCGGGCATCAACCCGCTGGCGATCCTGCGGGCCAGCGGCCAGCTGCTGCGCGGCGGCCGCATCGTGTCCGGTGGCTCGACCCTGACCATGCAGGTCGCGCGCATTCTCGATCCGCACTCACGCACCCCGTGGGGCAAGCTGAAGCAGATGCTGCGTGCGGTGCAGCTTGAGGTGCACCTGAGCAAGCAGCAGATCCTGGCCCTGTACCTGGAGCGTGCACCCTACGGCGGCACCATCGAAGGCGTGGAAGCGGCCAGCTGGGCCTATCTGGGCAAGCCGGCGGCGCAGCTGTCGCATGCCGAGGCTGCGCTGCTGGCGGTGCTGCCACAGGCGCCCAGCCGGCTGCGCCCGGACCGCCATCCGGAAGCTGCGCAGAAGGCGCGCGACAAGGTGCTGTCACGCATGGCCGAGCTGGGCGCGTGGACACCGGAAGAAGTGGAGGATGCGCGCGTCGAGAACGTGGTGGCGCGTTCGCTACGCCCTCCCTTGCACGCCGCGCTGCTGGCGCAGCGCCTGCACTCGGCGCATCCGGGCCAGGCACGCATCCAGAGCAGCATCGACATCGGCCTGCAGCGCACGCTGGAAGAGCGCGTGGCCAGCTATTTCTCGACGCTGCCCGAGCGTACCTCGGCGGCCCTGCTGGTGGTCGACAACCGGACCCTGCAGGCACGCGCCTATGTCGGTACATTGTCCTTCGGTGACCGCCAGCGGCTGGGTCACGTGGACATGGTGCAGGCCTGGCGTTCGCCAGGCTCCACGCTCAAGCCGTTCCTGTACGCGATGGCGCTGGACGATGGCCTGATCCATTCGGAAAGCCTGCTGGTCGATGCACCGCAGAGTTTCGGCAGCTACCGCCCCGGCAACTTCGACATGGCCTTCAATGGGCCCATCGGTGCCTCCAGCGCATTGCGGCTGTCGCTCAACGTGCCGTCGGTGGATCTGCTGCAGCGGGTCGGCGCGGCGCGCTTCGCTGCCCGCCTGTCGCACGCCGGGATCCAGCTGCGCTTCCCGCCGGGCAGTTCGCCCAACCTGTCGCTGATCCTGGGCGGCACCGGCGCGCGCCTGGAAGACCTGGTCGGCGCGTTCGCCGCGTTCAACCGGAGCGGTATCGCCGGCCGCGTGCGTTACACCGACGACGAGCCGATGATCGAGCGGCGCCTGGCCTCGCCGGGCGCCAGCTGGATCGTGCGCGAGATGCTCGAATCAAACCCGCGCCCGGGGTACAGCGCCGGGACGTTCGATGTCGGTGGCCGCCCGCGCGTGGCGTGGAAGACCGGCACCAGTTACGGGTACCGCGATGCATGGGCGATCGGCAGTACCCGCCACTACACGGTGGGCGTGTGGGTGGGCCGGCCGGACGGTACTCCGTTGCCGGGCCAGTACGGCGCGGTCACCGCGCTGCCGCTGATGTTCGAAGTGGTGGACAGCCTGCCGCGCCAGCGTGGTGATTCGGCGGCCGCGCCGATGCCGGCCAGTGTCAGCCAGGAAGACATCTGCTGGCCCACTGGCGAACGTGCCGAGGGGCTGCCGGCGGCACTGTGCCAGCGCAGGATGCCAGCCTACCTGCTCGATGGCGCCGCACCGCCGACCTTCCCGGAGCGCGAGGCGCGGCGCTGGCAGCCGGGGCGGCAGCGTTACCTGGCCGATGCGCGGACCGGTCTGCGTGTCTCCGCTGATTGCCGTTTGCCGCATGAGGAAGTCGCGCGTGAGATCGCGCGCTGGCCGGCGCTGTTGTCGCCGTGGCTGCCCAAGGCCACGCGCGACGCCTCGCAGCTGCCGGCGCTGTCGCCGGACTGCCGTGATGATGGCCGGGAGGCCAG
This sequence comes from Stenotrophomonas sp. AR029, assembly GCF_047520695.2. Taxonomy (NCBI): domain Bacteria; kingdom Pseudomonadati; phylum Pseudomonadota; class Gammaproteobacteria; order Lysobacterales; family Lysobacteraceae; genus Stenotrophomonas; species Stenotrophomonas sp. AR029. The sequence continues at coordinate 83,246 of NZ_JAXBQQ020000006.1, read as the reverse complement.
CGTCGCGCTGCACATCGATGGCCTCAATGATGGCGCCGCACTGGCGCGTGCGCCCAACGCCGAACATGGCGTACGCCTGCAGCTGCGCGCGCTGGGCAGCGAGCAGGCGGTGGACTGGTTGCTGGATGGACGCTGGATCGCGCAGACCCGCGGCGCACAGTTGATGCAGCGCGAGTTCGCCGATCCCGGGGCGCATACCCTGACCGCCTTGGCCGCGGACGGCGCGTGGACGCAGGTGCGGTTCACTGTCCTCCGGTAGGTGCCGGGCCATGCGCGGCGGGATGGCATTGCTCCGCTTTGGTGGGTGCCAACCTTGGTTGGCACGCGAACGGCAAAGCGCCCACCAAGGTGGGCATCTACCAGAGCATCCGCAGCGCAATCATTCCCCGATCCACCCATCCAGCAGATCGGCGAACTCGTCGGCGTGTTCCTCTTCCTGCGCCAGGATCTCTTCGAGGATGCGCTTGGTGGTGGTATCGCGGTCGCCGATGAAGTTGATCATCTCGCGGTAGCTGTCGATGGCGATGCGTTCGGCCACCAGGTTCTCGCGGACCATGTCGCGCAGGTCGCTGCCTTCCTTGTATTCGGCATGCGAGCGCGCGGTCAGCGTATCCGGGTTGAAGTCGGGCTCGCCGCCGAGCTGCACGATGCGCTCGGCCAGCTTGCCGGCATGCGCCTGTTCCTGCTGTGCATGTTCAAGGAATTCGGCTTTCACCGCGTCGGCCAGCATGCCCTTGGCCATGAAGTAGTGCCGGTAGTAGCGCAACACGCACACGTACTCGGTGGCCAGTGCGTCGTTGAGCAGCTTGATCACCACCTTGCGGTCGGCGCTGTAGCTGTCGGTGATCGCACCATCCTCGATGTTGCGCCGGGCGCGCTCGCGCAGGGCCGTGCGCTCGCTGATGCCGGGAATCTGCGCGGTGGGCTTGGGGGCTTTGGCTGGCTTGCTGGACATGGCTGGCCGTTTCCTCTTGCGGTGGGAGATCAGGTGGGCAGGTGCTCCAGCACGTAGTCGGCCGAAGACACTTCGAATTGACCGGGCTGTTCAACCCAGGCGGCGCGGACCACGCCGTCGACCACGAACAGGGCGAAACGGCGCGAGCGGATGCCCATGCCCGAGGCACTGGCGTCGAGCTCCAGGCCGAGCGCACGGGTCAGTTCGGCATTGCCGTCGGACAGCATCAGCAGGCCGTCGGGCACGTGCTGATCGGCGGCCCAGGCCTTCATCACGAACGGGTCGTTGACGGCCATGCAGTAGACATCGATGCCGCGCTGGCGGAAGGCCTCGAATTTCTCGACGTAGCCGGGCAGGTGGCGGGCCGAGCACGTCGGCGTGAACGCGCCGGGCACAGCGAACAGCACCACCTTGCGCGCGTCGAACAGCGAATGCGTATCGAGCGTTTCAATGCCCTCGCGGATGCGCTTGAGGGTGACTTCCGGAATGCGGTCGCCGACATGGATGGTCATGGGGAACTCCTTGCTGGGGCAGCGTAGTGGGCCGGATGGGACAGGGACGTCAAGACATTGGAAAACCGGCGTGCAGGGCCCATCTTCAGGCTTTGCGGAGCGGGCTTCCAGCCATAGCCTGGGGCAGGGCGATGGCAACCGCATTGCGCAGGATCAGTCGGCCTCACCGGGGCCGCACGAGCGACGGCGTAGCATCGCCGGCGCGTAGAATGAACCCGGGGCGGCGCCACCGGCGCGGCCGAAGCAGATCGAGGTAGCTGGATGGAATTCAAGGATTACTACGCCACCCTGGGGGTGGAACCGAGCGCGGGCGAGGCGGAGATCAAGACCGCCTACCGCCGGCTGGCACGCAAGTACCACCCGGACGTCAGCAAGGAGGCCGGGGCCGAAGACAAGTTCAAGGCGGTCAACGAGGCCTACGAGGCGCTGCGCGACCCGGAAAAGCGTGCAGCCTACGACCAGCTGCGCGCGCAGGGCTATCGCCCGGGCGAGGAGTTCAACGTGCCGCCGAACTACGGCGGCGCCGGTGGTTTCAACTTCGAGGAAGTGTTCGGGGGTGGTGGCGCCAACGGCGGCTTCAGCGACTTCTTCGAAAGCCTGTTCGCGCGCCAGCGCGGCGGTGCCGGCCCTGGCCCGGGATTCAGCAGCCAGGGCCATGCGCCCAACCGCGACACCCGCGCCAAGCTGTCGGTACCGCTGGAAGCGGCCTACAGCGGCGACAGCCTGCGCATCACCGTCAACGGCAAGCAGCTGGACGTGCGCGTGCCCAAGGGCATCCGTCCGGGCCAGGTGATCCGCCTGGCGGGGCAGGGCAACCATGGCGGCAACCTGCTGCTGGAAGTGGAGTACGCCGCACACCCGCAGTTCGAGGTCGATGGCCGCAACATCCTCTACACCCTGCCGGTCACGCCGTGGCAGGCCGCGCTGGGCACCAGCATCAGCGTGCCGACCCTGGGCGGCGCGGTGGAACTGAAGATCCCGGCCGACTCCGATGCCGGGCGCAAGCTGCGCCTGCGCGGGCGTGGCCTGCCGGGCAATCCGGATGGCGACCAGATCGTCGAGATCGAGATCGTGGCCCCGGCCGCGACCGACGAGGCGCAGAAGAAGGCCTACCGGAACCTGGCCAAGGCGTTTGGCGAGACGATCTGAGCACGCCTTCCGGTAGTGCCGGCCGCTGGCCGGCAATCACACATCATTGCCGGCCAGCGGCCGGCACTACCGCGCGCGTCTCAGCCCTGCCCGGCGAACACGCGCTCCAGCACTTCGGACAGCTCGTCTTCCGAGAACGGCTTGGTGATGTAGGCCTTGGCGCCTTGGCGCATGCCCCACATGCGGTCGGTATCCTGGTCCTTGGTGGTCACCAGGATCACGGGAATATGCCGGGTTGCCTCGTCGCGGGCGAGGGTGCGGGTGGCCTGGAAGCCGTTGAGATTGGGCATCACCACGTCCATCAGGACCAGGTCGGGCAGCTCGGCCTTGGCGGTTTCGACCCCGGCGGCGCCATCGGTGGCGGTCAGGATCTGGTGCCCGAGCTTCTCGACGATGCGCTGTATCCCCAACAGCTGCGACGGTGAGTCGTCGACGATCAGAATGCGTGCCATGTTGTTCCCCATGTAATGCCCGCAGTGTAGTGCGGGCTCATTACCGGCGGGAGGGGCGCATCTGCCGTCCGTCGCCTGCCTGCTACGTTCAGTCGATCCGCACCACGGTGCGGCCCAGCGAGCCGCCCGCCAGCATCCGCTCGAACACGGCCGGCAGGCCATCAAGGCCAACCTCGGCGGTACAGATGCGGTCCAGGTGCTGCGGTTTCCATTCGTTGCCCAGCCGCGCCCAGACATCCTCGCGCAGCCCGCGTGGCGCATTGGCCGAGGACACGCCCAGCAGCGACACGCCACGCAGGATGAACGGCATCACGGTCATGTCCAGCGCCGGGCTGGCCGCCAGGCCGGCACTGACCACGCTGCCGTAGGGCGCGGTCTGCGCCAGCAGGCTGGCGAGCATGGCGCCGCCGGCATTGTCCAGGCCCCCACCGAAACGCGCCGATTGCAGTGGGCCGGTGTCGGCCAGGGCCTCACGCGGCAGCACCTCGGTGGCGCCGATGGCGTGCAGGAAACCGGTCTGGTCGGGTTTGCCGCTGATCGCATGCACCGTGTAGCCGGCGCGGCTGAAGATCGACAGTGCCAGCGCGCCGACGCCGCCACTGGCGCCGGTGACCGCCAGCGGTCCAAGTTCCGGGCTCTGCCGGTTGTCCTGCATGCGCAGCAGCGCCAACGCCGCGGTGAAGCCGGCGGTGCCCAGCACCATCGCCTCGCGGGGGCTCAGCCCGGCCGGCTGGGCGATCACCGCACGCGATTCCAGCCGCACATACTGGCTGTAGCCGCCGTCGCGGGTCTCGCTGAGGCCGCAGCCGGTGGCCAGCACCGCGTCGCCTTCACGCCATTCCGGATCGGTGCTGGCGACCACGGTGCCGGCTACGTCGATGCCCCCCACCAGCGGGAAGCGGCGCAGGATCTTTCCCTTGCCGGTGCCGGCCAGGGCGTCCTTGTAGTTGACCGAGGACCAGTTGGCGCGGATCAGAACCTGGCCGGGGCTGAGGTCTTCGACCTTGAGCTGGGCCAGGCCGCTGCGGTAACCGGCGTCGTCGTTTTCGATGCGGAAGGCGGTGAACGGGGTGGTGGGGGCCATCGGCATTGCCTGACTTCGAGGAAAACGCCACCTTACCCCGTTGCCCCCCTTTCGATCCTGCCGATCCGCCCCATCTTGTATGATCGGTAATGGTTTCACGGCTGGCGCCGCGGGAAGGGCCCGCGCCGCAGCCCACATCTTGATGGAGCGTGCATGGCCTGGAATACACCCGGCGGCAACAAGGGCGGACAAGGCCCCGAGGACAATCGACGCGGGCCGTTCGGGTCACGCGGCGGTGGCAATGGTGGTGGCTGGGGCGGTTTGCCCGGGCCACTGAAGGACCTGTTCGACGGCGGCATCGTGCGTTGGGTGGTGGCGGCCGTGGTGCTGCTGGTGCTGTTCTCCAGCTTCCAGTTGATCGGCGAACAGCAGCGTGGCGTGGTCCTGCGCTTTGGCCAGTTCTCGCGCATCCTGCAGCCCGGTCCGAACTTCAAGCTGCCGTGGCCGATCGAATCGGTCACCAAGGTCAACGCCACCGAGATCAAGACGTTCTCGATCCAGGTGCCGGTGCTGACCCGCGACGAGAACATCGTCAACGTCTCGCTGAACGTCCAGTACCGCATCGACGACCCGCAGCAGTACCTGTTCGGCACCGTCGATGCCAACCAGGTGCTGGAGCAGTCGGCGCAGAGCGCGGTGCGCGAGGAAGTCGGCCGTGCCGACCTCAACGCCGTGCTGAACAACCGTGGCCCGCTGGCCGTGGCCGCCGAGGAGCGCCTGCAGGCACTGCTGAAGGCGTTCAAGACCGGCCTGACCGTGACCGGCCTGACCCTGCAGGACGCCCGTCCGCCGGAAGAAGTGAAGCCGGCCTTTGACGAGGTCAACGGTGCCCAGCAGGTCAAGGAACGCCTGATCAACGAGGCCCAGGCCTACGCTGCCAAGGTCGTGCCGGAAGCCCGGGGCCAGGCCTCGCGCGCCCGTACCACCGCCGAAGGCTACAAGCAGGCCGTGGTGTCCAAGGCCGAGGGTGACGCGCAGCGCTTCAGCCTGTTGCAGGCCCAGTACAAGGACGCCCCGGAAGTGACCCGCAAGCGCCTGTGGCTGGAGACCGTGCAGCAGGTGCTGAGCGAGAACCGCAAGGTGATCGGCGGCGATGGCCGCCAGCTGATCTACGTGCCGATGACCGGCGATACCCGTCCCACCACCTCGGCCCCGGCCGCAGTGGCGAACCCGGACGTGGTGATGCCGTCGCTGCCGGGTGCAGCGGTGGAAGCTTCCCGTGATCCGGGCCGGCCGGTGGGCCGCCCGACCGGGCGACCGAGCGGCCGTGAGGAGGGCAGCCGATGAAGAGTCCTATCTGGATCGCCGTGATCGTGGCGGTGGTGCTGGGCCTGCTCGGCTCGGTGTACGTGGTCCGTGAGGACCAGACCGCCATGGTGCTGAACCTGGGCAAGGTGGTGCGTTCGGACATCAAGCCGGGCCTGCATTTCAAGGTGCCGGTGGTGGAAACGGTGAAGGTCTTCGACCGCCGCTTCCAGGTGCTCGACACCGCGCCGGCGCGCTACTTCACCGCCGAGCAGAAGGACGTCAGCGTCGACTTCTTCGCCATCGGCTACATCTCCAACGTAGGTGACTACTTCCGTGCCACCGGCGGCGATCCGCGCATCGCCAATGCCCGCCTGGCACCGATCATCACCGACTCGCTGCGCAACCAGATCAACTCGCGCACCCTGCAGCAGCTGGTGTCCGGCGACCGCAGCGAGCTGATCGCCGAGCAGCTGAAGGGGATCAACGAGGCGGTGGCCGGCCTCGGCATGCAGATGATCGACCTGCGCATCAAGCAGGTGGACCTGCCGACTGACAGCCAGGTGATCAACGACGTGTACGAGCGCATGCGCGCCCAGCGCAAGCAGGAAGCGGCCAAGCTGCGTGCGGAGGGCGAGGAGCAGTCGCTGACCATCCGTGCCCAGGCCGACCGCGACAGCACCGTGCTGATCGCCGAGGCCGAGCGTGATGCACAGCGCCTGCGCGGTGAAGGCGATGCCGAGGCGGCCCGCATCTACGGCAAGGCTGGCTCGGCTGATCCGTCGTTCTATGCGTTCTACCGCAGCCTGGAGGCCTACCGTGGCTCCATGACCGACGGCAATGGCGTGATCGTGCTCGACAAGAACGACCCGTTCCTGCAGTACCTGAAGAACGACCGCTGAGGTCGCAGGGCACTACCCCACGGGGCCCGGCCAGACGCCGGGCCCCGTGCTTTTTCCGGAGTCCCCCATGAAAGATCTGTTCGCCGCCGTCTGCCTGGTCGCGGTGCTGGAAGGCCTGTTCCTGTTCGTGGCGCCGTTCGCCTGGAAGCGCACGGCCGAGCGCCTGCTGGACCTGCCCAGCCCGGCCCTGCGCAGCTTCGGCGGGCTGGTGCTGCTGGCCGGCCTGGGCCTGCTGTGGTGGGTGAGGCATTAGCAGGGGTCAGATCCCTTTCCGCAGGAAAGGGATCTGACCCCATTTCGGTCCCCTGACCGGCCGGTGAAGCCGTCCGTCGGAAAGGTGGCAGCGGACCCCGGAAACCCGGATAATGCACAAAAGCCGGACGGGCCTCCCCGTTCGGCTTTTTCCGTGTCTGGGCCTTCCATCGCCGGCCGCTCCCCGTCTGGAGCCGCCCTCCAGGTGCTGGCCAGCCCCGCCACGGTTTACCCGTCCGCGGCCCCGATGGCCGCAACAAATCGAGGAGCCCGTCATGGGTCAGTCTGTCGTAGTGTTGGGTGCCCAGTGGGGCGATGAAGGCAAGGGCAAGATCGTCGATCTGCTCACTGAGGAAATCGGCGCCGTCGTGCGCTTCCAGGGTGGCCACAATGCCGGCCACACCCTGGTCATCAACGGCAAGAAGACCGTCCTGCACCTGATCCCGTCGGGCATCCTGCGTGACGACGCGCTGTGCCTGATCGGCAACGGCGTGGTGATCTCGCCGGCCGCGCTGCAGAAGGAAATCGCCGAGCTGGAAGCCTCCGGCGTGGAAGTACGTTCGCGCCTGAAGATCTCCCCGGCCGCGCCGCTGATCATGCCGTACCACATCGCCCTGGACCAGGCGCGCGAACGCGCTGCCGGTGGCAAGGCGATCGGCACCACTGGCCGTGGCATCGGCCCGGCCTACGAAGACAAGGTGGCGCGTCGCGGCATCCGCATCGCCGACCTGCATTACCCGAAGCAGCTGGAAGAACTGCTGCGCACCGCGCTGGATTACCACAACTTCGTGCTGACCAAGTATCTGAACACCGATGCGGTCGACTTCCAGAAGACCTTCGACGAGGCGCTGGCCTTCGGCGAATACGTGCAGCCGATGAAGTCCGACGTGGCCGGCATCCTGCACGACCTGCGCAAGCAGGGTAAGCGCGTGCTGTTCGAAGGCGCGCAGGGCGCGCTGCTGGACATCGACCACGGCACCTACCCGTACGTCACCAGCTCCAACACCACCGTCGGTGGCGCGCTGGCCGGTTCCGGCGTTGGCGCCGATTCGATCGACTACGTGCTGGGCATCGCCAAGGCCTACGCCACCCGCGTCGGCGGTGGCCCGTTCCCGACCGAACTGGACGACGAAGTCGGCCAGGGCATTCGTGACCGCGGCGCTGAGTACGGTGCCTCGACCGGCCGCCCGCGTCGCTGCGGCTGGATGGACATCGTCGCACTGAAGCGCGCCGTGGCCATCAACGGCATCAGCGGCCTGTGCATCACCAAGCTGGACGTGCTCGATGGCATGGAAAAGCTGAAGGTCTGCATCGCCTACGAATACAACGGCAAGCGCACCGAATATGCTCCGCTGGATGCGCAGGGCTGGGAAGAGTGCACCCCGGTGTACCTGGAGTTCCCGGGCTGGAGCGAGAACACCCACGGCATCACCCAGTGGGACGAGCTGCCGCCGGCGGCACGCGCCTACCTGCGTTCGCTGGAAGAACTGGCCGGCTGCCCGATCAGCATCGTTTCGACCGGCCCGGACCGCGACCACACCATGGTCCTGCAGGATCCGTTTGCCTGAGTGAGAGACCGGTAGCGCTGGGCCCTGCCTGGTGTTGCTGAAGGAAAAGCCCCGCGCAAGCGGGGCTTTTTCGTTTTCGGTACTGTGGCGGCACAGCCGGCAGGGCAGCGCAGCGATGACGGAGACTTCGGTATGAAGGGCGAGACGGTCGCACGGGTGACTCTGTGGCTGCTGTGGAGCCTGTGGACGCTGGCCTGCATCGTGCTGGTGCTGGGCGCGCTCGCCAATTACCTGGCTTCGCGCACGCAGACCCTGCCGCTGGTGCTGCAGCCGGGCGCGACCGCCGAGATCACGGTGTACCGCTTCATCGACGACCCGCTGCGACTGCGTCTGCGTTATGCGGATGACGGCGCCGATCCGGCGGTCGATCCCGAGCTGCGCCTGCGCGCGGAAACCCCAACCGATCGCACCGAGTTCCGCGCGGAGAGCCGCTCGGCGGTGACCGATCCGGAGATCCATCGCGCACTGGAATCGGTCGAGCGAGACCGGGTCGCCGCCTCGTACTTCGGCTACGGCCGCAGTGACGCACTGCCGCGAGGCCGTTCCTCGCTGCGGCTGACCGTGCTGGAGGTCGATCCGGCGTTGGCCGGCCGTGCGGCCTCGGTGGACCTGCTGCCGCCGATGGACGTGCTGAAGCTGACCGACCTCGACTACCTCTGGCTGTGGCCGTTCTTCTTCTGGAAGATGGCGGCGCTGTTCCTGCTGATTCCAGGGGCCGCGTTGGCTGTCTTTACTGTGGCGTTGTGGCGCTGGCAGCGCTGGGCATCATCGCTGCCGACTTCAGCAGTGGATAGGGATTGATCGACTCTCCCTTCCACCACTGCTTCTCTGGCCCCAGCACATGCACCTCGAAATGCAGGTGCGGGGCATGGGCGCTGGCGTTGCCCGTGCTGCCGACGTAGCCGATCACCTCGCCGCGCCTGATCACCTGCTTTTCGGCCAGGCCATCGGCATAGCGCTGCAGATGCGCGTAGTAGTAGCACCAGCGTCCACCGGGCTCGAACTGGTAGATCGTCAGTCCACCGCGCTCGCTGTCGAACAGTTTTTCCACCGTGCCATCCGCCACCGCCAGTACCGGCGTTCCTGCATCGGCCATGATGTCGATGGCATCGTGTACGCGGCCCTCGCTGCGTGCATCGGTGAAGGTATCGCGCAGCTGCGAGGGCAGGATGCCCTGCACCGGCAGCAGCAGGCCGGACGGGGCATCCGGAGCCTGCGCGGCCGGCGGCGCAGTGGAGGCGGGTGGGGCTGTTGCACCTGGCGCTACCGGTTCCGTCACCGGCGCGGCGGCCACCGTCGATGGCGCTTCCGGCAGCGCGTCGGCCACAGGCTCATCCATATCGCGGTGCAGCCACCAACCTGCACCCAATCCCAGCAGAACACCGAGCACAATCAGTTGCGGAAGACGCATCGACTCACTCCTGCATCACGACAGGCACCGAGGTGTCTACTGCGTCGGCCACGCGCAGTGCATCCCAGTTGGTCATGCGTACGCAGCCATGCGACTCGGTCTTGCCCACGTGGCCGGGTTCAGGCGTGCCATGCAGGCCGTAATGCGGCTTGGACAGATCGATCCAGACCCGGCCGACCGGATTGTTCGGGCCGGGCGGCAGCGTGGCCTTCTTTTCCCCCTTGCGGGCATCCCAGAACAGCTTGGGGTTGTAGTGGAACGGCGGGTCGCGGTACACGCCCAGGATCTTCCATTCGCCGATCGGCAATGGGTCGTGCTGGCTGCCGGATGACACCGGCACCTGCGCGATCAGCTTGCCCTGTGCGTCCAGTAGCTGCAGCGTGGAGTCGGATTTGTCGACCACGATCCTGGCGGCCTTCGGCAATGCGGCCGGGGCGATGTTGGGGACCTGGATGCGGCTGCCAGCCCTGGTCAGATCCACGCCGGGATTGAGCATCTTCATCAGCTCTGGGGACGCGTGGAAGCGCTCGCCCAGGGCTTCTTCCACACTACCGTAGCCCAAAGATTTCAGCTTGGCCTGGGCGGCGGGTCCTTTCGGTATCGGCTGGAACGGGCCGACGACATCCTCAGCAGTCAGCGTGTAGCTGGCCAGCGGCGTGATCGTATCGGCCTGCAGAGCCTTCCAGGTGGCGTCGTCCAGCTCACCCGTTACGGTCAGGCCGTGTGCCGTCTGGAAGCCTGACACCGCCCGCCGCTGGTTGCTGCCTACCTCACCATCAATCTGGCCCGGAGAGAAGTTCGCACGATCCAGCAGCACCTGGGCATGCAGTGCGGAGCGCACTGCGGTGTCCGGGCCAGCCTTCTCGGCAATGGGGGCGGGCAGGTTGGGCGGCGGCGCCTGCGCGAAGGCCGGCGACGCCAGCAGCGAGATTGCGAGCAGGGTGGATCGAGACACAGATGAGCGCATTGGGATCTCCAGCAGGTACGCCGCCACCTTGCCCGCAGGCGGCGCCGAGCCGCCGTGAAAGGGATCTGATGCCCGCATGAGCAGGCATGTCATTGCGGCCGGTTGCCAGCGGCAGGTGTCGCTGGGACGGGGGCTCACCAAGGTGAACGGTGGCCGACGCCGTCGATGGGCGGCGATCAAGATTGCCTGCCGTGCCGCCGATAAGGCCACATCCCCCCGTTTTGGATACCCCCATGAACTACTTGAGGAACGTCAGGGTTGCCTGGCGTCTTGGGCTGGGCTTTGGCCTGTTGCTGCTGCTGGTTGCCGCCGTAGTGGCCACCGGCGCCACCGCCAGCGTCGTGCAGAAGCGCGCGATGCAGCAGGTGGTCGACGTCAGCGTGGCCAAGGTGCGCCTGTTGTCGCAGATGCTCGACGCCAACAACCAGATGATGGTGGTGCGGCGCGAGATGCTGATCCGCCAGGGCGAAGACCGCGGCAGCGATGAGAAGCGCATTGCCGATCTGGTCAAGCGCTATGAGGCCAGCTGGACCGCCTACCAGGCATTGCCAGGCGATGCGGAGGGCAAGGCCATCGCGGAAACCATCGCGGCCAAGCGTGCCATCGCGCGCCCACTCAACAAGCAGACCAGCGAACTGATGGAGCAGGGCGACTACCCGGGCGCCGTGGCGCTGACCCTGGGGCCGGTGCAGGAAGCCGCCAACGGCTGGAACAAGGCGCTGTCCGATGGCGTGGACTTCGAGGAGAAGGAAAGCCGTGAGGCTGCCGCCGAGGCGATTCGCCTGGGCGAGCGCAGCCTGCTGCAGCTGCTGGTGCTGGGCGGCGTCGCGCTGCTGGTGGGTATCGGTGCCTCGGTGATGATCGGCCGCAGCCTGACCGGTCCGCTGGCGCGCGCGGTGAACCTGGCCGAGCGCCTGTCCAAGGGACAGCTGGACCAGGAGTTCCGCCTCGGTGGCCGCGACGAGCTGACCCAGCTGGGCGAGGCGATGGCCAGCGTGCGCCAGAGTGTGCAGGCGGCGATCGGCGCGCAGTTGCAGATGGCCGAGCAGCACGAGGCCGGCGCAATCCGCTATCGCATGGACGCCAGCGCGTTCCCCGGTGATTTCGGCCGCATGGTGCAGGCCACCAACAGCCTGGTCGAATCGCACGTGCAGGTGGAACTGCTGATGGCCGAGGTGATGCAGCGTTACGCCATGGGTGACCTCAGCCGCGACCTGCCGGACTACCCGGGTGAGAAGGGCACGCTGACCCGCACCCTGGCGGCGGTGAAGCAGAGCCTGATGGCGATCAACGCGCAGATCGATGAACTGGCCCGCGCCGCACGCGCCGGCGATTTCAGCATGCGTGGCGATGCCGCTGCGTTCCAGTACCAGTTCAAGACGATGGTCGAGCACCTCAACGGCATGATGGCCAGTTCGCAGGCCAGCATCGCCGATGTTTCCGACGTGCTGCGCGCGATCTCGCATGGCGACCTGACCGCACGCATGGAGGGCGAGTACGACGGCGTGTTTGCGCGCATGCGCGACGATGCCAACACCACCACCGCACAGCTGACCGGCATTGTCCGCGGCATCCAGGTGGCTGCCGACAGCATCAACAACGCGGCCCAGGAACTGGCCGCCGGCAACAACGACCTGTCGCGCCGCACCGAGCAGCAGGCCGCGAATCTGGAAGAAGCGGCCGCGTCGATGGAGGAGCTGACCTCCACCGTACGCCAGAACGCCGAACTGGCCCGTCAGGCCGACAGCGAAGCGCATGCCGCCGGTGCCGCCGTGCGCGAGACCGAGCAGGCGATGGCACAGATGGCATCGGTGATGGGCGAAATCGATCAGTCCTCGGCGCGCATCTCGGAAATCTCCACGGTGATCGACGGCATCGCGTTCCAGACCAACATCCTGGCGCTGAATGCCGCAGTGGAAGCTGCGCGTGCAGGCGAGCAGGGCCGTGGCTTTGCCGTGGTCGCCAGCGAAGTGCGCACACTCGCGCAGCGTGCCGGTGTCGCCGCCAAGGAGATCAAGGAACTGATCGAGGACGCAGCTTCCAAGGTGAAGAGTGGCCTGGCGGTGACCGTTGAATCGGAAGCCGCGATCGCACGCGTGGCGCAGGCCAGTTCGCGCACCACCCAGCTGATGAGCGACATCGCAGCGGCCAGCAAGGAGCAGGCCGCCGGCATCGAGCAGGTCAACCAGGTGGTGGTGCAGATGGACCAGGTGACCCAGCAGAACGCCGCGCTTGTGGAAGAAGCCACTGCCGCGAGCCGCGCGCTGGAAGAACAGGCGCATGCACTGACCACGTCAGTGGCGGTATTCCAGCTGGAGCAGGGGCCGCGCATGCCGGTCATGCCGGCGCGGGCGGCGTAAGCGACCTGTAACTGGATACTGGAAGGCGCCCTGCCTGCGATGTCCCGCATGCAGGGCGTCGATGCACCCACCGGAACGATGCCGCGGGCTAGCGCCCGCGCGCTGAGCGTTCGATCAGCCAGCCGGCTGCGTACAGCAACAGCAGTGTTGGCGGAACCAGCACTGCATATGCGGTCGACCAGGGTTTGCCACGCAGCAGGCCGCCTGCGCCGATGGCATCGAGTGCGGCGGACTGCAGGGTGATGGGGAGCGCCATCAGGATATAGGTACCCTTCGGGTCCCCTTCCGACTGCGCGCCGTGAACCAGCCATGCGGTCAACAGCAGGTAGACCACGCAAAGCGCAAGACCGGTCCAGCTCAGGAGTCGCCGCATCTTCATCCGCATGCCCCGGTTCAACGGACGTCGAAGCGGGCCTGCAGCGGCAGGCTCACCTTCCGCAGCAGATCCCGGACCACCACCTGCGCAGTCCACGTGCCTTTGGGATCACCGGCCTCGGCGACGAACTTCAGGTGCAGGTTGGTCATGTACAGCAGGTTTGGCGGGCCTGTCAGGGCGGCGGTGAAACAGGGAACATCGCGTTCGTCGATACTGGTACTGCCGTCCGGGCGCAGCATGCGCAGATCGCAGTGCACCTTGGGTACGCGGTTCTCGTCCAGTTGCGGGTTGGAGAGGAATGTCAGCAGGAACAACTCACCGCCCAGGTGGACTTCGTTGGCCTCGTTGAAGCCGGGAGTGGTCTCCGGCGGGGTCTCCCACTTGGCCCGCCAGTCGGCATCGGAAGTGACCAGCAGCGATGCCGCGAAGCCGCCGCTGGATTTCATGGCATCGGTCTCCGTCAACGCCTTGCCATCCCCATTTATCCAACCATCGCTGGCGGAGCTGTTCAGTGGCAGCATCATGGCCATCATGGCCAGCGCGCAGGTCCATCGCATCAACGGCTCTCCCGGGTAGCCGCGTCCCGCGGCAGAGCGGGTAGTATTGCCCAACATTGGCCGGCAAAGCAGCAGGACAGCCGGAGCAGGGGTTCCGTTGCCTGCCGATGTGGGTGATGCTTGCCAGCAAAGGAGGTGGCATGGGAATCGGGAGCGAGGAAACGCCGATCTGTTTCCCTGCATCGGCCGCGCCGCAGCACGTGCTGATGCTGCCCGGTCTGGATGGCTCCAGCAGGCTGTCGCCCCCGTTCCTGTCGGCACTCCAGGCTTACGGTCTGACAACGCAGGCGATCACGCTGCCCGCGCAGGGACCGCAGGATCACGCCACGCTTGCCCAACGGCTGTGGTCGCAGCTGCCCAGTCGTCCCTTCATCCTGCTCGCCGAGTCTTTCTCGGGCCCGTTGGCTGTTGAACTGGCCACGCGCCATCCCACCGGGCTGCGCGGACTGGTGCTTGCAGCGACCTTTGCGCGTCGGCCGGTGCCACTGCCGGCAGCCAGCGCAGCCCTGCTGTCGCCGGCCTGGCCGCTGCCTCCCGTGGCATTGCTGGCGCGCCTGTTGCTGGGGCCGTGGTACACCCGCGGGCACACGTCGATGCTGCGCGATGCGTTGGCCAGGACTCCGACGAGCACGTTGCGGCAACGCGCCGCAGCAACCCTGCGGGTCGACGTGCGTGCATTGCTGCCAGCGATCCAGGTGCCGACGCTGTGCCTGCACGCGTGCCACGACCGCCTGCTGTGGCCGCCCAGCGTGGCCGAGCTGCAGGCCCTGTTGCCCGATGCCCGCCATGTGTCGTTGGAGGGGCCACATCTGCTGCTGCAGGCGCGTGCCGACGCAGCTGCAGCCGAAGTGGCCGCGTGGATGAGGACGTTGCCGCGTTGAACGATGCGCTCAGCTGCGGGCGCGGGTACGTGCCGCTTTCCTGGCCGCCACCTTGCGCACGGTCTTCTTCGCCGCACGGGTCTTGGCCGCCTTCTTCGCTGCAGCACTGCGCGAGGCGGCTGTACCGGCCTTCTTGACCGCTGTCTTCTTTGCGGCCTTCTTGGCGGCGGTCTTACGAGCCGGTGCCTTCTTTGCCGCCGCCTTCTTCGCAGGCGCCTTCTTCGCGGCCGTCGCCTTGGTCGTGGCCTTCTTTGCGGCTGACTTCCTGGCAGGCGCCTTGCTGGCCGCCTTCTTGCTCGCCGCCTTCTTCGTACCCTTGCGTGCGCTGCCGCTACGTTTGCCGCCACCGTCCTGCTTGTTCACGGTGGCCCAGGCGATGCGCTCGGCAGTCCCTTCACTTGCGCCGCGCTCGCGCTCGCTGTCCTCGATGTGCTCGGCCTGGCGCTTCTGTTTCCCGGTATATGCGGATTTGTCACCACGGGGCATGACGGTTCTCCTGTTGTAGTGGTCAGGCCAGCAGGCGCAGCTTGGGCTCACGCGCCCACTGGCGGGTGGCGGCGACTGCCAGGAAAGCCTTGGCGTCTTCCGCTTCGACGATGCCGGCATCGTTGCCGACCCGCGCCGCCTTCAGCAGCGTCTGGCCGCCTGCGTCGCTGGCGATGGCCTTCAGGTGCGCCCACGCCTGGCTGACGAATTCGACGGCTGCACTCTCTTTCGACAAGGCCTTCGCGGCTTCCGGGCTGAGCACCACGGCCACCGCATCGAACACAGCCGATGGCGTGCCCGCCAGTTGCCCATCCGCCGCCTGCATCGCCCCATCGCTCAGCGTGGCGCCTCCCACTTTTGGTGCCACCAGCTTCACCTCCGCACCTGCCTTCCGAGCGGCCTTGCTCAGGCTGGCGATCACGCGGGCATCGGAGCCCTCATCGAACAGGACGCCGATGCAGCGACCCTGCAGGATGGGCTTGTTGCGCCCGATCACGCGCACCTCGGGAGCGGGGGGCATGTCCCGCACCGGGGTAGCAGTCGGCGCCGCGTCGGGCAGTGCAGGCAACGCCAGACCATCGGCCACGCGCCGGGCCAGCGATTCGTCGATGTTGCGCAGGTGGCTGACGGTGCGCACCCGCACCTTCAGCGTTTCCACCTTGGACAACTCGAATACCAGCGCCGATGCCAGGTGCGCCTGCTCCGGCTTTTCAAGGCTGCGGAAGAACATCCGGGCCTGGCTGTAGTGGTCGGCGAAACTCTCCGCACGCGTGCGGCCCTTGCGGCCATCGTCGGCGCTGGCATGGCTGCGGAAACCGGCCGGTGTCTCGCGCGGGGTGTCGTCCTGCAGCGAGCTGGGATCGTAGGCCACGCGGCCCTTGGGCACCTGCATCTGCATGTGGCCATCGCGCTGATGATTGGCAAACGGGCACTTCGGAGCATTCACCGGGATCTGGTGGAAGTTCGGGCCGCCAAGGCGCAGCAGCTGGGTGTCCAGGTAGGAGAACAGGCGGCCCTGCAGCAGCGGATCGTTGCTGAAATCGATGCCCGGCGGCACGTTGGCCGGGCAGAACGCCACCTGTTCGGTCTCGGCGAAGAAGTTGTCGGGCCAGCGGTCCAGCACCATGCGCCCGATCACCTGCAACGGCACAAGCGATTCGGGAATGATCTTGGTCGGGTCCAGGTGGTCGAACGGAAATGCCTCGGCCTCCTCTTCCGTGAACAGCTGTACCGCCAGTTCCCACTCGGGGAAATCACCGCGCTGGATGGCCTCGAACAGGTCGCGGCGATGGAAGTCATTGTCAGCCGATTGCAGTTTCAACGCTTCGTCCCAGACCGTTGACTGGATGCCCAGCTTTGGCCGCCAATGGAACTTGACGAAGGTCGACTCGCCCGCCTCGTTCAGCAGGCGGAAGCTGTGCACCCCGAAGCCTTCGATCATGCGCAGCGAACGCGGAATGGCGCGGTCGCTCATCGCCCACATGATCATGTGCATCGACTCGGGCATCAGCGAAATGAAGTCCCAGAAGGTGTCATGGGCCGAAGCCGCCTGCGGGAACGCACGGTCTGGTTCCATCTTCACCGCATGCACCAGGTCCGGGAATTTCATGGCGTCCTGGATGAAGAAGACCGGGATGTTGTTGCCGACCAGATCCCAGTTGCCTTCCTTGGTATAGAACTTGACCGCGAAGCCGCGCACGTCGCGCGGAGTGTCCACCGACCCTGCGCCACCGGCCACGGTCGAGAAGCGGGTGAACACGGGCGTCTTCACGCCTACCTCGGTCAGGATGCGCGCCCGGGTGTGGGCGGCCAGAGACCGGGTCAACTCGAAGTAGCCATGTGCCGCGCTGCCACGTGCGTGCACGATGCGCTCGGGAATGCGTTCGTGATCGAAGTGGGTGATCTTCTCGCGAAGGATGAAGTCTTCCAGCAGCGTGGGTCCTCGAGGTCCCTGCCGCAGGGAGTTCTGGTTGTCTGCCACCGGGATGCCCTGATCGGTGGTCATCGCCGGGTGGCTGCCGCCGGCGCGCGGGTGCAGTTCATCGCCGTTGCCGCGGGGGTGGTTTTCGGTTGCGCGCTTGCCGGTCGGCTTGCTGGCGGCCATGGGGGGGAGGCTCCGGATCATCAAGGGAACCACGACACTGGAACCGAACCCGTTAAACCCAGGTCCGGCAAAGGTGAACGTACGGGCAAAAGCAGGCTCGGGTATGCTTGCCCCATGCGAGTCGAGCCCGCCGACATCGAAGCCCTGTTCGACGCCATCCCGGATGTGCTGTTCTTCATCAAGGACCGCCAGGGGCGGTATACCCACGTCAACCAGACCATGCTGCGACGGCTGGGCCTGCGCGCACGCAAGGACGTGATCGGGCGCACAGCGGCCGAGATCTACCCGACCGGCCTCAGCGCGGACTATGTCGACCAGGACGCCCGCGTGCTGTCCGGCGAGGTGATCGAGAACCTGATGGAGCTGCACCTGTTCGCCAACCGCGAACCGGGCTGGTGCCTGACCTGCAAGCGCCCGTTGCTGGTCGATGGCGCCATCGAGGGCCTGATCGGCATTTCCCGCGACCTGGGCCAGAAGGACAGCCTGGGCGCCCAGTACGAGCAGCTGCGGCTGGCCCTGGCCCACCTCAACGCGCACTACGCCGAGAACGTGCGCATGCAGACCCTGCTGGACATCACCGGCTTCTCGCTGTCCAAGCTGGAGCGCAGTTTCCGCAAGGTGTTCCAGATGACCCCGCAGCAGGTGCTGACCCGGCTGCGGATCCAGATGGCCATGCACCTGTTGCATGGCGACGACAGCATTGCCTGCATCGGCCAGGCCTGCGGTTTCAGCGACCAGAGCGCCTTCACCCGCAAGTTCAAGGCTGAAACCGGTTTCTCGCCGCGCGCCTATCGCGCCCGGATCGGCGGCAACGTCGGCGAGCCCGCACTGGCCTGAGCCCCCTGCTGCGCTGTGCCTATCCCCGCGGGCCTGGGACAGGGTAAGGTGTCGCCCCTGTAGCCCGCCGCCAGCCCCGCCGATGCCCAATTCGATTCCGACCGCTTCGCCGTCCCGCCTCGGACATTCGCTCAAGCCCCGCCAGCTGATCATGATGGGCCTGGGCAGTGCCATCGGCGCCGGCCTGTTCCTCGGCTCGGGCGTGGGTGTGCAGGCGGCCGGTCCGGCCGTTCTGGTCTCGTATCTGGTCGCTGGCGCGCTGGTGATCATCGTGATGAACGCACTGGGCGAGATGGCGGCGGCCAAACCGACCAGCGGCGCGTTCTCGGTGTACGCCGCCGATGCCATGGGCGCCACCGCTGGCGCCACGGTCGGCTGGTTGTGGTGGGTGCAGCTGGTGATCGTGATCGCCGCCGAGGCGGTCGGTGCGGCCGGGTTGCTTGCCACGGTCTGGCCGGTGGTGCCGGTGCCGATGGCTGCGTTGGCCTTCATGCTGTTCTTCACTGCGATCAACCTGCTCGGGGTGAAGAACTTCGGCGAGTTCGAATTCTGGTTCGCCATCCTGAAAGTGGCGGCGATCCTGGCCTTCATTGCCATCGGCGTGGCACTGCTGATGGGCTGGCTGCCGCAGGTCACCTCACCTGGCCTGAGCAACTTCACCGGACACGGCGGTTTCGCACCGAAGGGCCTGGCCGGGATCGGTGCGGCGCTGCTGGTTGTCGTTTTTGCCTTCGGCGGCACCGAAATCGTCGCCGTTGCGGCGGCCGAAACCGAAGATCCCGAACGCAGCATCGCCCGTGCCATTCGTACCGTGGCCTGGCGCATCCTGGTGTTCTACATCGGCTCGCTGAGCGTGATCATCGCCGTGGTGCCGTGGACCAGCGAAGCACTGAAGTCGCCCTTCGCCGCCGTGCTGGACATTGCGCGCATTCCGGGCGCAGGCACCGCCATCACCCTGATCGCGGTGATCGCGCTGCTGTCGGCACTCAATGCCAACCTCTACGGCGCCTCGCGCATGATGTATTCGCTGGCGCAGCGCCGCGAAGCGCCGGCCGTGCTGGGCTGGACCGATCCGCGGCAGGTGCCGGTCATCGCCGTGCTGGCCAGCGTGCTGTTCGGCTTTGCGGCCACGGTGATGGAGCTGCTGTTCCCGGACCGGGTGCTGCCGGTGCTGCTGAACATCGTCGGTTCCACCTGCCTGCTGGTGTGGACGCTGTCGCTGGTTTCGCAGCTGGTGCTGCGCCGCCGCGCCGATCGCCTGGGTACCCGGCTGCCATTCCGCATGGCCGGTTTCCCGTGGCTGACCTGCTGCGCGCTGGCGATCCTGGCGCTGATCTTCGGCCTGCTGCTGAGCGAGGCGCACACCCGCCTGCAGTTCCTGTCGATGGTGGCGCTGACCGCCACCATCGCCGCCGGCAGCGCCATCGCCCGGCGCATGCGCGAGGCGTGACTGAAGCTGTAGAGCCGACCCTACGGTCGGCTGCGGTTGCTGTAGTTTCTGTAGAGCCGACCCTGTGGTCGGCTGCTGTTCGCGTAGTCGCCAGCCGAGCGCGGGCTCGGCTCTACAGCCGGCATACATCCGCCGTGCCATCCTGATCGTGTGGGCCGCCAGCGGCCCGTCGACCAGGAGTACCGCATGCTGCGCAGCCGTCCCTTCCTGATGTTCACCGGCCAGGCCGAGGCCGCCCTGGCCCTGTACGCCGAAGCCTTCGCCGATTTCCGCCTGCTGGCCCTGCAACGCCACCCCGAGGGGGCCGGCGCCGGCGTGCCCGGCCAGGTCCGCCAGGCGATCTTCCTGCTCGGTGGCACCCATTACCTGTGCTTCGACAGCCTGGATGTGCACGACTTCACCTTCAGCCCGTCGATCTCGCTGTTCGTCGAGTGCTCCGGTGCCGAGCAGTTCGAGCGTGCGGCACGCGTGCTGGGCGAGGGCGGCCATTGGTTGATGCCGGTGGGTGATTACGACTTCAGCAACCGCTATGGCTGGGTGCAGGACCGCTTCGGCGTATCGTGGCAGTTGAGCCTGGGACAGATGCCGGACCCGTGATCGGGTAACTGTGGGTGTGGACCCTGGTTCACACGCCCTCATGAAAACGGCCCGCTTGCGCGGGCCGTTTTTCTTTATCGATGCAGTGAGGAATCAAGCCTCGACTTCATCATCCTTGTAGGCATCGACCGGGATGCAGGCGCACATCACGTTCTTGTCACCGTACACGTTGTCGACGCGTGCCACCGGCGGCCAGTACTTGCTCTGCTTCAGGCTGGCCAGCGGGAAGGCGGCCAGTTCACGCGGGTAGGCGTGGGTCCACTCGCTGGCGGTCACCGCGGTGGCGGTGTGCGGCGCGTTCTTCAGCGGGTTGTCCTCGCGGTCCAGGCGGCCGTCTTCGATCGCGCTGATTTCCTCTCGGATCTGGATCATCGCGTTGATGAAGCGATCCAGCTCGTGCAGCGACTCGCTCTCGGTCGGTTCGACCATCAGCGTGCCCGCGACCGGGAAGCTCAGGGTCGGGGCGTGGAAGCCGAAGTCGATCAGGCGCTTGGCGACGTCCTCGGCGCCGATGCCGCTGGTCTTCTCCAGCGGGCGCACGTCCAGGATGCACTCGTGCGCCACCAGGCCGTTACGGCCGGTGTACAGGGTCTTGAAGTGCGGAGCCAGGCGCTTGGCGATGTAGTTGGCGTTGAGCTGCGCGACCTGGGTGGCCTTGCGCAGGCCTTCGCGGCCCATCATCGCGATGTACATCCAGCTGATCGGCAGGATCGAAGCACTGCCGAAGCTGGCCGCGCTGACCATGCCGACCGGGCCGTTGTCACCCAGCTTGCCCGGCAGGAACGGGGCCAGGTGCTCCTTGACCGCGCACGGGCCCACGCCCGGGCCACCACCGCCGTGCGGGATGCAGAAGGTCTTGTGCAGGTTCAGGTGCGAAACGTCCGAACCCCACTTGCCCGGCTTGGCCACGCCGACCAGGGCGTTCATGTTGGCGCCGTCGGTGTACACCTGGCCGCCGTGCTTGTGGATGATCTCGCAGATCTCGACCACCTCTTCCTCGAACACGCCGTGCGTGGACGGGTAGGTCATCATGATCGCGGCCAGGCGGTCGCTGTACTTCTCGGCGTTGAGGCGGATGTCCTCGACGTCGACGTTGCCGTTGGCATCGGTCTTGGTCACCACGACCTTCATGCCGCACATCTGCGCCGAGGCCGGGTTGGTGCCGTGCGCCGAGTCCGGGATCAGGCAGATGTCGCGGTGGCCTTCGCCGCGCGAGCGGTGGTAGGCGCGGATCGCCAGCAGGCCGGCGTACTCGCCCTGCGCGCCGGAGTTCGGCTGCAGGCTGACCGCGTCGTAGCCGGTGCATTCGACCAGCATCGCTTCCAGCGTGTCGATCAGTTCCTTGTAGCCCAGCGCCTGGTCGGCCGGCACCAGCGGGTGGATCTGCGAGAACTCCGGCCAGGTCACCGGGATCATCTCGGCGGTGGCGTTGAGCTTCATGGTGCACGAACCCAGCGGGATCATCGTGCGGTCCATCGCCAGGTCCTTGTCGGCTAGCGAACGCAGGTAGCGCAGCAGTTCGTGCTCGCTGTGGTGGGTGTTGAACACCGGGTGGGTCAGGAACGCGGACTGGCGCAGCAGGCCCGCCGGCAGCGCGTCGGCGGTGCTGGCGTCCAGCGCCTCGACGTCAGCCTGCGCGCCGAACACGGCGGCCAGCGCGACCACGTCGGCGCGGGTGGCGGTCTCGTCCAGGCTGATGCCGACCGAGTCGCTGTCGATCGCGCGAAGGTTGTAGCCGGCGGCGCGTGCCTTGGCGTGGATCTCATCGGCATGCACGCCGGTGATGTGCAGGGTGTCGAAGAAGTCGCCACCGACCTGCACGCCGGCGTTGCGCAGTGCCGCAGCCAGGATCGAGGCCAGGCGGTGGGTGCGCCGGGCGATGCGGGTCAGGCCTTCCGGGCCGTGGTAGACCGCATACATCGAGGCCATCACCGCCAGCAGCACCTGTGCGGTACAGATGTTCGACGTCGCCTTCTCGCGGCGGATGTGCTGCTCGCGGGTCTGCAGGGTCAGGCGATAGGCCGGGTTGCCCTGGGCATCGATGGAGACACCGATCAGGCGGCCCGGCATCGAGCGCTTGTAGGCGTCACGGCAGGCCATGAACGCGGCGTGCGGGCCGCCGAAGCCGAACGGCACGCCGAAACGCTGGCTGTTGCCGACCACGATGTCCGCGCCCCATTCGCCGGGAGCGGCCAGCAGGGTCAGCGCCAGCAGGTCGGTGGCCACGGCCACCAGGCCGCCGCGTGCATGCACGGCCTCGACCAGCGCCTTGTAGTCGCCGACCTGGCCGAAGGTGTCCGGGTACTGCAGCAGCAGGCCGAAGGCTTCCGCTTCCAGTGCTTCGGCCGGGGTGCCGACGCGCAGCACGATGCCCATCGGTTCTGCGCGGGTACGCAGCAGTTCCAGGGTCTGCGGGTGCACGGCGTCGTGCACGAAGAAGGTGTCCGACTTCGACTTGGCCGAACGCTTGGCCAGGGTCATCGCTTCAGCGGCGGCGGTGGCTTCGTCCAGCAGCGAGGCGTTGGCGATCTCCATGCCGGTCAGGTCGGCGCACAGGGTCTGGAAGTTGATCAGCGCTTCCATGCGGCCCTGCGAGATCTCGGCCTGGTACGGGGTGTAGGCGGTGTACCAGGCCGGGTTTTCCAGGATGTTGCGCAGGATCACGTTCGGGGTGTGGGTACCGTAGTAGCCCTGGCCGATGAAGCTGCGCAGCACGGTGTTCTTGTCGGCGATCGCGCGGATCTTCGCCAGTGCCTGCACTTCGGTCATCGACTCCGGCAGCGCCAGCGGCGCCGGCGACTTGATCTTGGCCGGCACGATGGCATCGGTCATCGCATCCAGCGACGCGTGGCCGACGACGTCGAGCATCTGCGCGATCTCGGCATCGTTGGGGCCGATGTGGCGCTCGACGAACGCATTGTGGTGCTCGAGCTCACGCAGGGAAGGGGTGTTCTGGGACATGGCGAAGGATCCGTCAGGAAAGGGCACACGCACGGGCACAAGCCGCCGGTCGGCGGTCTGCGGGGCGCCCCTCTGTCCTTTTGCCTGAGAGTTTAAAAGCGCGGCGGACCGCAGCTTCGTGCCCCTTCGGCGCCGGATCGAACCGGTCTCTCCAGAGTTCTGTTACGGGTGGTATCGGGCCTGAGCGATTACGGGCGTTGCGCCTTCGGCAGCGGTGTTCCGCTTCTCCCACCGTGTTGCCCGCCGATTATAGCCCGTTGCGGGCCCGCTGGCCGTCTACGGGCCTGGCCGCTGCGCCTGAATGGCCGATGGCCCGGACGTGCGTTTTGTGCATCGCTGCATGGCATCAGGCGCAATCCCCACCTATGATGGCCAGATACCTGAATTCATCTGGCGCCCTCCCTGCAGACGGGGACCGGCGCCCGCCGTGCGTGCCACGCATGGCCCTGCCGGACGCCTTTCCCATGACCGCCGCTGTTGCTCCCTCCACCCGCCGCATGGCCCTGCTGCTTGCCGGCCTGGCCATGTTCGGCCCGTTCTCGATCGACACCATCTTCCCGGCCTTCCCGCAACTGGCCCGGCGCCTGGCGGTGGACGAGGTGGCGGTGCAGCAGACCATCAGCGTGTACCTGCTGTTCTACGGCCTGATGAGCCTGGCGCACGGCCCGCTGTCCGACGCCTGGGGCCGCAAGCGGGTGATCCTCGGTGGACTGGTGGTGTTCGTCGGCGCCTCGGTGGGCTGCGCACTGTCCACCGACCTGACCACACTGCTGGCCTTCCGCGCCCTGCAGGGCCTGTCGGCGGGTGTCGGCATGATCGTCGGCCGCGCGGTGATCCGCGACCTGTACCACGGCCATGACGCGCAGCGGCTGATGAGCCAGGTGTCCATGCTGTTCGGCATCGCCCCGGCCATCGCGCCGATCATCGGTGGCTGGATCCTGCTCAGTGGCGCGGGATGGCCGCTGATCTTCTGGTTCCTGGTGGTGTTCGGGCTGGTCCTGCTGGCGGCCACTGCACGCTACCTGCCCGAGACCCATCCGGTCGAAGCGCGCGTGCCGTTGTCACCGCGCGCGTTGATGCGTGATTACGTGCGCATCGGTTTCAATCCACGCTTCCTGCGCCTGGCGCTGGCCGGCAGCATCGGCTTTGGTGGAATCTTCCTGTACATCTCCTCGGCGCCGGTGTTCGTGATGCAGCACCTGCACCTGGGCGAGGGCGGGTTTGCCTGGTTGTTCATCCCGACCATCGGCGGCATGACCACCGGCTCATTCCTGTCCGGGCGCATGGCCGGGCACACCACGCCCACCCGCCAGGTCTCCATTGGTTTCGGCCTGTGCGCATTGTCGGTGCTGTTGAACGTTGGCTACGTGGTGCTGTCGCCACAGTTCGTACTGCCATGGGCGGTACTGCCGATCTTCCTGGGGGGCATGGGCATGGCGCTGATCTTCCCGATCCTGGCGCTGGCGGTACTGGACATGTACCCGCATCAGCGCGGCCTGGCCTCGTCGCTGCAGGCCTTTGTGCAGCTGATGATCAGCACCGTGGTGGCCGGCGTGGTGTCACCACTGCTGAGCGGTAGCCCGCTGCACCTGGCACTGGGCCAGGCGGCGTTCTTCGGCGCCGGTTTCGTGTTCTGGTACTGGGAACACCAGCGCGAGCGTGCGGCGCAGGCAGCCTGCACGGGTCACTGAGCAGCGCGCAGGGGTAGGGCGGGCCACGATGCCCGAAACACTTGCGGCAGGGAACGGCCGGACTAGGCTGGGCACTCCAGCCAGCCGGTGCGTGGATGCACGACAGCCAGCCGATCCGATGTCGTTGCATGAGGTTTCCCCGAAATGGCTGCGCAGCAGACCTACCGCCTGTTCGAGGTGGCGCTGAAGGAGCGCCGCGTTCTTTCCCCTTCCCTGGATCGCATGGTGTTCACCGGCGCCGACGTGGCGCGGATGAAGACCGAAGGCCCGGACCAGCGCATCAAGGTGTTCTTCCCCTTGCCTGGCCAGGACCTGCCGCAGGTGCCCTGCGGCGAGGACTGGTATCCGCGCTACCGGGCGCTGCCGGACGATCAGCGCCCGCCGATGCGCACCTACACCATCCGCCAGCTGCGTGCAGAGCTGGGCGAGGTCGATGTTGATTTCGTGCTGCATGGCGAGACCGGGCCGGCCTCACGCTGGGCCATCCATGCACGCCCCGGCGACCGTGTGGTGTTGCTGGCTCCCGATGCCGACTGCGCCGACAGCAGTGAAGGTTGGGAATGGAAGCCGCCGGCCGGCGTCGGCCAGGTGCTGCTGGTGGCCGATGAAACCGCGTTACCGGCGGTGGCTGGCATTCTTGAGGAACTGGCGGCCATGGTGGATCCGCCGCGTACGCTGGCCTTGCTGGAAGTGGCGCAGGCCGGCGACGCGGTGCCGCTGAAGGCACCGGCTTCCGCCGAGCTGGTCTGGCTGCCACGCGGGCGCGCGGCGTACGGGGCGCCGCTGTTGCAGGCGGTGCAGGCGCGGCTGGCAGCCGCCTCGAGCGTGGCCGCTGGCGACGAACTGGAAGAGATCGACGTTGACGCGCAGATCCTCTGGGAACAGGCCGATGCCAGCGTGGCCGGGCCGCTGTATGCCTGGGTGGCAGGCGAGGCGGGGGCGGTGATGGCGATCCGTCGCCATCTGGTCCGCGACTGCGGGCTGGACCGCCGCGCGATCACCTTCATGGGCTACTGGCGGCACGGCAAAGTGCTGGATTGAGGGGGTGTGAAGCGGCGTGGCGGGTGGGGTGCGCTATCCTTGCGCCCCCCTCGCAGCGGTATTGCACCATGTCCACCAGCTCCAAGACCCGCCGCGACCAGCGCCGTCGCCAGGAAAAGCAGGCCGCCAACAAGGCCGCTGCCCAGGCCTCGCCGGTGGAGCCGCATGCCGAACTGCGCGACGCGCAGCGCACCCTGCTGGCCGGTGTCGTGCGCCGCGACGGCGAATGGGTGCTGGGCATGGACGGCCGTATCGCCGGCCACAGTGACTCCGCCGCACAGGTACTGGCGCTGATCATGCAGGCCGGTGAACTGCACGAGCGCAACGGCACGCCGGTGCGCCTGATGTACTCCGATGCGCTGCGCGATGCCGCGCACGCCGAAGCGAAAGAGAAGGGCCAGACCTTCGAGGAATTCAAGGCGGAACTGGCCGCGGCGATGGCGGCGAAGAAGGACAGCTGACAGGCATTCCGGAAAAGCCGGCCGCTGGGTCTTCATCGCGTAGCTGCCGGCCAGCGGCCGGCGCTACAGAAAGGGGCGGATCCTTGCGGACCCGCCCCTTTTCTCATTTCGCCGCCGGGGCGGCGTTGGCCTGCCAGCCACACATCTGGCCTTCGTTCTGCTGCTTCAGCCACTCGTTGACCGGAGTGAAGTACTCGATCATCGGGCCGGCATCGAGCTTGTCGGTGCCGGTCAGCTCCTTCAGCGTGGCCTGCCACGGCTGGCTGGCACCCTTGCTCAGCATCGCCCAGTATTTCTGGCCGGCTTCCTTGTTGCCGTAGAAGGTGCACTCGTGCAGCGGGCCCTTGTAGCCGGCTGCATCGCACAGGCCCTTGTAGAACTGGAACTGCAGGATGCGGGCCAGGAAGTAGCGGGTGTACGGGGTGTTGCCCGGCACGTGGTACTTCGCGCCCGGATCGAAGAATTCTTCGCCACGGGTGCTGGCCGGGGCCACGCCCTGGTACTTGGCCTTCAAGTCCCACCACGCCTTGTTGTAGTTGTCGGCGGTGATCGAACCATCGAACACGCCCCAGCGCCAGCGGTCGATCATCAGCCCGAACGGCAGGAACGACACGCCCGACAGCGCCATGCGCATCTGGTTGTTGATGACCGCTTCGCGGCTCTCGGTCGGTGCATCGACCAGGCCGATCGAGCTGAGGTACTTGGGCGTCATCGCCAGCACGATGGTGTCGCCGATCGCCTCATGGAAGCCATCGTTGGCACCGCCCTGGAACAGCGGCGGCAGCGGGTTGTAGGCCAGGTCGTAATAGATGTGGCCCAGCTCGTGGTAGATGGTGGTGAAGTTCTCTTCGTTCGGCTTGATGCACATCTTGGTGCGCACATCGCCTTCCATGTTCATGTCCCAGGCGCTGGCGTGGCAGACCACGTCGCGGTCGTCAGGCTTGATGAACTGGGTCTTTTCCCAATAGGACTGAGGCAGCGACGGCATGCCCAGCGACACGTAGAAGCCCTGCGCGCGCTCGGTCATCTGCTTGGCGGTACGCAGTTCGGCCTCACGCTGCGCCTTGTACTGGGCGGCCACGTTGGCGTCCTTGCCGGCCTTGGCCAGCGCCGCGCTCAGGTTGGTCTGGTACTGCTTTTCCAGTGCCGCGGTGATGTCCAGGCTGCCGGCGCCGGGGTAGGGTTCCAGCTGGTCCCACAGGTTCGACCAGTCCTGCTGCCACATGTTGCCGAGCAGGTGCGCGGCGATCAGGCCGTTGCCCACTTCGGCCTTGTCCTTGCCGTAGGTCTTGTCCAGCTTGCCGCGTGCGTAGCAGTGCAGCTGCTCGTACATCGGCTTGACCTGTTCCCACAGGCGATCGGTTTCCGGGCCGATCTGCTCCGGCGGCATGTCGTAGCCGCTGCGCCACATCTGGCCGGCGTCGGTGAAGCCCATGCCCTTGGCACCTTCGTTCACCAGGCCGACGAACTTCTGGTAGTCGCCGCGCATGCTCTTGGTGGTGCTGTGCCAGCCCTGCCAGGCGTCGAGCTGCTTGTCGTAATCGCGGCTGCGTGCCAGCACCTGTTCCAGCTCGCCCAGCTGGCGGCAGGAGTTGGGATCGTTGGCGTCGGTGCAGTACTTGCCGGCACCGTAGCTGCCTTCCATGCGGGTGGCGATCTGGGTCAGCTCGGCCAGCTTGGCCGGGTCGCGCGGCGCCGGCATCGACGACATCAGCTTCAGCAGGTGGATCGCGCGCTTGCTGTCCTCGCTCATCGGCTTGCCGTCGAACTTGGCGGCCTGTTCGATCCAGCTGTTGAGCTGGGTGAGCGAACGCTCGTTGGCTTTGGCCGCAATGCGTTCCGAATCACCGTTGATGTAGGTGGAGGACAGCCACTGCGCCGAGGTCATCTCCGGGTAAGCGGCCTTGAATTCGGCATTGATGCGGGCCACGAACTGGTCGGCGGTTTCACCGGCCGGAGCGCTGCTGCTGGCGGTATCGGTGCCTGGGGCAGCTTCCTTCTTGCAGGCGGCCAGGGCCAGCGTGGCGGCGGCGATTGCCGAGGCCAGCAGGAGATGACGGTGTTTCACGGGCGGTCCTTGGGTGGTGAACGACGGCCGAAGGCTAGTGGGCCGTCGCTGCCACCGCAAGTGGCGGACGTCAGCCGGGCGGCGCCCGGCACCCGCAGAGGCCAGAGCACAAGCAACAGCAACCGCCGAAGCAACCGCAACAGCGGGGTATCCGTGGGATGGCGCGGCGGTGTGGGCTTGCAGGACACGCCGTAAACCCATCCATGGGGGCTCGATGGCGCCATCCATGGCGCCAACGGTCCTGCAAGCCCACACCGCCCCACGTCTGACAGATCGTGGCGGCTGTTGGTAGGTGTCGACCTTGGTCGACACATCTGTCAGGTATCGACAATCAAAATGGGGTCAGATCCGTTTTCCTCCGGAAAACGGATCTGACCCCAAGATCGTTCCAACAGATCGCGGAAAACTGTCGAAGGCGGGGTGGGTCCGGTTGCGGGGGCGTGAGCCGCATGGATGCGGCGACCGAGCTTACATGGACGTACTTGCAGCGTCCCCCGCAACCGGACCCACCCCGCCACCCCTCAGGAAACCCGCTTCTGCTGTTGCTTCGGCCGTTGCCGTTGCCCCTGCAGGTGCAGGGCTGCAAGCCCTGCCGAACAACCCTCAACCTTCGCAGTTGGCGAACACGTCGCGGTCGCGCTCGTACAGCGCCGTCTTCACCTGCATCAGGCCCAGCACCGACGGGAACAGGTTGTCGTGGTCGGTATACGCCGCCGAACGCTTGCGCACGCACTGCAGATCCAACCCACGGCTGCTGGCGAAGCCCGGCGAGAACCACATCGTCATCGGTACGCGGGTCTGCTCGGCCGGTGCGATCGCATACGGCACGCCATGCAGGAACAGGCCCTTCTCGCCCAGCGATTCACCATGGTCGGACAGGTAGATCATCGCCGTGTCGTAATCCTGCATGCCCTGCAGGGTACCAATGGTCTTGCTCAGGAAATGATCGGTGTACAACACCGCGTTGTCATAGCTGTTGGTGATCTCGTCGCGCGAGCAACGGCCGATGTCACGGGTGTCGCAGGTTGGCTTGAAGCGGGCAAAGGCGGGCGGGTAGCGCTCGAAGTAGGCCGGGCCGTGGTTGCCCAGCTGGTGCAGCACCACCACCCGGTCGCCGGGCTTGGCCCGCACCTGGGTGGCCAGGTCCTGCAGCAGGATCTCGTCCATGCAGCGGCCATCGGCGCACAGGCCCGGTGTAGTGGCGTCGGACAATGACTGGAAGTCCAGGCCCTCGCACACGCCCTTGCAGCCGGACTGGTTGTCACGCCACAGCGGCGCGATGCCGGCGCGATTCAGTACGTGCAGCAGCGACTGGTGCGCACGGATCTTCTTCTCGTCGTAGTCGTGGCGGCCCCACGGCGAGAACAGGCACGGCAGCGAGACCTCCGTGCTGGTGCCGCATGAGTGCATGTCCGGGAAATTGATCACGCTGGCCTGTGCCAGTTCCGGAGTGGTGTTGCGGCCACCGTTGAGGCCCCAGTTCTGCGCACGGACGGTCTCGCCCATGACGATCACCAGCAGGCGCGGCTTGCTGGCCGGGGCGCGTGGCGTGGCCTTGGCGTCGGTGCCGATCGGCAGCTTCGGTGCGCGCTGCACCGGGTTTTCGCCACGCAGCGCACGCGGCATGCCCAGCAGCACGTTGGCCGGGGTGGCGAGGTAACGCACTTCGCGCTGGTTGCGCATCAGTGCCGAAACATCCTGGAACGAGATCAACGCGCCGCCGACGGCGGTCACCGCGGCCACCGCCAGGAACCCCAGTCGCCACAACAGGCTGCGGCCCCAGCTGCGGCGACGCAGCTGCACGCGCCACAACACCGCCATCGGCAACACCGCCAGCAACAGTACCGGCCACAGCAGCGACACGGTCATCAGCTCGCGGCTTTCCTTGGGGTCGGTCGCCAGCACGTTGCGCAGCATGTCCGCATCCAGGTAGATGTGGTAGCGGCTCATGTAGTGCGCGGCGAATGCGGTCACCAGCAGCAACAGGCTGATCACCACCTTGGCGTTCCAGCGCCAGACCAGGATGCCCAGCAGCACGCCGTGAGCGCCCAGCAGCAACAGCAGCAGCGAAAGCGCGTAGCGCAGGCTGCCTGGATGGCTGGCCATCGCGCTGTGCCAGAACAGGCCATTCCCGGCTACCGCGAAGAACAGGCTGGTCAGCGCGATCAGCGCTTCGGTGGACAGCTGCGGCCGCCAGTGGCGCAGACCCGCAAGGGCGGGGAGGCGAGCGGGCCATTGGACCGATGCACTCATGCGTTTGCCTCCTGGCGGTTGGGACGGTCCCGCTGACGGCGTGTCAGGACGCGTTTGACGATCAGATACAGGCCGAGCGAAAGCAGCCAGCAGATCAATGCGGTGGCGACGTCATGCGAGAGGAAGTGCGCGCCGCGCAGCTGCTGGCTGATGCCGAACACCAGACCGGTGCCAAGACCGATCCACAACCCGGCCCAGCGCCATGAAGGGCGCCACAGCATGGCAAAAAAGTAAAGGGACAACCATGCATAACCCGCGCTGGCGTGGCCCGCCGGGAAGCAGGCCTGCGCGGCCATGCCTGCGGGGCGCGCCGTGAAAAGCCCGATGAAAGGCTGGTGGCCACCGTAGCGGAGCAGATCCCACGGGCATTCCATCGGCACCAGCGACTTCAGCAGGGAGATCACGCCGGTGCCCAGCGCCAGGGCAAGTACGACATAAAGCAGCGCCCACCGCAGGGTGTGATCGCGTCCTTTACGCCAGTGATGGAAGCACAGCAGGAGCACGACCAGCGCCGCCGCAGTGCTCAACCATTTACCGGCCTTGTGCACGACGCTGCGGGTGATCCAGGCGTCCTGCAATGCCCAATGGCCGCCCTCAAGACGGAACAGGTGGTCGGCCACCCACTGGTCGCCGCCGAACCCCATCAGCAGCGCAAACACGGGCAGACCGATTGCGACAGGCAGCCAAAAGTGAGTTACGGCGAATCTTGACGCCAGTGGCGATGTCGCAAGCGGCGCGATCGAATCAAGGGGACGAACGGGCATGCTGAGGGAAGGCGGGTTCGGGAATCCGCAGTCATGCTCGTCACCTGCATGTCGGAGAAGGGTCGGACGCTCGTTCGCGCCGGGTTAATGCTTGCCCGGCACGAGTCAACGTTCAGTCTTCTTCGGCGGTCGAGCCGGCCCGTTCGGCGTGGCATTGCGGATCCCAGGCCGTACCGGGAAGCAGTTGCCAACGATTCCTGTTGGCAACACCGATATCGATCACCTTGGCCGGATCCACGCAGGGGCTCATCGCCTCGTCCAGCACCAGCAGCCAGCGCTTGTCCGGCGCCTCGGCCACCCACGGGCCGGCGTCGTGCCACTGCTCGGCCCAGGGCCGCTTGAAGCCGAACTCGCGTACCGGGCGGTCAGCCTGCAGCAGGTTCTGCTCGCGCCAGGCGACCAGCGCCAGTTCGGCGTCCGGACCGATCCGTGCGCCGACGCGGCGCATCAGCGCCGATGCCGATGCGTAGGGATCCAGTGCCGGAATCAGCACCAGGCCGTAGAGCATCCACAGCATGCCGTGGGTCAACAGCACCAGTGTCGTGGCGCGGCGCACCCGCAACCAGACGACCAGCGTGGCCAGCGCGATGGCGAAGGTCAGCAGGCCATCACCCAGCACCGGCAGCAGCGCATCGGGCATGGCCCGGCGCTCCAGTTGCGCCAAGGCCCACGGGTGCTCGGTCATCAGCATCACGCCGAGCACGCCGGTGGCCAGCATCAGCACCACGCTGTAGCCGAACAGATAGCGGCGCACGCACAGCCGGCGCAGCAAGCCGGGCAACAACGGCGCACCCGCCAGTGCCATCGCAGGCAGCATCGGCAGCACATAGACCTCGCGCTTGCCCGGGCTGGCGCTGAAGAACACCAGCACCAGCAGCGCCCAGCCCAGCAGCAGCCACTGCCGGCGGTCGCCCCGGCGGATGCGGCGCCACCACGGCTTGAACAGCAGCGGCAGCAGCAGGCTGCCCGGCAGCCATAGGGTCAGGATCACCTGCAGGTAGTACCAGGCCGGTTGGCGATGGTGCCAGGCGTTGGCATAGCGGGTACCGGTCTGCTTGAACAACAGTTCATGCGCGTAGGCCTGCAGTTCGGCGCTGGGCGTGTGCAGCAGCGCCCAGCCCAGCGGGGCAAGCCACACCGACACGCCCAGCAGGAAGGCCGGGATCAGCCACAGCAGCGTTGCCGGGTGGGGGCCGTCCACGCTGCGACCGCGGCGACGCTGGTACAGCCACCAGCCGAACCACGGCAGGACCATCAGCAGCGGCAGGAAACCCACGCCTTTGGTCACCGTGCCGAGGCCAGCGGCGAACCCCGCCAGCCACAAGGCAGCCAGGTTGCGGCGTTCGCACAGGTGGCGCATCAAGCCCCACAGGGCCACCGTGGTCATGCCGACCAGCACCATGTCGATCTGCGCGCGCTTGGCCATCAGGCCAAACTGCAGGGTGCAGAACAGCGCCGCCAGGGCGTACAGGGAATGCCGCGGTGACCACAGTCGGCGTGCCAGATCCGACACCAACCACAGGCTGAGCAGGGCGCCCAGCAGCGACGGCAGCAGGAACGACCACTGCCAGCTGCCGACGATCTCGTAGGCCGCCGCCTGCAGCCACATGAAGACCGGCGGCTTCTCCGCATACAGCTCCACGCCCCGGTGCGGCAGCAGCCATTGCCCGCTTTCGACCATGGTGCGGGCCGCCAGCACGAAGCGCGGCTCGTCCGGTGGCTGCGGCTGCCGAAGGCCGATCCCCGCTGCCAGCGCAGCAACGATCAACAGCCACAACAGGGGCAGGCGCCAACGGCGGGGCAGGGCTACGGGCACGGCAGGCTCCGGGAGCAAAACGGCCATTTTGAGGTGGCGGGGGTTGGAAAAGCGTCAGAGGAGGCCGGGGCGACCGCATTCCGACATGCGCAGCGCTACCATGGTACGAACTTCCGTGGATGTTTCGTGCATGCGTCTGTTGGTGATCGAGGACAACCGCCAGCTGGTGGCCAACCTGTTCGACTACTTCGAGTCGCGCGGGCATGTGCTCGACGTGGCCCCGGACGGCATCACCGGCCTGCACCTGGCCGGCAGCCACCCCTACGACGCGGTGATCCTGGACTGGATGCTGCCACGCATGGAGGGGCCGGAGGTGCTGCGTCGCCTGCGCGCCGAGCACGCTTCGGAGGTGCCGGTGATCATGCTGACCGCGCGCGACGAGCTGCCGGACAAGATCACCGGATTCCGCGCAGGTGCCGACGACTACCTGACCAAGCCGTTCGCCCTGCCCGAGCTGGAAGTTCGGCTGGAGGCGCTGCTGCTGCGTGCGCAGGGCCGAAACCCGCGCAAGCGCCTGCAGGTGGGCGACCTGGTGCTGGACCTGGCGACCCTCGAAGCCCAGCGGGGGGGGCAGGTACTCCACCTGTACCCGGCCTGCCGCAAGCTGCTGGAGGTGCTGATGCGTGCCAGCCCCGGTGCGGTCACCCGCCAACAGCTGGAGTTCGCCCTGTGGGGCGATGAGCCACCGGATGGTGACCTGCTGCGCTCGCATGTCTACGAGCTGCGCCGCAGCGTCGACGGTCCGTTTGCCGACAAGCTGATCCACACCCTGCCGCGGGTTGGTTATCGCCTTGCGGTGACCGCGGCCGCCGGTGCAGGCAAGGATGATGATGAAGGCGCGTAGGCCGGGCCCGCTGTACCGGCGCGTGGTGTGGTGGTTGCTGGGCTACCTGGCCCTGCTGTCGATCGCCGTGTTCAGCGTCGGCAACTACGTGCACGAACACGCCGAACATGCCGCCTGGCGCGCGCTGCTCAATTCCGAACTGGACAGCATCGTCGAGCACGTCGAGCATGAGCCGCACTATCGCTGGCAGGATTCGGACACGCTCAGCCTGTACCGCTTCGATGCAGTCAACCTGCCTGACAGCCTGCGTACGCTGCATCCGGGCCTTCACGACGGCGTGATGATCAAAGGCCGGGAGACGGCGGTGATGGTGCGCGAGACCCGGTCGATGGGACGTGTCGCGCTGGCGCTGGACATCTCCGACTTCCATGACCTGGAGCAGTTCGCCACGCGCTGGGTGATGCTGGCCGGGGTGATCATGATCTTCGTCACCGTGCTGATGGCGTCCTTCGGTATGGAACGCATGGTGCGCCCGTTGAGCCTGCTGGCCCAGCACATCGGCGCATTGCGGCCGGGCGTTCAGGGCCAGCGCATCGAGGTCGACCCGCGCGGCAGTTCCGAGCTGCACACCATCGCCGATGCGCTGAACGACTACCTGGACCGCAACGAGCAGTTCGTCGAGCGTGAGCGGGTCTTCATCAGTACCGCCAGCCATGAACTGCGCACGCCGATCGCAGTGATGACCGGTGCTGCCGAGCTGGCGCTGGAGCAACCGGGCCTGCCCGAACGTGCCCGCCAGCAGATGCAGCGGGTCCTGCGCACGGCACAGAGCGTGGAGCAGCTGATCGAGCTGCTGCTGGTGCTGGCGCGTGATCCTGCGCGCCTGGCCGCGCGTGCCGAGCGCATCGCACTGGACCAGCTGCTGCCGGAGATCGTCGACGACCATCGACACCTGCTCGGCGACAAGGACCTGAGCATCGGTATCCAGGCCGCGCCGGTGGATATCGTCGCGCCGCTGGCGGTGGTGCAGGCGGCGATCGGCAACCTGCTGCGCAATGCCATCGAAAACAGCGGCCGCGGCCATATCGAGCTGCAGCTGAGTTCGTCGGCGGTACTGACGCTGCAGGACCCCGGGCATGGGATGAGCCCGGAGGAGATCGCGGCGATCCACGCGCGCATGGCCCGCGGTGAGCGTGCCGATCGAGGCAGTGGCATCGGCCTGGACCTGATCGCGCGGCTGTGCGAGCACCTGGGCTGGACGCTGCAGTTGCAGCCCTGCCAACCGCGCGGGACGCGTGTCACCCTGGACTTCGGCGCTTCGCGCCCCGCCTGATCGGACGGCCGACTTGCTTCGCGCTGCGGCATGACCCGGCGTGAAGACAGTGTTAATCTCGACCTGCGCCGCTTCATGCGGCGCTTTTTTTTCCCGCTCTTTCGATCGACAGAGGATCCCATGCCGACCGAACCCGCTACTGCCCTGATCAGCAACGATATCGTTGGACTGGGCCTGATTGCCGCCACCCTGGCCCTGATCTTCTGGGCCGCCAGTGGTCCGACCCCGCTGTTGAAGAAGATCTTCGCCTGGGTGCCGGCACTGCTGCTGTGCTATTTCATCCCCGCCATCTACAACACCGCCGGTGTCATCGATGGCCACAACACCTCGCTGTACAACCCGGTCGCGCGTGACGTGCTGCTGCCGGCCGCGCTGGTCCTGCTGACGCTGTCGATCGACCTCAAGGGCGTCATCAAGCTGGGGCCGAAGCTGTTGCTTGTGTTCTGTGCCGGTACCGCTGGCATCATGCTCGGTGCGATCGTCTCCTTCCAGCTGATGAAGCTGATCCATCCGGAAACGGTGGCCGGTGATACCTGGGCCGGCATGGCCGCACTGGCCGGCAGCTGGATCGGTGGCGGCGCCAACATGGTCGCCATGCGTGAGGTGTTCGGCACCGATGCCACCACCTTCGGCCAGTTCGCCGTGGTCGACGTGGCCTGCGCCAGCCTGTGGATGGCGATCCTGCTGTTCCTGGCCAACCGCGCGCAGCAGATCGACACCCGCAACGGGGCCGATACGCGCGCCATCGACGAGATGAAGGCACGCATCAGCGCCTACGAGGCACAGAACGCGCGCATTCCCAGCATGACCGACCTGATGGTGATCGTCGGCGTGGCACTGGGTGGCGTCGGCCTGGCCCACGCCATCGCCGCACCGCTGTCGGGCTGGTTCAAGGCCAACGTCAGCTGGGCCAGCCAGTTCAGCCTGGACAGCCAGTTCGTGTGGGTGATCCTGCTGTCCACGGCGATGGGGCTGGGCCTGAGCTTCACCCGTGCGCGCCGGCTGGAAGCCGCAGGCGCTTCGCGGTTGGGCACGGTGTTCCTGTACTTCCTGATCGCCTGCATCGGCATGCAGATGAACCTGCTGTCGCTGCTGGATCGGCCGTGGCTGTTCCTGCTCGGCGCGATCTGGATGGCCACGCATGTGCTGGTGCTGTGGGTGGTGGCCAAGCTGCTGCGCGCGCCGCTGTTCTTCTTCGCGATAGGTTCGCAGGGCAACATCGGGGCGGCCGCCTCGGCACCCGTGGTAGCCGCGGCCTTCCATCCGACGCTGGCGCCGGTGGGGGTGCTGCTGGGTACGGTGGGCTATGCCACCGGTACCGGGTTGGCTTATGTCACCGGCCTGATCCTGAAGTGGATGGCCGGCGCCTGAGTTCTGACCGGACGATCCTGTTGCGGGTTCGCGGCGTGCGCCGCGAACC
>NZ_JAXBQQ020000006.1:34223-46499 GCF_047520695.2 Stenotrophomonas sp. AR029 | reverse complement strand
GGGGGGGGGGGGGGGGCCCCCCCCCCCCCCCCCGCTCTGCCCGTGTAGTGCCGAGCCCGCGCTCGGCATTCTTTCAAAGAAGGGGTCAGATCCGTTTCCCGGAGGAAACGGATCTGACCCCGGACACCATTCGATCAGCGGCGGTCTTCATCCACGCATGGCGTGAATCTACTGAAGGCCGCTGCAGCGCTGTCGAACCCGAGCATCAACAGCAGCGGCCACCATTGCGCCCGCCGTAGCGGGCTTCCTGGCGCTCGCGGAAGAACGTCTTGTAGTCCATCGGCTCCTGGTCCGGATGCTTTTCCAGCATATGCCGGACGTAGTTGTCGTAATCAGGAATGCCACAGCACAGTCGTGCGGTCTGCACCAGGCGCCGCCAGATGCGGCGGTGCGCCTGGTACTGGCCGGCGGGAACCAGTTGCGTACTCATCACAGATCCACCATTTCATGCGGCTTCAGCGCCACGTAAGGGGTCTCGCGGTCGCTGCGCTGCGGATTGCGGCGTGCCGCCAGGATGGTCTTGATCGAATACACCAGGACTGCGCCCACCACCAGCAGGAACAGCGCGGTCAGGCCGGTATTGACGTAGGCGTTGACCACGATCTGCTTCATCTGCGCCACCGACTTGGCCGGCGCCGTGATCGTGTCGCTGGCGAGCGCGGCCTGGAACTTGTGTGCCTGTGCCAGGAAACCCTGCGCCGGGTTGCTGTCGAAGATCTTGATGAAGCCGGCATAGGTGGTGCAGATCAGCAGCCACACCGCCGGTACCGCAGTGACCCACGCATAGCGGTCGCGCTTCATCTTGAACAGCACTACCGTGCCCAGCATCAGCGCGATACCGGCCAGCATCTGGTTGGAGATGCCGAACAACGGCCACAGGGTCTGGATGCCGCCGAACGGATCGACCACACCGGTGTAGAGCAGGTAGCCCCACAGCGCCACGCAGCCGGCGGTACCGATGATGTTGGCGGTCCACGACTCGGTCTTCTTCAGCGCCGGCACGAAGTTGCCCAGCAGGTCCTGCAGCATGAAGCGTCCAGCACGGGTGCCGGCGTCCACCGCGGTCAGGATGAACAATGCTTCGAACAGGATCGCGAAGTGGTACCAGAACGCCATCATTGCGTCGCTGCCACTGGGGATTGCTTCGTGCAGGATCTGCGCGATGCCCACCGCCAGTGTCGGCGCGCCACCTGCACGATGCAGGATGGTCGGCTCGCCGATCGCCGCCGCGGTCGCGGTCAGCTGCTCCGGCGTGATGGTGAAGCCCCAGGTGTTGGTGATGTAGTGCGCCGCCGACGCAGCATCGGCACCGATCACCGCGGCCGGGCTGTTCATCGCGAAGTAGATGCCCGGGTCGATGATCGATGCGGCCACCAGTGCCATCACCGCCACGAACGATTCCATCAGCATGCCGCCGTAGCCGATGTAGCGCATGTGCGCTTCATTGGCCAGCAGCTTCGGCGTGGTGCCGGAGGAAATCAGCGCATGGAAACCAGAGACCGCACCGCAGGCGATGGTGATGAACAGGAACGGGAACATGCCGCCCTTCCACACCGGGCCGTCGCCACTGGCGGCGAACTGGGTCAGCGCCGGCATCTTCAGTTCCGGCATCACGATCAGGATGCCGACGGCCAGCGCGATGATCGTGCCGATCTTGAGGAAGGTCGACAGGTAGTCGCGCGGGGCCAGCAACAGCCACACCGGCAGCACCGATGCGACGAAGCCGTAGCCGATCAGCATCCAGGTGATCTGGGTGCCAGTGAACGTGAACGCCGGGCCCCACACCGGGTCGGCGGCGACCTTGCCGCCGTACCAGATCGCGGCCAGCAGCAGGATCAGGCCGACCACCGAGATCTCGCCGATCTTGCCGGGGCGGATATAGCGCATGTACACGCCCATCAGGATGGCGATAGGCATCGTCGCGATTACCGTGAACATGCCCCACGGGCTTTCGGCCAGCGCCTTGACCACCACCATCGCCAGCACCGCCAGGATGATGATCATGATCAGGAACGCACCGAACAACGCGATGGTGCCGGGTACCTGGCCCATCTCTTCTCTTACCAGGTCGCCCAGCGAACGGCCGTTGCGACGGCTGGACAGGAACAGCACCATGAAGTCCTGCACCGCACCGGCCAGCACCACGCCCACCACCAGCCACAGCAGTCCAGGCAGGTAGCCCATCTGCGCGGCCAGGACCGGGCCGACCAGCGGGCCGGCGCCGGCGATGGCGGCGAAGTGGTGGCCGAACAATACGTGCTTGTTGGTGGGCACGTAGTCCAGGCCATCGTTGTTGATCACCGCCGGCGTGGCCCGGGTCGGATCGAGCTGCATCACCTTGTTGGCGATGAACAGGCTGTAGAAGCGGTAGGCCACCAGGTACAGCGACACCGCGGCGACGACGATCCACAGCGCATTGATGTGTTCGCCGCGGCGCAGGGCCACGGTGCCCAGACAGAAGGCGCCGAGCAGGGCGAGGACCGCCCAGCCTATTTTGGAAAACCCTTTCATGAGGTGCTCTCTCCCGGAAAGACAGTCAAAGAGTCCCGCGTGCCCTCGACAGGGTCAATTGGCACAGGACGAATCGGCGGTAGTACTTTGGTCGTACGCTTGTTGTGCTGACGTGCAGCGAACATCAGGGATGGAACAATCGGTTGCGGCGCCGTCCATTGGCGTGTGGCCGTGCGGCGTCCATCTTCAGTGGCATCCATCCAACAGGAGTCGCCATGAGCTTTCCCGAACCGGTCCGCGTGCTGCGGACCATCCGTGGCATGCCCACCTCCGACGGTGCCGGCGTGCGCCTGACCCGCGTCATCGGTGGCCCGACGCTGCCCGACCTCGATCCGTTCCTGCTGCTCGATGAATTCGGCACCGACCGCGCCGAGGACTACATCGCCGGTTTCCCGGAGCATCCGCACCGCGGATTCGAGACCGTCACCTACATGCTCGACGGGCGCATGCGGCATCGCGACAACCATGGCAACGAAGGGCTGCTGACCCCGGGCAGCGTGCAGTGGATGACCGCTGGCCGTGGCCTGGTGCATTCGGAGATGCCCGAGCAGGAGAGCGGGCAGATGCGCGGTTTCCAGCTGTGGGTGAATCTGCCGGCGAAGGAGAAGATGACCGAGCCGAAGTACCAGGAGTTCGCGCCTGAGCGGATTCCGGTGGTGCACCCGGAAGCGGGCGTGGAGGTGAAGGTGATTGCTGGCACGGTCGATGGCACCCGCGGCCCGATCGTGCAACCGGCCACCGACCCGCTCTACCTCGACATCACGCTGGCGCCCGACCGTGCCTGGACCTATGCGCTGCCGGAAGGGCACAACGCCTTTGCGTACGTATTCGAAGGTGGCGTGACCGTGGGTGAGCAGGACGCCGCGCGCGACGTCGCCCGCCAGGAACTGGCGGTGCTGGGCGGTGGCGAGCAGTTGCACATCTCGGCCGGCAATGAAGGCGCGCGCCTGATCCTGGTGGCCGGCCGTCCGCTGCGCGAACCGGTGATGCGCCACGGGCCGTTCGTGATGAACACGCGGCAGGAACTGATGCAGGCCTTCGTCGATTTCCAGGAAGGCAAGTTCTGACGTAGTACCGGCCGCTGGCCGGCAACTGCCTCGCATGGAGGCGGATCGGGGTGCCGGCCAGCGACCGGCACAACCGTTGGATGGGGTCGCGCTGCGGGGATGCTGCCAGGCAGTCATCCCCGTCATCTTCAGCGCCCGGCGGCCACGGCCGACGGGGTCAGGCTCATGCCCTGCGCCAGCTGTTGCAGTGACCCCAGCTCCTGCGCGCTGTCCGGATACAGCGAAATCTGCGCGTAACGCCCCTTGTCGAGCTTGACCACGCTGATGCGCCGTTCGGCATACCCCGGCGGTTGCTGGCCGCCCAGGTCGGGCTGGTACCAGTACAGCGATTCACCGCCGAAGCTGCCTTTTTCCTGCCGCAGCGAGCGGTTCAGCGGAATGGACGGGTCACGCGCGCTGAGCATCAGGCTCAGCACTTCGCGGCCATCAGGGGTGCTGGCGCGGCAGACCAGGAAATCGGCCTGCACCTGCTGCTGCCACTGCAGACCGCTGCTGGCCGGCAGCGAAGGACATTCGGACGGCGCCTGCGCGGCGGCGTGGGCCGCAGCGAAAAGCAGGCTCGACAACATGACAGGCACGAACTTCATGCATCCCCCAAGGTGATGAATTGGTTGGCTTCGCCAGCAGAGCCGGCGACCATGGCATCCCATCCCCGGACGCCCCCATCCGGCATGTGCACGGACGGTCAACTCAACCTTAACGGAACGTGAGCAATCGCACAATTCGCGGTTGCAAGCGCAACCATTGCGGCCGAGGGTCGGCCGCAATGGTTGCTGCGGGGATCAGCGGTCGTTGCCGATCCACTTGTAGATCAGGCCGCCAATCGCGCCACCCAGCAACGGGGCGACCCAGAACAGCCACAACTGGCTGACCGCACCGCTGCCGGCGAAGAAGGCAACGGCCGTGGAGCGGGCCGGGTTCACCGAGGTGTTGGTGACCGGGATGCTGATCAGGTGGATCAGGGTCAGCGACAGGCCGATCGCCAGCGGGGCGAACCCGGCCGGTGCCTTGCCGTGGGTGGAGCCCATGATCACGATCAGGAACACCGCGGTCAGGACCACTTCGCACAGGAAGGCCGCAGCCACGCTGTAACCACCGGGCGACAGCGCGCCATAGCCATTGCTGGCGAACGCTCCGGCCTGGCTGCCATCGATGGCGAAGCCGCTGGCGCCGGAGGCGATCTGCAGCAGGATGAAGCCGGCCAGCAGGCCGCCCGCAACCTGGGCGATGATGTACGGCACCAGGTCCTTGGTCGGGAAACGACCACCGGCCCACAGGCCGACGCTGACCGCCGGATTGAAGTGCGCACCGGAGATATGGCCGAACGCATAGGCGCCGGTCACCACGGTCAGGCCGAAGGCGAGCGCCACGCCGAGGAAGCCGATACCCAGCGGATTGCCGTCACCACCGAACTTGGCGGCCAGCACTGCACTGCCACAGCCACCCAGAACCAGCCAGAACGTGCCGAGGAACTCGGCGGACAAGCGTTTACCCATGCTCATGTGTTGCACTCCTTTGACGGTCGAAAGTGTGATTTATGTCACATTTCAATGATCAGCGGGTGACTGTAGCGTCAACGCCGGGTGCAGGAATACACCCTCGGATGTGTGCAACACGCGATGCTCAGTACTGCGGCAGCGGGATGAACTCCTTGTCGTCGCCGGGGATGGTGCCGAAGCGACCGGCTTCCCAATCGTGCTTCGCCTGCTCGATACGCTCTTTCGAGCTGGACACGAAGTTCCACCACAGGTGGCGCGGGCCATCCAGCGGCTCGCCACCGAACAGCATCGCCTTCACCGGTGTCTTTGCGCGCAGGCGGCCGCGTGCGCCGGCTTCGGGGATGACCAGGTGCTGTGCGGGAATGTCCACGCCATCCAACTGCGCGTCGCCCTCAAGGATGTACAACGCGCGCTCGCGGTGACCGTCGTCGATGTCGATTTCCGCGTCCGGGTCCAGATCGATCGCCACATTGAGCGTATCGGCGAACACTTTCACCGGCGATTCCTCGCCATAGGCGCGGCCAGCGATCACCCGAAGCCAGGCACCCTTGCGGCGCTGCTCGGGCAGGGTGGCAGCGGCATGGTGATAGAACGCCGGCTCGATTTCCTCATGCGACTTCGGCAACGCGACCCAGGTCTGCATGCCGTGGATCGGGTTGTCATGGTCGCGGTCCGATTGTGGCGTGCGTTCGGAATGGGCGATGCCGCGGCCGGCGGTCATCCAGTTGACGTCACCGGGACGAATCACCTGATCCGAGCCCAGGGTGTCGCGGTGGCCGATGGCGCCCGACCACAGATAGGTAACCGTGGCCAGGCCGATGTGCGGATGCGGGCGCACGTCG
Organism: Stenotrophomonas sp. AR029; assembly: GCF_047520695.2. Lineage (NCBI taxonomy): Bacteria > Pseudomonadati > Pseudomonadota > Gammaproteobacteria > Lysobacterales > Lysobacteraceae > Stenotrophomonas > Stenotrophomonas sp. AR029. Next base: position 40,580 of record NZ_JAXBQQ020000006.1, on the reverse strand, counting down.
ATGGCGGTGCCGGGGTGCATCAGTGCCGGGCCCATCTGGTCGACGAACACGAACGAGCCGATGCTGCGCGCCTGCAGGGTGGGGACGGCGCGGCGGACTTCGAGGCCGCCAATGTCGTGCACGCGCGGGGCGATGATGGTGGTCATGCGGGCGTTCTCGCTGGCAGGGATCAGGTGGTCAGCATCGCATGCGGCTGTGACGGGGACATGCCTCGTATGGGTAACAGGGTGTTCCAGCCAACGGCGCAGCCCCTCGTGGCTGGTTGCTTGGTCGCTGAAGGCAGAAGCAAAAGCAGAAACCGCGCTTGGCCGGGCGGGTGGGTGGCGCAGGACACGCCGTAAACCCGTCCATGGGGGCTCGATGGCGCCATCCATGGCGCCAACGGTCCTGCGCAACCCACCCGCCCGACCTCTGACAGTTTCCGTGTGCGTCCAGCCACGGAGAAGAAAATAGAAAATCAAAATCAAACGCCGGTCGCTTCGCTCTTGGTGTCGACCAAGGTCGACACCCGCCAGTTCGTAATGATCCGTGCTGAACAAGGTCGACACCTACAGCCATCGCAGTTCACCCACCGTCACCGGGAAACTGTCAGGGGTGGGGCGGTGTCGGGTTGCGGGGTGTCCGCGGCATGGATGCCGCGGCCAAGCCCCCAAGGACGGGTTTACGGCGTCCCCGCAACCCGACACCGCCCCGCCCAACAAACAGAAAAGCCAGAGCCGGCTGTTGCTCTGGCTCTGGCTCTGGGTTTGGCTTTTGCTTCGGCGGTTGCCTCTGCGGGTGCCGGGCCGCAGGCCCGGCCGATCAACTCAAACCACTGGTTCGCGCAGGGCGGGGTTGTCCCAGCCCGGGCGCGGGGCGAAACGGTCGCCGTGGCGCTGCTGCAGCGCCTTCAACCGCTCGACGATCGCATCGGCACCGACCGCACGGATGTGCTGGATCGGACCGCCGCGGAACGGGGCGAAACCGGTGCCGAAGATCACGCCGGCATCCAGCAGGTCCGCATCGGCCACCACGCCTTCGTGCAGGCACGCCACTGCCTCGTTCAACAGCGGCAGGATCAGGCGGTCTTCCAGGTCGGCCGGGGCCTGGTAGTCGCTGGCCACGTCCGGCTTCTTCGGCTTGCCGTTTTCCCAGGTGTAGATGCCCTGGCCATCCTTCTTGCCACGCTTGTCCGGTTCCACCGTCTGCAGCGCGGCCGGAATCTGCAGGCCCAGGAACGGTGCCAGTTCGCGGCCGACTCCGGCGGCCACGTCCAGGCCGACGGTATCGATCAGTTCGATCGGGCCCATCGGCATGCCGAACTTCACTGCGGCCTTGTCGATCACCGGGCCCGGGACGCCTTCGGCGTAGGCGGTGGCCGCTTCCAGCATGTACGGGAACAGCACGCGGTTGACCAGGAAGCCCGGACTGCCGGCCACCGGCACCGGGAACTTGCCCAGCGCCTTGCAGAACGCGGCCAGGCGGCGCTCGGTCTCCGGCGCCATGCCATCGTGGTGGATGATTTCCACCAGCGGCATCTGCGCTACCGGGTTGAAGTAGTGCAGGCCGGCGAACTGCGCCGGGCGCTGGATGTGATCGCGCAGTTCCACCAGTGGGATCGACGAGGTATTGGTGGTCAGCAGGGCGTCCTGCTTCATCTTCGGTTCCAGCGTCTGGTACAGCGCACGCTTGGCTTCCGGGTTCTCGATGATCGCCTCGATCACCAGATCCGCTTCGGCAACCCCATTGCCTTCCAGGTCGGCACGCAGGCGTGCGGCCACGGCGGGGCGCTTGCTTTCGTCGCGCACCTTCTTGGCGAACAGCGCCTGCGCGCGTTCCATGGCCGGGTCGATGAAGCGCTGCTCGCGGTCCTGCAGGGTCACCTCGAAGCCCTTGTAAGCGGCCCACGCGGCGATGTCGCCGCCCATCACGCCGGCGCCGACCACGTGCACGTGACGGATGCCGGAATCACCACTGCCCAGGCCCTTCAGTCGCTCGGTGAGGAAGAAGATACGGATCAGATTGCGCGCGGTCGGTGTACTGGCCAGCTTGACCACGGCGCGCCGCTCGGCGTCCAGGCGGGCCTGGATGGGCTTGCCGCCACTGCGTTGCCAGGTGCTGATCAGCGCGTACGGCGCCGGGTACTGGTCCTTCTTCGCCTTGCGTGCGACCTGCTTGACCATCTGCGGCGCCAGCAGCCTGCGTGCCAGCCAGGTGTTGGTGGCCCATGCCGTCGCGCGCTGCTTGAACGGGCGGGTGGTGCCGGACAGCGCCAGCGCGACGGCGGTGTCGAGCACCACCGCTGGCGCCACCACCTTGTCGACCAGGCCGATGCCACGCGCGGCCGAGGCCGACAGGGTGCGGCCGGTCAGCATCAAGTCCATTGCCGCCGGCGCGCCCACCAACTGCGGCAGGCGGGCGCTGCCGCCCCAGCCCGGGAAGATGCCAAGCTGGGTTTCCGGCAGGCCGATGCGGGTGCTGCTGTCATTGGACGCCACGCGGTAGCGGCAGGCCAGCGCCAGTTCGGTGCCGCCTCCCAGGCAGTGGCCGTGGATCGCCGCAACGGTGGGGCAGGGCAGCTCGGCCAGCTTCTGATAGGTGGCCTGGCCACGACGGATCGCGTCATTGACGGTGCCGCGACGGTCGAATTCCTGGAACTCCTTCAGGTCGGCACCGGCAATGAAGCCGGCCTTCTTCAGCGACTGGACCACCACGCCCTTGGGTGGGTCCAGCGCGATGCGCTCAAGCAGGTCGCCCAGCTCCAGCAGCACGTCCTGCGACATCGCGTTGACGCTGCTGTCCTGACGATCCAGGGAGAGAACCACCACGCCGTCGTCGCGGATCTCGGGGTGCCAGTGGCTGAAGCGGAGACCATCGAAGCCTGAAAGCATGGACGTTCCATCCGGTTGTGTATGGAGAAGCGGCTATGATCCAGAGGTTGTTTCCCTCGCGTCAAATCCCAATAGCAGGGGAGTGGCGCCCCCGGATCCATGGCCGTGGACCGGGACGCTAACGGAACGGTGGTTAAAAGCTGGTGCGGCGCCAGGTGATCGGCGACTGAACTTTTCCCGGGATTGGCAGTCTCATTGCCCGACGTCGGTTGGGCTGACAGGAGTGCGGCCCCTCATGGCCGAGGTTGATACACCACAGGAGCTGGATCTGGAACTGGTCCGGCGCGTGCAGCACGGCGAGAGTGCCGCCTTCGATGTCCTGGTGCGCAAGTACCAGCATCGGGTGGTGGCCCTCGTCGGTCGCTACATCGCCGACTGGAGCGAATGTCAGGACGTCGCCCAGGACACTTTCATCCGTGCCTACCGCGCGATCGGGAGTTTCCGTGGCGATGCCCAGTTCTCAACCTGGTTGCATCGAATCGCCGTGAATACCGCCAAAAACTACCTGGCTTCACACAATCGACGGCCGCCGACCGATGACATCGACATCGGTGATGCCGAACAGTTCGACAGTGGTACGCGCCTGCGTGACACCGACACGCCCGAACGCGAGTTGATGCGCCAGGAGCTGGAACAGACGGTGATGAAGGCCGTCAACGCGCTGCCGGAAGAACTCCGGTCAGCGATCACCCTGCGCGAGGTGGAAGGCCTGAGCTACGAGGATATCGCGCAGAAGATGGGGTGCCCGATCGGCACGGTGCGTTCACGGATCTTCCGGGCGCGCGAGGCGATCGACACCGAACTCCGGCCGCTGCTGGACATCGGCAGCGCCACCCGTGAGAAGAGCCGCGTATGACCAGTAACCCGTTCAACGAATCGCAGAACCATCAATCGCCCGCCGGGCAGCGCCTGGACCAGCGCCATCGCGAGCAGCTGTCGGCCCTGGTCGATGGCGAGCTGGGCGCCGATGAAGCGCGTTTCCTGCTGCGCCGGATGGAGCACGACCCCGAGCTGGCCGGTTGCCAGGAGCGCTGGCAGCTGCTGGGCGACGTGATGCGCGGGCAGGCGTCGGCACTGGCTCCGGCCGGGTTCAGTGCCGCCGTGGCTGCCGCCATCGCGGCCGAGCCGACGCCGCAGGCCGAGCCGCGTCGCCAGGTACGTCGCAGTGGCTGGCGGGCCTGGGGCGGCGGCGCGGCTCTGGCCGCATCGGTTGCTGCGGTCGCCCTGTTCATGGGGGGCGAGAAGCTGAAGGAGGCCACTCCCGGCGAGCCATTGGCCCCCCAGGTGATCGCCAGCCAGGCGGAACTGCCGCCGGCGCCGACCTCGCCGGCCCCGGTGACTGAAGCATCGGTGGATACCGCCGCGATGGCCGTGGCGGCGGCGCCGGCTGTGGCGATGGCTGCTACCAGCCGTCGCCAGGACGCCCGCCGCGCCAGTGCAACCCGCAGCCAGCAGGCCGCGCGTGCCGCCCAGCGCGATGACGCTCCGCAGCGCGCCATCGCCGCCGTGCAGGCACCGCTGGCTCCGACCGTACCGGCCAACGCCAACCGCAACCTGCCATTCGGCGAGGTCGGCGGGCTGCAGGCCCGGCCGTGGCCGCGCTCCAGCCTGGCGCCGACCGCAGGTGGCGCGCTCAATGCCAGTTTCCCGGCCCGCGCCGGCGGTGCCGCGTTCTACCCGTTCGAGCCGCGCCTGCAGGACGACCTGCCGGTGCCGCCGCGCCCGCGCGACTGAGCCGGGCGCCTTCACGCCCCGCCGTCGGCGGGGCCCGTATTCCTCTTTCCATCCGACCCGGAGGTTGCCGTCCGATGACTCCCCGACTTCGCACGCAGGCCATTGGCCTGCTGGCTCTGACCCTTCCCCTGGTGGCCTGCGCGCAGGCGCCGGCGCCTGCCGCCCCGGCCCAGCCTGCGCCGGCCGCGGCGCCGCGGGCGCCTGCACAACCGCTGGTCAGCGGCCTGCCCGACTTCACCAACCTGGTCGAACAGGTCGGCCCGGGCGTGGTCAACGTCGACACCACCATCGTCCGCAACAACCGCCAGGCCTCGCGCGGCCCGATGGGCGACGATGACATGCCCGAGTTCTTCCGCCGCTTCTTCGGCCCTGACTTCCCGATGCCGGGGCAGGGGCCGGGTGGGCAGGATGGCGGTCCCAGCATCAAGGGGCGTGGCATGGGATCGGGCTTCATCATCTCGCCCGATGGCTATGTACTGACCAACTACCACGTGGTGGCCGACGCCAGCGAGGTGAAGGTCAAACTGGGCGACAGCCGCGAGTTCACCGCCAAGGTGGTGGGCAGCGACCAGCAGTACGACGTGGCCCTGCTCAAGATCGATGGCAAGAACCTGCCCACCGTGCGCGTGGGTGATTCCAACACCCTGAAGCCGGGCCAATGGGTTGTCGCGATCGGCTCGCCGTTCGGCCTCGACCATTCCGTTACCGCCGGCGTGGTCAGCGCCGTCGGTCGCAGTACGGGGGGGCCTGACCAGCGCTACGTGCCGTTCATCCAGACCGACGTGGCGATCAACCAGGGCAATTCCGGCGGTCCGCTGCTGAACACCCGCGGCGAAGTGGTCGGCATCAACTCGCAGATCTTCTCGGCCTCCGGCGGCTACATGGGCATCAGCTTCGCGATCCCGATCGACCTGGCGATGAGCGCGGTCGAGCAGATCAAGAAGAGCGGCAAGGTCACCCGCGGCCAGCTCGGCGCGGTGGTCGAACCGATCGATTCGCTGAAGGCGCAGGGACTGGGCCTGCCGGACAGCCGCGGCGCGCTGGTCAACCAGATCGTGGCCGGCAGTGCGGCCGCCAAGGCCGGCGTGCAGGTGGGCGATGTCATCCGCTCGGTCAACGGCAGCGCGGTCAACAGCTGGTCCGACCTGCCGCCGCTGATCGGTGCGATGGCGCCGGGCAGCAAGGTGAACCTGGTGGTTTACCGCGACGGCAAGCCGCATGAGCTCAGTGCCACGCTGACCGCACTGAGCGAGGACGGGCAGGGCAATGCCCGCGGGCCGTCGGCTGGCGCTGGCGAGGCGGCTCCGCAGACCGGTGCCAACGCCCTGCTGGGGCTGGACGTCAGCGACCTGAACGCGGCCCAGCGCAAGCAGCTGGGGCTCAACGGCAATGAAGGCGTGCGCATCACCGGGGTCAAGGGCCAGGCAGCACGCGATGCCGGCCTGTCGCCGGGCATGGTGATCCTGCAGGTCGGCCGCACTGCGGTCGGCAGCGTGGATGCCCTGAACCGGGCGTTGTCCAGCTTCAAGAAGGACGACGTGGTGATGCTGCTGGTCCGCACGGCCAACGGCAACAGCGCCTTCGTGGCGGTGAAGGCCGGCCAGTAAGGCCCCTGCCAGGGCCGCTTCGGCGGCGCCGGCGTCGTCAGGGTAACGGTCGATTATCGCACGCCCGGCGCCCGGCCGCGAAAACTGCCTCATCGGACCGGGTCCAGAACGGACGAAGCCCCGCCGGGGCGGGGCTTCGGGGGCGG
>NZ_JAXBQQ020000006.1:0-34213 GCF_047520695.2 Stenotrophomonas sp. AR029 | reverse complement strand
GGGCGGGGGGGCGGGCCCCCCCCCCCCCCCCGAAGCCCCGCCCCGGCGGGGCTTCGTCCGTTCTGGACCCGGTCCGATGAGGCAGTTTTCGCGGCCGGGCGCCGGGCGTGCGATAATCGACCGTTACCCTGACGACGCCGCGCGCCGCCGCCACCTATGTCTTCTGATTCGATGCGGAACATCCGCAACTTCTCCATCATCGCCCATGTCGACCACGGCAAGTCCACGCTGGCCGACCGCATCATCCAGCTCTGTGGTGGCCTGCAGGCCCGCGAGATGGAAGCGCAGGTGCTCGACTCCAATCCCATCGAGCGCGAGCGTGGCATCACGATCAAGGCGCAATCGGTGTCACTGCCGTACTTGGCCAAGGACGGGCAGACCTATCACCTGAACTTCATCGACACCCCCGGCCACGTCGACTTCTCCTATGAAGTCAGCCGCTCGCTGGCCGCCTGCGAAGGCGCGCTGCTGGTGGTCGATGCGGCGCAGGGCGTGGAAGCGCAGTCGGTGGCCAACTGCTATACCGCAGTGGAGCAGGGCCTGGAAGTGGTGCCGGTGATCAACAAGATCGACCTGCCCACCGCCGACATCGAGCGCGCCAAGGCCGAGATCGAGGCCGTGATCGGCATCGACGCCTCCGACGCCGTGCCGGTCAGTGCCAAGACCGGCCTCAACGTGCAGGACGTGCTGGAGGCGATCGTCCATCGCATCCCGCCGCCGGTGCCGCGCGACACCGACAAGCTGCAGGCGCTGATCATCGACTCGTGGTTCGACAACTACCTGGGCGTGGTCTCGCTGGTGCGCGTGATGCAGGGCGAGATCAAGGCCGGTGACAAGCTGCAGGTGATGTCGACCGGCCGCAACCACCAGGTCGACAACGTCGGCGTGTTCACTCCCAAGCGCAAGGTGCTGCCGGCGCTGCGTGCCGGTGAAGTGGGCTGGGTCACCGCCAGCATCAAGGACGTGCATGGTGCGCCGGTCGGCGACACCCTCACCCTGGCCGGCGATCCGGCGCCGAAGCCGCTGCCGGGCTTCCAGGAAATGCAGCCGCGCGTGTTCGCCGGCCTGTTCCCGGTCGATGCCGAAGACTATCCGGACCTGCGCGAAGCGCTGGACAAGCTGCGCCTGAACGATGCCGCGCTGCGTTTCGAGCCGGAAAGCTCCGAAGCGATGGGCTTCGGCTTCCGCTGCGGCTTCCTGGGCATGCTGCACATGGAGATCGTGCAGGAGCGCCTGGAACGCGAATACAACCTGGACCTGATCAGCACCGCGCCGACGGTGGTGTATGAGGTCCTGAAGACCGACGGCTCGGTCATCAACATGGACAACCCGGCCAAGCTGCCGCCGGTGAACCAGGTCGAGGAGATCCGCGAGCCGATCATCCGCGCCAACGTGCTCACTCCCGAGGAGTACATCGGCAACATCATCAAGCTGTGCGAAGAAAAGCGCGGAAGCCAGATCGGCATCAACTACCTGGGCAGCCAGGTGCAGATCAGCTACGAGCTGCCGATGGCCGAGGTGGTACTGGACTTCTTCGACAAGCTCAAGTCGGTCAGCCGTGGCTATGCCTCGCTGGATTACCACTTCGTGCGCTTCGACGCGGGCCCGTTCGTGCGCGTTGACGTGCTGATCAACGGTGACAAGGTCGACGCACTGTCGCTGATCGTGCACCGCAGCCACGCCGACCGCCGCGGCCGCGAGCTGTGCGAGAAGATGAAGGACCTGATCCCCCGCCAGATGTTCGACGTGGCCATCCAGGCTGCCGTCGGCTCGCAGATCATCGCCCGCACCACGGTCAAGGCGATGCGCAAGAACGTGCTGGCCAAGTGCTATGGTGGCGACGTCTCGCGCAAGAAGAAGCTTCTGGAAAAGCAGAAGGAAGGCAAGAAGCGCATGAAGCAGGTCGGCCGCGTGGAGATCCCGCAGGAAGCGTTCCTGGCCGTGCTGCAGATGGACAACAAGTAAGCCCGCACCGGCCTCGCGGGGCCGGTCGTCTGGTGACGTTGCAAAGGACCCTGAATGAAACTGTTTGAGATCCTCCTGGTCGTGCTGACCCTGGCCTCGGGCCTGATCCTGCTCGCCGACAAGCTGTACCTCGCCAAGCGCCGCGCCCAGCGCGCGGGCCTGCTCGACACCGAGCCGGTGCTGGTGGACTACTCGCGTGCATTCTTCCCGGTGCTGGCGATCGTGCTGATCGTGCGCAGTTTCATCGCCGAGCCGTACAAGATCCCGTCCAGCTCGATGATGCCGAACCTGCTGATCGGCGATTTCATCCTGGTCAACAAGTTTTCCTACGGCCTGCGCCTGCCGATCAGCAACACCAAGATCGTCCCCTTCGGCGAGCCGTCGCGCGGCGACGTGGTGGTGTTCCACTTCCCCGGCCACAGCGACAACGATCCGGCCAAGGGCGAGAACTTCATCAAGCGCGTGATCGGCGTGCCGGGTGACACCGTGGTCTTCGAAGGCGACGGCGTGATCCTCAATGGCGAACCGCTGAAGTACGACAACAAGGGCATCTATGCCGGGCACAAGGGCCAGGGCGAGGGCGCCAACCTGCTGGTCGAGCACCTGCCGGGCCGTACCCATACCGTGCTGGAGACCGACTATCCGCGTGGCCAGGGCCAGTGGACCGTACCGGCCGGCAAGTACCTGGTGATGGGCGACAATCGTGACAATAGCGACGATGGCCGCTTCTGGGGCCTGCTGCCGGAAGAAAACCTGCGCGGCAAGGCCTTCCTGATCTGGCTGAACTGCCAGGGCTGGTTCTGCAAGGATGGCTTCGAGCCGTCGCGGATCGGCTCGAGCATCAACTGAGTACCTTCACATCCAACGCGTATCTGGGGAGAACGCAATGAAGACGATGAACACGCAGCGTGGCATGACCCTGACCTCGTTCCTGGCGGTCCTGATCGTGGTGGGTTTCTTCCTTTACATCGGCATGAAGCTGTTCCCGATGTACCAGGAGTATTACGCGGTGCGCTCGGCGATGAAGAGCCTGGCCAAGGAGCCGGGCGTGGGCAGCATGGAGCCGGCCCGGATCCAGGATCTGTTCTTCAAGCGCCTGTACATCAATTACTCGGAAAACGTGAAGCCGGCCAACGTGAAGTTCGACCGTCGCGACAATGGCTGGACCCTCAAGGTCAACTACGAAGTGCGCCGTCCGCTGGTCGGCAACCTGGACGTGGTTGGCAAATTCGATTCATCCCAGGACCTGACTCGAAGCGGTGCCGAATAAACCTTTCCAACGTGGTGACCTGATCGGTCATCCCTTCCGCGACCCGGCGCTGCTCAAGCAGGCGCTGACGCATCGTAGCGCCGGTGCGCCACACAACGAGCGCCTGGAATTCCTGGGCGACAGCATCGTCAACATGATGGCGGCCGAGGCGTTGTACCGACGCTGGCCCAAGGCTGACGAGGGCGCGATGACCCGTGCCCGCGCCGAACTGGTGCGTGAGGGCGCGCTGGCGGTGATTGGACGTAGCCTGGAGCTGGGCGAGCGGCTGATCCTGGGCCCGGGCGAAATGAAGTCCGGTGGCCACCGTCGTGATTCGATCCTGGCCGACGCGGTGGAAGCCGTGGTGGCTGCGATCTACCTGGATGCCGGTTTCGAGGCCTGCCGGGCGGTGGTACTGCCCTGGTTCAGCGCTTCGATCGAGGCACTGCCGGCCTCCGGCCGGCCCGAGAAGGACCCCAAGACCCGCCTGCAGGAATGGCTGCAGGCCCGACAGAAGGCGTTGCCGCAGTATGAACTGGTGTCAGAATCCGGTGACGACCACGCCAAGCATTTCCGGGTACGCTGCAACGTAGCCGACCCGGCCGCCAGCACCGAGGGCGAAGGCGCCTCGCGGCGGCTTGCCGAACAACAGGCGGCTGCGGCCGTCCTAGAACAACTGGATTCCAAGTGAGCGAACAAACTCCCCATCATTGCGGCAGCGTGGCCGTCATCGGCCGCCCGAACGTGGGCAAGTCGACCCTGACCAATGCTCTGGTCGGCGCCAAGGTCAGCATCGTCTCCAACCGTCCGCAGACCACGCGCCATCGCCTGCTGGGCATCGCCACCTATCCGGAAGGCCAGCTGGTGCTGGTCGACACCCCCGGCCTGCACAAGGTGCAGAAGCGGGCGATGAACCGGGTGATGAACCGCGCCGCGCGTGGCTCGCTGGAAGGCGTCGATGCCGGCCTGCTGGTGATCGAAGCCGGTCGCTGGGATGAAGAGGACAGCCTGGCGTTCAACGTGCTGCGCGACGCCGGCATCCCGGTGGTGCTGGTGGTCAACAAGATCGATCGCCTGAAGGAAAAGGGCGCGTTGCTGCCGTTCCTGCAGCAGGTGACCGAGGGTCGCGACTTCGCCGCCGTGCATCCGATCTCCGCGCAGAAGCGCAATGGCCTGGAAGCGCTGGTGCGCGACGTGCTGAAGCTGCTGCCGGAAGCCCCGCCGATGTTCGGCGAGGATGAGATCACCGACCGCAGCCAGCGTTTCCTGGCCGGTGAACTGGTGCGTGAGCAGCTGATGCGCCAGCTCGGCGAGGAACTGCCCTACGCCACCACTGTCGAGATCGAGCGCTTCACCGAGGACGGCAACCTGCTGCGCATCGGTGCGGTGATCTGGGTCGAGCGTGAAGGCCAGAAGGCCATAGTGATCGGCAAGGGCGGCGCCCGCCTGAAGGAGATCGGCGCCAAGTCCCGCCTGCAGATGGAGCGTCTGTTCGGGGCCAAGGTGTTCCTGGAAACCTGGGTGCGCGTGCGTGAAGGCTGGTCCGACGACGAGGCCGCGCTGAAGGCCTTCGGTTACGAGTAAGGCGTTGTAGTCGCTTCGATGATGATCGAGGACGACACCGGCTTCGTGCTGCACGCACGGGCCTACCGCGAGACCAGCCTGCTGGTCGAAGTGTTGAGCGCACAGCATGGCCGTATTGGGCTGCTTGCGCGTGGCGTGTCCACTGCCAAGGGCCAGGTGCTGCGCGCCGCCCTGCAGCCGTTGCAGTGGATCCGCTTCAGTGCCCAGCAGCGGGGGGAACTGGCCCAGCTGCGTAGCGCCGAGGCGCTGGATGCCGCGCCACGCCTGGTCGGGCAGGCCATGCTGGCCGGTTTCTACCTGAGCGAACTGACCCTGCGCCTGGCCCCGCGCCAGGACCCGCTGCCGGAGCTGTACCTCGCCTACGGCGAGGCGCGTGCGCGGCTGGCGGTGGGCGCTGGCCTGGCCTGGACCCTGCGCCGTTTCGAACGCGAGCTGCTGTCTGCGCTGGGCCTGGGTTTCGAGCTGGACAGCGCCAGCGATGGCCAGCCGATCGATCCGGCGGCGCGCTACGAACTGGACCCGCAGGAGGGTGCGCAGCGCCTGCTGAGCGAGCGCGGCGGGGAGCGCCGGGCAGCCGCCACCGGGTCGGCGCTGTTGGCGCTGGCGGCCGACGAAGAGCCGGATGCCGCCGATCTGGCCAGCCTGCGCCTGCCGATGCGGCGGGTGCTGGCCCATCACCTGGGGCCGCGCGGCCTGAAGTCCTGGGAAATGCTCGAGCAGCTGGCGCCCCGCAGGTAGGGGGTGTTGAGCAGGGCTTGCAGCCCTGCACCTGCCGAGGCCAAAGCAACAGCAACAGCAACAGCAACAGCAACAGCGTGCATTCCGTGGGATGGCGGGGTGGGTCCGGTTGAGAGGGGCGCTGCAAGTACCCCTCCGGGGCCCGGCCCAGCCGCCAGCGGCTGTGCGTTCGGGCGCTTGCGAAGCAGTGCTTCGCAAACAAAGCGCCCTCACCCATGTAGCTCGGTCGCCGCTTGCTCGTGTGCGCTGTCCTGCGCACACGGCAAGACCGGGGTTGGGCGTCCTGCCCAACCCGCCCGAGGCATGCCTCGGGCCCATGCGGCTCACGCCCCCTCAACCGGCCCCACCCCGCCTTCGACAGATTCTTGCGAGCTGTCGGACATGCCGACGGGGTCAGATCCGTTTTCTTTCGGAAAACGGATCTGACCCCAGTTTGAATTTCGATATCTGACAGATGTGTCGACCAAGGTCGACACCTACCAACAGCCGAGTGAACCTGTCGAAGGCGGGGCGGTATCGGAGGGCGGGGTGTCAGCCGCATGGATGCGGCTGCCAAGCCCCCATGGACGGGTTTACGGCGTCCCCGCACTCCGATACCGCCCCGCCAACCCACGGGATGCCAGCTTTTGCTTTTGCTGTTGCCTTGGCTTGAAGCATCTGCGGGTGCAGGGCGCAGCCCTGCCGAGCAACCCTCAGTGCAGCAGGGCAGCCACCGCGTCGCGGAACCCCGCCTGGGCCTGCCCGGACTCGGGCGCATGATGCAGCTGGCGCACCGCCCGTCCCAACCGTGCCGCCCCCACGAAGCCACAGCTGGCCTGCAATCGGTGCAACTGGCTGCGCAACTGGCGCTCGTCGTGCTGGTCGACCGCCTGCTCGACCGCGTCGCGCACGCCCGGCAACTCGGCCAGGAACAGTTCGCGCAGTGCGATCAGGTGGTTGCGCTGGCCATTGAGCGCTGCCAGGGCTGCGGTCTCGTCCCAGTCCTGTACGGCCAGTTCGACCGCGGCCGGGGCCTGTGCCACGAAGATCCCCGCCGGGCTGTTGACCAGCGCTCGGCGCACGGCCTTCAGCAGCTGGTCGCGGCCCAGTGGCTTGACCAGGGTGTCGCTGAAACCAGCTTCGCGCAGGCGGGCGTGAATGGAGGCATCGCCGTCGGCGGTATGTGCCAGCGCCGGCGTGTCGGGATGTGAACGGCGCAACTCACGCAACAGCTGCGCGCCATTGCCGTCCGGCAGGTTGACGTCGATCAGCCACAGGTCATGCGAGCCGGGCTCGGCACTGGCCAGGGCACTGGCCAGTGAATCTGCGGTGTCCACGTCCGCCGGTAACGTTTCCAACGCCGCCTTGAAAAAACCGCGGCTGATGATGTCGTCCTCGACAAGCAGGAAGCGGGGCCGTGCGGCCCGCGGGGTCATCTGCATCAGGGCTGCCTCCATGTCAGCTGTCCCAATCATCAAGCACGGCGGCCACGGGCGCAAGCGGGTCCGGGCCCCATCGGTCAGGATCTGCGACAATACGCCCCCATTTTTGCCCGCAGCCTGTTGCCACGTGGCCCGATCCCGCTCCCGCACCGACCGTACCCCGTTCCAGACCGAGATCCTCGACCTCAGCCATGATGGTCGCGGTGTCGCCCGCCGTGAAGGCGAGGGCGGCAAGGTCACCTTCGTCAGCGGCGCCCTGCCCGGTGAGGTGGTGATGGCTGAACAGACTGCCCGCAGCCGCCATTTCGACGAGGCGCGCACGCTGGAGGTGCTGCAGGCCTCGCCGCAGCGGGTGATCCCCAAGTGCCCCCATTTCGGTACCTGCGCCGGCTGCGTGCTGCAGCACCTGGACGAAGACCAGCAGATCGTCGCCAAGCAGCGCGTGCTGATGGATAACCTGGAGCGGATTGGCCATGTGAAGCCGGGCACCGTGCTTGCGCCGCTGGTCGGCGAGAGCTGGGGCTACCGCCGCAAGGGCCGCTTCTCGGTGCGCCGGGTCGAGAAGAAGGACAAGACCCTGGTTGGCTTCCGTGAACAGGATCCGCGTTTCGTCGCCGACCTCAGCCAGTGCCTGACCGTGATTCCGGAGATCGGCACCAAGGTCGAGGCGTTGTCCACCTTCATCGAAACGCTCGATGGCAAGCGTGACATCCCTCAGATCGAATTCATCGCCGGTGACCAGGCCGTGGTCCTGACCGTGCGCCACCTGCAGCCACTCAGCGATGCCGACCGCGCGGCCTGGGCCGCCTTCGGCCAGCAGCATGGCTTCGTGATCTACCTGCAGTCCGGTGGCGTGGACACCGTGCAGCCGCTGGACGGGCAGGGCGTGGCGCTGTCGTTCCGGCTGGCGCCGTGGGATGTCGAGCTGGCGTTCCGCCCGCTGGATTTCATCCAGGTCAACGCCAAGCTCAACGAGAAGATGATCGCCCACGCCCTGGACCTGCTGCAGCCGGGTGAGGACGAGCGCGTGCTGGACCTGTTCTGCGGCCTGGGCAACTTCACCCTGCCGTTGGCCCGCCGTGTGCGTGAAGTGGTGGGTGTGGAAGGCGATGCCGGCCTCGTCGCGCGTGCGCGTGAGAACGCGGAGCGCAACGGCCTGGCGAACGCGCAGTTCTTCAGCGCCGACCTGACCCAGGACCAGCGCAGCACGGCGTGGATGCGCCAGGGCTTCGACAAGCTGCTGCTGGATCCGCCGCGCTCGGGCGCGATCGAAGTGCTGCAGCAGCTGCCGCTGAAGCAGTTCAAGCGCATCGTCTACGTCAGCTGCCACCCGGGCTCGCTGGCGCGCGATGCCGGCTATCTGGTCAACGAACAGGGCTTCACCCTGGTCAGCGCCGGTGCCATGGACATGTTCCCGCACACCGCGCACGTGGAAAGCATCGCGGTATTCGAAAAGCGCTGAGCAGCTGTCATCACCCGTGGCGCATAATTGCGCCATGGGCATCGAAATCGAACGCAAATTCCTGGTCAGCAGCGATGGCTGGCGCACCGCCGCGCATCGGGTGATCCCGATGGCGCAGGGCTACATCAACGACATGGGCGCGCTCGACCGCGGCACCCAGAACGCCTCGGTGCGCGTACGCATCGAAGGCGACCACGCCGCGCTGAACCTGAAGTCGCGCACCCTCGGCCATACCCGGCAGGAGTTCGACTACCCGATCCCGGTGGAGGACGCGCGCGCACTGCTGGCGCTGTGTGTCGGCGGCCTGATCGACAAGCGCCGCCATCTGGTCGAACACGCCGGCCTGACCTGGGAAGTGGACGAATTCCTCGGTGACAACGCCGGTCTGGTGGTGGCCGAAGTCGAACTGGAAAGCGCCGATCAGGCCATCGACCTGCCGGACTGGGTCGGCGCCGAAGTGACCGATGACGCCCGCTACTACAACGTTGCCCTGGCCAGCCGCCCGTATTCACAGTGGTGAACCCCCAAAAAGGGGACGGAGGGGATTAAGTCGTCTTTACCCCGCCTGTGCGGAAAGCGACTTAATCCCCTCCGTCCCCTTTTATCGAGGAAGGCGGTCCCCATGTCGTGGACATGAGAATCGACATCTACTCCGACGTGGTCTGCCCCTGGTGCTGGATCGGCAAGCATCGTTTCCAGCAGGGCGTGCAGTTGCTGGGCGCCAATGCGCCTGAACTCGATATCCACTGGCAGCCGTTCCAGCTGGACCCGGATGCGGACGACACCCCGGTGCCGCTGCGCGAGGCCTATGCGCGCAAGTTCGGGGGCGTCGAGCGCACCGAGCAGATCCTCGGCCAGACCCAGACCACCGCGCGCGCGGAGGGGCTGCCGATGGATTTCAACCAGGGCCAGGTGCGGGTGACCACACTGCCGGCGCATCGGGTGTTGTGGCTGGCCGGCCAGCATGGCGTGCAGGATGCGGTGGGTGAAGCGCTGTTCCGCGCCCACTTCGAGCATGGCCAGAACCTGGCCGATACCGCAGTGCTGGTGAAGGCCGGCGCGGCGGGTGGCCTGGACGGTAGTGAAATCGCGCAGATGCTGGCCTCCGACCGGGGCCTGGCCGAGGTCGAAGCCAAGCTGGCGCAGGCCCATGCACTGGGCATTTCTTCGGTGCCGACCTTCGTGATCGATGGGAAGTGGGCCATTTCCGGGGCCCAACCACCCGAGGCGTTCGCCCAGGCCCTACAGCAGATCGCGGCCGAACAGGGCGCCCCGGCTACCCCGGCTGACGGCGACGAGGCCTGCGGCCCGGACAGCTGCAAGGTCTGACCGGCTCCTCAAAAGGGGACGGAGGGGATTAAGACGTATCCAGCCCCTTGGGGCCGATTGCGCCTTAATCCCCTCCGTCCCCTTTTTCTGACCACTGCGCCTGTCGGCCGGTTCTGCGACAATGCGGCACTGCGCCATGCGGGCGCGCGTTGTGGAGATCGACCATGCTGCTGATCGGCGTTGCCGGCACCGAACTGACCGCCCAGGAACGTGACTGGCTGCAGCACGACGCCGTGGCCGGAGTGGTGCTGTTCAAGCGCAACTTCGCCTCGCGCCAGCAGGTGACCGATCTAAGCGCGGCCATCCGTGCCGCTGCCCCGCGCCCGCAGCTGATCTGCGTGGACCAGGAGGGCGGCCGCGTACAGCGCTTCCGCGAGGGTTACAGCGATCTTCCGCCGCTGCAGGACATTGGTGCCCTGTACGCCACCGACCCGCAGCAGGCCCTGGCGCTGGCCGAGCAGCACGCCTGGCTGATGGCCAGTGAAGTTCGCGCCAGCGGCCTGGATCTCAGCTTCGCCCCGGTGGTCGACCTTGGCCGCGGCAACCGCGCCATCGGCAACCGCGCCTTCAGTGAAGACCCGCAGGTCGTGGCCGCGTTCACCGCAGCCTATGTGCGCGGCATGCACGCGGTCGGCATGGCTGCCACGCTCAAGCATTTCCCTGGCCACGGCACCGTGCTGGAAGACACCCACGTGGATACCGCGATCGATCCACGCGCGCTGGACGAACTGCGCGCGCAGGACCTGGTGCCGTTCCAGGCCGGCATCGCCGCCGGTGCCGATGCGGTGATGATGGCGCACGTGATCTATCCGCAGGTGGCAGCGGAGCCCGCCGGCTATTCCCCACGCTGGATCCAGGACATCCTGCGCGGCGAACTCGGCTTCCGCGGCGTGGTGTTCTCCGATGACATCGGCATGGCCGCCTCGCACAGCGCCGGCGGCGTGCCGGCACGCGTGCACGCGCACCTGGACGCCGGTTGCGACGTGGTGCTGGTCTGCCATCCGGAACTGGTCGATGAAGCCCTGCATGCGGTGCAGGGACGCTCCCTCAATACTGCTGCGCTGCTGGGCCTGCTCGGCCGCGGCGCACTCGGCTGGGACGGCCTGCTGGCCGATGCCCGCCATGGCGACACCCAATCCCGTCTGCTTGAAACCCTTGGAAGAACCGTCTGATGCCCAACCTCACCATTTCCCAGGCCCTGGCCCAGGCTGACCTGCTGGTCGACCGCCCCACCATCGACAAGGCCATCGCTGCTATCGCCGACGCCATCTCGCGCGATTACAAGGGCGAGGTGCCGTTGTTCCTGTCGATCATGCATGGTGCGCTGCCGTTCGCCGGCCAGCTGGCGCTGGAACTGGGTGCGCGCGGCCAGGACGTGCAGTTCGATTACCTGCACGCCACCCGCTACCGCGGCGAAACCACCGGCGGTGACCTGGTCTGGAAGCACAAGCCGGCCACCTCGCTGTTCGGCCGCCGCGTGCTGCTGGTCGACGACATCCTCGACGAGGGCTACACCCTGCAGGGCGTTCGCACCTGGTGCCTGGAACAGGGCGCGACCGATGTGCGCATCGCTGCGATGACCGTGAAGAAGCACGACCGTGCGCTGCCTGACGTGACCGCCGATTACGCGGGCATCGAGCTGCCGGACCGCTACGTATTCGGCTTCGGCATGGACGTCAACGAGACCCTGCGCTGCGTGCCGGCCATCTACGCAATGAAGGAATAACGGCGCGGCCGCACGCGGCGCGTCTTTTCCATCGCCGGCATCCTCGGGTGCCGGCGTTCGTCTTTTCATGGAGTGCTTCTAATGCAACAGATCGCCCTGGCCGTGATCGGCGGTACCGGTGTCTACAACCTGGCCAAGCTTGACGACGTGCAGACCCACGAGGTCGACACCCGCTTCGGCCGCCCATCGGGCCCGGTGCGCGTGGGCACGCTGCTCGGCCATCGCGTGGCGTTCCTGGCGCGGCATGGCGAGGGGCATTCGCTGCCGCCGCACAAGATCAACTACCGCGCCAACCTGGCTGCGCTGCAGCAGCTGGGCGCGCAGCGGGTGCTGGCATTGAACACGGTGGGGGGCATCACCGAGAACTTCGGTCCGCGCGTGCTCGCCTGCCCGGACCAGATCATCGACTACACCTGGGGCCGCATCAGCACGATCTGTGAAGAAGAAGGCTCCGACGTGGTCCACGTCGATTTCGGCCATCCGTACACGCCGATGCTGCGCAGCAAGATCCTGGCGGCAGCCAAAGTGACCGGTGTCACGGTCCATGACGGTGGCTGCTATGGCGCAACGCAGGGCCCGCGCCTGGAAACCGTCGCCGAAATCGCCCGCATGCGCCGCGACGGTTGCGATCTGGTGGGCATGACCGGCATGCCGGAAGCCGCACTGGCGCGGGAGCTGGGGCTGGATTATGCCTGCCTGGCGATCATCGCCAACTGGGCCGCCGGCTGCGGTGATGGCGAGGAGATTACGATGGCCGAAGTGCTGGCCAATGTGCAGGCGGCCAGCAACGGACTTCCGGAACTGGTGGGCGAATTGGCGCGGGGGTGATTGTCTTCCCCGAGCAAGCTTTGCATACTCAGCTTGTGCGCGGGTTCAGCGTACACCACCCATTCATTGCATAAGGTCTCGCATCACCATGCCGAACGGTACCGTCAAGTGGTTCAACGACGCCAAGGGATTTGGCTTCATCTCGCCGGAGGATGGCAGCGCCGACGTGTTCGCGCACTTCTCCGCCATCAACTCCAAGGGCTTCCGCAGCCTGCAGGAAGGCCAGCGTGTCACCTATGACGTGACCCAGGGCCCGAAGGGCGCCCAGGCTTCGAACATCACGCCGGCCGAGTGATCCACTCGACAGTGCGTTGAAAACCCCGCTCCGGCGGGGTTTTTTTTGCGCTGCGACAAGAATTGCGCTGCCGTGGGCGGAGGCCCCGCTGGGCATCCGGATTTGTGCTCGGGCACAATGCGCCCATGAAGGAACGACTGCGCATCGCCGTGATCGGCTACGGCACCGCTGGACAGGCATTGTCCATCCTGCTCTCCCGTGATGGCCACGAGGTGGAGATCTTCGAACGTGTGCCCACGCCGGGACCGGTTGGCGCCGGTTTCCTGCTGCAGCCCAGCGGCCTGCAGGTGCTGTGGCAGATGGGCCTGCTTGACGCCGTGCGCGCGCATGCCGCGCCGGTGCATCGCCTGTACGGCGATACGCCGTGCGAACGCGCAGTGATGGACATGCGCTACGCCGGCCTGGACGCGCGCCTGCACGGCCTTGGCATGCAGCGCGGCGCCCTGTTCTCGTTGCTGGATGATGCGCGTGCTGGTGCGGGCCAGCTGCATGCCGGCGTCAGCATCGCTGCAGTGGATGCCGAGCATGGCCGCCTGCGTGACAGCGAAGGGCGCCTGCACGGTGCGTTCGACCTGGTGGTGGCCGCCGATGGTGCGGCCTCGACGCTGCGCGGCACGATCAAAGACGGTAACGGACTGGATCGCGTGTATCCGTGGGGTGCGCTGTGGTGCCTGTTGCCAGCCGAAGACTGGCCACACCTGCAGGAGCTGCGGCAGCGCTACGTGGCCGCACGCAAGATGATCGGGCTGTTGCCGGTCGGTACGCGGCCCGGTGATGACACGCCGCGCCTGAGCTTTTTCTGGAGCCTGCCACGCGACGATTTCGAACGTTGGCAGGCCGACGGCATGACGCCCTGGCTGGACGAACTGCATGCGCTGTGGCCGCAGGCCAGTGCACGCTTCGCGCATCTGCGTGACGCCGGCCAGCTGGCACGGGCCGTCTACCGCGACGCGGTGATGACGCGCTGGTATCACGGCCGCATGGTGCTGGCCGGCGATGCCGCGCATGCGATGAGCCCACAGCTGGGCCAGGGCGTGAACATGGCGCTGCTCGATGCGCTGGCGCTGCGCGATGCCTTGCGCGCGCATGGTGGCGGTGCCGCGGCATTGCAGGCCTACCAGGCGCAGCGCAGGGCGCACGTTGCGGTCTACCAGCGCTGGAGCCGTTGGCTGACGCCGCTGTTCCAGTCCGATCGCGATGCCTGGGCCAAAGCGCGCGACGTGCTGCTCGGCCCGATGGGGCGCCTGCCGGGTGGGCGTGGTCACATGCTGCGTGTGCTCAGCGGTACCCAGCATGGCTGGTTCGGTTCGCTCGCGCTGGATCCGGCTTTCGTCGACGCGCTGGCCACTGCGGCCCAGGTGCCTCGCATCAACGCGATCACGGCCACTGCGTGAAACGCGTCGTCACGTGAATTAACGGTTGCCTCACTGCGCATATGCGAGAAGTAGGTTGCACGCGATTGCGCGTCGCCCGTTTTCCTTTCCGTGATCAACATCGCGCGTGGCCCGGGAGGCGCTGCCGTCGCCGCCTGTTGCGGCCCGGATGTGCCGCCTGTTGTCGAAGAGGAGGATGCCATGTTGTTCGCGGTCGAGGAGCTGGAATCGGAAATCTGCAAGCTGCGCGGTCTGTTGCAGATGCTGCACGAGGACCAGCCCGACGTACTGGAGGACGTGTTCGAGTTCCATGTCGGCAGCCTGATCAGTCATGCGTCGCCGGAGCACCACACGCGCATCCGCACCTGCGCGCAGGAGATGCTGGCGGCGATCCAGGCCCTGCCGCGGCGCCGGGAAGAGGACACGCCTGAGTTCCAGCTGATGCCGCAGCTGGATATCCGTCCGGCCTGATTCAAGCCAGGGGCAGCACCACCAGGCCGTTGTCCACGCAGGCGACCATCTGCTCGCCGGCAGCGGGAACAGGAACGATTCCGGCGGTGAACGCGGAGAAGGCCGGCAGGAGCGTCATCCTGTCACGCAGCCAGAATGCGGGGAAGCGCCGCCGCAACGCAGGCAAAGCGATCTGTGGATGCAGATGCCCGGCGATCACATGCAGCTCCGCATCGGGCACCGGCTCATGCCGAAGCAGGAACGGTGGCAACCGTACCTCGTCGTGTATCTGCACCTGCAGTTCGGCATGCGGCAGCTGCCGGTCATGATTTCCGCGCAGGACATGCACGTCCAGTGCGGCATTGCGTTCGCGCCATGCCAACCATTGCTGGTACCACGCAGCGCGATGCGCCGGGCCATGCAGGATGTCGCCCAGGATCCACAGCTCGCGGCAGGCATGCCTGTCCAGCAGCCCCTGCAGGCGTTGCAGGTCCTTGCCGGTACCGCCGCTGGGCAGCGCGATGCCTGCGCGGCGGAATACATCGGCCTTGCCCAGGTGCAGGTCGGCGAGCAGCAGTGCCTGCCGCGCGGGCCAGTACAGTGCACGCGCGCCAAGCAGAACCAGCGACTCGCCTGCGCGCAGCAGCGGCAGTTCATCGGCCATGCCGACGCTCCAGCTGCTGGGCCGCGCGTTGCACCCGGGTACGCCAGTCTTCGTTGCTGAACTGCCCGCGCAGGCGTTCGGCCCACAGCGGGAAACCCAACGGCGTGAGTGACGCCGGGCGCTGCACCGAGAGGGTCTGCATCCGAACCTTGGCCAGTACCTGTTGCAGCCCCGGCATGTCGAGGCTGTCATTCAGCACTTCCTGTTCCGCCAGCGCCAGCAGCAGGTGATCCGGGTCGTGCTCGCGCAGTACGTCGTAGAGCAGTCCCGCGGACGCCTGCAGCTGGCGCAGTGCCCGTGGCATGCCACCGGGCAGGCTGGGGACCAGCAGGCCGGCGACGCGTGCGATGCCGCGGAACTGGCGACGCGCCAGCTCGCCCAGGTTCACCGCAGCACGCAGATCATCCAGCAGCTGATCGGTGGAGAACAGCGCCCGCCATTGCGCCGCATCCAGATCGATGGCCTGTGCCGGTGCCAGCACCAGGCCGTGATCGTTCACCGCATAGCCGATGCTGTTGCGCTGCCGGCGGGTACAGCGCAGCGCCAGCAGGGCGGCCAGCGCCTCATGCACGTGGCGGCCGGCAAAGGGATAGACGAACAGGAACTGGCCTTCGCGACGACGCACATCCTCCACCAGCAGATGGGCTGGGCCGGGAAGCGCCGACAACCGCTGCTGCAGTGCCAGCAGGGGTGACAGCCAGCGTGACTCGGCGCTGTCGTCAGCACCGGACAGTACCCACTCCAGCTCGCGGCCCAGCGGCATCGACAGCGGCAACTGGCCGCCCTGCCAGCGCGGCACGATCCCCTCACCGCGTCCTCGTGCCAACCGGACGAAGGCAGTCATGTCGCGCAGCTGCACCAGCTCCAGCAGGCGCCCGGCGAACTGGAAGCGGTCGCCACGGCGCAGGCGGCTGGCGAACTGTTCCTCCACGGCGCCCAGGCTGCCGCCGCGCAGGAACTGCACGCGCACGCTGCCATCGCTGCTGATGGTGCCGATCGACAGCCGATGACGCAGCGCCTGGCGACGGTCGTGCATGCGGTACCACCCATCGGCATCACGCACGACCTTGTGGAAATCGGGGTACTGGGCCAGCGCTTGGCCACCCTGCACGACGAATGTGAGCACGGCCTGCCACTGGTCGTCGCCGAGCGACGCGAAGGCATGGGTACGCCGCACCTGCGCCAGCAGGTCGGCGCTGTCGAAGCCGCCCGCCAGGGCGCGGCTGACCGCATGCTGGGCCAGCACATCCAGCGGCAGCGTCGGCGGCCTGCGCGCTTCGACCACGTTCCCGGCCAACGCACGGCGCACGGCGGCGTACTCGGCCAGTTCCAGCGCATGGCTGGGCACGCACAGGATGGAACCGCTGGCACCCGGGCGGTGCCGTGCGCGTCCGGCGCGCT
This sequence comes from Stenotrophomonas sp. AR029, assembly GCF_047520695.2. NCBI lineage: Bacteria > Pseudomonadati > Pseudomonadota > Gammaproteobacteria > Lysobacterales > Lysobacteraceae > Stenotrophomonas > Stenotrophomonas sp. AR029. The sequence goes on along the minus strand of NZ_JAXBQQ020000006.1, from coordinate 17,728 downwards.
GGCGCAGGCGCGCCACGCCCTTCGGGCTGCCCAGCTGCAGTACCTGCTCAACCTCGGGGAAGTCGACGCCGAGGTCGAGGCTGGAGGTGGCAACCACGCAGCGCAGCGCGCCCGCGCGCAGGCCATCCTCCACCTGCTGGCGCAGCACCGGGTCCAGCGAGCCGTGGTGCAGCGCAAGCGTGTCCGGTTCTTCCGGCCAGACTGCGGCCAGCGCCTGATGCCACAATTCAGCTTGCGCGCGCGTATTGGTGAACAGCAGGCTGCTGCGTGCCTGCATCAGTGCATCCAGCACGCGTGGCAGCTGCGCCAGGCCCAGATGCCCGGCCCAGGGGAAATGTTCGCCAGGGTCCGGCAGCACGCTGCGCACGCTCACTGCGCGAGGGCGTACGCCCTGCACGATCGGTGCATCCGGTTGCCCGGGCAGCAGTACATCGCGCGCCTCATCCAGATTGCCCAGCGTGGCCGACAGTCCCCACAGCTGCGATGCAGGCGCGGCCTGGCGCAACACTGCCAGGTTCAACTGCAGCAGCACACCGCGCTTGTTGCCCAGCAGTTCGTGCCATTCGTCCACCACCATGCAGCGCAGCCGCTGCATGCGCGGCAGCGTATCCGGATAGCTCAGCAGCAGCGCCAGTGATTCCGGCGTGGTCACCAGTACGTCGATGCGGCCCTCGCGCGCCTGGCGCCGCTCGCGGTTGCTGGCGTCACCACTGCGCAGGCCGACACGCCAACCCAGCCCCAGCCCATCGACCACGGTCTGCAGCGCGCGCGCGGTGTCGCTGGCCAACGCGCGCAAGGGGGTCACCCACAGCACCTGCAGCGGGCGGACCGCGCTGGCGCGGCGGGGGGAGGGTGGCGGGTCGATCATGGCCTGCAGCAGCGGCCCGCCGAACATCGCCAGTGTCTTGCCGCTGCCTGTGGGTGTATGCAGCAGCCCGGATTCGCCGGCGAGATAGTGACGCCACATCGCGCGCTGGAACGGCAGTGAGCGCCAGCCTCTGGACGCGAACCAGTCTTCCAGCCGGCGCAGTGCCTGGCTGCGGTTCATCGTGCCAACGCCTGCAGCGTGGCCAACTGATCGGCTTCGCTGGCGGGCTTGTCGTGGCGCCAGCGCAGGATGCGCGGAAAACGCACGGCGATGCCCGACTTGTGCCGGCTGCTGCGGTTGACCGCCTCGAAGCCCAGCTCGAAGACGTGTTCGGCGCGAACGCTGCGCACCGGGCCGAAGCGCTCGCGGGTGTTGGCGCGGATCCAGCGATCAAGCGCGAGGATTTCCTTGTCATCCAGGCCCGAATAGGCCTTGGCCACCGGTACCAGCGTGTCGCCGTCCCAGACGCCGAAGGTGTAGTCGGTGTACAGCGTGCTGCGCCGCCCATGGCCGGCCTGCGCGTACAGGAGCACCGCATCGATGGTGAGCGGATCGACCTTCCATTTCCACCAGTCACCGCGGCGGCGTCCGGCCTGGTAGGGCGAGGCATGCCGTTTCAGCATCAGTCCTTCCACGCCGCGTTCGCGTGCCACGTCGCGCATTGCCGCCGCCTGGAGCCAGTCGTCGGCGTCAACGCCCGGTGAGAGCTGGATCCGTGCATCGTTCAGTGCACCGACGACCTCGGCGAGACGCGCGCGCCGCTGTTGCAGCGGACGTTCGCGCAGGTCTACGCCATCGAGTTCAAGCAGGTCATAGGCGAGCACCCGCACCGGCGTGTTGCGCAGGGTGGCCGCACCGGGTTTTCGGCGCTGGATGCGCGTCTGCAGCGCAGTGAAGGCACGCGGCAGGTCCGCGGCTTTGTCCCAGGCCAGCAGCTCGCCGTCCAGCACGCAGCCATCGGGAAGCGCCATCGCTGCCTGTTCGATCTCGGGGAAGCGGCCATCCAGCCGCTCTTCGCCGCGTGACCACAAGGCGACCTCGCCGCGCCGGCGCAGCAGCTGCAGGCGGATGCCATCCCACTTCCATTCCAGCAGCCAGTCATCGATCGGGCCGAGTCGTTCGGCAGGGGATCCCTCCAGTGGCGAGGCCAGGAAGAACGGATAGGGCTGCTGCCGGTCCAGCGGCAATTCATCCGGCGACAGCAGCTGGGCCAGAACGCCGGGCGAGGGCACCCACTCGCCCAGCATGCGCTGGGCGATGCGTGCGATGTCCAGGCCGGACCACTCGGCCAGCGCCTGCTGCACCAGTCGCTGCGACACGCCAACGCGCAGGGCGCCGGTCAGCAGCTTGTTGAATACCAGGCGTTCGCCGCTGCACAGTTGCTGCCAGCCGGCGACGATCGCCGCGCGACGCACCGCCTCGGGTTGGTTGGCGACCGCCAGCAGGTGCTGTTCGATCCATTCGGCCAGGGGCCGGTCAGGCGAGGGGTGTGGTGGGTCGTCCAACAGCAGGGTCAGCGTTTCGGCCAGGTCACCCACCTGCGCATAGCTGTCTTCCACCAGCCACGGTGGCAACCCTGATTGCTCGGCGATCCACGCGCGCAGTTCGCCACTGGCGGCGATCTTCCTGCGCGCGCCGCCCACCTTGCCACCACTGAGCAGGTACAGCGCCCACGCCGCATCGTGTGCGCCTGCCTGGCGGAAGTAGTCGACCAGCGCTGCGCGCTTGTCCAGCGTGGCAGTGCTGCGGTCCAGGCGTTGGTAGAGCGCTGCGAAGGACTTCATTCCTCGCTCCCGAAATCGGTACGGAAGGCTTCGGCAGCCACGCCGCGCTCGCGCAGGAACGGAATCAACGCATCGGTATTGCCATGGGTGGCGATCACCCGCTGCGCGCCGGTCTGTTGGATCGTCTGCAGCAGTGCTGGCCAATCGGCGTGGTCGGAAATGACGAAGCCTCGATCGACGTTGCGGCGGCGACGGTTGCCGCGCAGTTGCATCCAGCCCGAGGCGAAGCCCAGCTGGTGACGGCCGAAGCGGCGCATCCAGGGCGTGCCCGCAGCCGAGGGCGGGGCCAGGATCAACTGGCCGGCGGCATCGGGCTGGCGGCCCTGTTCGGCCACGGTGAGCGTCTCCAGCATCGGTACGCCGGCCTGCCGGTACACCGCCACGCCATTGGCGATGGCGCCATGCAGCCAGGCCGGCCGATCGTCCAGTGGCCGCAGCTCTGCCAGCACCCGCTGTGCCTTGCCCAGCGCATAGCACAGCAGGATCGCAGCCTCGCCGCGTTGTTCGCATTCGCGGCGCCACGCCACGATTTCGGCAGCGACGGCCGAAGTGTCCGGCCAGCGGTAGATCGGCAGGGCGAAGGTGGCTTCGGTGATGAAGGTATCGCAGGGCACCACTTCGAACGGCGCACAGGTTGGGTCAGGCTGCCGCTTGTAGTCGCCGGAGGCGACCCAGACCTGCCGCCCGTCGTCGATGCGCACCTGCGAAGATCCCAGGACGTGACCGGCTGGATGCAGCGATACCTGTACCCGGCCCAGGCGGAACGGCACGCCCTCGACGTGCGCCTGCACCGGAACATCGCCCAGGCGCCAGCGCAGGATCGGCAGGCTGCCTTCGCTGCAGTGGTACTCGCCCATGCCCGGGCGGGCGTGATCCCCGTGGCCATGCGTGATGACCGCGCGCGCTACCGGTCGCCAGGGATCAATGTGGAAATCGCCGGCGGCGCAGTACAGCCCTTCCGGGCGCAGCACCACCAGATCGTCGTTGGCTGCCATGCGATCACTGTGGCCTGCTGCTCGTGCAGACGGTGAGAACCGGCCTGAACACGGGCTTGGCAAGTCATGCGGCACAATCGGACCGCATACCTCTTGCCGCCAGGATGGACCGGATGAGTGGACCAAGCTTCAGCAGCGACGCGCCCTACGAAACCCATGTGGTGTTGAACCAGCCGCCACCGTTCGCGGGGCGCCAGTTGTGGACTGACGACGTGGCGCTGATGGAAGCCGTGCAACGCGAAGGCGCTGGCAGCTTCGCGCCACGCCTGGCGGTCTATGGCGCGCTGGCCGGCGACGAGCTGTACCGGCTCGGCTTCGATGCCAACCGCGATCGCCCACGCCTGCGCACGCATGATGCGCAGGGTCATCGCATCGATACGGTGGAGTTCCACCCGGCCTATCACCAGTTGATGGAGACGGCGAAATCGCACGGTGTCGCCGGCTTGTCCTGGCATGAACCGCAACCCGGCGCGCATGTCGCGCGTGCGGTGTTGAGCTACCTGCACCACCAGGCCGAGGCCGGCACCAGTTGCCCGTTGACGATGACCCATGCAGCAGTAGCGGTGCTGCACACGCAGCCGCATCTGGCCGAGTGGGCACGCAAGGCCGCAGCGCCGGTCTATGACGCGCGCGACGTGCCGGTGGCTGACAAGGCCGGCATCACCCTGGGCATGGGCATGACCGAGAAGCAGGGCGGCTCGGATGTGCGCTCCAACAGTACGCGCGCCGAACCGATCGATGGTGAGCGCTATCGCCTTGTCGGCCACAAGTGGTTCTTTTCCGCACCGATGTGCGATGGCTTCCTGGTGCTGGCGCAGGCGCCGGGAGGACTGACCTGCCTGCTGATGCCGCGCCGGCTGGCCGACGGTGACCGCAACGCATTCCGGTTGATGCGGTTGAAGGACAAGCTTGGCGACTGGGCCAATGCCTCCAGCGAAGTCGAGTTCTGCGGCGCGCAGGCATGGCGGGTGGGCGAGGAGGGGCGTGGCGTGGCCACCATCATCGGCATGGTGATGATGACCCGCCTGGATTGCATGCTGGGCGCAGCGGCGGAAATGCGCATGGCGTTGGCGCAGGCGTTGCACCACGCACGCCATCGCCGCACCTTCGGCAAGCTGCTGGTCGAGCACCCGTTGATGACCAATGTGCTGGCCGACCTGGCACTGGAATCGGAAGCGGCCACGGTACTTTCGATGCGCATCGCACGCGCGGTGGATCGCGCCGCCGTGGATGCCAACGAAGCTGCGCTGGCACGGGTGGGAACGGCGCTGGGCAAGTACTGGCTGTGCAAGCGCGCGCCGGCCTTCGTCAACGAAGCGCAGGAATGCCTCGGCGGCGCAGGCTATGTGGAGGAATCGATGCTGCCGCGGCTGTACCGGCAGGCGCCGTTGAATTCGATCTGGGAAGGCAGTGGCAACATCCAGTGCCTGGACGTACTGCGCGCGCTGGCACGTGAACCGGAGGCACTGGCGGCGCTGCGCGCCGAGCTGGCAGCGGTGGCCGATCATGATGCGCGCTACGCGGCGGCGCTGCAGCGTTGGGCAGCGGCGCCGGCACCGGATGAGTCGCAGGCGAGGCTGTTCTGCGAGCGCACTGCGCTGCTGTTGCAGGCAGCGTTGATGTTGCGGGCGGGCAGTCCAATGGCTGAAGCGTTCGTGTCCAGCCGGCTGGAAGGGCAGCATGGGCTGGTGTTCGGGACGCTGCCGGCGGGTGTGGATCTGTCGGCAATGCTGGCGCGCGCGCTGCCGTAGGGCGGCCAACGGCGAAGCCCCTCGTGGTGGCCGCTGATACTGATGGGTGGGCCGCGCGGGCGCCGTGAATACGTCCTTGTAGGCTCGGGCGCGCCATCCATGGCGCCTACGCCCCTGCGCAACCTACCCGCGCGTCCTTGGACACTTTCCGTACGCGTCCAGCACGGAATCAACAGAAAGAGCAGAGAGCGAAAAGCAGAAAAGCCGCGGCAGTGCCGCGGCTTTTCCTGTAGCGCCGAGACGATGCCCGGCTGCCGGTAGGCCTTAGTGCTTGGCTTCTTCCTTGGCGGCGTTGGCCTTGGCGTCATTGGCGACATCACGGGCCTTGTCAGCAACCTTCTGTGCGGCGTCCGCAGTGGCGTCGCTGGCATGTGCAGCGGCGTCGGTGGCCGCAACCTTGGCCTTGTCTGCGGCGTTTGCGGTGGCGTCTGCGGCCTTGTCCAGTGCTTGCTGGGTATCGGCGGCGGCCTGCTCGGAAGCGGCAGCGGTCTTGTCGGCAGCGTTGCGGGTGGCTTCGGCGGCCCTGTCCACGGCGTCACGGGCGGCAGCGCCGGCGCTGTCGGCGGCCTGCTGCGCGTCCTGCTTGGCCTGTTCGGCTTCCGGACCCTTGCAGGCGGCCAGGGCCAGCAGCAGGGAGGCGGCCAGCAGCGTGGTGGTGATCGGGCGAATCTTCATGGCGGTCTCCGGTACTGCAATGGATGGGGACGCCAGCCTATTCATGCCGTTGTGAAGACGGGGTCGCGATCCGAGGCGCGCGCAGGCAGCAGGCCAAAGAAAAAGCCGCTGGCGAACCAGCGGCTTTTCCAGAACAGCCTGAAGAAAGAAGTTATTACTTCTTGGCTTCTTCAGCAGCGTCCTTGGCCTGCTCAGCGGTAGCTTCGGCAGCCTTGGCAGCGTCCTTGGCTTCGCCAGCAGCAGCGTCGGTCGCGGCAGCAGCGGTGTTGGCAGCAGCGTCGGTCGCAGCGTCAGCAGCGGTGGCGGCGGTGTTGGCAGCCTGCTGGGCAGCGTCGGCGGTCTGGGCGCCGGCAGCGGCGGCCTGGTCGGCAGCAGCCTGGGCTTCGGTGGCGGCTTCGTTGGCCGAAGCAGCGGCGTCCTGGGCAGCTTCCTGCTTCGAGCAGGCGGCCAGGGCCAGAGCCAGGGACATCGCGACCAGCAGCTTGTTGATGCTCATTGTGTAAATCCTCGTCGTTAGAATTAGGCAACGCGCATGCTGCGCGCCGACAACATGATGACAAGCCAAGATTGGGTGTCAAGCGATCCCGCATTCATTTTTGCGAAATCGTCGTTAAATCTTTTTAAATCAATTCGATGGCGATGGCTGTTGCTTCACCACCACCGATGCACAGGGTGGCAATGCCGCGCTTGCCACCGCGCGTGCGCAGGGCGTTGACCAAGGTCACCACCAGGCGTGCACCGGAGGCACCGATGGGATGGCCCAGTGCGCAGGCCCCGCCATTCACGTTGAGCTTGTCGTGCGGGATGCCCAGTTCACGCATCGGTGCCATCGCCACCACGGCGAAGGCCTCATTGATTTCGAACAGGTCGATCTGGTCCAGCGACCATCCGGTCTTGGCCAGCAGTGTGTGGATCGCGCCGATCGGGGCGGTGGTGAACCATTCCGGTTCCTGCGAATGGGTGGCGTGGCCGACGATGCGCGCCAGCGGGGTAATGCCACGTGCGTTGGCGTCTTCCTCGGTCAGCAGGACCACCGCAGCGGCGCCGTCGGAGATGCTGGAGGAGCTGGCGGCGGTGACGCTGCCGTCCTTCTTGAAGGCCGGGCGCAGGGTCGGGATCTTGGCGATGTCGGAGCGGCCGGGTTGCTCATCGGTGGCGACCTCGACCTCACCCTTGCGGGTGGCCACCTTCACCGCGACGATCTCATCGGCGAATGCCCCATTGGCCTGTGCGGCCTGTGCGCGCTTGACCGATTCGATCGCGTAGGCGTCCTGTTCCTCGCGGCTGAACTGGTACTTGTCCACGGCGCATTCGGCGAACTCGCCCATGGCCTTGCCGTCGTAGGCGTTGACCAGGCCGTCGTGGGCCATGTGGTCGATCGCCTGGAAGTTGCCGAAGCGGTTGCCCGTGCGCGAGTTGGGCAGCAGGTGCGGGGCGTTGGACATCGATTCCATGCCACCGGCGACCACGATGCTGGCCGAACCGGCCTTGATCAGGTCATGGCCGAGCATGATGGTCTTCATGCCCGAGCCGCACACCTTGTTGAGGGTGGTGGCACCGGTCGACAGCGGAATGCCGGCGGCGATCGCCGCCTGGCGGGCGGGCGCCTGGCCGAGGTTGGCCGGCAACACGCAGCCCATGAGGACTTCAGAGACGTCGCTGGCCGGCACGCCCGACTGTTCCAGGGCGGCCGCGATGGCGGCCGCGCCGAGGGTCGGGGTCGGCACGCCGTTGAACTGGCCGAGGAAGGAGCCGATGGCGGTGCGCTTGGCGGCGGCGATGACGATGTTGGACATGGCAATCTCGTTGATGCGTAAGCAATGTTCGGAAAGGAGACCGAAGACGTTGGAAGCGCCGCGATTTCCCGGCAGACTGCGTGGGGGTCGACCCAAGTATAGAGGGTCGGGGAGGGCCGCCGCTGGGCGGCACCGCACGCCTGCCGGGATGTAGGCAGGCCAACGTTCATGGGAAGGAATCGATGGAACGCACGATGATGGTGAGGTCGGCGCTGGCGTCGGCGCTGGCGATGGCATTGACGGCATGTGGTGGCGGCGGAGGCGGCGGCAATGTCCGCATCGATCCACCCCCGACCACCCCGACGCCCCCGACCACGCCCCCGCCGACCACCCCGCCTCCGGCCAAGCCGCAGGAGCCGGCCTTCGACGCGCACCTGTCCGTGACCAATGCGCGTGCCGCACAGGCCGCCGGCCTGACCGGGCAGGGGGTGCGCATCGGCATCGTCGATTCGGGCGTGCAGCGCAACGCAGTGGCGCTGAACGGGCGCGTGGTCGCCAACCTCAACTACATCGACCCCGCCCGCAACAACCTGCAGGTGGACGACGTGGTGGGCCACGGCACGGCGGTGGCCAGCCTGGCCGCGGGTGCTCCGGTGGGGTCCTGGCCGGGCGGCATCGCCCCTGGCGCACAGATCGTTTCGGCGCGGATCATCGCCGACAAGCCGCCCGTCGATGACGGCAGCGGCAAGGGCAATTCCTTCAGCGGCCCACTGGGCGTGGCGCAGGTCCACCAGGACCTGATCAGCTACAACGTGAAGGTGATGAACAATTCGTGGGGCGGCCTGTACTGGACCGACCTGCCGACCACCGCGCAGGTGGCGGCCGAGTACCGGCCGTTCGTCATCAACCATGGCGGCCTGGTGGTGTTCGCGGCCGGCAACGATGCGCGTCCCGAGCCGAGCAGCCTGGCCGCGCTGCCCAGCCAGCTGGGCGTTGCCGGCTCGCTGCCGGCGGCCGATCTGGAGCGCGGCTGGCTGGTGGCCACTGCGGTGGATCCGTATGCACCGGGCACGCTGGCCAGCTACGCCAATGCCTGCGGCCAAGCCGCGCGCTACTGCCTGGCGGCGCCGGGCAGCGCGGTCTATCCCGATGCCAACGGCGGCAGCTATTACTGGAACTACGGCACGTCCTTCGCCGCCCCGCTGATTTCCGGCGCCGCCGCCCTGGTCTGGCAGCGCTACCCGTACTTCGACAACGACCTGGTGCGGCAGACCCTGCTGGGCACCGCCAAGGACATCGGTGCGCCCGGCGTGGATGCGGTGTTCGGCTACGGCCTGCTCGACATCTCGCGGGCGATCAAGGGGCCGGGGCGCTTCGACTGGGGCGATGTGGTGGCCAATGTCGATGCGCCATCGAGTGGCTCGCTGTGGAGCAATGACATCGTCGGCAGCGGTGGCCTGGTCAAGCAGGGCGGGGGAACCCTGGTGCTGGGGGGCAACAACAGCTACAGCGGTGCCACCCGCATCGAGCGCGGCATCCTGTCACTGCAGAACGGCAGCGTGATCCGCTCCAACGTGACGATCCTGGCGCAGCCCGATCCGGATTCGACCGGCCTGCAGTTCAATGGCGGTACGCCGCGCGTGATCGGCAATGTGGTCAACGGCAGCAGCGTGTTCCTGACCACCGGCAACACCACCGGCACCATCGAGGGCAACTACACCCAGCAGGCCGGCGCGCAGCTGATGATCGCGCTCGGTGCCAATGCGCTGCAGGTCACCGGCAACGCCACGATCAACGGGGGCGTGCGCGTGCACGGCTTCGTCTCCGGCTATGTGCCGCAGAACGGCAGCCGCCAGGACCTGATCCACGCCGCCGCCGGCCTCAGCGGCACCTTCAGCAGCCCGGCCACCTCCAGCGGCCTGCAGGGCCTGTCGCTGCTGCAGAGCAGCTATGGATATGACAGCAACAACGCTTGGTTGAACCTGACCCAGGTCAGCGTCACGGCGGCCGCGACCGGGCTCACGGCCTCGGCGCAGTCGGCTGCGCAACGCGTGGACAGTGCGTTCAGCGTGCTTGATGGCGATACGACGCTGCAGGGCTCGGCCTTCGGTACGGCCGCCGGTGCGCTGCAGTGGACCGGCGGTGGCAGCAAAGGCCTCGAGGCCAGTTTGCAGAGCCTGTCCGGACAGGCGCATGCGCGGGCCGAGTCGGCCACCTTCGACAGCATCGACATGTCACGCCGCGCGATCGCCGAGCGCTTCGATCGCGTGCAGACGGCGCCGCGCCTGCGCGGGGCCTGGCAGAGCGCGCTCGGCGAAGCCGGGCAGGGCAGTTTCGCCGGCAATGCCGCCGACAGCCGCGGTTGGATGGCCGGCCAGGACCTGCCACTGGGCAGCAATGGGCTGATGGGCGTGGCCTTTGGCGAAACCCGCAGCAATGGTGGCAGCAGCGTCGGTGGTGATCGTGGGCGTGATCGCCAGGCGCAGGCGCAGCTGTATGCCGGCTGGAACCTGGGCCGGGGCTATGCGCTGGCGCAGGTCGGCAGCGGCCAGTTCACCCGGGCGCTGGATCGCCAGTTGCTGCTGGGCGCCGGCGCCTACGGTGTCTCTGCACGTTACGGCGGACGTTTCAGCAGTGCCAGTGTCGAAGGCGGCTATCGTTTCGGCCGCGCGGGTGCGTCGTTCACACCCTACGTGGGCGCCAGCAGCACGCGCGTGGATACCGATGCCTTCAACGAACTGGGCGGGTTCGGCTTCGGCCTGCGTGGCGATGCCAACCGCGTACAGCGCAGCCAGATGCTGGCCGGTATCCGCGGCGAACGTGGCTGGGGGCGCTGGACCCTGCGCGGGCATGCCGAATGGCAGCAGCGGCTCGATGGTGCCGATGCGGACTGGCAGGCCAGTTTCGTCGGCGTTGATGCATGGGCGCCACTGGCGGGCTGGAACGCGCCGCGCGGCAGTGCGCTGTTCGGCGTGGCGCTGGAGTCGTGGTGGGGCCGCAACGGCCGCCTGAGCCTGGGCTTCGACCAGCGCGTCGGCGGCGAAGGCGCGCGGCAGGCGGCGTTGCGCTACAGCACCGGGTTCTGAACGGGCGGTCGCGCCGGGTCGAAAGGCCCGGCGCGACATCGGCAGGCTCAGCCGCCGCGCAGGTTGCCCAGGCGCGGGGTGCTGCGACCCAGCGGCATCTTCAGCTTGCCGATCGACAGGATACGGCTTTCGGCGATGCGGTCGGCTGCCCGCTGCGGCGCGATGTTCTCGCGTTGCGACAGTTCGAAGATGCGGGTGAGGTTGTGGTAGATGCTGCGGATCAGGCGCATCGCGCGTTCGCGGTTGTAGCCATCGATCTCCAGCGACACGTTCATCACGCCGCCCGCGTTGACCGCGTAGTCAGGTGAATACAGGATGCCGCGCGCATGCAGTTCATCGCCGATTTCCAGGCTCGACAGCTGGTTGTTGGCGGTACCGCAGATGATCTTCGCCTTGATCCGCGGCAGGGTGTCGGCGTTGATCGCGCCTTCCAGCGCGCACGGTGCGAACACATCGGCGTTCACTTCGTGGATCTCGTCGGGCTTGACCGCTTCGGCGCCGAAATCGCTGACCGCGCGATCAACCAGCGCGCTGTCCAGGTCGGTGACATACAGTTTGGCGCCGCGATCGCGCAGCAGCTTGACCAGCTCCATGCCGATGTGGCCCAGGCCCTGCACTGCGATGCTGGTCTTGCCCACTTCCTCATGGCCGAACTTGAAGCGCATCGCCGCCATCAGCGCCTGCAGCGCACCGTAGGCGGTGAACGGGGCCGGATCGCCGGAGCCGCCATGGACCTGGTGCACGCCGGTCACGAACTGGCTCTCCAGGTAGATGTTCTCCATGTCGTTGACGTCGGTGCCGACGTCCTCGGCGGTGATGTAGCGCCCTCCCAGCGAGTCGACATAACGGCCGAAGGCGCGGAACAGTACTTCAGTCTTGTCCACTTTCGGGTCGCCGATGATCACCGCCTTGCCACCACCGACGTTGAGGCCGGCCAGCGCATTCTTGTAGGTCATCGTCCGGCTCAGCCGCAGCACGTCGGCCAGCGCCTCGTCGGTGCTGGCATACGGACGCATGCGCACGCCGCCCAGGGCCGGGCCCAGGGTGGTGTTGTGGATGGCGATGATCGCCTGCAGGCCGGCATCGTGGTTGTGGCAGAACACCACTTGTTCGTGGCCGGTGGTGGCGAGGGTTTCGAATAGCATGGCGTCTCCGATGGCGCGATCAGCGGCGAACTGCAGCGAACGGCCAGTGAACGGTAGGGTCCCAAAACAAAAAAAGCGACGTCGTCATGGCTGGGGGACGGGTCGCGCGGCGCCATTCTAGTCCATTCCCCTGGCCGGTGCCGTCGACATCGCATGCCTTCCGGTTAAAGAAGATGAAAGTGCGGCCGATGCTGCGACGACGGCGGGTGGCCGGATTGGCGTGAAGAGGCGGGCGGTCAGTGACGGCAAGGACATTGCAACGACAGGGCGGGCGGCGATGACAGCGGCCTGGTGGCGATCGCTGCGCGGCTGGCTGGCGCGTTCGACCGGGGCGGCACCGTCGCGGATGGTTGCTGCGTCCCGCCAGGCGGTGGCCGCCGCAGCGGCGAGCCTGCAGGGCGAGGCGCTGCCCCCGGCCGAGATCGCTGCACATCTGCAACGTGGCCTGCATGCGCTGGCCCTGTACCCGCGTCTGGCCGGTGAATCCACGCCGGTGCAGGCCGCAGGGCTGGGCGAGGCGGTGGCGCGCGCGCTGCAGGACCGCAACTGGGCGGCCAGGCAGCTGCCCCGCCGGCCGCAACTGCTGCCGCAGCTGATCCAGACCGTCAACGACGATGCCGCCTCAGCGCGGGTGATGGCCGCGATCATCGGTCAGGACCCGGTACTGACCGGCAACCTGCTGCGCATCGCCAACAGCCCGGCCTACAAGGTGCATGAGCGCCCGGTCGAAAGCCTGCAGCGGGCGGTGACACTGGTGGGTACCGAAGGCGTGCGGCAGATCATCAGTGCGGTACTGGTGCAGCCGGTGATGCAGGTGCAGTGCGAAGTGTTCCCGCAGTTCAGCACGATCATCTGGGAGCACGCATTGCTGGCCTCGCGCGCGGCTGCAGACCACGCACGCACGGTTACCTTCGGTGATGCTTTCGCCGCGCAGTGGCTGGGCCTGGTGCAGGGACTGGGCGCGTCACTGGTAATGCGCCAGCTGCTGCAGGAAGCGCAGGCCCGCGGCGAGGCCGTGGAGCCGGCGTTGGCCCTGCAGATGTTGCAGCAGTGGTCGTTGCCGTTGGCGCAGCGGGTCGCCGCCGCATGGGAGCTGCCTGAGCCGGTTCACCAGGCCCTGGCGGTGGATGCAGAAGGGGCGCTGGCCGACAGCCTGCGCCTGGCCAGCGCCGCTGCAGCGGCCAGCCTGTTGTGCCGCCATGGGCATGCCAGCCAGAGCCGCATGCTGGCGCTGCTGGAGCAGCTGCCTTCAGCGCCGCCGCATGCATTGCGCTGGATCTGGCGGCGCCTGCATGGGCGCAGCGTGGAAACGCTGGATGATGCCGGACAGGACCAGGCCGGCCCGGCGGCCTGAGTACTACAGCTGCGATTCGACCGGCAGCCAGCTGATGGCCCGCGCGGTCCAGCGCTTGCCCAGGCTCGCGCCGGGTTCGGCCTCCACCCAGTGCGGTGGCGGTTCACGCTCCAGCCAGCGTAGCCGGCCTCGGTCGTCCAGCGCCAGCCACCAGCTGTGCCTGGGGTCCGCCAGGCGCAGGTACTCATCGCGCAGCTGCGCCCCCAGCACCGGGTCGTCGAACAGTACGCCCATTTCGGTGTTGAGGTAGGCCGAGCGAGGGTCGAGGTTGAACGAGCCGACGAAGCCGCGGCGGTCGTCGACCACGAACGCCTTGGTGTGCAGGCTCGCGCCGCTGCTGCCGAACATGCCGGCATCGCCGGACTGCCCCTGCGCCTTCAGTTCGTACAGGTGGACGCCCGCTTCGAGCAACGGCACGCGGTAGCTCATGTAGCCGCCGTGCACGGCGGCGACGTCGTTGGCAGCCAGTGAGTTGGTCACCACGCCGACCTGCACGCCCCGCCCGGCCATGGCCGAAAAGCCATCCAGGCCTTCGTTGCCTGGCACGAAGTAGGGTGAGATCAGCAACGTTTTGTGCCGGGCGGCCTGCAGCTCGCTGATCAGGGTCGACACCAGCCAGGCAGCGCGATCATCCCTGCGATGCTTCATCGGCGGGTCCGAGACGATGCGCACTGCACTGCTCCAGTGCAATGGCTCGGGACTCGGGCGTTGCCGCTGGCGCGATTCGGCCACGCGCGCAAGGTAGGGCCGGGCCACGTCCCGCTGCGCCTCATGATCCGATTCGCGCACCAGCAGGCGCAGCTGTGCATCGGTATGGAAGGCAAGCGCGGATACCGGAATGGCGGCCTCGCTGTTCCAGTAGTCGTCGAAGATCCGGTTGGCCTGCTCCACGGCAGGGCCGGCGACCAGCAGGTCCAGATCCTGGAAGTTCACATCGGTGCGCGCGCTGAAGTACTCCTCGCCGATGTTGCGGCCGCCGACGATCGCGACGCGGCCATCGGCGATCCAGCTCTTGTTGTGCATGCGGTGGTTCACGCTGAAGAAGCGTTGCACCATCTCTACCACGCGCAGGATGCCGGTCCGGTTGCGGAACGGGTTGTAGAGGCGGATTTCAATGTTGGGGTGCCGGTCCAGCGCCATCATCAGCGCGTCCTTGTCCTTGGCGTTCATGTCATCGAGCAGGATGCGCACGCGCACACCGCGCTCGGCGGCGTCATGCAGCGCCTTGGCCATCAGGTGGCCGATCAGGTCGTCGTGCCAGATGTAGTACTGCAGGTCCAGGCTGCGGCCAGCGTGCGCGGTGATCATCGCGCGCGCGGCGAAGGCATCCATGCCATCACTGAGGAACGCTACGCCTGATTGCCCGGGATGCGCGTCCTGCAGCGGCACGATCTGCTGGTCGATGCGGGTCTGCGCCGGCTGCAATGGCAGTACATGCGAGGGCGCGCCCTGTGCCTGTGGCGTGAGATGGTCGGCCAGCAGCAGCCCGGACAGGACCAGCAGCAACAGCGCGGCGAGGATGATTGCAGCGACGCGCAACAGGCGTCGCCACAGGGGCATGGGCAGGCTCATGCCTCGATGGTAGATCCACGCCCTGCGTGAAGGAATGCCTGCAGGATCGATAGGGCGTCAGCGCCCTTGACTTCGGCAAGGGATCCGACCCCGCGGGCGTCACGGATGGGGGGCGGACCCGTTTCTGCAGGAAAGGGCCCTGACCCGCAGGCCTCAGAACCGCTCGTCGCTGCCCAGGTAACGCCACTGCGCCGGCGGCAGCGGCCCCAATGCCACGCGGCCGATGCGCAGTCGGCGCACGGCCAGCACCTGCAGCCCGGCGGCGGTCACCGACACGCGCAGCCCCTTGGCGGTCAGCCCCTTGCCGGCAAAGCGCAGGCGCTGCTCGCTTTGCCAGCTGACCTTCGCGCCGCCGGATTCCTGCTGCAGCCGCGCCAGCAGCCACGGTCCTCGCTCGGGGCCGCCTTCGGCCACTTCGATCAGGTATTCCTGTTCGGTGCGGCCCAGATTGCGCTGTAGATGGGCCAGCGTGGCCGGATCCTGGCTGACCACCACCAGGCCGCTGTCGCTGGCCGGAAGTGCAGCGGCCAGCTGCAGGCCGTGGAAATGGCGCTGCAACGGACGGATGTCGCTGGCATCAAGTTCGCTGCGGCTGTCACTGCTGACCAGCGCACACAGGGTCTCAGCAGCAACGCCGGCCGGCTTGTGCAGCAGCATGCTGACCCGCTCGGCCTTTTCATCACGGGCCTGCTCGGCCACGACGATCACCACGCTGTCATCGACCGGGCGCTGTGGCTGTTCCACCACTTCGCCGTCGACCGTTACCCAGCCGCCTTCGATATAGCGCCGCGCTTCGCCGCGGGGGATGCCGAGCAGGGCGGACAGGCGTTTGTCGAGACGGATCGGTTCCATGGCGGGCAGGTCGGGCAGGGGGCGCGCAGTGTAGCTGCTGCGGCCGGTCAGCGCTGGCTGCGGTTGGCCAGCTCGGTCAGGTACAGACGGGTATCGAACTCCAGCTGCAGGTAATCCGGTTCCATGTGCTGGCACAGCTGGTAGAAGGCCTTGTTGTGGTCGGCTTCCTTCAGGTGGGCCAGCTCATGCACCACGATCATGCGCAGGAACGCCGCTGGCGCCTGGCGGAATACCGTAGCGATGCGGATCTCGCGGCTGGCCTTGAGGCGGTTGCCGTGCACGCGGGAAATGGCGGTATGCGTACCCAGCGCGTGCTTGATCACTTCCAGGGTGTTGTCGTAGCAGACCTTGTTGAGCGGCACCGACTTGCGCAGGTAGCGATCTTTCAGCGCCTGGGTGTAGTCGTACAGCTGGCGGTCGCTGCGCACCTCGTGCGGGTCGGGATAGCGCTGCTGCAGCCAGGGGCCGAGCTTGCCCTGCGCCAGCAGTTCGCTGACCTGGGCGACCAGGGGTTCGGGGTAGCCGGTGAGGTACTTCAGGACTGCCATGCAGGGGCGGCGGGGCGTCGGTAGAATGGAAGCATCCAAGATTACACGCGGTATGTACCAACCATGGCAAAGCCCAACGCGCTGCAGGAACAATTGCTCAAGGCAGGTCTGGCCAAGAAGTCGCAGGCCAGCGCCGCCGCGCGGGAGCAGGCCAAGGCCCGCCAGGGCAAGGCCGAATCGGCCTCGGCCGAGGTCCAGCGTGAGGCTGAACGTGCCCGTGCCGAGAAGGTCGAGCGCGACCGTGCGCTGGCCGCCGAGCGCAATGCCCAGGCCAGGCAGGCGGAACAGAAGGCACAGGCGAAGCAGATCATCGCGGCCCATGCAGTACCCCACAAGGGCGATGACGAGTATCGCTTCAGCGATGGCGCGGCGATCCGCACCCTGCTGATCGACCCCAAGCTGCGCAAGGCGCTGTCGGTGGGCGTGCTGGTCATCGTCGCCAATGGCGAGGGTTACGCCCTGCTGCCGCGCGCCGCCGCCGAGAAGGTGCGCGAGCGGGCTCCGGAGGCGATCATCGTCGACCACGGCCAGCCGGGCTCGACTGCCGAGATCTCCACCGGCAACGCCGAGGACGACGCCTACTACGCCCAGTTCCAGGTGCCGGATGACCTGATCTGGTAGGCAAAAAGGGGACGGAGGGGATTAAGTCGCGATCGCCCCGATTGGATCCGTTGGCGTTCTGCTCAGCTTGCTGAAGGCGCACCGGGCACGGCTCGGCGCAACACTGGCCTGCTCCTTTGTGCGCGGGTGTATCGTCCCCATATCAGGCGACACACCTGCGGAGGAAGACCATGGCCACCGGTTGGGCGGGAGATGGCGCGGTCCAGGACCAGATCGACGCCACCGTCGACGATGCGATCGCCCGCGCGCGCCGCCAGCTGCGGCAGGGCCCGGGCCTCGAGCACTGTGAGGAATGTGAAGCGCCGATTCCGTTGGCGCGACGTCGTGCTGTGCCGGGAGTTCGCCTGTGCGTGGCGTGCCAGCAGGCGCATGACGAAGAAGAGCAGGCGCATGCCGGTTACAACCGGCGTGGCAGCAAGGACAGCCAGCTGAGGTAAGGGGTGCTCGGCAGGGCTGCGCCATGCACCTGCTTGGAGCAACGGCAACGGCAACGGCAAAAGCGTGCTATCCGTGGGATGGCGGGGTGGGTCCGATTGAGGGGGACGCTGCAAGTACGTCCATGTAAGCTCGTTCGCCGCATCCATGCGGCTCACGCCCCCTCAACCGGACCCACCCCGCCTTCGACAGATTTCCGCGATCTGTTGGAACCTGCTGCTGATGGTGGGTGCCGACCGTTGGTCGGCACATCTGTCAGATATCGATAGTCAGAATTGGATCCGACCCCGTGCCGACCAACGGTCG
>NZ_JAXBQQ020000005.1:0-240983 GCF_047520695.2 Stenotrophomonas sp. AR029 | reverse complement strand
CCACCCGATCCCATCCCGAACTCGGAAGTGAAACGCAGCTGCGCCGATGGTAGTGTGGCTCAAGCCATGCGAGAGTAGGTCATCGCCAGGGTTTATACCCAAAACCCCGCTGCTGACGCAGCGGGGTTTTTCTTATTAAGTGAAGGCATTGCTTTTCTGGATACCTTCCGCCCATGGGCAAGATCGCGAAGCTGGCGCTGCAAGCGCTGCTGCAACCGTCTCCCTGGTGAAATTAGCGCTGTGGAACCACCCGATCCCATCCCGAACTCGGAAGTGAAACGCAGCTGCGCCGATGGTAGTGTGGCTCAAGCCATGCGAGAGTAGGTCATCGCCAGGGTTTACACCCAAAACCCCGCTGCTCGCGCAGCGGGGTTTTTCTTTGCGCGCAGTAATACAGGTAGTACCAGCCGCTGGCCGGCAACCCGATGGCGTTACATCGCCCGCTAGATCCACGCCCTGCCTGGATGCCCTCTGCGAGGAAGCATGGCGCCAACCAAGGTCGGCCGCTACCAATCGATTGCCGGCCAGCGGCCGGCACTACCGGCAGATCCACACCAGTCGTGGATCTGCCGCCGACGGTATGCAAAAGAAAAGCGGGGCCCCAGTGGGGCGCCGCTCTGCTCTCAACAATGCTCAGTCGAGCATGGCCCGACTTTATTTGGCCGAAGCCTTGTCCTTCATCATCGCGTCGCGGGCCGCCTTGAACGGGTTGCCTGCATACCAGTTCGGCCAACGATCACCACCGGCCAGTTCCTTGCCCACGCCGTACATCAGCTGCAGGTCTTCAACGGTGCCGTCCAGTTTCCAGGTGGCCGCGTCGAACTCGTCCTTCGGGCCATGGTAGCGGTTGGCGCCGTAGTCCGCCGCGGCCTTGCGGCCCGCTTCCACGCCACCCTCGCGCAGGTCCTCGCCGCCATCGGCGTACAGGGCCGGCACACCGGCCTTGGCGAAGTTGAAGTGATCCGAGCGGAAGTAGAAGCCGCTTTGCACCGAGGTCTCACCGTGCAGCGTACGGTCCTGGGCGGCGGCCAACGGCTTGAGGATGTCCTCCAGCTCCGAGCTGCCGAAGCCGGTGACGGTCACGTCCTTGGCACGGCCGGCCACCGACATCGCATCGATGTTGATCACGCCGGCGATCTTGTCCAGCGGGAAGGTCGGATGGGCGACGTAGTACTTCGAACCCAGCAGGCCGGATTCTTCCAGGGTCACGGCCAGGAAAACCACCGAACGCTCCGGCTTCGGGTCCTGGTGGGCCATGGCTTCGGCCACTTCGAGAATGCCGGCGACGCCGGTCGCATTATCGACGGCGCCGTTGTAGATGTTGTCGCCGGTCTCGCCCTCATGCTTGCCCAGGTGATCCCAGTGCGCCATGTACAGCACCGCCTCGTCAGCGCGCTTGCTACCCGGCAGCACACCCACCACGTTGCGCGACTGCTTCTGTGCGATCTGGCTCTTCAGGTCGACCGCAGCGGTGGCCTTCAGCGGCACCGGCTTGAAGCCGCGCTTGCTGGCGTCCTTGTAGGCCTGCGCCAGGTCCAGGCCGGCACCGGCAAACAGGGCCTTGGCCGCGTCGGCGCTCAGCCAGCCCTGCACCGGGATACGCGCTTCCGGATCATCCTTGGCCGGCAGGTCGTACTGCGGGCCAGCCCAGGAATTCTTCACCACGTCCCAGCCGTAGGAGGCGCCGGCGGTGTCGTGCACGATCAGTGCAGCAGCGGCGCCCTTGCGCGCGGCCTCCTCGAACTTGTAGGTCCAGCGCCCGTAGTAGGTCATGCGCTTGCCGTCGAACAGCTTCTCGTCGTCGACATGGAAGCCCGGGTCGTTGACGAACATGACGACCGTCTTGCCCTTCCAGTCCTGCCCGGCGTAATCGTTCCACTTCTGCTCCGGTGCATCGACGCCGTAGCCGACGAACACCAGGTCGCTGGCATCGACCTTCACCTCGGCCTGGCCGGTGCGGGTACCCACCACCATGTCGGTGCCGAACTTCAGCTCGGTGGTCTTGCCGCCCTGGGTGATCTTCAGCACGGTCGATTCGTCGGCCGTGGTCTCGGTCATCGGCACATCCTGGAACCAGCTGTCGCCGTTGCCGGGCTGCAGGCCGATGCGCTGCATCTGGTCGCGGATGTAGTTGACCGTCAGCTCTTCACCCTTGCTGCCCGGGGCGCGGCCTTCGAACTCATCCGAGGCCAGCGTCTTGACCATCTCGGCGAAGTCGCCGGCATTGATCTCCGGGGAGAACGAATGGGCGGCCGGCTTCGCCGCAGCGGTGTCGGTGGCCGGCGCGGCGGCGGGCGTGTTTTCGCCTTTGCAGGCACTGAGCGCGGCCGCGGCGGCCAGGCACAGGAGGAGTTTGCGGGGCATCGTCGATTCCTGGAGAACAAAGGGCGGCCGCACCTGATGCGCGACCGGTAACAGTGAGTATCACCGAACCGGCAGGTCCGGCGGGTTCAGTCCGCCGGGGCGGTTTCGGTGTCGAACGGAATTGGCTCGGCGCCGGTCACCGGGCCGATGCGAGCGGAGCGATGCACGTACAGCACCACTTCGCGCTCGAACTGCAGGGGGCCGTTGACCACCGCATTCGGGCCGATGATCACGCGCGGCTTGCGGCTGGCGGTCAGCGAGACACTGAAGTTCGGCTTGCGCACATGCACACCGCCGTTGACCTGCGAACCGATACCGACGGTGATGTCACCATTGACGGTCTCCACGTCCTTGCCGACGCGGCTCTCGACCAGGCCGATGCCGCCGTTGACGGTCTCGACGCCGCCTTCGATCTGGCTGCCGCGATCAGTGAAGATGCTGCCGTTGACGGTGCTGACGCCGCCACTGGCGATCACTTCACGACCCAGGCGCACACCGCCGTTGACCGTTTCGATCTTGCCGGTGCGCGCGCGGTCGGCGACCTTCACCCCGCCGTTGACGGTGTCGATGCTGCCGGTCTCGACGCCTTCGCCGACGCGGATGCCGCCGTTGACGGTGTCGAGCTTGCCGTAGCGTTGACCGGGTTCGGCGCTGATGCTGCCGTTGACCTTGCTGATGTTCTCCTGCGCACAGACCGGCCCGGTGGCCAGCAGTACGCCCAACAGCAGCGGAATGGAAAGAGTTTTCATGGCGACCTCGATGGATGTGCGGCTGGCAGGCCGCGTGCGGAGATGTCACCATTCCCCGGTAGCCCCCGCAACTGCCTGAAGTCACTGGAAAGCCCTTGCGCGACAACGCCTTCCCATCACGCCGACATCACTTCGCCGCTGCCCGCGGCGGTCGCTGCCTGCTGCTGGGGCTGGCGTTGGCGCTGGCCCTGCCGCTGCCCAGCGGTGCGCAGACCACCCGCGAGACCGAGCGCAAGCTGCAGAAACTGCGAACCGAACTGAAGGGCGTGGCGCAGGAGCGACGGCAGATCGAGGGCCAGCGCGGGCAGGCATCGCAACAACTGCGCGAGGCCGACGAGAAGGTAGCCCGCACCGGCCGTGCCCTTGCGCAGACGGAAGCCGCGCTGCGCGAGCAGGGCCGCGCCCTTGCCGAAGCCGAGCAGCGCCGCAGCACGCTGCAGGGCAACCTGGCCCAGCAGCACCGCGAACTGGCCGGGCTGTTGCGCGCGGCATATCAGCTGGGCAACCACGCACCGCTGAAGCTGCTGCTGTCGCAGGACACGGTGGCCGATGCCAACCGCGCCCTGGCCTACCATCGCTACCTGCAGCGCGAGCGTGCGCAGCGGATCACCACGCTGACCGCCGACCTGAAGGAGCTGGAAGCGCTTCAGGCGCAGATCGCCGAGCGCAAGCAGAAGCTGCAGGGGACGCAGCAGGACCAGAAACAGCAGGCAGCCGCCCTGGAAGCGGACCGCCGCGATCGCGCAAAGACCGTTGCCTCGCTGGAAGAGCGCTTCAAGGACCAGCGTGAGAAGGAACAGGCACTGGGCCAGGACGCCAAGGCACTGGAAACGCTGCTGGCCAACCTGCGTGCCGCTGCCGCGCGGGCCGAAGCCGAGCGGCGCGCCGCTGCACGCCGGGCCGCCGCCGAGAAAGCCGCTGCCGAGCGCGCCGCACGCCAGGCCGCCGCGCAGGGCCGTCCACCGCCGCCCACCAAGGTTCCACCTGCGGTGGCGTCGGCACCGGCGCCGAAGGTCGGCGGCCTGGGGTGGCCGTTGTCCGGCAACCTGCTGGCCCGCTATGGCGGCAAGCTGCCCGATGGGCGCACCAGCAGCGGTGTGCTGATCGGCGCGCCAGCCGGCAGCACGGTCACGGCCGTGGCCGATGGCACCGTGGTGTTCTCCGACTGGATGACCGGCTACGGCATGATCCTGATCGTCGACCACGGCAACGGCTACATGAGCCTTTACGCGCATAACGACACCCTGCTGAAGGATGCTGGCGCGCGGGTCAGCCGCGGCGATGCGGTGGCCAAGGTCGGCAATTCCGGCGGCCAGGGCGTCACCGCGCTGTACTTCGAGCTGCGCCGTGGCGGGCAACCGGTCAACCCGGACAGCTGGCTGCAGCGGCGCTGAATCCTGGCCCGCCGGATGCGGGCCGGATTCAACGGGAATTTAGCTGTGCTTCGCGCATAATCGGTGCATGTGCCTTGGGCACCATGCCACCGTCGACAGGAGTGATCCATGCGCGCAGCCCGTACCGCCACCCTCTTGCTGGCCCTGTTGCCAGCGCTGTCCTGGGCGCAGCAGACCGCGCCCGCCCCGAGCCAGGAAACCAGCGGGCAGGCAGCGAACAGCGAGGAGGCGGTGACCTCGAAGGTGCCGCTGGAGGAAATCCGCCGTTTCGTGGCCGTCTACAACGCGGTGCGCGCCGCCTATGTCGACCCGGTCGATGACAAGAAGCTGATGCAGTCAGCCGTGCGTGGCCTGCTGCTCGACCTTGATCCGCACAGCACCTACTTCAACAAGGAAGACGCGCAGGCCTTCGACGAGCAGGCCAACGGTGCCTACGAGGGCATCGGCGTGGAGCTGCAGCAGCAGCCGGACAACGCCAGCATGAAGGTGATCGCGCCGATCGACGACACGCCGGCAGCCAAGGCCGGCATCCTTGCCGGCGATTTGATCATCGCCATCGACGGCAAGCCGATCAGCGCGATCGATGCGAGTGAACCGCTGCGCGGCCCGGCCGGCAGCAAGGTGGTGCTGACCATCGTGCGTGACGGCAAGCCGAAGCCGTTCGATGTCAGCCTGACCCGCCAGACCATCCGCGTGACCAGCGTGCGCAGCCGCCTGCTCGAGCCGGGCTATGGCTATATCCGCCTGAGCACCTTCCAGGCCGATACCGGCTCGGATTTCCAGAAGCATGTGCAGCAGCTGCAGAAGCAGTCCGGTGGCCAGCTCAAGGGCCTGGTGCTGGATCTGCGCAGCAACCCGGGTGGCCTGCTGACCGCTGCGGTGCAGGTCGCCGACGATCTGCTCGACAAGGGCAACATCGTCAGCACCCGTGGCCGCATCAGCATCAGCGACGCCCGATTCGACGCGACCCCGGGCGACCTGCTGAAGGGCGCACCGGTGGTGGTGCTGGCCGATGCCGGTTCGGCCAGCGCCTCGGAAGTGCTGGCCGGCGCGCTGCGCGACAACAAGCGCGCCCGCGTAGTGGGCAGCCGCACCTTCGGCAAGGGCTCGGTGCAGACCGTGCTGCCGCTGGACAACGGCGATTCGGTGAAGCTGACCACCGCGCGCTACTACACGCCCAGCGGCAAGTCGATCCAGGCCACCGGCATCGTGCCGGATGTGGAGTTGAAGCCCGCCGCCACCCCGGCGGAGGATGCCCTGCCGGCCAGCCTGAGCGATTACAGCGAAGCCACCCTGCCAGGCCATCTGCGCGGCGACGACGAAGGCACCGAGGGCTACCACGCCGGTGCGGTGCTGCCGGGCGATGGCCCGATCAACGACGCGCTGGCCGAGCTGAAGAACCCCGGTTCGGTGGCCGCACGGTTGAAGGCCGAGGCCGCGAAGGCGGCTGCGGTGAAGCCCGAAGCCAAGCCGGAGGCGAAGGTCGAACCGAAGGCAGACAGCACGCCGGAAGCCAAGCCCGCTCCTGTGCCGGCCAAGCCTTGATTCGTGGTCTACGAACGAGCGGGTGAGCGTGGAGCCGGCCAGCGGCCGGCTCTACCTGGATCAGAAGCCGTGCCGCTTGCGCAGGCGGCGCGCGATCGCGGCGCGTACATAGACCCCGTACACGACGCCGAACACGAAGCCGCCGATGTGCGCCCACCAGGCCACCATGCCGAAGCTCGGGCCGATGTGGGCGAACACCACTTGCAGCGCCGCCCAGACGCCGATCAGCAGGTACGCCGGGGCGCGCACGAACTCCAGGAACAGGCCGAGCGGGATCACCACGCCCAGCCGCGCGCCCGGGAACAGGGCCAGATACGCACCGATCAGGGCCGACACCGCGCCGCTGGCGCCGATGATGATCTGGTCCGGGCTGCCCATGGTGTAGATCGCGACCAGGTTCGACACTGCGCCGCCGACCAGGAACAGCAGCAGCAGCCGCCACGGCCCCAGCACCCGCTCGGCGGGCAGGCCGAAGATCAACAGGAACACCAGGTTGCCCAGCAGGTGCGACCAGTCCGCGTGCAGGAACAGGGCGGTGAACAGCCGCAGCACGCTGCCGTCCTGCAGCGTCGCCCACCAGTCCAGCGGGTGGGTCAGACCGGTGGACAGCGCGCCCCAGTCCAGCCAGAGGCTGCCGCGGGCATCGTCCGGACGCGAGATCGACCACAGGAACGCCAGCCACAATGACGCGAACAGCACGGGCGTGGCCCAGCGCAGGGCCGCCTTCTTGCGGGACGGGAGCGAGACGAACATGCCAATAGCCTAGCGTGCGGCCACTTTCGGTGGGGACGGTCCTGTTCAGCTTTTGAGGCGAAAAAACCGCCTGCGCTGTTATTGTTTCATTAACAGCTCTGGGTAATACTCGCATACGGCGTCGTATGTCGGGAGGGGAATCCGGCGCGCTCCGATGGGTCCCAGGACCCGGCGGGCGCAGGCGCACTCAGAGCACCATCACCGCTTACCGGAGAGAGAGAACTACGATGCAAACCGCTTCCACCATTGCCCGACTGACCCTGCTGGCCGTCGGCGTTGCCGGTGCGCTGGCCGCCGCCGATGCCAATGCTGCCGCCTTCCAGCTGAAGGAAAACAGCGCCAAGGGCCTGGGCCGCGCGTTCGCCGGCTCCACCTCGACCGAAGGTGACGCCTCGGTCATCGCCACCAACCCGGCCTCCATGCGCCTGCTCGACGGCACCCTGGTCCAGGGCGACGTCAGTGCCATCAGCTTCGGCGCCAAGTTCCGCGGCCAGGGCAAGTACGGCAACGGCGCGCCGATTTCCGGTGGCAACGGCGGCGACGCCGGCATGATCGCCCCGGTTCCGGCCGCGTACTTCCACGTGCCGTTCGGCGAGAACGACAACATGCACTTCGGTGCTTCGCTGACCGTGCCGTTCGGCTTCAAGACCGAATACGACCGCGACTGGGTCGGCCGCTACAACGGCGTCAAGACCGAGCTGCAGGCCATCGACCTGGGCGTGGCGTTCTCCTATGACGTCAACCCGTACCTGTCGTTCGGTGCTTCGGTGTTCGCCGAGCGCCTGAACGTCGACCTGACCAGCGCTGTCGATACCGGCACCGCGATCAACGCCACGGCCCAGCGCACCGCTGCGGCGCGTGTGCTGGCTGCCGGCGGCACTGCGGCCCAGGCTGCGGCGGCCTCGCAGGCCGCTGCACGCCAGGCCGCCCAGCTCGGCTTCTCGCCGGGCACCGCCGATGGCTACCTGCGCATCAAGGGCGACGAAGTGTCGGTCGGCTACACCCTGGGCATGACGGTCACCCCGGTGGAAGGCACCAACATCGCCTTCAGCTACCGCTCGAAGGTCGAGCACAAGATCACCGATGGCAAGGCCGACTTCACCATCCCGCAGAACGCTGCCGCCTTCCTGGCCACTGCTGCCCCGGGTACCTTCATCGACAGCAACGGCCGCGCCACCATCACCCTGCCGGCCAGCGCCACCGTGGGCTTCACCCACCGCGTGAACGACCAGTGGCAGATCATGGCCGAGGTCACGCGCACGGCGTGGAGCAAGTTCGACCAGGTCACGGTCGACTATGACTCCAACCAGCCGGACAGCGTGCTGCCGTTCCACTACCGCGACACCACCTTCGCGTCGATCGGTACTGATTTCCGCGTGAACGACAAGCTGACCCTGCGTGGCGGCCTGGCCTACGACCAGACCCCGACCACCGACGCCCACCGCGACGTGCGCGTGCCGGACACCACCCGCAAGTGGCTGTCGCTGGGCCTGACCTACGCCGCTTCGGACAAGATGGAATACAGCGTGGGTTACACCCACCTGTTCACCAAGGATCCGAACATCACCTCGACCTCGGCCACTGCCAACACCGTGACCGGCAAGTACAAGGTGAGCGGCGACGTGCTGGCGGCGTCGATGCAGTACAAGTTCTGATTCGGGCGATTGCCTGAAGCAGTACGAGGAGAGCCCCGCGCAAGCGGGGCTTTCTTTTTGCGGAGGGTATCCACGCATGGCATGGATCTACTGGTCCGACGACGCAGGGCGTGGATCTACGCGACAATGGTGCGATGAACCTGTCCGACCCGAGCTTCCAGCTGGAGCTGGCCGCCAACATCGCCGTCGCCGGCTCGATCCTGCTGGCCGGCCGCAACAACGTGCACACCTGGTGGCTGGGCATCGTCGGCTGCGCATTGTTTGCGGCCGTGTTCGAGCGCTCGCACCTGTATGCGGACATGGTGCTGCAGTTCTTCTTCATCGCCATCAGCGTGCTGGGCTGGTGGCAGTGGCTGCGCGGCGACCATGGCGCGCCGCTGCCGATCACTGCGCTGCGGCCGCGGGCATGGGCCTGGCTGGCGCCGCTGGCGGTGGTGGCCACGTTCGGCTACGGCTGGATGCTGACCCGACTGACCAACGCCTATGCGCCTTACATCGATTCGGCGGTGCTGGTGCTGAGCGTGATCGCGCAGATCCTGATGATGCGGCGCAAGCTGGAATCGTGGTGGGTGTGGCTGCTGGTGAACACCGTGGCAGTGCCGCTGTACTACAGCCGTGGCCTGCATCTGACCTCGATCCTCTACATCGGTTTCTGGATAAACGCGCTGGTCGCCCTGCGCCATTGGCGGCACCTGATGCGGGACGAGGCCAGGGCGGCCGATGCCGCTGCCTGAGCGTGTCGAGCGCGGCCTGGTGGTGGGCAAGTTCTGCCCGCTGCATCTCGGTCACGAACGCCTGATCGACTTCGCCGCCACGCGCTGCCAGCAGCTGCTGGTGATCGGCTGGTCGCAGCCGGGTTTCCCAGGCTACAGCGCCGAGCGTCGCGAGCGCTGGCTGCGAGCGCGCTTCCCGCAGGCGACGGTGGCGGTGCTCGATGATGCGCGGCTGGCGGCATTGTGCACGCAGCACGGTTTGCCCGTGCGCACGCTGCCGCACGACAGCGACAACGAGCACGTGCAGCGCGAGTTTACCGCCTGGCTGTGCCTGAGCCTGTTCGGCGGGCCGGTGCAGGCGGTGTACACCGGTGAGGACTACGGCGACGGCTTCGCGCAGGCGCTGGCCACGCACTTCGGTGCGCCGGTACGCCATGAGCGGCTCGAACGCGCATTGGACGCCGGGCAGGCGTGCGGCACCCAGCTGCGCGCCGATCCGCACGCGCACCGCCATGGTCTCGCACCGGAGGTGTACGCCGGATACGTGCAGCGCGTGGCCTTCATTGGTGGCGAGTCCAGTGGCAAGACCACGCTGGCGCGGGTGATGGCCGAGCGCCTGCAGACCGCCTGGGTACCGGAGTATGGCCGCACGCTCTGGGAGCAGCAGGGCGGCGACCTGATGCCGGACGATCTGCTTCGTATCGCGATGACCCAGCCGCAGCATGAAGAAGAGGCTGCGCGGCGGGCACATCGCTGGCTGTTCTGCGATACCACGCCGCTGGTGACGCTGGGCTACAGCGGCTGGATGTCTGGTACGGCGCCGGAGGCACTGCGGCAGGCTGCATTGCGGCGATATGACCTGCTGTTCCTGTGCGCGCCGGATATTCCGTTCGACCAGGACGGCACACGGGTGGGGGAAGCATTCCGTGCGCAGCAGCATGCGTGGTACGTGCGCGAGCTGCAGGCGCGGGGCGTCGACCATGTGCTGCTGGAAGGCGATCTGGAGACGCGCATCGCGCGCATACAGCGCGAGCTGGCTAAGCGTGCGGACAACCGGTTCAGTGTCGCCCTGCCTCTGTAGCGCCGAGTCCATGCTCGGCTGCGCCAGGAAAGCCGAGCGTGGGCTCGGCTCTACAGGAAGCAAAGCACAAGAAACCCCGCTTTCGCGGGGTTGTTCGTTCACTGCATGAGGCTGACGATCAGTCGCCCAGGGTCAGCAGCGAGGCGTTGCCGCCGGCGGCGGTGGTGTTCACCGTCACCGTCTTTTCGGTGGCAAAGCGCAGCAGGTAGTGCGGGCCGCCGGCCTTCGGGCCGGTGCCGGACAGGCCCTGGCCACCGAACGGCTGCACGCCGACCACTGCACCGATCTGGTTGCGGTTGACGTACACATTGCCGACGTGGACGCCGTTGCTGATGCGGTCAACGGTTTCGTCGATGCGCGAATGCACGCCCAGGGTCAGGCCGTAGCCAGTGGCGTTGATCTGGTCGATCACCGCGTCGAGCTGGTCGCCCTTCCAGCGGATCACGTGCAGGACCGGACCGAAGACTTCCTTGTGCAGCTGCCCCAGGTCCTTCAGTTCATACGCGCGCGGTGCGAAGAAGGTGCCGTTGGCGGTTTCAGCGGACAGCTCGGCGGCGGCGATCAGGCGCGCTTCGCGGTCCATGCGTTCGGCGTGTTCCTGCAGGATCTTCAGCGCGTCGGCGTCGATCACCGGGCCGACGTCGGTAGACAGCAGGCCCGGGTTGCCGACCTTCAGTTCCTTCATCGCACCGGCCAGCATGGTCATCACCTTGTCGGCGATGTCGTCCTGCACGAACAGCACGCGCGCGGCCGAGCAACGCTGGCCGGCGGAGGTGAAGGCCGAACCGATCGCGTCCTTGACCAGCTGTTCCGGCAGTGCCGAGGAGTCGGCGATGAAGGCGTTCTGGCCACCGGTCTCGGCGATCAGCACGCCGATGGCGGCGTCACGCGCGGCCATCGCACGGTTGATCGCACGTGCGGTCTCGGTGGAGCCGGTGAAGGCCACGCCGGCCACGCGCGGGTCGGCGGTCAGCGCCGCACCCACGGTGGCGCCGTCGCCCGGCAGGAACTGCACCACCTCGGCCGGCACGCCGGCATCGTGCAGCAGCTTCACCGCGTAGTAGCCGATCAGGTTGGTCTGCTCGGCCGGCTTGGCGATGACGCTGTTGCCGGCGGCCAGTGCGGCGGCGACCTGGCCCAGGAAGATCGCCAGCGGGAAGTTCCACGGGCTGATGCAGACGAACACGCCGCGGCCGTGCAGCTGCAGCTCGTTGGATTCACCGGTCGGGCTGGGCAGCTTCTCGGCGTGGCTGAACTGCTCGCGCGCCTGCTTGGCGTAGTAGCGCAGGAAATCCACGGCTTCGCGCACTTCGGCGATGCTGTCGGGCAGGCTCTTGCCGGCTTCCTTCACGCACAGCGCCATGAACTCCGGCATGCGCGCTTCCAGCTGGTCAGCGGCGTGTTCGAGGATGGCGGCGCGGCTGGCGGCCGGGGTGCGGTTCCAGGCCGGTTGTGCGGCCACGGCGTTGGCCAGGGCCTTCTGCACGGTGGCGGCATCGGCGGCCAGCCACTGGCCGACCACTTCGCGGGTGTCGGCCGGGTTGGTCACCGGCAGCGCGGCGCCGGCCGGGTTGGCACCCGGTACCAGCGGCGAGGCCTGCCACGGCTTCACGGCGGCGTTGAGCTGCTCGGCCAGGGCGCGCAGTTCGTTGTCGTTGGCGAGGTTGGCGCCCATGGAGTTCTTCCTGTCGTGGTTCTGGCTGCGCAGCAGGTCAACCGGCAGCGGGATCTTGGGATGCGGAATCGATTCGAACGAGGCGACCATCTCGACCGGATCGCGGATCAGGTCGGCGATCGGCACGCGCTCGTCGGTGATGCGGTTGACGAAGCTGGAGTTGGCACCGTTTTCCAGCAGGCGGCGCACCAGGTACGGCAGCAGGTCTTCGTGCGAACCGACCGGGGCGTACACGCGGCAGGGCAGGTTCAAGCGATCGGCCGGCACCACTTCGGCGTACAGGTCGTCGCCCATGCCGTGCAGCTTCTGGTGCTCGTACACGCCGCCGTTGGCGATGCTGCGCACGGCCGCGATGGTGTGCGCGTTGTGCGTGGCGAACATCGGGTAGATCGCGTCCGCATGGGTGAACAGCCGCTTGGCGCAGGCCAGGTAGGACACGTCGGTGTTCTGCTTGCGGGTGAACACCGGGTAGCCCGGGTAGCCTTCGATCTGCGCGCGCTTGATCTCGGCATCCCAGTAGGCGCCCTTGACCAGGCGCACCTGCAGGCGGCGACCGGCACGGCGTGCCATGTCGGCCAGGTGGTCGATCGTGTACGGCGTGCGCTTCTGGTAGGCCTGCACGACCACACCGAAGCCATCCCAGCCAGCCAGCGAGGCGTCGGAGAACACCTGCTCGATGATGTCCAGCGACAGTTCCAGGCGGTCGGACTCTTCGGCGTCGACGGTGCAGCCGATGCCGTAGCTCTTGGCCAGCTGTGCCAGTTCCAGCACGCCCGGCACCAGGTCCTTCAGCACGCGCTCGCGCTTGGCGTGCTCGTAGCGCGGGTACAGCGCCGACAACTTGATCGAGATGCCCGGCGCGTTGTTGACGTCGCCGTCCGGACGGCCACCGCGGGCCTTGTGATCGCCGCCGATGGCGTGGATCGCACGACGGTAGTCTTCCAGGTAGCGCAGCGCGTCCTTCATGGTCAGCGCGCCTTCGCCGAGCATGTCGAACGAGTAGCGGTAGCTGGCGTTGTCGCCCTTGTGCGAGCGCGCCAGCGCTTCGCTGATGGTGCGGCCCATGACGAACTGGTGGCCCATGATCTTCATCGCCTGGCGCACGGCCAGGCGCACCACCGGCTCACCGACGCGGCCGACCAGGCGCTTGAATGCGCTGGGCGCATCGGCGCGCGTGGCGTCGTTCATCTGCACCAGCTTGCCGGTCAGCATCAGGCCCCAGGTGGAGGCATTGACCAACACCGAGTCGCTGCCGCCCAGGTGCTTTTCCCAGTCGGCATCGGCCAGCTTGTCGCGGATCAGCTTGTCGGCGGTGTCCTGGTCCGGAATACGCAGCAGCGCTTCGGCCACGCACATCAGCAGCACGCCTTCCTCGCTGCCCAGGTCGTACTGGCGCATGAAGGCTTCGATCGCGCCCTGGTCCTTGGCACGCACGCGCACGCGGCCGACCAGGTCGGCGGCCAGCGCCTGCACCCGGGCCTGTTCCTCGGCGGGCAGGCGCGCCTGCGCCAGCAGCTCGCGGACGTGGCTGGCCTCGTCCTTCAACCAGGCATCGGTGATGGCCTGGCGGAACGGGTTGGGGGGCGCCGGCAGTTCCGGCGACAGCAGCGCGCCCGGACGCGGGGCGTCGTGGGCGGCAGGGGAGGAGGAAGGTGCGTTCATGCCGGTCCGGCCAGTGGAAAACTTGGCGATTTTAATCATTTTTGCGGCCTTCGGAAGTGCCACGCAGACACCTTCATGAAGGGCTGATAGCCACTAACGGTGGTGGATTCGGCGTGTTCAGCAAACCCGGCGAGATTTGTGCTGAATTCGTCATCCGTGCCGCCGACCGCATGCTGTGTTGCAGCATCGGAAAAAGTGTGAATGCACCCTTGCTACCGGCGAGAGGGCGGGGCTACCATCGAGACGTTTCCCGCGGCAGGAACGCGGTTGCGACATGATCGAGGTGCTTCCAGCTCCGGATGGGTCAGGTACGCAGCTGCGGCTGCGTCCCCCACGGGCGCTCGATGCCCGGCAGTTCGTCCTGTTGTTCACCGTGTTGTCGGGTGCGATGTGGCTGGTGTCCGCCCTCGGGTGGTGGGCCGGCAATGCATTCGCCCCCCTGTTCGCGCTGCTGTACAGCCTGGTGCTGGCGGCGGCGCTGCGTGCCTTGTGGCGCAGCGGTGAACGGCAGGAGGAGATCCGGGTAGTGCCGGCGTACGTGGAGGTCATTCCCGTACCCGGTGGATCGCCGGTGTTCCGGGCCCACCCGCATTGGGTGCGCCTGCTCACCGACGATGAGAGGGTCCGGCTGGCATCTAGCGGCCGGCAGGTGGAGGTGGGGAGTTTCCTCGCGCCGGCCGAACGTCAGACGCTCGCAGAGACACTTGAAAGCTTGCTCGCCGCCAGCGATGGCGGCAACCGACGACGCTAAGGGTCTAGGCAATGAAGCAAAGCAGCAGGTGGGGCACGAAGTGCGTGAACGCGGTTGCCGCAGTGCTGGCGACCGGGGGACTGATGCCGGCGTTGGCCTGGGCCCAGGCGGCCGATCCCAAGCCGTGGCAGCTGAACATGGGCAAGGGGGTGACCCAGACCTCGCGCCTGGCCTGGGAATCGAACAACCTTTCGTTGATCATCTGCACGGTGATCGGCGTCATCGTGTTCGGCGCGATGGCCTACGCCATCTTCAAGTTCCGCAAATCCAAGGGCGCGGTCGCCGCCACCTTCAGCCATAACACCAAGGCCGAGATCATCTGGACGGTGATCCCGGTGATCATCCTGATCGTGATGGCGTGGCCGGCCACGGCCAACCTGATCAAGATGTACGACACCCGCGATGCCGAGATGACGGTCAAGGTCACCGGCTACCAGTGGATGTGGAAGTACGAATACCTCGGGGAGAACGTCACCTTCACCAGTCGCCTGGACCGGGAATCCGACCGCGTGCGGCAAAGTGGCATCGTGCCGACCCGCGAAAGTCATCCGCACTACCTGCTGGACGTCGACAACCGGCTGGTGTTGCCGGTCGATACCAAGGTCCGCTTCGTCATCACTTCCGATGATGTGATCCACGCCTGGTGGGTGCCGGCGCTGGGCTGGAAGCAGGACGCGATCCCCGGTTTCATCAATGAAGCCTGGACCAGCATTGAGCAGCCCGGGGTGTATCGCGGCCAGTGCGCCGAGCTGTGCGGCAAGGACCACGGTTTCATGCCGATCGTGGTCGAGGCGGTGTCCAAGGAGGACTTCAAGCAGTGGCTGGCGCAGCGCAAGCCTGCACCGCCGGCCGAGCCCGCCCCCCCTGCGGCACCTGCAGAACCGGCTGCCCCTGCGGGCGAAGCACCGGCGGCACCTGCTGCTGCCGAAGCCGGCAATGCACCTGCGGTTGCGGCCAGCGGCGCGTGATGTAAAGCCCGCGGCCGCTCGCGGCCGTGGTGACAACCGATTCTGAGAGGTGTTTTGCAATGGCGCACTCGGCAGTTGGGCACGACGATCACCATCACCACCAGAGTTTCTTCGAGCGTTGGTTCTTCTCGACCAACCACAAGGACATCGGCACGCTGTACCTGGGTTTCAGCTTCATCATGTTCATCATCGGCGCGGCGATGAGCGTGGTGATCCGCGCCGAGCTGGCGCAGCCGGGCCTGCAGTTCGTCAAGCCCGAGTTCTTCAACCAGATGACGACCGTGCATGCGCTGGTGATGATCTTCGGCGGCGTGATGCCGGCGTTTGTCGGCCTTGCCAACTGGATGATCCCGCTGCAGATCGGTGCGCCG
Organism: Stenotrophomonas sp. AR029; assembly: GCF_047520695.2. Taxonomy (NCBI): domain Bacteria; kingdom Pseudomonadati; phylum Pseudomonadota; class Gammaproteobacteria; order Lysobacterales; family Lysobacteraceae; genus Stenotrophomonas; species Stenotrophomonas sp. AR029. Next base: position 225,302 of record NZ_JAXBQQ020000005.1, on the reverse strand, counting down.
GACATGGCGCTGCCGCGCATGAACAACTGGTCGTTCTGGCTGCTGCCGGTGGCCTTCAGCCTGCTGCTGCTGACGCTGTTCCTGCCCGGTGGTGCACCGGCCGGTGGCTGGACGCTGTATCCGCCGCTGTCGCTGCAGGGCGGCTACAACGTGGCCTTCAGCGTGTTCGCCATCCACGTGGCCGGCATCAGTTCGATCATGGGTGCGATCAACATCATTGCCACCGTGCTCAACATGCGCGCGCCGGGCATCGACCTGCTGAAGATGCCGATCTTCTGCTGGGCGTGGCTGATCACCGCCTTCCTGCTGATCGCGGTGATGCCGGTGCTGGCCGGTGCGGTGACCATGCTGCTGACCGACAAGTTCTTCGGCACCAGCTTCTTCAATGCCGCCGGTGGCGGTGACCCGGTGATGTACCAGCACATCTTCTGGTTCTTCGGCCATCCCGAGGTCTACATCATGATCCTGCCCGCCTTCGGCGTGGTCAGCGAGATCATCCCGACCTTCAGCCGCAAGCCGCTGTTCGGCTACCAGGCGATGGTGTACGCCACCGCCGCGATCGCGTTCCTGTCGTTCATCGTCTGGGCCCACCACATGTTCACCGTGGGCATGCCGCTGGGCGGCGAGATCTACTTCATGTTCGCCACCATGCTGATCTCGATCCCGACCGGGGTGAAGGTGTTCAACTGGGTCAGCACCATGTGGCGGGGGTCGCTGACGTTCGAGGCGCCGATGCTGTGGTCGGTGGCCTTCGTCATCCTGTTCACCATCGGTGGCTTCTCCGGCCTGATGCTGGCCATCGTGGCGGCCGACTTCCAGTACCACGACACCTACTTCGTGGTTGCGCATTTCCACTACGTGCTGGTGACCGGCGCGGTGTTCGCGCTGATTGCAGCGGTGTACTACTGGTGGCCGAAGTGGACGGGGCGGATGTACAGCGAGAAGTGGGCCAAGGTGCACTTCTGGTGGTCGATCGTGTTCGTCAACCTGCTGTTCTTCCCGCAGCACTTCCTCGGCCTGGCCGGCATGCCGCGCCGCATTCCGGACTACAGCGTAGCGTTTGCCGACTGGAACCTGATCAGCTCGATCGGTGCGTTCGGCATGTTCGTCACGCCGTTCATGATGGCCGCGATCCTGCTGTCCTCGCTGCGCAATGGCGAGAAGGCCGAGGCCCGTAGCTGGGAAGGCGCGCGCGGGCTGGAGTGGACGCTGCCGTCGCCGGCACCGGCGCATACCTTCACCACGCCGCCGACCATCCGCCCGGGCGATCTGGCGCATGACGACATCACGCATTGAGGTGGGGCATGCATAACGAGAGCCCACTGCAGACCTGTAGAGCCGAGCCATGCTCGGCTGACGGCGTGCTGACCAACGGTAGAGTCGACTGTCAGTCGACTCGCGAAGTGCAGCCGACTAGCAGTCGGCTCTACCAGAACCAAAGCCAGAGCGAAGCCCAACACCACGGCATCGAACAGCAACGCCAGCGTGCCCGGCGCACGGCGATGTGGGTCGGCGCCATCGCGGTGCTGGTCTACGTCGGCTTCATCCTCAGCGGGGTGATCGGCCGATGAGCGAGGCACCGGCCAGCACGCGGTCACCCAGTGCCGGGCTGCCGCGCCTGATCGGCGTGGCAGTGGCGGTGTTCCTGCTGACCTTCTCGCTGGTGCCGCTGTACCGCATTGCCTGCGAGAAGGTATTCGGCGTGCGCCTGGAACGCGGCCCGGGTGGTGAAGCCAGTACGGGTGCCGCAGCTGGCAAGCGCACCGTGCGGGTGGAGTTCGATGGCGGCGTCAATTCGCGCCTGCCGTGGTCGTTCCATCCCGAGCAGCTGACCATGGATGTGGTGCCCGGCGAACTCAACGAGGCGCTGTACTTCGCCCGCAACGACAGCCAGCAGGCAGTCGTTGGCAGCGCGGTGCCTTCGGTGGCACCGGCACGCGCGTCGGGCTTCTTCAGCAAGACCGAGTGCTTCTGTTTCACCGCGCAGACGCTGCAGGCCGGCGAGAAGCGCGACATGCCGGTGCGCTTCATCGTCGATCCGGACCTGCCGCCGGAAATCAAGACGATCACCTTGTCCTACACCTTCTACCGCAACGACGCGTTGTCCGATCGGCTGGCCCCGGCCGCCACCTCGGACGGCGCGCACGCCGCACCCTGACCCGGATACCGACATGGCCCAGACACCAACCGACGCCAACGTGTACTTCGTCCCGGCCCAGAGCAAATGGCCCTTCGTGGGGTCCATCGCGATGATGGTGACCATGGTGGGCGTGGCCAGCTGGCTCAACGATGCCAGCTGGGGGCGCTGGACGTTCTACATCGGCATCGCGATGCTGGTGTTGACCCTGTTCTGGTGGTTCAGCGACGTGGTGCGCGAATCGCAGGCCGGCAACTACAACCACCAGGTCGATGGCTCGTTCCGGATGGGGATGATCTGGTTCATCTTCTCCGAGGTGATGTTCTTCGGCGCCTTCTTCGGCGCGCTGTTCTACACCCGCAACCTGGGCCTGTCGTGGCTCAGTGGCGAAGGCCGCGGGGTGATGACCAACGAGCTGCTCTGGCAGGGCTACTCCGCCGGATGGCCGACCAATGGCCCGGCGGCGATCGGTGGTGCCTTCCAGACCATCCCGGCGTGGGGCCTGCCGCTGATCAATACGCTGATCCTGCTCACCTCAGGCGTGACCCTGACCATCGCCCATCACGCGTTGAAGGCCGGCAACCGCCGCCAGCTGCTGATCTGGCTGGGCCTGACCGTGGTGCTCGGCCTCGGTTTCCTGACCCTGCAGGCGGAAGAGTACATCCACGCCTACAAGGAGCTGAACCTGACGCTGGGCTCGGGCATCTACGGTTCGACGTTCTTCATGCTGACCGGCTTCCACGGTGCGCACGTGCTGCTGGGCACGATCATGTTGATCGTGATGTGGCTGCGTTCGGCCAAGGGACACTTCACCCGCGACAACCATTTCGGTTTTGAAGCGGCCGCGTGGTACTGGCACTTCGTCGACGTGGTGTGGCTGATGCTGTTCCTGTTCGTCTACGTGCTTTGACCACGCACGCATCGGTGGCCTCAGCCGCCGACGCCGTGCGGCTTGATCCAGCCCATGTAGATGCTCACGATCACCAGTACGATCAACGCCACCGACACCGCGATGCGACGTGTCAGTGCGTTGACCGTGCGCTTGGTCTGGCCGCGGTCGACCAGCAGGTAATACAGGCCGGCGCCCAGGTTCCAGACGATGACGATCAGAAACGCGATTACCAGCAGGGTCTTCAGCGAATCACTCATGCGCGGCTCGAGGGAAGGGTGGGTGCGCCTATCTGACCGCGTTTGTGCGGACTTGTCATGATGCGCCAGCACACACGCGTGATCGGATGGTTGCTGGCCGTGCTGGCGATGGCCGGTTTCACTGCATTGGGGCTGTGGCAGCTGCAGCGCATGCATGCCAAACAGTCAATGTTGGATGCGCAGGGGCCAGCGGTGGCACAGGCGCTGCCGCTGGCCCAGGCGCTGGCAGCCCCCGGTGCGTTGCACGGTGTGGCCGATCACGGTCGCTTCCTGCCTGGCGTGGTGCTGCTGGACAACCAGACCCGGCATGGCCGTGCCGGCGTAAAGATCTATCGCCCGTTCCGCAGTGACGAAGGCAGCGTGCTGCTGGTCGATCTTGGCTGGCGCGCGCTGCCGCCGGATCGCACGCTGCCGGACATACCGGCGCCGCCTTCGCCGGTGGTGGTGCGCGGGTTGCTGGCGCCACCGCCTTCGGCGGGGCTGGTACTGGGTCCGCCGTTCTCCGCCACCGGTGAGGCGGGGCGCTGGCTGGCCAGCCGCTTGCCGGCCGAGGGCCTCGCCGCAGCGCTGGGCCTGCCAACACTGCCCGAGCGGGTCCTGCGACTGGACCCGGCGCTGCCCTTCGGCGACGAGCGTGACATGGACCTGCTGCCAAATACGCTGCCACCGCAGCGACACCTGGGCTACGCCGTGCAGTGGTTCGGCCTGGCCCTGACCGTGCTGGTGGTGGCGCTGGTGCTGGAGCGGCGCAGGAGACGGCCCATCGCCGGGTAGTGCCGGCCGCTGGCCGGCACGCACTCGGATTCCTGGATGCCGGCCAGCGGCCGGCACTACCGGCATCGTTTACCCAACCATGAGAAAATGCCCCACATGAACACTGCTACGTCCCCGCAGGCGCGCGGCTCCGGCCGCCGGACCCTGGTGCTGCTGTTTGCCGTGTTCTTCGGGGCGATGGCGCTGGCCGCGGTATTGCGCTTCTCCGGCTGGCAGCCCACCGGCCACCGCAATGCGGGACAGCTGCTGAAGCCGCCGGTCGATCTGCGCCAGCAGACGCCGACCCTGGCCAGCGGCCAGCCCTATCCTTGGAACCCCGAGGCCCGCACCTGGCGCCTGCTGGTGGCACCGGCCGGTGCCTGCGACGCGCAGTGCGTCACTTTGTCGCAGGGACTGGGCAAGGTGTGGCAGCTGTTCGGCCATAACGCCGATAATGTCGAGATCCTGTGGCTGGGTACGCCACCGGCGTCGATCGCCTCGCTGCCCGCGCTGCGGCCGCTGGCTCCGTCGCCAGCCCTGCGCGCGGTGTTGCCGGGCGTCGATGATCCGGCGGGACTGCCGGTCTACGTGATCGATCCGAACGGCTTCGTGATCATGCGCCATGCCCCGGGTTCCGACCTGGGTGGCCTGCGCAAGGACATGGCCACGTTGCTGAAACTGAAGTGAGTCCCGTTTGATGAGCCTTTCCGCGCGTCCGGCGCTGCACCGCAATTTCCACCGCCTGGCGTGGTTCGCCATGATCATGACCGCGAGCACGATCATGTTCGGCGCGTTCGTACGCCTGTCCGATGCCGGCCTGAGCTGCCCGGACTGGCCGACCTGCTATGGCCAGGCCACCTGGCCGCAGCACGTGGAAGAGACCATCGGCCACCCGGCGGCGGATATCCGCCCGCTGGAGACCCACAAGGCCTGGCGTGAGCAGGTGCACCGCTTCCTGGCCGGCGCGCTGGGCATCGAGATCCTGACCCTGGCCCTGCTGGCCACGCGCAAGCGCCGCTTTGGGACCACGGCAGTGGTGACCGCCTGCGTACTGGTGGCCGCTGGCATACCGCTGTACATGATGGGCTGGCATGGCACCGCCAGCGCATTGGCTCTGGTCGGCGAGGCGATCCTGTTGATCGCCGCGCTGCGCTGGAGCAACATCGACCTGGCACGCGCTGCACTGCTGACCCTGGCGGTGGTGATCTTCCAGGCCCTGCTGGGCATGTGGACGGTGACCCTGCTGCTCAAGCCCATCGTGGTGATGGGCCATCTGCTGGGCGGCATGCTGATGTTCGCGCTGCTGGCCTGGATGGCCTGGCGTGCGACGCACATGCCGATCACTCTGGCCGAGGCACCGAAGCTGAAGTGGCTGCTGCGCATCGGCCTGGCGGTGCTGGTCACCCAGATCGCACTCGGCGGCTGGGTCAGTGCCAACTACGCGGCGCTGGCCTGCGGCGGCGGCAGTGCATCGCTGGACAACTTCCCGCGCTGTGCCAACCAGTGGTGGCCGCAGCACAACTTCGTCGAAGGCTTCACCCTGTGGCGTGGCATCGGCGTGGACTACGAAGGCGGCGTGCTGGATGGTGCCTCGCGTATCGCCATCCAGATGGCGCACCGCCTGTTCGCGGTGGTGGTGGCCATCTACCTGCTGTGGCTGGGCGTGCGCCTGTTCCGGTTGCCGAGCATGCGCGGCTGGGCCAGCGCGCTGATCGCGCTGCTGGTGCTGCAGGTCACCCTCGGCATCCTCAATGTGAAGCTGGCGCTGCCACTGGAAGTGGCCGTGGCCCACAATGGCGTGGCCGTTGCCCTGTTGTTCGTGCTGGTCAGCCTGCTGGCCCGCCTGCGCGCCCCGGACTGATTCCATGTTTTCCAACTACCGCCAGTACTGGGACCTGACCAAGCCCAAGGTCGTCGCCCTCATTGTCTTCACTGCCCTGGTCGGCATGGTCCTGGCTATTCCGGGCGTGCCCAGCTGGGAGCAGGTGCGCGCCGGCCTGCTCGGCTTCCTCGGCATCTGGCTGGCCGCTTCGGCGGCCGCCGCGATCAACCAGTTGCTGGATGCGCACATCGATGCGCAGATGGCACGCACGTCGTGGCGCCCGCTGGTGGTCGGCAAGGTCAAGCCATGGCAGGTGCTGGTGTTCGCCGGCGTGCTGATCGTGCTGTCGATGACCATCCTGGTGCTGTGGGTGAACCTGATCACTGCGGTGCTGACCTTCGCCTCGCTGATCGGCTACGCGGTGATCTACACCGTGTACCTGAAGCGTGCGACCTCGCAGAACATCGTCATCGGTGGCCTGGCCGGCGCGATGCCGCCGATGCTGGGCTGGGCTGCGGTGACCGGCATGCAGGGCTCGTCGGACTGGGCGTACTCGTCGCTGCTGGTGCTGATCATCTTCATCTGGACGCCGCCGCACTTCTGGGCGCTGGCGATCTTCCGCCGCGAAGACTATGCCAAGGCGGAGATCCCGATGCTGCCGGTGACCCACGGCGTGGCGCACACCCGCAAGCAGATCATGGTGTATTCGGTGGTGCTGGCGCTGGTCTGCCTGTTGCCCTACCTGGTGGGCATGAGCGGTGCGTTCTACCTGGGCGGCGCGATCGTGCTCAATGCCGTGTTCCTCTGGTACGCCTGGCGCATGCTCGACCCACCGGATGAGCTGTTCTCGATGAAGATGTTCTATTACTCCATCGTGTACCTGATGGCGCTGTTCGCCTTCCTGCTGGTCGACCACTGGATCCTGCCCTGGTTGTGAAGCACCACCTGTAGAGCCGAGCCCATGCTCGGCTGAGGGGGGATTGGAAGAGCAGCCGAGCGTGGGCTCGGCTCTGCACTTGATCTCTTCCAGCGGCGTCGCCATTGCTGTTCCTGACCCCAAGGAAAGGAGCGAGCAGGGATGCATACGATCTTCCGTTGGACCACCGCGCTGATTCTGGCGCTGGGCATGGCCGTGACCGCGCATGCCGACGACACCGCCGCGCAGATCCACCAGCACGCCGGTGATCACCGCCTGCTGGTGCTGGGCGAATTCCATGGAACCCGCGAGACGCCGCTGCTGGTGCGGCAGCTGGTGGATGACTACAGCCGCACCAGGCCGGTCCTGCTGGCGCTGGAACTGCCACGCGGGGAAACCTCCACGCTGCGCGATTACCTGGCTTCCGATGGCGGGGAGAAGGCACGCCAGCATCTGCGCGGGCGTGCGTTCTGGACCGTGCGCGATGACCAGCATGATGGCCGTCGCAGCCGCGACATGCTGGCAATGATCGAAAGCCTACGCGTGCTGAAGTCGCAGGGACGTGTGATCGACGTCGTTGGCTATGACGTCAACGCCAGCAAAGGCGGCAACCAGGTACGCGATGACCTCATGGCAGCCGAGTTGCGGCGGCTCAATCGAGGCCTACCGGCCAGTGCGCGCATGCTGGTGCTGACTGGTAACGTGCACGCGATGCTGCAAAGGCCGCAAGGTATGCCGCCAGAAATGCAGATGCATCCGATGGCGTCGCAGCTGCGGGACCTGGATATCTACAGCGTACGGTTGGGCGCGCAACGTGGTCAGACGTGGGGATGCGCGGGCGGTTGCATGGCGCGGCCACTTCGAGAGCAGGTTGCCACGGGGCCGCGGGTCGCTGCCGGTGCGGAACGGCCGTACGACCTATGGGTATGGATGCCGGAACTGAGCGTCGGGACGCTGGTGGATCCGTAGCGTCAGGCAAACCATCCACGCATGGCGTGGATCTACTCCGGATCACAGGTGTCAGCCGAGCGCGGGCTCGGCTCTACAACAGATCCACGCCATGCGTGGATGTCCTCCCGTCGGGTCAGGGCGCGCGCTTCGCGTACCGCTGCGCGATCACGCCGCAGACGATGAGCTGGATCTGGTGGTAGATCATCACCGGCAGCACGATGGCGCCGAGGCTGCCGCCGGCGAACAGCACCTTGGCAATCGGCACGCCGGTGGCCAGGCTCTTCTTCGAGCCGCAGAACACGATGGCGATCTCGTCCTCGCGGTTGAAACGCAGGCGGCGGGCGATGAAGGTGATCAGCGGCATGGCGATGCCGAGCAGCACGGCGGCCACGACCGCCACGGCCAGCAACGAGAGCAGCGGCGTCTTGCTCCACAGTCCTTCGGTCACCGCCTCGCCGAACGCCGAGTACACCACCAGCAGGATCGTGCCCTGGTCGGTGTAACGCAGCAGCGCGCGCTGCTTTTCCACCCAGCCGGCAATCCACGGCCGCAGCAGGTGGCCGGCCACGAACGGCACCAGCAGCTGCAGCATGATGCCGCCGATCGCATGCAGCGGGTCGTGCACGCCGCCGGAGGTGCCCGCCAGCGCGGTCAGCAGCAGCGGGGTCAGGAATACGCCGAGAATGCTCGACAACGAGGCACTGCACACCGCTGCGGGCACGTTGCCATGCGCCATTGAGGTGAACGCGATGGACGACTGCACGGTGGAGGGCAGGGTGCACAGGAACAGCACGCCCAGGTACAGCTCCGGGGTCAGCAGCCAGCCCGATAGCGGCTTGAACATCAGCCCGAGCAGCGGGAACAGGAGGAAGGTGCAGGCGAGGATGGTCAGGTGCAGCCGCCAGTGCAGCATGCCGCCAATGATCGACTCACGTGGCAGGCGCGCGCCATGCAGGAAGAACAGTGCAGCGATGGCGACGGTGGTGACATCGTCCAGGACGATGGCGGCGGCGCCCCTCATCGGCAGCAGGGAGGCCAGGCCGACGGTGCACAGCAGGGCGAGGGTGAAGTTGTCCGGTCGCAGGCGCGACCACCAGCGGGTCATGGTGGGCAGAGTCCTTGGTGCGGAGGGTTCAGGGTGAGGTGATCGGCGTGGCCAGGCGTTGGCGGGTGGCGGCTTCCAGCGAGGTCAGGCCAGCACGCTGGCCCAGCTGAAGGGCCTGTTCGGGGCTGGCATGTTCGTAGCGTGCGTTGACCAGGCCGAGCACGGCGCCGGCGCGGTTGCCGGACGCACAGTGCAGCAGCACAGGCCCCTGGCTCTGCCGCAGGGCCTGGTGCACGGCGCGCACGTTGGCGGCATCGAGCCCCTCGGCACCGGCCACCGGAATGTGCACGTAGCGCAGGCCCAATGATTCGGCAACGCGCGTTTCGTCGAACCCCCGGTCCTCGCCGGGCTGGCGCAGGTCGATCACGGTGCGCACGCCCTGCGCGGCAAGTTCGCCCAGTTGTGCGGCGGAGGGCTGGCCGCCGGCATACAGGCCCGGGCGGACTTCATTGAGCGGGCCATCTGCGGCCAGGGCCGCCAGTGGCAGGCAGAGCGACAACAACAGCAGGCAGGTCAGGCGCAGCAGCATGGTCCTCTCCGTGAAAACGTTCTGCCGCTACAGGCGCAGCCCGGCGCGGGCCTTCAGCAGCTCGCGCAGTTCGTATTTGTCAGTATCATCCAGGCCCTGCTGGCGCTGCTTTGCCAACAACTCCTCCAGACGTTGCACCAGCAGCTGTTTCTCCAGCTGCGCCACCGCGTCGTGCAGTTCCTGGGTCCAGCTGGCCTCGGTGCCAGGCAGGGTCTGTGCCGCCAGGGTGTGCAGCGACGCCTGTTCCTCGCGGCCGTCGAAGTGTTCCAGCAGGGCGCCGGTGCTGATGTCCGGGCGCTGTTCGACCAGCCCCAGCAGTTCCAGCAGCAGCTCCACGCCCGGCAGTCGCAGGCCCTGGAAGTGATGCTTTCCGCCCAGGGTCAGCGCCAGCGACGGCTGCTGCAGCAGCACGGCGATCGCGCCGCGCACCAGGCTGCGCTTGGCCACCGGCTGGATCGTCCGATGTGGCTGGCGTTGCGGCACCGGCGCGCGCGTGGCCTGGGCTGTGCCACCGAGGCCGGTCAGCTGCGCCAGCTGCTGCTTCATCAGGTCGCCGAAGGCACCGTCGGGAATCTGCGCCAGCATCGGCTTTGCGCGTTCGGCCAGGCGCGCCTTGCCGTCCAGCGTGCCCAGGTTGATCTCGCGGGTCAGTTCATCGAAGAAAAACTGCGACAGCGGCGTGGCCTGCTTCAGGCGCTCGTTGAAGGCCTCGGCGCCTTCCTTGCGCACGATGCTGTCCGGGTCCTCGCCATCGGGCAGGAACAGGAAGAAGGCCTGGCGGCCATCCTTCATGCGCGGCAGCACCGATTCCAGCGCCTTCCAGCCGGCGCGGCGGCCTGCGGCGTCGCCGTCGAAGCAGAAGAACACGTCCGGTGCGTTGCGGAACAACAGCTCGGCGTGGTCCGGCGTGGTCGCCGTACCCAGCGTGGCCACCGCCTGGGTGACGCCGAACTGGAACAGCGAAACCACGTCCATGTAGCCCTCGACCACGATCAACCGCTCGATCTTCTGGTTGGCCTGGCGCACCTGCCACAGGCCGTACAGTTCGCGGCCCTTGTGGAACAGCGCGGTTTCGGGCGAGTTGAGGTACTTGGGGCCGTCGTCCTTCTCGAACACGCGCCCGCCGAAGGCGATCACCCGGCCACGGCGGTCGAAGATCGGGAACATGACCCGGTCACGGAACTTGTCGTAGACGTGGCCGCGATCGTTCTTGGAAAACAGGCCGGCGCGGTCGAGCAGCTTCATGCGGCGCTCGTCCTTGCCCAGCGCATCGCGCAGGCCGCTGTAGCCATCCGGTGCGTAGCCGATCTGGAAGCGCGCGCGGTTCGCTTCGTCCACGCCACGGCTTTCCAGATACGCGCGTGCCTTCTCGCTGCCTTCGAGGTTCTTCTGGAAGAACCTGGTGGCGGCGTCCAGCGCCGAATACAGCTCGCGGCTGTCGTCCTGCTGCTGCGGGCTGCGCGGATTCTCGTTGCGCGGCACTTCCATGCCGGCGCGCTTGGCCAGTTCATCCACCGCGTCGAGGAACTCGAGGCGGTCGTAGTTCATCAGGAAGCTGATCGCGGTGCCGTGCGCGCCGCAGCCGAAGCAGTGATAGAACTGCTTGGTCGGCGAGACCGTGAACGAGGCCGAGCGCTCGTCATGGAACGGGCAGCGTGCGGCGTATTCCTTGCCCTGGCGCTTCAACGGCACGCGGCTGCCCACCACCTCGACGATGTCGGTGCGGGCCAGCAGGTCGTCGATGAAAGCGTCGGGAATACGGGCCATGGGCAACAGGGCAGGGCGCGGTACAGGACCACGCGACGGAACCGGGGGCGGTTGCCCTAGTTTACCCCCTGTCGGGCACCTGGCTGGCGGTGGCCGGATCGATGCCGGCGGCGGCCAGGTGATGGCGCGCGCGCAGGCGCTCATCGATCACCGCGGTCATCAGCGCGCCAACGAAGAAGACCACGGTCGCGTAATAGATCCAGATCAGTGAGATCACCAGCGCGCCCATCGAGCCGTAGGCACTGCCGGGGGCCACGGTGGCGATGTAGACGCCGATGCCGTAGCGGCCCAGTGCGAACAGTGCCGAGGTGATGGCACCGCCGATGAAGGCCTGGCGCCATGCCACGCGGCGGTCGGGCAGGTAGTGGTACATGAAGGCGAACCCCACCGCGTACAGCAGCAGGCTGGTGACGTACCCCAGCGCGGGGAGGATCGAGGGCAGTTGCGCGAAGGCCACCTGCAGTACCGTGGTGGCAGTCATCGACAGGATCAGCAGGAAGCCCAGGGCCAGCACCACGCCGAACGAGAACACACGCTTGCGCAGCCAGGCCTTGATGCCCTCCAGGCGCTCGCCACTGGTGCGGAAGATCAGGTTGAGCGCGTTCTGCAGCTGCGCGAACACGGCGGTGGCGCCGACGAACAGCAGCAGCGTGCTCCACAGCCCCGCCAACGAGCCGACGTCGGGCTGGTTGTCGGCGTTCTTCAGGACGGTTTCGGCCACCGTAGCCGCGCTGCTGCCAGCCACCGAGCTGATCTGGTCGATCAGCGCCTGCTGTGCCGGCGGGTACAGCGAAGCGGTCAACCACAGCAGCAGCACCAGCAGCGGGGCCATCGACAGCAGGGCGTAGAAGGAAACGGAGGCGGCCTGGGTCAGCACGTCGACGTCGATGAAGCGCTTGGCCACCGCCATCGGAAAGCTGTCCTGCAGGCGCTTGAGGTACTTGTGCAGGGACACGGGAACGTTGGGCTCGGGTTCAACCATGGGTGTGGTTGTAGCAGGCGACCGACGAAGGTGCGGTGAAGCGGGTGCATCAATGGGGTCAGAGCCCTTTCGCGTTGCGAAAGGGATCCGACTCCGTGTACCGGATTACGCCAGCTGCTGCTTGACCAGCTTGGACACCAGGCCCATGTCGGCCTGGCCAGCGAGCTTGGGCTTCAGTGCGCCCATCAGCTTGCCCATGTCGGCCGGGCCGGAGGCGCCGGTCTCGGCGATGGCGGCCTGGATGGCGGCCACGATCTCGTCTTCGCCCATCTTGGCCGGCAGGTAGGCTTCGATGACCACGATCTCGGCGCGCTCGATCTCGGCCAGGTCTTCGCGGTTGGCCGCTTCGTACTGGCTGACCGAGTCCTTGCGCTGCTTGACCATCTTGTCGAGCACGGCGATCACGGCGGTGTCGTCCAGTTCGATGCGCTCGTCCACTTCGCGCTGCTTGATGGCGGCATTGATCAGGCGGATCACGCCCAGCTTGTGCTTCTCGCCCGCCTTCATGGCGGCCTTCATGTCTTCGGTGAGCTGCTGCTTCATGCTCATGAGGAACCTCGTGGTGGTAGGTGGGGCGGGGCGGATGCCCGAACCCGGAAACGCAAAAAGCCGGCGACGCTCGCGCGTGCCGGCTTCGGCTCCATCGCGACGGGCAGGCCCGCCGCAATGAAAATGCGTCCGATCAGTACAGGCGCTGACGCTTGGTGACGTCGCGCGACGAGCGGCGCAGCTGACGCTTCACAGCAGCGGCGGCCTTGCGCTTGCGCTCCTGGGTCGGCTTTTCGTAGAACTCGCGCTTGCGGGTTTCGGCCAGCACACCGGCCTTTTCGCAAGTGCGCTTGAAGCGGCGAAGAGCAAACTCGAAGGGCTCGTTCTCGCGGACTTTGACGCTGGGCATGGAATCTCCGGGACACAGTAGAACCGGGTCACGCCCGGCGAGCCGCACATTATAGCGGCGAATCGACAAACTGCAAGCGGCCAACCCTGAATACGGGCCGGCGGTTCGAAAGCAGTGAGATCTGCACGTCCCCCGAGGGGGCGGCAGGGGCGTCATAATAGCAGGCATGCGAGTCCTTGGCATCGAATCTTCCTGTGATGAGACCGGCGTGGCGGTGTATGACACCGACCTGGCCGGCAGCGCGGCCCTGCGCGCCCATGCGGTCTACAGCCAGATCGCCCTGCACGCCGAATACGGTGGCGTGGTGCCCGAGCTGGCCAGCCGCGACCACGTCCGCAAGCTGCTGCCACTGGTACGCCAGACCCTGGCCGACGCCGGCCTGGGCGTGGGCGATATCGATGGCGTCGCCTATACGGCCGGTCCCGGCCTGGTCGGCGCGCTGCTGGTCGGCGCCGGCGTGGCCCGATCGCTGGCCTGGGCGCTGGAGGTTCCGGCCGTCGGCGTACACCATATGGAAGGCCACCTGCTGGCTCCGCTGATGGAAGACGACCCGCCGGAAGCGCCGTTCGTGGCGCTGCTGGTGTCCGGTGGCCATACCCAGCTGGTGGCGGTGGACGCGATCGGCCAGTACCGCCTGCTGGGCGAAACCCTGGACGATGCGGCTGGCGAGGCCTTCGACAAGACCGCCAAGCTGATGGGCCTGCCGTATCCGGGCGGCCCGCAGCTGGCCAGGCTGGCCGAGCAGGGCACGCCGGGCGCGTACCGCTTCGCGCGGCCGATGACCGACCGCCCGGGGCTGGATTTCAGCTTCTCCGGCCTGAAGACCCAGGTCCTGATGGCCTGGCGCGACAGCGACCAGAGCGAGCAGACCCGCGCCGACATTGCCCGGGGCTTTGAGGACGCGGTGGTCGAGACCCTGTCGATCAAGTGCGAGCGCGCGCTGGAAGCGGCCGGGACCAATGTGATCGTGGTGGCCGGCGGTGTAGGTGCCAACAAGCGCCTGCGCGCCCGCCTGCAGCAGATGGCCGAGCGCCTCGGCGGCCGCGCCTGCTTCCCGCGGCCTGCACTGTGCACCGACAACGGCGCGATGATCGCCTTCGCTGGCGCGCTGCGGCTGCAGGCTGGCCAGCACAGCCCGCCGAAGGTGGATGTGACCCCGCGCTGGGACATGGCGACCCTGCCGGCGGTGTGAACCGGTAGCGTCGGGCCACGGCCGGCGGACGCATTACCGATGCACTACCAACGGCGACGCCGCCCATACCGTCGTCGCCCGCTCATGGCGCTGCAGCCACCCCAGGGTGTGCGGGCAGCGCGCATGGATCAGCCGCCCGATCGCGGCCAGATCGGCGCCGATGTCGCGCTCGAGGATGGGCTCGTGATGGGCGATGCGGTTGCGCAGGTGGCGGATGCGTCCGATATCCGCATGGATGGCTTTCCTGACGGCACTGGGATGAGCAGAGGGAGCATGCTGCAGAACCCTGCTGAGTGCGGGTATCCAAAGCGTGGAGTCGAAGCGACAGGTGAAGAGCTGCTGCCAGAACACCATCGGCAGGTTGGCGACGATCCCAGGTGTATCGGTTACGCGGCTGGCAAGGTGTTCCAGTACCGTGCGCGGAGAAGTACTGGATGAGGTTGGCAGCCTCCGTCGGAAGGCACCATTCCAGGGCCAACGCGGGCCATGCTGCCTGGCGAGCACAGCTGCAGCGGCGTTACGGGTGACCACTTCGCACAGATGGACCGGCATCATCAGTGCACTGCACATCCGCATGTTCCACAGGTACAGGGATTCGGCTGTGACGTCGGGGCTGCAGGTCGATGCGATTCTCTCGTAAGTAGACAGACGCTCCGCTGACAACGCGCGCCGCAGTACATCGTATGGAGCCATCGTCATGTGCGGTGGTGAAGGAGGGATCGATGTTCGCGAGAGTGGGCGGCGGCGACCATCAGGGAACGTCGTTGTCCGCGCGGCTGATTTTCTGCGTTTTGCCTCGGACGAATACCTGACCTGCCCTGTCGGAATTGGCCTTGACCGGCGATCTGGTCCTTGCCTAATCTGCGTGCCTGCGCCACCGGGACTCGCGGCTGGATTCCAGCTCCCCCCGGGGACAAACGGTAGTACCAAAGGGCCCTGCTAGTGGGGCCCTTTGTTTTTTCCGGCGCCGTCTCCCTGTCGGCCGCTCACCGCCCGTTCCGGGCAGGGTCACCGCCGTGCCGTTACCATGGCCGCCTGTATTGGCGCTGGTAACCGCAATGGACAAGGTTTTCATCGAGGGGCTGACGATCGACGCCCTGATCGGTATCTACGATTGGGAGCGACGGATCCGCCAGGACCTGGTGTTCGACCTGGAAATGGGCTTCGACAACCGTCGCCCTGCGGCCACCGACGACATCGCCCACACCCTGAACTACAAGGCGGTGAGCAAGCGCCTGGAGCAGTTCGTGCGCGAGTCGGAGTTCGGCCTGGTCGAGACGCTGGCCGAGCGCTGCGCGCAGATCGTGCTGGACGAATTCGACGTGAAGTGGCTGCGCCTGAAGCTGAGCAAGCCGGGCGCGGTGCGCGGCGCTCGCGCGGTGGGCGTGATCATCGAACGCTCGCGGGACTGATCCGGTAAATCCGGCCGCCGGCCGGCAACCCCAACAACAACGACAAAGCAAGGAGACAACGGATGGTGGATGCGGTGGTGGCGGTACAGTGGCTGGAACGGCTGCAGAACACACTGGAACCCTATCCCGGCGCCTACCTGGCGTTGATGATCTCGGCGCTGCTGATCGCCGCCGGCCTGGCCAATTGGGTGACCAAGCGCATCCTGCTGCGTGGCCTGCGGCGCCTGTTGCAGCGCCTGCCAGGTGCCGAGTCCGGCCGCGGCAGCCACTTGATGCGGGTGATTTCGCGCCTGTCCAACGTGGTGCCCAGCCAGGTGATCGCTTCGGGCATCACCCTCATCCCCGACCTGCCGCCCAGCCTGGTCAACGTCATCATCAAGCTGTGCATCGTGTGGGCCGTACTGACGGTGTCGATGGCGTTCTCGCATGCGCTGGACGCGGCCAACAGCCTGTACGAGCGCAAGCCCGATGCGCGCAACAAGCCGATCAAGGGCTACCTGCAGGTGGTCAAGATCGTGGTGTTCGTGGCCGCCGGCCTTTCCATCGTCGCCACCCTGCTTGGGGTGAAGCTGGGCCCGCTGGTGACCGGCCTTGGCGCCGCCACCGCGGTGCTGATGCTGATCTTCCAGGACACCATCCTGTCGCTGGTGGCCAGCGTGCAGATCAGTGGCGATGGCCGCGTGCGCATCGGCGACTGGATCGAGATGCCCAGCCAGAACGCCGACGGTGACGTCATCGACATCGCCCTGCACACCATCACCGTGCAGAACTTCGACAAGACCATCACCACCATCCCGACCAAGAAGCTGGTGACCGAGTCGTTCAAGAACTGGCGCGGCATGCAGGAGGCCGGTGGCCGCCGGATCAAGCGCGCGCTGTACCTGGACCAGCACAGCGTCGGCTTCCTCGACGACGGCGACCTGGCCTTCCTCGGCGAATTCGCGCTGCTGCGCGACTACCTGCGTGAGAAGGAACAGGAGCTGGGGCAGTGGAACGGGCGCCTGCGCGAGCAGGGCGTGGCTGAGGTCAACAGCCGCCGCGTGACCAACCTGGGCACCTTCCGCGCCTACGTGGAGCGCTACCTGCGCAGCCACCCGGGCATCCATACCGACATGACCCTGCTGGTGCGGCAGCTGCAGCCCACCACCGAAGGCCTGCCGCTGGAGCTGTACTGCTTCACCCGCAGCACCGCCTGGAGCGAGTACGAGGCCGTGCAGTCGGACATCTTCGACCACCTGCTGGCGATTCTGCCGGCGTTCGGCTTGCGGGTGTTCCAGGCCTCCAGCGATGCCATGTTGATGGCCGGGCAGCGCCAGATGGCCGGCTCGGAGTAAGCTGCGGTGCTCCCGGTGGGACCATACGGGCCCCGCTGTTGGCTGAAACTGAACGAAGAAACCTCTCGCCAAATGGCTCGGGATCGCTAGAATGCCGGGCTTGTAAACGTTTTCATCAAGGACTGCCGGTGGCCTCCGATCGCATCGAATCCCTCATTGCCCAGATGACCGTCGAGGAAAAGGTCGGCCAGCTGGGTGTCTTCGCGGACATGGTCCGCCCGTTCGCCCCGGACGTGAACCCGGAAGCCAACGTGCGCAATGCCGACCAGGTGCTGCAGCAGGTGCGCGAGGGCAAGGTCGGCTCGCTGTTCAATGGCGTGGGCGCCGAGCTGGGCCGCCGCATCCAGCAGGTCGCCACCGAGGAGAGCCGCCTGGGCATCCCGGTGATCCTGGCCGCCGACGTCATCCACGGCATGCGCACCGTGTTCCCGATTCCGTTGGGCGAGGCCGCCAGCTTCGAGCCGGACCTGGCCGAGCGCACCGCGCGCGCCACCGCCATCGAAGCCACCGCTGCCGGCCTGCACTGGACCTATGCCCCGGCCGTGGACATCGCCCGCGACCAGCGCTGGGGCCGGGGTGCCGAAGGTGCCGGTGAGGACGTGGTGCTGGGTTGTGCGTTCGCCGCCGCCCGCGTGCGTGGCTTCCAGGGCAGCGACCTGCGCGCCGCCGATTCGCTGCTGGCCACGCCGAAGCACTTCGCCGCCTACGGCGCGGTGATGGCCGGCATGGAATACAACATGGTGGACATCTCGCCGCAGACCCTGCGCGATGTGCACCTGCCGCCGTTCAAGGCCGCCTTCGATGCCGGCGCGATCACCGTGATGTCCTCGTTCAATGACATCAACGGCGTGCCGGCCAGTGCCAACGCTGAACTGCTGACCGACATCCTGCGCGGCGAATGGAAGTTCCCGGGCGTGGTGATCTCCGACTACACCGCCGACATGGAGCTGGTCGCCCACGGCTATGCCGCCGACGACCGCGATGCCACCGCCAAGGCGTTCACCGCCGGCCTGGACCTGAGCATGCAGAGCGGCTTCTACGCCGAGCACCTGCCGGGCCTGGTCGAGAGCGGCGAAGTGCCGATGGCGGTGCTGGATGAAGGCGTGCGCCGCATCCTGTGGCTGAAGGAAACCATCGGCCTGTTCGACGACCCGTACCGTTCGCTGGACCCGGCGCGCGAAGCGGATACCTCGCATATCGCTGCGCATGATGAACTGTCGCGCGATGCCGCGCGCCGTTCGATCGTGCTGCTGAACAACCGCGACAACGTGCTGCCGCTGCAGAAGACCGGGCAGAAGATCGCGCTGATCGGCCCGTTCGTGCAGGACCGCGAAAACATCGAAGGCTGCTGGACGCTGTTCGGCGACAAGCAGCGTTACGTCGACCTGGAAACCGGCGTGCGTGCCGCCATCGGCGACGAAGCGCTGCTGGAAATCGTGCCGGGCTGCGAACTGGAAGCGGCCATTCCGGGCGGTACCGAAGCGGCGGTGGCTGCCGCGCTGCGCGCCGATGTGGTGGTGCTGGCGCTGGGCGAACCGCAGCGTTACAGCGGTGAAGCACAGTCGCGCGTGGAGATCACCCTGCCGCCGGCACAGCAGGCACTGGCCGAGGCCGTGGCGATGACCGGCAAGCCGCTGGTGGTGCTGCTGCGCAATGGCCGCGCGCTGGCGCTGCAGGGCGCGGTGCGCAATGCGCAGGCCGTGGCGGTGACCTGGTACCTGGGTACGCAGACCGGCCATGCCGTGGCCGATGTGCTGTTCGGTGACTACAGCCCGTCCGGCCGCCTGCCGGTCAGCTTCCCGCAGGTGTCCGGCCAGCAGCCGTACTTCTACAACCACCCGCGCACCGGCCGTCCGGAGCTGCCGACCATGTCGGAGTTCAAGGCCCGCTGGCGCGAGATTCCGAACGAGCCGCTGTACCCGTTCGGCCACGGCATCGGCTACACCACCTTCGCCTACGGCGTGCCGCAGCTGAGTGCTGTGCAGCTTGGCTGGGACGACACCCTGACCATCACCACCACGCTGACCAACAGCGGTGATGTGGCCGGGGAGGAAGTGGTGCAGTTGTACATCCACGACCGCGTGGCCAGCCGCGTACGTCCGGTGCGTGAGCTGAAGGACTTCCGCAAGGTGGCGCTGCAGCCGGGGGAGTCCGCCGACGTGGTGTTCACCCTGACCCGCGAGCAGTTGGCGTTCACCGGCCGCGATGGCGTGCTGCGTGCCGAGCCGGGCCAGTTCGACCTGTGGGTCTGCGCCTCGTCGGCCGCCGGCGAAGCCGTGCAGTTCGAACTGCTGAAGGCCTGATCAGAAAAAGGGGACGGAGGGGATTAAGTCGTTTGTGCCACTAACGACTTAATCCCCTCCGTCCCCTTTTTGTTGCCGTCACTGTAGCGGCGCTACCATCGGGCTTCCTGTTTCGATGGAGTGCGCGTATGCGCCGGATGGCCTACCTGATTCCCGCTCTGCTGCTGGCGGCCTGTTCGCAGCCTGAGCCGCCGGCGCAGCCTGCGGCGGATGCGCCGCCGCCGATGGAAGCGAACGCGGCAGCGACGCCTGCCGCTGAACCGGCGGCGTCGGCTGCCGAACCTGCCGCCGCCGCACCGGCCGCACCGGCCGCGGAGGCGCCCGCCGAGGACGCGCGTGCGCGCATCGAATCGCTGCTCGGCGATGCGGCGCAGTTCGAGAAGGTCTTCAACGCGTTCAAGACCGCCGTGGTCGGCGGTGATCGTGCTGCGGTGGTCGAGCAAGTGCGCTTCCCGTTGAACATCAGCGACGGAAAGAAGATCACTGGCCCCGGTGAGTTCCAGCGGAACTACGAGAAGATCATTACCCCGGAGGTGGTCAAGGCAGTGTCCGGGCAGGACTTCGGCAAGGTCTTCGTCAACCAGCAGGGCGTGATGATTGGCGATGGACAGGTGTGGTTGAACGGAACGTGCCTGGACAAGGCCTGCACGCAGACCGAGGTGAAGGTCATCACCATCCAGTGAACGCAGACGGCCCCGCACGCGGGGCCGTTTGGCAGGGTAGTGCCGGCCGCTGGCCGGCAACCGCCGGATGCCGGAAGGATCCAGGTGCCGGCCAGCGGCCGGCACTACCGGGGCATCAGGTCTTCGGGGTGAGCTTCAGCAGGCGCGCCTTGCTGCCGTCTTCCAGCAGCCACAGTGCGCCATCCGGGCCCTGTTCCACTTCGCGGATGCGCTCGCCCATGTTGAAGCGTTCGGCTTCGCGCGCGCTGTCGCCATCAAAGGCCACGCGCACCAGCGAGGTGGACGACAGGCCGCCGATGAAGCCGCTGCCCTTCCACTGCGGGAACAGGCTGCCGCTGTAGATCACGAAGCCGGCCGGCGAGATCACCGGCGTCCAGGTCACCTTCGGGGCGGCGAATTCCGGGCGGGTGTCGTGGTCGGGAATCGGACGGCCGTCGTAGTGGTTACCGTTGGAAACGATCGGGTAGCCGTAGTTGGCGCCACGCACGATCAGGTTCAACTCGTCGCCACCGGCGGGTCCCATCTCATGCGCCCACAGCTTGCCGTTGGCGTCGAAGGCCATGCCCAGGATGTTGCGATGGCCCAGCGACCACACCTGTGCGGCAACCCCGCCCTGTGAGGCGAACGGGTTGTCGGCGGGCAGGCTGCCATCGTCGTTGAGGCGGATGATCTTGCCGAGGTTGCCGCCCATGTCCTGGGCCGGATCGAACTTCTGCCGTTCGCTGGAACTGATCCACAGCTTGCCGTCCGGGCCGAAGGCGAGGCGATGCCCGTAGTGGCCCTCGCCGCTGACCTTGGGGCTCTGCCGCCAGATCACCTTCAGGTCCTTCAGCTGGCCAGCCCCGTTCGCATCCAGCGCCAGCGTGGCCCGGGCCACGGCCGCACCGCGGGTATCCAGCGTGCCTTCCTCGGCATAGCTGAGGTAAACGACGTGATTCCGGGCAAAGTCGGGGTGCAGGATGATGTCGCCGAAGCCACCCTGGCCACCGTAGGCGACCTTCGGAACGCCGGTGATCTCATGCTTCTGGCCGCTGGCCAGATCCAGGTGCTGCAGCTTGCCGCGCTTCTCGGTGACCAGCAGGCTGCCGTCAGGCAGGAAGGTCATCGCCCAAGGCTGGTCAAAACGGCTGACTTCGGTGGCGGTGAACGGACGCTGGTCGGCGGCGGAGGAGGCTGCGGGCGCTGCGGTCTGGGCGCCGTTGGCGCCAGGATCGGCGGCGTTGCAGGCGGAGGTGGCGAGGATCGGCACGAGGCCGAGGCCGAGGGCGAGCAGCAGGGGCGTACGGGTCATGGGTATCTCCAGGGCGGGGATGCGGATGGCCGGGCTGCCCCTTGTATACCACCGCAGCCGTTACCGTCGTGGCCCGAAGGTCCTGCGCCCCCCTGTGCGGCAGCGGCGGGATCGTCTAGGGTGGGCACGCCCGGGCAAAGCATGCCCGTCTGCCTGCCAAGGACCTGCAATGAATACTGCCATGCCTCACAAGCCCTCCACCGCCTTCATCGCCGCCTCGTGGGTGGCCCTGCTGCTGGGTGCGGCGGCGTACCTGATCGGCCTGTTCAATGCCACGATGGCGCTCAACGAGAAGGGCTACTACCTGACCCTGCTGCTGTTCGGCCTGTTCGCGGCGGTGTCGCTGCAGAAGAGCGTCCGCGACCGAGTCGAAGGCATTCCGGTCAGCGGCCTGTATTACGCGCTGTGCTGGTTCGCGTTGTTGTCGGCGCTGATGCTGCTGCTGGTCGGCCTGTGGAACGCCACGCTGGCACCCAGCGAGAAGGGCTTCTACGGCATGGCGTATGCCTTGTCGTTGTTCGGTGCGGTGGCTGTGCAGAAGAACACCCGCGACCTGATCGCCGCCGGTGGTGGCGAGAGCAAGCGCAGCGCGATCGTGCCGCCGCTGCCGGAACAGGAATGATTCGGTAGCGCCGAACCCATGCTCGGCTCAGCCGAGCATGGCTCGACCCTAAACGTGGGGCGAGAGCCGAGCGTAGGCTCGGCTCTACAGCAGCCTGGGGCTATCGCTTCAAGCGCGGATCCGCCAGCTGCGCTTCGTCCCAGCCACGGCGCACGGCGTTGCGTGCCTGCGCCCAGTCCAGGCGACTGCGGCCACGTTCGCTGGCCCAGCGCGATTCCAGTTCGCGCTCCACTTCCTCGTAGGCGCGGATCATGTCCTGCGCGCGCGCGGCATGGCCGATCCGGTAGGCCGGCTCGTAGTCCTCGAAGAACAGTTGGTCGTCGTAGTACGGCTCGGCGGTGTAGCGCTCGCGCCAATAGTCGCTGACCGCGTCGCGCGGCGTGCTGTCGTCCGGTACGCGGCCGGGAATCTGGTACTCGGTCATGAAAAGGCTCCGTTGTGGACGAAGCCTGATCGTGCCTGCGTGGCGGTTAACGGTCCGGTCCGACAGCGTGATCGCCAGATCAATCCGCCAGGCATGGCCCGGCGCTCCGTTCACCCGGCGTCCGCATCCTTGCGCGGCAGCGTGTAGATCACCGCGCCAATGACGAACGCGACCAGTGCAGCGGCGATGTTCTGCCAGCTGGCACTGGCGAACAGGGCCAGGCACAGCAGCAGCGCCAGTACCGGAATCAGCGGGCCACCGGGCAGCTTCAACGCGCCTGGGCGATCCGCGTAGCGCTTGGCCAGCACCAGGACGGCGGCAGCGGTGCCGATGTAGGCGAACAGGCGCGTGGTCATCGACAGCAGGGCGAGCTGCACGAACGAACCGGACAGCGCCAGTCCGAGCGCGATCAGGCCCTGGCACATGATCGATGCGGCCGGCGTATGGAAGCGCGGATGCACCTGCGCCAGGATCTTCGGGCCGTAACCATCGCGGGCCAGTGCGAACAGGAATCGCGGGCCCATCATCATCGTGTTGCTGTTGGTACCCAGGATGGAGATGGTCGCGCCGATGGTGAGGATCAGTGCCAGGGCCTCGCCGCCGAAACCGGCTGCGGCGTCGGCCAGCGGCGTGGCCGAGCTGGCCAGGCCGGCCAGCGTACCCTGCGCCACCACCTGCACCGCGCCGTAGATGACGGTGACAGTGATGATCATGGTGATCAGCGCGAACGGAATATCGCGGCGTGGATTGCGGTACTCGCCGGCCGCGGCCGGGATGTTCTCGAAGCCGGCGTAGGCGTACAGCAGCAGCAGGGCGGCCTCGCCCATCCGTTGCAGGTCATGCGGGTCCGGGCGCTGGCCGGAGAAGGCCAGCTGTGGATCGATATAGAACGCGCCGATGGCCACGAACAGCAGCAGCGGCAGCATCTTGCCGATCACCAGCACCACGCCGGTGCGCGCGGCCGAGCGCACGCCGATGATGTTGACGCCGGTCAGGAAGCCCAGCGACACCACGATTACCGCGATGCGACCCATGCCGGCGCCGGCCCACGGCCAGAAGCGCGCGACCGCATCGGCCAGCGCGTTGCTCAATGCGGCCGCCGAGCTGATGCGGGTCAGCCAGATCATCCAGCCGATCTCGAACCCTGCGAAGCGGCCGAAGGCCTCGCGTGCGTAGAGGTAGCTGCCACCGGGTTCATCGAAGTAGCTGGCGGCCTGCGCGTAGCACAGCACCAGCAGCGCGACGACGATGCCAGCGGCGACCACGCCCCACAGGCTGAAGGGGCCGAGCAGGGCGACGGTGGCGGCCGGCAGCAGGTAGATACCGCTACCGATCACATCGTTGATCGACAGGCCGACGATCTGCCAGCGGCTGACCGCGCGCTGCAGCTGTGGTTCGTCCTGCGCGCTCAACGGGCGTCTCCGCTCAGCGCGGGCAGCTGCCACTGCACCTGCAGTCGCTGGTACTCGGTGCGCGGCAGCAGCACGAAGCGCGGCGTATCCTGCGGCCGCAGCCAGTCCAGCAGCGCCTGCATGCGCGCTTGTGGCATGGCGGTACAGCCGGCGGTGGCCTCGCCGGGCTGGCGCCACAGATGGGCGAAGATGCAGCTGCCCTTGCCGGGCTGGTTGTCCGGGTTGTGGGCGATGACGAAGCCCTCCCGGTAGCGCACGTCGCCCTTGTTGTGCAGATCCAGCCGCATCGGCTCGGTGGAGCCCTTGATCGCTGCACTGCCGACTTTCTTCTCATCGACGATGCGGTTGTAGAACGGCGAACCGGGCACGTCCATGCAGTAGCTGCTGTCCAGCATCGGCTGGTAAGGCATTGCGGTGCCGGGGCGTGTGACGGCATAGCCGAACGCACTGCCGAGCGCGAATATGCCGGCCGGGCTGCGACCGTCTCCTTCCTGCTTCTGCGGGCCATCGGCCTGTGCCGGATGCAGGCCCAGTCCCCAGGCGCTGCCGGTACGGCCGAGCGCCACCGGGAACGCCTGTCCGTGCGTGTGCCAGCCCTTGCCATCGCGCACATAGGCCTGCAGCTGCCCTTGGGTACTGTCCCAGCCATCGCTGGTGACCACGATCAGCTGGCGCGCGCCATCCAGCGGCGCCGCGTGAACGGACACCGTCGCAGCAAGCAGCAGCGCAGCGGTAGCGAGGCGAACCAGCGATTTCATCAACAGGTGCTCCGGTCAGGAATCCAGCAGGTGGTCGATCCGCTCCAGGTTCACCGCCAGCTGCTGCTGGCGGTCCGGATTGGTGTGGCAGAGCAGCACGAACAGGAAATCGAGCAGGGCGTGCATGGCGCTACGGTACAGCAGCTGCGCGACCTGCGGCGTGCGGTCGTGCGCGCAGACCGCCAGTGCCGCATCAGCATGCGCGCGCAGCGGGTTGGCAGTGTGGCGGGTAATGGAAATCACCTTGCCACCCATGTCCTGGAACTGCCGCGACAGCTGCGAAAGCTGCGGCAGGTTGCCGAATTCGGAGAACACCAGCAGCACATCGCCGGGGCGTGCGGCCGACAGGTTGGCCAGCATCAGGATCGGGTCGGTGTGCGGCACGACCAGCAGGCCGAGCAGCGACAGCCGCATGGCGAACTCGCGGGCGAACAGGCCGTCGTCACCCAGGCCATGGACGAACAGCTTGGGTGCGCCGTCGAGCAGCTGCACGATGCGCTCGATCTCCTCGCGTGGATTGGCCTGGCGTGTTTCCTCCTCGGCCTGCGCCTTGCTGCGGCGCAGGGCCTCGCCCAGGCGCAGGTAGTCATCGCCGCTGTCGGGTTCGCTGGGCACCTGTTGTGGATCGGCACCGGCGCGGGCCACGTCCTGGCCGATCGAGTACTTCAGGTCCGGGTAGCCCTTGAAGCCGAGCTTCTGGCTGAACTTCACCACGCTGGACTGGCTGATGCCCAGCGCACTGGCCAGCTGCTGCGATGAGTAGTCGCGCAGCAGGTGGGCGTTGTCGAGGATGAAGTCGGCGATGCGGCGCTCGATGGCAGACATCTGCCCGCGCTCGGTGCGGATCTTCAGCAGGGGCGGCATGCGGGGCGTCCGGGCATGTGTAGGCGCGTTGCGGTTGGCAGCGTAGAGCAGATTATGTGGTGGGTCGGGTGGGTGGGGTTCGCGGGGGACGCCGTGAATTCGTCCATGGGGGCCTGGCCGCGCTTGCTCGTTTGCGCTGTCCTGCGCAAACGGCAAGACCGGGGTTGGGCGTCCTGCCCAACCCGCCCGAGGCATGCCTCGGGCCCATGGCGCGGACACCCCCGCAAGCCCCACCCGCCCGACCCCGGACAGATCGCGCGCGTGCCAGCCGCGAGGGGGATACGGGGTAGAGCAAAAGCAAGAGCAAAAGCATCCACGCATGGCGTGGATCCACGGGATGCAGTTGTTGCCTTTGACGTTGAGTCCGCCTTCAAGCGAGCCGAGCACCGCAGGTCCGGCGAGGGCGAAGAGGCGCGGGTGTCCGAGCGCAGCGAGTTCCCGCGCCGTCCCTCGACGGGCCGAGGAGCGCAGGGAACCGGTGCGTAGCACCGGCTCGCGGTCGGCGGAGCGTTTCTTTTGGTTACTTTTCTTTTCGCGAAAAGAAAAGTAACGCCCGACCCAACGTCAGTGGCACGCCAGGCCAACCGCAAGGCAGAAATCACCCCAGCATCTCCAGCCCACGCACTTCGGTGATACCCAGCCCCGGCACGTCGCTGATGCTGATCTCCGATTCGTTGAAATGCACGCCGCCGCTGACCGGATCGAACTGGCCCAGCGAGGGACCGTCGAGGTCGACCTTGGTGATCACATCGCTCTTGGCCACGGCCAGGTGCACGGCCGCGGCCACGCTGATGCTCGATTCGATCATGCAGCCGATCATGCACGGCACGCCGTAGATGCCGGCGATGTCGGCGATGCGGATCGCGTTGGAAAGGCCGCCGGTCTTCATCAGCTTGATGTTGATGATGTCGGCCGCGCGCTGCTGGATCAGGTCCATCACCTGGCTCGGGCTGAACACGCTCTCGTCGGCCATGACCGGCGTGTTGACGCGGTCGGTGACGTACTTCAGGCCGCTGATGTCGGCGGCCTTCACCGGCTGCTCCAGCAGCTCCAGTACCACGCCGGCTTCCTCCAGCGTGCGCATCGCATGCACCGCCTGCTTGGCGGTCCAGCCCTGGTTGGCGTCCAGGCGCAGCAGGGCGCGGCCCTCCACGGCGGCGTGGATCGCCTTGACACGTTCGATGTCCAGTCCGATGTCCTTGCCGACCTTGATCTTCAACGACTCGAAGCCGCGTTCGATCGCCGACAACGAATCGGCCACCATCTTGTCGATGTAGTCCACGCTGATGGTGATGTCAGTGGTGATCACCGGGTCGCCGCCACCGAGCATCTGGTACAGCGGGGCACCGTGCAGCTGCGCCCACAGGTCGTACAGCGCGATCTCCACCGCGGCCTTGGCGCTGGTGTTGCGCTCCATCGCGGTCTGCACCAGCGTGCACAGGTGGTTGAGGTTGACCACGTCCTGGCCGATCAGGCGCGGGGCGATGAAGTGGCGGATCGCTTCGATGATCGAGCCGTGGGTATCGCCGGTGATCACTGCGGTGGCCGGGGCTTCACCATAGCCGGTGTTGCCGCTGTCGGTGCGGATCAGCACCACCACGTCTTCCACGGTCTCCACCGTGCGCAGCGCGGTCTTGAACGGTGTCTTCAACGGCACGCGCAGCATGCCCAGTTCGATGGCGGTGATCTTCATTCAGGAGTCTTGGCCCGCAGGCGCTGGATGTTGGTGATGCGGTCGATGTAGCGGACGGTGTCGCTGGCCATCATCGGCTCCAGCGGCGTGACCGAAACACCATTGAGATGGGCCTGCACGCGTTTGCCGTCGGTATCGAACCAGCTGCCGCCCGCCGTATCGTGGATGACCCAGGTGCGGCCGTCGACGTGGCCGATGGCCATCATCACATGACCGGGAATGTAGACCAGGTCGCCCACCTGCAGGCGGGCGACGGCACGGTCGCGCACCGCCTTGCCGTCCTTGCCGGTGAACGGCAGGCGGTCCAGCGCCGGACTGACCGCCTGCGCGCTGGTATTGCGCGGCAGCAGCACGCCAAAGCTGCGGTAGATCTCGGAGACGAAACCGCTGCAGTCGCGGGTGTCGTAGTCGTGGCCCCAGCCGTAGCGTTCGCCGAGGAACTTGAAGCCCTGCTGCAGCAACAGGCGCGGGGTCAGCGGCAGGTAATCGGCGGCGGTGTCCTGCGAGCGCGGCAGCAGCGCCGGCACCAGCTTCAATCGGCCATCGGCCTCGCGTACCGGCAACTGCACCACCCACGAGGCGTGGGCCTGCTGGCCGTTCACCGGCTCTGACGCGGGCCAGTCGGCCAGCACCGGCAGGCGCACGCCCATGTCCAGCTGCAGGCGCGAGACGCGCGGCTCCTCCGGGGTATGGGCGGTCTGCGCGGTGGCGCCGGTGACGATCCGGTACGGTCCCTTCGCGCCGTAGCCGAGCACCGTGGCCTTGTCGCCGCTGGCGATGGCGTCGGCTTCGATCCACGCGCTGTAGCGCTCGCTGTGCACGAACAGCCAACGGCCATCGGTACTGCGATGGACCACGGCCACCTTGTCGCCGGGGAACAGTGCCGATTCCTGGAAGCGGTCGATGTCGGTGTCACCGACGGTGCTGAAGACGCGCTCGCGGGTGGGGAAGGTGCGCAGCGCGGCACGCTTCACCACCAGCCCATACTGCGGTGCCACCTGTGTGGGAATCGCATCGAGGCCGAGGTTGGCTTCGATAGTGCTGCGCAGCGCGGGTGCGATCGCCTGGCCCTTGTCGTTGTAGAGGGCGCGGGTGGGCCAGCTCGACAGCGCGGTGATGCTGGCGCGAACCGTCGCCGCATCAAGCTGGGCGGGCAGTGTGGCGATGTCCTGGATGTGGCTGTCCTGCGCCCGCATCCGCGCGTTCTGTGCTTCGATCTGCGCGCGATCCAGAATCGGCGCGTCGGCGTTGTCCAAGCGCGCGGCCCAGTACTGCGGGGTCAGATAGGCCTCGTGCAGGCCGATCACATAGGGCAGCGGCGCACCCGGGTCGGGCGGTGGGGCCGCCTGTGCAAAGGCCGGGGCGGCCAGCAGGCACAGGGCCAGGGCCAAGCGGCGCGGCCAATGCCGGTGCCGTTCGCGGAAAGCCAGGCTCATGCGGTGCACACCCTCCTCGAATGCCTGTTGGAATATTTATTCCTTTTGGCCCCGAAAGCAAGAATAAATTATTGACCAACATCCCGGCCCGTGTTACACAGCCGTTACCACCCGCGCTGGGGAAGTGTCGCTGTGGATCCTGCCGTTCGCAAACCGCGTCTGACTGCCGCCGCCGGCCTGGGTGCCGTGTTGCTGCTGTGGGTGTCGGCCACGCACGCAGCAGGCGAGCGCAGCAGCCAGCAGCAGGCGCGTCAGGCGCAGGTGATCGACCTGATCGACAGCGGCCGTTTCCGCGACGCCGACGCGCTGCTGGCCACTACACCCGCCGCCACTGACGAAGCGTTCCAGCGCGAGCGCATGCGCCGCATCCGCCTGGATTTCGCCCTCGAC
Organism: Stenotrophomonas sp. AR029; assembly: GCF_047520695.2. Taxonomy (NCBI): domain Bacteria; kingdom Pseudomonadati; phylum Pseudomonadota; class Gammaproteobacteria; order Lysobacterales; family Lysobacteraceae; genus Stenotrophomonas; species Stenotrophomonas sp. AR029. Next base: position 196,479 of record NZ_JAXBQQ020000005.1, on the reverse strand, counting down.
GAAAACGCCGCCAAGGACGCCGTACGGCGCGGCATTCCCGATCTGACCGACGAGGAATTTGCGCGCTGGGACCAACTCGGCCTGATCGAGCATCTCGATATCGATGGCGAGCGTTGGTACTTCAAGCGCGCACCCTCGAACCTGTTCCTGCTCAGCGACGAAGCACGCGCGCGTCGCCGCGCGGATGCACCGATGCCGCCTCCGGGCCCCAACGAAGTGCTCAATGCCCACCACGCAGGCGTGGTTGCTGCGGCCGAACAGAGTGGCCAGGCGTCGGTTCTGCCGCAGCGCTATGAATTCACCCAGTCGCTCACGGTGAAAGCCGATGTGGTGCCCGCCGGTGAAACGATCCGCGCGTGGATTCCGTACCCGCGCGAGATCCCCGGCCAGCAGGAGCAGGTGCAATGGCTGGGCAGCACCCCGGGCAAGGCGCGCGTGGCTCCGGCACATACCCAGCAGCGCACCGCCTACCTCGAAGCCAAAGCGGTTGCCGGGCGGCCAACCCGCTTCGAGATCCGCTACGCGGTCACGATCTTCGCCCGGCATACCGCGATCAACCCGGCCGTAGTGCAACCGACCCCGGCCGACCCGGCCCTGAAGCCCTACCTGGCCGAGCAGCTGCCGCATGTGCGCTTCACCCCGGCGCTGAAGCTGTTCTCCGACCAGGTGCTGCAGGGCGAGACGCGCCCGTATGAAGTGCTGCGCAGGCTGTTTGCCGCGGTCGACCGCATTCCGTGGGCCGGTGCGCGCGAATATTCCACGCTCAGCAACATCAGCGATTACGCGCTGCGGGCCGGCCATGCCGACTGCGGGCAGCAGACCCTGCTGCTGATCGCGCTGCTGCGCATGAACGGTATTCCTGCACGCTGGCAGTCGGGCATGGTGTTCTCCGGCGACGGCAGCGGCTACAACAACCTGCATGATTGGGCGCAGGTCTACCTGGCGCCGTATGGCTGGCTGCCGATGGACGTGACCACCGGCGCACTGGCCAGTGATGTGCCGGCCCTCCGTGACTTCTATCTGGGTGGCCTTGATGGCTACCGCATCGCCTTCAACGACGATTTCGGCCAGCCCTTCGTGCCGGCCAAGCAGCACTTCCGCTCGGAAACGGTCGACTCGCAGCGCGGCGAGGCCGAGTGGGCAGGCGGCAACCTGTACTTCGACCAATGGAGCTACGACTTCCAGTGGCGGGTACTGCCAGCCAGGCAACGCTAGCGCGACACACCGCATTCCACACCATTCAATTCTTGCAGGAGAGAGCAGGGGATGAAGGCTTACAGCATCAAGCGGGCGGCGTTGTGCGTCGCCCTTGGGGCGTGTCTGGGCGTAGTGCTGCCCGGCATCGCGATGGCACAGAACGTGAGCGGCGCAGTTGCCGGCCGTGCAACCGCGGGTGACCAGGTGACCGTGGTCAGCAACAGTACGGGTCTGACTCGTACCGTTACCGTCGGCGCCGACGGCAGCTACCGCCTCGGCCAGCTGCCGGTAGGTGACTACCAGCTGCAGCTCAGCCGCGATGGCCAGAAGCTGGGCGATCAGGTTGCTGTCAGTGTGGCGGTTGGTGGTACCACCACGGTCAACCTGGCCAGTGGCGGCGGCGTCACCAATCTTGATGCCCTGCAGGTGGTCGGCACCCGAGTGGTCAACCGCGTGGACGTCTACTCCACCGAGACATCCTTCAACATCAACCGTCAGGAAATCTCGCGGTTGCCGGTGGCGCAGGACCTGTCTGCGGTCGCGCTGATGGCGCCGGGCGTGGTCGGCGGCAACTCGTCATTCGGCGGCCTGTCGTTCGCCGGTTCATCGGTGGCCGAGAATGCGGTCTTCATCAACGGCCTGAATGTCACCGACATGTACACCCGTCGCGGCTTCAGCACCGCGCCGTTCGCCTTCTTCAAGGAATTCCAGGTCAAGACGGGTGGCTACTCGGTCGAGTTCGGCCGCTCCACCGGTGGCGTGATCAATGCCGTGACCCGTTCGGGCAGCAACGAATTCGAGGGCGGTATCGAAGTCACCGCCGAGCCCAGTGCATGGCGCGCCAGTGGCGGCGATCACTTCCATCGTGATGGAACCCCGCATTCGTATGGCAGCCGCGACAACAACTCGTTCCTGAAGACCAACGTCTGGGGCTCGGGGCCGATCGTCAAGGACAAGCTGTTCCTGTTCGCGATGTACGAAGACCGCAACGACAAGGGACACAACACTTCGTCCGACGGCAGCACTTGGTTCAAGAATGATTCCGGCAACGGCTTCTGGGGCACCAAGCTGGACTGGAACATCAACGACAACCACAGCCTGGCGCTGCTGGCGTTCTCCGACGAGGGAGACGTCACCAATGCCTCCTATGGGTACAACTGGAACGCAGACGAGCTCGGTGCATGGGGCGGTGATTCGGTCACCGAGACGGGGGGACGCAACTGGTCGGCAACGTATACCGGCCACTTCGGGCAGAACTTCACCGCGCGCGCCATGGTCGGCCAGAACAACCAGCGTGCCTTCACCAATTCATCGCTGGATCAGGCCTGCAGCCCGGTGTTCACCGACAGTACCTACGGCCCGCGCCTGGGCAAGCTGCAGGGCCTGCGCGCAGGCTGCCACCCTACGGGCACGGCAGTGGCCGAGCGTGACGATACTCGTGACGTGGCGCGACTGGACTTCGAATGGCAGCTGGGTGACCACCTGCTGCGCTTCGGTGTCGACCGTGAGCTGATGACCACAAAGCAGTCCACCCGCTACCCCGGCCCGACCGAACTGAGCTACACCGCCTACGTGGCGCGACCCGGCGATGAAGTCTGGGATGGTGCCAGTGCCTACGTACCGGCTGGCGTTACCGAAATGCTGCGTGCGCGAAACCGCAAATCGGGCGGCACGTTCGAGACTGAAGCCAATGCCTTCTACGTGGAGGACATCTGGAACATCACGCCGAACCTGATGCTCAACCTCGGCGTGCGCTGGGACCGTTTCGAAAACCGCACCGCCGCCGGCAAGGCGTTCATCAAGATGGATGACCTGATCGCACCCCGCGTCGGCTTCTCGTGGGACATGCGTGGTGATGGCAGCACCAAGCTGTTCGGCAACGCCGGCCGCTACTACCTTCCGGTTACCAACAACATCAACGTGAACTTCGCCGGTGGCCTCACTGACGAATACAGCTACTACGTGCTCAATGGCTGGGAGCGGAAAACCTCACCGACAGGCTCACCGTACATGGCACCGATCGTCGGCCAGCAGATCGGCCCGACCGACACCCGCATGAACACCGGCGGTGCCGATCTGCGCCAGAGTGTGGATCGCGACCTCAAGGCGGTCTACCAGGACGAGTACATCCTGGGCTTCCAGAACATGATCAACCAGGCATGGTCGTGGGGCGTCAACGCCACCTATCGACGGATGACCCGTGCGCTGGACGACATCCGCATCAATTACACCCCGTGCGGCCCGACCCCGAGCACGCTGTGGCCGATCGCCAACCCGGGCGAGAGCCTGACGATCTGGGGTGACAAGAGCATCGGCTGCGCCAACGAGGGCTGGATCACCATCGATACCGCCAACAGCGGCTATCGCAAGGGTGGCAGCGGCGAGGTGATCGGTTACTCCAAGCCCAAGCGCACCTACAAGGCACTGGAGTTCCAGATCGACCGTGCATGGGACGAGAAGTGGATGTTCAACGCGTCCTACCTGTGGTCGAAGAGCGAGGGCAATTTCGAAGGCCCTGTGAATTCCGATACCAACTACGGCGACACGGGCATGGTTCAGTTCTGGGACCATCCGGCCACCAACGAGCGCTATGGCGTGCTGTTCAACGACTTCCGCCACCAGTTCAAGCTGCGTGCCGCTTACGCGCTGAACAAGCAATGGTCGTTCGGAACCACACTGCAGGTGCAGTCCGGTGGTCCCATCACGGCCTACGGCGTGATGTGGCCAAACGATTCCATCGCCGGTGGTAGTACCTCCAGCGAAGGTAGCGGTGGTGGCACCGGCTGGCTGTGCGTGGCCAGCTGTTCCGGTCCGTACAACCAGCGGCAGTTCGAGTACAGCCCACGCGGTGCGTTCGGTCGCCTGCCGTGGACCTGGAATATGGGCGCCAATGTGACCTGGCGTTTGCCGGTGGAGGGCATCGACCTCAGTGCACGGCTGTCGGTGTACAACCTGTTCAACAACCAGAAGACCATCAACGTGCACCAGCGCTATGAAGCGCAGCCCGGCCAGTACCGCGAGGCGACGTTCGCCACCGGGACGCGCTGGCAGGCCCCGCGCTACACCCAGCTGGTGGTGACCTGGAACTTCTGAGGCCACGATCCGCGCCGTCCACCGTGACGGCGCGGGCAATGGAGGGGCTGCGCGCATGTACCACCTGCTGATCGTCGCGGCGGCACTGGCCGCACCGTCCGCTTCGGCGACCGACATCGCCTCCCTCGAGGCCGACGTCGCCGCCGTGGTCCAGCACGAGCACCTGCCCGGGCTGGCCATCGCGGTGGTCGACAACGGGCAGGTGGTCTATCGCCACGCCGAGGGCGCGCGCGGCGACGGCGGCCGCATCGACCAGGACACGCTGTTCAAGATCGCCTCCAACAGCAAGGCGATGACCGCCGCGCTGCTGGCGCGGCTGGTGCAGCAGGGCAAGCTGCGCTGGGAGGATCCGGTGCGGCGGCATCTACCGGGCTTCCGCATGCACGATGCGTGGGTGGGCGAGCAGATGCAGGTGCGCGACCTGCTGATCCACAACAGCGGTCTCGGCCTGGGCGCCGGTGACCTGATGCTGTGGCCGGAGCCGAACGCGTTCACCCGTGCCGACATCATCGCGGGGCTGGCGCACCTGAAGCCGGTCAGCAGTTTCCGCAGCCGCTACGCCTACGACAACCTGATGTACGTGGTGGCCGGCGAACTGGCCGCTGCGACGGGTGGCAAACCGTATGACCAGTTGATGCGCGAGCAGGTGTTCGAGCCGCTGGGCATGACCCGCTGCCAAGTGGGGACGTGGTCGGTGAAGCGGGTCGGCAACGTGGCGCAGCCACATGCCTGGCGTGGCGACCACAATACGGTGGTGAACGCCGATGGTGCGATCAGCCCGGACCTGCCGTCGATGGCCGCCGGCGGCATCCGTTGTTCGCTGCGGGACATGACGCGCTGGATGCAGGTGCTGCTCGATCCCGGCCTGGCACCTGGCTGGTTGGATGCTGAGCAGCGCCGTACGCTGTGGACCCTGCACATGCCGATGCCGCTGGGTGAACGCCAGCGGCGTTGGGACAACGCGCATTTCTACGGCTACGGCTATGGCTGGCGCGTGTCGGACATGGATGGGCAGTGGAAGGTGGCGCACACCGGCACATTGTCGGGCATGTACTCGTCGCTGGCGCTGCTGCCTGAGCGCAAGGTGGGTGTGGTAATGCTGATCAACGGTGAAGGCGAGGATGCGCGCATCGCATTGATGCAGACCGCACTGAAGCGCTTCACCGCCCCCGATGAGGCGCGTCCGGCGCTGGCGTACCTGGCCGAACTGAAGGCTGACCAGGCCATGCGAGCGGCAGGCGGCCATCAGCGGCCGGCGACGTCGCAGGCACGGCCGACATCGGACGCCGATCTGCCGCGTTGGCAGGGCCGCTACACCGATCCGTGGCTGGGGCCGGCCTCGCTGTGCCCGGGCAAGGACGGCCTGCGCTTCAGCGTGGACAAGTCGCCCCGGCTGGAAGCGGCTGTGCTGCAGCTGCAGGGGCGCTGGCTGCTGCGCTGGGATACGCTGGGCGAAGACGCGCAGGCGTGGCTGCAGCCGGGTGAAGGCCTGGCACCGACACTGGACCTGCGCGCCATCGATCCGGACATCGACTTCAGCTATGACTTCCAGGACCTGCATTTCACTCGTACTGGCGATTGCCCTGGCAGCGACCACCAGCGCCGCTGAGCCACCGCGCGTTTCACCGGCCACCGACGCGGCCAGCGCCGGGCTGGTGGAGATCCGTACGTTGTCGCCGCGCATCGACCTGGACATCCGCTATGCGGGCGCCAACAACTTCACCGGCGCGCGCGTGCCCGGCTACGAGGCGCCTTCGTGCTACCTGCTGGCGCCGGTGGCGAAGGCGCTGGCCGAGGTGGAACAGGACCTGCGCGCCGATGGCTTCGGCCTGCGCCTCTACGACTGCTACCGGCCGGTGCGTTCGGTGCAGGCCTTCATGGCCTGGGTGAACGATCCGCGCGAGCTCTCGCGCAAGGCACAGCAGTATCCGGACCTGGACAAGCCGCGCCTGCTGGCCGATGGCTACATCGCCGAACGCTCCGGCCACAGCCGCGGTGCCACGGTGGATCTGGGCCTGCTGGATTGCCGAAGCGGTGCATGTGCGCCGTTGGACATGGGCACTGACTTCGACTTCTTCGGGCCACGTGCGCATACGCAGACGAGCGGGCTGAGTGAGACGCAGCAGGCAAACCGGCGGCAACTGGTGCAGGCAATGGCACGGCGTGGCTTCGTGAACTATCCGCAGGAGTGGTGGCACTACACGTTCCAGCCGGAACCGGATCCCGGCTCCGCGTACGACGTCCCGGTACGGTAGGGGTATCGGCAGGGCTGCGCCCTGTACCTGCGGTAGTGCCGGCCGCTGGCCGGCAACATCAGACGCAACAGCAACAGCGTGCGTTCCGTGGGTTGGCTGGGCGGTGCCGGAGTGCGGGGACGCCGTAAATCCGTCCATGGAGGCTTGGCAGCCGCATCCATGCGGCTGACACCCCGCACTCCGGCACCGCCCAGCCTCTGACAGTTTCCCGCGCGGTCCGTTGTAGGGCCGAGCTCATGCTCGGCTGCTCTTTGTTCAATCGTCGAATTATTCGATCTCGATGGAGACTCATCCACGCACGGCGTGGATCTACCGTGGCTGCCGGATTGGGTCCGAAGCAGATCCCTTACACTGGCCGCCATCCCACCGTTGCCCATCCGATGAACCTTCCCCTGCACTTCGGCCTGCTCGGTACCCTGGAAGCCGGCGCCATCGCCATGCTGGTTGGGCTGCTGGTGTACTTCCTGTGGTCGCAGCTGTGCCGCCTGCTGCGGTGGTCGATGGGGCACGCGATCGGCTGGTCCTGCGTCATCGCCGTGATCATCGCCGCCGGCATCGATGCGTGGAAGCTGTTCTACATGGGCATCGTGCGGCTGGAATCGCCGCTGTACGCGCGCATCTTCCTGGCCACCATCCACGATCCGAACGAACTTGGCAGCCGTGTGGTGCTGGAAATCGCCGGTGCGCTCGCCGGTGTTGCTCTTGCATGGGTGTTGTTCAGTTCGCGGTCATCGGAAAAAACCGTCGACTGACGCAGGTTTTTCGTTGCCTGCCGGTTAAATGCAGAGGCGCTGAATGCGCATCTTATGAGCCACTCACTTCACCCTAACCACCGCGCTAAAGCATGCGTGGAGGCGAGTGGTTAATCGCATGTGTGCGGGCCGGTCGCGGCGCAAAATCGATTCAGAAACGCGGTGGCAGGGTAGGTGCCGTGCGGAATCAACACGCCGCGCAACACCACCCAATTGGCAGGAGACACCCCTGATGACTATTCGCAACCGCAAGCCCCTGATCGCCCTGATCGTCGCCGCTGGCAGCGTGCTGGCCATCCCGGCGATGGCCCAGTCGGCCAAGCAGCAGGCCGCGCATGCACAGAACGAGGCCGCTCAGGCCCAGCAGGCGGCTGCACAGGCCGGCCAGGCCGCCGACCAGGCGACCAATGCGGCCGCAGCGGCATCGGCACAGGCCAATGGCGGTGGCCAGACCTGGGCCAGCATCGATACCGATGGCAACGGCACCATCAGCAAGACCGAGGCGCAGGTGAACGCCGGCCTGGCCCAGGTGTTCGACCAGGCCGATACCAACAAGGACGGCGAGCTGAGCGCCGATGAGTACAAGGCCTACGTGGCCGCCCAGCAGGCCGGCGCCGGTGGCGCAGCGCAGGGTGCACAGGGCAGGTAAGTCCTGCGTCGGGGCGTATGGGAACCCGGGCGGTTTCGGCCGCCCGGGTTTTTTTCGTCACCATGGCCCCTGTATCCTTGCGCGATGAATACACCCACGCCTGCGCCGTCGCGCGCCATCGGCCTGGTCGGTTTTGACGGTGACGATACGCTGTGGAAGAGCGAGGACTACTACCGCAAGGCCGAGCAGGATTACCTTGACCTGCTGTCGCGCTATGTCGACGTGCATGACACCCAGACCGCCCGCCACCTGCTGGAAGTGCAGCAGCGCCACCTGGGCACCTTCGGCTACGGCGTCAAGAGCATGACCCTGTCGATGATCGAAGCGGCCATCGACATCACCGGCCAGCGCATCGAGGCCAAGGACATCCAGCGCATCCTGGAGATCGGCCACGACACCCTGCGCCACCCGGTCGAGCTGATCGATGGTGTACGCGAAGCGGTGGTGGCCATCGCCGAGCACTACCCGGTGGTGCTGATCACCAAGGGCGACCTGTTCCACCAGGAAGCGAAGATCAAGGTCGCCAACCTGGGCGAGCTGTTCCCGCGCATCGAGATCGTTTCCGAGAAGGACCCGGAGACCTACGCCCGCGTGCTGGCCGAATTCGACCTGCCGATGCAGCGCTTCGTGATGGTCGGCAACTCGCTGCGCTCGGACATCGAGCCGGTGGTGACCCTGGGTGGCTGGGGCGTGCATACCCCGTACGCAGTGACCTGGGCCCACGAGACCCAGCATGGCGTGGCCGACGACGAACCGCGCATGGTCACTGCCGATACCGCCCACGACTGGCCGGCCGCACTGGCGGCGATCGAGACCAAGGCCGCTGCGGCCTGACAGGGCCCGTCGGCTGCGGCAGAATCGGGGCATGAACCACCGACTGCGCGCGCTGATGTTGTTCCTGTTGCTGGCGCCGGCCACCGTGCTGGCCCAGCAGACCGCCGAGCGCTCAAGCGCCTACGACGTGGACACCGGCGACAGCTGGGTCGATGCCCAGCTGCAGGACATCAACCATTACGCCGAACGCTACCCCGATGCCTTCCTCGACGAAGTGTCGCGCTATGCCGACGTGCCGCGCGGCTACATCAGCGCGCTGTTCACCACCCACGGCTGGCAGGCCGGAGACATCTATTTCGCCTGCTTCTGGGCCAAGGCCAGTGGCCAGACCTGCCGCGACAGCGTGCGTGCCTTCAGCCAGGACCCGGAGGGCGGCTGGGAGGCGGTGGTCAAGCGCATGCCCACCAAGCCGGACAATCTGCACTACCGGGCTGTGCGCCATGCCATCGTGGCCAGCTACCAGCACTGGGACCGGCCGATCACCCTGGATGCCGCGCTGAAGCGCCAGTTGAAGCGGTAGGGTCGGCCGCTGGCCGGCAATTGCAGCCTTTCCAGGCATCCGGGGTTGCCGGCCAGCGGCCGGCACTACCCGGTCATGTTGCTCTGCGTATCGCCGCCGCCGGGCGCTCCGGCGACAATACGGGTCCGAGCTGTTCCCCGTTCCCGTAATCGAGTGACTGATGAGCGCCTCTTTCGTTTCGCCTGATGTGATCCGCCGCCTGTTCGCGCAGGCCATGTCCCGCATGTACCGCACCGAAGTGCCGCTGTACGGCACGCTGGTGGAACTGGTGGAGCGGATCAACGCGCAGGTGCTTGCCCAGGACCCGGCGCTGGCCGCGCAGCTGCAGCGCAACGACGAGCGTGCGCGGCTGGATGAAGAGCGTCATGGCGCGATCCGCGTCGGTACCGTGCAGGAACTGGCGACGCTGCGCCGCCTGTTCGCGGTGATGGGCATGTACCCGGTCGGCTACTACGACCTGTCGGTGGCCGGCGTGCCGGTGCACTCCACCGCGTTCCGCCCGCTGACCGGCGCGGCGCTGGCGCAGAATCCGTTCCGCGTGTTCACCTCGCTGCTGCGCCTGGAGCTGATCGAAGACGAAGCCCTGCGTGCAGAGTCGGCGAAGATCCTGGCGCGCCGTCGCATCTTCACCGACGGCGCGCTGGCGCTGATCGACCAGGCCGAGCGCGACGGTGGCCTGTCGCAGGCCGATGCCGAGCGCTTCGTCGATGAAGCACTGGAAACCTTCCGCTGGCATGGTGACGCCACGGTCGACCTGCCGACCTACCGCGCGCTGCACAACGCGCACCGGCTGGTGGCCGACGTGGTCAGTTTCCGCGGCCCGCACATCAACCACCTGACCCCGCGCACGCTGGACATCGATGCCGCGCAGGCGGCAATGATCGAGCACGGCATGGCGGCCAAGGCGGTGATCGAAGGCCCGCCGCGCCGCGCCTGCCCGATCCTGCTGCGCCAGACCAGCTTCAAGGCGCTGGAAGAGGCCGTGCATTTCCCGGATGCCGAAGGTGGTGATGCCGGCACCCATACCGCGCGCTTCGGCGAGATCGAACAACGCGGCCTGGCGCTGACCCCGAAGGGCCGCGCGCTGTACGACCAGCTGCTGTCGCAGGCCCGCGACGCCGGTGGTGAAGGCAGCACCGGCGGCGACTACGGCCAGCGCCTGCAGGCGGTGTTCGCCAGCTTCCCGGATGACCATGACACCCTGCGCCAGGAAGGCCTGGGGTATTACCGCTACCAGCTGACCGACGCTGGCCGCGCCGCGCCGGAGCGCGTGGCCGATCTGCCCGCTGAAGTGCTGGTGGCCGCCGGCCTGGCCACGGCCGACCCGATCGTCTACGAGGATTTCCTGCCGGTCAGCGCCGCGGGCATCTTCCAGTCGAACCTGGGCGGCGAAGAACAGCGCGCCTATGCCGCGCATGCCAACCGCGAAGCCTTCGAGCAGGCCTTGGGCGTGGCGGTGAACGACGAGTTCGAGATCTACGAGCGGCTGCAGGCCGAATCGCTGGCGGCGTTGCGCACCGCGTAAAGGCAGAGCCGGCCGCTGGCCGGGCACCGCGTGAGGTAGAGCCGGCCGCTGGCCGGCTGTTGGGGAAGCCGGCCAGCGGCCGGCTCTACCCGACGTCCGTAGCGGGCCTCAGCCCTTCATCGTTCCGGTATCCAGCCAGCGCTGGTGCCACGACAACGCTTCCGGCAGCAGGTGCGGGGTGTGCTTGCCGTAGCTCTCACGGCTGGCACGGTCGAAGTAATCCTGCAGCTGCGGGCGGAAGTCCGGGTGCGCGCAGTTGTCGATCAGCACCTGCGCGCGCTTGCGCGGGGTCAGGCCGCGCAGATCGGCCAGGCCCTGTTCGGTGACGATCACCGACACATCGTGCTCGGTGTGGTCGACATGGCTGGCCATCGGCACGATCGCCGAGATGGTGCCGTTCTTGGCGGTGGACGGGCTCAGGAACGCCGACAGGAAACCGTTGCGGGCAAAGTCACCGGAACCGCCGATGCCGTTCATGATCCGCGTGCCCATCACGTGCGTCGAATTGACGTTGCCGTAGATGTCCACCTCGATCATGCCGTTCATGCCGATGCAGCCCAGGCGGCGCACCAGTTCCGGGTGGTTGGAGATTTCCTGCGTGCGCATGATGATGCGCTCGCGGTAGAAATCGATGTTCTCCTTGAACGTCTCATTCGCCTGCGGGCTCAGCGCGAAGCCGGTGCAGGAGGCGTAGCTCAGCACGCCGTCGCGCAGCAGGTCGAGCATGCCGTCCTGGATCACTTCGGTGAACGCGGCCAGGTCGCGGAAACCACTCTTGGCCAGGCCGGCCAGCACGGCGTTGGGGATGTTGCCCACGCCCGACTGCAGCGGCAGCAGGTTCGGCGGCAGGCGGCCCTTCTTCACCTCGTGCTTGAGGAACTCGATCAGGTGCGAAGCGATCTGCTCGCTGGTTGCATCGATCGGGCTGAACGGGCTGTTGCGGTCCGGGCCGTTGGTACGCACCACGGCCACGATCTTGTCCGGGTCGCAGCGCAGCGCGGTATCGCCGATGCGGTCGTTGGCGTTCACCAGCGGAATCGGCTTGCGGTGCGGCGGCAGCGCGGTGCCGTAGTAGATGTCATGCATGCCGTCGACGCCGGCCGGCTGCCATTCGTTGACCTCGACGATCACCTTCCTGGCCAGGTCCAGCCAGGTCTTGTTGTTGCCGACCGAGGTGGAGGGCACCAGCGAACCATCTTCGCGGATGGCCGAGACTTCGATGACGGCGGTATCGATCTCGCCATAGAAGCCGAACCACACGTGCTGGGCGACGTGGCTGAGGTGGATGTCGATGTAATCCAGCTTGCCCTCGTTGATGCGGTTGCGCGCATCCGGGTCGCTCTGGAACGGCATGCGCATGGCGATGCCATCGGCCTTGGCCAGCGCGCCATCGAGTTCCGGCGCGGTCGAGGCGCCGGTCATCAGCTTGATCTGGAAGGGATTGCCCTGGGCATGCACCGCTTCGATGCGGCGGGCCAGTTCGACGGGAACGGCCTTGGGATACCCGGAGCCGGTAAAGCCGCTCATGGCCACGGTTTCACCGGGCTGGATCAGCGCGGCTGCGGCCTCGGCGGAGACCACGCGGTCACGGAGACGCGCGTTGGCGATGCGATCAACAGACATGACGACAGTGTTTCTGGGGGGAATCCCGATTATCGGCCATCCTCATCCGTACGGGGGGTTCTACCTTCGTGGAATGGCTTTTCCCCCAGTGGCTCACCCATACCCACCGGTTCTGTTTTGCAGTGCAGCGTGCAAAGTGCTTTCGCAGCCCGCACGATGGCCCTGCATCCCGACGTGGGGGAGGGAGCAGAGCCCGCTGGCAGTTCGCTGCAAGCGGGCTTTTTTATTGCCTGTGGCCCAGTGTGAATACGCGGCCTCCATTATCGGTAGTGCCGGCCGCTGGCCGGCAACTGCAGCAACCTTCGGCAGAATCATGGGATCTGCCGGCCAGCGGCCGGCACTACCGGGTCCGTCGCGTCCCGACCGGGTCGATACAATCCGCCCATGACCCTCGCCCCCGCTGACCTGCCCGCCGCCCTGCAGCCTCTTGTCGACCGCGCGCTGGCGCGCTTGGCCCAGGTCCTGCCCGAACCCATCCCGACCGATCTGCTGCCGCTGCTGAGCCGGTTGGCGGTGACCAGCGACTTCGCGCTGGACACCCTGGTGCGGCAACCGGCGCTGCTGGCGCAGCTGGCCGCGCCCGGTTGCCCGCCGATCCCGCCACCGGTGCTCGATCCGCTGCAGCCCAGCGACTGGCCGGCGCAGATCCGGCGCTGGCGTACTGCCATGTCGACGCGGCTGATCTGGCGCGACCTGACCGGCCTGGACGACGTGGCACAGACCCTGGCCGGCGCCACCACCCTGGCCGAGGACTGCCTGCGGCTGGCGCTGGACGCGCTGCAGCAGGAATTCGCCCAGCGCCACGGTGTGGTCCGCGATGGCGAAGGCGCCGCGCAGCAGCTGGTGGTGTTCGGCCTCGGCAAGCTTGGCGGCGGCGAGCTCAACTTCAGTTCCGATATCGACCTGGTCTACGCCTATCCGCACGGCGGCGAATCCGACGGCCCGCGCGCGCTGGCCGCCGAAGAGTATTTCGCCCGCCTTGGCCAGCGCCTGGCCAAGCTGCTGGACGAAACCACCGTCGATGGCTTCAGCCACCGCGTCGACCTGCGCCTGCGCCCGTTCGGCAGCGCCGGCCGCGTCGCGCTGTCGTTCGCGGCGATGGACCAGTACTTCCAGCGCGAAGGCCGCGACTGGGAGCGCTATGCGTGGCTGAAGGCGCGCGCGGTCGCCGGTGATATCGAGGCCGGTGAAGCGTGGCTGCAGACCCTGCGCCCGTTCGTGTACCGCCGCTACCTGGATTTCACTGCGCTCGATGGCCTGCGCGAGATGAAGGCAGCGATCACCGCCGAAGTCGCGCGCCGCGAGCTGCACGAAGACATCAAGCGCGGCGCCGGTGGCATCCGCGAGATCGAGTTCCTGTGCCAGGCGCTGCAGCTGATCCGCGGTGGCCGCGAACCTGCGCTGCGCGAGCGCCGCCTGCTGGTGGCGCTGGACGCGCTGGTGGCTGCGGGGCAGATCGCGCCCGAGGACGGCAGTGCGCTGCGCGAGGCCTACCTGTTCCTGCGCCGCCTGGAGAACCGCCTGCAGATGCTGCGCGATGCGCAGACCCACGTGCTGCCCAGCGATGCACTGGACCGCGAGCGCATCGCCGTCGGCCTCGGCTACCCGGACTGGGACGTGCTGCGCGCGGCGCTGGCCGAACAGCAGCAGCGGGTCAGTACCGAATTCGCCGCGCTGCTGGCACCGCGCAAGGGTCAAGCCGCGCCCGACGCGCTGGCCAATTACTGGCGTAGCCTGCCCGAGGGCAGCAACGCGCCGTTGCTGGCAGAAGCCGGTTTCCTCGATGCCAATGGCGCCGACCAGTCATTGCGTGACTTCGCGCAGGGCACCGGCGTGAAGTCATTATCCGATGCGGCGCGTGCGCGGCTGGATCGCGTACTGCCCGCGTTGCTGCATGCGGCCACGCGTTCGCCGCAACCCGACGCTGCGCTCAAGCGTGTGCTCGGCCTGTTGCAGGCCGTGCTGCGCCGGACCAGCTATCTCGCGCTGCTGGACGAACAACCGAGCGCGTTGGCGCGTCTGGTCGATGTGCTGGCGCGCAGCGCGCTGCTGGCCGAGCGGCTGGCCGCGTACCCGCTGCTGCTGGACGAACTGCTGGACGTGCGCGTGTCCGGGCCGATGCCCGATGCGGCCGGCATGCTGGCCGAGTGCCAGCAGGTGCTGGCGGTGGAAGATCCCGAATCCGCACTGCGCTGGCTCAACGAGACGCGGCTGGCGCTCAGCTTCCGCATGGCGATGGCCACGCTGGATGGCCGCCAGGGTGCGGTGGACAGCACGCGGCAACTGGCCGAGCTGGCGCAGGCGGTGGTCACCACCGTGCTGGCGATGGCCGAGGCGGACATGCGCGCCGCGCACGGCGGGATTCCCGGTGGACGTTTCGCGATCATCGGCTACGGCAGCCTCGGCGGGCTTGAGCTGGGCTTCGGTTCCGACCTGGACCTGGTGTTCCTGCACGACAACCCGGCTGGCGTGGAGGCCAGCGATGGCGCACGTCCGCTGGAACCGGGGCGCTGGTATGCACGACTGGCACAGAAGGTGATGGCGCTGCTTGGTGCGGTCACCGCCGCCGGGCGCCTGTACGACATCGACGTGCGCCTGCGCCCGGACGGTGGCAAGGGTTCACTGGTGTCTTCGTTGGCCAGCTACACCGAATACCAGCGCGAACGCGCGTGGACCTGGGAACACCAGGCCCTGGTGCGCGCACGCGGTGTGGCCGGTGATGCCAGCCTGCTGGCCGATTTCGAACAGGTGCGTGCACAGACACTGGGTCGTGAGCGCGATCCGGCCACGCTGTATGCCGATGTGCTGAAGATGCGCGGCCGCATGCGCACTGAACTGGACCGCAGCGATGCCGCGCGGCTGGACCTGAAACAGGGTGCCGGTGGCGTGGTGGACCTGGAGTTCCTGCTGCAGACCGGCGTGCTGGCGCGTAGTGCGCAGCATGCGGCGTTGCTGCAGCCACGCGACACGCCGTCGCTGATCGGTGCGCTGGCGATTGCCGGTTTCCTGCCGGAAGACACTGCGCAAGCACTGCATGGCGCGCATGCCACGCTGCTCGACGTGGGCCTGGCCTGCACGCTGGACCGTCGCCCGCGACTGGCACCGACCACGCCAGCGATTGAAGACGCGTGTGCGGCGATTACGGCGGCGTGCAGAGCGGCGGAGCTGCCGTTCGGGTGAGTGGGTGCACCCATTAGAGCAATTGCCCGGGGATGATCCGCTGTTGGTAGGTGCCGACCGTTGGTCGGCACAATCTGTCAGCGGTGATGAACTCTGATGGAGCGTGCCGACCAACGGTCGGCACCTACCGTGCTCATGTGCCATCCAAGGTCGGCACCTGCCAGAGCACGTGCGGTCAGCTGGTCGCGCGCAGCGGCGCCATCTTCCACAGCAGTGCGCGGAACGGGGCCAGCAGGCAGACGCCGATCGCCAGCTTCACTACCAGGTCGCCGGCGGCCCAGCTCACCCACGGCAGGGTGGAACCGGCAAATGCGGTCGACCAGAAAATGGTGGTATCCACCGTCGCGCTGCAGGTCGTGGCCACCATCGGTGCGCGCCACCAGCTGCCGCGGCGCAGGCGGTCGAACACGGTGATGTCCAGCAACTGCGCCACGATGAAGGCCGAGCACGAGGCAACGGCGATGCGCGGCGTGGCCACCCAGATCGACAACAGCACCGCCACCGCGAAGCCGATCCACGCCACGCGGCGCGCCGGGCCCGGGCCGAAGCGGCGGTTGATCAGGTTGCTGACCAGGAACGCGACCGGATAGCTGAAGGCGCCCCAGGTCAGCCAGTCATTGATCGGGTACTGCACCAGCACGTTGGACAGCAGCACCACCGCGCCCATCGCCAATACCGCCAGCACCAGGGCGCGGGCGGTCAGCGGGGCAAACACAGGGGCAGGACGCACGGACATGGCGAGCCAGGGGGACAAAGGGGATCGCCCATTATCCGCCCGGCCCGCGGCAAAGCCAAAACCGCTTGTTCAGCTTTACAACGCTTCGCTCATCACATCGCCCGCGGCGTAGGCCGTCGGCACGTAGGCCAGTGCCTGGCCCTGTGCGCTCTTCACGGTCCAGCCGGCACCGGCCTCGGTGGGGTCGAAATGTACCTGCTGGCCGACCACGAAGGCCGCCGTCTGGTCTTCATGCACGCGCGCCGGCCAGCGCAGGGTGGCGGTCTGATCGGCCTTGTCGGGCACCTGCAGCTGCACCTGGCGCTCGCCGGCCGCCGTGATCTCCACCTTCTTCACGTCCATCGGCGGCAGTGGCACCGCCTTGGTGCGGGCAACCCTGCCATTGCGTTCGCTGGCCTTGAACGGCGCCTTGGACAGTTCGGACAGGCCCGCCGATGCAGCGAGCGGCACCGAGACCACGATCAGCGAGGTGATCAGCACGCTGGCTTCGCTGCTGTTCAACTGCGGCGCGGCGCCGGCATGGACGGTGGGCACCAGCAGCGCGGAGAGCAGCAGGGCGGAAGCGGGAACGCGCAGGCAACGGAACATGGAGACCTCCTGGTCAGCGTGGGGACGGCGGCTCAGCGCCGGGTATCGAAGATATCGCGCGGGCCGGTGGCCTCGGGCAGGTATTCCAGCGGGCGGCCCTGGTTGTCCTTCAGCTGCCAGCCCTGGTCGGCGCCGGTTGGCTCGAAGTTCACGGTCTGGCCCACGGTGAACTGCACGGCCGGGTCGCCGACGCCGCGCGGATACTGCATCGATGCGGTGTTCTGCGGATCGTTGGCATCACGCAGCAGCACTTCGCGGCGGCCATCGACGGTGGTGGCGATTGCGCTCACCTCCATCTGCGGCAGCTTGATCTGCTGCGGGCGGGCCAGCGGCTGGCCGGCATCGGCCGCATCCTGGGCTTCCTTCGCTGCTGCGGCGCGGGCCGAGGCCACCATCTGCGTGGACATTTCCAGGCTCGGTCCCTGCGGGCCCGGGTCATGGATGATCACGATGCGGCGTTCGGCGTGGGCGGCCGTCGACCACGCCAGGCCGGTGACGATCACCATCGACAACACAGAGGTAAGCAGCGGACGCATGTCGTTCTCCTTGCGGGATTCAGGGCGTGGCGGCGGTGGCACCGGCCACCGGCACATGGGGGATCACCAGTTCCTGCTGCAGCTGGCTGCGCTGGTGCAGGAAGTCGAACACCGATTCCACCGTCACCACCGAATAGTTGCCGGAGATGCGTTCGCCGGCTGGATGGTCGGTGGTGGTGGCGTTGGCTACGAACAGGCGCGCACCCACGCGCTTGCCGAGGCCGATATGCAGCACGCTGGGCTGGTACTTCTGCTGGCGCAGCCACTGCTGTGCCTGTTCGCGCTTGACGATGGCCGGCGCGCCTTCGGTCTGCGCCATCGCCGCCGCCAGCACTTCCAGCACCCACTGGTTGGAGTTCTGGTAGTCGGTGGCGAACGGGTAGGCGACCACGTTGTACCTTGTTTCGTGCAGCGCCTTGGGCTGGATCGAGGGCGGCACCAGCATCGCGCGCAGCGCCGCACGCAAGGGGGCCGACGGCACGCCGATGCGCAGGTCGGTATGGCCGCCGCTCTCGCCGACGAAGTTGCCGAGGCCCTCGTGGTACAGCTGCGAGCTGTCGGTCTTGCAGCGGTTGAGCAGGTGCATCGCGCGCCAGCGGCCGTCGTCCTCGCGCAGCAGGAAGGCCAGGTGGCTGTGGCGCAGGCCGTAGCGGCTCAGGTCCTGGCCACCGCGCGCGGCCACCGCCACGTCCACCTCGGGCAGCGCGTCCAGGCGTTCGGCGGTGGTCCAGGCCACGTCCAGCATCGCCGCCTGCGACGCCACGCTCGGGTAGCGCTCGCGGCAGGCGGTGCTGTCGGCCCAGGCCGGTGCGGTCGCCAGCAGGCTGGCGATCAGCAGCGCGGCGCGGCGCAGGCGGGAAAAACGATCCATGTCGGTACCTTCAACGGCGGGCAGGCCCGCGCGCCGATCATACGCTGCTCAGCGCAGCGGGCGATCCACGCCCTTGCGCTGGAGTTCCCTGTCGCAGGCATCGCTGATCGGGGCGATCGGCAGCGGCGGGCGCTCGCCCGTCTTCGGATCGCGCAGCGCCGGCTGTTCGCGGTACGCATCCAGCTGCTGCTGGCATTGATAGGAGATCGGGTCCAGCTCGGTGGGCGCGGTCGAACACGCGGCGAGCAGGGCCAGGGGCAGCAGGAGCAGGGTACGCATGAAGGCATTCGGTCCGGTGGGGGACACCGGACTCTAACGGTATGGGCAGATTGAAATGTTCAGAAATCGCTGCGCACCCCGGTAGTGCCGGCCGCTGGCCGGCATCGGCAGGGTGTCCGGTAATGCGCACAGCGTTGCCGGCCAGCGGCCGGCACTACCCCAAGGCCAGGCGCTGCTTTACTTCCGCCGCCACGCGCGCGGTTTCGCGCAATGGCTCGATGCGGTCGTACTGCCAGTCCAGCCAGTGCGGCTGCAAGCGCCCGCGTTCGCGCAGCTGCTGCTGGAACCGGGCCAGCCGGCCCTGCGCGGCATCGGCCAGCGCCACCATCACCGGCATGCGCGTGGCGCAGGCTTCAGAGAGCAGGTTCACCGAATCGGGCGAGACCACCACCCGGTTGGCCCAGCCGAGCAGGCCGCCATAGGGATTGGTACCGTCGCCACCATCGCCCCAGATCACGTGCGGCAGGTCGGCGAACTTCGCGCGTAGGATCTCGGCCAGGGCTGGCGGCGTGCGTCGCGAGGTGGTGGCCAGCAGGCTGCCGCCTTCGCTGCGGATCTGCTCGGCCAGCGCCTGGAACACACCGACCATCGCCGTCTCGTCCCACGGCGCCAGCGGCGTCGGCCCGCCCACCAGCAGTGCGGTGCGCGGACCGGGCAGGGTGCTGAAGCCGGCGAACGCGGCGCGACCCCAGGCCAGCCAGTCGTCGTCCACCGGGTTGAGGCTGCCGAGCAGGGTCAGCACATTGCTGCCGCGCAGGGCGTCGTGTTCGGGCACCACCACCACGTCCCAATGGCGGGCGCCGATGCGCGGGTCGAGGATCTGCACCACCTGGCTGCCGCGTGCACGCAGCACGCGCAGGGCACCGGCCGCCTGGCGACCACAGCCGATCGCCAGTGCCGGCGCCTCGGCCGCCAGCGTCGCCAAGGCCTCGCCGTAGCCATTCACATCGCCGGGCAGGCGCCGCGGCGACAGCCAGCGCCAGGGTGCGCGCGGTTGCAGGAGCAGCGGTCGGTGGGTGCCCTGGCGCAGTGCCGAGGCCAGCGCGACCGCCTGGCGGACATTGCCCGCACGGCCGTCAGTGACCGTCCATGGCGCGCTCGATCGTTTCACCATTGGCATTAATTCGTTTCAGCCCTGCTGGGTGTTGCAACAGTCGCGACACTCTACACTGCGGCTCGTCGTTTCGCCCCGCGCCGCCCGCGGGCACTGACTTCCTTTCGCCGCCCTGGAGATCCACCGATGTCCCACGCGCTCGACGCCGCTGCCCTTGACCAGCTGTTCCGTACGGCCCGCACCCAGAACGCCTTCCTCGACAAGCCGGTCCCCGAGAGCCTGCTGAAGGAACTGTACGACCTGGTGAAGTGGGGCCCCACCGCGGCCAACACCACGCCGGCGCGCTTCGTCTTCGTCACCTCGAAGGAGGCCAAGGACAAGCTGGCCCCGGCGCTGTCCGAAGGCAACCTGGCCAAGACCATGGCTGCGCCGGTCACCGTCATCATCGGTTTCGACCTGGACTTCCACGAGAAGCTGCCGTACCTGTTCCCGCACACCGATGCCAAGGCCTGGTTCGATGGCCCGCAGGAAGGCCGCCACGAAGCCGCCATCCGCAACGGCAGCCTGCAGGGTGCCTACCTGATCCTGGCTGCGCGCGCGCTGGGCCTGGATGCCGGCCCGATGTCCGGCTTCGACCCGGCCAAGGTCGACGAAGCCTTCTTCGCCGGCACCTCCATCAAGTCGAATTTCCTGGTCAACCTGGGTTACGGTGATCCGGCGGGCCTGTTCCCGCGCCTGCCGCGCCTGTCGTTCGACGAAGCGGCGCGCATCGCGTAAGTCGCTGTATCGGTTTCGGGCCCGCTGTTCCGCGGCGGGCCATTGCTGCACCGTGTACCCACCCTACGATCCGGAGAGTTCCTCAGATGAGCGCCACCCGTAAACTGCTGCTGCCGCTGGCCCTGACCCTGGCCATCGCCGCCTGCTCCAAGCCGGCCGACACCGCTGCCCCGGCGGCCGATGCCGCCGCCCCGGCCACCACCGAGCAGGCTGCCACCCCGGCGGCTGATGCCGCTGCTGCCGCGCCGGCTGCCGAAGCGATCAAGATCGCCTCGGGCACCTACAAGCTGGACCCGAGCCACACCGACGTGCTGGCGCAGTGGAGCCACTTCGGCTTCTCCAATCCCAGCGCGCACTTCGGCAACGTCGAAGGCACCCTGGTGTACAACGCCGAAGACGTGACCAAGTCCACCGTGGAAGTGAAGCTGCCGCTGAGCGGCCTGAACAGCTTCACCGCCAAGTTCGACGAGCACCTGAAGAGCGCCGACTTCTTCGACGCCGCCAAGTTCGCCGATGCCACCTTCAAGAGCACCAAGGTGGAAGCGGCCGGCACCAACAAGCTGACCGTCACCGGCGACCTGACCATCAAGGGCATCACCAAGCCGGTCACCCTGGACGTCACCGTCAACGGCGGCGGCGAGCACCCGATGGCCAAGGTTCCGGCCGCCGGCTTCGATGCCACCACCACCCTGAAGCGCAGCGATTTCGGCGTCGGCGCCTACGCCCCGAACGTCAGCGATGAAGTGAAGATCCGCATCACCACCGAAGCCACCGGCGAAAAGCCGGCCGCTTGATGCACCCAGCTCACTCGTCGTGAGAAGGCAGAAGGCCCGCTGAAAAGCGGGCCTTCTTTTTGGGTTCTGCATGCGAGGTGCCCGATGCCGATGGGGTTGCCGGCCAGCGGCCGGCACTACCCGGTAGATGCCAACCGGCATCTGGTGGGTGCGGATCTGCATTTGGTGGGTGTCAACCTGCATTTGGTGGGTGCGGACCGTTGGTCCGCACGATCCCTCAGCGCAACGCGCCCAACCATGCCACGCACGCCTCGCTCGGGCTCTGCTTGGCCTTCACCGTCATCCCGCTCACCCGCACGAACGTCTGCGCCGCCTGCGCCACCACCTGGCGGGCGATCAGCGCCGCCTGCTTGGTGGCCGCCTGCTGCTTGCGCAGCTGCACGATGTTGATCGAAGGCCGACCCACCGGCGCGTACTTCTGGTCGCGGCGCAGCACGTCGGCCACCTGCGCCACTTCGAATTCGGCCTGCAGGTAGCGGTGCTGTGCTTCCACCAGCTCGCGCAGCGGCGCGCGCAGTGCAGCGGTATCGGCGAAGGCGGCCAGGGCCGCGTCGCAGGCAGCGTCATCAGCGAAACGGGTGCGCAGCGCATCCACGCTGGCCAGGGTCAGTTTGGCCATGTGGGCCTCGTTGCTGCAGGAAAGGAGCGCGATTGTCGCATTGCCAGCTCGGTAGTGCCGGCCGCTGGCCGGCAATTGCATGGGAGTGTGCGGACCAACGGTCCGCACCCACCAGTCGATGGCGGTCCGCACCCACCGACGGCGGCGCAGCCGAGCATGGGCTCGGCTCCACAATGGCCCGCTGTATCACCCACGGAAGGAAGACCCATGCAGGACGCGCAGTACTGGTTGAACGAATTCTGGTCGGGCCTGAGCGTGCTCGATCTGGTGGGCGGCAGCGTGCTCGGTACGCTGCTCGGCCTGGTGCTGGGCATCGCCGGCTGGCGCTGGCTGCATCGCCGTGGTTGGTTGCAGCGGCGCAAGCGCTGGCATCACTGGCTGCTGGCCAGCTACGTGGTGCTGCTGCCGCTGGCCACTGCCTTCTTCGGCCTGCAGCTGGGTTTCACTGCCGGTGCGCACCGCGCGCTGTTCAAGCAGCTCGATCATTTCCAGCCGCACCTGCAGACCCTGGTGGAAGGCTGGAGCGAAGGCTTTACCGATTCGCTGGACGACCCGCGCATGCGCGAGGCACTGCGCAGCCAGGGCACGGTGGGCGACGTCGCCGACACCATCGCCTCGGCCTACCTCAGCGAGCATCCGCTGCCTGGCCTGGACCGTCTTGGCAACGACCCATTGGCACGCGGCACCGGCTGGGTGATCGGCAAGGTGCGCGAGGGCCTGCTGCGCAGCATGGTGGAAGACACGCTGGTGGACAGGGCCGGTACCCTCGGCCTGGAACCCAAGGTGGTGCGCGAGGCGCTGACCATGCACGTCGATGAGCTGCTGCACACCCGTGGCGTGTTGCGGCTGGTGAAGGCGCAGATCAACGGCATGATGCCGGGCGTGTACTTCGGGCTGCTGTTGCCGTTGTTGATCATCGCGCTGCTGGTGGCGCTGGAGATCTGGGCTGCGCAGCGGTTCGGGTGGACGCGGCAGAGGGTAGTGCCGGCCGTTGGCCGGCAATTGCAGGTTCCTGCCGAAGGTTCATGAGGTTGCCGGTGCATGGGGTCAGATCCCTTTTCCACAGGAAAAGGGATCTGACCCCGAGCCGGTCAATCGCCGTCGGTTTCGTCCGGGTGGGCCTTCCAGTAGCCGGTCGAACGAATCCAGTCGCGCGGCACGCCCAGGTGGCCTTCGATGAACTTGCGCATCATCCGTGCGCGGCGCGATTCGGTGGCGATCCAGTAGAAGACATCGCCGTCCGGGGCCTCGAAGTCGGTCAGCATGTCTTCCAGCAGCGTACTGCTGGCCGCCGGGAAGCCGTTGCGCTCCAGCCAGTGGATGCGCACGTTCTCGTACTGCGGCAGGTCCTGGCGCTCGGCCTCGTCGCGCACTTCGATGAAGGCCTGCACCTCGGCACTGTCCGGCAGCACGTCCAGCCAACGGGCGATGGCCGGCAGTGCGGTCTCGTCGCCGATCAGCACGTAGGCGTCGTAGGTGTCGGCCACCACGAACGAGCCGCGCGGACCGCCGATCACCAGCATGTCGCCCGGCTGTGCGCGTTCGGCCCACGGCCCGGCCACGCCCTGGTCGTGCAGCACGAAGTCGATGGCCAGCTCGCCGCGCTCGTGGTCCCACCAGCGCGGGGTGTAGTCGCGCGAGGGCGAAGGCACCTTGCCTTCCGGGTAGCTGCGGCCTTCGGCGGTCAGCACCGGCAGCACCATCTCGCCCGCAGCGTTGGGGAAGAACAGCTTGATGTGGTCGTCGGCGCCGGGCGAATCGAAGCCGGCCAGGTCGTCGCCACCCAGCACGATGCGGCGCATGTGCGGGGTGACCTCTTCGGTGCGCAGCACGGTCAGTTCACGGAAGCGCACATCCAGGCGCAGGCGCGTGTTGTTGTGTTCGGTCATGGGGGTTACCTGTAAAGGTGTCGCGCGGGGGCGCGCGGCGTAGGGGAGACCTGGCTGGATTCAGTCTGGCTGGGTCGTTGAAATCGGTGGTTGCTCGCTACCGGCCGTACCGTTGAGCAGGGCCGAGGCCCGCGTCAGCAGCGCCGCCACTTCGTCCGCCTCACCCTCGGCCCAGCGGCCGTGGTGGTGCACCAGCGCCCGCTTGAACTCGCGCAGGGCCGCGGCCAGCGGCGGCGGCAGCGAGGCCTTGGTGATCTCGCGGGCACGGTCGAAGGCACGCCGCTGCGCCAGGCGCACCTGGGTGCGCTGCACCTTCAGCTCGAACTCGCCGGCGGCGGTGATGCGGAAGATCCGCTTGCCATCCACTTCCTCGGCCTCGATCCAGCCGGCCTGCTCGAAGCTGGCCAGCAGCGGGTACATGGTGCCGGCGCTGGGCGTGTAGGCCTGCATGAACTGGTTGCTGATCAGCTGCATCAGCTCGTAGCCATGGCGCGGCTGCTCGCCGATCAGGGCCAGCACCAGCAGGCGCAGGTCGCCGCGGCTCAGCACACGTGGCTGGCCGTTGCGGCGCGGCACATCCGGATCGGTGGAACGGGCTCTGGCAGAAGCGGTACGGCTCATTTCGATATATCGGTAAACGAGTATGCAAACGATATATCGATATGTCGAAAGCGACAACATCCGATCCGGCCACAAGCAGGTGCAATTTTGGCCACGGACCTTCGTGCGCACAGCAAAAGGGGCGCCCCCTGCGAGGCGCCCCGGCGATGCTGTGGAAGGGAGCAGGGCCATCGGGCCCATCACTCGCGACCCACCCTGGGCCCGCGACTGGCAGCGATCCAGAGGCAGGTGCGACATGTTGTCGCCGGTTCAGAACCGCTGCCCGGTACCCACCTACGGCGGTGCCGGAGTTGCCCTACAACCGTCATCGGCAGCGGTAACACTGCGTCCTGCACATGGGCGCAGCGGCCGCAAGCGACAGCCCGCGCCGCCGCCAAGGCCCGCCGCAGGGCCATCAGCGGGCCCGGCAAGCCCCTTGCGGACACTGGCCGGTTGCATCCATACGCCAGCGTAGCCAAGTGACGAAAGCCCTTGGTGCGCTACACTTTGCGGTCTAGAAATCTATACAACAGTCGCGCGCGTGCGTGCGGTTATGGGAGCGCTAATGAACTGGTTGAACGAGGTGCTGAACAACGACCCGAATCCTGTGGAAACCCAGGAGTGGATCGAGTCGTTGAAGGCCGTTATTGATGTCGAGGGCTCCGAGCGCGCGCATCAGCTGCTGGAAGGCATGGTGGAACTGACCCGTCGTTCGGGTGCCTACCTGCCGTTCTCTCCCACCACCGAATACGTCAATACCATCGAACCGCAGTTCGAGGCCAAGAGCCCGGGCAACGCCGAGCTGGAATGGCGCATCCGTTCGATCATCCGCTGGAACGCGATGGCCACGGTGGTGCGCGCCAACCGCAAGCCGGGTGACCTGGGCGGCCACATCGCCTCGTTCGCCTCCGGCGCCACCCTGTACGACGTGGGCTTCAACCACTTCTGGCGCGCCCCGAGCGAAAACCACCCGGGCGACCTGCTGTTCATCCAGGGCCACAGCGCCCCGGGCATCTACGCGCGTTCCTTCCTGGAAGGCCGCATCAGCGAAGAGCAGCTGGACAAGTTCCGCATGGAAGTGGACGGCGGTGGCCTGTCCTCGTACCCGCACCCGTGGCTGATGCCGGACTATTGGCAGACCCCGACCGTGTCGATGGGCCTGGGCCCGCTGGCCGCCATCTACCAGGCGCAGTTCATGCGCTACCTGGAAAACCGTGGCCTGATCGAGAAGTCCGACCGCAAGGTCTGGTGCTTCATCGGCGACGGCGAGAGCGACGAGCCGGAAACCCTGGGTGCCATCGCCCTGGCCGGCCGTGAAGGCCTGGACAACCTGATCTTCGTGGTGAACTGCAACCTGCAGCGCCTGGACGGTCCGGTGCGCGGCAACGGCAAGATCATCCAGGAACTGGAAGGCGTGTTCCGTGGCGGCGGCTGGAACGTGATCAAGCTGCTGTGGGGCGGTTACTGGGATGCCCTGCTGGCCAAGGACACCAACGGCGTCCTGAAGAAGCTGATGATGGAAACCGTCGACGGCGAATACCAGAACTGCAAGGCCTTCGGCGGCGCGTATACCCGCGAGCATTTCTTCGGCAAGTACCCGGAAACCGCCGCGATGGTCGCCGGCCTGAGCGACGACGACATCTGGCGCCTGAACCGTGGTGGCCACGACCCGCACAAGGTGTACGCCGCCTACCACCAGGCCGTGAACACCAAGGGCATGCCGACCGTCATCCTGGCCAAGACCGTGAAGGGTTATGGCATGGGCAGCGCCGGTGAGGCACTGAACCCGACCCACCAGACCAAGAAGCTGGACGACGAAGCGGTGCGCCACTTCCGCGACCGCTTCAACATTCCGGTGACCGACGCGCAGCTGGCCGACGGCCAAGTGCCGTTCTACCACCCGGGCCCGGATTCGCCGGAAGTGCAGTACCTGCAGGAACGCCGTGCCGCGCTGGGCGGTTACCTGCCGCAGCGCCGCCGCAAGGCCGACAAGACCTTCGTCGCACCGAAGCTGGAAGCCTACGAGCGCCTGCTGAAGAGCAGCGGCGAGCGCAGCTACTCCACCACCATGGCGTTCGTGCAGAGCCTGAACATCACCCTGCGTGACAAGGAACTGGGCCCGCACATCGTGCCGATCGTGGCCGACGAAGCGCGTACCTTCGGCATGGAAGGCCTGTTCCGCCAGATCGGCATCTACGCGCCGTTCGGCCAGAAGTACAAGCCGGTGGACGCCGACCAGCTGATGTTCTACCGCGAAGACCAGAGCGGCCAGGTGCTGCAGCAGGGCATCAGCGAGCCGGGTGCGATCAGCTCGTGGATGGCCGCCGGTACCAGCTACTCGGTCAGCAACGTGCCGATGCTGCCGTTCTACATCTACTACTCGATGTTCGGCTTCCAGCGCGTGGGCGACATCGCCTGGCAGGCCGCCGACATGCGTACCCGCGGCTTCCTGCTGGGTGGCACCGCCGGCCGCACCACGCTGAACGGTGAAGGCCTGCAGCACGAAGATGGCTTCAGCCATCTGGTGGCCGGTGGCATCCCGAACGTGCGCAGCTACGACCCGACCTTCGGCTTCGAAGTGACGGTGATCCTGCAGCACGGCACCAAGCGCATGATGGAAGACCAGGTGGACGAGTATTACTACGTCACCCTGATGAACGAGAACTACACCCACCCGGAAATGCCGGAAGGCGCGGCCGAAGGCATCGTCAAGGGCATGTACCTGCTGACCGACGCCGGCAAGCCGAAGAAGGGCGAGCTGCGCGTGCAGCTTTTGGGCTCCGGCACCATCCTGCGCGAAGCCATTGCTGCTGCCGAGCTGCTGGACAAGGACTTCGGCGTGACCGCCGACATCTGGAGCTGCCCGAGCTTCAACGAACTGCGTCGCGATGGTTTCGACGTGGAACGTGCCAACCGCCTGCATCCGGAAGGTGAGCAGCGCAAGGCCTACGTGACCGAGCTGCTGGAAGGCCGCCAGGGCCCGGCGATTGCCGCTACCGACTACGTGCGTGCGTATGCGGACCAGATCCGTGCGTTCGTGCCGATGTCGTACACGGTGCTCGGTACCGATGGTTTCGGCCGCTCGGATACGCGTGCGAACCTGCGCCGGTTCTTTGAGGTGGATCGCTACTACATCGCGCATGCCGCGATTGCGGCGCTGGCGAAGGAAGGGAAGATGACCGCGAAGGATGTGGCCCGGGCGATCAAGCAGTACAAGATTGATCCGGAGAAGGCTAATCCTGTTGGGGTTTGATTAGACGTTTCCACCGTTTTGGAAAGGGTCCGCTTGCGGGCCCTTTTTTTATTCGTGAGAATGTGGGCTACTGGTGTCGCGTTGCGCATCTCATCGCCAAAGGGACGGATCTCTGATGGGCAAAGTTGTTACGGTCATGAACATGAAGGGCGGTGTGGGAAAGACCACAGTGGCGCTCAACGTTGCTGGAGCTCTTGGGTACTACAAATGGCGAGACAAGCCGACCCGAAAGGTTCTGATAATTGACTACGATCCGCAATTCAATTTGTCGCAGGCGTATATTCCGCCTGCAGAATATTTTCGCTTGGATCAGGAGCGAAAAACAATTCTCTCTGTTTTACAGGAGAGCGCCAAGGACCTTGATCCATACAGAATAAAGATCCCGGAAACTTCCCAGCCTCCTGGCGTGGGGGATTTAACTAGGGGCGTGTTTTCTTATGATAATGGTTCTTCGCTCAGCATAGTTCCATCTACACTTGATCTAATGTATGTGGCACTGGGGCGTGCTGAGACACAGATTTGTGTCATTGAAAAAAGATTCTCAAAATTCATCGATGAATGCAGGCGCACATTTGATCTTGTTGTGATTGATTGCCACCCGGCTGGATCGCTCATGACTAAAACCGCACTCGGCAATTCGGATCATGTTCTTATTCCTGTCGTGCCTGAGAGGTACGCAGTGCGAGGCATTGGTTTGATGCTTGACTTCATCGAGTCTAAGAAGCTGGGTGGGCATGGCCCTGTTCCTCATATTCTTTTCAATAAGGCTCCTCTAACTGGAAGTACTGTGGAGGAATTGACGATTCGTTCTGATGCTAAGTATTCTAAATATTGTATGAGAAATACACTGAAAAGATATAAGGCATTTTCCGAGCCGGAGGGTGGGAAGGGCTTTGTCTGGCACAATAAGAAGCCCCATAGTAAGAAGGCTCGCGCCAACCTCCAGAATGTGGCATTTGAATTGGCTGAAAGGACAGGGGTTTGGTAATGGCTAATAAAGATAGAGAGCGAATTTTTCGTGCTGCTATAGCTTCATTGATCTCGTCAAATCTCAGTGGCCGAGATCTTCAGAGGCTTGTAAAGTATTTGGATGAGGACTCATCATTTAGATATCGTTTTTTTGACCTACTGATGGAGGTTTATAAGTCAAGTCAATATGATGAAGATGGGAAGGTTAATTTTGAATCTCCCTGGGAGGAAGTATCCCCGCCCACCCCGAACTCTGATGGGTTGGTTGATCTAGTTTTGGAGATGCTAAGTCGGAAGCGTCTTCCGAAAAGAGAGTTGAAGGCACTTTTGTCTAAAATCAATCCGAGTTTCGATGTGATCGAATCGGATGACATGACCTCAAGGGAGATCATAAATTACTTCCTCTCAATTTCACCAACTAATGCTCGAAAATCTCTTCTGAGGAGTATCGGGCTCGATGTAGAGGATGATTTGTATCTCGGAGGGATTGCTGATAGACGAAGGGACTGAGCTATGAGTAATCAGCTTTGTGATGCTCTTTTGGCGGTGAGTTGGCAGGAGAATGTTGAGGCGTTCTGCCGAGAAGAATCGCATATTAAAGATATACATTCGGCTATCGCAAAGATTGCCATGCTGGCTCGTCAAATTCAGGTCGTGGAAGATGGTAATCCGGCATTGCCATTTGTTCACGAAATGCAGTTGTCAGGCCACGATGTGGTGCGTTGTATTTCGCTGTCACTTTATAAGCCTGCAGTATCGGCGATGAGGTCAATGCTAGAGTGCGCAATTTACTATTGCTATTTTAGGTCGCACCCAGTTGAGCTGAAGACCTTGGTGAGAGATGAAAAGTTCTACTTGTCGAAATCGGAAATAATTGACTATTTCCAGATTCATGTTGAAGGCTGGAAGAAGAAGCAATCGGCAATTGCGCTAGTGTCACGCTTGGATTCGTGGTATTCAAAAGTTTCGGCAATAATACACGGACAAATTCCTGGTCATTGGAATAAGTCACTAGCAATAAGTGATTCTTCGCATAGCGAAGAATTGCTGAGAGATACAGTTAGCCTGGCGGTGAATTGTGCGGACATTTCCAGGGATGTCGTGATTTGCTCATTTATGGATGAAGTTTGGAGGTACGTTGAGACGGATGCGAAGCGAGAACTTCTGCACGGCACATCTGCAGACTATCGAGAGAAGCTGAAGCTCGATAGGGCATGAATAGTTTCTGAATAATGCATGGGTTTTCTCTGTTTTGTTCTTTGCATCCCGGCCGGCCTGGCGCCGGCCGTCTGTGTCCGACAGTTCGCGAAAAATCCTCTACGGATCAGGCCTGGACTCTAAAGAACCCAGCTACTAAAAGCGGGGGCGTCGGCTCTCAAAAACAATGTCCCGGTGGAAATCCAGAAAGAAAAGCTGTTTATGGGAGAAAACTTCACGTCGAAGATGTTTATCCAAGTTTAGGCCGAGCCGACCTCGCACCTCTGATGGCAGCTCGCTCGAGACGAGAAGGCGACCATTCGACGAAAAGCTAATCCACCCATGATCAAAAAGCAGGTCCGCATGCGGAGCCAGCAATAGCCCATTCTCGCCATCAACGCGCTCGCTATGAGTGCTATCCGCCCATGGCTTGATGTGGCTCGCGCGAAGGAATCTCAGATCCTCAATGCCGGTCAGACGGCAACCCTTTTCAACGCCGATCAGGCGTTCGCGGAACAGGCGTTGCTTCGTCCGAACTTCGGTTTCGCGTCTTGCGCTCGTCGCGCCAACGTCATCGAATGCAGCATCGACTTCTGCTTGATCCGACTCACCCGCCGTGAGGCCCAGTGAAGCTTCCAGTGATTTCAAGCGGAACACGATCGCAGATCTAGGCTGCCCTTCTCGATCTGGCGTGCCAGGCCGAACGTAGGAGGACTGGCACATGAACCTACCAAGGTATCGGTAGGGCCGTCCCTTGCCCATCATCTGAAACACTACGAGCGTCTTGCCATCCTTAACGTGCTCGCCAATCGCTCGGTTGCCCGCCACATACTTCATGTCTCCGACTTGACCCTCGCCGAAGTAATGAAAGACCTCGTCGTCGTCCCAGAAGTCATGGTAGCCATGAGACGCGCCGGCCTCGCCAGTGAACGCGATGACTAGCGGATGCTCCTTGGGTGTCGAAATGCCGCCTTGCTGTTGCCCGCCAAATACACCGTGGATCTGCTTTTGACGGTTGTAGAGCGCGCCCACCTCGAATGGGAGTTCCATCCTAGATCCCTGTCCCAGAAGCTAAGTGCCCAGGATTCTAGCCAGAACTACGTTCCTTGTGTCATCAGTTGACGTGTTTGGCTGCTAGGACAAGGTGCAGATGAGGGGCTATTGGGACGCAGACCTAGGGCAGCGGTTCTCAGGTGCGCTCAGGTTCCTAATGCGTCTCTCTGGTGAGCCCCATCCATCTTTCCAGCGCTGTAGCTCCATTGCATCGCTTGCGACCGTAGACATAGTGACTATCAGAAGACTCGGCCCAGAGTTGTCCACGAACAGAACGGCATCGCCGCGTACGCTGATATCAAAGAAGCGTCTACTGGAATCATGCTTTCCGACGATGACGCCTTGGCAAGCCAATGCTTCGGCGAAGCTATCGGCTTCGGCCTGAAACAGGGCAAACTCCGAGTCAGTGAGTCTTGGGTAGTTCTCAAGACTCATTGTGGTGGCTGGCGCGTACGTCCCTCCAATGATCAATCCCGATAGCGCTGCCGTCGTCAGGGCAAGCAAAGTCCGGCTCGGCATAGTGAGGCCAGTGTTGGAGGCTAAAGGCTCAGACAGCGGCGAATACTTCGGACCGTGCATACGATCCGTGCATTGCGTTCGATGTGCGCAGCGAGGCGCGCTCTACTCCCGAACCTGTAACCGCTCAATAGCCTGCGCAGTCAACGCCACACACGCCATCTTCAACCCTTCCATCACCCGATCCCCGAGGTACTCCTCGGGCGCACCGTTCTGCCGGGTGCGCTCCGCAGCCAGCATCAGTTCCGCCACCACGCGCAGCCCGGCCAATGCGCAATCCGCGTCCGCCAGCTGGAGACAACGCCCAGGCAGTTGATGCCGCTCCGGCCATGGCTGACCATCCGCAGCTGCACCGGTGCCGATGCGATGCAACGTGGCGACGAAGGCGTTGGGATCGATGGACCGTTCACGCTCGGGCTCGGCGTTGTCCGGATCGTACTGCGCGTGCAGGGAACGGAAGTCCGATGTGTTCATGGCAATGCTCCGTACAGGACAGATAGCAACGCCACCGATGGAGGCGGCGGACGGTGCGTGTCTCGAAAACCGGTGAATACCCAATCCGGCGGGTCCGAGGACCCCCACGCACCGCCCGCCATGGATCGCGAACGGATTGCCAGCCGGCGCCATCCGAAGATGACGCCGACTGGCAAGCGCAAAGCACTGGGTATTCAGACGGGTTTTCGAGTCCCGCGCCACCTAGTGCGAGGTGGCACGCCAAGGTGTACTCGCATGGTTGCGAGATGCCAAGAAACCGTAGACCGCAGAGGCCGTAAATGCTGACGCTTACGGCATTGTTGCATGGAGCAGGCGTGGCAGAACCCTTGCGGTGCGGTGGTTTCGGCCGGTGTTAAGTTATCGCCGGAATGCGCATTGAAAAGCACGGTTTGTAGCTGTTCGGGATCCCAAAAGCGACACGTAGCCCACGGGGCCCATTCGCGTGGCGTGCCGATTGCGACACAGCTTAACTTTGCAGCGCCACGCCTGGCCGTGGCCACAGCGCATCGTCGCGCTCCAGGTCGTAGTCGCTGCCGAACGCCAGTGCTGCTTCGCGAGGCGGAAGGTCTGCGTAGCAGCCCAGCAGGTACTCATCCATGCCTGCGTCGCCATGATCGATGGCGAACAGGTGGAGAAGTTCCTTGTCGAACGCTTCCAGCCATGTGGGGTCGATCTTGGTCATGTCATCCTCCAGAGGGGAAAGGGAGGATGGCTGGAGCGCGTCTCAAGACGTGGGACGCATGCTTGACCAGGTTCGGAATCTCGCAGTGATCTGATTGCACCAGGCGCAAGGTCGGGGTAGAACGGGGCAGACTCGCTACGGCGCATCATAGCTATAGCTAAAGAAGGCGAAAGAGCATGGAAGCATTGAAGTCGAACCAGCCTGTTCCTGGCGAGTTCTTCCTCCTGATGCCTGATACCACGCGTGGGGGAAAGGGGCACGGCGTCGTGTTCGAGAACGCGAAGCGGCTGCGCATCCCGCCGCGCCTGATCCTGCGACCAGAAGAAGGGGGATTTCCCCCCATGGCGGAGAAGCCGCTGCTGGTCTACTCGGCAAAGAAGGGGAGCCTCCCGGAGGATCTGGAGGGGGGGCTGAGCGGCTATTGGATGGTCTCCGAACGATTACGCGGTGCTCTTGTGTCTGTAGATCCGGCTGGCTTCGAGCTTGTAGAGTGTGACTACCGCCTTGCCGATGGATCCAAGGGGCCGCGGTACTTCCTGTGTGATGTAACCCGTGAGCTCGATGCGGTGGACGAAGAAGCCTCGAAACTTCGGATCATCACTGACGCAGGCTATCGAGGTGGGAAGTTCTACGACCTTAGGGGCGGAGCCAGTCTGGCGTTCCGCAAGCAGGTCATCGGTCAAGCCAGAATATTCCGGACGCCTTACTCGGGAAACCTCGTCTTCTGCGACAGAGAGCTCCGCGACTCTGTGTGGAACGCTGGAATCGGTGGGCCGCGTGCATCGCGAGGCCTCTGGTTCACCGACGCGGCCAGCATCTGAGTCAGAGCTCTGAGGATCGGACCCTTGGGTGCCTTCTGGATTCGCTTCAACTGCTTACGAGCGACTTCGATTCACATTCACAGCGTGAGATGACAAAGCATGGGATCAACTTCCCCCCATCAGCCGCGCAAGGACGAGTTCTTCAAGCTACGACCGGATGCTACCCGTAGAGGGAAGAGGCACGGGGTGGTCTTTGATAACGAGGGCGCGTTGCTTGCGACTGCCAGGCTGATCCTCTTACCCGAAGCCGGTGGCTTCCCTCCGCTGCGTGAAACCCCGCGCTTGGTCTATCGGGAGCGGCAGGGTGTCCCTTTCCAGGACCTGGAAGGCGGGTTTAGCGGCTATTGGCGGGTTTCCGAGCGATTGCGCCAGGTCATGGAAGAGATAGACCCTGACGCGTTCGTTTTCGCTGATACCGACTACCGCTTGGAAGACGGTTCAAAGGGGCCAACCTCCTTCCGTTGCGACGTGGTCCGTACGCTGGATGCCTTGGATGAGGAAGCCTCCCAGCTCGACATCGTGATCAGCGATGAGTACACGGCAGGGAATACTACCGCCTGACCGGTGATGTCCGGCTGGCGTTCAAACGCGAAGTGCTGGGTCCGGCTCACGTGTTCAGATTGCCGTTCCATGGCGGGGTTCTCTGCGGCCGAACGTTCAAGGATTCGGTGGAAGCGGCCGGCATCGTCACAGCGAGGAGATCCAACGGGCTCTGGTTTGAAGATGTGGTGAACTGCTGAGTCGGCCCCACCGGCGCCAACCTCGACCTATGCTGCAAGTGTGCGGAGTACGGTACATGCCTAAATTTGGAGAGAAACAAGCACATGCCCACGTCAAAACGTAATCAGCCTGTGCCTGGTGAATTCTATCTGCTGATGCCCGACACGACCCGAAGGGGAAGAGGGCACGGCGTTGAGATCGAGAATGAGGGCGCACTGCTGACGCCACCCAGGCTGATCATCCGCCCTGAAAAAGGTGGTTTCCCTCCTCTGGCGCAGAGACCGCGCCTGGTTCTCGAACCAAAGCTGGGGGATCCACCGCAGGATCTCGAGGGAGGAATGAGTGGCTACTGGTTGGTATCAGAGCGCCTCAAGATGGCCTTCACCGATATAGATCCCGTTGCCTTTGAGTTCGTGGAGTGTGATTACGTGCTTCCGGACGGCACAGAGGGCCCA
Organism: Stenotrophomonas sp. AR029; assembly: GCF_047520695.2. NCBI lineage: Bacteria > Pseudomonadati > Pseudomonadota > Gammaproteobacteria > Lysobacterales > Lysobacteraceae > Stenotrophomonas > Stenotrophomonas sp. AR029. Next base: position 161,947 of record NZ_JAXBQQ020000005.1, on the reverse strand, counting down.
ACGTACTACCTGTGCGAGGTTGCTCGCGAGCTGGATGCCGTCGATGAGGAAGCATCGAAGTTCCGGGTCATCGTCGATGAGGGCTATCCGGGCGGAAAGTTCTACGACCTTCGTGGCGGAGCAAGCTTGGCATTCAAGAGGGGCGTAATTGGGGACAGTCATGTCTTCAGGAGCCCGTACTCCGGCGATCTTGTGTACTGCGATCGCATGTTCCGGGATGCCATGAGGGATGTGGGAATCGGAAGTGACAGAGAAACGCGCGGTCTGAGGTTCAAGGACGTATTCAGAGTATGAGCGATTTTCACACTGCCTTACTGTCAGGTCCAAGTGTGATCGATGTAAGCTCTCTCACAGATCGCATTGCAAGAAGCCCAAAGGAAAACGACGATGGAACCTATGGCAATCAATGGACCTGAATCGGGAAGATTCTTTCTGTTTGCGCCGGACTTGGAAAGCAATCGTCCTTTCAGAGGAGCGACCTTCGAGAACGTTCAGGCGCTGCTGTCGCCACCACGGATAATCCTCAGGCCAGAGAACGGTGGATTTCCAGAGCTCCGGGAGAAGCCCCGAATTGTGTTCGATGCTTCTCAGGGGCCTGCGCCGCGGGATCTGGAGGGTGGCTTCAGTGGGTACTGGCTGGTCTCGGAGCGACTCCAGCGCGTAATGAACGCGCTGGATCCAGGCGCCTTCGCATTCGCCGAATGTGATGTTCGCTTTGCAGATGGCGCGCAGGGGCCACGCCACTTTCTGTGTGACGTAGTGAGAGAGCTGGACGCAGTGGACGAGGATCGTTCACGGCTGGATATCGAGATTGACGATGACTTCGTCAATGGCAAGTTCTACTCGATTGCAGGCGGGGCCAGCTTGGCCTTCAAGAACGATGCACTGGCAGGAGCGCATGTCTTCCTCACACCGTTCAGCACGTTCGTGATCGCTGATCGTAGGTTTGTGGATGCTGTGCATGCTGCTGGAGTGTCGGATGATCCGGAGTTGAGTGGAATATCTTTTATTGATGCATCAGATATCTGATTAAGTGCGGCTGCACGGAAGGAGCCTCCAGATGCCTCGAGTCGTTCCCATTTTTCAGCAACATCACGCCATCGAGCAACAGACGCTTGGCAATAGTCGCTTGCTCAAGGCTCTGGCTGATGCGGGTCGCTTCAACATCGATGCCGATCAGAACCTGATCAATATGCCCCACGACAAGGCGCTCGCGCAGGCCTTGGGGGTGTCACCTCACAACGGCGGACCGATTCGTGAGTATCGAATCGGATTGGAGGCCAATCTCGCCCGCCTCGAGAGAAGCCGGGATGGCCAAGCAGCGCTGGCTGGCGACCTGGAGGCAATGGATCGCATCGCTGCCAAAGTTCATCGGTTGAGCGACATTTCACAGGTCGGCTTGGTCAACGGAGACCTGCGGACGAACACTGCTTTAGGACAAAGCACAGATCAGGCACGTGCCCAGACGAGGGAGTTCTACAGGAGGCCCGAGGAGTACGCCCAGCAGTACTCTGGACAGCTGGAGCACCACCAGCAGTCTTCCGTTCTTTCCAGGCAATGGAGCGCCGTCACACCCAACGAGAGCCGCGTTGTATACACGCTCCAGCACTTTCAAGGATCCGGACAGCCGCTGATACGTGGCGGCAACATCGAGCTGCAGCGTAACGGATTGTCGAATGCTATCGCTGATGCCCATCAAGCCGGGCGTCTCCAGATGTCTCCGGGCGGCGTTCTTGTAGTTGAGTCTGTTCTTGGTGAAGAGGCCGCGTCACGCCTTCGTGCTCCGGTCGGGCAACGCGGCGGAGTTACCCTGGACCTCCTCCTCGGCGAAGCCTCCACCAGCCAACTGATCCGCTCCGGCGGCCTGCTCGCCTCCGGCGCCGACGCCGTCATCACCGCCCGCCGCACCTCACAGCTGCTGGAAGAAGGCAACGGCACCGCCGCCCAGTCTGAGCTCACCCACGCTCTGGCGCGCAACGGCGGTGGCTGGGTCGGTGGTATGGCTACCGCGTCGGTGATCGGCACGTCCAGCTTCGTCCCTGCGGCTATCGTCGCGGGCGATGCGCTGCTGATGAGCAAGGCATTCGACAAGGGCGCCGATCTGCTCGACAACCGCGCCGTCTACCGGCAGACCGACAAGGCCGATGTCACATGGCAGTTCGATGGCCGCAACTGGCAGCGCCAGGCGGTCATGGACAGCGCGGGCGATGGCCTGGGCAATCCGACTGAGCGCAGTGTGGGTGCCAGTTACGAGAAGGCCCGCGAGCTGGGCGCATACGCCCATGTAAAAGCGGTAGAGCTGGCGCTGGGCAAGGCGCCGCCGCCGCAGGATCCTTTCAGCATCCCGGCGAAGGACGGCGAGGGCCGTCTGGACAATCCCAACTGGCACCGTGATGCGCAGACCGAACAGTGGACGCGGCAGGTCAAGATCGGTGTGTCCGGTGCCAACGACCGGGGTGTGTATGAGACGCAGACCGCCAGCCCCGAACGCGCCAACGAGTTGAATCGCGAGGCGGTGCAGCGCATCGAGAACAACATCGCCAACGGCAAGGCCGCGATTGCCGCCAGCTACCTGGAGACCCGTGCTGCTACACGCGCAAGTGACTTCGTGCCGCTGGTGCCGGAGGCGGTGGAGCAGGCCCGTGCCAGGCCCGACGCCATCCAGGGCTCGGACAACCAGCTCTACCAGCGCGATGAAGCAGGACAATGGAGCCATGCTGGCCAGATCGCGCAGGGGAACATGGCGCTGGAGCTGGAGCTGACCCGCACCATCCAGCAGCCGTCGCTCGATCAGTTCAACCAGACCATTGCCGCATTGGAATCGCGGCCGCTGCCGTCTGCGGCGGAGGTGAACCAGAACGAGCTGCGCCACAGCTACTACGCTGCGGGCGTCGCACTAACCCCGGCGTGGGAGCAGGCCATTGCCCTGGCCACGGCACGCACGCGCGAGCAGCACGGCATTACGGGTCCCACGCTGCAGGAACTGGGGCCTGTAGCCGAGGGCAACGCGGGCGCGTCCCGGCCCATCACCCATTACCAAGTGGGTCAGGATGGCGTGGCGCGCGCCGTCGCGACCACCAGCACGCAGGAGCTGCAGGCCGCATGGAATGAGGTGCGGGCGCGTGCCAATGAGCAGGCGCCGGTGCCGGACTCGCCCGAGCTGCGCATTGCTGCGCTGTCGGCGGGTGAGCAGGAGGCATACCGGCAGGCAATGCAGGAGGCAAATCGGCTGGGTGCTGCGCAGGTGGATGCAGAACAGGCTGCACGAGCAGCCGCGCAGGTGGCACATGGTGACAAGCCATCTGAGCAGGGGGGAAATGCGGAAGTCCGGGATGAGGAGCCGGCCACTGCGCAGCCCGTCGTTTCTGCGGCAGTTGCGGCAGCGCCGCCAGCGATAGCGGTCACGCCACAGCCTACGCCTGCCCCTCAGGACAAGCCCGCGCCTCAGCGGTACGCCGAGCAGCGCGATCCGCCGCGGCGCGAGGCGGAGCCGCAACCTCAGCCCCATCCAAACAGCGAGGCGCCTACCGAAAACCGTATCGCCTCACAGACGCCGGAGCCCGCTGGGCCGATGCAGGCACAACCGGCCGCACCTGAGCGCGCGACGCCACATGTCGCCGCGCCTCTGGATGCGGCAACGCAGATGATGCCCACGCAGCGCACAGAGCAGGCATCGGAGCCGGAGCGGATCGCCCCGGTGCCTGCGGTTGCTCCCACTCCAAAGCAGGACATGGCAGTGCAGGAGGTCGAGCCGGTGCCGTTCAAGGAGCCGCTGCCTGCTGAGTCTGCGCGCGATCCATGGCCTTTGGAGCAGGAAACGGCACAACACGTGCCAGAGCCCGAACCGACTCCATCGGATGACCTCCAGCCCGTCACTGCGGCTGTCACTGTTCCTGCCGCGCCCACGATTGCACCAAGCCCTGAGCCAGCCGAACCCGCACCGGATGAGGCATCGGGCCCGAACCGGACGCTGCAGGACCCCACGCAGCCCGGCCATCCCGATCATGCGCTGTATCAGCAGATCCGCGAGGGCGTGGAAGCGTTGGACGCCAAGCACGGTCGCAGCTTCGATGAAGTCAGCGAGCGGATGACTGCCAGCCTTCTCGTACTGGCCAAGGACAACGACCTGGAACGGGTGGACCATGTGCTGGTGAGCAACGCTACGCGCGAACACCCGGCCGGGCACACGCTGTTCGTGGTGCAGGGCGAGCCAAGCAATCCGGCGCATCAGCGTGCTGCGATGCCGACCGAGCTGGCGGCGCAGACATCGGTGGAGGAATCACTGCAGCAGTTCGATGCAGTCAGCCGTGAAGCGCACCAGCGTGCGCTTGCCAATCAAATGGACCAGCAGCTGGAAGACCAGCGGGTGCAGCACGACATACAGATTCGTGCGGCGAGCGGGGGATGAGTAGGGCATGCACTGCACTGGCGACCTGGACGGAGGACTGAAGATGACGCCACATGGAATGCGCCGGATATGCATGCTCGCAGCACTACTCGTTCTTCTGGCTACCGCGTGCCGGCCCGATGCGGCTCGCGACGAAGGCTCGATAGCAGAGGCCCATCGTCCGGATCTGGTGCCGCTTGTGCGAGCCATGCCCACCTCGTCAATGGATGCACCATTGACGGTCGAGTTCGATGTGGCTGCTCCCAGCAAAAATTCCTCTCCAACGCTCATGATCGGCATTCGCGTTGACCGCACGGATAACACCGCGGCTTTTGGGGCACTGGCCGATGTTCGGGCGTCCGGGTTCCAGGCGAAGGTTTCCATGCAGCGCCTGGAATCGAGTGGATGGAAGGACGTGCCCTTGCACCGGCTGGAATGGGTCATTGGGGAACCTGCCAGAACAATTCCCATCCCCGCCGATGGTCGAGTGACAAATGCGTGGCTGGACGATGTTGACGTGCTGGCGCTGCAGAATGCTGGGCTGGAACGACCCGATGATAACTATGCACAGCTGGCCTTCGCATGGGCACGCAATCCATCGCCGGGCCGATACCGGGTTGAAGTGCAACTGCACTCCCCTCTGCCACAGCTTGAGCCGTTCCAGCCGGAACTGCTGGTTGCTTACTTGCGCAGGCCTAAATAAGGCAGCCTCGCCACCGCCGGTACGCTGAGTGTCACGGGTAAGTCAGCTCGCCATTCTGCCGATAGACGGGGATCGTATTCATCGGTCCCCCTCTCCGAACTGGACTGCGTAGACGCAGGCTCATGATGGAGGAGAGCTGCGCAGAAGCGTCTTTGGCTGTGATGACCCTCGGTGGGTCCCTGTCCGGGTTGAAGCCACTGTACGACCCGAATGAAGAGCGCCCGGACCTCCATCGTTCACGGCTGAACGCGATATCGTTCCAGAAGATCACGAACGCTGGTTTCCAGGCGCTGCCAGTCGCTCAGCATGACGCGTGCATAGTTCATCTCGATGGCGATGCTGTCGCCCACATCCACGATGGAATGGCGGCACATTGCGATCTGGCCTTCTCCGACGCGTTCAAGTGTCTTTCCCTGAACTACAAGTCCGTCAGGAATGCGGTCTGCCGGGTTGCAGCTGATGAACGTTGTCAGTTGGCCCTCCGCCGAGCGGGCCACATACCAGTCTGGCTCCATCCCCGGGTTGTGCACGTAAGGCCTGCCCAGCGCAGCCTCCGAGTCCTTTGCATAGGCTGCCATCAACGATGGGTCAATCGCATACGGCGTCAGACCCCAGCGTTCGGGTTGTGCAACGCGCAGCGCGAGGTTCTCTACCGGGTCCCTTCGCTCCAGTGATCCCGGTGCGCTGGTGGCCTCACTGCTGGACCGACGTGCCAGATAGTTCTGGATGGGAACGCGATCGATGTATCTAAGCTCGACCAGTACCTGCCGCCGGCTGTCCTGCGAGCTGCGCACCGGGCGATCACCGGGAGGCGCTGCATCGAAATCCGGCCAGAACACCGTGAGCATGACGCCCCCATCGGCCAGGGGGCCCGTCTGGTTGTAGTAGAGGTTGGCCGGGAACATGAAGCGGCGCGGGCCCACTCGTGCCTCTACGGGCTCCGTTGTATAGGTATGTCCACCCACCGTACGGGGGCTGGTTGCGGCTTCGGACATGGGGGGGTCGTTCGGGCCCGTTTCCGTAGATGGGGCTTTCGCGCAGGCGGTGGTGCTCAGCACCGCCACCAGGGCGAAGGAGGCAAGCCGGCAAGCCGGCGCTCTGCTCATGGGCGATTCCCTTGCATGACCGGAACGACTATAGAACGGTGGAATGGCAAGCTCCAGTCGTTGCCGGGACCTTGCTCACGCCCGGGTCCAGTACTGCACGCTGGCTCACATATTCAGCAAGTCGCGATCGGCGTCCTCTCTTCTTGCACCTGCCCCCCATCCCACCTATGCCATCATCCGCCCAGGACCGCAGTACCCATCAAGGCTGAACAGGCATGGAGCAGGCAACACGCTACACCGCAACCCTTTATCTGGCCGCGCCCGGCACCCCGCTGAAAAGTGGGGGCATCTCGCCGCGCGGCCACATGTACCTGCAGGTCGCTGCGGGCGACGAGGCCCACAGCTACGGCTTCGCGCCACCGCGCCACGCGCCGGGTGAAACCCGCACCGGCGTGCAGTACGCACAGGTGCGCCACGACGATGCTGACGAGCATCTGGACCCTTACTACAGCCGCACCCTGGAAATCACCGAGGAGCACTACGGCTGCCTGCGTGATTTCGCCGAGGAACCGGCCGAGTTCGAATTCGATGTGGACCGCCCGGCCACCATCAACCGCTGCAGCGATTTCGTCTGGGCGGCGCTGCACTACGCTGGCCTGCATCCACTGCCGGCGACGCTGGATGGCGGCAGCAACCTGGGCGAGTTCGCGGTGCTGTTCAACCTGCCGGAGATCCAGTGCATTGCCGCGCCGTTCCCGGGCAGCGACCTGAATGCCGAAACCCACCACGCGATGCCCGAGCGCGAGGCCGAGCATCATCGCCAGGGCGACCGCGCCAGCGATGAGCCGCCGCCGACGCCGATTGAAGTGGCCGGCACGCTGCTGGACCCTTCGCATCCCGACCATCGCCTGTTCTCGCAGCTGATCCAGAAAGTGGCCGAGCTGGATGCTGCGCATGGGCGCCCGTTCGATGCCGCCAGCCAACGCATCAGCGCCAGCCTGCTGGTGCTGGCCAAGCAGAACAACCTCTCGCGCGTGGACCACGTGCTGCTCAGCAGGCCGACCCAGAACAGCCATGCCGCCGAGAGCATCTTCATCGTGCAGGGCGACCGCAACGACCCAGGGCACCGCCGCGCCAGCATCGCCACCGAGGTGGCGGCCAAGACCGATGTGGCCGATTCGCTGCGGTTGAAGGAGCAATGACGCGTCCAGTTCGGCGGAGGCTGGTGGTACTGGCGGTGCTGGGCGCGCTGGCGGCATGCCGTGCGTCACCAGCGCCTGAGGTTGCGCCGTCCCTGCTGACGCGCGCACAGGCCGAGGCCCGCACGGTTGTGCCGCTCACGCGGGCCGTGCAGTTGCAGAAGGCCGGTCGGATTGCCGAGGTCACGTTTGATTTGCCGGCGCCCCAGAAGCCGGCCATTCCGATCCTGAACATCGGGTTGCGGCTGCAGGATACCGATGCGCGACGGCTGCTGGATGCTTCGGAGAAGATCACGCTGGGACGGCTGCCAACGCGGCTGCGCCTGGAGCGGATCGATGGCAGTGCACCTGGTCCTGTGCAGCTCTGGCAGCGTACTCGCGATGGACGCGATTCTCAGAAAATCGGGGAGGATGGCGTGGTAACAGACCTGACGACGGGGAGCGTGGACATCAACAGCTTGGCCGAGGCCGGGTTGTACTCTGAAGATGTGCTCTATCGCACGTTGCAGTTGGCGCAGGTCGGAGGCATTGCACCCGGGCGCTACGTTCTGCGGGTCGACCTTGTGGAGGATCGGCCCCGGCTGGAAGGCCTGAAAGCAGAACTGATCGTTGGCTACCAATCACTAGGAAAGTAGACATGCACAAGGACGATGCCGAACGCTACAGCGTAACCATTCATCTGGCGGCCCCCGGCACGCCGCGCTACGGCCGTGATGCTGAGGGAAACAGGTTTCTGCTGGAGCCATCGTTCGCGGGGCACATGTTCCTGTCGCTGCGCCGTTCGGGTGAACCCTTGCCGGAGAGCGTGGGTTTCACCCACGCAGGCACCAAGGACGAGCCGAACAGGGGCAAAGTCGATGACATGGATGTGTTGGTCTACGACAAACCCCGCTTCGAGCGCACGATCGAGATCAGCAAGGCGCAGTACGACCGCATCCTCGAGTTCTCGGCAGACCCGAAGAAGCACGGCTTCGACATGGAGTACGACTTCTTCTCCAACGCCTGCACCGATTTCGCTTGGGGTGCCCTGAACCACGCTGGGCTGCGCCCGGTCGGGCTGGCCGGGGAGATCACCAACTACGAGGGCGCTACCAGGGTCCTGGACAACATCCGCGCGGTCAACGCCATTCCGCAGCAGGTGAAGGGCAGCGAACTGGACAGGGTGCAGTGGAACCCGATGCCGAAGCAGACCTTCCGCGAGTGGATGTTCACCGAGAACGGCGAGCAGTGGCGCGGCAACAGCGTGCTCGCGGCAAGCGGCACGCCCGCAGACCCGGCGCACGACGATCATGCCCGCCTCAACCAGATCCACCAGCAGGTGGCCGACCTCGGCGCTTTCGGGGCGCGCAACGGCAATGTCAGCGCCAGCCTGCTCGCGCTGTCGAAGGAGCAGCAGTTCTCGCGCGTGGACGAGGTGGTTCTGGGCGAGCAGCGCGGTGATACCGCACCGCAGCTGTTCATCGTGCAGGGGGACCGCAGTGACCCGGCACACCAGCGCGCCAGCATGCCGGCGGAGGTGGCTGCGCAGGCACCGGTGGAGGCCTCGTTCGATCGGGTCGCGCAGTTGCAGCAGAATCAGCGGCAGGGAGACGCGCAGCGCCTGCAGGAGGAGCAGCAGCTTCAGCAGAGCCACGGCCCACGGATCGCATAGCGGCGGGCGCAGCATCGAGGTCGAGCGTTGGCCATGCCCGCGCCGGCGCACGCCACGCCCCCCACCTGCTACCATTCCCCCCGCAACCCCAGCCAGCCCACCCCGCGCAGACAGATGCGGGGCGGGCCGTCGCAGTACGGCCCAGCGAGCCAGGACACCTTCCCGTGCCCATTCAAGGACGCTCGCATGTTCCGTACTCCTCTCTTCCGCTCGGCCGCCCTGGCCGTTGCCGTTTCGCTCAGCCTCGGCGTGCCCTCCGCGTTCGCCGACAACGCGCCCGCCGCCAGTGCCACCACCGCCGTGCAGCGCCAGGCCGTGGCCAAGGGCCTGTACGAGCTGGCCTACAGCCCGAAGCAGAACGCCGTGTTCGTGGCCTCCTCTGGCGGTTTCGGCGATGACGCCGGCCCGGCCCAGGTGCTGCGCCTGAACCCGGCCACGCTGGCCGTGGAAACCCGCATTCCGCTGGAGCGCAAGGCCTTTGGTGTGGTCCTGGATGACGCCCACAACCGCCTGTACGTGGGCAACACCGTGGACCTGTCGGTGACCGTGGTCGATACCGCGCAGAACAAGGCCGTGGGTACCATCCAGCTGATGGAGAAGAAAGCCGGCAAGGACGGCAAGGCCGCCTACACCCACGATCTGCGCGAGCTGGTGGTCGACAGCGCGGCCAACCGCCTGTACGTGACCGGCCACAGCAGCCAGCCGGACGTGAGCAGCGTGCTGTTCGTGATCGATACGAACACGCTGAAGGTGATCAACACCATCGACGGCCTGGGCAATGCCAAGGCGCCGGGCCTGGCACTGGACGCGGCCAACAAGCGCGTCTACACCAGCAACCTGCTGGCCGACCTGGTGGTGGTGGGTACCGATTCGAACAAGGTGGTGGCGCAGCACAGGATCGCCGCCGAGCAGCCGATGAACATCGCGCTGGATCCGGCCGGCAAGCGCCTGTTCGTGACCGACCAGGGCTCGGAATTCCTGCGTGGTTACCAGGCCAAGAGCAGCGGCCTGGTCAGCAAGCATCCGGGCCAGCGCGTGCTGGTGCTCGACCGCAGAACCGGCAAGGAACTGGCCAGCATCCCGACCGATGCCGGCCCGCTGGGTATCCTGCTGGATGCACCGCGCAAGCGCCTGTACGTGACCAACCGCGAGGCGGGCACGGTGACGGCCTACAACAGTGACAGCTACCAGAAGGTGGCGACCTACACGGTGCCGACCCACCCGAACAGCCTGGCGCTGGATGCGAAGAACAACGTGCTGTTCGTGAGCATCAAGAACGGCGAGAAGGATGACAAGGGCGCTGACGAGAGCGTGGCGCGCATCCAGCTGTAACAGCGGTGCACAGGCTGTAAACGCAGGGGCAGGGCGCAACGCGCTGCCCCTATTTCATGTCGCAGCGTTTACCCCAGCCGCGGCGCGGGGTTCTGCATTTCCTGCGCCTGCGCCTCAACCTGCTGCTGCACATCCAACCCCAACTTCTGCATCGACTGCTCCACCGGCGTCTGCGCCGCCACCGCGGTCGGCATCATCGCGCGCAGGTGCGCCGGGTTGGCCGGGTCGCCCTGCACCACGAAGATGTTGTGTCCGGCCGGGTGCTGGGCCGTGGCGTTGCTGACCAGCACGTGGTCGACCTGCTGCAGGCCCTGTTCGCGGGCGAGTACGGTCAGGCTGGCGGTCAGGCGTTCGCTGGTCTGGTCGAACGCACGGCCATGCTGCGCGTCCAGTGCGGCCACGCCCTGACGGATCTGCTGGTTGAGGCCGTAGTCGGGGTGGGTGGGGGTGATCTCTGCCATGGCGATCGAACGGTAGCGGTGGGTCGGGGTGAACCCCGCCAGTATAGATCCGGCCGGTGAAGGGCGCCGGAAAGGTCAGCCCGCCGGCCGATGGTCATAGCTGATCACCCGTTCGGCCAGCCAGTGCCCGTCCACGCGGCGCCAGACCTGGATGAAGCGGGCCTGGCCGGTCCAGTGTTCCACGCCGTCCTTGCCGCGCTCGTAAAAGCGGTGGTCGCCGATTTCGAGCGCCCGCTCATCGTGCAGCGGAAACACCTGCAGCGAAGATTCCACGAGCTCGCGGCGCAGCTGCCAGCCACCCTCGCGCGCGCTGCTGCACAGGTTGGCCACGCTGTGGCGGAAGTCCTCGCGGCTGCTGGCCGACTTGCCATCCTTGTCATGGAAGAACTCCATGTCGTCGGTCGTCATCGCGGCGGCCTTGTCGGCATCGCAGGCCTCGAAGGCCGCAGCGAAGAGCTGGATATCGGCGTGGCGGATCTGCACGCGCAGGGTGTCGGCGGGCGCTGGCGTGGCAACGAGGCCGGCGGCCAGCAAGGGCAGGGTGAGCAGCAGCATGGTGAGGCTCCAGGGAGGGTTCACGCAGGCTCGCATGGCGTTTGGGCCACTGCAGCCGGCTTCCGACGAAACGGCCCTGCCACGGAATGAATGCCCATATTGGCGGCCCGGTTCCAGCCTTGAGGCCGTTGCCTGTGCAGGGGATGTCATGAGCGACCGGGATTCCCTCACAGCCGCCACAGGTGACGGCCACTAGCCTGCACTCCTTCCCTTCCACAGGAGCGCCCATGTCTGCTTCCCGCATCCGCCTGCACGTTGAAGACACGGGTGGCGATGGCCGCCCGGTCATCCTGATCCACGGCTGGCCGCTGTCCGCCGATGCCTGGAAGACGCAGGTGGCGATCCTGCGCGACGCCCAGTATCGGGTGATCAGCTACGACCGGCGTGGCTTTGGCCGCTCTGACAAGCCGGCCGAAGGTTATGACTACGACACGCTGGCGGCGGACCTGGCGGGGCTGATCGAGGAGCATGACCTGCGCGATGTCACCCTGGTCGGTTTCTCGATGGGCGGTGGCGAGGTGGCGCGCTACGTGGCCAACCACGGTCAGGATCGCCTGCACAGTGTGGTGTTCGCTGCGGCGGTGCCGCCGTTCCTGCTGCGCAGTGACGACAACCCGGAGGGGCCGCTGACCCAGGACAAGGCCGATGAAATGCGCAGCGGATTGGAGAAGGACCGCGAGGCGTTCTTCGACGGCTTCACCCGCGACTTCTTCAGCGCCAACGGCCAGTTGATGGTCACCGAGGAGACGCGCCAGGCGGCGATCGCGCTGTGCCATCAATCCGACCAGGCGGCGGCGCTGGGCTGCATGAAGGCGTTCGCCACGACCGATTTCCGGGATGACCTGAAGAAGATCACGGTGCCGACCTTGATCCTGCACGGCGACAGTGACGCCATCGTGCCGTTCGAGGGCTCTGGGCAGCGTACCCACAAGGCCATCAAGGGCAGCGAAGTGGTGATCCTGGAAGGTGCACCGCACGGCTGCAACACCAGCCACGCCGACCGCTTCAATCTGGCGCTGCTGAACTTCCTGAAGCGGTAAGCTGCCGCGATGCGCGAGCCAAAGACACCCCCGTGGAAGAAGCCCAACCCCAAGGGCCAGACGTCGCAACCGCTGTCGGATGCGCAGAAGGCCGCGGCGCGGCAGCGGGCCGAAGAGAACGGGCGGCGGTATCCGAACCTGGTGGACAACATGTGGGCGGCGAAGCTGCCGCGTGGGTCGTGATTCACAGGCCGGGTGGGGACGTGGCGTAGCACAGAGCCGATGCTCGGCTGGCGCGCGCAGCGCGTGCCGTTCAGGGAAGGGGCAAAGGGCAGCCGAGCATGGTCTCGGCGCTAGGGGCCGGGCAGTGGCCGCCAGCCCGACTCCCGCCATGGCGCTACGTCGCGCCGCTGCACGTTGATCGCCTCGACCGGCAATCCTGCCTGTCGCGCCAGTTCGGCACGCAGTACGTCGCTGTCCACCGGCAGTGCGATGGCCACCTGCAGCTGGTCGCCCTGCTGACGGACCTGCGTGGGCACCACCGCATGGGCTTCATGCTCGCCGCCGGTGCGAGCAATCGGATAGCGCATCGCCACGGGCCTTCCCAGGTGTGCCAGTACGGGGCGCCATGCCTGCAGCACGACAGGCTGTGCTGCTGCGGGAACCCGCACCTCGATGATGGTTCCCGGGTAGCCAATGACATTGCCCACCATCACCTGGAAGCGCGCACCATCGGGGATGGCGACCACAGTGGCGGCCAGCACGCCTATCGACAGGACAGCTGCGGCGAGGCGCCATCTGCGCGGCGCGGCGGCGGCGCGGGTCGCCGTGCGCAGCCCCGGCTTGCGCCGCAGCTTGCGCGCGTAGATGCGCCGATCCTTCCTGCGCGGGCTGCTGCTGTGCGCCGGCAGGTTCAACGGGACGCGTGGCAGCCGGGCGGCGCGCGCGTCGATCAGGCGCGCGAGCAGCCACCACGCGAGCACGAATGCCAGCAGGGGCAGCAGCGTTCGTACGATCAGGTACAGCATCACCATCGGGAATACCAAGGAAAATTCGCATTCAAACAACCGTGCCATCGTAACGGCGCTGCGTGGTGTGTGTCGCATCCGCCAGCCGACACGTGCGAACTGCTTGGTTAGGATGGCTCTTTGCTGTCATGGATGAACCGATGAGCGCTGCCACCTCCCGAATCCGCCGCATCTGTGGGCAGGGGCCGATCCTGCTGATGCTGCAGCTGGTCGCGTTGCTGTCCGTTGCACTGGCTTCCGGGTTCTTCCATTGCCGCGTCGACCTGCTGCTGGAGCCGATCACCGCGGCGTGCGGTGGCCCGGATGAGCAGGCGCGGTTGCAGATGGCCGAACAGGTGATGGCGCGCGCCGGTGCATTGGACGACTGGCAGCCATTGAGCTGGATTCCATTGGCGGGCATCGTGCTGGCGCTGCTGGGTGCGATGGCGGTGTGCGCGAGCCGCGCGCTGTGGCTGCGCGATGGGCTGCGCACGGCGAACGTGGCGCTGCTGCTGCTGCATGGCGGGGCACTGTGCTTGGCCGGGTGGACGCTGCACCTGTACGAGAACGCATGGAACAGCGTGGCGCGCTTGTCACCCACGGCATGCCTGATGGACCTGGTGGCGGAGGGCGATACCCCGCTGGTGCAGGCGCAGTCCGTGGTGTTCCACATCCTGGCGCGCGAGAACGCAACGCTGATGCGCAATCCGGACGACCTGGCGCTGGTGCTGGTGGCGTTGCTGATGGCGACGATGGTGGGCGGCATCTCCCTGTGGCGGGCGATCGTGCGGGCCCGGGTGGCACGATCGGCAGTGGCCTGACGGGCCTCCGCGGCTGACCGGATCCGAGACATGCAGGGCGCACGCTCGGCGGCGCGCGGCAATCGCGCTACAGTCGACGCCTCGCCACTCCAGGGAAGACCCGATGCGCTTGTTGCTGCGTGCGTTGCCGTTGTTGCTGTGTTCGCTGGCCGTACACGCCGCCGAGGTGGACCGTCGTATCGCGGTGACCATCGATGATCTGCCATGGGCACGGCTGGACCAGATCGTGCCGCCGGATCTGCAGGCGCGGCACGAAGCGTTGATGGCCCAGCTGCGCGAGGCCGGCGTGCCGGTGGTGGGCTTCGTCAATGAGAACAAGCTTGAGGTGAATGGACAGGTGCAGCCGGCGCAGGTGCAGATGCTGCGCGACTGGCGCGATGCGGGTTATGTGCTGGGCAACCACACGTACTCGCACATGGATTTGAATGCGAAGGGCGTGGCGGCGTTCCAGCAGGATTTCCTGCGCGGCGAAACGGTGCTGCGGCCGCTGCTGGCCGAGAAGGGGCAGGCGCCACAGTGGATGCGCCACCCCTACCTGCGCGCCGGGCGCACCGCAGATGAGCGCGTGCAGATGGAGGCGTTCTTCAAGCAGCATGGCTATCGCGTGGCACCGGTGACGGTGGACAACGGGGAATGGGTGTGGGCGTTCGCCTATGCCAACGTGATGAACGAGCAGGCGGATTCGCCTGCACGCGAAGCGACGCTGGCGCAGCTGCGCAAGGGCTACGTGCCGTACATGCTGAACAAGCTGGATTACTACGAGAAGCAGTCGCAGGCGCTGCTGGGGTACGCGCTGCCGCAGGTGTGGCTGATGCACGCCAACGAGCTCAATGCGGCCACCCTTGCCGAACTGGTGGCGGCCACGAAGCGCCGCGGCTATCGCTTCATTTCACTGGACGAAGCGATGCGTGACCCGGCGTATGCGCGGGGTGCGGAAGGCTACAACGGCCGCTATGGCCCGAGCTGGCTGCATCGCTGGGCGATGGCGGAGAACAAGCCGAAGGACTTCTACGCCAGCGAACCGGGGGTGCCGGCGTGGGTGATGAAGCTGGCCAAGGTTGATTCGGAGTGAGGCTCAGCGCTTGACGGCCAGCACGCCGTCGAGCGCCAGTTCCGCCTTGAAACCAGCCTTTTCCAGACGTTTGGCCACTTCACGCGGCACGTCGCGGCCGCTGGTCAGCTTGTTCGGCGCGCCGGTGTAATGGAACAGGCGACCGCCCTTGCGGATGACGCGGGCGAGGTGGTCGTAGAACACCTGCGAGTACAGCTCGCCGGCGATGCCGAAGCGCGGTGGGTCGTGCAGGATTGCGTCGACACTGTTGCTGGCCACCCGTTCGATCTGCTGCGAAACGTCACCGTGGCTGAACTGCAGGCGACCACCGGCGGCAGCCGAGTCTGGATCCGGCGACCACGGGTTGAGCGTGCGCAGCCACATCACATCGGCGTTCTTCTCGAATGAACGGATCTGGCCGACACCGGCCTCCAGCGCGCAGGCGGCGAAGTAGCCCAGGCCACCGCAGGTATCGAGGATGACCTTGCCGGCCGGGGCGACCAGCTCCACCTTGCGGCGTGCATCCTCGAACGGCGACAGCTTCGAGGTCGGCAGCATCTTGATGCCGTCGATCTCGAAGGTCGGTGCGCCCCATTCGGTGGGCACCAGCTTGATCAGCGAGCCGCTGTAGCGCGAGATCGGCGCGAATTCCTCGCCATCCCAGTAGTACAGCGTGCGGTCCTTCAGCTTGCCCGGCCAAGGGTAGGGTTGGCCCCGGAAGTGGAAGCCGTCCGCATCCAGCGCCACGCTGTCCTGGCTACGGCCGAGGTCAAGCGATCCCTGCCAGTCGGCGGCGCCCTTGTCATGGGCACGGCGCAGGGTATCGGCGCTGTCGCGGGTCAGCAGGGGGCCGGTGTAATGGGGCACGGCGGGTACCGGGGCGGTTCGGGGGAGGGCATGGTACCGCAGGACCTTTGCCAGGATACTGAGATTCCGTAGTGCAGACCCAACCGGTGGAGGGAGTTGGTAGAGATGCAGTTCCCACTGAGGGCGTCATGCCCATAGCGGCACAGAATTCTCTGTGGAAGTCGCGTGACGCTGACGGTTGAAGATCGTAATGATAGGTCAGTACTCCCTCTTCATTTCTGATCAAAAGTTGCTGGATGCATATCATGTTCCCAGAACTGTCAGGGGCCAATGTGCTGCGGATGACCACTGGTGTCCCTTGGAGGCTGTAGTCCGCGCTCAGTTGGCCTGGGATGCACGAGCCTGATACGAAAATCAGGGATTGAGCGATGGTAGCGATCATTGGGAATCGGGTCATGTACCTAAGCAGTGAGGGTGGCTTGGTCACCCTCACTGCTAGGTCAAAAGGTTTTGGTATCAGTTGGCTCTGATGGAACCACGATCACTGGCGCAGGCGCGCGGTACACAACCTTCCATCAGCGTATTCATCGTCTGCGGGGAATGAGCAAAGCAGAGGACTCGTGCAGTGTGATTTCCCACCGTGTTTGGCGGGTAATACTCGCTATAGAAGGTCCGGCACCTTCCGTTGTCTATTTGCGCGCTACCCTGGATGTTCCCACTGACTGAGCTGTTGAATCTTACGGTTCCGTAGGAAGCGAAGTTCTGGCCAGCTGATACCTGTCCATTTGGTGCATAGGCGATTACATAGTCAGTACTCTTTGCGTCGCTAGCACTGTTCGAATCGATGCTTGAGCAATGCCATGCAGCGCTTCCTGGCCCCACTGTGATGGACTCGCCCTTGGCAGGGTTCATTCCAAGATCTGCGCAGGAAGCCTCGTGATACTGCTTCGTCGCTTCCGTTTGATCGTCGTAGCGATATACATATTGTCCCTTCGAGTTGCGGGTGAGGGACTGCTCCACACTGATCGTCCCCCCAATGAAGTCGGGCCATTCTGCGCTGCGAACGATTTTTTCCGGGATCTTTGCTTCGTCTGCGGTTTGTCCGACAGCTGGATTCCCGTCTCCTGCCTGCACGGATGCAGAGGCGATGAACATGATGATGGCTAGCTGCAATTTCACTTGGGCCTCTCAAAATCTGGGTGAGGCTCCATCTTCGCTACTTGCCCAATGGTGCTTTTGGTTGCATTACGCAGTTCTTTGGATTTCAAACATTTCTCAAAAGTCTGTGTCGCTAATCGCACTTCACCGCATACACCGGCCCGGCCCCGATCAGCATCAGCGCCATGTAGTCGCTGTCGCTGGCCTTGCCCTTCAGCGTCGCGCCCTTGTTGAAGTGGAAGATGCCGAAGCCGCCGGCCATGCGGATAAGCGCACTGTCGATCTGGTCGGCGTCGTCGCGGAAGTAGCGGCTGATCTCGCTGGACGTGGCCTTGTGCAGGGCATTGGGTTCGCGCTGCCACTGCTCGCCACGGCTGAAGGAAACGAAGTACTGGCCACCTTCCTTGTCGATGCGGAAGTCGGCGGGTTTGCGCGCGCCGGTGGCGAAGCAGCCCTGCAATGGGTCGGCGGAGAAGGGAAGCCTTGCATCGTCGCCGCAGGCAGTGAGCAGCAGGAGGGCACCGGGCAGCAGCAGGCGGAGCGTGCGCATGGGATGTCCCTACAGGGCAGGTGCGGCTAGTGTAGGCAGCATGCGGGCGCGGTCCGTACAGAAATTCGGCAAGAACACAGGGGTTTTCGGATGGCGCAGGGCAAGGCACCGTGGTGCGGCGTGGCCAGTTGGCTGGGTATTGCAGTGGGGTGGGGGGCAGGCACCGTGGCGGCACAGGCAGCGGTCGCTGCGGGTGGCAATGGCATGGCCGCAGGGTTGGGCGTGGGCGTGCTGGGTGCGGCGCTGGTGGGCGGCGGCCTGGCCGTGGCCTCGCGCGTGCGCGGTGAGCGCTGGCCGTGGATCGGCATCGGCGGTGCAGTGCTGAGTGCGCTGCCGCTGCTGATGTACCTGCTGCGGATGATGCTGAAGCTGTAGCGGTAGTGCCGGCCGCTGGCCGGCACCTGCAGGTTGCGTGCGGCGTTCATGGGGTTGCCGGCCAGCGGCCGGCACTACCCGTGCCGGTGCCGCGCGTTCCAGATATGCGTGGCGGCCAGCAGCAGGCTGCCGGTGACGGTCATCGGTGTTTCCCAGTCGTGCGAGGGCAACGCCAGCGCGCCGGCCAGCAGCAGGCCGAGCCCGGCGCCGGCGGTGGCCCAGGCCAGCACCGGCAACGGATGGCGGCGCTCCGCCCGCCATAGTGCATACCCGGTCAGCGGCAAGGCGATGGCCACGAACAGCAGGTGGACCCATTCGGCTTCGGCCCAGCTGCCGAACAGCGGCAGCGCGGCTGCAAGCAGGGGCAGCGCCAGGCAGTGCAGCAGGCACAGGCTGGACAGGGCGACCGCGCCGGCATCGAGCAGGGCGGCAGACGGCGACTTCATCGGGGGACGTTCCTTGCGCAGATATTGTTATACAGTAACATTTACACTCCGCAGCCAACCCGCTCCGACATGAACACTGTTTCCCGCGCCGACCGTCGCCTTCCGGTCACCGTGCTGTCCGGCTTCCTCGGGGCCGGCAAGACCACCCTGCTCAACCAGATCCTGCGCAACCGCGCCGGCCTGCGTGTGGCGGTCATCGTCAACGACATGAGTGAGGTCAACATCGACGCGCAACTGGTGCGCGACGGCGGCGCCGAGCTGCGCCGCACCGAAGAGACGCTGGTGGAATTCAGCAATGGCTGCATCTGCTGCACGCTACGCGATGACCTGCTGCAGGAAGTGCGGCGCCTGGCCGACGCCGGTCGCTATGACTACCTGTTGATCGAGTCGACCGGCATCGGTGAGCCGATGCCGGTGGCGGCCACGTTCGCGGTGCGCGACGAGCAGGGCTTCAGCCTGAGTGACATCGCGCGTCTGGACACGATGGTGACGGTGGTGGATGGCAGCGCGTTTCTCGCCGACTTCGGCTCGACGCTGCGCCTGGCCGAGCGCGGCCAGCAGGCTGGGCCGGATGATGATCGCGGCGTGGTCGACCTGCTGTGCGAGCAGGTCGAGTTCGCCGACGTGATCGTGGTCAGCAAGGTCGACCAGGTGGATGACGAAGTGCTGCAGGACACGCTGGCCGTGCTGCGCGGCCTGAACCGCGACGCGAAGCTGCTGCTGTCCCGCTTCGGTGACGTGCCACTGGCCGAGCTGCTGGACACCGGCCGCTTCGACTACGAGCGTGCGCAACGTGCGCCGGGCTGGGTGAAGGAACTGCGTGGCGAGCATACGCCGGAGACCGAAGAGTACGGCATCGCCAGTTTCGTTTACCGCTCGCGGCGACCGTTCCATCCCGCGCGCTTCGCCCGCGCGCTGCAGTCGGGCATGCCCGGCGTGATCCGCAGCAAGGGCTGGTTCTGGCTGGCCAATCGCATGGACTGGGTGGGTGAGCTGAACACCGTGGGCGCCGCGACGCGGACGCAGGCGGCGGGGTTCTGGTACGCCGCGCGTGATCGTGTGCGGGCTGGGCTGGAGGACACCGCGCCATTGCTGCCGCCCACGCCGCTGCCGTACAGCGACCTGGGCTGGGCGCGGCAGCAGGCCGACTGCTGGAGCGCACCGTTGCCGGGTCTGGAAGACTTCCCGGATGCGGCCGCGCATTCGGCGATGCAGCGGCTGTGGCACCCGCTGTGGGGCGACCGCCGCCAGGAGCTGGTGGTGATTGGCGTGCACATGGATGAGCGCGCGGTGCGTGCGGAGCTGGACGCGTGCCTGCTCAACGATCAGGAACTGCGTGCGGGGCCGCTGCTGTGGCAACAGTTGCCGCAGGCATTCCCGGTGTGGAAGCGGTGACGGTGCACTGAGGATCCATGGGTTGCCGGCCAGCGGCCGGCACTACCCCTGGTCGATAGGCCATGCATGCATCCACGCATGGCCTATCCTGTAGAGCCGAGCCGACGCTCGGCTGCTGCAGCAGGTCCACGCATGGCGTGGATCTACAAGGCGTCACGCCACTGCCACCCCCCGGTGCCCACCTGCAGCACGTGGGTCGGCCGCAACGCCTGCAGCAGGTGCCGGTCGTGGCTGACCATCAGCAGCGCGCCCGGCCACGCCGCCAGCAGTTCTTCCAGTGCCTGCAACGCGCTCAGATCCAGCGCGTTGCCCGGCTCGTCCAGCAGCAACAGCTGCGGTGCGGGATCTGCATACAGCACGCTGGCCAGCGCGCCTTTCACCCGTTCACCATCACTGAGGCTGTGGGCTGCACGCTGGATGCGCTGTGCGTCCAGCCCGAGCAGGGCCAGCCGTGTGCGCAGCTCACCCGCATCCGCCACCGGGTTGGCGGCCTGCACGGTGTCGAGAATGCTGCGTTCGCCGGACAGTCCCAGCAGCTGCTGGTCGAGCAGCGCCAGTGGTGCATGGCGCTGCACGATGCCGCTGCGTGCAGGCAGCTGGCCGGCCAGCACGCGCAGGAGCGTGGACTTGCCACTGCCATTGTCACCGACCACGGCGATGCGCTGGCCGCGGCGGATCTCCAATTGCAACGGTGCACTGCAACCCTGCGGCAGCACCAGCGACTCCGCCTGCAGCAGACGTGCGTTGCCGCGTTCACCGTCACCGGCGAACAGCGCCAGCTCCGGCGCGGCGTGAACTGCCGAAGCCGCTGCGCGCAGCTGGTCGGCGCTGGCCTGAAGACGATCGGCCTGTACCTGTTGCGCGCGCCCGTGGCTGGCCTCTGCACGCTGTTTCTGCCGGCCAAGCAGGATCGGTGCCTGGTTGGCCTGCTTCGCATCGCGATTGCCACGTGCCTGGCGCTGCTGCTGGCGTTCGTGCTGCTCGCGCGCGCTGCGCTGTTGCTGCCGGTGCTGGGCGCGGGCGTGGTCGAGCTGTGCGGCGGCCGCTTCGCGTTCGGCGGCCCGCGCGTCGGCGTAGTGCTGCCACGGCCCGCCATAGCGATGCAGCCCGCGCGCGTCGAGCTCGACGATCTGCTGCATCTGCGCCAGCAGCTCGCGATCATGGCTGATCACCAGCAGGCCGCCGCGCCACTGCTGCAACCGTTCGTACAACTGTTGGCGATGGCGGCCATCGAGGTGGTTGCTGGGTTCGTCCAGGATCAGCCAATCGGCGCCGCTGGCCCAGGCGCCGGACAGCGCCACCTGCATGGCCTCGCCGCCACTGAGACGCGCGGCGGGTTGGGCGGGATCGAGATCGTCGGGCAGGCGGAGCGCCTGCCATTGCTGCTGCAGGCGCTCGCGCAGATCCCAATGGTCGCCGACGCAGGCGAAGTCGGCCTCATCCACGCTGCCGGCTTCGATGCGTTGCAGCGCGGCCAGTTCCGCGCCGACGCCGGCCAGTTCACCGACCGTGCCGGCGGGGGGATAGCCGGGCGTCGGCAACAGGAACACGCGGCTGCTGCTGCGCACCTGCCCGTTCTCTGGCCGCACCCGACCGGCCAGCAGGCGTGCGAGCACGCTCTTGCCGGTGCCATTGGCACCGACCAGACCGGTGGCGACCGGATCGAAGGAAAACGACAGATCGGAAAACAGCGGGCGGCCGTCGGCCAGCCGATACGACACGCGATCGAGCGTGAGGGAATGTGTGGTCATGCGACCTCCATGGATGCCGGTTCTCCCCTGCGCGCAGGGGCGGGAAGAGTCAGGCCGTCTGTTGGGAAGACGGCGGCATCAATGGCGCATTGGTCGCGAGCCTCTGGGAGGAATGAGCGGCCAGTATAGCGGGGTTGGCTGAATGGTTTGATGGCTCTGCACTACAAGAGCATCCACGCATGGCGTGGATCTACTGTGGGCCGGGCATGGGTGGATTTCTCGCGGCTACGGCACGGTGTCCAGGCGGGCGCCGACGAAGTCGATGAACACCCGCAGCTTCGGCAGTACGTGTCGGCCCGACGGCCACAGCAGGTGGAAGGTGCCGCAGGAGTGCACATGATCCTCCAGCACGGTGACCAGGCGGCCGTCGGCCAGCGCATCGCGTACCGAGTGCACCGGCACGAAGGCCAGGCCGGTATCGCGCAGCGCCAGCGCCACCCGCGCCTCGATGGTGTTGGCCACCATGTGCACCGGCAGCTCCTGCGGTGTTTCGTGGTCGGGCCAGTGGATCGGCCACGGCTCCAGCTTGCCGGTGCTGGGGAAGCGGTAGTGCAGCAACGTGTGCTGCAGCAGGTCGGCCGGCGTGCGTGGAACGCCGCGACGCTGCAGGTAGCCCGGCGAGGCGACGACACGCCGCGGGAATACCCCCAGCCGGCGTGCGTTCATCCGCGAGTCGCTGGGTTCGCCAACGCGCAGCACCGCATCGAAACCTTCCTCGATGACATCGACCAGCCGGTCGCTGAAATCCAGGTCGAGGCGGATGTCCGGATACGCGGCCATGAATTCGGCCATCAACGGCAGGGTGAGGTCGCCTACCAGTGGCAGGCTGATCCGTAGCGTGCCGCTCGGTGCAGCGTGCGGTTGCGCCAGTTCGGTGCGCGCGGCATCGCGTTCGTCGAGGATGCGCCGGCAGCGCGCCAGGAACAGCTGGCCCTCGGCGGTGAGGGTGATGCTGCGCGTGCTGCGGTGGAACAGGCGCACGCCCAGTGCGTGCTCCAGCCGCGCAACGCACTTGCCGGCGGCCGATGCGGAGATGCCCTGCAGGCGCCCGGTCTCGACGAAGCTGCGGGTGTCGGCGGCGTGGACGAAGGTCTGCAGATTGGCGAGGTTGTCCAGGACTGACATGGGCGTAGCAGCAATGAAAACGGCAGGGTAGGGGCAGGTGATCGCGGCACGCGGCGCGGCCATCGCAACACTGTGGTGCGGGGCCTCGGGCAGCCCTTGCGGCGTTGCAGTTCCGGGCATGATGCCGATTGCGGACTGCACGGTCCATGTTGCCCGGAGCGGCAACCGGCTTTTTGCAGCGCCGCGCGCTGCCTAACGTGGCGGGCCTCTCCCCACGGATCACCGCGATGAATGCCGCTCTTTCCCTTGAACCTGCACCGACGCTGCCTTCGGTGCAGCGGCTGCTGCAGCAGGTCCATCCGTTGCGCCTGGTTGGTGCGGTGGTGCTGGTGCGCGAGCACGGCGTGCTGCGCCATGCCAGCGCGAGCGGGCTGGCCGACCGCGAGTCGGCCAGGCCGATGCAGCGCGATCAGCTGTTCCGGCTGGCATCGGTCAGCAAGCCGTTGCTGGCCACGGTGATCCTGCGCCTGGTGGCTGAAGGCGTGCTCGACCTCGACGCGCCGGTGCAGCGCTGGCTGCCGGACTTCCGCCCGGCGCTGGCCGATGGCAGCACGCCGCCGATCAGCCTGCGCCAGCTGCTCAGCCACAGCAGCGGACTGGGCTATCGCTTCCTGGAGGCGGATGCGGAGGGACCTTACGCGCGCGCTGGCGTCAGCGATGGCATGGACGCCAACCCGTTGACCCTGGCCGAGAACGTGCGCCGCATCGCGCAGGTGCCACTGCTGTTCGCACCGGGCAGCCAGTGGTTTTACTCGTTGGGCGTGGACGTGGCCGGTGCGGTGGCCGAAGCCGCGACCGGTGAAACGCTGCAGGCGCTGTTCCAGCGTCTGCTGGCTGCCCCGTTGCGCCTGCGCGACACCGCGTTCGTTACGCGCGATGCAGAGCGGCTGGCCACGCCGTATGTGAGCGACACGCCGCAACCGCATCGCCTGCAGGAAGGCGAGGTGGTCGCACCTTTCGAGGGAACGCTGGGCATCGAGTTCAGTCCCGCGCGTGCCACCGACGCCAGTCGGTTCGCTTCGGCCGGCGCCGGCCTGGTCGGTACCGCCGATGAGGTGATGGCGGTGCTGGAGGCTTTGCGCGACGTGCAACGCTCTGGCCTGTTGCCGCCCGCGCTGGCGGCGCAGATGGCCAGCCCGCAGGTGGGCGAGCAGGGGCCGCCGGAACCGGCCGGCTGGGGCTTCGGGCTGGGCTTTGCGGTACTGCGCGATGCCGCCGCCAGCGGCACACCACAGCGCGAAGGCAGCTGGCGCTGGGGCGGTGCCTACGGGCACAGCTGGTTCGTCGACCCGTCGCGTGGGCTGAGCGTGGTGGCGCTGACCAACACCCTGTACGAAGGGATGGATGGCGTTTTTGTCGATGCACTGCGCGACGCGGTCTATGCCGACCTGGAGACTACGCGATGAGCGGCCATGCCATCGATGCCGCCAGTCCGGCTGGCGAGGCCACGCGCCTGCCGTGGGCGGGCCTGCTTGCCTTGGCCGGCGGCGGCTTCATCACCCTGTTGACCGAGACCCTGCCGGCGGGTGTGCTGCGGCCGATGGGCGAAAGCCTGGGCGTGAGTGATGCGGCGGTCGGCCAGCTGGTGAGCGTATATGCGCTGGGTTCGGTGATGGCCGCACTGCCGATGACCGCGCTGACTCAGCGCCTGCCACGGCGTCCGCTGCTGCTGGCGGCCATCGCCGGCTTCGTGGTGGTCAATACGCTGACCGCGTTGAGCAGCAGTTACGCGCTGATCCTGGCTGCGCGCTTCCTGGCCGGTGTGAGCGGCGGATTGCTGTGGTCGCTGGTGGCCGGTTACGCCGCACGCATGGTGGTGCCGTCGCTGCAGGGACGGGCCATTGCGGTCGCGATGGTCGGTTCGCCGCTGGCGCTGTCGCTGGGGGTGCCGGCCGGAACGCTGCTTGGCCAGCAGATCGGCTGGCGCTGGGCGTTCGCGTTGATGAGCGTGCTGGGTCTGCTGCTGCTGGCCTACGCGCGCTGGGCGTTGCCTGCGTTGCCGGCCGCTGGGGCCGGGCAACGCACTTCGCTGGCGACCGTGTGGCGCCTGCCCGGTGTACGCAGTGCGCTGCTGGTGATGGCGCTGTACGTGCTGGCGCACAACGTGCTGTACACCTACATCGAGCCGCTGGCCGTCGACGCGGGTGCCGGTGCGTGGCTGGACCGGCTGCTGCTTGCTTTCGGCATGGCGGCGATTGCTGGCATCGCGATGGCCGGCTGGGGCGTGGATCGCTACCTGCATGCGCTGGTGTGGGCGGCGGTGATCGGTTTCATCGTTCCGGTGCTGGCCTTGCTGGTGTGGCCAGGCGTGGCGAGCGCGCTGCTGCTGGCGACGATCCTGTGGGGCGTGGCGTTCGGCGCCGTGCCGACCCTGTTCCAGACCGCCTTGGCACGGCGCGCCGGGGCCGCTGCGGACCTGGCGCAATCGATGCTGGTGACCGGCTGGAACCTGGCCATTGCGGCCGGCGGCGTGGCAGGCGGGGTGCTGCTGCAGGCCAGCGGCCCACGCCAGCTGGGATGGCTGCCGTTGCTGTTGCTGGCGGTGACCGCCACGTGGTTGCTGGCACGGCCGAAGGCGTGGGCGTAGCTGTTGATCAGTGATGACGCGGTGCCGGCGAGCGGCCGGCACTACCGTGGGCCTTGCTTTTGCCTTGCTAATCCAGCGGCACCTGCTCGATCGGCACGCTGCGCGGGTTCTGCATGTGTTCGCGTGCAGCGCCGTACTGCTGTTGCCGCTTCTGATGGAAGGCGACGAACTCATCGCGCGGCAACGGCCGCGAGAACAGCCAGCCCTGTCCGAATTCCACATGCCGGCTGTGCAGGTAGGCCAGCTGCGCTTCGGTTTCCACGCCCTCGGCCACCACCCACAGGCCCAGCTCCTTGGCCATGTCGATGATGTGCGGCGTGACCGGGCTGGTGGCGCTTTCGGTACCGATCGCATCGATGAATGATTTGTCGATCTTCAGCGCATCCAGTGGCAGCTGCTGCAGGTATTGCAGGCTGGAGAAGCCAACCCCGAAATCATCGATGGCCACGCTGTGGCCGGCGCGGCGGGCGGCGGCGAGCATGGTGCGCGCGCGGTCCAGATCGAGGAAGCCACGTTCGGTGGCCTCCATCCAGATCTGCTGCGGCAGGATGCCGCTGCCGGCCATGTGCCGGGAGATCATCTTCAGGGCGCGACCGCTGCTGATGTCTTCGGCGGCGAGGTTGATCGCGATGTGCGCGCTGCGGTCGGCGACCAGCAGCTCGCGCATGTCGCGCACCACGTTCTCGATCACCAGGTCGGTGACGTCGGCGATCATGCCGGCCTCTTCGGCCAGTGGAATGAACAGGTCAGGGCGCACCTGGGTGCCATCCGGGCGTTGCCAGCGCACCAGCGCCTCGGCGCCGACGCAGATGCCGGTGTCCAGTTCGATGATCGGCTGGTAATGCAGGTACAGCTCGCGGCGACGGATGGCGGTGGCCAGTTCGCCGCGCAGGGAAAGGCGGCGCCGCGACAGCCAGATCACCAGGCCGGCCCCGGCGGCGGCCAGCAGCAGGCCCGCCGGCACGTACAGCCAGGCCTGTTGGCGGAAGGCGGCGGCAAGCGCGGTGCGCGGTGTAGTGGCGACGGCCAGCCATTCCTCGTTGCGCGCGGTAGCGAACAGCGTGGTGTGGTCCAGGCCTTCGCCCGGGTCGCGCAGCAGTGCCTGCAGCAGGTCCGGATCCAGGCCGGGTTGTTTGGCCAGCAGGCGGCCATCGGGGCTGGCCAGTGCCAGCCGCACATTCGGGTCGGCGATGACATCGACGAAGCGGCGTGGGTCCACCAGAGCGTCGTAGGACCCATACAGGATCGCCAGCACCTGGCGGCGCCCGCTGATTTCCGGGCGCACATCCACCGCAATGCCGGCGCCGTCGCTGGTGACGTGGTCCGGCCTGGGCTGATCCACATCCGACAGGAACGGCCCCCAGGAGGTGCAGCGCAGCTTGCCTCCTTCGAAGTAGCCCATCTGGTCAATCGATGGGGTGGTCATTACCAGGGTCTGCATGCGCCGGATGTGCTCGGGGCTGCAGGACACGTAGGTACCGGCTTCGGCGGATTTCAGCGCCGCCAGCGCCTCCTGGTAGGACAGGTCGGAGCGGCGCAGGGTGCGATCGGCGATGTCGCGCAGGCGCTGCTGTTCGACGCTGACCGCGCGGTCCCAGGTGGCGTAGGCCATGACCGCGATCGGCACCGCAGCGGCCAGCAGGGCCAGTGCGGTACCGCCGATGATGACGCGCAGGCGGCTCATGGCCGGGGCTCCAGCAGGGCGGGCGGGGCAGGGCGCATGGTCGGGCCGGTCCTTGGGCAGGTGCGGCTATCTGAGCATGGCACCGGGCCGGGCGGAATGGGATCAATACGGTATTCGGTCACATTGTGGTGAAAGCGGCCTGCTTTGACGCAATGGGGCCGTCTGGCGCTGGCGCTCGGCGCCGCGGAGGACTACCGTCGAACGCTTCGCCCGCCCCTTCCCGCGCCCATGACCGAGCCCGCCACGCCCCCCGAGCACCTGCGCCGCAGCCTGTCCAACCGCCACCTGCAACTGATCGCCATCGGCGGTGCCATCGGCACCGGCCTGTTCATGGGCTCGGGCAAGACCATCAGCCTGGCCGGCCCGTCCATCGTCTTCGTCTACCTGATCATCGGCGCGATGCTGTTCTTCGTGATGCGTGCGATGGGCGAGCTGCTGCTGTCCAACCTGCAGTACAAATCCTTCATCGACTTCTCCACCGACCTGCTCGGCCCGTGGGCCGGGTTCTTCTGTGGATGGACCTACTGGTTCTGCTGGATCGTCACCGCGATTGCCGACGTGATCGCGATTGCCGCCTACGCACAGTTCTGGTTCCCCGGGCTTGAGGCCTGGAAACCGGCGCTGGCCTGCGTGATGCTGCTGCTGGCGTTGAACCTGGTGACGGTGAAGCTGTTCGGTGAAATGGAATTCTGGTTCGCGCTGATCAAGATCGTGGCGATCTGTGCGCTGATCATCACCGGCGCCGGGCTGGTGGCGTGGGGTTTCACTTCACCCAGCGGCCACACCGCGTCGCTGTCGAACCTGTGGAATGACGGCGGCATGTTCCCGATGGGCCTGGTCGGCTTCTTCGCCGGGTTCCAGATTGCGGTGTTCGCCTTCGTCGGCATCGAGCTGGTCGGCACCACCGCCGCCGAAACCGCCGATCCCGAGCGCAACCTGCCCAAGGCAATCAACTCGATCCCGGTGCGCATCATCATCTTCTATGTGCTGGCGCTGATCGCGATCATGGCGGTCACCCCGTGGCGCCAGGTGGTGCCGGACAAGAGCCCGTTCGTGCAGCTGTTCGTGCTGGCCGGCATTCCCGCCGCCGCCAGCCTGATCAATTTCGTGGTGCTGACCTCGGCCACGTCCTCGGCCAACAGTGGCATCTTCTCCACCAGCCGCATGCTGTACGGCCTGGCCGAAGAGGGGCACGCCCCGCGCGGGCTGTCGAAGTTGTCACGCGCTGCCGTGCCCGCCCGAGGCCTGCTGTTCTCGTGCCTGTGCCTGCTGGGCGGCACGCTGCTGATCTACCTGATTCCGAACCTGGTGACCGCCTTCACCCTGGTGACGACGCTGGCCACGGTGCTGTTCATCTTCGTCTGGTCGCTGATCCTGGTGGCCTACATGGCCTATCGCCGCCGCTACCCGGAGCGCCACGCTGCCTCGATCTTCAAGATGCCCGGCGGCGTTGCCATGTGCTGGGCCTGCCTGGTGTTCTTCGCCGCCGTGCTGGTGCTGCTGAGCCTGCAGGGCGACACCCGCCAGGCGCTGATCGCCAGCCCGGTGTGGTTCGTGCTGCTGGGCGCGGGGTATTGGGTGCGCCGGAGGGCCGCGAAGTGATCCAACGTCTCCGTTCCATCGATTGATCCATCGTCTCCAGAGAGTTTCATCCACGCATGGCGTGGATCTACTGTCAGCCGCAGGAAATCGGCCGCTGCCGTTGCCGTTGAGGTTGCCGGCCAGCGGCCGGCACTACCGCGGGTGCAGGGCGTAGCCCTGCCGGCCCCCCATTCACCCAACATTCGCGGGCGCGGCCGGATCATCCGGCCGCCATGTCCCATCGACCTCTCCTGCTTGCACTGGTGCTGCTGCCCATCCTGTGGCCCGGGATGGCTGCCGCGCGCACGGTCTATCGCTGCGTGCAGGGCAACACCGTCAGCCTGGCCACCGCACCGGAGCCGGGATCGCGGTGCACGCCGAAGGAGATCGACGACAACGCCATCCAGGCCCCGAACCTGTGGGGCAACATGGGCGTGTTCAGTGGTGTGCTGTACGAGCGCGAGCAGGACGGCGTGCTGGTCTATTCCACCCGCAACCTGCCCGGCTCGCGGGTATTCCTGAAGTTCACCGTGGCCACGCCGCCGGGCGAGCCGGCGCACGAGGGCCTGGGCAAGGTCGGCAAGCCGCAGCTCGCGCAGCACGCCAGGCAGTTCAAGGCCGCGGCCAAAGCCACCGGCGTCGATGATGCCTGGCTGCGCGCGATCGCCCATGCCGAAAGCAATTTCGATCCGCTGGCGGTCTCGACCAAGGGCGCACAGGGCGTGATGCAGTTGATGCCGGAGACCGCACAGGAATATGGCGTGCGCGATCCGTTCTCGCCACAGCAGTCGATCGAGGGCGGCGCACGCTACATGCGCGCGCTGCTGCGCCGTTACAACGGCGATCGCCCGTTGGCGGCGGCTGCCTACAACGCGGGCATCGGTGCGGTCACCCGCTACAAGGGCGTGCCGCCCTACGCCGAAACCCTGGCCTATGTGGACAAGGTGATGGCGCTGTACGCGCGCTACCGCGAAGCGATGGGCATCCGCACCGAAGTGCCAGCCCGCTAGCAGGGACTCAGCGCGAGGTGGAAGTGCTGACCAGGTCGTAGCGCTCGATGCGGCCGACGCGTGCCACCTCCGCCTGCACGTCGGCACGCTGCTTGAGTGCACGCCACGCGGCATCGATGCGCACATCGCCCGGCAATGACGGATAGGTGCGCATGTCCTGCAGGCTGGCCAGGGTTTCACCGCGTTCAACCGGCGAGCGCAGCTGTTCGATCAGCACGGCGGCGGCACCGTCCAGGTCGCCTTCCTCCAGCAGCATTTCGCGATGGAACAGGCGGGCATCGTCGCGCTGGGCCAGGATCACCGCGCGTGCTGCATCGCGCGCCTTGGCATCGCCGCGCTCGCGGGCGGCGGCGAACTGCAGCAGCGCCTGTGCGGCCTTGCCGTAACCGGCGAGGCCCGGCATGTCATTCACTGCCTGCGCAGCGTCCTGCATGCGCCCCAGCGAACTGAACACGAAGCCGACATTCATCTGGTGCTCGACACCATCCGGGCCGAGCGCGCCGATGCGGGCGGCCTGTTTCGCCGTGGCCAGTGCCTCATCGGTGCGGCCCAGCCGGCGCAGTGCGGTGAGCCGGCTGTTGAGCAGCCAGGCCACCCATTCCGCCTCCGCAGCGGCAGGCGATTCGCCGTTGCTGGCGGCACCGGCCATGCCCTCGGTCAACGACAGCACTTCCTCGTTGCGGTCCAGCATCAGCAAGGTGGTGCTGAACTCGGCCATGCGCGCGTCCAGTGCGCGGTCGAGCAGGCCGGAAACACGCAGTTCATCGAGGTGGCGCTGTGCCGCCTGCACCGGATCGAAACGCGCGTCACCGCGATCGACATAGCGATCAAAGCGCTTGTCGCTGCGCAGGCGGATGATCTCGGCCGGGCTGTCGATCCGCGCCAGCGTGGCCGGAATGCTGTCGCCACGGCCGTTGTCGGCCTGCAGCGTGGCCAGCGCCAGCCACAGCCCGGTGGGTTCCAGGCCGCCACTCTTCCAGCCGTTGTCAAACAGCGCCTGCAGCAGGTCCATGCGCTTCTGCGGCTGCTCACGCAGGCGGTACTGCAGGTAGTTGATGGCGTGGTGATCGATCGGCAGCGGTGCGTCGGCGTGCTGCAGTGCCTTTACCAGGAAAGAGGTGGCTGCGGCCGGCTGGTTGTCCGACAGTTCCACCGACACCTGGGTGAGCAGGATCTGTGCATCCTCCGGCAGGGCCTCCTGCGCCCGCTGCAGGTAGCGGCGGGCCTGGTCCGGCTTCTTCTGCATCAGCGCGGTCCAGCCGGCGACCTGCGAGGCGCGGCCGCGATGCTCGGCATCGAAGTCGTCCAGCAACGGATCTTCCATCAGCCGCTCCATGCTGATCAGCGCCCCCAGCGTGTTGCCGTCGCGTGCCTGCTGGATGGCCTCATCCCAACGCGTGGCGTACACCGCGTGTACTGCATCGGCGGTGGCCGAAGGCTTCTGCGGGGCCACCGTGATCGAAGCGGAGGCGGGCGCGCTGGCCAATGCGGCCAGCAGCAGGGCGGTGAGGGGGAGAACGCGGGGCATGGAGAATCTCCATCCGTGGGAACCGCATTGAACCTGCTACGGCCAGCGAGGACAAGCACGACGAAGCGAATCCTGGTGTTCAGCCGCATGATCGGCCGTGGCGGATCGCACGCGCAGCGTCTATTGTCGGTGCCTCTTCAAGCAGCAGGCAGAGGCAGCGCAACACGATGGCACGGTGGCAATGGATGGCGGCAGGGGTGGCGTTGGCAACGGCGGTGGGCTTGGCTGCAACCTGGTGGGATACCCCGCTGAAAACGCTGGCCGGCCCTGCCGGCCCGGTGCCCACGCCGCTGGCCTGGACCGCGCAGATCGAGCCGCTGGCCGGCGATGGTCACCCCGGCGACCGCGACGGTGCGTCCGCGCAGGCGCGCTTCGCCGACCCGTATGCACTGCTGCGCGGCACCGATGGCAGTATCTATTTCACCGATGCCGGTGACAACAACCGGATCCGCCGCCGCCTGCCCGATGGCCGCGTTGAAACCGTGGCCGGGCAGGGCGAGGGCCGTGTCGATGGCCCTGCGCTGCAGGCCAGCTTCCATACGCCTTCGGGCATTGCCGGCGATGCGCAGGGCAACCTGTACGTGGCCGACACGGGCAACCATGCGATCCGCCGCATCGGCACCGATGGCCAGGTGACCACGCTGGCCGGTGGTGAACAGGGCTTCGCCGATGGCCCTGCCATGCAGGCCCGCTTCGATGCACCGATGGGCGTTGCGGTGGACGCGCAGGGCCAGGTCTACGTGGCGGACACGTTCAATGACCGCATCCGGGTGATCGGTACCGATGGCAGTGTGCGCACCCTGGCCGGTGGTGATCGGCCAGGCTTTGCCGATGGCGTGGGCGCTGCTGCGCGTTTCGATACGCCGGTGGCGCTGGCCTTCGACGCGCAGGGTGCATTGCTGGTGGCCGATCTGTTCAACAACGCCGTGCGCCGGGTGGGGACCGATGGCACGGTCAGCACCGTGGTTGCCGGCGGCGGCGTGATCAATGGGCCACTGTCGCTGACCACCACCCACGATGGCGTGCTGTACGTGGGGGATATGGATGGCCGCATCGTGCAGGTGACGCCGCAGGGCCATCAGATCGCACTGGTCGGCAACGGTCGCCTGCCGCGCCTGGCCCGCCCCAGCGGATTGGCAATGGAGGCCGATGGCAGCGTGCTGGTGGCCGACGCCGCAGGCTACCGCCTGCATCGCCTGCGTCCGCTGCCGGTGGGCGAACTGCCGGCGCCGGCACTGGTCGGCCCGGCCGCCGATGCCGCGCTGCCGAAGACGGGCGGCCGTTGGCCGCTCGCACCGCAGGACGGCTGGCACGAAGTGGTCGGCACCCTGGGTGAAGTGCGCGGCAACTTCAGCGGTGAGAGCCGCCACCACCTGCATGGCGGCTTCGACGTGCGCGGTGATGTGGGCCAGACCGTGCTGGCGATTGCCGATGGCAAGATCAGCAGCCCGGTGGCGGCCTGGAACCTGGGCGAGCAGGCCGAGGGCCTGGCGGTGGACCGCCTCAAGTACATCCACATGCGTGTCGGCCGCACCCCGCGCGATGTGCCGTTCGACGCGCGCTGGCAGGCGCTGTATGACGAGCAGGGCAAGCTGCAGCGGATGCGCGTGCGCCGTGGCATGCGCATCCACGTGGGAGACCGCCTGGGCAGCATCAACAACCAGGCGCACGTGCACCTGGCGGTGGGTACCGGTGGCTTCGAGACCAACGCGGTAGCGCTGGGCTTCCAGGGCTACGCCGACCACTTCGCACCGCGCATCACCGATGTGGCCCTGCTGGACGACAACGACCAGCCGATGGTCGCCGGCAGCGATGGCGTGGTGATGGTTGCGCGGCAGGGGCGTGGCGTGCAGATCGTGGTGGAGGCCTGGGACCAGGTCGACAACAATCTGCCACGACGCCGGCTGGGCATGTACCAGGTGGGTTACCAGATTCTCGATGCTACGGGACATGCGCTGCAGGGCTACGAGCAGCCGCGCTGGAACATCGTGTTCAACCGCATGCCGCCGCAGCGGGAAGCGGTGCGCGTGGCCTACGCACCGGACAGCGGCATCACCGTGCATGGCAGCGCGGTGACCCGGTTCCGCTACCTGGCCACCAACACCGTGCGTGATGGCCTGATGGAAACCGGACGCTGGCAGCCGGCGGCGTTGCCGCCGGGCGAGTACATCGTGCGTGCCAGCGTGCGCGACTACAGCGGCAACGAAGGCGTCGGCCCGCGCGAGATCAGAGTACGGCTGCTGCCATAGCCGCAGCCGGGGCGCCGCAGCGTTCGCGCTCGGCGTTCATGTCTTCCAGCGGCCGCACTTCGATGCTGCCGAAGCGTGCCCACGGGAAGTCGCGGGCGATGCGCATGGCGTCGTCGCGGTCGCGCGCCACGATCAGGTTGAAGCCGGCCAGCAGCTCGCGGGTTTCGGCAAACGGGCCATCGAGCACGCGGCTGTGTCCATCGCGCACGCGCAGGGTCTGTGCGGTATCGACCGGCTGCAGCTTCTGTGCGGCCAGCAGCGTGCCTTCGGCCTGCAGCTTGTCGGCATGGGCCAGGCAGTCGCGCATCAGCGCGTTGAATTCTTCGGTGGGCAGGGCCTGCAGCAGGGCAGGCTCGATGTAGATCAGAAGCAGGTACTGCTGCATGGCATGGTCCTGGCGGGGGCGGGGGTCCATGATCGCGCAGGATTGCGCACGGGCATGTTGCAGCGCAGAAGCGCGCCTTCGGCGGGGATCGGCGAACGGCGGAGCCCCTCCGTGGTGGCGCTACAGCGTGATTCTTGGGCTTGGCCGGGTGGGTAGGCGGGTCGGGGGACGCCGTAAACCCATCCGTGGGGGCTTAGCCGCGGCATCCATGCCGCGGACTGATCTGGCCCCCCGCCCCGCCTACCCACCCGGCCCTGGACAGTTTCCTGCGGCGTTCACCACGGAAAATCACAAACAAGAGCAAAAGCGGGTCGCTTCGCTCGTAAAGCTGAGGCCGCCAGCCAACCGCCGTTGCTGCTGCTTTTGCTTTTGCCTTTTCTCTTGATTTTCCCGTGGTGGGGCAGCCGCAGAGATCTGTCTGGGGCCGGGCGGGTGGGGTTGGCGGGGTATCCGCGCCATGGATGGCGCGGCTAAGCCCCCACGGATGGGTTCACGGCGTCCCCGCCAACCCCGCCCGCCCGGCCCACTCCCAGAAAACCAGCTTTCCGCGACCAACCCACACCACCACGGAGGGGCTCCGCCGTTCGCCGACCCTCGCCGAAGGCGCGCTTTCCGCGCAAGAAAAGAATTCCCAACAGACGTGTCGATTCCCAGCCCCCTGGTTCGTTGTATCCAGTGAAGGGCACGCACCACGCGTCCCACGGGAGACCGAAATGAAAGTGATGGTGATCGTGAAGGCCAACGCCGACTCCGAAGCCGGCCGCATGCCCAGCGAACAGGAACTGTCCGAAATGGGCGCCTTCAACGAACAACTGGTGGCCGCCGGCATCATGCTGGCCGGTGAAGGCCTGCACGCCACCCAGCGCGGCCGTCGCATTCATTTCGGCGGCGGGGCACCCAAGGTCGAGGCCGGTCCGTTCGGTCCTGCCAGCGAACAGATCGCCGGCTTCTGGCTGTGGGAGGTGCGGTCGCTGGACGAGGCCGTTGAATGGGCCAGCCGTGCGCCATTCGGCGAGGGCGGCACGCTGGAACTGCGTCCGCTGATCTCCGCAGAAGACTTTGGTGAAGCCTTCACCCCCGAATTACAGCAGCAGGAACAGCGTCTGCGTGCACAGCTGGAAGGCTGATCCGATTCCTCTCCCTGCCGGGCACGCCCCGGCACTATCGCCCTGAACCGCACAACGGAGTATTGCCATGAGACTGATTCCCTTCCTCGGCTTCAGCGGCCAGGCCCACGAGGCAATGGCGTTCTATGCCAAGGCACTCGGTGGCCAGGTCACCTCGGAAATGAAGTACCGCGACATGCCGCCCTCCGATGGCTCGCCGGGCTGCAACGAAATGCCGCCGGAAACCCTCGACCACGTTGCGCACAGCCAGCTGGAGATCGGCAGCGCCATCGTGATGGCGGCCGACGGTCCCGGCGGTGGCGAGGGCGGCTCGACCACCATCAATGTCGACGTCGACAGCATCGAAGAAGCCGAACGCGTGTTCGCCGCGCTGGCCGAAGGTGGCCAGGTGCAGATGCCGATCGGCGAAACGTTCTGGGCACATCGCTGGGGCATGCTGATCGACCGTTACGGCAAGCCGTGGATGGTCAATTGCATGAAGCAGCCCTGATCCCTCCCTCTTTCCTCTTCATCCACAAGGAGCGTTACCAATGAGTGCACCACAACCGCAGATGATCTTCGTCAACCTGCCCGTGCAGGACCTGGAGAAGTCCAAGGCATTCTTCACCGCGCTGGGCTACAGCTTCAATCCAACCTATACCAATGACGATGCGGCTGGCATGGTCATAAGCGAGAGCATCTATGTGATGCTGCTGACCCAACCTTTTTTCCAGCAGTTCACCAACAAGCCGATTGCCGACGCGCACACCCACACGGAAGTGATCAATGCGCTCTCGGCACCCAGTCGCAAGGCCGTTGACGAGCTGGTGGACAAGGCACTGGCCGCCGGCGCCAGCGAGCCGCAGCCGGCGCGCGACCTGGGCTTCATGTACCAGCGCGGCTTCCAGGACCTGGATGGCCATCTCTGGGAAATCGCACACATGGACGGCGAGCCGGGCTGACGGCCGCCGCAAGGGAGAACCCTCATGGCTTACGTGGATGCGTACGTGCTGCCGTGCCCGCAGGACAAGGTGGCGGCCTACCGCCGCCTTGCCCGCAAGGCCGGCGTGGTGTGGAAGGACCATGGCGCGCTGCAGTACATGGAATGCGTGGCCGACGATGTGGAACCGGGCAAGAGCACCTCGTTCCCGCGCGCGGTCAAGGCGAAACCGGGCGAGACGGTGATCGTCGCCTTCGTGGTGTTCCGCTCGCGCGCGGCACGCGACCGCATCAACGCAAAGGTGATGGCCGACCCGCGGCTGGCGTCGCTGGGCCCGAAGGACATGCCGTTCGATACCCGGCGCATGTTCTGGGGTGGCTTCAAGCCGATTGTTGAAGCGTGAGCTGCGGCGCTTGTGCGGGCCGGGCGTGCGTGCTGTGATCGGCGCATGCTCGAGCCCGCACTGACGCAGCGTCTGGAAACCCTCTGGCGGATGGAGTCGCCAGTGCTGATCGCGCGCCTGGCGCGGCTGCTCGGTGGCGATGTCGGCCGTGCCGAGGAACTGGCCCAGGACACCTGGCTGGCCGCGCTGGAGCGTTGGCCGGAGCAGGGCATCCCGGACAACCCCGGAGCCTGGCTGATGACCACCGCGCGCAACCGTGCCATCGATGTGCTGCGCCAGCACCAACGCGTGGCTCAGCAGCACGCGCAATGGGGCGAGGAACTGCATCCGGCGGCGCTGCCGGCACCCGATGACAGCCAGGCGCTGGAGGACGACCTGGGCGATGACCTGCTGCGGCTGATGTTCGTGGCCTGCCATCCCGTGCTGCCGGCCGATGCGCGCGTGGCGCTCACCCTGCGCCTGCTCGGTGGCCTGACCACCGTGGAGATCGCGCGCGCGTTCCTGCAGCCGGAACCGACCATCGCCCAGCGCATCGTGCGCGCCAAGCGCACCCTGGCGCAGAAGCAGGTGCCCTATGAAGTGCCGCGCGCGGAGGCGATGCCGGAGCGCCTGGCCTCGGTGCTGGAGGCGATCTACCTGGTGTTCAACGAAGGCTATGCGGCCAGCGCCGGCGACGACTGGATGCGCCCGGCGCTGTGCGAGGAAGCGCTGCGCCTGGCCCGCGTCCTGGCCCATCGGTTGCCGGTGCCGCCGGTACTGGGCCTGCTGGCGCTGATGGAGCTGCAGGCCTCGCGTGCAGCGGCGCGGGTGGACGCGCAGGGCGCGCCGGTGCTGCTGGACCAGCAGAACCGCGCGCGCTGGGATTGGCTGCAGATCGAACGTGGTCAGCAGGCACTGGCACGTGCGCTGGCCGCAGGCGGCGGGCAGGATCCCTACGTGCTGCAGGCGCGCATCGCGGCCTGCCATGCGGCTGCGCGTCGCGCTGACGCCACCGATTGGCCGCGCATTGCTGCGCTTTATACACAGCTTCTGCAGGTGCAGCCTTCGCCAGTGGTGGCATTGAACCGGGTGGTGGCGATCCTGCGCAGCGACGGTCCCTTTGCCGCCTGGGCGCAGCTGCAGCCCTTGCTGGTCGACGCGCGCCTGCGTGACTACGCGCCGCTGCAGGTGGTGCGTGGCGAGCTGTTGCAGGCACTGGGGCGCGAGCAGGATGCGCGTGACGCTTTTGGCGAGGCGGCTCGGCTCAGCCAGAACCAGGCCGAGCGTGGACTGTTGCGGCAGCGGGCGGGCCTGCCCCCCACGGACTGAGCCGACAAGGACAGCACTTGTCGCCGCGCGCCTTAGCGGCTATGTTTCGCGCCCAGCGGACGCATCAGCGCCCGCATTCCGTGCGTATTGACCGAGGAGCGGTTGGATGTATTCAAGGACGAAGAGCGCATCGCGCGCTTTTGCGCGCCTGCTTGCCTGTGCCCTGTGCCTGGCCGTATGGCCGATGGCCGTGCAGGCCGCGGACAAATCGCAGCAGGCCTATTGGGCCGGTTTTGCCTATACCGCTGACGCCGCCGCCGTGCAGGCGACCACGCCACATGCGCATGCGGTGCTGGAACGGCGTGGCCTGATCCCGCTGAACCAGACGCTGGCGCAGTCGCTCAAGCGCCGCGCACCGGCCCACCTGGAGCTGATCGACCAGCCGGTGGCGATGCTCGACGGCACCACCAGCGCCACCGTGCTGGCCGCCGCGCTGGACCGCGAACTGGTCTCGGTCGAGCCGATCGGCGACCAGTACAAGGTGCTGGTGGAAGTGGCGCTGCAGGCGTTGTTCTTCGACTTCCGCGAGCGCCAGGTGATCGCGTCCTATCCGCTCACGCTGCAGCGCATCGACGTGCAGGATTACCGACCGGACAACGACGATATCGACGCGATCGTCGCCGATCTGCTGTATGGCGGCGCCGATACCAGCCTGTCGCAGGTGCTGGCGGCCAGCCTTGCCCAGGCCAGGTTGCCCGACGCGGCGGTGCGCCGTCTGCAGGTCGGTGGTGTAACCCTGTCCGACGCGGTCCGCGCCAAGCTGCCCGACCCAAAGTGGGAAGCGCCGCTGCGCGCCACGCTGGCCCATGAACTGTCCAAGACGCTGTCGTCCAACACCGGCGTCGGGCTGCTGCCGCCGGCCTCGGGCCAGGCGATCGGTGGCGCGATGGCTGCCCGCTTTGCCGACGGCAAGGTCTACCAGCTGAAGATTCCCGAACCCGACTACGTCATCAACCTGCAGGTCGATGCATTGAAGAACGGCGTGATCGAGGAAACCCCGGCGATGAAGACGATGCTGTTCGGCGCCTTCTTCACCGCCAAGGTGACCGAACCGTTCTCGGGGAAGGTCTATTTCGAACAGCCGCTGCGCAAGGGGGCCACCAAGGTGGTTCCGGCCACGCAGTGGCAGGTCGACCAGTGGTCGGCCAGCTACGAAACCCTGCTGGCCGGGCTCGATGCCTTCGCCGGCGCCGCCGCCAAGCGTGCCGATTCGCGCGCCTGGCTGGACGAACAGAAGCCGGGCGGCCGCCCGTTGCAGCAGCAGACCCAAGCCCTCCAGGAGTTGATCAAGTCATGTCGTTGATGCGTACCATCCTGCTCATCCTCATCGCGCTGGTGGTGGCCTCGCCGGTCGCTGCGCAGACCGCGAGTTCGCGCGGCACCGGCTCGGCCAGCTACGGCCTGCGCCTGAGTGCCGATACCCGTGCCCAGGCCCTGAACAAGGCCAAGGTCAACGCCCTGGAGGCATACATCGCCGAAACCGGTGCGGCCAAGCTGCGCCTGTTCGAAGCGCGCCGCGCCGAGTTCATCGGCGAGATCGACCGCTACGTGCTCAGCGCGGTGCAGCTGTCGGACACCGAAGACAAGAAGGCCAAGACCTACACCGTCACCGTCCGTGCCGAGATCAACACCACCCTGCTGCAGACCAAGCTGGATGCGGGTTCGGCCGTGGCCGGTGCCACCGCCGCGCAGCGCTCGCTGCTGACCTTCCTGTTCATGGCGCGCTCGCAGGACACCGTGCAGTCGTTCCAGGACAAGGAATACCGCCGCCTCGACGCCAGCAGCAGCTACAGCGAGAACACCCGTGAGGGCGACAGCTTCCGCGGCAACTCGGTCAGCACCAACGGCAGCATCAACCAGAACGGATCGGTGTCGGTCACCAGCGGCGGCAGCACCACCGCACGCGCCGACAACATCACCTGGAAGGTGGCCAACGCCGCCGAGGTCAACACCGCGATGACCGGTGCCTTCAGCGCCGCCGGCTACGAAGTGGTTGAAGCCGAATACGTGGAAGGCGAGTCGCGTGGCCTGCTCAGCATCGAGCGTATCCGCAAGGACTTCAGCACCGGCAACGACCTGGCCCCGGCCACCCTGCGTGACACCGCCAACGGCATCCGTGCAGCCAACATTCCGTACATCGCCGTCGGCACCCTCGACGTCGGCATGCGCGACCGCGACCCGGCCAGTGGCAACACCCGCGTGTTCGTCACTGTCACCGGCAAGGTGCTGGACGTGACCGGTCGTTTCCCGCGCACCGTGTCGTCGGTCGGCCCCGTGCAGTTCTCCGGCACCGGCCCGAATGAAACCGTGGCCCGTACCAATGCCCTGCAGCTGGCTGCCGAAAAGGCCGCCCAGCAGATGATCAACGAACTGAACGTCAAGGCGGTCCGCTGATCCGCCGCCCCGTGGGTGCCGAGCGCGCTCGACATCCACCGGGGTTACCGATTCCCCACGTGCCGCACCGCGGCCGTCTCTCCCAAAGGACTCTCACATGATCCGCAATACCGCTCTTGTCCTGGCCATCGCGGCCGCCACCCTGTCGATGCCGGCGCACGCCGGCCTGGGCAAGCTGAAGGACCTGGCCGGCGCCGCCACCGGTACCTCCAGCAGCAGCGCCTCCAGTGCCGCCGCACCGGATGAAGCCGCGCAGGAAGCACTGGTGCGTCGTTTCGTCAGCTCGCAGTCGCACTCGCTGCAGGCCCAGACCTCGTTCGCCCGTGCCTTCGGCCTGGCCGAGCAGGTGCAGCTGCTGGAAGCCGAGCGCCAGGCGCTGTCGTCGGGTTCGGTCAGCGTCGATGCGATGAAGAAGTCGGTGTCGGTCAGCGAAGCCGCCCAGGCCGCGATCGACGAGCGCCAGGCCGCGCAGCCGGAGCTGAACGCTGAATCCAAGCAGCACTATGCCGAAGGCCTGGTCTCGCTGCTGGCGTCGGCTGCCGAAGCGCAGAAGCTGGGCGGCGAAGCCAGCAACTTCACCGCCGGCATGAAGAACCTGGGCGCCACCCAGATGGCCACCGTCGGCCGCAAACTGGCTGCCGGTGCATGGGTGGCCAAGGAATCGCCGGGCTTCATCCAGGGCCTGTACGGCTCGACCAAGTCGGCCGTGACCTTCGCCAAGAAGAGCAAGGTGAAGGTGCCGTCGAACGCCGATTCGATGCTCGACTCGATCTGATCCGAGGATCAACCCCATGCGTACGACCTCCCGTTTGATCGGCCTGGGCCTGGCCGCCGTGCTGCTTGCAGCCTGCGGCAAGCAGGACACCCCGGCCGCCGATGCGCCCACACCCGCCAAGGACAAGGCAACCAGTGCACTGGCCAGCAATGCGCCAGTGGAAGCAGCGCCCCTGCGTGGCACGCCGGATTTCGGCGGCACCACCCAGGTCGCGCGCGAGGCCGACGGCATCGGCAGCACCCCGGAACTGGCGGTGCTGGCGGCGCTGCAGTCGGCGGTGGCGCAGGTCAACGGTGTACGCGTGGCCAGCCAGATGCAGGGCCTGCGCGCAGGCCTGCATGTGGACGTGGATGACGAACACGTCGGCGATATCCGCGCCGACGCGTTCACCCAGCAGATGATCGCCGGCTCGCAGGGCGCGGTGCTGGGCTATGAAATCCTGTCGCAGGACGAAGTGCGGCAGCTGGACGAGGAAACCATCGCGCGCGTGCGCGCCAGCGATGAAGGCTGGAGCTTCAAGGGTTCGGCCTCTGCCAGCGCCTCTGGCGAAGCCACGGCCAAGGGCGGCGGTGCCTCGGCCAGTGTCAAGGAGCGCTACGACGAGAAGGTCAGCGTCGATGCCAAGCGTGGTGCAAGCTCGTTCGATTCCGACGTGACCCACCGCAGCATGCGCAGCTACTGGAAGGTACGCGTGCGTGCCCAGATCGCCCAGTACCGCGCACCGGACGAGCAGGGCAAGCCGAAGATCGTGGTCGCGCTGCCGCGTACGAAGGCCGGCAGCTATGCCGTGGGCGATGGCCGCGTGAGCGCCGATGAAGTGGCCGACGCGATCCGCGCACGCCTGTCCGACACGCTGACCCAGACCCAGCGCTTCATCGTGCTGGATCGCGAGTTCGGCGACGAACTGCAGGCCGAGATCGACCACATCAACAGCGGCAACGTGCGTTTGCAGGACACTGCCCGCGTCGGCCAGCAGCTGGCGACCGACCTGATCCTGATCCCGACCATCGAACGCTTCGAGTACCCGCGCAGCGTGCGCAACCTGCGCATGTCCGACCGTCAGGTGACCTCATACTCCGGTGGCGGCCGCATCACCCTGCGCCTGGTCAACGCCACCACTGGCCAGGTGGTGATGTCCGACAGCTTCGATCACCAGTTGGCCTCGACCGGCCCGAGCACCCTGCCGCGTGTGGTCAACGGCCGCAACATGGCTGCGGCGATGATGGAATCGCTGTCCGGCCAGATCGGCACCAGCATCGTCACCACGCTGTTCCCGGTATCGGTGGTGTCGGTGGACGGTGACCAGGTGGTGCTGAGCCAAGGCGGTGACACCGTGCAGGCCGGCCAGCGCTGGCAGGCCGTGCGCCTGGGCGAGGAACTGAAGGACCCGCAGACCGGCCGTTCGCTGGGCCGCAGCGAACACCCGTGCTGCACCATCCGCATCGACCGCGTGGCTGCGCAGACCTCGTACGGCACCATCGAAGATGGCGTCGACGCGATGCGCGGCGGCTTCCGTCCGGGCCAGATCGAACTGCGCCAGAAGCTGGGCAGCAAGCCGGCTGCCGCTGCTGCTGGCGCAACGGCCTCGGCAGCACCGGCTACCGCCGCGCGCCCGGTGGCCAAGCCGAAGCCCAAGCCTGCTGCCGCCCCGGCCGAAGACCCGAACTGGTAACACGCCCAAGCAACACACAGATGGGGTCAGAGCCCTTTCCTGCCGGGAAAGGGATCTGACCCCTTCGTGTTTCCGTCCGTGTTGACCAAGGTCGACACCCACCAACAGCAGCAGAGATCTGTCGAAGGCGGGGTGGGTCCGGTTGCGGGGGTGTCCGCGGCATGAATGCCGCGGCCAAGCCCCCAAGGACGGGTTTACGGCGTCCCCCGCAACCGGACCCACCCCGCCATCCCACCGAATGCCTGCTTCTGCTGTTGCTGTTGCTCCAGCTGTTGCTGCTGCCCTGGCTTCGGCGGGTGCAGGGCGCAGCCCTGCCGAATCCCATTACACTCCAGAAGGATTTCCCTGCTGGAGAGAGCAATGAAACGAGTGGTACTGGGCGTGCTGGCCCTGTCGGTGTCGAGCGCACTGATGGCGGCCACCCCGAAATTCGATGGCGCGCGGATCTCCGCCGACGTCAAGGAACTGGCCTCCGACGCCTACGAAGGCCGCTCGCCGGCCACCGCCGGCGAAGAGAAGACCATCGCCTACCTCAGCAAGCAGTTTGCCGACGCCGGTCTGCAGCCGGGCGGCGACCTCAAGGACGGCAAGCGCCTTTGGACCCAGGCCGTGCCGCTGCGCAAGGGCGACATCGTCGGCACACCGCAGCTGGCGCTGCACCAGGGCGGCA
This sequence comes from Stenotrophomonas sp. AR029, assembly GCF_047520695.2. Classification (NCBI taxonomy): domain Bacteria; kingdom Pseudomonadati; phylum Pseudomonadota; class Gammaproteobacteria; order Lysobacterales; family Lysobacteraceae; genus Stenotrophomonas; species Stenotrophomonas sp. AR029. Next base: position 118,855 of record NZ_JAXBQQ020000005.1, on the reverse strand, counting down.
AGACTGTTGCGCTGGAGCAGGGCAAGCAGATTGCCGTGCGCGCCGCCATGAACGGCGCCAGCAACGTCGACATCAGCAAGGCCCCGCTGGTGTTCCTCGGCTATGGCGTGAAAGCGCCGGAGCGCAACTGGGACGACTTCAAGGGCGTGGACCTGAAGGGCAAGATTGCCGTCGTACTGATCAACGATCCGGACTTCGAAACCGGCCAAGGTGATTTCGACGGCAAGGGCATGACCTATTACGGCCGTTGGACCTACAAGTACGAGGAAGGCGCGCGCCAGGGTGCACTGGGCGTGCTGATCGTGCACGAGACCGCACCGGCCTCCTATGGCTGGGCCACCGTGGCCGGTTCCAACACCAACACCATGTTCGACGTGGTGCGCGACAACCCGGCCGAAAGCCACCCGCTGCTGGAAGGCTGGATCCAGCGCGACCTGGCCGTGGAGCTGTTCCGCTCCGCCGGGCAGGACTTCGAGGCGCTGAAGAAGAAGGCGCAGCAGCGCGACTTCACCCCGGTGCCGCTGACCGGCGCCAGCCTGGACGCGAAGTACGCGGTGAAGACCGAAGTGATCACCTCGCACAACGTGGCCGCACGCCTGGAAGGCAGCCGCCATCCGGATGAGACGATCATCTACAGCGCGCACTGGGACCACATTGGCGTGGGCGAGCCGGACGCGCGCGGTGACCGCATCTTCAACGGCGCACTGGACAACGCCAGCGGTACCGCCTCGCTGCTCGAGCTTGCCCGTGGCTTCGCCAAGGAAACGCGCCCGCAGCGCTCGCTGCTGTTCCTGGCGGTCACCGCCGAGGAGAAGGGCCTGCTGGGTTCGGAGTACTACGCCACCCATCCGCTGTACCCGCTGGAAAAGACCGTGGCGGTGATCAACATGGACGGCATGGCGCCGTTCGGCCCGTCGCGTGACTTCGGCATCTACGGTGCCGCGCGTTTCGAGCTGCTGGACCAGCTGAAGGACGTGGCCAAGGGCTGGGACATCCGCTACACGCCGGACCCGAAGCCGGAAGCGGGCCTGTTCTTCCGCTCCGACCACTTCCCGTTCGCCAAGCGTGGCGTGCCGGCGCTGTCCTGGTCGGCCGGCCAGGACTGGGTGGACGGTGGCGTCGCCGCAGGCAAGAAGGCCTCCGAGGACTACACCGCCAAGCGTTACCACCAGCAGGGCGACGAATGGCAGCCGGACTGGGTGTTCGCCGGTGCCGCCCGCGACCTGGAAGTGCTGTACACGCTGGGCAACCAGCTGGCCAACGCGCGCAGCTGGCCGAACTGGAGCAAGGATGAGTCGTTCCGCGCCGTGCGTGACGCCAGCGCCGGCCAGCGCAAGTAAGAAGCACCGGTAGTGCCGGCCGCTGGCCGGCAACCGCACTCGGTCCGGGCAACCGTCCCCTGAGTCAGGGGGCGGCGCCATAGGCGCGGGGGTGTGGGTGCTGGTGAGATGGGGCCCACGGCTTGCGCAGGCGAGCCGTGGGAGCGCCAGCGCGAATGCGCAGGCGCGTTCCCGGCATTTCCATAGCGGCTTCCATCCGCACTTTCCGGCCCTTCGTCGCAGGGCGCTTGCTTGCCCGGCCGGCCGCCCTATGCTCGGCTCACCCCCTTCCTCCAAGGCGCCGCCGTGTTCGCCAGCCTTTCACTCCTGTTCCGTCACCTGCTGGCCTGGGCTGCGGCGCTGTTCGTCGCTGGCATGGTCTGGAGCGGCATCTTCAGTGGCATGAACGATGGCCCGGGCTGGATTTTCGGCCTGCTGGCGATGTTCCTGATCATTTCCGCGCTGGGCAGTGCCATCACCCACATCCGCCGGGTCTGGCTGGTGGCCGGTCGCCTGGATGCCACCACCCTGTCCGGTCGCCAGCGCCGCCAGATCGAACTGCCGATGGACGCCGGCCACGCCTTTTCGGTGGTGGAGGCGGCAATCTCCGAACTACCCCGCGTGGAAGATGTGGAAAGCTCGGCCGGCAGCCTGCAGGTGCGCGCCTATGTGCGCCGGGTCGATCTCTGGAATGGCCGCCAGCCATCGCGCTGGAATCTGCCTGCGCGGCTGGCGATCAAGCGCAACAGCGTGCTGGCAACGGTCACGCCGGGGCAGGGCACCAGCACTGTTACCCTGCTGTTCGAACCCGATGCCGGCTGGTGGGCCGACCTGCTGGCGCTGGACGAGGGCAGCAACTTCGAGAACGCCGAAGCAGTCACCCGCGCGATCAGTCGCCGCGTCGCCGACCAGCGCCGCGACGAACAGGCTGCGGCCGAACAGACCCAGGTGGAAAAGGAACTGTCGGTGGCGCGCTTGAACCTGTTGCATGCGCAGGTGGAACCGCACTTCCTCTACAACACGCTGGCCAATGCGCAGGTGCTGACCCGCACCGACCCGGCACGGGCCGAACAGATGCTCGGCCACCTGATCCAGTACCTGCGCAGCTCGTTGCCACAGGTGGACGAATCGGTGTCCACGCTGGGCGTGGAGCTGGAACGCACCCGCGCCTACCTGGAGATCCTGCGCATCCGCATGGGTGCACGGCTGGCGGTGGAAGTGCAGGTGCCCAACGAACTGCATGGCGTGCACCTGCCGGCGATGGCGCTGCAGACGCTGGTGGAAAACGCGATCAAGCATGGCCTTGAACCCAAGCCCGGCGGAGGCACGATCTGGATCCTGGCGCGCGGCTTCGATGACCACGTGACGGTGACCGTGGCCGACGATGGGCTCGGCTTCGGCCAGTGCACCAGTGGTACCGGCATCGGCCTGAAGAACCTGCGCGAGCGCCTGCGCCTGACCTGCGGTGAGCAGGCCGGCGTGGCGATCGTCGCCAACTTCCCCAGCGGCGTGGCAGCGACCATGACCCTGCCGCAGTCGCACAAGGAGCGCAGCCATGCCGCTTGAAGCCCTGATCGCCGAAGACGAGGACCTGCTGCGGCAGTCACTGGTGGAGCAGCTGGGCCGGCTGTGGCCGGACCTCGCGCTAGTGGCCGAGTGCGAGGATGGTGCCAGCGCACTGGAGCAGCTGGCCGAGAAGCAGCCGGACATCGCCTTTCTCGATATCCGCATGCCTGGCATCAGCGGCATCGAGGTGGCACGCTCGCTGTCCGAGCTGAGCCCGCGCACCCAGGTAGTGTTCGTCACCGCCTACGACCAGTACGCCATCGATGCGTTCGAGCAGGGCGCGATGGATTACCTGTTGAAGCCGGTCAGCGACGAGCGCCTGCTGGCCACCCGCGAGCGCATCCTGTCGCGGCTGCCATCGACGCGCCAGGACGATGCCGTGCTGGAGCGCCTGCTGCAGCGGTTGGGCCCATCGCAGGGCGCAGCCGAGCGCCCGCCACTGGCCTGGATCACCGCCAGCAACGGGCGCGAGACGCAGCTGATCATGCTGGAAGACGTGGCCTACTTCCGCGCGGACAACAAGTACACCACCGTGGTCACCGCCACCGGCGAAAGCCTGCTGCGCACACCATTGCGCGAGCTGCTGGAAGTGCTCGATGCGCAGCACTTCCGCCAGATCCATCGTTCGACCATCGTCAACATGAAGGCGGTGGCGGCGGTCAGCCGCGACGATACCGGGCGCGGCGTGCTGCGCCTGCGCGGGCGCACGGAGACGCTGGTGGTCAGCCAGCCGTTCATGAGCCTGTTCCGCGGCATGTAGCCGCAGCAGCATCCCCTTCACCGAGGAACGAACATGCCCCGACTGTTGATTGCGTGCATTGTCGTGCTGGCGTTGGCCGGCTGCGAAAGGTCCCGCAACACCTCGATCACGCGCACCCACGCCAACGGCGTGGACACGCTGTACAGCAAGGCTACCGTCGTCGATGGCGAGGCTCGTTTCCAGTGCATTGCCAGCAGCAGTGGTGCCTGCCACTACCTGGTGCTCGATCCGGGCTGCAGCCCCGATGCGGCGTGTACCGCACCGCCGCTGCGCCGGTTCGCAGTTGCAGCAGGCAAGACCGAGGCCATGCGTGGCCTGCCCGACGGCTTCCGCCAGTGCGTCAGCCAGGACCCGATAGAACACTGCCACCGTGAGTGATCACGGTGGCAGTGTGGGTCCCCCCGCTTCCCTGAAGGCTCAGTAGGCAGGTTGCAGTGTCAGGTCGTGATGGTGCTCGGTCTCGCCCACATGGTTGAGGCGGCCGACCAGTTCGGAGTGCTGCTTCATCCGGCCGATCTCGGTCATGATGCGGATGTCCTCGTGGCGCAGTTCGCGCCTGGCGGTGACCGCCTGCTTGTAGTCCAGCACTTCCGGGTAGTGCTCGGCCAGGTCCAGCGCCTCGGCCACGTGTTCGACGCTGTCGGCCTTGGAACTGATGCGGGCGCGACTGTTGAACGCCTTCATCCAGCGCTCGAAGCCGGCCTGCTGATCGAACATGTTGGCCATGAACCAGATCACGAACAGGATCGAGACCCACGAGCCGAACACGATCACCACGCGGGTGAAGGTGATATGGAAGTCATCGCGCCACAGGTAGTTGGCGATCAGGCCCAGGATCAGCAGCGAGGCCGCCTGCCAGCCGACGATCGAGGCGATCAGCCACTGGCACTTGGCCTGGGCCAGCACCGCCACTTCATCGCGGATCTGCTGCTCGCTCAGGTTGCGCCAGTGCGCCACCTGTTTGTCGAACGGGCTGCTGTAGAGCTCGTTGTCGCGAAGCAGAATTCCCAAACCCTTGAACAAGGCAATCATGGCTGGCTCCTTGTGGAACGTGCGTCGATCAGCATTGGACGGTGTGGCAGGTCCAGTTCTAGCACTTCCAGCGGGCCGTGCAACGGGGGCAATGCCAAGCGGCGCAAGGGTTTGCCCGGCGGGGGTGAAAATTGATGCATTGCATCATCGCAGTCGCAGCCTGCGACAGGATGTCGCAGGGTGAAACGTGCTGCGGCCGCACATGAAACCGTCGCTGAGCGGGGAGGCTCGCCGCCGGAGGCGTGATCGCCGAGAATCGGAGCCAACCGCGCAAGACGCGACTGTTCTTCCGCCTTTCCTGGACCTGTGATGCCGGCTCTGCTGCAGCGACTCTCCCGCCCCGTCACCGCGCCGATCCGACGCTGGGTACTGGACGCCTTCCCGCGCGGCCAGAGCGGCATCGATTACGACCATCCGCAGGGCGACCCGGGCTGGTTCGGCCCGGACAGCGTCACCTGGCGGCTGCACGCCGAATTCCCCTCGATGCTCGCCGGTGGCCTGTGCGCGCTGATGCTGCAGACACTGCACCCACGCGCGCTGGCCGGGGTCTATGACCACTCCAATTTCCGCCAGGACCTGGTGGGTCGGCTGCGCCGCACCACGGCCTTCGTTGCCGGCACCAGCTATGCGCCCAGCGGCGAGGTGGAGGCGCTGGTGGCCAAGGTGCGCCGCATCCATGCGCAGATCCGCGGGCAGACCGCGCAGGGCGAGCCCTACGCCGCCGACGATCCGCAACTGCTGACCTGGGTGCACGTGACCGAAGCCTTCGGTTTCCTGCAGGGTTTCCGACGCTACGGGCGCGAGGTGCCGGCGCACATCGCCGATCGCTATTACGACGAGTACCGTTGCGTGGCCGAGGCACTGGGCGCGGTGGATGTGCCGCGCAGCGAAGCGGAAGTGGCGGCGTACTTCTGTGCACGTCAGCCGGAGCTGCGTGTGGATGAGCGCTCGCGCGAGGTGCTGGAGGTGCTGTCCGGCGTGCGCCTGCCGGTACCGGTGCCGGGGCTGTCGCGCGAGGTGTTCCTCGGTGCGGGCGCGGCGCTGCTGCCGGACTGGTCCGAAGGCATGCTTGAACGCAGTGGCCGCCAGCGCGCGCAGGCGGCGGCGTCTGCGAAGCTGATGCAGGGCATGGCGCCGCTGTTCCGCCGCGCACTGCCCGATGGCCTGGCCAGTCGCGCCTGTGCACGCATGGGCGCTCCGGTGGAGATCCTGCGCGAGTGGCCCGCGGTTGCCTGGTAGGTGCCAAACTTGGTTGGCACGCCCTTCACGCGGTGCCGCGGAAGCGCCAACCAAGGTTGGCAGCTACCCGCAAGTGAAACGGGCGCCTTGCGGCGCCCGTTCCGGTTACATCACCACACCTTGACCCGCTTGTCCGGGGCCAGGTACAGCTTCTGGCCTTCCTTCACCTCGAACGCCGGGTACCAGGCGTCGATGTTGCGCACGGTCAGTGCGCGGAACTGGCCCGGTGCATGCACATCGGTCAGCAGCGAGTTGCGCAGCGCCTGCTCGCGGCTCTTGCTGCGCCAGGCCTGGGCGAAGCCGAGGAAGAAGCGCTGGTCCGGGGTGAAGCCTTCCAGGGTCTGGCCCGGCTTGCCCTGCAGCGACAGCTGGTAGGCGTCGTAGGCGGTGCCCAGGCCGGCCACGTCGGCGATGTTCTCGCCCAGGGTCAGCTTGCCGTTCACATGCACGCCCGGGAACGGCTCGTAGCTGCTGAACTGCGCGGCCAGCGCATCACCGGCGGCGTTGAACTGCTTCAGGTCCTCGGCGGTCCACCAGTTGTGCAGCTTGCCGGTTTCATCGAACAGCGCACCGGCGTTGTCGAAGCCATGGCTGATCTCGTGGCCGATCACCGCGCCAATCGCACCGTAGTTCACCGCGTCGTCGGCGGCGCCGTCGAAGAACGGCGGCTGCAGGATCGCCGCCGGGAACACCAGGCGGTTTTCCAGCGGTACGTTCATCGCATTGATGGTCTGCGGCAGCATCGCCCACTCGCTGTGGTCGACCGGCTTGCCCAGCTTGGCGATGTTGCGCTGGTACTCGAACAGCTCGGCGCGCTGCGCGTTGCCCAGCGGGTCATCACGGCGGATCTCAAGGCCAGTGTAGTCGCGCCACTTCTCCGGATACCCCATGCCCACGGTCAGGCCGGTAACCTTGGCCTTGGCATGTGCCTTGGTCTGCGGCGACATCCACGACAGCGCGTCGATGCGCTTGGCGAACGCGGCGATGATGTTCTTCGCCATCTCGTCCGCGCGCTCCTTGGTCTTGGCGTCGAAGTGCTTCTCGACATAGCGCTTGCCGATGGCTTCGCCGACGGCATGGTTGGCATCATCCACGGCGCGCTTCCAGCGGTCGCTCTGCTGCGGCGTGCCGCTCAGCGCGGTGCCATGGAAGGCGAAGCGGGCATCGGCGAACTTCTTCGGCAGGTAAGCGGCGGCACGGTCCAGCGCGTGGAAGGCCAGGTAGTCCTTCCAGGCGTCCAGCGGCTCGGTGGCGACCAGCCTGGACAGGCCGGCCACGGCCTTGGGCTGCCAGACGATGAAGTCCTGCTGGTTGCCCAGCGCGGCCGCATCGAGGAACGCGCTCCAGTCCATGCCCGGCGCCTTGGCATTGAAGTCGGCCTGGGTCCAGGGGTTGGCGCCCTTGGTCACATCATTGGTTTCTTCCTGGGTGGCATGCGCCTGCGCGATCTTCGTTTCCAGCGCCAGGATGCGCTGCGCCTTGCCAGCCGGGTCGGCCACACCGGCCAGCTGCAGCATCTGCGCGATGTAGGCCTGGTACTGCTTGCGCAGCTCGGCCATGCGGCCATCGCCCAGGTAGAAGTCACGGTCGGGCATGCCCAGCCCGCCCTGCACCAGGTACGGCGCGGTGCGGTCCGGTTGCAGCATGTCCACCGAGACCCACAGGCCGAACAGGCGGTCGGTGTAGAAGTTGGTGGCGTTGAGCAGGTCGACGTCGGCGCGCAGGTCGCCGCCGAGGGCGCGGGCCAGCCCGGCCTTGTCGGCGATCGCATCGATGGCCTTCAGCTGCGGCTGCACCGGCGCCAGACCGCGCTGCTCGATGCCAGCCTCGTCCATGTAGGCGGCGTAGTAATCGCCGATCAGCTTGTCGTCACCGCTGGCCTTGGTGTTGCCGGCGGCACCTTCGAGAATGGCGCGGGTGTCGGCCAGGGTCTTCTCGGCAATGACGTTGAAGCTGCCGAAGCGCGAGCGGTCGGCCGGAATCTCGGTGTTCTTCACCCAGGTGCCATTGGCGAAGCCGAAGAAGTCGTCGCCGGCGGCGATGCTGCGGTCCATGCCGCTGGCATCGAAGCCGAAACTGCCCAGCATCGGCTTGGCCGCAGCGGGGGCGGCATCGGCCGGCGCGGTGGCACCGGCGGCCGGTTCGGCCGGGCGGTCACAGGCGGCCAGGGACAGGCTGGCAACGATGGCCAGCGCCAGGGTGGGACGGCGCAGCTTGGACATGGACTTCTCTTGCAGCGGAAAACCCCAAGTCTAATCCGCTCCGGCGCCACTGGCCGCGTCCTTGCGCCGCCCGTCCTGTGCAGGATCTGGCTGAACGCGCAGACGCGATCTTCACGCCGTCACCGGGGTGGTGCATGCTGGACCCTGGAGCCCTGCGTGGACACGGGGGAGGTGGCCATGCAGGGTGGGGTCAGGCGTCAAGAATGGCGTCCGCCGGCCGTTGAGGTCGGGGACGTGGAGGATTCGTTCGCGCATGAAGCCAGCCGACTGCACAAGGAAGATCAACCGATGCCCGCGCTGAAACGGACGTTGGCACGGCCGCTGCGCGCCATCACCTGGGGCGGTGTGCTGCTGGGCGTTCTGCTGGTGACCGGCCTGACCCTCATGCTGGTCAATGACTACCACCGCCGCCTGGAAGCGGCGCAGCGGCAGAGCCGCGCGCTGGCGGTGGGCAGCGAGCGCCTGCTGGCGCTGGAGCTGCGCAACCTGGAACGCGCCCTGTCCGGCATCGCCGCCGACGCCGTCGAGGTGTTCCGCAGTGTGCCGGTACAGGCGCCGGCCTTGATGGATGCCTCCATCGGCGGCGTGCTGCGCCGGCATGCCGAGCTGCACAGCATCGTCGTGCTCGACAGCCATGGCCGACCGCTGACGGCCGGCACGGGCGACCTGCAGCTGCCGCTGTGGACCGATCCGCAGCGCCGTGGCCTGGGCAGCGCGCTGCACATCGGCCCGCCGCAGCGGGCCAGCGATGGCGGCTGGGTGGTGCCGCTGGCGCTGGCGATGGCCGACGGGCGCTGGCTGCTGGCGCGGCTGCGCTGTGGCGAACTGCAACGCATCGTCGGCGGCCTCGATGTCGGCCCCAACGGACTGGTCTCGATCAGCGATGCCGAGGGTTACATGCTGGCCCGCGTGCCTGATCCGCACGGCACGGTGGGCCGCCGCTACGACCTGCCGCGCCGTGACCTGCTCGGCACGCAGGCGGTGGTCGAGCTGGGAAGCGTGCCGGGCGTGGTCGACGGCGTACCGCGCATCATCACCATCAGCACGCTGGAACACAGCCCGCTGGCGGTGCAGGTCGGCCTGGCCGACGAAGACGTACTGGCGCCGTGGTGGCCGTACCTGCAGGCGTCGGTGGCGATCGTACTGGCTTACATCGCGGTGTTGCTGGTGCTGCTGTACGCCGTGCGGCGCAGCACCCGCAGCCAGCAGGCCATGGCCGAGGAGCTGAAAACAGGCCACGCCGAGCTGCGTCTTGCGCACCAGGTCGGTCGTGTCTGCACCTGGTACGTGGATGAGGACGCCGCACTGCTGCGCTGGTCGCCGCTGGCGCGCGAGATCTTTGGCGTGCAGACCGATGCGCTGCCGGTTGCCGATTTCTTCGCACGCGTGCACCGCGACGATGCCGCGCGCCTGCAGCATGCCTTTGACCAGGCATTCGCCGGCAGCGCCGTGCTCGACCAGGTGTTCCGCCTGGTATTGCCCGGGGGCGAGGTGCGCTGGGTGGGCGCACGTGGGCAGCGGGTGGAAGTGGCCGACAGCGAGCGGCGCATGATCGGGGCGCTGACCGACCTGAGTGAGCGTTACCAGGCGCGCGAGCAGGTGAGCGAGGTCGAGCGCCGCTTCCGGCTGCTGTTCGACCGCAATCCTGCACCGTTCTGGGTATTCGACCCGGATACGCTGCGCTTCATCGAGGTCAACGACGCTGCGGTGCGCCAGTACGGCTACAGCCGCGACGAGTTTCTGTCGATGAGCATCCTCGACATCCGCCCGCGCGAAGGCTGGGACGAAGTGCGTGGTGCCATCCAGCGCGCACAGGTGGGCGATCCTCCGGACGCGACCGTCCGCCTGCACCGGCGCAAGGACGGTAGTGTGTTCGAGGTGCGCGCACACCTGTCCAGGCTCGATTTCGACGGACAACCCGCGTGCCTCGTGCTGGCCGAGGATGTCAGCGAACGGCTGGCCTACGAGCGTGACCTGGCCTATCGGGCACGGCACAACCCGGCCACTGGCCTGCTCAACGTGCGCGCCCTGACCGAACAGCTGGACGAGCAGCAGCAGGGCTACACCATCGCCTTCGTGCAGTTGCGTGGCCTGCAGCTTGTGGCCGATACGCTGGGCCGTGAGATCGGCGATGCGGTGCTGCAGTCGATGGCGACCCGGCTCGGTGGACTGGGGGCGCGTTGCGGCACGCTGGCATTCCAGCCGGCGGAAGACTTCGTGTTCGCGATCGGGGCCGAGCACGATACCCAGCGCGTGCTGGATGACCTGCTGCAGATCGTGTCAGCGCCGATGCGTGGCAAGGATTCACTGCACCAGTTCGAACCGCGCATCGGTGTGGCCGTGCACACTGCCGGTGACGGCCACAGCGCCGAGCAGGTGATCGGCATGGCCGCGCAGGCCGCGCACGCGGCGCGTGCCGAGGGCAACGTGGTGGTCTGGTTCGATGCGGCAGTGACCACGCGGCTGGCCGACCGCCTGCGCCTGGCCGGGCGCATCCATGCCGCCATCGACAACGAGTTCCAGCTGTACTTCCAGCCGATCCGGCACGCCAGCGATGGCAGCCCGGCCGCGCTGGAGGCCCTGCTGCGCTGGCCGCAGGCCGATGGCAGCTTCATCCCGCCCAACGAGTTCATCCAGCTGTGCGAGGACACCGGGTTGATCCTGGCACTGGGCCGCTGGGTGATCCGCGCCGCGGCGAAGGCACAGCGGCGGTTGGTCGAGGCCGGTTGGGGGGAGCTGCCGATTGCAGTCAACGTGTCGGCAGTGCAGTTCTTCAACAGCGACCTGGTGGCCGAATTCACCCGCGTCCAGCAGGAGTTCGGACTGGCCCGCGGCGCACTGCACGTGGAGCTGACCGAGAGCAGCCTGATGCGCAAGCCGGCGCAGGCGATGCAGACCATGCAGCGCCTGCACGAGCAGGGCATCAGCGTGTCGCTGGACGATTTCGGCACCGGCTATTCCAGCATGTCCTACCTGCAGCACCTGCCGCTGGACATCCTGAAAATCGATCGCAGTTTCGTCGCGGACGTGGAAACCAATCCGCGCAACGCTTCGATCTGCCGCGCATTGCTGTCGCTCGGCCACAGCATGGGCCTGACCATCATCGCCGAGGGCGTTGAAACGCCGGGGCAGCTGGACTGGTTGGCTGCGCATGGCTGCGACCAGGTGCAGGGCTACCTGCTGGGGCGGCCGGCGCCGCTGGAGCGGATCATCGACGCGCTGGATGAAGTCCCTGCCTGATCGGGGGCTTCGTATTTGCCGGCCAGCGGCCGGCACTACCCGACTGAAGCATGACGGTAGTGCCGGCCGCTGGCCGGCAGGCACCCGACTCGGCTACACCCCGGCCTCCACCAGGTGGTCGATGAAACTGCGCACCTTCGGCGCCAGGTGGCTGCGGCTGGCATACACCACGAAGATGCCGATCGGCGAGGCCTCCCATTCCGGTAGCACGCGTACCAGGCGGCCATCGGCCAGCGCGTGTTCCAGCAGGAAGTCGGGTTGCAGGATCACACCCATGCCGGCGATCGCCGCTTCGCGCAGCACGTCGCCGTTGTTGGCGTGCAGCAGGCTGTTCACCGCCACCTTCACTTCACCGCCGGGTCCCTGCAGCGGCCAGTGGTCGCCAGCGGCCCAGTAGCTGTAGCTCAGGCATGCGTGATCCTGCAGGTCCTGCGGCGTCTGTGGGGTACCGCGTGCAGCCAGGTAGGCCGGCGCCGCGCACAGGCTCACCCGCGATTCGCCCAGCCGGCGCGCGATCAGCGCCGGGCTCGGCTCGCGGGTGATGCGGATGGCCACGTCGTAGCCTTCCTCGACCATGTCCACCAGGCGGTCGGACAGGGCCAGGTCCAGTTCCACCTGCGGGAAGCGCTCGCGGTAGCTGGCCAGCAACGGGCCAAGGCGGGCGATGCCCCAGCTGACCGGTGCGTTGATGCGCAGCGTGCCCGAGGGTTCCAGCGCCTGCGCGCCGATGCTGGCCTCCAGCGCGTCGAACTCGGCCAGCAGGCGCACGCACTGGGCGTAATAGGCGGCGCCGGTGCTGGTGGGGCTGACCCGCCGCGTGGTGCGGTGGAGCAGGCGGGTGGACAGGCGCTTTTCCAGTGCCGCGACCTGGCGGGTGACGCCGGCGGTCGACATGCCCAGGGCCTGTGCCGCGGCACTGAAGCCGTTGCGCTCGACCACCGCTACGAACACGCGCATCGCCTCGAGGGTGTCCATTGTTGCGCCTTATGAAATAAATACCGTCAGACGATCGTATTTATCGGCTCGTGAAGTAGCAATAACCTGTATCCACTCCCTTCAAGGTGCTTCCCATGCACACCGCCCCCCCTCCCGTTTCGCCGCTGGCCCCTTACGGCGCCACCCTGCTGCGCCTGGCCCTGGGCGTGCTGTTCCTGGTCCATGCGCTGATCAAGCTGCTGGTGTTCACCCCGGCGGGCACGGCGGCATTCTTCGAATCGTTGGGCCTGCCCGGCGTGCTGGGTTACCTCACCATCGGCGCCGAGCTGGTGATCACCACTGCGCTGCTGCTGGGCATCTACGCGCGCTGGGTCGGCCTGGCCGGCGTGCCGCTGCTGCTGGGCACCATCGTCACCGTGCACGGCGCCAACGGCTTCGGTTTCGCCAATGCTGGCGGCGGCTGGGAATACCCGGCGTTCTGGGCACTGGCGCTGGTGGTGCTGTTCCTGGTCGGCGACGGCAAGTGGACCCTGCGTTCGCGCTGATCGCCGCCTGATCCTGCAACTGGAGCATTCCATGTCCCGCCTGCCTTCGTTGTACATCTCCCACGGCTCGCCGATGACCGCCCTGCATCCGGGCCAGGTCGGCGTGCGCCTGGCCGAGCTGGCGCGCGACCTGCCGACGCCGCGCGCCATCGTGATGGCCTCGGCGCACTGGCTGGGTCGGCAGCCGCTGGTCGGCGCGCATCCGCAGCCGCCGACGATCCATGACTTCGGCGGCTTCCCGCGCGCGCTGTTCGAACTGCAGTACCCGGCGCCCGGCGATCCGGCGCTGGCCGAAGAAGTGGCCCGCCGCATCGCCGCTGCCGGCCTGCCGGTGGCGCTCGACCCTCAGCGTGGCCTCGACCATGGCGCGTGGGTGCCGCTGCGGCTGCTGCGCCCGCAAGCCGACATCCCCGTGGTGCCGCTGTCGATCCAGCCGCTGCTCGGCCCCGGGCACCAGTTCGCGCTGGGCCGCGCGCTGGCGCCACTGCGTGAGCAGGGCGTGCTGCTGGTCGGCTCGGGCAGCATCACCCACAACCTGCACGACTGGGGCGACTACCAGGATGGCAAGGAAGCGTCGTACGTGCGGCCCTTCATCGAGTGGGTCGAGCAGCGCCTGGCCGCCGATGATCGCCAGGCCCTGTTCGACTACCGCCGGCAGGCACCGTTCGCCGAACGCGCGCACCCGACCGACGAGCACCTGCTGCCGCTGTTCTTCGCGATGGGCGCAGCCGGCGAGGACGGCTTCGGTGCACGCCGCATCGATGCCGGCATCGATGCCGGCTTCCTCGCCATGGACCTGTACCGCTTCGACGGGGCATGAGCCGGGGCTGACGCGCGACCGCCCCGGCCGTCGCGCTCATGGCCGCATGTGGTAGTTTTTTCCGGGTTTCCGGCGCTGGCCTTCGAGCCTCCCCGCGCGCCGCTTCCTGGAAGAAGCATGCATACCATTGAAGTCGTCCTGGCGATGCTGGTGGCCGTTGTCGCCAGCGGCTACCTGGTTCGCGTCCTCCCGTTCTCGTTGCCGCTGCCGCTGGTGCAGATCGGCCTGGGCGCGGTCATCGCCGGGGTGTTCAACCGCGGCCACGCGCTGGAGCCGGAAGTGTTCTTCCTGCTGTTCCTGCCGCCGCTGCTGTTCCTTGATGGCTGGCGCATCCCCAAGCAGGGTCTGTTCCGCGACAAGGGCGCGATCCTCGAACTGGCGTTCGGCCTGGTGGTGTTCACCGTCATCGGTGCCGGCCTGCTGATCCACTGGATGATTCCGGTGATGCCGCTGGCGGTGTGCTTTGCGCTGGCGGCCATCGTCTCGCCGACCGACCCGGTGGCGGTCGGCGCGATCGCCTCCAAGGCACCGATTCCCAAGCGACTGATGCACATCCTGGAAGGCGAGTCGTTGCTCAACGATGCGTCCGGCCTGGTCTGCTTCCGTTTCGCGGTGGCGGCGGTGATGACCGGCTCCTTCTCGCTGGCCACGGCCTCGCTGACCTTCCTGTGGGTGGCGGTGGCCGGCCTTGCGGTGGGCGTGGCGGTCACCCTCGGTGTCTCCACCTTCCAGCGCTGGTTGTGGCGCCGCTTCGGCGAGGAACCGGGTGCGGCGATGCTGGTCAACCTGCTGATTCCGTTCGCGGCCTACCTGCTGGCCGAAGAAATCCATGCCTCGGGTATCCTCGCTGCCGTAGCGGCCGGTATCGCGATGAGCTACGTCGAGCTGACCGGCCGTGTCTCCGGCAGCATGCGCGTACAGCGCGCGGGCGTCTGGAACATGCTGCAGTTCAGCTTCAACGGCATCATGTTCGTGCTGCTGGGCGAGCAGCTGCCCGGCATCGTCGAGCGTGCCACCACCACCATGAACGAGTCCGGCCACCAGAGTGCATGGTGGCTGCTGGTGTACGTGGTGGTGATCAACCTGGCGCTGATCCTGTTGCGCCTGCTGTGGGTATGGTTGTCGCTGCGCTGGAACCTGCTGCGTGCACGCCGCCGAGGCCTGGAACGCGGCGAGGCACCGAACTGGCGCATCGTGGTGGCGACCTCGGTGGCCGGCGTGCGCGGCGCGATCACCCTGGCCGGCGTGCTGACCCTGCCGTTGTTCCTGCCTGATGGCAGCGCGTTCCCGGCGCGCGACCTGGTGATCTTCCTGGCCGCGGCGGTGATCCTGTTCTCGCTGGTCGGCGCCAGCGTGGCGCTGCCGCAGCTGCTGAAGGGCCTGCAGCTGCCGGCCGATTCGGGCGAGCGCAAGGAAGAGGACCTGGCACGCCGGCTGTCGTCAAAGGCCGCGCTGGCCGGGGTCGAGCGCATGCGCCAGCAGCTGGTGATGAACCAGAATACCGAGAACGTGCAGCTGTACAACGACGCTGCCTCGCGGGTGAGCCTGCTGTATCAGCGGCACCTGGAGAAGGACAACGACGGGCCCGACGTGGACCCGGAGAAAGTCCGGCGCATGGAGCTGGGTTACCGCCAGCTGCGCAGCGCCGGCCTCAATGCCGAGCGTGAGGAGCTGTTCCGGTTGACCCGGCGCGGGGTGATCTCCGATGAGATCTCGCGGCGCCTGATCCGCAACCTGGACCTGCTGGAATCGCGCAAGCGCGAGTGACTCGGCGGCCATGCGCCGTCGAGCGGCGTCAGATCCCTTTCCGCAGGAAAGGGATCTGACGCCAAGTCGGAACAGCCGGTTATTCCGGCTTCTGGTCCAGGAAATACACTTCGACCTTGCCCTTGACCTTGATCGTCATCGGGTTGCCGCGGCGGTCGCGGGCCTTGCCGGCCTGCACGCGGATCCAGCCTTCGCTGACCGAGTATTCCTCGACGTTGTCGCGCTCGACGTCGTTGAAACGCACGCCGACGCCGCGCTCCAGCGCCTGCGCATCATGGAAGGGGCTGGCCGGGTTGATCGCCAGGTGGTCGGGAGGGGTATCGCTCATCGCTTCATTCACAGTGACGGCCACCAAGGCCGGCTTCAGCGGCACAGGATAAACCGTAGAATGCCGGCCTGCCCCAGAGGACGTTCCGCCATGCCCGACAACAGCGACTATTTCGACTTCGAGGAAGACATCCACGACTTCGACGAGGATGGATTCGAGGCGCGGGTCTGGAACCTGCTGGTGCTGATCAACCCGGGCGACGAAGAGTTGGCCCTGCAGCAGTTCAACCGCTGGCGCGAGCACCTGTCCGAGGACGGGCAGCCGCTGGAAGCGGACAGCGACTGGTTGCCGGCGCTGTTCACCGCCATCGCCTGGCAGTCCGGTTTCGAGGTGGAGCGCGACGACCTGGAATCGCTGCAGTCGGCGGTCAACGAGCTGTCGGCGCGCTTCAACCTGCAGCTGGACTGGGGCGGCGACCTGGATGACGAGGACTTCGCCGAGGACCTGGACGGTGTGCAGCTGATGTCCACCGCCTTCGACCGCCTGCGCGAGCACAACTACACGCTGTGGAGCGTGGATACCGGCAGCGACGGCTTCACCGGCGTGATGGCGCTGACCCGTGACGACGACGCGATGCTGGCGCTGTGCTCGCTGCTGAACGTGGAGATCCGACTGGGCAGCGACCCGTTCTGAACGGGCCGGCAGCGCTGCGCATGTAGAGCCGAGCCCGCGCTCGGCTGCAGTCCGCGTAGAGCAGCCGAGCATGGGCTCGGCTCTACAGGAGGCAAACGGCAGCGCGCCTACGGCCGGTACTGCGCCCTGGCGTTGGCAATCACCGCTTTGACCAGGTCACGATCGGTGTGCCGGGAAATCGCTCGCGCGCCAAGCGCGATCGCCTGCGTACGCAGCTCGGCCGTGACATCGTAGTGGGCACCGCTGGCCTTGTTCTGGAAGGCCCGCGGTGGGATGCCGAGCTGCGCCGCCATCGCGTGCAGCTCGGCCAGGGTGTCGGCCATCAGGTGCGCCCAGCGCTGTCCGCGCCAGGGATGCACCGCGTCATCGACGTAGACCGTCACCGCCGCGGCCGGTTCAGGCCTGCGGCTTGCTGTCGCTGTCAGCGGCCGGGCTGGCCTCGGCGTCGGCAGCAGCTTCAACCACATCGCCTTCGGCGGCCTCAGTGGCTTCTTCGCCTTCTTCGGCTTCCACGGTCTCGAACTCGGACACCAGCTTGTCCAGGTACTCGTCAGCGGTTTGGCCGGATTCGGCGGCCAGGGCGTCCAGCAGCTTCTGCAGCAGCTCGGAATACTCCAGGTTGACCTTGCGGCCTTCCTTTTCCTGCACGTTGGACAGGTGCTTGAGCATGGCCAGCATCGGCACCGGGTTCTCGGCGTTGCCCATGGTCTGACCACCGATGGCCAGCAGCCATTCGCGGCCCTGCAGGCCGATGGCGGCGACCACCTGGCCGTCTTCGTTGGTCAGCACGGCATGGTTCTGCACCTGCTGCTGGGCATTCAGGCGCAGGAACGGGCGCTTGGCCTGCTGCTTCTTGCGCTTGTCGCGCTTGGCCTTGGAGTTCTGGGACATGGGGTGGGGTCACCTGGAAACGGAAAGACCGCCATTGTAGCGGCCGCACGCAGGTGGGGTCAGATCCCTTTCCAGGGGAAAGGGATCTGACCCCGGTTCAGTGCGCCTCACCCTGCGCGGCCTGCACGTCCGGGTCGGCGGTCGGCGCCGACAGCCCCACCTGCGGGCCGGCACCGGCCAAGGCGGCAGCTTCGGCGGCCTGGGTCATCACCACGATGCTGATGCGGCGGTTGATCGGGTTCTGCGGGTCGGCCTTGTCGAACAGCACCGATGAAGACAGACCGACCACGCGGGTGATCTTGTTGTCCTCCAGGCCGCCGTCCACCAGCGCGCGGCGGGCGGCATTGGCACGATCGGCGCTCAGTTCCCAGTTGCCGTAGCCACGTGCAGCCGAATAGGCGGTGATGTCGGTGTGGCCGGTCAGGCTGATCCGGTTCGGCACGTGGTTCAGGTAGTTGGCCAGCTCGTGCAGGATCTGCTGCGTGTACGGTTTCAGCGTGGCGCTGCCGAGGTCGAACATCGGCCGGTTCTGCTTGTCCACGATCTGGATGCGCAGGCCCTCCGGGGTCAGGTCCAGCAGCAGCTGGTCCTTGAACGGCTCCAGGGCCTGGCTCCTGCTGATCGCTTCCTGCAGCTCCTTCATCAGTGCTTCCAGCTGCTGCTTGTCGCGCTGCTGCTGGTCCACCGGCTGCGGTACCGCTTCCTTCTGGTTCTGGAAGGGGTCGTTGCTGTTGCCACGCGAAATGTCGGTGGCACCGCCCAGCTTGATCATCGAGGTGCTGGCGCCGCCCGGGCCGGCCATGCCGGGCGCCGGCGTGGCGCTCTGACCGCTCAACGGGCTGGGGTTGCGGAAGTACTCGGAAATGGCCGCACGGTCGTTCTTGTTGGTGGTGGCCATCAGCCACAGCACCAGGAAGAACGCCATCATCGCGGTCACGAAGTCGGCATAGGCCACCTTCCACGAACCACCATGATGGGCGGCGTGGCCGGCCTTCTTGACCCGGCGGACGATGACGGTGGGCTTGGTCTCGGCCATGGCTTACTTGACCGTCTTCAGGTGCTGCTCGAAATCGGAGAAGGCCGGGCGCACGTTCGACGGCAGCGTCTTGCGGGCGAACTCCAGCGCGATCTTCGGGTTGTAACCGCGCAGGCAGGCCAGCAGGGCGGTCTTGACCGATTCGTAGATGCGGCTGTCCTGCTCGGCGCGGGCCTCCATCGCGGCGGCCATCGGGCCGACGAAGCCGTAGCCCAGCAGGATGCCCAGGAACGTACCGACCAGCGCGCCGGCCACGTGGCCACCGACCTCGACGATGTCGCCACCGATCGAGCCCATGGTGATGACGATGCCCAGCACCGCGGCGACGATGCCGAAACCGGGCAGCCCGTCGGCGACCTTGGTCAGCACCTGTGAGGGGGCCATGGCCTCGGCGTGGTGCTTTTCCAGCTCCAGTTCCAGCAGCGGTTCCAGCTCATGCGGCTCGATGTTGCTGCCGATCATCAGGCGCAGGCAGTCGGTGATGAAATCGATCAGGTGGTGGTCGGCCTGCACCTTGGGGTAGTTGCCGAACAGCGCGCTTTCGGCCGGGCGCTCGACATGGTCTTCCAACGCCATGAAGCCTTCGCGGCGGGCCTTGTTGAGCAGTTCATAGAGCAGGCTGAGCACATCGATGTAGTCCTGCTGCTTGTAGCGCGGGCCCTTGAACACACCCACCATGGCCTGCAGGGTCTGCTTGACCGTCTTGGCCGGGGTACCGACCAGGAAGGCGCCGAGCGCGGCGCCGCCGATGATGACCAGCTCATAGGGCTGCCAGAGGGCACCCAGGCGGCCGTGGGCACCGAGGTAGCCCCCGATCACGCTGATGATGACGACCAGGAATCCAACGATGATGAGCATGGGGCGACGCAAGGAGAGGGGATATCTCCTTGTCGGCCCGTCGCCCGGTTTTCTGAAGAGGGAATTCTGTGAAATCGGTCAGCGGGGTGTTTCAGCCCGCCACGCCGCTTTCTGCGCCGCCACGCTGCAACGGATCGGGCCAGGGCTCGCCATTGCCGGTGAACGAAAGTGAGACGGAGTTCAGGCAGTGGCGCTCGTAGGTGGGCGGCGGACCATCCGGGAACACGTGGCCCAAGTGGCTGCCGCAGCGCGCGCAGGTGATCTCGGTGCGCACCATGCCGTGGCTGGTATCACGGATCTCGCGCACATGCGCGGGGTCGAACGGGGCAAAGAAGCTGGGCCAGCCGGTGCCGGAATCGAACTTGGTGCTGGAGCGGAACAGTGGCAGCGCGCACAGCCTGCAGCAGTAGACCCCCTCGCGCTTGTTGTCGAGGAACACGCCGCAGAACGGCGCCTCGGTGCCGTGCTGCAGCAGCACGCGGCGCTCCTCGCTGCTGAGGCCAGCGATCAGCGCCTCGGTCTGGGTGGCAGTGGGGGGCGTCAGGTCGAAAGCGGTCATGGCGGCGCTCCGTGGGGTCGATGGCCTGGGGATGGCGGAAAACGTGGGGGTGAAGACGCGACCTTGCAAGTGTGATGGCCGTTCATGGGCGGCACACAGGGGCGGGCGCAAGCTGAACGCGATCCACGCCGGAGCGTGCCATGAAACCAATCCTTCCCCTGCTGCTGGCCCTGTTGCCCATCGTCGCGCTGGCGCAGGTGCCGACCGCCGACCCGACTGCGACCCGCAGCGCGACCACCGTGGCCCCGCAGCCCGTGGCACCACCGCCACAGGCCGCTCGCCCGCAACCGCAGGTGCTGCCGTCGCCGCAGCCGGCGCAGCCGATCAGATCCACCGGGCCGGCCCGGGTCGCGCCGACGCCGGTGCCGAAGCCGGCCGACAAGGTCTATGACCGCAATGGCCGCATCGTTCCGGGCGTGCGCCCGGCCGGCCCGAACCGCGTGTTCGATTCGCGCACCGGCCGCTATTACGACAGCGTGCCGGCCGGCGATGGGCAGCAGATCAAGCGCTGAGTCCTGGTGCCACCAAGGTTGGCTGCTGGCTGACGCTGAGCGGGCTGAACGCACGAAAACAGCATCCAGCCGATCACTGCTTTTTCGCCTGCGATTAACCGTTGCGGGACCACCGTGGCCCTGCGCCGGCATTCCGCCGCCGCATGTCCTTCGTCCACTGGATCGCGACCATGAAAAACCAGCAGAACCGTCATCCCGGCAAGGAACCGCAGGGCCGCAACCCGCAGCAGCAACAGCAACAGCAACAGATGGAGCCGCAGCCGCCGCACAAGGGCGGCAAGCAGCAGGAACAGCGCACGCAGAAGCATCCGCAGCAGCGCTGACTGTCGCCATGACCGGGGTCAGAGCCCGCTGCGCGGGATCCGACCCCTTGCCAGATGCCGACCGGGGTCGGATCCCGCGCAGCGGGCTCTGACCCCAACCGGTTCCCAGCTTCAATCCGGAATCGGCAGGCTCAGCGTCTCCTTCACCTCTTCCATCACGATGTAGCTCTTCGACTCACGTACATGCGGCAGTGTCAGCAACGTGCTGCCGAGCAGCTTGCGGTAGGAAGCCATTTCACTGATCCGTGCTTTCAGCAGGTAATCGAAGTCGCCCGACACCAGGTGGCACTCCAGCACGTTGGGCAGCTTCAGCGCGGCGCGCCGGAACTCCTCGAAGATGTCGCCGGACTTGTAGGCCAGGCTGATCTCCACGAACACCAGCAGGCTGGCCTTTACCGCGGCCGGGTCGAGGTGGGCGTGATAGCCGGTGATTACCCCTTCGCGTTCCAGGCGGCGCACCCGCTCGGTGCACGGGGTGGTCGACAGGCCGACCCGCTCGCCCAGCTCGGTGAAGGAGATGCGGCCTTCGGCCTGCAGGATGCGCAGGATCTTGCGGTCGATCTTGTCCAGTTCGCGGGTACGGGTGGCCATGGCCGTCAACCTTGGGGAATGAATTGCAGGAGAACATCCTGCCGGTTGATTTCAATTCAGGCAAATCAACTGGTATTGGCTGTCTATACTTCCCCAATTATGGCCCCGGCACGCTCCAGTGCAGGGAATGATCGGGTTGGAGAAGTCCCATGCGAGTCCTAGTTCTCGGCAGCGGCGTGATCGGCACTACCAGTGCCTGGTACCTGCGACAGGCCGGGTTTGAAGTCACGGTCATCGACCGCCAGCCCGGCCCAGCGCTGGAGACCAGCTTCGCCAATGCCGGCCAGCTGTCGTTCGGCTACACCTCGCCGTGGGCGGCGCCGGGCGTGCCGAAGAAGGCGATCGGCTGGCTGTTCGAGAAACACGCGCCGCTGGCGATCAAGCCGGGCATGGACCTGGCCCAGTACCGCTGGCTGTGGCAGATGCTGCGCAACTGTACCCACGAGCGTTATGCGATCAACAAGGCGCGCATGGTGCGCATGTCCGAGTACAGCCGCGACTGCCTGAACGAGCTGCGCGCGCAGATCGGCATCGAATTCGAAGGCCGCGACCTGGGCACCACCCAGTTGTTCCGCACCCAGCAGCAGCTGGATGCCTCGGCGCAGGACATCGAGATCCTGGCCCAGTACGGCGTGCCGTACGAGGTGCTGGACCGCGCCGGCATCATCCAGGCCGAACCGGCCCTGGCCCACGTCGATGGCCTGGTCGGCGCGCTGCGCCTGCCGCGTGACCAGACCGGCGACTGCCAACTGTTCACCCGCCGCCTGGCGCAGATGTGCGTGGATGCCGGCGTTGAATTCCGCTTCGACCAGGACATCACCGGCCTGGAGTTCGATGGCGACCGCATCACCGGCGTGCGCATCGACGGCAAGCTGGAAACCGCCGACCGCTTCGTGGTTGCGCTCGGCAGCTACTCACCGGCGCTGGTCGCACCGCTGGGCATGCGCCTGCCGGTGTACCCGCTGAAGGGTTACTCGCTGACCCTGCCGATCACCGACCCGGCGATGGCGCCGACCTCGACCATCCTCGATGAGAGCTACAAGGTGGCGGTGACCCGCTTCGACGACCGCATCCGTGTCGGCGGCATGGCCGAGGTGGCCGGCTTCGACCTGTCGCTGTCGCAGCGCCGCCGCGAGACCCTGGAACTGGTGGTCCGTGACCTCTACCCGAAGGGCGGTGACCTGTCGCGCGCGCAGTTCTGGACCGGCCTGCGCCCGGCTACGCCGGACGGTACGCCGGTGATCGGCGCCACGCCGTTCCGCAACCTGTACCTCAACACCGGCCACGGCACGCTGGGCTGGACCATGGCCTGCGGCTCGGGCCGCTACCTGGCCGACCTGATGAGCGCGCGACAGCCGCAGATCAGCACCGAAGGCCTGGATATTTTCCGCTACGGCCAGTACGGTCACGCGCCGCAACACGAGAACCGCACATGCGTCCTGCCCGCGCGCTGATCGATCTGGGCGCCCTGCGCAGCAACTACCGCCTCGCCCGTGAACTGGGCGGGGGCAAGGCGCTGGCGATCATCAAGGCCGATGCCTATGGGCATGGCGCGGTGCGCTGTGCGCAGGCGCTGGAAGGCGAGGCCGATGGTTTCGGCGTGGCCACCATCGAAGAGGCACTGGAGCTGCGCCAGGCCGGCATCCGTGCGCCGATCCTGCTGCTGGAAGGCATCTTCGAGCCCAGCGACATGGCGCTGGTGGCCGAGCATGACTTCTGGTTCGCCGTCGGTTCGCCGTGGCAAGTGGAGGCACTGGCGGCGTTCGACAGCCCGCGCCCGTTGACGGTGTGGCTGAAGCTGGACAGCGGCATGCACCGCCTCGGCCTGGACGTGGACAGCTTCCGCGCGGCGCATGCACGCCTGTCGGCGCTGCCGCAGGTCGAGCGCATCGTGCTGATGACCCACCTGGCACGTGCCGACGAACTGGACAGCGAGCGCACCCGCGAGCAGGCCGCGACCTTCGCGCGCGCCATCGACGGCCTGCACGGCGAGACCAGCGTGTGCAATTCGCCGGCGCTGCTGGGCTGGCCGGAGGTGCGCAGCGATTGGGTGCGGCCCGGCCTGATGCTGTACGGCGCCAACCCGCTGCCGGACAGCACCGCGCTGACCGCGCGCCTGCGCCCGGTGATGACGATGCAGTCCAAGGTGATCGCCGAGCGCTGGATCGAAGCCGGTGAACCGGTGGGATATGGCGCACGCTTCGTGGCCAAGGCACGCACCCGCGTAGGCGTGGTCGCGCTTGGCTATGCCGACGGTTACCCGCAGTTCGCCCCGAACGGCACCCCGGTGCTGATCGACGGGCAGCCCGGCGGCCTGATCGGGCGCGTGTCGATGGACATGTTGACGGTGGACCTGACCGCGCATCCGCAGGCCGGCATCGGCAGCGTGGTGGAGCTGTGGGGTTGCGCGCCGACGCTGTCGGAGCTGGCGCCGCGCTGTGGCGTGAGTGCCTACCAGCTGCCGTGCGCGGTCAAGCGTGTGGCGAAGGTGTACGTGTAGAGCCGAGCCCACGCTCGGCGCCTTGAATGCGTGTCGACCAAGGTCGACACCTACCGATGGGCTTTACGCGTAGCGGTCGCCCGGTACGGGGCGCCGGGCGCGACTCTGGTAGCGGCCGACCTTGGTCGGCGCCCTGTAATGCGTGTCGATCAAGGTCGACACCTGCCGATGGGCCTACGGCCTACCGTGCTGCGGTGGCCTGCGCTGTCAGCTGCCGCTTCACCCAGTCGTCGATCAGGCGCTTTTCGTAGCGCAGTGGATCGCTGTCGCTCTTCAGGCCGATGTTGTGCAGGTAGCCGGTATCGCTCAGGCGCGCGTCGCCCTCGCTGACGATGCGGCCGCTGGCGTCCTTCAGCGTGTACTGCAGGCTGATCCGCGGTGGGTAGATGTCGCGCATGATCCGGATGTCGCGGCCGCGCGGGCCGTGCCACGGCTCGTAGTCACCGGCGCGCTTGATGTCGACCAGGGTCACATCAAGCGTCTGTCCCGGTTGCAGCGGTTTGGCGGCAGCGGTCTGCAGGTAGCGTGCCAGCTGCTGCACCCAGTCGCCACGCTCGGCCTCGAAGCGGTTGGTACTCTGGCGGATCTCGGTGAATTTGGCCGGATCGTCCCACTTCACGCTGACCGGGCCATCGGCCTGCAATGCGCGGGGAGCTTCCGGGTCGGTCACGGTGCGCGGTGCCGCACTGGCGCCGCCCGCCGCCAGGGCGCCTGCCAACAGGGCAATCGCGAGTGAGCGTTTCATCACGGTCTCCTGCGTCCCCTCGATGGGGGCGATGTTGATCACAGATCGAGTGTGATCCTGCTTCCCGGTATCGGCAATGGCCGCATGCGTCGTCTGCAAGAGCGGTTGCCGCCAATTCATCGACGTCAACCATGACTGACGGCGCTTGACGCTGTGAATACGCCCTTTGGAAGATGCTGTGCCTCCAACCTGGCCTGCACAGACACCCTTGTCCACACTGCCGCCCCTCGTGGAGCGCCCACCGATGACGGTGCCGGCGCCCGAACCCGACCTGCATCATGGCGTGCTTGAGCGCATCAACGCCGGTTTCTGCGTGATCCAGGTGCTGTTCGAGGGTGATCGTGCGGTCGACTACCGCTTCATCGAGGTCAACGATGCCTTCGAGCGCCACACAGGGCTGAAGGATGCGCGTGGAAAGCGCATGACGGCGCTGGAGCCCGGCCATGAGCAGGACTGGTTCCGCATCTATGGCGAGGTCGCACGCAGCGGCCGCCCGGCCCAGTTCGAGATGGAGGCGCGTGCGCTGGGCCGCTCGTTCGCGGTGGATGCGGTGCGCGTGGGCCGGCCGGGCGAGGACAAGGTCGGCATCCTGTTCTTCGACATCACCGCACGCAAGCAGATGGAAGTGGAGCTGGGCGAAAGCGAAGCCCGCTTCAGTGCGCTGGCCGACGGCCTGCCGATGCCGGTGTGGGTGCTGGACGAGCGCGGCCATGCCCGTTTCGTCAACAGTGCCTTCAGCGAGTTCTTCGGCGGTGACGAGACGCGCGTGCCGGAGGACGTCTGGCGCGGCCTGGTGCATCCGGACGACGCATCGGTCTTCGAGTACGAACTGCAGGAAGCATTGAAGGCGCAGCGCTCCATGCATGCGCTGGTGCGCGCACGCCGTGCCGATGGCCAGTGGCGCTGGCTGGAGATGAACGCCCGCCCGCGCTTCTCGCGCATGGGCCGCTTCATCGGCCTGGCCGGCAGCAGCCCGGACGTGACCGAACGCCGCGAGATCGAGCTGGCCCGCGAGGAACTGCTGCAGTCCGAGCGTGCCGCGCGCAGTGCTGCGGAAAACATGGCGCGGCTGAAGGATGAATTCCTGGCCACGCTGTCGCATGAGCTGCGTACGCCGTTGACTACCATCCTCGGCTGGAGCGAATTGCTTCTGCAGCGAGTGGACAACACCAGTCCGCTGTACAAGGGCCTGAACGTGATCGCCAACAGCGCCGGTGCGCAGAAGCGGCTGATCTCGGACATGCTCGACCTCAGCAGCATGCTGCTGGGCAAGGTGCAGCTGGAGGTGGAAGTGCTGGACCTGTGCGCGGTGCTGGGTGAGGCGATCGGCGCGCAGGAACTGGTGGCCGAAGGCAAGGCGCTGGACGTGCACCTGCAGCTGCCCACGCAACCCAGCCTGGTGCTGGGCGACGCCACGCGCCTGCAGCAGGTGTTCTGGAACCTGCTCTCGAACGCGATCAAGTTCACCCCGGCTGAAGGCCGCATCGACCTGCAGCTGCGGGCTGACGGCAACTACTGGGAGATCACCGTGCGTGACAGCGGTGATGGCATCGCACCCGAATTCCTCAATCATCTGTTCAGCCGCTTCCGCCAGGCCGACGGCACCACCACCCGCCGCCATGGCGGCCTGGGCCTGGGCCTTGCGATCGTGCAGCAGCTGGTGGAACTGCATGGTGGCACGGTCACTGCGGCCAGCGAGGGCCACGGCCACGGCGCGACCTTCACCGTGCGCCTGCCCCAGCATGTTCCCGATGCCGAACGGCGGCCGCTGCGCGAAGTGATCAGCGGGCCGATCCTGGAGCCGGTGATCGTCGAGCCGTATCCGCTGCGCGGCATGCATGTGCTGGCGGTGGAAGACCAGCCGGAAGTGCTGGAGTACTTGCGGCGCATGCTGGAAGAGCAGGGCGCCAGCGTGTCTGCGGCCAGTTCGGCCGGCGAAGCGCTGGCACTGCTGGCCGACACCGGCCACCTGCAATACCACGTGCTGCTGACCGACATCGGCATGCCGGGCATGGATGGCTATGGGCTGGTGCGCACCTTGCGCGAGGACATGGGCGTGGACGCGGCGGCCTTGCCTGCGGTGGCGGTGACTGCACTGGCGCGTGCCGACGACCGTCGCCGCGCGCTGGCCTCGGGCTTCCAGGAGCATGTGGCCAAGCCGTACTCGGTAGCGCAGCTGGTGGCTGCCGTGCGCAAGGTGCAGGTGCCGCGCGCGGACAGCGCGCTGCACTGAACATTCACGGCCGATAGGCGACCCTGCAGTCAGGAGGTCGCCGATGTCCCGTATAGCTCCACGTATCCACACCGATCCGGCGCAGATCGCGCGCCTGGAAGCCCTGCTGCCGCAGCTGGATGGCGAAACGCAGGTGGAACTGATTCTGCACGATGGCCGCCGCCTGCTCGGCACGGTGGCGGTGAGGCCAACTGTGCAGCAATACCGCAACGCCGCTGGTGATGAAGGCAGCAACGGCCAGTTGCGCCTGGATGACTACGACACGCCGGTGCAGCAGCACCATGTGTGGCTGGATGAAATCGCCAGTATCAACCGCCTGCCACCCAAGGCGCCTTGATCCGAGGTAGAGCCGAGCCCACGCTCGGCTCTGCCGCCGTCCGAGCGTGGGCCAGGGCGCTACGGATGTGTCAATGCTCGAACAACGTCGGCGTCGCCTCGAATCGGCGTGCGTACGCCCGCTCCTCTGCAACCCTCGCCACCTCGTCATCGGCCAGGTCCGGTGCCCCATAGACGGCGTAGGCAACGCTGCCGTCGGCACCATGACCGATCTGATGCAGCCGGTAGCGCGAGTGGCCGCCGCCGGTGTCCTCGGGGTAGTGCACGGGCGGATGGCTGCCTTCCAGGTCCATTTCACTGTTGTCGACCACGCCACCGACGAACAAGGCTCGCATGCAGGTTCTCCTGGGTTTCCGGGGGGAGCCTCTACCCTGAACGTTTCAATGTTTCTGGCGGATCAAGGCCCCGTTCGGGTTTCGCAAAGCGGGCCGCCGGGGCCGGCCCGGCCAAGCCGGTACAATGGACGGCCCTCACGCTTGAAGTACCCGCGCCGATGGCCTCCAGCGACGACGCCCCCCTGCAGACCCTGCTCCTGCCGTTCTCCCAAGGCGCCCTGCGCTGGCCGGAGGGCCCGGTGGCCTTCCTGCGTGCCCGCGATGGCTGGCCATTGCGCGAAGTGGCCGGCAACCGCGAGGTGCATTGCGAACAGAGCTTCGCCCCGTTCGCGCAACCGCTGCAGCAGGCTGCCGGTTGGACCGTCAGCGGGCAGCTGGATGACGCGGCCGGCAAGGGCCGCTACCCGTTGGTGCTGGTGCTGCCGCCGCGCCAGCGCGAAGAAGCCCGTGCGCTGTTCGCCCGTGCGCTGGCGCTGGTCGCCGACGGCGGCCGCATCGTTGCCTGCCAGTCCAACAACGAAGGTGCGCGTTCGGGCGAGGGCGACCTCAAGCAGTTGGCCGGCCTCGGTGGCTGCCTGACCAAGAACCACTGCCGCGTGTACTGGACCGCCCCGCTGCAGCGCCAGCACGACGTTGACCTGGCCAGGCGCTGGTCGGCGCTGGATGCGGTGCGCCCGATCGTGGGCGGTCGCTTCCTCAGCCGCCCGGGCGTGTTCGCCTGGGATCGCATCGATCCGGCGTCGGCGCTGCTGGCCGAGCACCTGCCGGCCGACCTGGCCGGACGCGCCGCCGACCTCGGCGCCGGCTACGGCTACCTGTCGCGCGAACTCCTGGAACGCTGCCCGAAGATCACCGCGCTGGACCTGTACGAGGCCGAGCAGCGCGCACTGGCGCTGGCCGAGCTCAATCTGGCGCCGCCACCGCGCCCGCTGCCGCTGCGCTTCCTGTGGCAGGACGTCACCGCCGGCATCGAGCCGGGCTACGACGTCATCATCAGCAACCCGCCGTTCCACACGCCGTCGCGCGCTGACCGCCCGGACATCGGCCAGCGCTTCATCGCCGTGGCTGCGCAGGCATTGCGCCCGGGCGGGCGCCTGTACGTGGTGGCCAACCGCCACCTGCCTTACGAGCACACCCTCAACGACAGCTTCGGCGCGGTGCGCGTGGTCGCCGAACGCGACGGTTTCAAGCTGGTGGAAGCAGTGAAGGGGAAGGGCAAGTGAAGCTGGTCAAGCACATCGCCAACCTGGGCTATGGCAGCCGCAAGCAGGTGCAATGGATGTTCCGCGAAGGCCGCGTCACCGACGCCGATGGCGAGGTGCTGTATGCCGACGACCAGGTACCGCATGACGCCATCCGGGTCGATGGCGAGCCGCTGGACCCACCGCCGGGGCTGTCGATCGCGCTGCACAAGCCGGCCGGCTACACCTGTTCGACCAAGGACACCGGGCGCCTGATCTACGACCTGCTGCCGCCGCGCTTCCGCGACCGCGATCCGGTGCTGTCCACGGTCGGCCGCCTCGACCGCGAGACCAGTGGCCTGCTGTTGCTGACCGACGATGGTGGCCTGCTGCACCGGATCATTTCGCCGAAGTCGAAGCTGCCGAAAGTCTATGAGGTCGAGTTGAGCGAGGACCTGCGCGGCGACGAGGTGGCGCTGTTCGCCAGCGGCACGCTGATGCTGGAATCGGAGAAGACGCCCCTGCTGCCGGCTGAACTGGAGGTGCTGGATGCGCGCCGTGCGCGGCTGGTGCTGCACGAAGGCCGCTACCATCAGGTACGCCGCATGTTCGCCGCCACCGGCAACCACGTGCAGGCCCTGCATCGCAGCCGCGTCGGCGGGCTGGACCTGCAGGGGCTGGACGAGGGGCAATGGCGGCAGCTCACTTCCACCGACCTGGATACGCTGTTCGCTTCATGACCAACATTGCTGCGCTGCCGTTCCTCCCCGACGCCGTCATCTTCGACATGGACGGCCTGATGATCGACAGCGAGCGCGTTTCGCTGGCCTGCTGGAGCCAGGCCGCCGACGAGTTCGGACTGGGCCTGGATGAAACGGTGTTCCTGCGCATGGTCGGCCTCGGCGACCGCGATTCGCACGCGCTGCTGCGCGCGCAGGGCATCGAGGACAGCGTGATCGATGCGGTGGCCGCACGTTGCCACGACCTGTATGAGGCACGCACACAGACCGGGTTGCCGTTGCGTCCGGGCATCCTGGAACTGCTGGAGCTGCTGAAAGTGCACGCGGTACCGCGGGCGGTGGCCACCACCACGCGGCAGCCGCGGGCCAACCGCAAGCTGGCCGCTGCTGGCCTGCTGCCGTATTTCGATGCGGTGATCACCAGTGGCGACGTGGCGCGGCCGAAGCCGGCGCCGGATATCTACCTGCTGGCCGCGCAGCGATTGGGGCAGGTGCCCGGGCGTTGCCTGGCGCTGGAGGATTCACCGGCCGGTACGCGCGCGGCGCTGGCGGCCGGCATGACCGTGATCCAGGTGCCGGACCTGGTGCATCCGGATGAAGAGCTGCGTGCCCTGGGACACCGCATCGTTGGATCCCTGGTAGACGCGCACGCGCTGCTGCTGCCGTTGCTGCCGAAGTAGCGGTGGGTGCCGACCTTGGTTGGCACTGAGCCGAGCATGGCTCGGCTCTACATCTTCTGGTGGGTGCCGACCGTTGGTCGGCACACCTTTTCAATCACACCCGCCCGAACACCAGCGCAGCGTTGGTGCCACCGAAGCCGAAGCTGTTGGACATCATCGTATCCAGTTTCTCCTCGCGGCTCTCGCGCAGGATCGGGAAGCTCTCCACCTTCGGGTCCAGCTCGCCGATGTTGGCCGAACCGGCAACGAAGCCATCGCGCATCATCAGCAGGCAGTAGATTGCCTCGTGCACGCTGGCTGCACCGAGCGAGTGCCCGGACAACGCCTTGGTCGAAGACAGCGGCGGCACCGCATCGCCGAACACTTCGCGGATCGCGTTGAGCTCGGTGACATCGCCCAGCGGGGTCGAGGTGCCGTGGGTGTTCAGGTAGTCCAGCGGGCGATCGACACCCTGCAGCGCCATCTTCATGCAGCGCACCGCACCTTCACCGGAGGGCGCGACCATGTCGGCACCGTCGGAGGTGACGCCATAGCCGATCAGCTCGGCATGGATGTGCGCACCGCGTGCGACGGCGTGGTCGTAATCCTCCAGCACCAGCATGCCGCCACCACCGGCGATGACGAAGCCGTCGCGGTCCTTGTCGTAAGGGCGCGAGGCACTGGCCGGGGTTTCGTTGAAGCTGGTCGACAGGGCACCCATCGCGTCGAACATCACGCTCATCGACCAGTGCAGGTCTTCGCCACCGCCGGCGAACATGATGTCCTGCGCACCGTGCCGGATCATGTCCGCAGCGGCGCCGATGCAATGCGCCGAGGTCGCGCAGGCAGCCGACAGCGAGTAGCTGACGCCCTTGATCTGGTAGGCCGTGGCCAGGCAGGCCGAGACCGTCGAGCACATCGTGCGCGGCACCATGTATGGGCCGACCTTGCGCACGCCACGTTCGCGCAGCAGGTCGACGGCACCGATCTGCCATTCGCTGGAGCCGCCACCGGAACCGGCGATCAGGCCGGTGCGCAGGCTGCTGACCTGCTCGGGGCTGAGCCCGGCATCGGCGATGGCATCGCGCATGGCCAGGTAGGCGAAGGCCGCCGCGTCGCTCATGAAGCGCTTCTGCTTGCGGTCGATCAGGGCGTCCAGGTCGAGGTCGACGCGGCCACCGACCTGGCTGCGCAGGCCTGCTTCGGCGTGGTCGGCCAGGGCGGTGATGCCCGAGCGTCCTTCACGCAGCGCGGCCGAAACGGTATCCAGATCATTGCCGAGGCAGGACGTGATGCCCATGCCGGTGATGACGACGCGACGCATCAGAAGCTCCCGGTTTCGGTGAACAGGCCGACGCGCAGGTCGCGCGCGCTGTAGATTTCGCGGTCGTCCACGTACATGCGGGCGTCCGACTGGGCCATCACCAGCTTGCGGTTGATGACCCGGCTGATGTCGATCTCGTAGCGTACGAGCTTGGCGTCCGGCAATACCTGGCCGGTGAACTTCACCTCGCCACAGCCCAGCGCGCGGCCCTTGCCGGGTGCACCCAGCCAGGTCAGGAAGAAGCCGGTCAGCTGCCACATGGCATCCAGGCCCAGGCAGCCTGGCATCACCGGGTCGCCGATGAAGTGGCAGCCGAAGAACCACAGGTCCGGGCGGATATCCAGTTCGGCGCGTACCATGCCCTTGCCATGCGGTCCGCCGTCCTCGCGGATGTCGGTGATGCGGTCGAACATCAGCATCGGGTCGTTGGGCAAACGGCCGGCGGCGGTGCCGAACAGTTCACCGCGTGCGCTGGCCAGCAGCTGTTCGCGGTTGAACGCGTGGAGACGGGTCATGAAGCACAATCCTGGAAGCGGAGAACAGGGAAACAAGCGCCCGAGAATGCCCGTGGAAACTGTCCCGATCAAACATTTCAACCGTACGCAACCGTAGTGTTTTCAAGGGAATACGCGCATCCTGTTGATGTGCAACGACCATACTTCGGCGTGTGGCCCACCCGGCCCGGCCCCGCCTTTTCCACCTGACATGACCCGACTGCGCAAGATCATCCACGTTGACATGGACGCGTTCTACGCGTCGGTGGAGCAGCGCGACGATCCGTCACTGCGCGGCAAGCCGGTGGTTGTGGCATGGCGCGGCGCACGCTCGGTGGTGTGCGCGGCATCGTACGAAGCACGCGTGTTCGGCGTGCGTTCGGCCATGCCGGCAGTGCGGGCCGAACGCCTGTGCCCGGATGCGATCTTCGTGCCGCCCGACTTCGCACGTTACAAGGCGGTGTCACGCCAGGTGCGCGAGATCTTCCTGCGCCACACCGACCTGGTTGAGCCGTTGTCGCTGGACGAAGCCTACCTGGACGTGACCGAGCCGAAGAGCGGCATCGAACTGGCGACCGATATCGCCCGTACCATCCGCATGCAGATCCGTGAGGAGACGAACCTGACTGCTTCAGCCGGGATCGCGCCGAACAAGTTCCTGGCCAAGATCGCCTCGGACTGGCGCAAGCCCGATGGCCAGTTCGTGATTCCGCCGCAGCGGGTGGACGCCTTCCTGCTGCCGTTACCGGTGAGCCGGGTGCCTGGCGTCGGCAAGGTGATGGAAGGCAAGCTGGCCGCGCGCGGCATCGCCACCTGCGGCGACCTGCGGCAGTGGGCACTGATCGATCTGGAAGAAGCGTTCGGCAGTTTCGGCCGCAGCCTGTACAACCGCGCACGCGGCATCGACGAGCGGCCGGTGGAGCCGGACCAGCAGGTGCAGTCGATTTCCTCGGAGGACACGTTCGCCGAAGACCTGCTGCTGGAAGACCTGACCGAGGCCATCGTGCAGCTGGCAGAGAAGACCTGGAAGGCGACCCGCAAGACCGAGCGTGTCGGCCATACCGTGGTGCTGAAGCTGAAGACCGCGCAGTTCCGCATCCTCACCCGCAGCTTCACCCCGGAGCGCCCGCCGGAATCGATGGAAGAACTGCGCGACATCGCACTGGCCCTGCGCGCCCGCGTCGACCTGCCGGCGGAGACGCGCTATCGGCTGGTGGGTGTCGGGCTGGGTGGCTTCCGCGAAAAGGAACCGGTGGTGCAGGGGGAACTGTTCGAGCACGACATGATCAATCCCACAGATACCTAATCATCAAACAGCGGGGTCAGAGCCCGTTGCGCAGCAACGGGATCCGACCCACGCAGATCGAAGAGAACTGTCGAAGGCGGGGTGGGTCCGGTTGCGGGGGCGTGAGCCGCATGGATGCGGCGACCGAGCTTACATGGACGTACTTGCAGCGCCCCCCGCAACCGGACCCACCTCGCCTTCCCACCGATAGCCAGCTGTTGCTGTTGCTGTTGCCTCTGCAGGTGCAGGGCGCAGCCCTGCAAAAGAAAACTCCCCACCTCATGGCCACGGCATCTCGCCCTTGGCCACCTTCGCACTCAGCTCCAGCGACGCCACGCCGTCCAGCTTCGGATAGCGCGCCTGCATCGCCTGCACCAGCGCCGCACTGTCCTTCGCCTTTGCCGCCTCGGCGTCGAACGCGCGGATGTAGTCCGCGGTGAAGCGCAACGCACTGGCATCCAGCGCCGCACCCGGCGCGTAATGCCCCGGCACCACCACCTTCGGCTTCAGTGCCTGCAATCGCTGCAGGGTCTGCAGCCAGTCAGTGTGCGACTTCGGCGTCTGCGTGTCGGCCATCCACACGTGCTCGCCGGCCACCACCGGAATGCCGCCGACGATCGCGCGCAGCGACGGCACCCACAGCACCGTGCGGTCCGGGGTCGGGCCATCCAGGCCGATCAACGGCAGGCGCTGGCCTTCCAGCTGCAGGGCATCACCGTCCAGCACCTGCGGCACCACGATGCGGGCCGGCACGTCGGCACCCATCTTCGGTCCCCAGTAGGCCAGCTTGCCGGCCCGGGTCTGCTGGATGTGGGCGACGGTCTGCGCAGTGGCGACGATGCGTGCCTGCGGGAAGGCATCCTGCAGGGTGGCCAGGCCGAAGTAGTAGTCCGGATCGCCGTGGCTGATGTAGATCGTGGTCAGCTGCTTGCCACTGGCGCGGATCCGTTCGACCAGCTTGCGTGCGTCGCTGGCGCCGAACTGCGCGTTGACCAGGATCGCGTCATGCCGGCCTTCGATCAGCACCGAGGATACCGAGAACATCGCCTGCGGGCCGGGATGGAAGGTCTGCAGGTGCAGTTGTGATTTCGTCGCGGCGGCCGGCGCCGCGGTGGCCGGTGCGGCCAGCAGCGGCGCACTGGTGAACGTGGCGGCCAGGGCGAGGGGAAGCAGCAGGGCAGCGGTACGCATGGGAAATTCCTTGTGTAGAGCCTGGCCAATGCCCGGCTGCATGTTCGCGTAGAGCCGAGCGCGGGCTTGGCTCTACAAGGGGCGTAGCTGGATCAGTACGCGGCGGTGATGATCTGCTTCGGGTAAGCGTGCGCTTCCAGCTCGGCGACGAACGCGGCGCCGTAGTCGGCATAGCTGATGCGGCTGTGGCCACTGGCGTCGGCCAGGAAGGCCTTGGGCTGCACGCGATACTGGCCACGCTCATCGCCCGGGCCGATTTCGGCGGCCGGCGAGAAGAAGGTCCAGTCCAGGTCGTCCACTGCCTGCAGGCGATTGAAGGCTTCACGATGGGCCAGCGCGTACGGCTTGTAGGTTTCCGGGAAGTTGGGGGTATCGACCAGCTGCACGCCCGGCGCGACTTCCAGGCTGCCAGCGCCACCCACCACCACCAGGCGCGGTACGCCGGCTTTGCGCGCGGCGGCCGCCAGCTGCGCGGCGATCTCGCCCACGCGGCCGATGTCGTCGCCCGGGCGCGGGCCGTAGGCGCTGGCCAGTACGTCGTGGCCCGCGATGGCGGCGACCAGCGCGTCCTGGTCATCCAGCGAGGCGATCACCGGATGGGCGCCGGCCAGTTCGGCCGGGAGGTCCTGCGCGCTGCGCACGATGACGGTGAGTTCGTGGCCGTGGGCCAGCGCGTGGCGGGCGATCTGGCGGCCGATGTTGCCGGTGGAACCAACGAGGGCGATCTTCATGGCAGGACTCCGTGGGGCGATGTGGGCTGGGAATGGGGCCACTCTAGGCTGCTGCAGTCGCTCGAAAAACAGCGTATAACGCGCTTGTTTGTTGCGTGGATCGAGCATATGGACCGATTGACCGCCATGACCGTGTTTGTCGAGGTGGCCGAGCGCGGCAGCCTCACCGCCGCCGCGGAAGTGCTGGACATGTCGCGGGCGATGGTCAGCCGCTACCTGGCCGAGGTCGAGGGCTGGCTGGGCGCACGCCTGCTGCACCGGACCACGCGCCGGGTCAGCCTGACCGGCCCGGGTGAGGCGGCGCTGGCGCGCTTCCGGCAGATGCTGGCGATCGGCGAAGAACTGCAGGGCGAGCTGGCCAGTGATGATCCCGAGCCGCACGGCACGCTGCGGGTGACCGCCAGCGTGTCGTTCGGGCAGAGCCACCTGGCACGGGCGGTGGCCGGTTTCGTCGCGCGCCATCCAGCGGCGCGCATCGAGCTGCTGCTGGTCGACCGTACGGTGAACCTGGTCGAGGAGCGCGTGGACCTGGCCGTGCGCATCGCGCGCCAGATCGACCCCAGCCTGATCGCGCGGCGGCTGGCCACCTGCCGCTCGGTGCTGTGCGCGACGCCGTCGTACCTGCAGGCGCGTGGCACGCCGACCGCGCCGGAGCACCTGGCCGCGCACAACTGCCTGACCCACCACTACGTCGGCAAGAGCCTGTGGCAGCTGCACCGCGATGGCCGTTCGCTGTCGGTGGCGGTGGGCGGCAACATCAGCGCCAACGAGGCCTCGCTGCTGCTGGAGGCGGTACGCGCCGGTGCCGGGATCGCCATGCTGCCGACCTACCAGGTGGCGCCACTGCTGCGCAGCGGCGAGCTGATCGAACTGCTGCCCGGATTCAGTCTGGACGAGCTCGGCATTCATGCCGTGTACGCGTCACGGCGCCAGCAGCCCGCTATCATGCGGCGATTCCTGGATTACCTGGCCGAGTGTTTCGCCAGCCCGGCCTTCCAGGATCTGGATTGGCGCCCACCGGGCAAGGAGAACACATGAACCATGGACAGGCCTTGATCGACCACAACCGTGCTGCTTGGGACCGCCAGGCCAGCGAAGTGCGCGAATGGTCGCGCCCGGTGGAGAGTTCAACCATTGCCGCCGCGCGCGAAGGGCGCTGGCAGGTGCACCTGACCCCACGCGCGCTGCCACTGGACTGGCTGGGCGACGTGCGCGGCCGTCGCATCCTGTGCCTGGCTTCGGGCGGCGGCCA
Source organism: Stenotrophomonas sp. AR029 (assembly GCF_047520695.2). Taxonomy (NCBI): domain Bacteria; kingdom Pseudomonadati; phylum Pseudomonadota; class Gammaproteobacteria; order Lysobacterales; family Lysobacteraceae; genus Stenotrophomonas; species Stenotrophomonas sp. AR029. The sequence goes on along the minus strand of NZ_JAXBQQ020000005.1, from coordinate 82,672 downwards.
GCAGGCACCCGTGCTGGCCGCTGCGGGCGCCGACGTCACCGTGTTCGACCTGTCCGACGGGCAGCTGGAACAGGACCGCAGGGTCGCTGCGCGCGACGGCCTGCAGCTGCGCACGGTGCAGGGCGACATGCGCGACCTGCACGTATTCGCCAATGACAGCTTCGACGTGGTGTTCCATCCGATCTCCAACCTGTACGTACCCGACGTGCGCCCGGTGTGGACCGAATGCCGCCGCGTGCTGGCGCGCGATGGCATGTTGATGGCCAGCTTCTACAACCCCGTGCTGTTCGTCGGTGCACGTGATCCGCAGCTGGATGCACAGGGTTTGATCCGGCCGCAGTACGCCATTCCCTATTCGGACCTGGAAGACCTGCCCGCCGCAGAGCGTGAGGCGAAACTCGCCCGCGGCGATGCGCTGACCTTTGGCCACAGCCTGACCGAACTGATCGGCGGTCAGCTGGATGCAGGCTTCGTGATTGATCGGTTCATGGAAGACTGGCAGCCGAAGCCGCGCTTCCTGATCGACCGTTACCTGCCCACCTTTCTGGCCACCCGCGCACGCAGGATCGGCTGAGGCCGATCCCGGGGAAAAAGCGCGGCGTACAATGGACGGCCCCACGTTGTACAGGCGTCGTCCCTTGTCGTATCCCTATCCGCTGGTCGTATTCGATCTCGATGGCACGCTGGTCGACAGCGCAGCCGACATCGCCGAAGCGCTGAACCGCACGCTGGAAGCCATCGGCATGGCACGGGTGCCGGAAGCCACCGTGCTCGGCTGGATCGGCGACGGTGTGCGCCGCCTGGTCGAACAGGCCGTGCACGCCGCCGGTCGTGAGGTCGACCTGGCCGAGGTCATGCCGGTGTTCATGGTGCACTACCGTGAGTGCCTGCTGCGCAGCCCGCGCCTGTTCGATGGCGTGGCCGACGCACTGGCGCAGCTGCGCGCGCGCGCCGTGCCACTGGCGATCTGCACCAACAAGCCCGAAGCACTGGTGCCGCCGCTGCTGCAGCACCTGGGCATCGGTGATGCGTTCGCGCTGGTACTGGGCGGCGATTCACTGCCGCAGCGCAAGCCCAGCGGTGAGCCGCTGCGGCATATCGCTGCGCACTTCGGGCTGCCGGTCGATGCCTGCCTGATGGTGGGTGATTCGCTGACCGACTACCGCGCCGCCGAAGATGCGGGCATGCCGATCGCGCTGGTCCGCTACGGCTACCCGCGCGGTCTGGACCTGGCCACCGCGCATGCGGTGGCGGTGATCGATGACCTGCGTGAACTGCCGGGGTTGCAGGGCTGACGCAGGGGTAGTGCCGGCCGCCGGCCGGCAACCCGGAATGCGTTGCCGAAGGTCATGATGTTGCCGGCCAGCGGCCGGCACTACCATGACCGTCGCGATCATTTCGGCTGGTAACGCACACTCAACTGGTACTCACGGCCCGGCTGGTTGAACCACGCCACCGTCTCATACCTGCGGTCGAACACGTTGGCGGCACGCGCCAGCAGCGACCACGACGGCGTCAGCGCGTACTCGGCGCGCAGATCCAGCGTGCCGTAACCCGCCACCTTCACCGCGTTGGCGGCATCGTCATAGCGCTTGCCCGCTCCCTGAACCGTCAGGCCTGCGCGGAAGGCCCCGAAACGTCGATCGAGGTCCAGGCGCGCGGTCTGCTGTGCACGACGCGGCAGCCAGTTGTCGAACTGGGTGCTGCCGCCGGTGCGGTTGCGTGGGTCGGTGTAGCTCAGCTGGGCGTTGATGTCGAAGCCGGCCAGCAGCACGCCACCGGTCAGTTCGGCACCGCGGATGCGCGCCTTCTCCACCTGCTGCATCCTGAAGGTCGCCGCATCGTAGGTGATCAGATCATCGATGCGGGTTTCATAGACGTCCAGGCCCCAGTGCCAGCCCTGTCCCTGCTGCGAAACGCCCAGGTTGGTGCTCTTGGACTTCTCCGGATTCAACGTCGGCACACCGCTCCACGGGTCGTACAGGTCGCTGAAGGTCGGCGCCTTGAACGCAGTGCCGTAACTGGCATTGACACGCAGGCCGTGGCCGAGCTCCATCGCCCAGCCGAGGCTGCCCGTGGCGTGGTTGCCGAACTGCTGGTTGTCGTCGTTGCGCGCGCTGGCCTGCAGCTGGTGGCGGCCGAAGCGCCCCTGGTACTGCACGAACACGCCGGTGTTGCGGCGGCTGTCGACCCGATATCCGGCACTGCTGCCATCCAGGTTGTCTTCGCTCCAGTCCACGCCGGTGCTCAGCAGCTGGCCTTCTGCCAAGGCGAAGTCACCTTGCAGCGAGGCACTGTCGCGGTGGGTCTGAGCGCTGCCACGGGCACCGAAGTCACCAAAGTTGTCCGACTCGTTGTCACTGCGCCCGACATTGGCGGTGAACGCCAGGCGTTCGGACGGGGTGTAGCGCACCTTGCCGGCCAGCACCTGCTGGCGGGTTTCCGAATAGTTGTAGTAGCCGTCGTAATGGTTCTTTCCGTCGGCACGCAATGCACTGCCTTCCACGTTCCATTGGTCGTTGAAGGTGTAGCCACCGCGCAGGCTCTTGGACAGGTTGCGGTAGCCATCGCGGTCATGTTCGTCGGCAAAGCAGCCGGTGAACAGCGTTGCCGAGCCGCGGCAGGCATCGATGCCATCGGAATGCTGGTAGGCGATGTCGGCGCCGAACCAGCCGCGTTCGGTCCCGCCGCCGATCCCGCCGCTGGCTTCGCGCAGGCCGTTGCTGCCGCCACCGAGCTGGAAGTGCGGGGCGAAATCACCCTGGTTGCGGCGGGTGAAGATCTGGATCACGCCGCCAATGGCATCGGCGCCGTACAGGCTCGACTGCGGGCCACGCACGATTTCCACGCGCTCGATCTGCGCCAGCGGCAGGTCTTGGTACATCGCCAGGCCGAGGTCGGCACTGTTGATGCGCACGCCGTCGACCAGCACCACGGTGTGGCCCGAGTTGGTGCCGCGCAGGAACAGCGAGCTCTGCTTGCCGAGCCCGCCGGCATTGGTCAGGTTGATGCCGGCGCGGCCGCGCAGCAGTTCCTGCAGCGAGGTGGCCTGGCTGGATTCGATCTGCGCGCGGTCGATCACCTGGGCCGGCGCGATGCTGTCCTGCAGGGCGATCGGGGTGCGCGTGGCGGTGACCAGGATCTGGTCGAGCGCGGTGGTGTCATCGGCGGCCTGTGCCAGCGCGGGCAGGGCGGCCAGTACGGCCAGGGACAGCATTCGGGACTGCAGCTTCATGGGGGGACTCCAGGTGCCACGCACGCCCGCGTGGCGAAGGGGAGGAGCCGCGAAGGCAGGCACGCGCCGATGCCGCAGCGCACGCCACGGTCATCCAGCGCCATGCCCACCGCATCGCGACCTGAGGCTTCCGGGCCGGTCTCCGGGCTTGCCGCCGGGTGGCGCGAGGCCACCGTCCAGGCGCCTTCCCATGCCTGCGGCACAGTGGCGGTGTTGCCTGGAACTGACGTGCTTACCGTTGCGGGGGCAGCGCCGGCCTGGCATGGAATCACGCGTCACCGGCTTCCCGTTTCAACCTGCCGGCCACGGCCGCAGGTCACCTGGAAGTGCGCGCAGTCTACGGCATCGCAGGCCGTCCCGTTGCGTCGCGCCTGCGCGGCTGCCTCTGCTGTGCCTTTAGAATGGTTGCTCGATCCCGTGGTGCCGTTACCGATGTCTGCCCGTTCTCCGTTGTACCTGCGTCGCCCGTCCGGGACGCACGCATGATCCTCGACCTGGTCCGCCATGCCGGCAACGGTCGCGATGAGTTCCTTGATGGCCGCAGCGATCCACCGCAGCTGGCCGGCCTGCCGCAGGAGCTGGTCGAGGCCTATGCCGGGCAACGCTGGGAGCGGGTGATCAGTTCACCGCGGTTGCGCGCCCTGCACACGGCGATGGCGCTGGCCACCCCACGCGGGCTGGACGTCGAAGCGGACGAGGAATGGGAAGAACTGGATTTCGGCGATTGGGACGGGCAGTCGCTGTTCGACCTGCCGGAAGATGCGCTGGCCGCCTTCCATGCCGATCCGCATGCGTTCCCGCCGCCGAACGGCGAGAGCTGGGGTCATTTCGAGCGGCGTATCGCGCGCGCGCTGGATCGCCTGCTCGATGATGATGATCCGGTGCCGACGCTGGTGGTCAGCCATGGTGGCCCGCTGCGCATGGTGTTGTCGCAGGTTTGCGGCCTGCCGATGTCGCTGTGCTGGGCCCTGCGCATCGACCACGGCACGCGCCTGCGGGTGTGGCTGGAGCGGGGCGAGGTCGGGCTGGTGGGCGAGCTGCTGGAACTGCAGCAGCCGTAGTCCATCGGTAGTGCCGGCCGCTGGCCGGCAGCCTCAGGAACGTTGCAAGGATCACGCAGTTGCCGGCCAGCGGCCGGCACTACCGGTGCAGTCAATCCTCGTCCGCGCCCTCGGCAACGCTGTCTTCAGCGTCATCGTCGGCATCGAAGCGCTGCTCATGCACCGGGCCCGACGCCGGGCCGGCCGACTTCAGCGGATGCGCGGCGATGCGCGCTTCGTAGTCCTGCACCAGCGCTTCACGCTGCGGCTCGCTCAGCTCCTGCCAGTGGCAGTCCAGCAATGCGCCTTCCAGCGAGTACAGCAGGTTCAGGCTGGGCTTGAAGCCGGCCCGCTTGACCTTGACGAAGGCGCCAACTGCGCCGATCGCAACCAGGTCCTCGCGGCTGCGCAGCCCGACCTGGCGCAGCCACGCTGCACTCTTCGGGCCGATGTTGCGCAGCTTCGGTGCGCTCATCCCAGTGCCTCGACGAACACGCGGGCGATGGCTTCCAGGCCGGCCTGATCGTCGGCGTCGAAGCGGCCGACCTTCGGGCTGTCGATATCGAACACGCCGATCAGTTCATCGCCGCGCAGCAGCGGCACCACCAGCTCCGAACGCGAGGCCGAGTCGCAGGCGATGTGGCCGGGGAAGGCATCGACGTCGTCCACGCGCTGGGTTACGCGCTGGCTGGCGGCGGCACCGCACACACCCTTGTCCAGCGGGATGCGCACGCAGGCCGGCAGGCCCTGGAACGGGCCGACCACCAGTTCCTTGCCGTCATACAGGTAGAAGCCCACCCAGTTCAGGTCGGGCAGGGCGTGATAGACCAGTGCGGAGAGGTTGGCCGCGTTGGCGATGCGGTCGGACTCGGCGTAGACCAGGCCACGGGCCTGTTCCAGCAGCTGGGCGTATTGTTCCGGCTTGCTGCCGGTGAGCGAGGCATTGGCGAACATGCCCGCAGTCTAGCAAGTGCACCGGGCCGGCGATAATGCACGCACTGTTGCCCTGTTGGAGCCGATCGATGCCGTTGCCCGCTACGCTGCCGCCCGCCCTGTTCGTTACCGGCACCGATACCGAAATCGGCAAGACCGCGGCCAGCACCGCGCTGCTGCATGCACTGCGCCAGCGTGGCCTGCGCGCGGTGGGCATGAAGCCGGTGGCCAGCGGCAGCGAGGATCTGGGGCAGGGCCTGCGCAACGAGGACGCGCTGGCGCTGCAGGCGGCCAGCTGGCCGGTGCCGGACTATGCCGATCTGAATCCCTATGCGCTGCGGCAGCCACTGGCACCGGAGCTGGCTGCTGCCGAGGACGGCGTGCAGGTGGCGCTGGCGCCGATCGTGGCCGCGTTCGAACGCCTGCGCGCGAAGGCCGATATCGTCGTGGTGGAGGGCGTGGGCGGTTGGCTGGCGCCGGTCTCGGCCACGCTGGACCAGCTCGACCTGGTGCGTGCGCTGCAGCTGCCGGTGCTGCTGGTGGTGGGCATGCGGCTGGGCTGCGTCAACCACGCGCGGTTGACCGCGCAATCGCTGCAGGCCAGCGGCGTGGACTGCCTGGGCTGGATCGGCAACCACATCGACCCGGCAATGCAGCGCCAGGACGAGAACATCGCCACGCTGCAGCAGCGCCTGCCGATGCCGTGCTGGGGACGGCTGCCGCATCTGCCGGATGCCAGTGGTGAAGCGCTGGCGGCGCACCTGCTCGACGACCTGGGGTAGTGCCGGCCGCTGGCCGGCAACCTCGATGAATCACGTCCGTGCAGTTGCCGGCCAGCGGCCGGCACTACCGTGCTGCAGCCGCCAGCTCCCGCGCGATCGCACCCAGCCGTTCCACCGCACCGATGAAGCGCGCATCCAGGCTCTGGCAGCACGACAGCCGCAGGCAGTGGCGATAGCGCGCACCACGCGAATAGACCTGGCCGGGCATGAACACGATGTCCTCCTGCAGCGCTCGCTCGAACAGCTCTCGCGTGTCAACGCCCGGCAGTTCCAGCCACAGCAGGAATCCGCCCTGTGGTTCGGTGGCGCGGGTGCCTGCCGGGAAATGCTCGGCTACCAGCTGGCGCAGCCGTCCCACCTGTTCGCGGTACAGGCGGCGCATGCGATGCAGATGGTGCTCGTAGCTGCCTGCTTCCAGATACGCGGCCACCGCATCGCCGAGCAGCTGCGGCTCACCGCCGGTGGACTGGAACTTCAGCAGCGCGATGCGCTCTGCGAAGCGACCGCCATCCAGCCAGCCGATGCGGTAATCCGGCGCCAGTGTCTTTGAGAAGCCACCGACCACCATCACCCAGCCATCGCGATCAAAGGCTTTCAGCAACGGGGCCGGTGGCTCGCAGAACTGCAGCTCGGCGTACACCGCATCCTCGATCAGGGGCAGCTGCCGTGCGTTGACCAGCTCGGCCAAGCGTTGCTTGGCGGCGGTCGGCATGGTGCAGCCGAGCGGGTTGTGCACGGTCGGCATCACCACCAGTGCGGCCAGCGGCGTGTGCTCCAGCAGCGCATCCAGTGCACCTACATCCAGTCCGTGCTGCGGGTGGGTGGGTAACTCGATGGCCTGCAGGCCGAGGTTGGCCAGCAACGGATACAGGTTGAAGTAGGACGGCGCCTCAATGCCCACCGCATCACCGGGCTGGGTGACCGCGCGCAACGCCAGCTGCAGGGCTTCCATCGCACCATGGGTCAGCAGGAGTCGCTCGGCGTGGGTGTGCAGGCCCATGCGCGGACTGCGGCGCACGATCTGCGCCAGCAGCCGCGGTGAACCATTCGGGCGCGCGTAGGTCTCCACCGTCTGTTGGCCATGGCGCAGTACCTGCGCGGTGTGCTTGGCCAACTGCGCGCCGGGGTAGAACTGGCGACCACGCGGGCCGGCGAAGGCCAGGTCGACCACACCCGGGCGGCGCTGCGCTTCCAGCACGCGCGCCATCAGCACCTGCTGCAGCGGTGCGGTGGGTGCCGAGGGCGCATCGCGCAATGATCGTTCCGGCACCGACAGCCGCGGCGCCACCTCGAAGCCGGCCTTGGGCCGCGGAATGACCAGGCCCGCATCTTCCAGCTGGCGATAGGCGGCGATCACCGTGTTGAGGCTGAGCCTGCGCTGCGACGCCATCTGCCGCAGCGAAGGCAGGCGGCTGCCGACCGGAAGGCGACCGCCGTGGATGGCCTCAGCCAGTTCGTCGGAGAGCCGCTGGTAGCGTGGAGGGATCATCGTGGCCTGGTCATCTGTATCCATCGAACATCCCGCCATCTGGTGCTGTACCCATGATGATGGCGAGCCTAGCATGTCGTCGTCGGCCGGGCCTGATCGGGGCGTGGCTGGCGCATTCCAAGCGCACGGCGGGACCGCCGTGCGTCTTTTTTTGTGTGTAGAGCCGAGCACCGATCAGCCCCAGGGCAAATGCCGTCAGCGCATCGGCACCAGCACCGCCTCGCGCCGGTACAGCGCCGGGAACTGCCTGGCCAGGGCCGCCAGCTTCGGTGCGTCGTAGTAGCGGATGTAGGCGGCCTGCGGGTAGTTGGTCATGTAGTTCTGGTGGTAGCTCTCGGCCGGGTAGAAGCGCTGGCCGCTGACCAGCTGGGTGACGATCGGTGCGCGGTAGCTGCCGGCCTGGCTGAGCTGGGCGATGTAGGCACGGCTGGCCGCCTGCTGGCGGGCGTCATCACTGAAGATCGCCGAGCGATACTGGCTGCCGTGGTCCGGACCCTGGCGGTTGAGCTGGGTCGGGTCGTGCGCGACCGAGAAGAACACCTGCATCAGCTGTCCATAGCTGACCTGGCGCGGGTCGTAGTCAATCTTTACAGCTTCGGCATGGCCGCTCTGTCCACCGCTGACGCGCTCATAGCGCGCATTGGCTGCACTGCCACCGATATAGCCGGACACCGCATTGCTCACGCCCTTGACGTGCTGGAACACGCCCTGCACGCCCCAGAAGCAACCGCCGGCAAACACCACGCTGGCGTGGGTGGCGTCATCGCGGAACGCCGCATCGCCGGTGGGGGCCGGCAGTGCCTGGATCTGCGCGCTGGCTTCGACCGGCGCCGCAGCCGCACCGTGATCGACCAGCAGCACCCCGGCAATCAATGCCATGGCCACCAGGCCGGCCACACCGGCGGCGATGCCCTGTTCAAAGGAGAGTTTCATCATGTGCTCCCGGTTCAACCGAAGGTGAAGGCATAGGCCTGCACGCCCGCATCGAGGAATTCGATCTCGAAGCGATGCGGACCGACCGTGCCGCGCTGGCGTACCAGCTGGTACAGGCGATGCTCGTCGACCACGCCACTGCCATCGGCGCCGACATCACTACCGGCATCGGCGGCGGGCAGCGCCTTGCCATCCAGCCAGACGCGGAAGCGCACCGGCCTGCCGTCGCGGCTGGGCGCCAGCACCAGGTGCAGGTCGCGCGCATGGAACTGGAAGGCAATGCGGCCACCGGCCTGCTGCAGCTGTGCGGCTTCATCGGTGACGGTCCAGCGCCCCGACAGTCCCCACTGGTTCAGCGCCAGGGTCGTTGGCAAGGAGTAGTCGAACGCGGCATCACTGCGCTGCCCGCCGGGCGAGGCGAACTGTTCGGCGCGGGCGTGGCCCAGATACGTTTCCGGCGAGCGCAGGTTGCCCATGTCGGCCTGCACGGCCACGCCTTTCAGGTCGGCGGCCGCAGGATCGGCAGGCGGCGGCAGGTTGGCCTGCCCGGCTTCGGTCAGCAGGCGACGGATCATCTGTTCCGAACGCGCGTAACTGCCTTCGCCGAACTGGTGGCCGCGGATGTTGCCCTGCGCATCAACGAAGTACTGCGCCGGCCAGTAGCGGTTGTTGAACGCGCGCCAGATCGTGTACTGGTTGTCGAGCGCCACCGGGTACTCGACCTTCAGCTGCTGCACCGCCTTCATCACGTTGCGCGGGTCACGCTCGAAGGCGAACTCCGGCGTGTGCACGCCGATCACCACCAGGCCGTGGTCGCGGTAGCGGCGCTCCCATTCGTGAACGAACGGCATCGCACGCAGGCAGTTGATGCAGGAGTAGGTCCAGAAGTCGACCAGTACCACCTTGCCGCGCAGCTGCTGGGCCGTCAGCGGTGGGCTGTTGAGCCAGCCGGTGGCCCCGTCCAGCGCGGGCAGGGTGCCCTCGACCGGCAGCGGTGCATCGCCAGCGGCGTCGGCACCGGCCATCATCATCATCGGTGGTACCGCCGGCTGCGCGCCGGGTACCGCGTCCAGCAGGCCCTGCTCGATACGCGCGGTGCTGAGCGTGGAAAGACGGGTCAGCAGGCCGGTATCCCAGCCCAAGCCGATTGCCACCACCGCCAGCAGGGCGGCCACGCCCAGCACCTTGCGCAGTGCATTGCCGAGTCCAAGCCGCGCCTGCAGCGCACGGAACACCCGGCCGCCCACCCACACCGCCAGTGCCAGCGCGGTGATCGCGCCCAGCGCATACGCCAGCAGCAGGGCGCTGGTACCCACGCTGGCACCATGCAGGGCGGCACCGGTCAGCACCAGGCCGAGGATCGGACCTGCACACGGTGCCCACAGCAGGCCGGTGGCGATGCCGATCAGCAGCGAGGTCCACGCGCCGCCGCGCCCAGCGGCATCCGCGGCATCGGCGCGCGCGCTCAGACGGGCACCCACGCGCTGGAACGGCGCCAGCAGATGGTCGGCCAGTCGTGGCCACAGCAGGGCAACCGCGAACAGTGCCATCAGCAGCAGGGCGATCCAGCGCCCGACCTGGTTGGCCTGTGCCACCCATTGGCTGCCCACCGCGGCCAGGCTGGCAACCACGGTGAAGGTGAGCGCCATGCCCAGCAGCAATGGCAGCGTGCTGCGCAGGAACGGACGGTCGGCACGCGCGAACACGAACGGCAGCACCGGCAGGATGCAGGGGCTGAGCAGGGTCAGTGCGCCCCCCAGGTAGGCAAGCAGCAACAGCAGCATCGTCAGGCTCCGGAAACAGGGGAAGAACCGACCGGCACCCGCCAGCCGTCGGCAGTGCCATCCGTGGCGCCGGGAACGAACACCATCGCTGCACCGTTCATGCAGTAGCGCAGCCCGGTCGGGCGTGGGCCATCGTTGAACACATGGCCGAGGTGGCCGCCACAGCGACGGCAGTGCACCTCCACCCGCAGCATCCCGAAGGTAACGTCGCGGTCTTCGCCGATGGCGTTGTGCAGCGGCGCCCAGAAGCTGGGCCAGCCGGTGCCGCTCTCGAACTTGGTGGACGAGGAAAACAGCGGCAGCGCACAGCCGGCACACGCGAAGGTGCCCTGCCGGTGTTCCTTGTTGAGCGGGCTGCTCCACGGCCGTTCGGTGGCCTGCTGGCGCAGCACCGCGTACTGCGCCGGGGTCAGGCGCTGGCGCCACTCGGCATCACTGTGCATGACCTCGAACTGTCGCGACGGACGCGCTTCAGCGGCGGCCGGGGCGGCGCGGCTGCAGGCCCCCAGGCCGAGCAGGCCGGCGGCGGTGGCAACACCTCCCAGGCCCAGCAGATGGCGGCGGGACAAGGACATGGCGGACTCCGGGAAGGGGATGACGGGGCCATGCTGCGCCCGCCCGGGTCAACGAATCCTCACGCAGGATTCAATTTTTCGTGAGGTATCGGCGGCCGTCCCGCGCCACAATGCAACCCGCCTCCCCACTGGCCTTGAGCTGACGATGTCGACCAAACGCGTGCTGATCGTTGAAGACGATGCCCACATCGCCGACCTGCTGCGCATGCACCTGGGCGATGAGGGCTACGACGTCGCCCATGCTGCCAGCGGCGATGCCGGCCTGCGCCTGCTCGAGCAGGACGGCCCGTGGGATGCGCTGGTGCTGGACGTGATGCTGCCCGGCGTGGACGGCCTGCAGGTGTGCCAGCGCGCACGCGCGATGGCGCGGTATGTGCCGATCATCATCATCAGTGCGCGCGGCAGCGAAACCCAGCGCATCGTCGGCCTGGAACTGGGCGCGGACGATTACCTGGCAAAACCCTTCTCGATGCCGGAACTGGTGGCACGCGTGCGCGCGCTGCTGCGCCGCGCCGAGGCGATGGCGCAGAGCGCACGCATCGATGCCGGCGCGATCGAGCTGGGGGGACTGCAGTTGGACCCGGTCGCGCGTACCGCCTCGGTGGATGGCAATCCATTGGAGCTGACCCCGCGCGAGTTCGACCTGCTGTTGTTCTTCGCCCGTCACCCGGACCAGGTGTTCGCGCGCATGGAACTGCTCAACCAGGTCTGGGGCTACCAGCACGATGGCTACGAGCATACGGTCAACACCCATATCAACCGCCTGCGCAGCAAGATCGAGCCCGATCCGGCCAATCCGCGGCGGCTGCTGACGGTGTGGGGCCGTGGCTACAAGCTGGTCGACCCGGCCGGAGCAGCGGCATGATCAAGCCGAACCTGTGGCAGAAGCTGGCAGTGGTGACCGCTGCGCTGATGCTGACGTGCTGCATGGCGCTGCTTGCACTGCAGATGCGTGCCAATACCCGCCACGAGCAGGAGGTGGTACAGCGGTTGTCGCTGGGCCTGGCCGAGCACATCGCCCAGCGCAGCGAGCTGATGGATACCAGCGGCATGCGTGATGCGGCGGTGCGGGCGCTGTTCGGCCAGTTGATGGCGGTCAATCCCAGCGTCGAGGTCTACCTGCTGGATGACCAGGGCCGCATCCTCGGCCACGATGCACCCAGTGGGCACCTGGTGCGAAACCGGGTGGACGTGGCGCCGCTGCGCCACCTGCTGGCCGGTGCGCCGTTGCCGATCCTCGGCGATGACCCGCGCAGCCGTGATGGCCGCAAGGTGTTCAGCGTCGCCCCGCTGGTCGTGCAGGGTCGCCAGGCGGGCTACGTGTACGTGGTACTGGTCGGCGAGCACCGGCAGATGCTGGCCGACGATCTTGCGGCCGGCAGCCAGTGGAACACCACGCTGTGGTCGGTGGTGCTGGTCGGTGGCCTCGGCCTGCTGGCCGGGCTGGTGGCGTTCTACTGGGTGACCCGTCCGCTGCGGCGGCTGACCCGACGCATCCAGGCCTTCGACATCGACGCACCCACGCCGTTGCCACCGCCGGAGCCGCTGCGCCCCGGTGAGCGCGACGAGCTGGTGATCCTCGAACACGCGCACGCGCAGATGGCGCAGCGGCTGGGCGAGCAGTGGCAGCAGCTGCGCCAGCAGGACCTGCAGCGCCGCGAACTGGTTGCCAATATCTCGCACGACCTGCGCACGCCGCTGTCGTCGCTGCATGGCTACCTGGAAACGCTGGCATTGAAGGACGCCACGCTGTCAGCGGACGAGCGCCGCCGCTATCTCGGTATCGCGCTGGCGCAGAGCGCCAAGGTCGGCCGGCTGGCGCGCGCGCTGTTCGAGCTGGCGCGGCTGGAGCATGGCGAAGTGCGGTTGGAGTGGGAGGTGTTCGCGCTGCCGGAGCTGCTGCAGGACGTGCTGCAGAAGTTCGAACTGGCGGCACAGGCGCGCGGCCAGCAGCTGCACGCAGCGTTCCCCCCCGGCCTGCCGCTGGTGCGCGCCGACCTGGGCCTGGTCGAACGGGTGTTGACCAACCTGCTCGACAACGCGCTGCGCCATGCACCCGATGGTGGACAGATCGAGGTGCGCCTTTGCGCGACTCCCGACAGCGTGGAGGTCAGCGTGGCTGATGACGGCCCAGGGGTGGCGCCGGCGTTGCGCACCCAGCTGTTCCAGGCACCGGCCGCGCTGGGCGCGCGGCGCGGCGAGAACGGCGGATTGGGGCTGTTGATCGTGCAGCGCATCGTGCAGCTGCACGGCCGCCGCATCGAACTGCGCGACAGCGAGCGTGGCGCGCTGTTCGTGTTTGCCTTGCCGCGTGCGGAACCGGCGGCCTAGCAGGCCGCTTCGCATTCGACGATGCCGCCGCCGTTTTCCAGCGGCAGGTGCAGGCGGATGCAGGCACCGCCCAGCGACGAATCGGTTACTTCGACGTGGCCGCCATGCTTGTCGGCCACCACCTGCACCAGTGCCAGGCCGAGGCCGAAGCCGGGACTGCCCGGGTCCAGCCGGACGTAGGGCTGCAGTACCTGGCCGCGCAGTTCGGGTGCAATGCCGGGGCCGTCGTCCTCCACCTGCAGGCATAGCCAGCCGTCATTGACGCTGCTGGCAATACGGATCTGCCGGCGCGCGTAGCGCAGTGCATTGCCGAGCAGGTTGCGCAGTGCCAGCTCCAGCATATGCCGGTTGACGTTGACCAGACCCACCGGCGACAGCGCCTGCTGCACCGGCATCGGCAGCGGCGCGAACTGGGCGACCACGCCGCGCACCAGCGCCGCCAGCTGCAGGCGCTGGCGGGTCAGCTGATGGCAGCGGCCCAGTGCGGCGTACTCGACGCCTGCATCGGTCAGGTGCTGCAGCCGATCCACATCGGTGCGCAATCCGCCCAGTGCATCGCGCTGCCCATCATCAAGCGCGGTGTCCTCCAGGTCGGCCAGGCCGAAACGCATCCGCGCCAATGGCGTGCGCACTTCGTGCGCCACCGCCTGCGCCAGCACACGCTGGCTTTCCAGCAGCTGCTGCAGCTGCTCGGCCATGTGGTTGAAGGCATTGGCCAGTGGCCGCACCAGCGCGGTGCCCGCACGCGGCGCACGCGTGTCCAACTGGCCATCGCGCATCTGCCTGGCCGCCTGCGCCAGCTGCGAGACGTCGCGCCACAACCGATAGACCATCACGTACATCGGCAATGCCACCGCCACCATCAGGATCAGCAGCAGGATCGCCACGCCCGACACTTCGCTGTCCTGCCAGCCCTCGTCCGGCAGCGCTTCATCCAGCGGCCCCAGCATCACCGCGTAGTCGCTGTCACCGATGCGCTGCAGGCTGCGCATGTGCTCCAGGTCGATCTGCACGCGGCCGTTGTTGAACGGCGGACGTTGGCTGGCCGGCAACGCCTTCACTGCCTCAGCCAGCGGCACCATGCGCAGCGCGTAGGCGAAATCGGCGTCGAGTTCGCGTGCCAGCACCGGCCACTGGTCGCGCGGGGTTTCGGCGAAGCGGTGCTGCAGCAGGGCATGGGTGCCACGCATTTCGGCCTGCAGCCCGGCTTCGGTGCGGTCCTCCAGCAGGGCATCCCAGGCCCACAGGCCCAGCACGATCAGCAACAGGTGGGCAACCAGGAAGCCGATGCCGTAGCGCAGGAAGTGGAAGGCGTGGCCGCGCATCGCCGAGGGCGTGCGCTTCATCCCCATGCCGAGCGGCTGAACAGGTAGCCGCGGCCACGGACGGTCTTGATCCGTTCCGGCTGCTCGGGGTTGTCGCCCAGCTTGCGGCGCAGGCGCGAGATGCGGGCATCGATCGAACGGTCCAGGCCGTCGAAGGCGATGCCACGCAGGCCGCGCAGCAGCGCGTCGCGGTCCAGGATCTGGCCGGCATTGCTGGCCAGCAGGAACAGCAGGTCGAACTCGGCGGTGGTCAGCTCCAGCAGGCTGCCCTGCAGGTGCACGTTGCGGGTGGACGGGTCGATGCTCAGCTCGCCGAAGCGCAGGCTGCCGTCACGCGGTTCGACCCGGCGGTGGCGGCGCAGGTGGGCGCGCAGCCGCGCCAGCAGCACCCGCGGTTCGATCGGTTTGCCGATGTAGTCGTCGGCCCCCAGCTCCAGCCCCAGAACCTGGTCGATGTTGTCGGTGCGGGCGGTCAGCACGCAGATGATGCCGTCATAGAGGGGCCGGATCTGCCGACACACTTCGAAACCATCCTGGTCGGGCAGGCCGACATCGAGCAGCACCAGGGCTGGTTTCTCGGCCAGGATGCGGGCCACTGCGCGCTCGCCGCTGCGCTCGTGGGCCACCTGGTAGCCATGCCGTTGCAGGTAGTCGCTGACCATCGTTCCCAGGCGGGCATCGTCTTCGACCAGTACGATATCCAGCATTTCCAAGGCCTCCGTAGGCGCAAACGTACCGCCACGGCACGAGCGCGGCGATGCTATCCCAGCCATCGGGCCGCCCGGGTCCCGGGGGCGGGCGCCATTCAGCCGGGGTTGCTGGCGCAGGGGCCGGGTCTCAGTCCCGGCAACAACTTGGCGTTCAGCATAGCCTGATGCTGTTACAAAACGTTACCTTCGTGATACGACGGGTGACGATCGCTGACAGCAAAGCGACTGACGCCGCGCGGTCCGGCGCCGAGCATGGAGTCTCCTCCGCTCCGCGTGCCGTCCCCCATGTCGCCCGCCGCCCTCTGCCTGCTGAACCCGTCCCGCCGCCGCCAGTGCGGAGGCTCCCGATGAGCGGCGTGGTCGGGGCCTGGTTGCCGCCCGCCGAGGACGAGCAGTTGCTGCAGCAGCTGGCGCCGATGCTGCGGGCGCTGCAGCAGCGTGGGCGTGGCCGCATCGGCTACTGGACCGACGCCGAGGCCGGCCTCGCGCTGGGCCACTGCCGGGCGCCGACCGATACGCCGTTGCAGCCGCTGAGCTCGGACTGCGGTCGCTACGTGCTGTGCCTGGACGGCCGCCTGTACAACCGCGCTGACCTGCAGGCGCAGTTGCGCGATCTGCCACGCAGCTGCAGCGATGCACGGCTGCTGCTGCAGGCGATCGTCGAATGGGGCGTGCAGCGGGCGCTGTCGCGTATCGAGGGCGCCTTCGGTTTCAGCGTCTGGGACCGCGAGTCGCGCGTGCTGTGGCTGGCCCGTGATCCGGTGGGCGAGAGGCCGCTGTACTACGGCTGGTACCAGGGCCAGTTCCTGTTCGCCTCGGAGTTGAAGGCGCTGCAGGCCTTCGCCGGGTTCGCACCGAGCATCGACCAGGATGCGCTGAGCCTTCTGCTGCGTCACGACTATGTGCCGGCGCCGCACACCATCTACCGCGGCATCCACAAGCTGGTGGCGGGCGCGATGCTGCGCATCGATCTCAGCGACCACGCCGCCGGTTACTCCAGCCAGGCCGCGCAGGGGGGGGCGCGTTACTGGTGCGCACGCGACGCGATGCAGCGTGCACTGCAGGAGCCGCTGCAGCCGGCGCCAAGCCTGGAACAGGCCACCGACCAGCTCGAAGCGGTACTGCAGAAGGCCATCGCTTCACGCATGCACTCGCCATTGGCCTGTGGCGCGTTCCTGTCCGGCGGCACCGACTCATCGCTGGTGACGGCGATGATGCAGGCCCAATCGACCCTGCCGATCGAAGCCTGGACGGTCGGCTTCGACGATCCGGGACATGACGAGAGCGACTGGGCGTCGCAGGTCGCGCGCCATCTGGGTGTGCAGCACCACCTGCACCGCATGGACGCGCGCCAGGGCCTGGATCTGCTGCAGCGCCTGCCGCAGGTCTGGTGCGAACCGTTCGCCGACGCCTCGCAGCTGCCGACGCTGCTGGCCAGTGAACTGCTGGGGGCACGCAAGCCGGTGGCGCTGACCGGTGACGGTGGCGATGAACTGTTCTTCGGCCACCCCAGCTATGGCCGCGCGCTGCGCAATGCGCGCCTGTGCGGTGGCTTGCCGGACTGGGTACGCGACCTGGCGCGGCGCAGCGGCAACCGCATGAACGCCGAGCGTGGTCGTCTCGGTGGATGGCGTGCCTTGGTGGCCGAAGTTGCTGCCAACGATGTGGAAGGCCACTACCTGCAGCGGGTGACCCGCTGGCGGCAGCCGGCGCAGGTGGTGCTGGGCGCGCGTGAACCGGTGACGATCTTCCAGCAGCAGGACTCGGCGCTGCCGGCCGAAGCGCGCATCCAGCTGCTGGATTTCCGCATGGATCTGGCCGAGGGCATCCTGGCCAAGGTCGACCGCGCGGGCATGGCGGCGGGCGTTGAAACCCGTGCGCCACTGCTGGACATGGAGGTGGTGCGACTGGCCTGGCGCCTGCCGCAGCACCTGAAGTACCACGACGGCGAACACAAACTGATCCTGAAGCACCTGTTGGCACGCTACCTGCCCGAGCCGCTGGTGTACCGTCCCAAGCGCGGCTTTGGCCCGCCGATGGCGCGCTGGCTGGCCGGTCCGTTGCGCGATTGGGCGGAGGCGCTGCTGGACCCGCAGCTGCTTCGCAATCAGGGCTGTTTCGATCCGGCACGCGTGCGCGGCATTTGGGAAGCGTTCCTGCGCGGCGAGCGCAAGTGGCACACGCACCTGTGGAACGTGTTGATGTTCCAGGCGTGGCACCAGCACTGGCACGGTGGTCGCGGGCGCTGAGGTTCCTTCGCGGTGTGTTCTGCGTGGCGCGTGGCGGATTCGTTCTGCGTGGCGCAGGGCGGAGACCCTTGCGTACGAATGTCCTCCGGCGCCGGCCGTTGGCCGTCACCTCCCCCTTTACTTCGTACGCAAGGGTCTCCGCCCTGCGTTCGAAATCTATCGGCGCTTTATTGAAGGCAGCCTGCTCGATGCCTTGGCCGCCGCAAGCCGAGCCTCGTCGGGGCGGGCAGGGGTCTGGGCAAAGTAAAGGAGGAGGTGACGGCCAACGGCCGGCGCCGGGGGACATTTGCCCAGGCCCCTGCCTGTCACGGCGGGGCCCCTCAGCTCGCAGAGACATCGGACGAAGACGCACTTCGGAATCCGAACACCAGGCAAAAAAAGACCCGGCAGAGGGAGGGATCTGCCGGGTCCGGATTGCATGGGGGGAGGGACCCACGCAATGAGCGTTGCGTCGCGTCAGTGGTTGCTCGCGTCCGCCGTTGATTCGTTGTAACCCTGCACCAGTTCGGACCAGGCCTTGCTGGCCTGCAGGCCGAGACCGACCACATCCTGCTGGGCCTGGCCCAGCCGCTGCAGGTTGTCCTGCCACAGCTGTGCGCCCCTGTTGAGCATCCCGGCCGCGTCGTCGCTGCGGGCCAGTTCGCCCAGCCAGCCGCCGGTCGCGGTCAGGTTGCGCTCCATCACCTTCAACTGCACGCCGAACATGCTTTCCGCGTTCTCCAACGCCAATCGGTTTGCGCGCGTTGCGGCGGCGGCGAACTGGCGGGTGGCATCACTGAAGCGATCGCTGAAGGCGGCGGCCATGGGGGCATCAGGGAGTGGCTTGATGCATTGCAGCATACGCCGTTGATGCGGCAATGCAACAAAAATAACAAAGGCGCTCAGGGCGCCTTTAAAAAGCCTTTCAGATCAATGGGTTGATCAGGCCGTCGGGCCGCGGTAGCGACAGCCGGAGGTGCAGGTTTCGTGCACGGTGATCTCGCTCAGCGCCGGCAGGCTGGGCTTGAGTTCGTTCCAGATCCACACCGCCAGGTTCTCGCTGGTCGGATTCTCCAGGCCGGGGATGTCATTGAGGTAGTGATGGTCCAGGCGGTCGTAGATCGGCTGGAAGGCCGCCTTCACGTCGCCGAAGTCCATGATCCAGCCGGTCTGCGCACCCGGCTCGCCCTCGACCTTCAGTTCCACCCGGAACGAGTGGCCGTGCAGGCGCGCGCACTTGTGCCCCGGCGGCACGTTGGGAAGGCGGTGCGCCGCCTCGAGCATGAAGACTTTGAAGATTTCCATGGCGCAATTGTACGCCGCAGGCGGCCCGGCAGCCTGAGCGGACGCCGGGCTTTCGTGAAGTGACTCTTTCCATCCGGATGAAGAGATGATAGTTTCTCTTATATCCGTATGAAGAGATGTTATTGGCCGGGCGCCGGCCAGGCATGGACTACTGCGGAACTTCGTCGTCCTTACCACCTCCCCCACATCGTCATGCCCAAGCACACCCTGCTCGTGGCGGCCCTGGCCGTCGCTCTGGCCGCGCCTTTGCCTGCCGCCGCCGAAACCTCCGCCGACGCCAGTGGCGAAGCCAGCACCCTGGCCGCCGTGCGTGTCACCGGTTCCAACATCAAGCGCACCGATACCGAGGCCTCCAACCCGGTGCAGGTGATCGGTCGCCAGCAGCTGGAACAGACCGGCAAGGCCACCGTGGCCGACGTGCTGCGTTCGATCTCAGCCAACACCGGCAACGCCGCCAACGAAACCACCAACAACGGCTGGGCCTCCGGCTCGGCCGGCATCGGCCTGCGCGGCCTGTCGCAGAAGAACACGCTGGTGCTGCTCAACGGCCGCCGCCTGGCCAACTACGGCTTCCCGGCCGGCGGTCTGTCCGACACATTCGTCGATCTCAACGCGCTGCCGCTGGTGGCCGTCGAGCGCATCGAAGTGCTCAAGGACGGCGCCTCGGCGGTGTACGGCTCCGATGCCGTGGCCGGCGTGGTCAACATCATCACCCGGCAGAACTTCGAAGGCGCCGAGATCGGCGGCAGCTTCGGCGGTGCCGACCAGGGCGGCCTGCACGAGCAGAACCTGAAGTTCGTCGGCGGCCTGGGTGATCTCGACACCGATGGCTACAACATCCTCTTCAGCCTGCAGGGGTACAACCGTGAGCGCCTGGACCAGGACGAACGCAACCTGACCAGGAGCGGCATCTACACCGACAAGCCGGGTGGCCGCTGGAACGGCTGGTCGGCCAAGGGTGCGCGCTACCTGGTCAACGGCGTGTCGGTACCGATGCTCGACGCCAACGGCAACTGCCCGGCCGGCACCACCCGCGTTGCCAGCGCGCCGATTGATGGCCTGTCCGGTGACACCTGCGGCTTCAACCAGGCGCCGTTCACCACGCTGATCCCCTCGACCAAGCGTTACCAGGCCTATGCCAACGGCACCTTCCGCCTGAACGACAACGTCGAGGCCTTCGGCGAAGTGCTGTACAGCCAGATCAAGAGCGCCGCGTGGTTCGGCAGCAGCCCGTTCTTCACCCTGGAGAGCGGCCGCTTCGCACTGAACGCCAACAGCGGCCTGGCCGAGCCGGTGTCGTCGCTGCTGCCGGCCAACAATCCGTACAACCCGTACGGCCGTGCGATCCCGATCGAGTACACGTTCTTCGACCTTGGCGGCACCATCAAGACCAACCGATCCACGGCCTATCGCGGCGTGTTCGGCCTGCGCGGCACCACCGCCAACTGGGACTGGGAAGTCGCTGCATTCGGTGCGCGCAGCAGCGAACGCGAGAGCGTGTCCGGCGGCTTCGCCAACCGCTGGGCGCTGGCCGATGCGCTGGCCACGGGCAGCTACAACCTGCTCAACCCGGCGGCGACGCCGCAGTCGGTGCGCGACTCGATCAACATCGCCACGCTGCGTCCGGCCGAATCCAAGCTGCAGGGCATCGATGCAAAGATTTCCGGCAGCCTGGGCCACACCTGGGCGGGTGAGATCGGCTTCGCGGCCGGTGCCGAGTGGCGCCGCGAAAAGCTCGACTCCAACAACCCGTGGCAGATCGATGCCGGCCTGCAGGTGCGCCCGGCCATTGCCGAAGTACACGGCAAGCGCCAGGTCAGTGCGGCCTACGCCGAAGTGAACGTGCCGCTGGCCTCGACGCTGGAGCTGTCCGCCGCCGCGCGCGCCGACCACTACGACGATTTCGGCGATGCATTCTCGCCGAAGATCGGCCTGCGCTGGCAGCCCCTGGATGTCCTGCTGGTGCGTGCGTCCGCTTCCAAGGGCTTCCGCGCACCGTCGCTGTCGGAAAACTCCAACAGCACCAGCATCGCCTATGGCAGCGTGGTCGATCCGCGTGATCCGGACGTGCCGGGTTCGCGGCAGAACCCGACCTTCTTCACCGTCGGCAACAACGAACTGAAGCCCGAGCGCACCAGGAGCGTGAACTTCGGTGTGGTGCTGTCGCCGTGGGCCAACACCAACCTGAGCGTGGACTACTACCGCATCCAGCTGGACAACCTGGTCGGCACCAACAACACCCAGACCCTGGTCAACGACAACGTGGCTGGCGCGGTGCAGCGCGATGAGCGCGGCAAGCTGCAGGCGGTCTACAACCGCTACCAGAACCTGAGCGAGCTGAGGACCTCGGGCATCGACGTCGAACTGCGCCAGCGCATCCCGACCGCGGTGCTGGGTGACTTCACCGTGTCCTCGGCTTACACCCACGTGCGCGACTACCGTCGCCCGACCGTGGTCGGTGGCCCGCTGGTCGACTACGCCGGCAGCAACCTGGGCGCGACCCTGCCCAAGGACAAGGCCACCACCACGCTGGACTGGAAGTACGGTGATTTCAACGCAGCCGTGACCTGGTACTACACCAGCAGCTACCGCCAGGAAGCCAGCACCGCAGCCAAGGCCGTGCAGCAGCGCGTCGGCAGCTACAGCCAGTACGACCTGTACCTGGCCTACACCGGCATCGACAAGCTGACGCTGTATGCCAAGGTGCAGAACCTGGCCGACAAGACGCCGCCGTACGACGCCTCGTTCCCGGGCATCCGCGCGCCATACGACTTCAGCCAGTACGACCTGCGCGGCCGCTACTTCACGCTGGGCTTCGATTACCGCTTCTGATCCATCCGCCGCGGCCGGCCACCTGAAGGGACCGGCCGCGCAACTGTCTGCCGTTGTGTTCCAGGGGAGTCACCGTGTCCTTGCATCGCCGTGCCGTTCTTCCGTTGCTGCTTGCCGCCGCCACTGTACTGTCCTGCCCGCAGCCGGCGCAGGCACAGAGTGCCTATTTCTTCCCGCAGGTCACGGATGCGGCAGCCTTCGATGCAGCGGTGCCGACGCCAGAGCAGTTCCTCGGCTACCCGATCGGTAGCCGCTACACCCGGCACGACCAACTGGTGGCGTACTTCCAGGAGCTGGCCAGACGCTCGGACAAGATCAGCGTGCGCGAGATCGGACGAAGCTACGAGGGCCGGCCGCTGCTGATCGCCACCGTCACCGCCGCCGGCAATCACGCGCGGCTGGAACAGCTGCGCCAACAGCACGCGACCCTGGCCGATCCGGCGCAACCGCGCAGCGCGGCCGGTGACAGCCCGGTGGTGGTGTGGCTGGGTTACAGCGTGCATGGCAACGAGACGTCCAGTGCCGAGGCGGCGATGCTGACTGCTTACTACCTGGTGGCCAACCGCAGTGCTGAAACCCAGCAGTGGCTGCAGCACGCGGTGGTGCTGTTCGATCCGGCACAGAACCCGGATGGCCGCGATCGTGCGGCCAACTGGCACAACGCCTGGGCCTCCGATCCGGCCTCGGCCGACCCGGCCGACAAGGAACACGTCGAACCGTTCCCGCAGGGCCGCACCAACCACTACTTCACCGATCTCAACCGCGACTGGCTTGCCCTCACACAGCAGGACTCGCGGCCGAAGGTGGAGGTGTTCCACCAGTGGTACCCGAACGTGCAGATCGACTTCCACGAAATGGGCAAGGACAGCACCTACTACTTCGAGCCCTCGCCGAAGAGCATGCACAGCCCGCTGATTCCGGCGGCGTCGTATGAATTCAACAAGACCCTGGCCAAGTACCACGCGCAGGCGCTGGATGCCTTGGGTTCGCTGTACTACACCGGCGAGAACTTCGACAACTTCTCGCCGGTGTACGGTTCCACCTACCCGGACTTCCATGGTGCCGTCGGCGTTACCGTCGAGCAGGCCAGTTCGCGTGGCCGCGTGCAGGAATCGGTGAACGGCCTGCTGACCTTCCCGTTCACCATCCGCAACCAGGTCGCCACCGGGCTGGGCACGGTGCGTGGCGCGGTAACTGAGCGCAGCGGCCTATTCGACCTGCAGAAGCAGTTCTTCCAGAGCGCGCTGAAGCAGGCCGCACAGCAGCCGGTGAAGAGCTTCGTGTTCGGTGATGTGCATGATCCGGCGCTGACCCGCCGCCTGCTGGAACTGTTGCTGCTGCATCGCATCGAGGTACGCGCGCTGGAGCGTGCAATCACCGTCGATGGGCAGCGCTTCGATGCCGGCAGCGCCTATGTGGTGCCGGTGCAGCAGGCGCAGTTCCGCCTGGTGCATTCGATCTTTGCCGAGACACCGCCGATCAAGGGGGATGTGTTTTACGGCAGCACCAGCTATGCGATCGCACCGGCCTACGGCGTGGCTTTCGCCGGCAGCCGTAGCCGTATCGAGGGTGGCGCACGCGTGACTGCGCTGCCGGCTGAGCAGGGCACGGTGCTGGGTGGCCAGGCCGGATTCGCGTACGCGATCGACTGGCGCGACTACAACGCCGGGCGCGCGCTGGCCGCGCTGCAGGGCAAGGGCGTGAGCGCACGTGCGGCATTCCAGCCGTTCACCACCGCGACCGCGCAGGGCGACGTAAGCTTCGCCGCCGGCAGCCTGGTGATTCCAGTTGCCGGGCAAACGCTGCAGGGCGCGGCGCTGCTTGAGGCAGTGACATCTGCCGCGCGCGAGGCAGGTGTGCAGGTGCACGCGCTGTCCAGTGGCCGCAGCCGCGAAGGCATCGATCTGGGCAGTGACGGCATCAAGGCGCTGCGCAAACCCGCGGTTGCGCTGGTGATGGGGGAGGGCGTGGCCGCCACCGAGATCGGCTCGGCCTGGTTCCTGCTCGACCAGCAACTGCACCTTCCGGCCAGCAAGCTGGACCCACAGCAGCTGGCCAAGGTGCCGCTGGACCGCTACACCACGATCGTGCTGTCCGGTGGCACCTATACCGGCGTCGATGCCGCGGCGGTGGCTGCACTGAAGCGCTGGGTGCAGGCCGGTGGTTCATTGGTGACCTATGGCAGTGCCTCGAAGTGGGCGATCGAACAGAAGCTCGCCGACGGCGAGAAGCTCGGCAAGGACGAAGAGACTGCCGACGAGAGCCGCCGTGCATTCGGCGACCAGCGCGACATCGCCGCGATCGAGCGGGTCAGCGGCAACATCCTCAGCGCCGATGTGGACACCAGTCATCCGCTGGCGTTCGGTGTGCCGCGCCGGCAACTGGCGATCAACAAGGAGAACACGGTGACGCTGCAGCCGAGTGCGAACCCATTCTCGACGGTGGTACGCATCGACACGCCGCCGCGGGTGAATGGCTATCTTTCCGAGCGCAACCGTGCGCGGGTGGCGGGCAGCGCGTGGCTGCTGGTGTCGGCGCAGGGGCAGGGCAACGTGGTGCTGTTTGCCGATGACCCGGCGCACCGCAAGTACTGGCACGGGACGGATCGGCTGCTGATCAACGCGATCTTCTTCGGGAATCTGGTGAATCCGAGTAAAGCGCGGGGTTGAGGCGTTTGGCGCCGAGTCGTTGTTGTGCTTGGGAGGCAGGGGGCCTCAGCCAGGACACGCCGTGAACCCATCCATGGGGGCTCGATGGCGCCATCCTTGGCGCCAACGGTCCTGGCTGAGGCCCCCTGCCTCCCATGACAGTTTCCTGCGGGCGCGGACGCATCAGACCCCAAGGCGGGAGCAAGGGCAAAGGCAAAGGCAAAGGCAAAGGCAAAGCCAGGAATTGCGGCTTCGGCTTTTGACTTTGAATTTGAATTTGAATTTGAATTTGAATTTGATCTTTCTTCTCCCGGCTACCCGGCGGGAGAAGAAGGCGCAGGCAATGCTTGAAGCGGATGGGCATGGGGGCAGCGCAGAACCGTTGGCGCCATGGATGGCGCCATCGAGCTTACATGGACGTATTTACAGCGTGTTCTGCGCTGCCCCCATGCCCATCCGCCCTCGGTACTGCCACCGCGTGCTTTGTCACCCGGTAGCCAGCAAAAAAAAGGACGGCGCGTCAGCGCCGTCCCTCGATAGCCCCCGCGCAGCGGGAAGCACCCTCCCTGGCAGCTGGGATCAGCCGGCGCGACCGCCGCCGCCGCCCTGGCCGCGGCCACGGCCGCCACCATTACCGCCACCGCCACGACGCTGGCCCTGACCGGCGCCTGCACCCGCACGCTGCTGGCCGTTGCCACCGCCCTCGCGACGGCCACCGCCGGCCTTCTTCGGGCCGGCATGCGCATGGCGCGGTGCATCACCGTGCGGACGGCGTGCGTGGCTCTTGCGCGGTGCGCGCTCGCCGGTATCGTGCTCGGCCTTGCCCGGCGCACTGTTGCCCCAGCGGATCGGAACCTGCAGTTCGAAGCCCGGCACATCGCGGATGTCCATGTCGCGGCCCAGCAGGCGCACGATCGCGCGCAGCAGCTTCACTTCATCCTGCGCCACCAGCGAAATCGCCTGGCCGGTCGCGCCGTTGCGGCCGGTACGACCGATGCGGTGCACGTAGTCCTCGGCCACCATCGGCAGGTCGAAGTTGATCACCTTCGGCAGCTCGTTGATGTCGATGCCGCGCGCAGCGATGTCGGTGGCCACCAGCACGGTCACGCGGCCGGCCTTGAAGTCGCCCAGCGCACGCAGGCGCTGGCCCTGGCTCTTGTTGCCATGGATCGCCGCGGTCTTGATGCCTGACTTTTCCAGGAACGTGGCCAGCTTGTCGCTGCCGTGCTTGGTGCGTGCGAACACCAGGGTCTGCTCGCGGCTGTCCTGCGCCAGCAGGTGCAGCAGCAGGTCGCGCTTGCGGCCGGCATCGACCGGATGCACGCGATGGGTGATGGTTTCGGCCACGGTGTTCTTCGGCGTCACCTGGATCTGTTCCGGGTTGCGCATGAACTCCAGCGCCAGCTGGCGGATGTTGTCCTCGAAGGTGGCCGAGAACAGCAGCGTCTGGCGGTTCTGCTTCGGCAGCTTGGCCAGGATGCGCTTGATCGACGGCAGGAAGCCCATGTCGAGCATGCGGTCGGCTTCGTCCAGCACCAGCAGTTCAATGCCGGACAGGTCGACACTGCGACGTTCCAGATGGTCGATCAGGCGGCCCGGGCAGGCCACCAGCAGGTCCACGCCACGGCGCAGGATGTCCAGCTGGTTGCCCATGCCGACACCGCCGTAGATGCAGGCGCTGGGAATGCGCAGGTACTTGCTGTAGCCGCGCAGGCTGTCATGCACCTGGGTGGCCAGTTCGCGGGTCGGGGCCAGGATCAGCGCACGCGGCTTGCGCGGGCCGGCACGCACCTCCTGCGAGGCGGTGCCCAGGTGCTGCAGCAACGGCAGGCCGAACGCAGCAGTCTTGCCGGTACCGGTCTGTGCGCCGGCCAGCAGGTCGCGACCGGCCAGCGCCAGCGGGATCGCCTGCTGCTGGATCGGGGTCGGGGTTTCGTAGCCCTGCTCGGCAAGCGCACGCAGCAGGAAGGGCGCCAGGCCCAGCGATTCAAAAGACATTGAGATTGCTCCAGGTACAAGAAACGCCTGTCCGAGCGGACAGACGGGGGCAGATCAAAGTGATCGGCTGACTCGGAGCGTTCCCGTGAACCGCGCTGCGAGAAGTTGGGTGCAGCCGGCACGAAGCGCAGGCTGGAATGCGTGACGAACGGCGTCGGAGTGGGGGCGGGCGAAGAGGGCGGACCCTGGTCGCCGGCGATCCCGGAGGGAAACGGACGGCCGCTGCAGACCTGCCTAGTCTAACCGATGGCTGAGACCTCGCGCAAAAAGCCCCGTTCAGGTAAGGGGGCTCTCTGCAGGGCTGCGCCCTGCACCCGCAGAGGCCAAAGCGACGTCAACGTCAAAAGCGGGTTTCCTGAGAGATGGCGGGGTGGGTCCGGTGGTGGGAGACGCCGTAAACCCGTCCATGGGGGCTTGGCCGCGGCATCCATGCCGCGGACACTCCCGCCACCGGACCCACCCCGCCTTCGACAGTTTCCCGCGATCTGTCGGAATGGCATGGGGTCAGATCCGTTTTCCGCAGGAAAACGGATCTGACCCCGGAATTTCATTCGAAATCTGACAGATTTCATCCACGCATAGCGTGGATCTATTGGCCACCGGTCTACTGTCGAAGGCGGGGTACTGTGGGTTTGCGGGGTGTGAGCGGCATGGATGCCGCGACCAAGCCCCCATGGATGGGTTTACCGCGTCCCCGCAAACCCACAGTGCCTCGCCATCCCACGGAATGCCCGCTGTTGCTGTTGCTTCGGCTGTTGCCCTGGCTTGAAGCAGGTGCAGGGCTGCAAGCCCTGCCGAAGCCCCCACTACGGTAGGGTGGGCCGATGCCGCGCTGCAGCTTGGCGCCGCCGCAGATTTGATTACACTTGAAACTTGTTTGCCCACGACTCCGGACACCCACCCATGAAGCTTGGTTCTTTGAAGGAAGGCGGCCGCGACGGCACCCTGATCGTCGTCTCGCGTGACCTGCGCCACGGCGTGCGCGCCACCGGCATCGCCGCCACCCTGCAGCAGGCCCTGGAGGACTGGAGCCACATCGCACCGCGCCTGAACGCCCTGTACGAATCGCTCAACGCTGGCGACGCCGATGGCGTGTTCGACCTCGATCCGCAGGCGCTGGCCGCACCGATGCCGCGTGCCTATGAGTTCGTCGATGGCAGCGCCTACCTGCCGCACGTCGAGCGCGTGCGCCGCGCCCGCGGTGCCGAGGTGCCGGAGAGCTTCTATACCGACCCGCTGATGTACCAGGCCACCAGCGCAGGCTTCTACGGCCCGCGCGATGCGGTCAAGGTGGTCAGCGAGGACTACGGCATCGACCTGGAAGCGGAGATCGTGGTGATCACCGACGACGTGCCGATGGCGGCCACCCCCGAACAGGCCGCCGGCCATATCCAGCTGGTCGGCCTGGTCAACGATGTCTCGCTGCGCAACCTGATCCCGGGCGAGCTGGCCAAGGGCTTCGGCTTCCTGCAGTCCAAGCCGCGTTCGGCGCTGTCGCCGGTGTTCGTCACCCCCGATGAGCTGGGTGCTGCGTGGCAGGACAGCAAGGTGCACCTGCCGCTGCTGACCCACATCAACGGCCAGTGGTTCGGTGCGCCGGAGGCGGGCGTGGACATGCAGTTCAACTTCGCCCAGCTGGTCGCGCATGCGGCCAAGACCCGCCCGCTGGGTGCCGGCACCATCGTCGGCTCGGGCACCATCGCCAATGAAGACACCAGCAAGGGTGCCTCGTGCTTCGCCGAGCAGCGCGTGGTCGAGACCCTGCGTGACGGCAAGCCGAGCACGCCGTTCATGTCCTTCGGCGACGTGGTCCGCATCGAGATGCTCGATGCTGCCGGCAACAGCATCTTCGGTGCGATCGAGCAGCGCATCGAACAGGCGGCCAAGCCCTGAGCATGGAGGCGGCGATGGAGATCCCGGTCGACGACGGCATCGTGCTGTACACCTACTGGCGATCCAGCGCCGCCTACCGCGTGCGCATCGGCCTGGAGCTGAAGGGCCTGGCCTGGGAGGCGCGGCCGGTGCATCTGGTGCGCGACGGTGGCGAGCAGCACCATGAGGCTTATCGCGCGCTCAATCCGCAGCAGCTGGTGCCGACCCTGCTGCATGATGGGCACACGCTGACCCAGTCGCTGGCGATCATCGAGTACCTGGAAGAGCGCTTCCCACAGGTGCCGCTGCTGCCGGCCGACGCTGCGGGCCGCGCACGGGTGCGGGCGCTGGCGCAGCTTGTGGCCTGCGATATCCATCCGATCAACAACCTGCGGGTGATGCAGCACCTGGAACGCGACCTGCAGCTGCCTGCCGACACCCGCACGCAGTGGACCCTGCACTGGATCGCCGAAGGCTTTGACGCGATGGAAGCGATGCTGGCCAACAGCCGCGACACCGGCACCTTCTGCCACGGCGACCGCCCTGGCCTGGCCGACATCTGCCTGTTGCCGCAGCTGTACAACGCCCACCGCTTCGGCCTGGACCTGGCACCGTACCCGACCCTGCGCCGCATCGAAGCGGCCTGCCAGGCACTGGATGCCTTCGACCGCGCCCGCCCGGAACACCAGCTCGACGCCGCCTGAAAAAAGGGGACGGAGGGGATTAAGTCGTATATGCACTTACGACTTAATCCCCTCCGTCCCCTTTCTGTTGCAATCGGGCCAGGTCATCGCGGAACAACCGGTAGGCCTCCTCGCGGCGGGCATCGTCGGTCTGTCGCAGCACCCATGCCGGGTGCACCGTGGCGTAGCCGCGCGTGCCGTCCTCGAGGGTGTGCCAGCGCCCGCGGTCACGCGAGAGGTCGAAATCATGGCCGAACACCGAGGCTGCCGCTGTCGCGCCGAGGCACACGATCACCTGGGGCCGCACGCGCGCGATCTCACCCATCAGCCAGGGCCGGCAGGCCTGGATGTGACGGCTCTCCGGCCGCTTGTGCAGCCGCACCTTGCCGCGCCGTTCATGGTGGAAGTGCTTCACCGCGTTGGTGAGGTACAGCGTGGCGCGATCGATCCCCAGTTCCGCCAATGCGCGGTCCAGCACCTGGCCGGCAGGTCCTGCAAATGGCTGCCCACGCAGATCTTCGGTGTCACCGGGTTGCTCTCCGACCAGCATCACCCCGGCCCCTGCCGGCCCCTGTCCGAATACGGTCTGCGTGGCCTGCTCCCACAACGGGCACTGGCGGCAGGCGCTGGCCTGCCCGCGCAGATTGTCCAGGCTGCTGGCTTCGGCTGCCGATGCCGGAGGGTTCGCTCGCAGCGGAATCCTGCGTTGCGGTGCCTGCGCGGGACGGTCATGCATTTCCTGCACGCGGTCGGCGGCGTCGCGTACCAGGCGAGGCAGCAATCGGGCTTCAGGCAGGTGGCGCCAGTACTTGGCCGGCATCTCCTGCATCATCATCCGCGTGTTGAGCCGGGCCGGATTGAAAATGCTGGCGTAATAGGTCTGCCACAGCGACTCGCGTGCATCCTCGGCCGGGGCATCCTCGCGTCGTGCACCGGGGCCGAAGGCAAGCGCCTGCCCATCCCAGGAGGCATTGCGCGAAGGCGTGAGGATGGCCCAGCGCATGCCGGTGAAGCGGCGCGCGAAGAACGGCGCGACCCGGTCGACGATGTGGTGCTGTGGCTCGAACCAGGCGATGAACGCATCAGGCTGGCCAGGCACTTCGCGGAAGCGCACGAATGCCTTCATCTTGTGCGTGTCGCGGCGGACCGCCTGGGCCATGGACATCGCCCTCAGTACGTCGGCATCGGCAGGGTTTGACAGCACCGAGCGTTCGCCATGGGCGATGCGCCACAGCAACCGGTACAGGAGGGCCATGCGTTGTCCGTCGCGATGGCACAGGCAGGTGTCCGCCAGCTCCAGGAAGTCGCGCGGTACCGTCGGTGCGCCAGCGTCGGCCTGTGCGGGCGCCGAGGTGACCGCTGGCGCGTCCAGCAGTGATGCGTCGCTGCCCTCGAGCCAGTCCAGCTGCTCCGGCGCGACGCCGCGCAGCAGGGCTTCGCGCGCACCGCTGCGCCAGGCCTCCAGCGACCATGGCGGATCCACCCGCAGCGACCAGCGCTGCGCGTCAGGCCGCGGACGGGGCATCGAACAGCGAACCCTGTCGCGGCGGCGGGGCCAGCTGCGCGCGCAGCGCCGCCGGATCGTCCAGTGCTTTGCGCGGGTGATGGTCGGCCAGCAGCACGAACGGCAGCAGCTTGCTCATCGGTGCCTTCAGGCGTGCGATGTCGGCCACGCGCAGCCGCCCGTGACGGCGCGCCATCAGCACGCGCTTGACGTTGCGCACGCCAAGGCCGGGCACGCGCAGCAGCATCTCCTTCGGTGCCCGGTTCAGATCGACCGGAAAGCGCTCGGGATGGCGGATTGCCCAGGCCATCTTCGGGTCGATATCCAGGTCGAGCATGCCGTCCTGGGTGGTATCGGTAATCTCATCCACGCCGTACCCGTAGAAGCGCAGCAACCAGTCAGCCTGGTAAAGGCGATGTTCGCGCTGCAGCGGTGGCGGCTGCAGTGGCAGCTGCCGGCTGGCGTCCGGAATCGGGCTGAACGCGGAGTAGTAGACCCGGCGCATGCGGTAGTTGCCGTACAGGCTGTCGGCGCTGGCCAGGATCTGCTGGTCGTTTGCCCCGTCCGCGCCGACGATCATCTGGGTGCTCTGCCCGGCCGGTGCGAAACGGGGAGGGCGCGGGGGAGTGCTGCGGCTGGCCGTCGGTGCCACCGCTGCGGGGGCCTTGCGAGCTTCCTTGGCTTCCTCGATGCGCCAGCGCAGTTCCCCCATCGCGCCACGGATGGAATGAACCGTCTTCTCCGGCGCCAAGGCGCTCAGGCCGGCTTCGGTCGGCAGTTCCACGTTGATGGACAGGCGGTCGGCATAGCGCCCGGCACTGGCCAGCAGTTCCGGCGAGGCCTCGGGAATGGTCTTGAGGTGGATGTAGCCGGCGTAGCGGTGTTCTTCGCGCAGCTGCCGGGCCACTTCCACCATCTGTTCCATGGTGTAGTCCGCATTGCGGATGATGCCGCTGGACAGGAACAGGCCCTCGATGTAGTTGCGCTTGTAGAAGTCCAGGGTGAGCGTGACCACCTCGTCCACGCTGAAACGCGCGCGGGCCACGTTGCTGGAGACCCGGTTCACGCAATAGGCGCAGTCGTAAATGCAAAAGTTGGTCAGCAGGATCTTCAGCAACGAAACGCAGCGGCCATCGGGCGTGTAGCTGTGGCAGATGCCCATGCCCTCGGTGCTGCCGATACCGCCACTGGCGCGCGAATCGCGCTTGCCCGAGCCGCTGGAGGCGCAGGAGGCATCGTACTTGGCGGCATCGGCCAGAATGGCCAGCTTGCGGATGGTTTCCATTGAGGAAACCTACGGATGAGCGGTCTCATTGGATGAGACCGCCCCTGAACTCTTCAGAAAAAGGGGATCGAGGGGATCAAGTCGCCAGTGCACAAACGACTTGATCCCCTCCGTCCCCTTTTTCGTGGGATCAGAAGCCGTGGGTGATGCTGGGTGCGCCTGCCGAGAAATCGGCGTACGGGTCGTGCTCGCCGCTACTGCCTTCGGACAGGCGGAACTTCAGGGCCAGGCCATCGCGCGAATCGGCCGCGCGCAGCGCTTCCTCCTGCTCGATGGTGCCGGCCTTGGCCAGCCGGAACAGGCACTGGTCGAAGCTCTCCATGCCTTCTTCCAGCGAGGCTTCCATCGCCGCCTTGATCTCGTGCACCTGGCCGCGGCGCAGCAGGTCGCGGATCATCGGCGTGTTGATCAGTACCTCGGTGGCCGGCAGGCGACGGCCCTCCTTGTTCTTCACCAGGCGCTGGCTGATCACCGCACGCAGGTTCAGCGCCAGGTTCATCAGCACGTTCTTGTGCGCGCTTTCCGGGAAGAAGTTGAGGATGCGCTCGATGGTCTGGTCGGCGTTGTTGGAGTGCAGGGTGGCCAGGCACAGGTGGCCGGTCTCGGCGAAGGCGATCGCCGCCTCCATCGTTTCCGCATCCAGGATCTCGCCGATCAGGATCACGTCCGGCGCTTCACGCATCGCGTTCTTCAGCGCGTTGTGGAAGGCGTGGGTGTCCAGGCCGACCTCGCGCTGGTTGACGATCGACATCTTGTGCTTGTGCAGGTACTCGATCGGATCCTCGATGGTGAGGATGTGACCGGTGGTGGTGCTGTTGCGGTGGTCGATCATCGACGCCAGCGAGGTGGACTTGCCGGAACCGGTGGACCCCACCACCAGCACCAGCCCGCGCGGGGTCATGATGACGTCCTTCAGCACCTGCGGCAGGTTCAGCTCCTCGATGCTCGGAATCCGGCTGCGGATGGCGCGAATGACCATGCCGACCTCGCCCCGCTGCTTGAACACGTTGACGCGGAAGCGCCCGGCATCGGGCAGCGCGATGGCCATGTTGAGCTCCAGCTCGCGCTCGAACTGCGGCACCTGGCCCTCGTCCATCAGCGAGTAGGCGATCTTCTTGACCATGCCCGGCGGCAGGCCGGTGTTGCCCAGCGGATAGAGCTTCCCTTCGATCTTGATGTAGACCGGTGCCCCGGTGGTCAGAAACATGTCCGAAGCGTTCTTTTCGGTCATCAGCTTCAGGAAGTAGCCGATATCCATTGCGAATTTTCCCCAACGAAACGGCCGACGCCCGTTGCCAGCACGGTGTCGGCTTGACGACAATGGCCGTGAACCGACAACCGGTACGGCCTCCCCAATGAAACGACTTAGCTTCGCACGAATGCGCCATGGCCTGTATGTGATGGCGTTTGCATTCGCACTGTCTGCCCCCGCCTGGGCGCAGGACGCTGCCCTGGAACTGGCGCAGGCCCGGCAGGCGGTCGACAAGGCCACCCAGGCCGATGCCGACCAGTACGCCCCGGACCTGATCGGGCTGGCCCGGCAGGGGCTGGAGCAGGCCCAGCGCGCCGCCGGCGACCGCCGCGAGCGCAAGAACGCCCCGGCGATGGCCCTGCGCGCCGCCGCCGATGCCGACCTGGCCCGCGTCCGCAGTGAGGAAGCCACCGTCACCGCGCAGCTGCAGCTGCGCCGCAACGAGGTCAACCAGCTGCAACGCCAGCTGTCGACCGGGGAGGACCGCCGGTGAAGCCGATGACCGCCGCAACCCTGGCCGCGCTGCTGGCGCTGCCGACCCTGGCCACGGCCGCCGACAACCCGATGGTGGCGCAGCTGAGCCAGCGCCTGATGGCCATCCAGGCCAACCCCGATACCGCTGAGCTGGGCGCCTTCGAGCGCATGCAGGCGCAGCAGGCGATCGCCACCCTGGACAAGGCCAAGCGTCGCGACCAGGAGCTGGCCACGTACCTGGCCGAGCGCCGGGTGGAGATTGCCGAGACCGCCGTGCGCACCGCGCTGGCCGCGCGCGAGGTCGACCGCCTGGAGCGTACCCGCAGCGACCTGCTGATCGAGGCCAGCCGCCGCGATGCCGCCCGTGCCCGCCAGGAAGCCGAGCAGCTGCGCATGCAGGCGCAGATGCAGGCCGAGGAGGCCGAACGCCTGCGCCAGGCGGCCGAGGCCGAGACCCTGGCCCGTCAGGACGCCGAGAATGCCCTGACCAGCGTGGCCGGCAAGCAGCAGCAGCGTCTGAGCGCTGCCCAGCAGAACGCCGCCAGGCTGGCCCGGGAGGAAGCCGAGCTGGTGTCCGGGCAGAAGCTGCCCGGTTCGAAGTTCGACGCTCGCGGTGAGGTCTTCACCTTCGGTGGTGACGCGTTCGCCGCAGGCGCCTCCAGCCTGTCGGGGGGCGCCCGCAACCAGGCCAAGGCCCTGGCCGAGTACCTGAACATCGGCAAGAAGGGGCGCCTGCGCATCGAGGCCTACGACAGTGCCAACGGCGTGGGCCAGAAGCGTGCCGAAGCGCTGCGCGACGCCCTGGTCGCGGGTGGTGTCGCCAGCAACCGGATCCAGGTCAGCGGCAAGAAGGCTGCGTCCACCCGGGCGCGCTCGGCCGAGGTCATCATCGCGCCGTAATGCATTGATATTGTTTGTTTTTCGTTGCGATGAGCATTCAGCCTGAACCCCGCCCCGGCGGGGTTCGGTCTTTTTGACGCAGGGGTCTTGTACCCCGCCTTGAGCAGGCGTAGGGTCAATCGTCCGGGACGCAATGCCGCGGACCGGACGATGGGAGGGCCGGGCCGATGCAAGCAGGGCGCGAACCGCAGCAGATCGACGTGCGCAGGCCAGTGCCGCAGGTCGTTGCAGGCGTCCAGGTGGCCATCGGCCGGCACTCCTCCATGAACAACGCCCCGTGCCTTGCGGCCGGGGCGTTCGTGTATCTGTCGAAGGAGGTCCATCATGTTTGAAGATCAGCCCCAGAGCGAGATCGACGCACGTCGCGCGCGTGATCCGGAGTTCAGGGCACTCCATGACCAGCACCGCAAGTTGAACAAGAAGTGCATGGACGCGGAGCTGGGTGTACTCCCGATCGATGATGTCACCCTGGGTCGCATGAAGCGCGAGAAGCTGCTGGCCAAGCAACGACTTCTGCGAATGTACGAAACACCGCTCCCAACGACGTCCCCCACGCTTTGACGCACCCCGTCACGCCCGGAACGGCGTGACCCGGCCATCGATTGGCCCGGCCGGGCGCTCCTGCCCCGGCATCGCGGCACCGCCGATGAGGCGGCCGCGCCAAGGCACCACAGGCGGTGGTGCCTTGGCCTGCAGGCACAACTCACCGATGCGGGCGGTACCGGTCTCCTCGTCGACCCGGGGCCGTCCGCATCCCTCTACGGGGCGGCGGGCGGCATGCCCGGGCCGACCTGACATTCAGCGCCATCCGTCGGATAATCATCGGTCCGGCCCTGCGTGGCGCGAATCGAAAGTCCTCCGAATGCCCATCCATTCTTCCGTCCTCGAACTCATCGGCCAGACCCCGATCGTCAAGGCCCAGCGCCTGGACACCGGCGTCTGCGAGCTTTACCTGAAGCTCGAGAGCGCCAACCCGGGCGGTTCGATCAAGGATCGCATCGGCCTGTCGATGATCGAGGCAGCGGAGCAGCGGGGTGACCTGAAGCCGGGGGCGACCCTGGTCGAGGGTACCGCTGGCAATACCGGCCTGGGCCTGGCACTGGTGGCCCAGCAGAAGGGCTACAAGCTGATCCTGGTCGTTCCCGACAAGATGAGCCGCGAAAAGATCTTCAACCTGAAGGCGATGGGCGCCGAAGTGCGCCTGACCCGTTCGGATGTCGCCAAGGGCCACCCGGAGTACTACCAGGACCTGGCCAAGACCATCGCCGAGCAGACCCCGGGCGCCTACTTCATCAACCAGTTCGGCAACCCGGACAACCCGGCCGCGCATGAGTTCGGCACCGGCCCGGAG
The DNA here is from genome assembly GCF_047520695.2 of Stenotrophomonas sp. AR029. Lineage (NCBI taxonomy): Bacteria > Pseudomonadati > Pseudomonadota > Gammaproteobacteria > Lysobacterales > Lysobacteraceae > Stenotrophomonas > Stenotrophomonas sp. AR029. The sequence goes on along the minus strand of NZ_JAXBQQ020000005.1, from coordinate 47,203 downwards.
ATCCTCGAGCAGATGGGCGGCGACCTCGGCGCCATCGTGTTCGGCTGCGGCAGCTCCGGCACCATGACCGGCCTGTCGCGTGCGTTCGCCAAGCTGTCGCCCAAGACCGAGCTGGTGCTGGCCGATCCGGTCGGCTCGATCCTGGCCGAGTACATCAACGACGGCGTGCTCAACGACAAGTCGGGCAGCTGGCTGGTGGAGGGCATCGGCGAGGACTTCCTGCCCTCGATCTCCGACTTCAGCCGCGTCAAGAAGGCCTATGCCATCAGCGACGCCGAGAGCTTCCACACCGCGCGCGAGCTGCTGGGCAAGGAAGGCATCCTCGGCGGTTCGTCCACCGGCACCCTGCTGGCCGCGGCACTGAAGTACTGCAAGGAGCAGACCACGCCGAAGAAGGTGCTGGTGCTGGTCTGCGATACCGGCAACAAGTACCTGTCGAAGATGTACAACGACTACTGGATGCTGGACAACGGCTTCCTGGAGCGCCCGCAGCACGGTGACCTGCGCGACCTGATCCTGCGTCCGTACGGCCAGCGCGACACGGTGGTGATCGGCCCGAACGACCTGTTGACCACCGCCTACCAGCGCATGAAGCTGTATGACGTGTCGCAGCTGCCGGTGATGGACGGTGAGCAGCTGGTCGGCATCGTCGATGAAAGCGACGTGCTGCTGCATGTCTATGGTGACGAAGCGCGCTTCCGCGACACCGTGGCCACCGCGATGGTCAGCAAGCTGGACCGGCTGGACGTGAAGTCGCCGATCGAGGCCCTGCTGCCGGTGTTCGACCGCGGGCAGGTGGCGATCGTGATGGACGGTGACGCCTTCCTCGGCCTGATCACCCGCATCGACCTGCTGAACTATCTGCGCCGTCGCGTGCAGTAAACCGCTGATCGCTGCCGTTCACCGCTGAATCCCGGTTTATCCGCGTCAAAGCTCGTTAAGGCCGCGCTGATAGACTCCCGCTCCTTCGACGGCGCCGCACGTCGGCGCCATTCAGGAAACGACATGTCCAACTCCTCTTCGCCCGACCGCGCACTGGCCCTGGCCACGCTGGCCATCCACGGCGGCCAGTCGCCCGACCCCAGCACCGGCGCGGTGATGCCGCCGATCTACGCCACCTCGACCTATGCGCAGTCCAGCCCGGGCGAGCATCAGGGCTTCGAGTACTCGCGTACCCACAACCCGACGCGCTTTGCCTATGAGCGCTGCGTGGCCTCGCTGGAAGGCGGTACCCGCGGCTTCGCCTTCGCCTCGGGCATGGCGGCCAGCTCGACCGTGATCGAGCTGCTGGACGCCGGCAGCCATGTGGTGGCGATGGATGACATCTACGGCGGCAGCTTCCGCCTGTTCGAGCGCGTGCGCCGCCGTACCGCCGGGCTGGACTTCAGCTTCGTCGACCTGACCGATCTGGCGGCCTTTGAAGCCTCGATCACGCCGAAGACGAAGATGGTCTGGATTGAAACCCCGACCAACCCGATGCTGAAGATCGTGGACATCGCCGCGGTGGCTGCCATCGCCAAGCGCCATGGCCTGATTGTGGTGGTGGACAACACCTTCGCCTCGCCGATGCTGCAGCGGCCGCTGCTGCTGGGCGCCGACCTGGTGCTGCATTCGGCCACCAAGTACCTCAATGGCCATTCGGACATGGTCGGCGGCATGGTGGTGGTCGGTGACGACGCGCCGCTGGCCGAGCAGATGGCGTTCCTGCAGAACTCCATCGGCGGTGTGCAGGGCCCGTTCGACAGCTTCCTGGCCCTGCGCGGCCTGAAGACCCTGCCGCTGCGCATGAAGGCGCATTGTGCCAATGCGATGGCGCTGGCCAAATGGCTGGAAACTCATCCCGAGCTGGACAAGGTGATCTATCCGGGCCTGCCGTCGCATCCGCAGCATGATCTCGCCCGCAAGCAGATGGCCGGCTACGGCGGCATTGTCTCGATCGTGCTCAAGGGTGGTTTCGAGGCCGCCAAGCGCTTCTGCGAGAAGACCGAGCTGTTCACCCTGGCCGAGTCGCTGGGCGGCGTGGAAAGCCTGGTCAACCATCCGGCGGTGATGACGCATGCCTCGATCCCGGTGACGCGTCGGGAGCAGCTGGGGATCAGTGATGCACTGGTGCGGCTGAGCGTGGGGGTGGAGGAACTGGGGGATCTGCAGGTGGATCTGGAGAGGGCGCTGGAGGCGGCCACCGTATGATGGGCAGGCGCATCGAATTGATGCTGAGCCTGACCGGCCGCGACATCAAGAAGAAATACAAGGATTCGCTGCTGGGTGCGCTATGGGGCGTGCTTGTGCCGCTGATCATGCTGGCCATCTATACGGTCATTTTTTCCACGATCTTCAGCGCGAAGTGGAAAGGCATCGAAACCCATACCAAGGTTGACTACGCTGTCCTGCTGTTCATCGGATTGATCGTCTACAACTTCTTCGCTGAGTCGCTTACGCGTGCGCCCACTGCGGTGCTCAGTAATCCGAATCTGGTGAAGAAGGTGGTGTTTCCGCTGGAGGTGTTGCCGCCGGTGGTGGTGCTGTCTTCCCTGTACAATGCTGGCGTGGCGACGGTGGCGTTGATGGCGTTCCTGCTGTTCAGCAGCTTCGGGCTGCATTGGCAGGTCGTGCTGCTGCCGCTGCTGATCGTGCCGTTGCTGGCCCTGACCATGGGCGTGACCTACCTGTTCGCCTCCCTGGGCGTGTTCTTCCGTGACGTGGATCAGATCGCTGGATTGCTTGCCCGAGTGCTGCAGTACCTCACTCCGGTGCTGTACCCATCGATCATCTTCCCGGAGGCAATCGGCAACTGGATGCGCCTCAGTCCGCTGGCGATCTATGTTGAGCAGACCCGTGCTTTGATCGTGACGGGGACGTTGCCCGATTGGGGTCACTACGGCTGGGCGGTGGGCTGGTCGATAGGCATCTACTTCTTTGGCTACTGGTGGTTCCAGCGGACCCGGAGGGCTTTCGCCGATGTCGTCTGACAACCTGGTTATCGACATCGAGAATGTCAGCAAGGTCTTCAATATTTTCGACAAGCCGTCGGATCGCCTGCTGCAGATGCTGCTGCCCCGGCTTGGCCGCGTGCTGCCCGGCAAAGGGGAATGGTCCTCTCGTCAGCGCGGGCGCGAATTCTGGGCGCTGCGCGACGTCAGTCTGAAGGTGAAGCGCGGTGACGCGGTGGGCATCATCGGGCGCAATGGTTCAGGCAAGTCGACCCTGCTGCAGATCATCGCCGGCACGCTGGCGCCCACCACCGGCTCGGCGCAGGTCAATGGGCGTATCGCCGCGCTGCTGGAACTGGGCAGCGGCTTCAATCCAGACTTCACTGGGCGTGAGAACGTCGTTCTCAATGGCATGATCCTGGGTCTGACCGAGCGCGAGGTGATGCAGCGCTTCGATGCCATCGCCGCCTTCGCCGACATCGGCACCTTCATCGACCAGCCGGTGCGGACCTACTCCAGCGGCATGATGCTGCGACTGGCGTTTGCAGTGCAGACCCAGGTGGAGCCCGACATCTTGATTGTCGATGAGGCCTTGGCGGTGGGTGATGCGCTGTTCCAGAAGCGCTGTTTCCAGCAGATGGAGGCGCTGCGTGCAAACGGCTGCACGCTGCTGCTGGTGTCGCACGATCAGGAATCGATCCGTACGCTCACGGACCATTCCATCCTGCTTCGTGACGGCACCGTACGCGTGGCCGGCCCGTCTTCGGAGGTCGTGCTGGAGTACCGTAAGCAGCTGCACGACGATGAGCGCGATTACTACGCCTCCATCAGTGCCCAGCACCTGCAGCACGCCAGGCAAACCATCGAGGCACAGTCGGACGCCGACCCGGTGGCCGAGCCTGCCGAGCACGGCGGTTCGCCTGTGCTGGGTGTGCGCAGTGACAAGCTGTCCTTCGGTGACTTCGACTGCGTGGTGGAACACGTACGGGTGCTGGACACCGACGGCAACGAATGTGCTTACTTCCTTCCGCGCGAACGCGTGATCATCGAGGTCACCGCGCGACCGACGCGGGACATGGACAAACTGAACGTCAACGTCCGCCTGCGCAACAAGGAAGGCGTGAAGCTCTATTCATGGGGAACCCTGAATCAGGATGTCAGCCAATGGACCGAGCAGGGCAGTGAGCAACCGGGTGTATGGGGGACCACGTTCCCCGCCGATGAGCCGTTCGTGGTGAGATTCGAATTCGACTGCGCTCTGGGTGTCAATTTCTACGAGGTGCAGGTTTCGGTTTCCGAGGAGCTCGAGCGTTTTGGCGGTGCCCAGCGCATGCTGCATTGGCGTGACGAGGCCGCCTTCTTCCAGGTGGGAATGCGGCAGAAGGAATACACCTTTGGTGGTGTCTGCGACCTGCGCATGCATGCCGCGATTGTTGACGTCGAATAAATCAGGAAAGCCCTGCAATGGATATGAACCCGACCGCTGCCCATTCCGCACTTTCTCCCGCCGCCGTACGCGTGGCGGTGGCTCGCCTTCTGACCTGGCTTCCTGCTGGGCCCGTTGCGGTGCTCGGGGACCCGGCGCCGGTGCTGTTGCGTGCGCTGCGCCAAGCTGGCGTGGCCATTCAAGGAGATGTCGCTGGACGCACGGCCACAGCCGCCATCGTCGTACTGGAACGGGCCGATGCCGCGCAGGCGGACGAGTGGCTGCAACCCCTGCTGGCCGGCGTTGCAGGGCCGGTGTGTATCGTCGTTGCGGGCGAAGCGGCGGCCACCGGCAACCGCGCTACGTGGGAGGCCGCTGCCATCAAAGCCGAGTGGCGCAAGCATCCGCTCAATGAGCGGGTCGCTCCGTACGGTGAGCTGGACCGGGTGACCGGCATGTTGATGATCGCCTTCGAGCGCGTCCCCGGGCAGGCCCTTGCGGTGTATCCACTAAAAGCGCTTGAGGAAGAGCGCGACCTGCATACCGACATGACCCGAGAGCCGGGCCGTCGTTCCGACGCGCACATGACGCGCTATGCCCAGGCCGCCCAATTCATCCAGGCGGGCGACCGGGTCATCGATGTCGCCTGCGGTCTAGGCTACGGTTCTTACCAGCTGGCTCACAATAGTCTTGCCGCTTCTTTCACGGGTCTGGATGCCAGCGAATATGCGGTGGACTATGCCAACCTCAATTTCGCTCCGGCGTCACCTACCGCGATGAACTTCATGGTTGGCGATGCGCAGGATCTTTCCGGGATGGCTGACGGGTCGGCCGATTTTGCCGTATCGGTGGAGACACTGGAGCACCTGCCTCAGCCGGATCTGCTGCTGGCCGAGCTGCATCGCGTGCTCTCTCCTTGGGGGCGTGTGTACGCCAGCGTGCCCAACGACTGGTCCGATGAAACCGGCGAAGATCCTAATCCATTCCATTTTCATGTGTACGATTGGCCGCGTCTAGTGGCGCAGTTCCAGCGCCATGGCTTTGTAATCGAAAAAGCGTGGTTGCAGGATGCCGGTGGCGGCCAGAAGCGCCACTTGTCGGCGCGCTCGATGCTCGAGATCGACCCGGTCTCGGGTCCAGCGTGCGACGGAGAATGGCTGCTGGTGCTGGCGCGCAAAGCCGACGCACCGCAGCGGGCCGAAGAGGATCCCCTGGCGCGCGTCCGTGCGCTTCTATCGGAAGGGCGCCGCAACGATGCCCAGGTACACCTGGAAGCGCAGTTCAGGGCCACCGAACCGTTGCTGCGTGCACGTGCGCATGCGCTAGCCGCCATCATCGCGGCCGGCGAGGGCGCAGTCGACGTCGCGAATACTCACTGGCAGTGCGTGCAGTCCAGTGCGCGCGAAGCGCTGTCCATGCTGTCCACCGAGCCCGAAGCCGCCGGCTTGCTGCATCTTGCGGGCCGCCAGCTGGCCGGGAGCGTCGATACGCGCCCTGGTGCGCTGCAGTTGCAGTTGCAGGCGTATGCCCCTGTCCTGGCTGCGGTTCTGGGCGGGGAGCCGGCATTGCTTTCCGATTTCGATGACCGTGCCGTGGTCTCTGGTCCAGTCGAAGGTGCCGAGCAGATCAATATGGGCGCGCGTGAGGTGCGACAGCTGATCGATGCCAAGGCGTGGCTGGACGCAAAGTTCCACGAGCACATGCAGCGTATTGTCGAACTGGAACGCCATACCACTGAGCTTGAAGCGGCCCGCCTGTGGCTCGACGGCCAATATCATGCGTTGACTGCGGAGGTGCAGCGCCTCAGCACGGTACCCACACCGCCCTCCGACAGCGCTGCGTGACATCGGCGATGAGTGATTCTCCCACGCCCACCACTTCGGCCCCGCTGCTGACTCCGATGCTCGCGGCTGATCTGGCCGACTTTTGCCTGCGCACGATCGGTCCGAGCCGCGTGCGGCTCATTGGTGAAGCGTTGGCGCACTTGCGTGCACCGCTTCTGGCGGCCGGGTGTGAAGTGTCCAAAGTTGAATCGGTCACGTCTGGCGATGCAGCGGCCGAAACGGTCATCGCGTGGGCCAGCTGCGATGAGGAGTGCAGCAGGTTCCTTGCGCCGTACGCGTCTGCCGTGGTCACTGTCGGACCGGCGGGCGCCGCGCAGGAGGCCCAGATGTGGGTCGCACAGGCGGCCAATCTGGGCTGGCAGCAGCACCCGGCGATATTCGCCTTGCCGGGCGCACCGGCCGACCTAACCGTTCGGGTCTTTGCACGCTCCGGTGTCAGCGTAACCGACCCTGCCTCGTTGCTGCGCGCCAGTTACCATGGCTTGGCCGCGGCACTCGTACGCCCTGGCGATGCCGTGGTGGCTATGGATGCGGCCGAGGGAGATCTGTGGCGCATCGTTCTGCAGCAATCGCGCTGCAGCTGGCTAGGGGTGGTCGACGACAAGCGCCGCCCAGAGAGCGAGCCGGGTGTCGAGTGGCTCGGCAGCATCCAGTGGCAGTCGGTCCCCAGGCAGATCGACATGGTGGTAACCCGGCTCTCTCATGACGGCACCGACTGGTCACAGGAGGTGCAAGCCGCGCATGCCGCTCTGGTCCGTAGCGGTCGCTTGGTGATTGCCGTGCCGCTCTATTCGGGCCGCAATCCGGTGCAGCAGGATCTGCTGGGGCTGCTGGAGCAATCAGGGCTGGTGATTGACCGTGCGTGGTGGCAGAGCCTGACGCGTCCTCCAGGCCCGGAGCAGTTCATCGAAGTGTCGCGCGACGCTGCCGACCAGCTCAAGATCGATTCGGACAGCATCGCTATCGCCGACGCGCTGGTGCTGCTGGCGGTCAAGGTAGATGGTCCGGGGATTATGCAGGAACCGTCGCTGAAGGTGCCGAACCACATCGCCTTCCAGCGCGACTATCTTGATGCCAGTGTAGTGCGCCTGATCGTCGCAGTTGGCCTGCGGCTTGAATCGGCGACGCTGCGGCGGCCGATAGCGCGCAAGGTGATGCATGAGGCTCCGGTAGATTCGGCGGACTACGGCGCCGCTCTTTGCGTACTGCTTTATGACCCGGTGGCACTGGAAGGTCGTGGCCGTGCTGAGCTGCTTGCTGCTGCTCGACTTTACATCGACGCACCCGCTGCTAACCCTACCGTACTCCGGTGGCAGGTGTCGCTGGCGTTCGCCGTCGCATCCCTGCATCAGTCCGCCGGTGATCTTGATCAGGCCGCCGAGTTGTACGGCAGGGTTCTCGCCTTCGACGTCCTGACCTTCAGCCCGCTGTTGGGTACAAAAACCGCCGCCGCCGCGCTGCGGCTGGGGTGGATACATTTTGGTCGGGGCGCTCTTCCAGCGGCGCGGCAAGCGTGGGCGCGCGGTTTGGACGAAGCCCGGCGCATTGCTTCACAGCCTGATTGGTCGGCCGTCATCGGTGACTGCAATGCACCGGAAGTCTTCGCCATGCCCGAATTTGCTGCGGTCATGGATGAGGCGGGCTGTCTGGCGTCAGCGTTGCGACTGACCGCAGAAACGCCGCTTCGGCCAGGCTTGGCTTGGCAATGGAGCAATCGCTCCTTGCGTCTGCAGCTGTTGGAAGCGCGCACTGAGCAACAACGCCGGCAGATCTGGCAGGACAACCTGCAGGAGGCGAAGGACTGGCTGGATGGGCAGTACCATCAGCTGAACGCCGAGCTAGCCCGCCGCGAACAAGTGATCCAGACGCTGGGCTCAACAGCTCGGACGCTGGCCATCGAGAACGAAGGCGCACGAGCTGCATTCCGATTGGCGCATCTGCATGCGGTCGGCGAGAAGGAGGCTCTTTCTCAGCAGCTGCACGCCCTGCATTCAGAATACGATCGATTGTTTGCCGAGCATCAACACTTGATCAATGCCAACCAACAGTTGATCGGTGCGGCACAGCAACTCAGCGCCGCCACCGGTGCCATCATGTCAGGGGAGTCGCAGAGCCGGTTTCCGGCCGAGTCCATCGCAGAGGAAATGTTCCGGCTTGCTAATGCGCTCGATCGGCTTCCGCTGAAACCATTGGTTCGCAAAGTACTGCGCGCTCTTGCCGCGCGGCTTGGGAGGAAATGACGCGATGATTTCCCGGTTGACCGCTGTCATTGACCCAGACTGCGAACGTGCATTCGGCACGTGCCTTGTTGCGCAGCTAGATGTTGATCTTTCCATGCAGATGACCCGGAAGTCAGCTGCCTGGGAGCTTAGTAGGAAGCCAGTCCGATGAATCATGATTTGAGTGTGGTCGTAACTTTTCATCGTGAAGGAATACTCGCCCATGCGTCACTGAGAAGCTACCTGCACGCCAGGGAGCTAGCAGTTCGGGCGGGCATCACTACCGAGATGGTGTTGGTTCTGGACAATGCTGATGCCGAGACTACGAGCATGATCCGATCTCATCCGGATCTGCGAGGTGATGAGAGCATTCTGGAGCTTTCATTGGGAGATGCTGCACTCGCACGTAACGCGGGGATTCGGCAGGCTGATGGAACCTATGTGTGCACGCTTGATGGTGACGATCTGGTAAGTCGTGATTACTTCGTGAAGCACGTGGAGTTCGCGCGGAGCGCGGGTGAACGGGTCATCCTTCATTCTGAGATCGTTATCAGCTTCGGCGCCAAGAATCTATTCAGCTGGCAGGTTGATCAAAGCACCATGCCGTTTTCGAAAGACATGCTGATTTCCGTAAACCCCTGGGTGAGTGCGGTGTTCGCGCGTCGCGAAGTGTTCGCGGAGGTTCCCTATGTGGCATGTTTCCCGCTGCAGACTGGCTTCGGATATGAGGACTGGCACTGGAGCTGTGCAACTGTTGCTGCAGGCTTTGAACATAGAGTTGTGCCTGGTACGGCCTACTTCTACAGAATCAAGGAGTCCGGCTCCGTAAACTCGGTGAGTAATTCCATAGGAGTCGTGATGCCCCCAAGTGACCTTTTTGGATTTGGAGGGCTGCGATGATCAGGCGTTTCTTCGCCCTTGTCCGCCGCGTAAGCGTTCGTCAACTGATCCGCAATCCACGTGCGGAATTGGGGCGTATTCTTGCCTGGTTTTCGAGGAGGCTGGAAAGAGTAGGCACGGTGATATCGCATGGGCAGCCCGAGATCCCGGCGTGGTTGCAAGAGGAAATGATTTCATTGGCGAGCGTGGAGCCTGGGCTGCTGTCCGACCATGGCGCCCCGGACCACTACCGGCACTATGGCATTCCCTTCATAACCAAGCCCGGCGAAATCTATCGTCAACTCCTGTCCGAGGTGGGCGAGCGTCCGTACACCCACGTCATGATCCTGCCATGGTTGGTCCGTGGTGGGGCGGATCGCGGTGCCCTTTATCACCTCGAGGCCTGGGCAGAATGCATGCCAACTGGCGATATTCTGGTGCTGCTGACCGAGGGGGGAGAATCCGCCTGGGCTCATCGCGTACCCGAAGGTGTGAAGGTTGTTGAATTCGGCAAGATCGTAGGTTCGATGGGTATGGAGGGGCAAGTACAGTTGATGACCCGCTTGCTGGTGCAGTTGCAGCCAGAGGTCGTGCACAACATCAACTCGCGAACCGCTTGGGAATCGATCAAGATGTTCGGTATTGCATTGCGGCAGCGTTCGCGACTGTATGCATCATTGTTCTGTGACGACCATGACGAGAACATGGTTCCTGTTGGGTACGCGCGACGGTACTTGCGCTCCTGCTATCCGCATCTGGCCCAGGTGTTCTGCGACAACTCTGTGTATCCAGACCGGTGGTCCAGGGAGATTGGCGTTCCGCGCGCCATTTTCACCGTGATGAAGTTTCCTTACGATCGTGAAGTCGTGGAGAAGGTAGATTCGTTCGATCTCCCGGTGTCCCCGCGTATCTTGTGGGCAGGACGGTTTGATCGACAGAAGCGCCCTGATGTGCTGCTTGCAATTGCCAAAGCGATGCCTGACGTACTGTTTGATGTTCACGGCGTGTCCGTGCTTGGTCCTCAACATCCTGCCATGGCGCAGTTGGGTGCTCTGCGCAACGTAACTTTGCACGGCCCCTTCGTTCGTTTCGAAGAAATTGTGCGATCAGACCATGCGGCCTATCTTTTTACGTCGTCGTGGGAGGGCTTGCCCACCATTCTGCTCGACGCCGCAGCCGCTGGCTTGCCTATCGTTGCGCCCGCTGTAGGGGGCGTCGTAGATCTGATCGAAAGAGATTGGCTCGTTGATGACCCTGATGATGCGGGCGCGCATGTTCAGCGCCTGCGATCCCTGATTTCCGAGTCTCAACTGCGGAGGCTTCGCAGGGCCAACCAGTATCGCGCCCTTTCAAGCGGACGCAGCTGGGTGGATTTCAGGACCTCCATTTGTTCAATCGAAGGCTATGCCAGGAACGCTGGGGCATGATCATTGGTCGTGGAATGGTCGCTACAGCGTTCGCCCCCGTCTGGCAGGATGATCGGCACGTGTGCATCCTCGCCGCTGGAGTATCGAATTCGAGGGAAGTAGACCCGGCGCAGTTCGAGCGTGAAGAGCTCCTGGTGAGATCTGTAATGGCGGCAGATGTTGGCAGGGTCGTGTACTTTGGCAGTTGTGCCGTGGGCAACCCAAACGAGACCGAGAGTCCTTACCTTGTCCACAAACGACGGATGGAGAGTCTGGTCATCGCGGATCCGCGTGGACGTGTTCTGCGCTTGCCCCAGGTAGTGGGCCGTGGCGGAAACCCAGGGACCCTGACCAATTTTCTAAGTGCGCGGATTTCTAGCGGCGAGTACTTCGAGGTATGGAAAAATGCAGAGCGCAATCTGATTGATGTCGATGATGTCTGCGCGCTTGCCACCCACGTCATTCGGAGTGATGAAAGATATCCTCGGGTAGTCTCGCTCGCTGACCCGGTCTCGACCCCTATGCTGTCCATCGTGCAAGCCATGGAGGAGTCGGTGGGCAGGGTTGGCAACTACGGCCTTCTCGACAAAGGGGCTCCATTCATAATTGATGCAAGCGACTGCAGCCGGGCTGCCGGGGAAATTGGAATCGGCTTCGACAGGAACTATTACAAAAGGGTCATTGCCAAGTACTATTCAATCTCCTAGCCCCAGGCTCTCCATGACCCGGCGCGGAACGGATTGGCGTTAGCGGCGCACGACTTGAACACTTCTAGGTAATTTCCGATGGCAAAGCCGCATTTGAGTGCGATCGTCACCTTTCACAAGGAGGGACTGCTTGCACACACAGCGCTGAGATCATATGCGCTTTCCCGCGCCGTCGCGGGGCAGGCAGGGTTGCATGTGCAGCTCGTTCTTGTGCTGGACAACGCTGACGTAACAACAAGTAGCTATGTCAAGAACCATTTTTGCCTGGACGGATCGGAATGTGTTGTCGTGACCAATGTCGCCGACCTGGCTCTTGCCCGCAACGTTGGGGTGGCCAATGCGACGGCTGACTATGTCTGTACGCTCGATGGCGACGACCTGATTTCGCGGGAGTACTTTGCCCGCCATCTCCAGGAGGCAGGCCGGCGTGAAGGACGCTTCATCTTGCACCCAGAGCTGGTGCTCAGCTTTGGAATGTACAACGCATTCAATTGGCAGCCCGACCAGGAAGGCCCTTACTACGATCCCAGGTCAATGCTTTCGGTCAACCCCTGGATCAGTGCGGCCTTTTCAACCAGAAAGGTTTTCGAAGAGATTCCCTACGTTGCGTGCTATCCCAGCAGTACGGGCTTCGGATATGAGGACTGGTATTGGAACTGTGAGACGATCGCGCGGGGTGTTGTGCACGGAATTGCGCCGCACAGTGCCTATTTTTACAGGCGGAAGGTTTCGGGGTCGTTGAACCAGGCAAGCCATGCGATGAAAACAGTGGTTCCAAAGACAGTCTTCTTTGAACCAGGAGCCGTGGAGGGTGGGGCATGAGCGCCATCCATCGCGCATTGGCATGGGGCAAGCGCGTGCTTGGTGCGGTGGCGCCAAGTCCACGTGCTTCTGCTGAGAGCGCGGGGGGCGCGCTCCCGATCGATGCCCCCAGCGTTCCCGCCATGCCGAAATGGTTGCAGGACGAGATCTTCGAGATAGGGCACCTGGACCCGGATCTGGTTCCTCCAGGGGACGTTCTGGATCGCTATCAGTTCTACTCCGTGCCATCGTTACCCGCCGCAGGGGCGGCCTATGCAGAGCTGCTCACGCATTTGAATGATGCGTGTTTCACCCATGTGCTGGTGATTCCCTGGCTCAAGCCGGGTGGTGCCGATCGCGGAATTATTTATCATGCACAGGCGATACTGGAGTCGAAGGAAGATAATCGACTGCTTCTCCTCGGCACTGAACCCGGGGATTCTCCCTGGGCATCGCGCTTGCCGGCGTCGGCCGTGTACGTCTCCCTTGGAAACATTGTGGAGCGTCTGTCCTTGGATGATCAGGCGCGAGTACTGGTGCGATTGCTTGTTCAGCAAAGACCGCGCGTTATCCATGTTGTCAATTCGCGGGTTGGTTGGGAGGTCGTGCGCCAGTATGGATTGGCGTTGCGCCAGTATTCGGCCCTTTATGCCTCGTTGTTCTGCGATGACTACAGCCAGAGAATGTTGCCGGTCGGCTACGCGCGCGACTACCTGCGCGATTGCCATGCCGTCTTCAATACTATTTTCTGTGACAACTCGCAGTATCCGAGGATCTGGAACGAAGATCTTGGGATTCCACAGAGAAGCTTTACCGTCCTCCCATTCCCGTACGACGGAAAAGTGCCGCCTGTCGGCGCAAAAGCCAGGACAGAGGATGGTGCACGGCGCGTTCTCTGGGCGGGTCGTCTTGATCGCCAGAAGCGCCCGGATGTGCTGGCCGGAATTGCAGAAGCTATGCCGCACGTTGAGTTCGACGTGTTCGGCACACAGGTAATGTCCGGGGACAACGCGGCGATCGAGCGGCTCAAGGCGCTGCCGAATGTTGTACTTCACGGCGAGTTCCAGCGTCTTGAAGCAGTAGTTGGTGGAAATCACTTCGCCTACCTGCATACCAGTGCATGGGAGGGAACGCCTACGATCCTGTTCGATGCCGCATCTTCCATGCTTCCCATCTGTGCGCCTGCAGTGGGGGGGATTCTGGATTTTCTAGAACCGGAATCCCTCATCGCTGATTACGAAGACGTCGCCGCATTCGTTTCTCAGCTGGAAGTATTGCGCTTGTCGCCGCAGGAGCGAGAGCTTCGCGTCTCAAGGCAGTTGGACATGTTGCGCCGAACCAGGCAGTGGGGAGAGTTCTCCTCCAGATTGGAGGCCGCAGGTCCGTACCTCCGGGCTGGGTGTCGGGGGGCTGAGTATGCCGCAGTCGGACCATCCGATGGTATCGGGAGCATCACGTGAAGGTCGTGGTCACTGGCGGGGCTGGGTATATCGGCTCACACACGGTTGTCGAGCTGCTGGAGCGCGGCCACGATGTGCATGTTGTTGATAACTTACAAAACAGTGAGCGCGGCGTAATAGATCGTATCGAGGGACTGGTCGGCAAGCCTGTGTCATTCTCCGAACTGGACATCCTTGAAAGCTCGGCGCTGACGAATTGTCTGATCGAGACCCGACCGGACGCTGTGATCCATTTCGCCGCACTGAAATCTGTTGGCGAGAGCATCTCCATGCCATTGGAGTATTACAGGGTCAACGTTGAAGGAACCATCTCGCTGCTGTCGGCGATGGACGCAGCTGGCTGCAGCAGGTTGGTGTTCAGCTCTTCAGCGACCATCTATGGCGAGCCCGAAAAGTGCCCTGTTCCGGAGACCGCTTCGTTGCGGCCGCCGACGCCTTATGGGCGCACGAAACTTGCTTCCGAATGGGTCATTCGTGACTGCGTAGAAGCCCCGGACAGTAAATTGAGTGCCGTCCTACTTAGGTATTTCAATCCTGTGGGCGCGCACCCCAGTGGTCTTATTGGAGAGTTGCCACGGGGGCTACCCAACAATCTTGCGCCCTACATCACGCAGACTGCGGCGGGTCTCCGGTCGCATGTACGAGTGTTTGGTGCGGACTATCCAACTCCTGACGGCACGGGGGTCAGGGATTTCATCCACGTGGTTGATCTGGCAGCCGCGCATGTGGCGGCGTTGCACGTCTTGGACGGCCCCGATGGAAGGGCGCTGACCCTAAACCTGGGCACCGGACGGCCCTATTCGGTACTGGAGATGATCCAAGCCTTCAGTGATGTCGTCGGTCATCCTGTTCCATACGAAGTCGTTGAACGCCGTGCTGGAGATATCGTTGAGTCTTGGGCCGACCCATCACGGGCAGAGGCGCTCCTTGATTGGCGAGCCACCCGCTCGCTCAGGGAGATCTGTGAAGACGCATGGCGTTGGCAGCGCAACCTGTCGTGCCAAGCTCTGGATGGCTGATCGGTACGATCCAACCAGATCTGTATACTCCCGCCCGAGGCTTGCGGGCTGCTGACCAGCGCCTGCACATTGGTGGTTCCAGATCAGGGGTCTAGTGAATGCGATATGTTCTTGCCATGCGGTCCGAGATGGATCCTGTCCCGCTGTCGGAACTGATGCGCGGACTATGGCTGCTTTGTGCCGGTGTAGCGGTTGCCTGCATTCTGGCGCGTATACCGTTCTTGATCGCCCCTGGGTTGTCCATCGACTCCTATTCCAACCTCGATGGTTGGCCGCCCATGGAGCGCTTCGTAAGCCAGGGCCGCTTTGGGCAGTTCTTGCTATTCCAGGCGATGCAGGGAATGGGTGTAGATCCAGAGACTTTTGCCACGTTGTTCCAAGGCGTCGGGCTGATCTGCTTTTCCTTCACCGCACCTCTGTTCTTCGCTGCGTTCGACAAACCTGGTGAGACAAGAGCGTTTGCTGTTTGTGTTCCTGCGCTGCTGTTGGTGCTGCATCCGTTTCAGGCGGAGATCCTGACGTTCTCCGAGGCGTCATTCTCTGCACTATTGGCGATTGCGATGGGCATCGTTGCAGTCTTCATCACTGTCCGCGCCCCGCGTCTGTGGTGGTTAGGCTGCGTGCTGCTGATCGCTGCACTTTCAATGTACCAGCTCGTATTGAACTACGTCGGCATCATGGTGCTGCTAGGACTTGTGAGAGCGTGTCTCGAGGAGCCAGATGTCGCTGGGCGGCGGTGGCGGAACTATTTTCCGGCTGCCGCAGCCGGGACGACCGCTGCGCTCGCTGTCGTTCTGTACCTGGTCATCAACAAGCTGCTCCTCTCCGTGCTTGGTGTGCCAGTTGACCAGCGTGGTCAGATGATCTCTCTCGACCAGCTGAGCACCCGAATCGGTGAGATTGCGGAGCTGGCAAAATGGCTGTTTTCCCATCCTCTTCTGGTGACAACCGCGTCTGCCGTTGGCACCGCGTTCTGGTCGCTGGTCATCAGTGGCTGGGTGGCTGTGTGCTGGTTGCTGCTACGCAGTTGGCGCAGGGAGACGCCATTGGCTCTGGCGGCAGTGCTGGTGGCACCGTTGGTTGGCCTAGGCGTTGTAGCGGTGGGTGCGACTTGGTGGCCGGTGCCCCGGGTGCTGGGCGGCCTTGTGGCGATCTTCGCCGCTGGCTGTTTCTGGTTATGCCTGTATGCAAGGAACATCGCTACCCGTGGCTCGGTCAGCCTGCTGGCAGGCCTGCTGCTGATCTCTTCGATTGCGATCGGTCATCGCATCCACAACGACCAACGGCAACTGAATACCTTTGACTCCTTCCTGGCCGAGCAGATCATGGCGTCGCTGAGAGGGCTTGACGGATACACCGAACAGACACCCATTGCAGTGGTGAATACAAAGATGCGCTGGACACATGGCGTTCCCCTTGCAACCACGTGGATGGATATGAACATCTCCGCTTTCTACATATCCAGCGCGGTACCGGCCCGGATGGCGCTTTCCACGGGACGTAAGCTGAACTTCCGGCAGGCGAGTGAGCAGGACGTCGCCGCGTGCGCAAATGCTCCTGCATGGCCTGAAGGCGGGTTCGTGTCAATGCAGGCGGGGGGCGGCGCGCTGGTCTGCCTCTGAGTTCACCTGCGTGCGTCCAGATTCCTCGACGACGCGCGCCTTGGGCATGCTGGACCTGACGCGCAGCACACGTAACAGTATCGTCCTGGCCGGCACTTCGACAATCAGGTGAAGGCCAATACTTGCACTGACTGCTGCAAGCAGTACGGTTACCTGTGCTACGTGAAGACCGAATGCTTCAATCAGGGGCGGCTGAAGCATCAGTTTGAAGTAGTACTGGTGTATCAGATAGAAGGCAAACGACGCTTCGCTCAAAAGGATCGGGATGCGCCACCGTATTCCGACACCGAGCTCTCAAGACGCGCAAGCGTGACTACAGTGATCACGAACATCGCCGCATACGGCATGATCCGAATCAACGGCGCCTTCTTCTGGACTCCCATCGTGAGCACGACTGCTGCGGTGGTGAGCAGCAATACTCCCGTCCAGGCCCGGTGACTTAGCCACTGGTTGTAGCGGGCTACCAGCACGAAGCTGCCGATTCCTGCGATGAACTCGCCCGGCCGGATCAATGGCAAGCGGTACAGCCACCGATGCGAGCTGTCGGAGTTCGATGAGCCAAGTGCCGCCAACTCCGGCCTGAACTCGTAGTAGAGCGCCGCGACTGTGGGAATCAGCAACCCGCCGATGATAAGCACGGGCCCCAGCCATCTGCTGCGAAATGGGGCAACGGCAGCGGCAATGAATGGAAAGGTCAGGTAGAAGAAGCGTTCTACCGATGGAGTCCACGCTTCTGCCAGAGGCGCGAACGAGACGTTGACGTTCCCGCTCCAGGCTTGAGTGAACGTCAGGTGCGCCCAGAGTCGGGGGTCACCTTCTTGCGCAGCTTTGATGATGAAGGGGGCGGACGCGGGCAGCCAGCCAGAGCGGAAGCATTCGTGCACCGCGCTTTCAGTAGAACGAGAGCGTTGAGCCGAGACCAATCGTAGACAGCCGTTCCAGATTCGAGGCAGCGAGCACGAAGCCGCTCAAGACGAAGAAGAACGAGACGCCTACTTGCACGTTGGACGCGAAGGTCCGGAAGAAGTCGCTCAGCATGGAAGCATATTCCATAGCGGACGACTGATGAACGTAAACCAGAGGAGCAGCAATGAAGCGGGCGACAGTCAGGTTGTTGAGCGCTGGCTATCCATGCATCAAGAGTTCGCGCGCTTGGTGGAAAGCACTAGTTTAGTCAGTACGTACGACAGCGGCAGGGTGGCACAGATTGAGAGGAGGGGTGCAATCGTCTTGTGGATGCCAAATCCAGACACCGCAGCGTGCAGGACAATTGCGCCCGCCAGATAGGTGACCAGGTAAACCAGCGGAAACAACAACAGCTTGCGCAGGCTGTGCTGTGCGCGGAAGACAAATCGGGTATTGATCAGATAGCTAAGCAGAATGCCGGAGGCGAAGCTGATCGCATAAGCAATGCGGTAGTCCATGATAAGCAGCAACAACCAGTAGAGCACGAAAGTGCTACCGGTGTTGAGGACACCGCCCGCGAGGAAGCGGGCGATGGTTGCAAGCGATGTGTGCAATGTTAGCTCGCTGCGACAGCGGTTAGTTTGATGAATTCATCGTACTGTCTGATGTACTCATCGCCGTCGTAATTCTCGGAGGCAAAGACCAGCAGAACGGCACCAGGTGAGTACTGGTACTGCGTGCCCCAGATCATGGGGGGAAGGTGCAGGCCTACGCTTGGCGAATCCAGGACGAACTCATCACGACGCGTGCCGTCGTCCGCGAGAACCCGAACACTGCCCTTGACGCAGATCAGGAACTGATGGCAGATCCGATGCGCGTGTTCGCCACGCGTTTCCTGGCTGGGAACATCGAAGACAAGGAAGTATCGTTTGGGTTCGAAGGGAAGGTCCTTCGAGAACTCACCGACCGAAAGTGCGCCTCGGAGGTCCTGATAGCGAGGAAGCTCATGCAGCTTCACGCCCGCGACCGAACTAACTCTAGCTTCGTCCGCAGCTGCCTGCGGTGCAGGATGCTGTGCGCGGCTATCAGTCACATACCCGACGATTCGCGCAGGATTTCCCACGACGATCGCGTTCGGAGGTACCGAGCGGGTGATGACTGCGCCAGCGCCGACCATGGCGCCGCTACCGATCCGAATGCCAGGCAGGATCGTGGCATTTGCTCCAATGGAGGCACCAGCCTCCACGAACGTCTCCGCATACGCCTCGGGGTGCTGGCGGGATCGGGGGAATCGGTCATTGGTGAAGGTCGCATTCGGGCCGACGAATACGTCGTTAGCTAGCCTTACACCGTCCCACAGTTGTACGCCACATTTAACGGTGACACGGTCGCCGACGACGACATTGCCTTCAACGAAGACGCCATCGCAGATATTGCAGTCCTCACCGATCACGGCTCCGGGCAGGACATGCGCGAAGGCCCAGATTCGGGTGCCTTTGCCGATGCTCACCGATTCGCAAAGTGAATTGGGATGGCAGAAGTAGTTCATCAGTCGCGCTCCGTGAAGGTTTCCAGAGATTGCAGAATGGAAAGAGGGCGTGCCTTGGTGTTCTCGAACGTACGCCAGGCATAAGCGCCCACGACGCCCAGTCCCAACGAGTTCAAGGCACCAAAGAACAGGATGGCTACCATCGTCCCGGCGTAGCCTGGCACGGCAACCAGGCCGGAGATCTTCGCAGCGAGAATAAGAAATGAAAGGCCGACGCCCGCGCCTAGGGACAGCACACCGAGAGCCATGAGCAGTCGAATGGGGAGGTCGGTAAACGAGAAGACGCTATCGGACAAGTAGCGCAGTTTCTTCTTGAGCGTCCAGGCGCTCTTTCCGTGTTCACGGCGAAGCCGTCTGTAAGGCACGAACTGGCGTCGCCCTCCCAGCCAGAACAGCTGGGCGAGCAGGCTCGTGTTGCTCTCCTTCAACTGAAGCAGGCGGTCACGCATCGAATGGGTGACGGCGAAGATATCCACGCCTCCCTTCGGAATGTCGGGCATGACGAAGCGCCGATACAGTGCCCAGAATGCCTCCGATGCCAGCTTGGAGAGACCAGGGTCATCTCGCGACTCTCTGACCCCCATCGCGATATCCGTGTCTCCAACCGCGAGCGCCTTGAAAAGATCAAGCACCAGTTCCGGAGGTTCTTGGAGATCGGCTGCCATCACGGCGATGATGGAGTTCTTGGCGTGCTCCAGCCCGACTCGGATGGCCGAGAACGCACCGAAATTTCTGGACAAGGCAATCAGCTGAGAATCAAATCCGGCGGCCGGCAGCTGCTCACGAAGCCGTGCGTAGCTTTGATCCGGGCTGCCGTCGACGACGAAAACCGCCTCGAACGGTACCTGTGCGCTCGCCTTAATGGACGCCAGTGCAGCGATGAGCTTGGCAATGGACCCTTCGTTGCCGTACACCGGGACAACGACGGTCAGTGTTGGATTCAGAAGCTGTTGCATGCTTCAATCACGCGATCAACTTCCACGTCGGTCAGCTCAGGGAAGCAGGGCAGCGTAATCACCGCAGTGCAGTCCAACTCGGTGACCGGTAGCTCTAGATCCGCGTAGCGCCCGCCATGGCAGGGCTGACGATGGTCGGGAATCGGGTAGTGGATGTCAGTCTGGATGCCCAGGCTGGCAAGGTGTTGCTGAAGCGCGCTCCGTGCCTCACTGCGCACGACGTACAGGTGTGCAACATAGGATGCGCCACTGCTCTGGTTGACGCGAATCTTCGGATTGATGATGCCAGAGCTGTAGCGCTGCGCAACCTCTCGGCGACGTTCGTTCCACTGATCCAGATGCGGAAGCATCAACAGCAGCATGCTTGCCTGCATTTCATCCAGCCGGCTGTTGCGACCGCCAGCCAAGCCGTTGGTGTACTTCTGCGTCCAACCGTACTGACGCAGCATGCGCACGCGCTCGGCCAGGTCGGCCCGGCGGGTGATCACGGCGCCACCATCGCCGAGTGCGCCGAGATTCTTGGTCGGGTAGAAGCTGAAGCTGGCGATATCACCGAACGAGCCTGCCAGACCGCTCGCGTTGCGCGCGCCATGGGCCTGTGCGCAGTCTTCCAGCAGGCCCACGCCATGGGCCTTGCACAGCGCCGAAATGGCTTCGACATCTGCCAGTTGACCGTAGAGGTGGGTGACGATGACTACCTTGATGCCGCCAGCGACCAGTGCAGCTTCCAGCAGCGCCGGGTCCATGGTCGCGGTGCCTTCAGCGATGTCGATGAAGACCGGTTCCGCGCCACAGGCCAGCACCGCCGATGTGCCGTACATCGCTGCATTGGCGACTACCGCAACCTGGTCCTGTGCCGTTACGCCCAAGGCGCGCAGTGACAGCTCCAGCGCATCGGTACCGTTGGCAACGCTGATGCAGTGGTCGACCCCGCAGTAACTGGCAAAGGCAGATTCGAACGATCGGACATTCGGGCCCAGGACAAAATAGCCGCTGCCAACCACCTCGGTCGCCGCCGCCGCGAGTGCATCCTTCAAAGGTTCGATATGACGTGACAGGGAGTTGACTGGAATGGCTTCAGGCAGCATTGGGATCGGATCTGTGTTGGATGGAAGGAACTGTCTGGGGAATCCAGAGGGCGGTGGGCGCTGAACGGACCTGTGCCAGTCGGTCAATCGTCGAAGGCACCGGAATTGTACTCACTCCTCGCGGCGGCCCCAATGCAGGCAAGCGACAATATTCCTGTCGGTTGCCATCCGAATGCGAATGGCAACCTTGCAACATCAAAGAGCTGCTTCCAGCTCCGGCAGGATCGCAAACAGATCCCCGACCAGGCCGATATCGGCAATCTCGAAGATCGGCGCGTCGCCGTCCTTGTTGATCGCCACGATCGTGCCTGCATCCTTGATGCCGGTCAGGTGCTGGATGGCGCCACTGATGCCGACGGCCACGTAAAGCTCCGGCGCGATGATCTTGCCGGTCTGGCCCACCTGCAGGTCGCTGGGCACGTAGCCGGCATCGACCGCGGCACGCGAGGCACCGACGGCGGCACCGAGCTTGTCGGCCAGCTGGAAGATGACCTTGAAGTTTTCTTCCGAACCGACGCCGCGGCCACCGGAGACCACGCGCTTGGCGCTCTGCAGGTCCGGGCGGTCGCTGGCACCAGCGGCGAGGCCGACGAAGCGGGTGTGGGTCGGCAGGACAGCATCGACGCTGGCTGCTTCGATGGCGGCGCTGCCGCCCTGGGCCGCTTCCGGCCACGAGGCGGCACGCACGGTGGCGACCACGATCTGGTCGGCCGGGGCTTCCACGGTGATGATCGCGTTGCCGGCGTAGATCGGGCGCTTGAAGGTGTGGCTGCCTTCAACGCTCATCAGGTCGGAGACCTGGTTGACGCCGAGCAGGGCGGCCACGCACGGCATCAGGTCCTTGCCGAAGGTGGTCGACGGGCCGAACACGTGGGTGTAGCCCTTGGCCAGCTGCGCGATCTGCGGCGCCAGCACCTGCGCGATGGGCTGCGCGTTCGCAGCGTTGGCCACGGTCAGGACCTTGGCGACGCCGGTGATCTTCGCGGCCTCGGCGGCAACGGCGGCCGGGTCGGCGGCCAGCACCAGCACGTCGATGCTGGCACCGCCGATGGCGGCAGCAGCGCTGACGGTCTTGGCGGTGGCGGCGTTGAGCTTGCCGTCGTGGTGCTCGGCGATGACGAGAATCTTGCTCATTACAGCAGCCCCTTCTGCTTGAGTGCGGCCACCAGTTCGGCCGCGTCCTTGACCATCACACCCTTGCTGCGCTTGGACGGTGCGGCGTACTGGGTGGTCTTGAAGGTGTCGGCGGCTTCAACGCCGAGGTCGGCCAGCTGCAGGGTCTCCAGCGGCTTGGCCTTGGCCTTCATGATGTCCGGCAGCTTGATGAAGCGCGGCTCGTTCAGGCGCAGGTCGGTGGTGACCACCGCCGGCAGATCGACTTCCAGCGTTTCCAGGCCGGCGTCGACTTCGCGGGTCACCGTGGCCTTGCCGTCGGCAATGCCCAGCTTGCTGGCGAAGGTCGCCTGCGGGCGGCCCCACAGCGTGGCCAGCATCTGGCCGGTCTGGTTGGCGTCGTCGTCGATGGCCTGCTTGCCGAGGATCACCAGGTCCGGCTGTTCCTTCTCGATCAGCTTGAGCAGGGTCCGTGCGGCGGTCAGCGGCTGGATGGCCTGGTCGGTGACCACATGGATGGCGCGGTTGGCGCCCATGGCCAGGCCGTTGCGCAGGTGCGCCTGGGCATCTGCGGGGGCAATGCTGGCAACCACGACTTCGCTGGCGATGCCCTTGTCGCGCAGGCGCAGGGCTTCTTCCAGGGCGATTTCATCGAAGGGGTTGGGGGACAGCTTGACGCCGTCGGTGACCACGCCGGAACCGTCCGGCTTGACCTGAATGCGGACGTTATAGTCCACCACGCGCTTGTACGCGACGAGGATTTTCATCTGGTACGGGGTCCTTCAATAACGGAGAGAACGTCCGGTCCTGCAACAGCAACCGGTTCGGGGGTGGGATCCTGATTCTAGCTGGCTTGAGGGGACCATGCGAATGCGTATGGTTATGCTGCGCTGCGGCATGGCTCGCGTGAATCCAGTGCGTCGTTCACGTCACGCAGGCAGTCGTGAAGACGAACCACATGTATCCTGTGCTGCTGTGCTGGGGTGCTTCATGGCGCCCCTTGGATGAATTTCGATCAGGAGAACAGGTAGTGCCCACATGGCTTGTCACCGGCGGTGCCGGATTCATTGGCGGTAACTTCGTTCTCGAGGCCGTCGCACGTGGCGTCAAGGTCATCAATCTCGACGCCCTGACCTATGCCGGCAACCTGAAGACCCTGTCCAGCCTGGACGGCAACCCGAACCATGTGTTCGTGCAGGGTGACATCGGCGACAGCGCCCTGGTCACCCGCCTGCTGGCCGAACACCAGCCGGACGCGGTGCTCAATTTCGCCGCCGAGAGCCACGTCGACCGTTCCATCGATGGCCCGGGTGCGTTCATCCAGACCAATGTAGTGGGGACCCTGGGCCTGCTGGAAGCCGTGCGTGATTACTGGAAGGCGTTGCCGGCCGAGCAGGGCGCGGCCTTCCGCTTCCTGCACGTGTCCACCGACGAGGTGTACGGCACCCTGGGCGAGACCGGCAAGTTCAGCGAAACCACGCCGTACGCCCCGAATTCCCCGTATTCGGCGTCGAAGGCCGCTTCGGACCACCTGGTGCGTGCCTTCCACCACACCTACGGGCTGCCGGTGCTGACCACCAACTGCTCCAACAACTACGGCCCGTATCACTTCCCGGAGAAGCTGATCCCGCTGGTGATCGCCAAGGCGCTGGCCGGCGAGCCGCTGCCGGTGTACGGCGATGGCAAGCAGGTGCGCGACTGGCTGTTCGTTTCCGACCACTGTGAGGCGATCCGCACCGTGCTGGCCAAGGGCAAGGTCGGCGAGACCTACAACGTCGGCGGCAATTCGGAAAAGCAGAACATCGAAGTGGTGCAGGCGATCTGCGCCCTGCTGGACCAGCGCCGCCCGCGCGCGGATGGCCAGCCGCGCAGCAGCCAGATCACCTATGTCACCGACCGCCCCGGCCATGATCGCCGCTATGCGATCGATGCGTCCAAGCTGAAGAACGATCTGGGCTGGGAACCGGCCTACACCTTCGAGCAGGGCATCGCCTTTACCGTCGACTGGTACCTGGACAACCAGGACTGGGTCAACGGCGTGCTGGACGGCAGCTACCGTCTGCAGCGCATCGGCACTGCGGCCTGAACCCTGGAGACGACATGACGCAGCGTAAAGGCATCATCCTCGCCGGCGGCTCCGGCACCCGGCTGTATCCGATCACCAAGGGCGTCAGCAAGCAGCTGCTGCCGGTGTACGACAAGCCGATGATCTACTACCCGCTCAGCGTGCTGATGCTGGCGGGCATCCGCGAAGTTCTGATCATCAACACCCCGCACGAGCAGGCGCTGTTCCAGCAGCTGCTGGGCGACGGCTCGCAGTGGGGTATGGACATCCAGTACGCGGTGCAGCCGAGTCCGGACGGCCTCGCCCAGGCCTACCTGATCGGCCGCGACTTTGTCGCTGGCAAGCCGAGCTGCCTGGTGCTGGGGGATAACATCTTCCACGGCCACGGACTGCGTGAGGTACTCAAGCGTGCCGACGAGCGCGTGCACGGCTCGACCGTGTTCGGCTACTGGGTGAATGATCCGGAACGTTATGGCGTGGCCGAGTTCGATCAGAGCGGGAAGGTGATCGACTTGGTCGAGAAGCCAGAAAACCCACGCTCGAACTATGCAGTGACTGGCCTGTATTTCTACGACGGCAACGCCAGCGATTACGCGGCCGAACTGAAGCCGTCGCCGCGTGGCGAACTGGAGATCACTGATCTCAACAAGCGCTACCTGGCCGAAGGCAACCTGCACCTTGAGGCGCTCGGTCGTGGCTATGCGTGGCTGGATACCGGTACCCACCAGTCGCTGCTGGAAGCATCCAACTTCATCGAGACCATCCAAACCCGCCAGGGCCTGCAGGTCTGCTGCCCGGAAGAAATCGCGTTCGGCAAGGGCTGGATCAGCGCCGAGCAGCTGGAAGCACTGGCTGCACCGCTGATCAAGAATGGCTACGGCCAGTACCTGCACAAGCTCGCTCTGCGTGGAGTCGTTCCTTGAAGGTAATCGAGACAAGCCTGCCCGGATGCAAGATCGTCGAACCTGCCGTGTTCGGTGACGCCCGGGGGTTTTTCTTTGAAACATGGAATGCCGACCGATTCGCAGAAGCGGGTCTGGTCAGCAGCTTCGTACAAAGCAATATGTCCTCTTCAAGCAAGGGCGTCCTACGCGGCATTCACTATCAGTGGCCTCGCCCGCAGGGCAAGTTGATCTCCGTCCTTGAGGGCGAGGTCTACGACGTGGCGGTCGATATCCGCCGCGGCTCGCCTACGTTTGGACGCTGGGAAGCGGTGATCCTCAGTGCCGAAAACAAGCGGCAGTTCTTGATACCCGAGGGTTTCGCCCATGGTTTCGTAGTGCTTTCCGAAACTGCGCTGTTCAACTATCTCTGCACCGATGTGTACTTAAAGGAAGCTGATGCGGCTATTCGTTGGAATGACGCCGATGTCGCAATCGACTGGCCGATCAGCGCACCGACCCTGTCGGCCAAGGACGAGAATGCTCCCTTCCTGAAGGACATTGCTGAAGACCGCCTACCGGTCTACGTGCCATGACCGTGCTGGTGTTGGGTGGCAATGGCCAGGTTGGCCAGGAGCTGCTGCGCGCGCTGGTGCCGCTGGGCAAGGTGGTCGCGACCACCCGCAGCGGCCAGCTGCCGGACGGCAGTGCGTGCGAAACGGCCGACTTCGGCCAGCCCGACGGCCTGCCGGCACTGCTGGATCGCGTGCAGCCGTCGGTTGTGGTCAATGCCGCGGCCTACACGGCGGTGGATCGTGCCGAACAGGATGCGGACGCTGCGTTCGCCGCCAACGCGCAGGCACCGGGCGTGATCGCGCGCTGGTGTGCGGCGCATGGCGTGCCGTTCGTGCATTACTCCACCGACTACGTGTTCGACGGCCAGGGCAGCGCGCCCTACCGCGAGGACGAGCCGACCGCACCGCTGGGCGTGTATGGCACCAGCAAGCGCGATGGCGAGGACGCGGTGCGTGCGGCCGGTGGCCGCCATCTGATTTTCCGCACGGCGTGGGTGTATGCCTCGCACGGCGCGAATTTCCTGCGCACCATGCTGCGCGTCGGGGCCGAGCGCGATGCGTTGCGGGTGGTGGCCGACCAGGTCGGCACGCCGACGCCTGCCGCGCTGATCGCCGATGTCACCCTGCAGGCGTTGCAGCATCCCGGGCAGCTGTCCGGGACCTGGCACCTGACCGCCAGCGGCCAGACCAGCTGGCATGGTTTTGCCGAGGCGATCTTCGCCGAAGCGTTGGCTACCGGCGTGTTGGCCAAGGTGCCGACGGTCGAGGCGATTCCCAGCTCCGAGTATCCGACCCCGGCCAAGCGTCCAGCCTGGTCGGTGCTGGACAACCGCAAGCTGCAGCAGGATTTCGGTATCGTGCTGCCAACCTGGCAGGACGGCCTGAAGCGGGTGATGGCGGAGCTGGCCTGATGGCCGTAGCGCCGGGCCGTGCCCGGCGATGCCGCGCGGCCGGGCCGATCAGGAACGGGTCAGAGCCCGCTGCGCAGCAACGGGATCCGACCCCGGGCAAACCTCAACTGCGCCCGTAGGTATCCTCGAAGCGCACGATGTCATCCTCGCCGAGGTAGCTGCCGGACTGCACTTCGATCAGTTCCAGCGGCAGCTTGCCCGGGTTGCGCAGGCGGTGGGTCACGCCCAGCGGAATGTAGGTGCTCTGGTTCTCGCTGAGCAGGATCACTTCATCGCCACGGGTCACCTCGGCGGTGCCGCTGACCACGATCCAGTGCTCGGCGCGATGGTGGTGCATCTGCAGGCTCAGCGTGCCGCCGGGCTTGACCGTGATCCGCTTGACCTGGAAGCGCTCGCCGTTGTCGATCGAATCGTAGGCGCCCCACGGGCGATAGACCTTGCGGTGCCAGGTGGCCTCGCTGCGGCCTTCGGCCTTGAGCTGTGCCACCACGGTCTTGACCTCCTGCATGCGGTCGGCCTTGCCCACCAGCACCGCATCGTCGGTCTCGACCACGATCACGTCATCGAGGCCGACCATGGCCACCAGGCGCTGGCCGTAGGCATAGGTATTGCGGCAGTCGATGGCGATCACGTCGCCCTGGTGCGCGTTGCCATCGCCGTCCTGCTGCGAGACGTCGCGCAGGGCAGTCCACGAACCGACATCGTTCCAGCCCGCATCCAGTGGAATCACCACCGCATCGGCGGTCTTCTCCATCACCGCGTAGTCGATCGAATCGGACGGAACGGCAGTGAAGGCGTCCTTGTCCAGGCGGGTGAAGTCGGCGTCGCGGCGGGCCTGCTGCCAGGCCTGGCGGCTGCCAGCCAGCATCGCGGGCTGGAAGCGTTCCAGCTCCTGCAGGTAGCGCGAGGCCTTGAACAGGAACATGCCACTGTTCCAGTAATACTGGCCGCTGCTGACATAGCCGGTCGCGGTATCCAGGTCGGGCTTCTCGACGAAGCGCTCGACCGCACGCAGGCCCTGGCCATCGGCGGCCTTGATGTAGCCGTAGCCGGTTTCCGGTCCGGTCGGCACGATGCCGAAGGTGACCAGCTTGCCGGCCTCGGCAGCGCCGGCCGCCGCCTGCACGGCGCTGCGAAATGCGGTCTCGTTGGTGATCACGTGGTCGGACGGCAGCACCAGCAGCAGGGCGTCGGCACCGTCGCGGGTGGCCTCCAGCGCGGCCACCGCGATCGCCGGGGCCGTGTTGCGGCCGACCGGCTCGAGGATGATCGCGGCCGGCTCGGCGCCAACCTGCTGCAGCTGCTCGGCGGCGACGAAGCGATGCTCTTCGTTGGCGATCACCAGCGGTCCGCGCGCGGCGATCGGCGCCACGCGCTTCCAGGTGGCCTGCAGCATCGTCAGTTCACCCGCCAGCGGCAGGAACTGCTTCGGGTACGCCTCGCGCGACAGCGGCCACAGGCGGGTACCGGATCCACCGGACAGGATGACGGGCTGGATGCTGCTCATGCGTTCCTCGGTTACTGCTGGATGAGGCGGGAGATGTCGTCGGTGCGCGCCTGCATCAGCGCGGCATCGCCCCGGGCTTCGACATTCAGGCGCAGCAGCGGCTCGGTGTTGGAGCTGCGCAGGTTGAAGCGCCAGTTGCCGAAGTCGGCACTGATGCCGTCGGTGTGGTCCAGCGTGGGCGACTGCGCCGCGAAGTGCTCCATCACGCGCGCGACGGCGGCCTTTGCATCGCTGACCTTGAAATTGATTTCGCCGCTGCAGGGGTAGGCAGCCATGCGGTCTTCGACCCAATCGGCCAGCGAGCGCCCGCTTTCGGAAACCAGCTGGGCGATCAGCAGCCACGGGATCATGCCCGAGTCGGCATAGGCGAACTCGCGGAAATAGTGGTGGGCGCTCATCTCGCCGCCGTACACCGCGTCTTCGGCGCGCATCTTTTCCTTGATGAAGGCGTGGCCGCTCTTGCACTGCACCGGTACGCCGCCGGCCTGTTCGACCATGTCCACGGTGTTCCAGACCAGGCGCGGGTCGTGCACGACCTTGCCGCCGGGGTTGCGCGCCAGGATTGCCTTGGCCAGCAGGCCGACCAGGTAGTAGCCCTCGATGAAGCGACCGGTGTGGTCGAAGAAGAAGCAGCGGTCGAAGTCGCCGTCCCAGGCAATGCCGAAATCGGCACCGTGTTCGCGCACGGCGTCGGCGGTGGCGGCGCGGTTCTCCGGCAGCAGCGGGTTGGGAATGCCGTTGGGGAAACGGCCGTCCGGCTCGTGGCAGATGCGGATGAACTCGAACGGCAGGTGTGGTGCCAGCAGATCGACGATGGCACCGGCACCGCCGTTGCCGGCGTTGACCACCAGCTTCAGTGGTCGCAGCTTGCCGGCGTCGACATAGCTCAGCAGGTGCTGGATGTACGCGCTCTTGTCGTGCTGGGCGCTCTGCGCGGCACGCGGCGGTTGCGCCGCGGACGTATCGGCGGCAACCGCATCGGAAATCGCGAACAGGCCAGTATCGGAGCTGATCGGCCGTGCGTTCTCCTTGACCAGCTTCATGCCGTTGTAGTCCATCGGGTTGTGGCTGGCGGTGACCATCACGCCGCCGGCCGCGCCCAGGTGGTCGGTCTGGAAATAGACTTCTTCCGTGCCACACAGGCCGATGTCGATCACCTCGCGCCCGGTACCGCGCAGGCCTGCGGCCAGTGCATCCTGCAGCGCGGGGCTGGTCAGGCGCACGTCGTGGCCCAGTACCACCGGGCCCGGTGCAAGCTGCGCCGCCAGCGCCACGCCGATGCGGCGGGCCAGATCTTCGTTCAGTTCTTCCGGCACGCGGCCGCGGATGTCATAGGCCTTGAAGGCGGGCAGGGGCATCGATCGGGATCCTGGGTGAGGTCAGCGCCGTAGTTTACGGCCATGGATGTGTGGGAAGCGTTTTCCGCAAACGGCACCCCGGGAGCAGTCATCGGAACGACAGGTACTTGTGGCCGAAGTAGCTGGACACCACTGGCACCGCCACGCCCACCACGTGGGCGATCTCCAGGCGCAGCACGTCCACGCCCAGCCATGGCAGCAGGTGGTAGGCCAGCACGGTGGAAACCAGCCAGGTCTGGGCCACCGCGAACAGGTTGACAAGCACGAAGTAGAACGCCGAGTGGTGCAGGGGCCGGGTGCTGCCGGAAAACACCAACCAGCGGGTCAGCACGAAGGCGGTGACCATGCCGGTGAGGTAGGCGGCGATGATCGCCGGGGTGAACGGCATCCAGTGGCTGTACAGCATCCGCGACAGGATGTTGGCCAGCGCAGCGATGCCGCCGGCCAGCAGGAACAGCAGGAACGGGCGGGACAGGGTCACGCCACCGCCTCGCGGGCCATGGCACGCCCGAAGCCGATGCTCTCGGAGATGCCGCGGTCTTCGGGGTAGTAGTGCGAGGTATCGGCCACCCACAGTCCTTCCACCGGCAGCCGGCGCGGCGGCAGCCGGTCCAGGAAGCCCGGCTCGCAGATCGGCTGCGCGTGGCGGTAGCGGCTGACCCGCACGTCGATGAAGTCATCCGCGCCCAACTGCGGATTGATCATGCACAGGTAGCGGCGGACCTTGTCGGCGAACACGTCGTCGCTGTCGCCATAACGCTCGTGCTCGCCGGGCATGTAGAACGGCACGTAGACGATATGCGCATCCATCGGGCGCAGGTTGGTGTATTCGACGATGCCGGGGATGTCCATGTCCGGGTCGTTGGTGTTGACCCAGAAATTGGCCGAAACCGGCCTGCGCAGCTTGGCGATCACGCAGACCACGGCGATGTTGTTCAGTGCGCGGAACTTCGCCAGGATGGCTTCGGGCAGGTCCGGCGCCAGGCGTGGCACGAACGGCAGCGGTACCGTGGAAATGACCTTGTCGAAGGTCAGATGCTCGCCGCCGACCTGGACACCGCGTACGCGGCCGTCCTCGATCACGATGCGTTGCACCGGGCTGGACAGCCGCACCTCGCCACCATGGCGCAGGATGTCCGCATGCAGGGCATCGAGCAGGGTGGATGAACCGCCTTCCAGATACCCGAGCTTTTCGCGCATCAGGCTGTAACGGGAGCGCCCGATGCGCCGGATCCGGCTCCAGATCCAGGCCGCGGACAGGTTGCCGGCATAGTCGTAGAACTTGTAGTCGAACAACCGGCGCCACAGCGTTTCGTAGGCTTCGGCGCCAACCCAGCGGCGGATCCAGGAGGAGGCTTCAACGTGGTCCAGCGGGCGCCAGTTGTTGCGACGCGTGCACAGGAAAGCATGCAGGCCGTAACGGATCTTCGCCATCATCCCCAGGCCCCTGAAGCGCAGCAGGGCGATCGGATTGCCCCATGGCTGCAGGCGCTTGCCGAACCAGTAGCCCATGCGGGTCTCGGTCCAGCGCATGCGTTCGCCCAGCCCCAGCTCGTCGAGCACGGTCAGGAAATCGTGATCGGAGGTGCAATGGAAATGGTAGTAGCGTTCGATCGGCATGCCGCCGAAGTCGAAGCTCGCGGTCATTCCGCCAACCCGGTCATCGGCTTCGAATACCACGGGCTGATGGCCGTCGCGGGCCAGCTGGTAGGCCACGGCAAGGCCCATCGGGCCGGCGCCGAGAACGGCGATGCGCTCGCTCATGATCAGAACTCCAGGGCGATGTCGCCGTACTCGGGGTCGTTGAAGGTGGCGTCGATGGCCTGCGCGAAGGGCGTCGGCCGTACGTTGAAGATCGAAGGCCAGTCGATGACTTCGAACTCATCATGGGCCACCAGTGCCTGCAGCTGCGCCGCGGTGAACGGTGGGTCGCGGTCGAACAGCGCCCAGGTCCTCAGCAGCAGGTGGAACAGGCGGTAGGGGATGTGCAGCAGCAGGGTGCGGGCACGCGTGCTGCGCTTGATCTGGCGGATGATGTCGATGTAATCGACCTTCTCCAGGCCGGTGATGTTGTAGCGCTGGCCAGAAATGCGCGAGCGCAGGCAGCTGGCGATGATGGTGGCGAAATCGCCGGCATACAGTGGCTGGCGCATGTAGCGTCCATCGCCAGGAATCGGAAATACCGGAACCCTGCGCATGAAGCGCGACAGCCATCCCAAGTGCTTGCGGTCGAACCAGCCGAACATCAGGGTCGGGCGCAGGATGACCGCAGGGATGCCGCGCGCGGCGACCCGTTGCTCCTGCTCACGCTTGGTGCGGGTGTAGTCGTCATCGGCCACCGAACAGACCACCGAGGAGCTGACGTGCACCGTGTAGGGCACGGCGTGACGCTCGATGGCATCGAGGATGAGGTCGGTGGCAGTGATGTTGTTGCGCACGAATGGCAGAGGATCGGTGCCGCCGATCTGCGCCTGCAGCATCACCACGGCGTCGGCACCAGCGAAATGGCGCTCCCAGGTGCCCGGCTCTGCCAGGTCGGCGTGTTCGGTCACCACATCCGGATGCAGACGCGCGAGTACCTCGAGATTGGCAGCGTGCTTGTCGATCACCACCAGTCGGCGGTAGCCCTGGCGCTTGAGGATGGCGACCAGGTTCTGGCCGACCAGGCCGGCACCACCGGGAATGATGATCTTCTGCTCCAGCTCGGAGTCCGTTGCAGTGCTCACAGCGAGATCCTGTTGAACAGGGCCTGCGGCAGCAGGCGGATCACCGTCATGATCAACCGCCAGAAGCCCGGGGCATACAGCACCGGGGTGCCGCGCCCGATGCCGGCGACGATGCGGCGCGCGACCTGGTCCGGCGTTGCCCACAATGGGCCCTTGCGCAGGTGGGCCGTCATCGGCGTGTCGACGAAGCCCGGACGAATGTCGACCACCGCCACGCCCTGCTTGGCCAGGCGTTGGCGCAGGCCACTCAGGTAGGTACTGACCGCAGCCTTGGCGGCGCCGTAGACGTAGTTGCTCTGGCGGCCGCGGTCGCCGGCCACCGAAGTGATCACCGCCAGCGTGCCGCTGCCGGCGTCGGCCAGCCGATTGGCCACAGGCCCCAGCAAGGCCAGCGTCGAGCTGCCGTTGGTGGCGAACTCGGCCATGCAGGTTTCCACCGAGGCCTCACACGCTGCCTGATCGGGCAGCGTGCCATGTGCAACCAGCACCACGTCCACCCGCCCCAGCGCCTGCCAGGCCTGCGCCAGCAGCTCGGCGTGGGCGGCCAGATCGTTGATGTCCATCGAAGAAGTGTGCGTGGCGCGTGCACCGCGCACGCGCAGGTCGTCGGCGATGGCGGCGAGCCGTTCGGAACGGCGAGCAACCAGGAACAGCGCCGCGCCGCGTGCGGCATAGCGCCGTCCGACGGCTTCGGCGATCGCGGACGTGGCGCCGATGATGAGGACGTTCTGCATGCTTACTCCGTCACCCGGCGCCAGAAGCCGGACGAGAAACGTGGATCGATGAATCGGCTGAAGTCCTGCCAGCGCGGGTACGCCTGCTGGAATGAGGCGGCGGTCATCCGCGCATCCTTGGCCGGGTACTGGGCACCGTCGGCGGCATCGACGATCTGGTCCAGGCGCCGCAGCAGGGCCCACAGTGCCTCGCCGGTATTGGGGAAGTCCAGGGCCAGGGTGGTACCCGGGCGCGGAAAGGACAACATGCCAAGGGACGGCCGCGTACCGAACTGCTTGAGCACCGCCAGGAACGAACCCTGGCCACTGCGGGCGATTTCCTGCAGCAGGGCGGGAACTCCATCCGCGGCCGCGTGCGGTGGCAGCACGCACTGGTACTGCACGAAGCCAGCCGGACCATACATCCGGTTCCACTGGCTGATGCCATCAAGCGGATAGAAAAAGGGCAACAGGTGTGAGACGTGGCGCCGGCGTTGCGCCGGCTGGCGCCAGTAATAGAGCGTATTGAACGGGCGCAGAGTGAGCCGGTTGACCAGTGATATCGGTGGTATCAGCGGCATCGACCACTGCCGCCGGGGCGTGGCTGGACGTTCGTCGGCCGGCTGCGCGGCATGGTTGGCACGGGTGAAATGCCCGCGGCCGAGGGCGCGGCCACGTGCCAGGCAGTCGATCCAGGCCACGCTGTACTCGTGGCTTTCGCTGCTGTCCTGTGACAGTGCGAAGAAGTCGGCCAGGCTGGAGAAACGGATGTTCTCCACCTCAAGGCTGCTGCCCGGCACGCGGCGCAGCTGCAGCTCGGCGTGGGTGATCACTCCGGTCAGGCCAAGCCCACCGAGGGTGGCCTCGAACCAGCCGTCGCCATTGCCAGGACGGCACACGTGGCGTTCGCCGTCGCTGCGCAGCAGTTCGAAGGACAGCACGTGGTGACCGAAGCTGCCGGCCAGATGATGATTCTTGCCATGCACATCATTGCCGATCGCACCGCCCACGGTGACGTGACGCGTGCCTGGGGTAACCGGAAGGAACCAGCCTTGCGGCAGAACGAGCGCGATGATCTCACCCAAGGTGACGCCAGCTTCGCACTGCAGCCGTCCGCTGGCCGGGTCAAAGGCGATGAAGCGGTCCAGACCGCGACATTCCAGCAGGGTGGCCCCCGGATTCTGGCAGCTGTCGCCATAGCTGCGTCCGTTACCATGCGGCAACGCAGTGCCCTCGAAGGTTGGCAGCGTGGCGAGCCGATCGTGCACCCTGATCAGCGACTGTGGCGCGCGCGGATACCGCCCCCAGGAATGCGCGTCGGCCCGCATCAGATCGCCACCAGGGCAAACCCGGCGCACAGCACGGCCACCACCTGGCTGGGCCGATCCGTGGCGGCAAACACGATCGGGTCATCGTGCATGTTGCCGCGATGGGCGATCACCCAGGCGCGGCTGACCCAGTACAGCAGGACCGGGCAGATGAACCACAGCAGCTTCGGGTTGCGGTACAGCTCCACGCTGTCGGGGCTGTTGATGTACAGCGCCATCACCAGCACGGCGCAGTAGCCGGCGGCCGCGCCCAGCGACTGCAGCAGCGGCAGGTCTTCCACGCCGTAGCCACGGCCGTTGGCGCGGGTCTTGCCACGTGCCAGCACCGCGTGGAGTTCGGTATAGCGCTTGAGCAGAGCCAGCGAGAGGAAAATGAACATGCTGAAGGCCAGCAGCCAGAACGACAGTTCTGCCCCGATGGCCACCGTGCCGCCGATGATGCGCAGGGTGTAGAGGCTGGCCAGCAGTACCACGTCGAGCATGACGATGCGCTTCAGGCGCAACGAGTAGGCAACGGTCAGCGCGTAGTAGCCCGCCAGCACGGCCGCGAATGCAGGGCTGCAGGCCAGTGCCACGGCCAGCCCGCACAGTGTCAGCAGCGGGCCTGCAACCAGGCCGTGCAGCAGCGGCAGGCGACCGGCGGCAAAGGGGCGATGGCGCTTGCGCGGATGGCGGCGATCCGCATCGAGGTCGAGCAGGTCATTGAGCAGGTAGACGCCGGAGGCGCACAGGCTGAAGGCCGCGAAGGCGAGCAGGGCATCGGCCACCGCCGGTGCTTCCAGGAAGCGGTGGGCGGTCAACACGGGCACGAACACCAACAGGTTCTTCAGCCACTGGTGTGGCCGCAGCGCCTTCAACCATGCCTGCAGCCTGGATGGGGCGGGCCAGTGCCCCAGCAGCTGGGTGCGTTGCGCTGCGGCACCGGCCAGGGCGCTGCGGTTGTTGACCACCCAGGCACCTGCAGCGCGGGCCCAGACCACCAGATCGACCGTGCCATTGCCGGCGTAGTCGAAACCACGCTCGCCGAAGGCATCCACCAGGGCCTGTGCCTTGTGCGTGCCGGACAGGTTGCGCTGGCCATCGCTGGCGATCACCTGCTCGAACAGGCCCAGGTGTGCGGCGATCGGCGCGACCAGCAGCTGGTCCGAGGCGGTACACAGCACCCGCGGGCGCTGCGCCGTGTCGCGCAGCAGTTCCAGAACTTTCGGGTTGTAAGGCAGGCGGCGTGGATCGATGGTGACGCGTGCAGCGATCTGCCGCTTCAGTGCGGCCTTGCCCTGCAGCAGCCAGAACGGCAGCAGGAACAGGTACAGCGGATTGCGCGCCAACAGCACCAGCAGCGATTCATACAGGAGGTCCGTGTCCAGCAGCGTGCCATCCAGGTCCACGCACAGGGCGCGGTCGCGGGCTGCAGGAGAGGGGGCAGGAGGCGCTGGGGGCATCGTTCGCGGGCTGACGCGGCGGGATCGTCCATTGTATCCGCGTTGGGGCATGGGCCAGAAAGCGGCATCCCGGCCCCGGGCCGCTGCATCCGCGCGGTTTGCTGCGCCGCAAACCCGTCGGGTGCAGGCCTGCGGCTAGAATGCGCTTATCCATTCGCAGGGTACTACAGCAATGCAGCAATCGACTTCCGGCGGAAAGCGCGGCAAGCGCTTCGCCAGTGCGGCGGAGGCCCTGCAGGGGGTGGTCGCCGATGGGCAGACCCTGGCCGTGGGCGGCTTTGGCCTGTGCGGCATTCCCGAGGCGCTGATCGCTGCGCTGCGCGACAGCGGCGTCAAGGGCCTGACCGTGATCTCCAACAATGCCGGCGTCGATGGCTTCGGCCTCGGCCAGCTGCTGGAAACGCGGCAGATCAAGAAGATGATTTCGTCCTACGTGGGCGAGAACAAGGAATTCGAGCGGCAGTTCCTGGCCGGCGAGCTGGAGCTGGAATTCAACCCGCAGGGCACCCTGGCCGAGCGCCTGCGTGCCGGCGGCGCCGGTATTCCGGCGTTCTTCACTGCCACCGGCTACGGCACGGTGGTGGCCGAGGGCAAGGAAACCCGCGAATTCGACGGCAAGCACTACGTGATGGAGACCGCGTTGCGCGCCGACGTGGCGCTGGTCAAGGCCTGGAAGGCGGACGAGGCCGGCAACCTGGTGTTCCGCAAGACCGCACGCAACTTCAACCCTGCCTGTGCGATGGCCGGCAAGGTCTGCATCGTGGAGGTTGAAGAGGTAGTGCCGGTCGGCGCCATCGACCCGGATCAGGTGCACCTGCCGGGCATCTACGTGCACCGCATCGTGCACAACCCGCATCCCGAGAAGCGTATCGAACAGCGCACCATCCGCGCGGAGGGCAACTGAAATGGCGTGGACCCGCGATGAAATGGCGGCCCGTGCCGCCCAGGAACTGACCGATGGTGCCTACGTGAACCTGGGCATCGGCCTGCCGACCCTGGTCGCCAACCACATTCCCGAAGGCGTGGATGTATGGCTGCAGTCGGAAAACGGCCTGCTCGGCATCGGCCCGTTCCCGACCGACGCTGAAGTCGACGCCGACCTGATCAACGCCGGCAAGCAGACCGTCACCGCACGTGCGGGCGCCAGCTACTTCGGCAGCCACGACAGCTTTGCGATGATCCGCGGTGGGCACGTCAACCTGGCCATCCTCGGTGCCATGCAGGTGACCGACAAGGGCGACCTGGCCAACTGGATGGTGCCCGGCAAGATGGTCAAGGGCATGGGCGGGGCAATGGACCTGGTCGCCGGCGTGCAGCGCGTTGTGGTGCTGATGGAGCACACTGCCAAGAACGGCGAGCACAAGATCCTGGCCGAATGCACGCTGCCGTTGACCGGCGTGGGCGTGGTCGACCGCATCATCACCGATCTGGCGGTGTTCGACGTGACTGAAAAGGGCCTGTTGCTGGTGGAGGCCGCGCCGGGTGTCAGCGATGAAGAACTGAAGGAAAAGACCGGCGTCGCGTTCCGGCGCTAAGGTCAACGATGTTGTCGCGCAGCGCCAGCCTCAGGGTTGGCGTTGTGGGCCTGCGACGATGTAGCCGGCGTTGGCAACAAGGTCCGGCAGCAACTGCATGACCGGATCAAGTGCATCGTCGTTGTCCAGCTCACTGGGATAGCAGTGCGCATCCAGCAGTGACCGCAACGCCGAAGCCCGCAGCCACATCGTGCCTGCTGTCTGCGGCGTAGGGGTGTCGGCCATCCCCAGCCGCGCCGCCCAGCGGAGATGACGGCGAGAAACGGCGATGGCCTCCGGAGTGGATGCCGCGAACATGCCCAGCGCAGGTTGCTCATCGAACTGTTGAAGCACAGCGTCGAGATCGGCCGTGCCTGGTAGCTGCGGTCTTGCCTCGCCGCTTCCACGGAGGTCCAGCCAGCAGGCCAGCAACGATGGATCCGGACCAAAAGCCTCCAAGACCTGCACGATGCTGGACAAGGCATTGCCTGCATGGCCGATGATATCGACCGCAGCGTCATGAGGGCGCTGCGCCATTGGAATGAAAACACGGTAGCTCACGCCCAGGCCGCTGGCGGCCTCACAAGCTGTAGCGATCAGCCTGGGATCATCAATGAGAATCAGCAGGCAGGCCCGCAGGGGGCCGGCGGGCGGAGCCGGGGACAGCGCTTGGCGCGTCGCGTCAAGCCAGGCATGCCCGAGCCGGGCATCCGGTTCCAGCACCGCGCCTTCGGCCCATTCGTTCCATGCATTGATGAAGACCATGCGCTGGCGCGCAGGCGCCAGGGCCAGGCGCTCATGGATCGTGGTGCGCAACCAGTCGCGGTAGCCACGGGGTGAGGCGTGCAGGTACACGCGGCCGCGGCCGGAACGACGCGCCTCGTTGTCCCAGCCCGGGTTCACGCCAGGATAGAGCGGATAATCCGGCAGTGGCCGCGCTGCGATTTCTGCAGCCAGTTCGCGCCAGTCGCGTACATCGCCATTGAAGGCAGGATTGAGCAGCCACTGCTGTGCCGACAGCGAGCGCGGGTTACTCATGTTCGGCGGGAATTCGACGGCGGCATCAAAGCCGATATCGCGCGGATCCGGTCGCTCGAAGCCCTGGACGTAGGCCAGGTGGATCTCTCCCACGCCGTTGTCGCGGCACCAGCGGCGCCAGCGCTCGGCAGTCGCCCGGGCGTCGGGCAGCAGGTTCGGGCGATAGACCAGCAGCATCGGCCGACCCTCGACTTTCAATGCACGGCGGTCGCGCAGGTAGGGCGCGACATGTGCGATGAAGGCCAGATCGTCCTCTGCGCTGTGCTGCTGGCCGATCAGGATGTCGTCGTCGCGGCCGTCCCAGCGTCGTGCCCAGTTCTCGTTGGCCCAGCACAGGCAGAACGGCAGGTCGATGCTGTCATCGGCCAGCCATTGACGCAGCGGGTCCTCCATCAGGGTGCGGCCGCTGAACCAATAGTAGTAGAAGCAGAATGCGCCGATGCCGTACTCCGCAGCCAAGCGTGCCTGGTCACGCATCACCTGCGGGTTGCGCAGGTCATAGAAGCCGAGGTCGGCCGGCAGGCGGGGTTGGATGTGACCCTCGAACTGCGGCAGGGCGCGGGTCACGTTGCGCCACTCGGTAAAGCCCTTGCCCCACCAGGCGTCGTTCTCCGGGAAGGTGTGGAACTGCGGCAGGTAGAAAGCGACCAGCGTCGCTGGCATGGGTGACGGCAATGCTCCCTCACGCCATGGCACGTGGCCGATCGCCGGTTCATCGGCACGCCAGCGCAGCTGGGCACTGGCGCGCGCGCCCCACTCATCCTGCTGCCCCTTGGGGGGCGGCGGCACCCAGTCGCCATGCCGTGCCAACAGCCGGGTGCGCAACCGGTCGCGCTGCGCCTGCGGCAACGGCAAGGCCCGGAACACGGCGCGCAGCAACGGGAACAGCGACTGGCGCAGGCTCATCGGGTGAGGCCTCGCGACAGCGGGCGGTAGGACGGGATCAGCATCTGGGCAACGGTCATGGCGCCATTTTCGGTGTTGGCGGCCATGACGGCAAACGCCGCCGTGCTAGCGTGTGACCATGCTGTTTCCCCATGACCTGCCCGACGCCGACGTCCTGCACCTGCCGGGATGGCTGGCTGCTGCCGACGCCGACCGGCTCATGGGGGCGCTGCAGGCCGACGTGCGGTGGGACGTCCACCGCATCCGCATGTTCGGCAACTGGGTGGACTCGCCACGGCTGAGCTGCTGGATCGGCGACCCGCAGGCGCGCTACCGCTACTCCGGTGCCGAGTTCGTGCCGCATCCGTGGCCGCCTGTGTTGCAGGCCGTGCGCGAGCGCCTGTGGGCTGAAGGCTACGGCTGCTTCAACAGCGTGCTGCTGAACCGCTATCGCGGCGGCGGCGACTACATGGGCTGGCACAGCGATGACGAGCCGGAGCTGGGGCCGGCCCCGGTGATCGCGTCGCTGAGCCTGGGTGCGGCGCGCCGTTTCCTGCTGCGCCGACGCGACGATCCGGCGCGCAAGGCCGAATTCATGCTTGGCCATGGTGACCTGCTGCTGATGGCCGGGCAGACCCAGCGCTTCTACCAGCACGCGTTGCCGAAGATGACGCGGGTGCAGGGCGAGCGCATCAACCTGACGTTCCGCTGGATTACCCCACGTTGACGAAGAAGGGGTCAGATCCCTTTCCGGCAGGAAAGGGATCTGACCCCGCAACCACGTGCCCGGCGAATGCGGAGATCAGCGTGCAACGTTCGGCTGGTCGGCCTGGCCGCTGGTCAACGTCCAGCCCACCATGTCCTGCGCCAGCTGCTGCAGGCCGCGCTCGAACGCCGCGGTCACCGCCGGCACGTCGGTGCTGCCGACCGGCTGCGCCTGGCGGAAGGTGCGGTCGGCCACCACGCGCTGGTCGGCGACATGGATCAGCTTGGCGTTGACCTCGATCACCACGGTCGGCGTGGCCTGGCCCTGGTAATCCGATTCGAAGCGGCGCACGTCGGTGGACAGCTTGTAGTCGGCGCGGATGCCGGCAGTGCTGCGGGCCACGCCGCGGATGCGGCCGGAATCCTCGAAGCCACGCAGCAGGGTGTCCTCGATCATGTCGGTGGCCGGCTGCGCCCAGCTGGCCCCTTTGTAGATCTCAAGCTGGGAGGGTGTCGGCCGCACATTGATGCGCGGGCTGTCGACCATGCGCGCGGCGCTGGGCTTGGCCAGCACCAGCTGCCAGCTGGCCTGCGGCCATGCCGGGTCCGCCTTGACCTGCACGGACGGCGAGTACAGCGTCACCGCGGTTTTCTCGCTGCTGCCGAGGATGGAGCAGCCGCCCAGCAGGGTGACCATCGAAGCGGCCAGCAGCAGGCGCGGAAGGGTGGTCGGGCTCATTTGGGTTCGAACTCCTTCGGTGCGTCGCGGCCCAGCAGGTAGCGCGCGGGGTTGTTCTCGAGGCGGTCGCTGACCCGGCGCAGGTCGCGGATCAGGCCGCGCAGTTCGGTCAGCGTCGGGCCCAGCTGGCCAAGGCCATCGTTGGCAAAGCTGTTGATCGCGGCTCGGTTCTCGCCAAGGATCGAATCGGCGTTGCCGGCGGCCGAATCGAGCTTGGCCAGGGTCGTGTCGAGCTTGTCGATGATGCCGGGCAGCTGCTGCACCAGGTTCCTGTCCAGGCGCTCGATGGTGCCGTTGGTGGTCTTCAGCGTGGTGTCCAGGCTGCGGGCGGCATCGCGCGCGCTGAGCAGCAGCGCCTGCGTACCCTGGTCACGGTCGGCCAGGCCACCACTGATCGTCTCCAGGTTGGCCAGCGTCGCGTTGATCGAGGCCACGTTGCGGTCGCTGAGGATCTGGTCCATGCGCTCGACGATGCGGTTGGCCACGTCGGTGATGTTCTGCAGCGCCGAGGGCGTGGTCGGGATGATCGGTGCCGGATCCTTGTTGACCGTGGTCAGTGCCGGCGACTGCGGCGTGCCGCCGCTGAGCTGGATGATCGACGGGCCGGTCAGGCTGGTGATCGCCAGCTTGGCGCGGGTATCGGTCTTGACCGGCGTGTTGGAGTTCAGGCGGATGCGCGCGACCACCTGGCGCGGGTCGTCCGGCACCAGGTTCAGTTCGGTGATCGAGCCCACCGCGATGCCGTTGTACTGCACCGGGCTGCCCACCGACAGGCCGGTCACCGCTTCGCGGAACACCACGCGGTACTCCTGCCAGGTGCGGTCGGAGGAGTACTTGGCCGCCCACAGGCCGAAGGCCAGCAGGGCCAGGCCGGTGATCAGGGTGAACGCGCCGATCAGCACGTAGTTGGCTTTGGTTTCCATGGCTCAGGCACTCTCGATCTGTTCGCCACGCGCGGCGCGCGCGCGGGGTCCGTGGAAGTATTCCTGGATCCACGGATGATCCAGTTTCTCGATGTCCGGCAGCGGCGCATTGGCCACCACCCTGCGGTCGGCCAGCACGGCGACGCGGTCGCAGATGGCGTACAGCGTGTCCAGGTCGTGGGTGATCAGGAACACGGTCAGCCCCAGCGCTTCCTGCAGCGTCTTGATCAGGCGGTCGAACGCGGCCGCGCCGATCGGGTCGAGGCCGGCGGTGGGTTCGTCCAGGAACAGCAACGGCGGATCCAGCGCCAGCGCCCGGGCCAGGCCGGCGCGCTTGCGCATGCCGCCGGACAGCTGCGAAGGCAGCTTGTTGATCGCGTCGGCGGGCAGGCCGGCCAGTTTCACTTTCAGCAGCGCCAGTTCGTAGTGCCAGCGCTCGGGCAGTTCGCGGTGGTGTTCCTTCAATGGAACCTGGACGTTCTCACCCACGGTCAGCGACGAGAACAGGGCACCGTCCTGGAACAGCACACCGGTATTGCGTTCGATGTGCAGGCGGCTCTCGGCGTCGTCGGCACGCGCATCGCGGCCGAGGACTTCGATCTGCCCAGCATCCGGCACACGCAGGCCGAGGATCGAGCGCATCAGCACCGACTTGCCGGTGCCGGAGCCGCCGACCACGCCCAGGATCTCGCCGCGGCGTACGTCCAGATCCAGGTCTTCGTGCACGGTCTGGCTGCCGAACCGGTTGACCAGACCACGCACGCGGATGGCCAGTTCGTGGCCCTGGTCGTCGCGCATGTCGATGGATTCGGGGAGGGCGGATGTGCTCATGTCACCAGTCCATGTGCATGAACCACAACGCTGCGAAGGCGTCGATGATGATCACCAGCGAGATCGTCTGCACCACGCTGGAAGTGGTGCGCTCGCCGACCGACTGCGCGGTGCCCTCGACCTTCAGGCCCTCCAGGCAGCCGATCAGGCCGATCACCAGGGCGAATACCGGCGCCTTCGACAGG
Source organism: Stenotrophomonas sp. AR029 (assembly GCF_047520695.2). NCBI lineage: Bacteria > Pseudomonadati > Pseudomonadota > Gammaproteobacteria > Lysobacterales > Lysobacteraceae > Stenotrophomonas > Stenotrophomonas sp. AR029. The sequence goes on along the minus strand of NZ_JAXBQQ020000005.1, from coordinate 4,952 downwards.
CCCACCAGCAGGTGCCGCACTTCCATCGTCTCGTGCATGCGCGCGATGTACATCTGCGGCGGGATGTCGAGGTCGAACGCACCGACGGTGATGCCGCCGGCCAGGCCGGCGATCATCGCGATGAAGGTCAGCAAGGGCAGGGTGACCAGCAGGGCGAGCAAGCGTGGCAGCACCAGCAGGTCGACCGGGTCCAGGCCCAGCGTACGCATCGCATCGATCTCCTCGCGTGCCTTCATCGCACCGATCTGCGCGGTGAACGCGCTGGCGGTACGGCCGGCCAGCACGATCGCGGTCAGCAGCACGGCGAACTCGCGCAGGAAGGCGATGTTGACCAGCTCGACCACGTAGATCTCGGCGCCGAAGTCGCGCAGGATGGTCGAGCCGAGGAAGGCGATCACCGCACCCACCAGGTAGGACAACAGCGCCACCAGCGGCACCGCATCCAGCCCGACCTGCTCCATCTGATGCACGGTGGCGGTCAGCCGGAAGCGGCGGGGTTCCTTGACCAGCCGCGCCGCCTTGACCAGGTTCTCGCCGAGGAAACTGCACAGGGCCTTGATGTTGTGGCCGGTGGCGTGGACGCTGACGCCCAGCCGCTCCAGCGCGGCCAGCACGCCGAAATCGCGCTTGGCCTTGGGCCGGTCATCGGCCACTTCCTCGATGGTGCACACCAGCGCCTGGTGGTCCGGGCGGAACTGCAGCGCGTCTTCGTGGAGATCGGCGCGATGGGCCACGCGCAGCACCTGCAGCACGCCGGCCGAATCGAGCTGCTCGATGCCGGTGGCATCGATGCCGGTCAGCGCGTCGGGAACGCCGCGCAGGACTTCGGCCGCGGCCAGCGCGGTCTTCAAGGTCCAGGTGCCGGACAGGCGGATCAGGCCCGGGTCGTGGGCATCCTGTTCGAGCTGGGGAGCGAGGTTCGGGGTGACGTGGGCCATTCGGGTCGCAGCATAACCGTTCTGTATCGGGCTTCGCGTCGAACTTGGATGAATTTCTCCGGCGGGCCCCAGCGTAGGTAATACTACGGCGCATGTCCGCAGATGCTCACACGATCCCCACACCCCAGGCCACCTACGCACAGCGCGTGGCCTTTGTTTCCGAGATCGCCGGACGCCTGCACAGCTATGGCACCACGGCCCAGCGCCTGGAAACGGCGGTGGTTGCACTGGCCCGCCAGCTCGATCTGGATTGTGAACCGTGGTCGAATCCCACCGGTATCATCCTCAGCTTCAGCGATCCGGCCCAGGCGATCGGCTCCAGCGACATCACCCGCGTGATCCGCCTGGCACCGGGTGAGAACGACCTGCACAAGCTCAGCGTTGCCGACCACATCGCCGAAGAAGTGTCCAACGGGCGGATGAGCATCGCCCAGGGCCACACTGCGCTGCGCCAGCTGGACAAGGATCCGGGCCGGCGCGGCAAGCTGCGCACCATCCTGTCGTTCACCCTCGGCGCGGCGGGCGTGGCGGGCATGTGGAAGCTGCCGTGGCTGGACATCGCCACCGCCGGTGTCATCGGCCTGATGATCGGCCTGCTCGGCATGGTCACCGATCGCCGCCCGGCCACCCGCGAAGCCGCCGAGGCACTGGCCGCGCTGCTGGCCGGCATGGTCGCCACCCTGGTCGCGTCGTTCATTGGTGCGCTCAACCTCAATACGGTGATCATCGCCTCGCTGGTGGTGCTGCTGCCCGGCATGTCGCTGACCAATGCGGTCAATGAGCTGGCCAGCCAGCACTGGGTATCGGGTACCGCGCGCTTTGCCGGCGCGCTGACCACCATCATGAAGCTCAGCGTCGGCGCGATGATCGCGGTGACCCTGGCCGATGTGCTCGGCCTGGATCCGGTGATCCGGGCCGCGCGTCCGCAGGGGCCGTGGGTGGAGTGGGGCTCGCTGCTGACCGCCGCATTTGCCTTCGCGATGCTGTTCAAGGCCAATCGCCGCGATTATCCGTGGGTGATCGCCGCCTCGGTGGCCGGTTACGCGATCTCCAAGTTCGGCGGCCACGCCTGGGGCGCGCCGGCCGGCATCTTCCTGTCGGCAATGCTGCTGACCGCCGGTGGCAACCTGTTCGGTCGCCTGGTCGGGCGTCCGGGCGCGATCATCCGCCTGCCGGGCATCATCATGATGGTGCCCGGCAGCACCAGCCTGCGTGGCGTGCTGACCCTGGTCCAGCAGCAGGACGTGGGCGCCGGCCAGAGCGTGTTCCTCACCGTTCTGAACGTGGTGATGGCGCTGGTGGCGGGCCTGCTGTTCGGCAACCTGCTGATGCCGGCGCGCAAGACCCTGTAGAGCCGAGCCCACGCTCGGCTTTGCATATGGATAGCCGAGCGTGGGCGCGGCTCTACAAACAGGAAACGCCGGCTTTCGCCGGCGTTTTTTATTGCTCCCCGATCCGGCCTCAGGCCTTCTTGATCAGGAAATCTTCCGGCTTCTTGTTGCCCTTGGCGGTCAGTTCAGCCATCCAGCGCGGCTGCTTTCCACGGCCGGTCCAGGTTTCCTTGGGGTTGGCCGGGTTGCGGTACTTCGGGGCAACCTTGCCCAGCTTGCGGCCGGCGGTCTTCGACGGTGCCTTGGCGACCTTGGCCACCTTGCGCGCGCGCGGTGCCGGGGCGTCGCCGAACAGTTCCTCGATGGTGTAGCCCTCGGTCTTGGCCAGCTTGGTCAGCTGGGCGCGCACCTTGGTGATCGGCCGGCGCTTGGCGACGATGGTCTGCTGCTTCTTGGCGGTACGGATCAGGGCGCCCAGCTCGCGTGCTGACAGGCCGGTCAGGTCAATGCTCATTTACGGTTACTCCGGAAACTAATGTGTGGACGGGACAAGCCAGTCCATGGCGTCGGCGGACAGAATAGAGATGAATTAATCACAGCACAAATGCAGGCGGGTCATGGCGTGGCGGCATGCAGACGCTATCGCGGTGATTTTGACCGGATTATGTCCGCTGCAATATAGGGAAAGGCCGCGCGCCCCCAAAAAAAAAGACCGGGGCAGGCCCCGGTCTTTCCACGTCAGCCCTGCAGTCGCTGCAGCAGGGTGGCCTTGTCCAGGCTCTCCGCCTCGCTGGCGCGGCGCGCGCGGTACTCGTAGGTGCCGGCGGCCAGGCCACGTTCGCTGACCACCACGCGGTGCGGGATGCCGATCAGTTCCATGTCGGCGAACATCGCGCCCGGGCGCAGGCCGCGATCGTCGAGCGCGGCGTCCAGGCCGGCGTCGCGCAGCTCCTGCAGCAGATTGGCTGCAGCGTCGGCCACAACGGCATCGCCCTTCGGGTTGATCACGCACACCACGACCTGCCACGGCGCCATCGCGTCCGGCCAGATGATGCCGGCATCGTCATGGTTCTGTTCGATCGCGGCAGCCACCACGCGCGAGATACCGATACCGTAGCAGCCCATCGCCATCACCGCCGCCTTGCCGTTTTCATCCAGCACGGTGGCATCCAGCGCTTCGGCGTACTTGCGGCCGAGCTGGAACACGTGGCCGACTTCGATGCCACGGGCGATCTTCAGTTCACCGCCGTCCACGGCACGATCGCCGGCACGCACGTTGCGGATGTCGGCCACTTCCGGTTCCGGCAGGTCGCGGCCCCAGTTGACGCCGGCCAGGTGGAAACCGGCCTCGTTGGCGCCGACGACGAAGTCGGCCATTGCCGCCACTTCGCGATCGGCGACCACGCGGATGGCCTTGGCCGGCGCGACCGGGCCGAGGAAGCCTGGCACGCTGCCCAGGTGCTCGGCGATTTCCGCCTCGCTGGCGAAGCGTTGCTCGTCCAGCCCGGCCACCTTGGCCAGCTTGATTTCATTGACCTCATGGTCGCCACGCACCAGCACCAGCACGAACTGCTGTGCCTCGCCTTCGCCGGCGATCAGTGCCACCGACTTCACCGTGCGCTGCAGGTCGATGCCGAGCAGGGCCGCGACGTCCTCGCAGGTCTTCTGGGTGGGGGTATCCACCTTGCGCATTGTTTCGGTGGCGGCCGCACGCGGTGCCGGATCGGCGGCGATCGCCGCCTCCATGTTCGCCGCGTAGTCCGAACCGGTGGAGAACACCAGCGCGTCTTCGCCGGAATCGGCGATCACGTGGAATTCCTGCGAGGCATCGCCGCCGATCGCGCCGGAGTCTGCCTGCACCATGCGGAAATCCAGGCCGAGGCGGGTGAAGATGCGGCTGTAGGCCGACTTCATGTTCTCGTACTCGCGCACCAGGCACTCATCGTGCAGGTGGAACGAATAGGCGTCCTTCATCAGGAATTCGCGCGCGCGCATCACGCCGAAGCGCGGGCGGATCTCGTCGCGGAACTTGGTCTGAATCTGGTAGAAGTTCACCGGCAGCTGCTTGTAGCTGGACAGCTCGCTGCGCGCGAAGTCGCAGGCGGCTTCTTCGGCGGTCGGGCTGTAGCAGAACACCTGGTCCTTGCGGTCCTTGATCTTCAGCAGCTGCGGGCCGAACTTCTGCCAGCGGCCGGTCTGCTCCCACAGTTCCTTCGGCTGGATGGTCGGGATCTGGAATTCCACCGCGCCGGCCCGGTCCATTTCCTCGCGAACAATGCGCTCGACCTTGCGCAGCACGCGCAGGCCCAGCGGCGACCAGGTGTACAGGCCCGATGCCAGCTTGCGGATCATGCCCGCGCGCAGCATCAGCCGGTGGCTGGTCAGCTCGGCGTCGCTGGGGGTTTCCTTGGTGGTGTGCAGGTGGAACTGGGAGAGGCGCATCGTCGGCTTCGGATAACGGCAGAGACGTCTATTCTGCCAGCCCGGCCGGGGGGAGGGGTATCGGCAGGGCTGCGCCCTGCACCCGCCGTAGTGCCGGCCGCTGGCCGGCAACCTCAGAAGCAACAGCCGAAGCAACAGCGGGTTTCCCGTGGGATGGCGGGGTGGGTCCGGTTGCGGGAGACGCCGTAAACCCATCCATGGGGGCTTGGCCGCGGCATCCATGCCGCGGACACTCCCGCAA